>CAIMLR010000028.1 GCA_903842345.1 uncultured Myxococcales bacterium
CCAGCAGGCCGTGGCGGCGCGCGAAGGCGGCGAGGGAAAGGCCGCTGCGGCTGGCGGCGGAGAGGACGGCGCGGGCTTCGTCCTCGGTCCACGGGTCGCGGCGGGTGGATTTGCGCGGTTTGAAGTCGGGGATTGGGCTGAGCTCGAGCATGGGGACACCTCCGGGACGAAGTGTCGGTCAGACCGGCGAGGCGGTCAGTGCGGCGGTCAGCGGGTGGTTACGGACCTGCGGCAGATTCGCGTCGAAGTCGACATCGCACTCGCCGAGCCAGTCCCGCGACGGCAGTTGGCCACGTGTTCCCAGCGGCAAGGGACGCTCTGGGAACAACGTGGGAACAAAAACGAAAAACGCGCACTTGGTTGTGAGGCCAAGTGCGCGTACTTCTTCAGGTCGCGGGGCCAGGATTTGAACCTGGGACCTTCGGGTTATGAGCCCGACGAGCTACCGGGCTGCTCCACCCCGCAAAAAACACACTAGGCGGGTCTGGCGCTCGTGTCAACCTCGTGACGGACGATTGTTGCGTCGTCAGTCCAGCGCGTCCTCGATTTCCTCCAGCAGCTCATCGGCATCTTCGCGCGGTCCCTCGTGGTTCTGGGCGATCGCAAGCGCCCGAGTCTTCAGGGCAAATGCCTTGGCCTCAGCGTGTCGTCCGAGCTCGCACAGACACTGCGCTTGGCGCAGGTGGGCCATCATCAAATCGTCCTGCAGCAGGGCGGCCTGACTGAAGGCGGGCAGGGCATCCGTGAAGCGTCCCACGTCGAACAGCGCTTGGCCCAAGGAGAACCACGCGAGCTCGTTCTCCGGATCGTCGTCGGTCATCGCGCGGAAGCGGGCTGTACGGACATCATCGTGCGGTTGCGTCATCGGTTCGCTCCTCCAGTGCGTTTTCTTGCGCCCCGGCTGAGCTTGGCTACGCTCCTCCGGCCGCCGCCCACTGTAGCGCAGAGCGGCGCGCAGGTCTCGTGTGTGACCGCTGAGGTATTCGTGGCCCGTCCGCTTTCGTCCCGTTCCCGTCGCTCTGACCTGATTCCTCTGGTTTTGTGCGGTGTTCTTTGCCTTCTCGCGTGCGGTGCCTGGCTCACGCGCGGTCACGCCGCGACGCCGGATGCGCCGAATGTGCAGCCAGCCGGTCCCGCGGAGCCGGTCAGCCCGCAGCCCGTGGCGATTGAAGTGGCCGCGCTGACGCCGATCGACCTGCAGAAAATGCTTCCGGGTCCCGATGGCTTTGAGACGCTGCCCGGCCCGCAGGGGCAGAAGTGGCACACGACGATCGACGCGCCCGTCCAGGCGGCGATCCAGGCGGAGTTGGATCGCCAGCACGTGGCGTACGCCGCTGTCGTGATCCTTGATCCAGCGACGGGCGCCATCAAGGCGATCGTCGAGCACCGCGAAGCTGGCGATCCGGTCGGCGAGATCGGCAGCCTCACGGACGCGACGGTCCCGGCGGCGAGCGTCTTCAAGGTCGTTACGGCCGCCGCGCTGCTGGATGCGGGGCAGACGCCCGACCTGCGCGCCTGCTACCACGGCGGGCTGCACGGTCTGGACCCGAGCCACGTGCATGAATCCGCGCGCGACACGCAGTGCCAGACGCTCACGGAAGCGCTCGCGCACTCGACGAATGCGGCCTTTGCCCGTTTTGCCCTGCGCGACCTGCAGCCCGGCGCGCTGGTGGCGATGGCGGAGCGGCTCGGTTTCAATCACCCGCAGCCGGCGGACCTGCTGATGGGCGCGTCGCCGATGGTCGACGGCGTGACCGACTTTGAGCGTGCCAAGACCGCGCCGGGCTTCATCGGCTCCAAGCTCAGCCCGCTCCACGGCGCACTGCTGGCGGCGGCGATTGCCAATGACGGCGTGGCGATGCGGCCGTATCTCGTCGATGGCGACGCAGCGCTCCCGGGCGTGGCGCGCGAGCCGACTTCCCTGGGGCAGTGGCTGCCCGCCGATCAGGCCAAGGCGCTGCGCCGCATGATGCGCGAGACTGTCGTGCAAGGTACTGGACGCCATGCCTTTGGCGTGCGAACCAAGGCGCTGCGCAATGTTGAGATCGGCGGCAAGACCGGCTCGCTGAACGGCGACGATCCCGCGGTTTTTCGCCACATTTCGTGGTTCGTCGGCATGGCGCCCGTTGAACAACCGCGCGTCGCGATTGCAGTTCTGGCAGTCAACGGCATGAACTGGAAGGCCAAGGCGCCTGGGCTGGCGCGCGATGCCCTCACCGCGTGGTTCACGGCGCATCCGGCAGATTGAACGCGTCAGCGGCTTGACGCCTCGGCGTTACGCAGCTAGACTGCTCGCCCGCTGCTGTAGCCGTGCGCTGCAGCTTCCGTCAGGTTCAGAGCCTGACACACGTTGACGAAGGAATGGCAGTTCGCTGCCCCCAAGTCAGCAGAAGTTTTGGGGTATTCCCAAACGTTTCGGGGATCGTCTAATGGCAGGACCGCAGACTCTGAATCTGCTCATCTAGGTTCGAATCCTAGTCCCCGAACCAAGTCCTGGTAACCGCAAGCGCTCTTTACCAAAAGGTCGTTTGTCCCTGGTTTCCCAAACCGCCCCGTTCGTCTAGCGGTCAGGACGCGGCCCTCTCAAGGCTGAAACAGGAGTTCAATTCTCCTACGGGGCACCATTTTATCCAGATGAGCGAGCGCGCGCCGACGCCGGTTCACCCTGTTGTTCCGCCTCTGTCGGCAGCCCTCGCTGCCCCGGCGGATAGCCCGTGGCGCGATGTGCCCGCGGCGGATTGGCGGGATTGGCGTTGGCAACTGCGCCACCGACTGCGCACCGCCGACGAACTCGCCCAACGCTTTGTCATCTCCCAGGAATTGCGGGCCTTTCTTGAGGCGGGCAGCGGCTTTGAGGTGGCGATCACGCCGTTCTTCGCCTCGCTTTGCCGGCCGTTTGATCCAACTTGCCCGCTGACCCGCCAGGTGCTGCCTGACGTCGCTGAAGCGACGGTGCGGACTTTTGAACGCGCCGACCCGCTCGGCGAGGATCCGCACCGCAAGGCACCGGGCATCGTTCACAAGTATCCGGATCGCGTGCTCTTTCTCGTCACGGATACCTGCGCGGCGTACTGCCGGTATTGCACCCGCGCGCGCTGGGTTGCTTCCGGTTCCGATTCGCTTGGTTCCGCGCAGTTGGACGCTGGCATCGCCTACATCGCGCAGACGCCGACGATTCGCGACGTGCTGATCTCCGGCGGCGATCCGCTGCTGCTGTCGACGCCGAAGCTCGCGGCGATTCTGGACCGGCTGGCGGCGATTCCGCATCTCCGCTTCATCCGGCTGGGCACGCGCGTGCCGATCTTTCTGCCGCAGCGCATCGACGCCGAGCTTGTGCACGCGCTGCGCCCGCGGCGGATTCCGCTGTTCGTGAACGTGCACTGCAATCACTTTGCTGAGCTGGCGGACCCGGTGCGGGAAGCCCTGGCGCGGCTGGCCGACGGCGGCATCTCGCTGGGCGGGCAAACGGTGCTGCTCCGCGGCGTCAACGACGCGATGCCGGTCCTGCAGGAGACGCTCTACGCGCTGCTTTCCTCGCGCGTCCGGCCCTACTACCTGTTTCACTGCGACCCGATTCGCGGCTCGGCGCACCTGCGCACGTCGGTCGACGAAGGCCTGGAGCTGATGCGGCAATTGATCGGCCACACGTCCGGCATGGCGGTGCCCAAGTACGTGATTGATCTGGAAGGCGGCGGCAAGATTCCGCTGTGGCCGGCCTACGTGGAGCAGCTTGACCGGGACCTGCTGCACATCACAAACTTTCGCGGCGAGCCCTGGACGTACGTGAACCACGCTGATTGATTGACAACGTCTGCGGTGAACCGCACAAGGAATGCGCGGCTGTCGCGACGGGTTGGAGAGCAGGTGAAACGTGCGCGCGCCACATGGCTGCTCTGGCTGACGCTGACCGCGTGCGGTAGCGCCCAGCTTGCGCCCGCCACGCCGCAATTCCCGCTGACGACGCAGCAGGCGCTGGACCAGATGGCGCCGCTGGAACGGCAGGGCCAGTTCGATGCGATGCGCGCGCTTGCCAGCCGTGTGCCGGGCCAACACGCGCCGCAGTTGCAGGCGGCGGAAGTGCGGGCGCTGTGGCAGCTTGGGCGCCCGGAGGCGGCGGCGCAGGAGAATCTGTGGCTCGCGCGCCTGCACATGGACGTGGCGGGAGACGCGCGCCTGGTGCTGGAGCACGCGCGCTGGCATGCGGGGCGCAAGGCTTGGTCGGCGGCTTGGCACGTGCTGGAGCCGCTGCGCCGGGATGGCTGCCGCGATGGCGTGACCTGCCAATTGCACGCCGCGGTCCTCCTGGGCTGGCATCCGCCGGAATTGCCGACGCTGGCCTTTGACGGCGCGCCGCAGGGCAACCGCGCTGAGTGGCTCATCGCGCTGGCGGAACGCGTGGCTGAAGCCGGGCTCCTGACGGATGCCCGCCTCCTGCTGGACACCGCCCGCCTGCGGCAGCCCAACGACCTGACGCTGTGGGCCGCGTGGCTCCTGCCCGATCGCAAGGTGCCGACGCCGGAAGCGCGCAACGCGTGGCTGCAGGTGGTCGCGGCGCACCCGTTCCCCGCCGCGCAGCTGCTGCAGTTGGCGCAAACGGACCCGGTCGACCGCTTTACCGCCGCGCGGCTCGTGCAACTCGCGGCGCAGCGTCCGGACGCGGACGAAGGCGTGTGGCTACAACTGCCGATGGCGCTGCTGCGCGCCGATGACGCGGATGGCCTGCAGAACCTCGTGGCTTCCCCCGCGCAGCATTTCCAGACGCCGCGCGGCCAATTGGTGCTGGCACGGGCCCTGTTGGGCGTCAAGAAGCCGGCGCTCGCGCAGCCGCTGCTCGCGGCGCTGCCCCAGGATGACGCGTGGACGCAGTTGTTGCAGGCGGAAACGCTGCGGCAAACCGGGCAGCTGGCGGCAGCGGCGGCGCTGCGGGCCCAGGCGGTGCAGAAGGCCGCGGATCGGTCGGAACTGTCGCTGATCTCTGCGCAGTTGCTGCGCAAGACCGGTGACTCAGCGGAGGCGGCGCTGTTGGACGCGGCGAACCAGCCGGGTATTGGCCAGTCGACGGCCGCGCGGACGCGGGCACTGGACGCGACCAACCTGCCGCTGAAGTTGCCGGCGCGCGAACTGACCGCGCGGGTGACGGAATATGCCCGAACGTTGACGCGCGACGTGCCGCCGCCTTCGCCGCTCTCGGACGAATGGCAGCCCCCGGCGGCGCGCGCCCGCGAACAGCTGGCCCGGCAACTGGAGAACCTGCAGCCGCGCTGGAGCGATGCGTTCGTCGCGACGCTGCGGATCTTTGCCGATGGGCAGGTGGCGGCGCCCTGGATGCTGCGCGAATTGGCCTTGCGGGCGGTGCGCGACGACGACGTGGGCGTCTTTGCCGCGCTGGATGCGAAGGCGCGCGCCCAGGCGGTGGCTGCCGGGCAGCCGCTTGCGGACGATCGCGTCCTGAATGAACTGTCCGGCAAGCCGAGTCCGGTGCTCGCGCACTGGCTGCGGGACAGCGGCGTGCAGGACGCCAATGCGCCAGTCGCCGCGTGGAAGGTGGTCAACAGCCTGATTCGCGGGCCGTTTGCCTTCTTGGGCCGCACCTGGGCGGAGCGCGCGCTGCTGAATGGCCAGGCGCCGGACCTGACGATCCCGCTTGTCACGACGCTGACGGCGGGCGGTGCGGCGGATCTGACCCTGGAGCTGCTGGCCAAGCGCACGCCGCTTGAACCGGCGCAGGAGCTGCCGTGGACGATTGCTGAAGTCAACGCGCTGATGGCGCTGGACCGGATGGACGATGCGGAAGCGCGGCTGAAAGTGCTTGTGCAGCGGACGGATTTGCCGCCGCGGCAGGTCCGCCCGGCGGTGGATTTGGCGTGGGAGCACGGGCTGTGCGAGGTCGTGCTGCTGGCCGTGCCGCGCCTGCTGGGCGAGCGCGACGACCTCTACACCTGGCGGACCGGCGTGCAGCGCGGCTTGGATTGCGCCCGGCGGCAAGGGCGGCTGGACTGGCTGGAACTCGTTGTACAGGCGAGCAAACTGCCGCAGCCGGATCCCAATCGCATCGAAGGGTTGGCGCGCGAGTTGGGCAATTTCGGTTTTCACGATCGCGCAGCGGCGACGTTTGAGAGCCTGGAGAAAATTCGCCCGATGGCGCCCGATGCGTTGAGCCAGTGGGCGAAATCCCTGTTGCACTTGGGGCGCGTCGCGGAGGCGAGGGAAGTGCTGAACCGCGCGACGTTGGCGATGCGCGGCCGCACGAGCCTGTTGCACCAGCGCGCCGCGGAAATGCTGGAGGATTTTGGCGAACTGCAAGCGGCGAGCGGCTTCTGGCACGGCGCCGTGACCATCGAGCCGGACAATCCGCTGCCGCGTTACCGGCTCATCGCGAACACGCTGCGCCTCGGACAGACGACCGACGTGGCCGAAGACCTGCTGGCGATGTTCCGCGCCGGTCCGGGGCCGGAGCTGCTGGACCAACTGCTGGCGCTCGCAGCAAAGACCGGCCAATCGCGGCTGATTTACGACGCGCTGGCGACGATTCCCGATGCGGATCGCGATACTGAACGCGTGCGGATGAGTTTGGCGGCGCGGCTGGGCCTGCGCGATGCCGTGGAAGCGGGCGTGCGGCGGCTGCGCGCCAAGCGATCGGCGCAGTCCGCGCAAGTGCCGCAGTGGCTGCTGGCGGTGGGCGATCGGCGGACGGCGCGCGAGGTTGCGGAAGACGTGCTGTCGTCCCCGGATCCAACGGGCGCGCCGCAGGATCGGCCGCTGACCCTGCGCTTGGCGTTGGCGGAGCGGCGGGATCCGACGTCGGACGACGAAGCGATCGCCCTGACGCGGTTCTACGTGGGGCGGGCGCTGGACAGCCAGCGCGCGGCGATGGAGGCGGCGGTTGAATTGGCGCGGGCGGGCCTGTCTGACCCGGCGCGCGCGGTGGCGACGGTGGCCAATCCGGGCGATCACCCGTTGCGGACGTGCATGCTCGCGACTTTTGAGCACGACGCCGGCCATCACGACAAGGCGATGGAGCTGTGGCGCAAGTCGATGGCGGCGGCGCTGCTGGATACGCGGCTGCGCGATTACCTGCGCATGGGCGTTGCGCAGACGCGGGAAGGCGATGGCGACGAGGTCGCGCTGGAACTCCAGTGCGTGATGGCGGGTCTGACCGAGTCGCACGAATACACGGCGCTCGCGGCGTGGCTGCACGATTTGCTGGTGATGGCGCCGGATTCCTCGACGCTGCGGTCGCGGCTGTTCCACGTCCACCTGCTGCGCGGCGACGTGCCGGCGGCGCTGGCGGAGTTGCGCGACGCGGCGCAGACGCTCACAGAGCTGAAGGAAGCGGATTGGCAGCGGCCGTGCGAGCGAATGCTGCGCGACGGCGGCGGGCCGTACCTGCTGACGTGGCTGCTGGAGCAGGGGGAGGCGCTGCGGACGGAGCCTTGGTTCCTCGCGTTTTCAGCGGCGGTTGTGTCGAGCCAGACGGCGAATCCGCCGGACCGGGGCGCGGTGCCGGGCCAATTGAAGGCCGCGCTGATGACGGGGCCGGGCGCTCCGGTTCAGGAAATGCCCGCGACGCCCCAGCCGGTTGCCGATGCGCCGAATGTGCGCGCGGCGCTGCGGGCGCTGGCCCCGGCGCTGCCGGCGTTGCGCATGGAGCTGGCGCTACAGTGGTCGTCGCGCGGCCGAGTTGACGAGGCGATTGCCGCGCTTGGTCAGGCGCCGCTCAGTGTGGGTGACGGCCAAATGGCGGATGCGATCAAGGCCGTGGCTGCGACGGCGATCAGCGCGGTGGCGCAGGGCGATCCGCTGCCGCGCCTGCAGCAGTGGCTCGCGCGCGGTCGCGGACTGGATACGCAGTCGGCGGTGGCGCAGGACCTTGTGCGGCAGGGGCAACTGCCCTTGGCGCTGGCAGCGCTGCCGATGCCAGCAGAAGCCGCGCCGGTCGGATTGCACGCCAATGCCGTGGTGCAAAAGCGGCGGGCGCTCGTGGCGCTGGGGCTGGCGGACGATGGCGTGCTGGCCGCGCAGTGGCTCCGGGCGATTCGCGGTCAGCGCGCTTCGCTGGACACGGCGGATGAAGCGGTGCTTGGCCTGCTGCGGGCCGGTCGCGTCAAGGCGGCGACCCTCCTCGCGCGGTCGTTGCACGAAGCGGAGCCTGGCGTCCTGCCGCTGCAGTTGGCTGATTCGGCGTCGCCGACCGATCGCGAACCGCCGACGGTGCTCGCGCAGGCCCGGGCTTTCCGGCTGGAAGCGTTGGCGCACTTGAAGCGGAGTCCGGCCGAGCTCAACGACGAAACGGCGCGCGCGCTGCTGCCGCTGGCGGTCGCGGCGGATCCGGCGTTGGCGTTGCGTTGGACCCGCGCGCGGGCCAAGTTGGATGCCGAGCCGTGGCGCGTCTGGCAGGAACTCCTGGAAGTCGCTGAGGACTTTGCCGAGCGTGACTTGGCGCAGACCGCGCTGCGTCAGGCGGCGGCGATGGGCGCCCCCGCGGGCATGCAAGCCTGTCCGCGCCTGTGGTTGGAGCGCGCTGGCACGTTGGCCGGTTGCCTGCGCGGCCGATCGCCGGATGCCCTGCGCGCCGATGAACTCGCCGATCTCGCCGCTGGCCTCGCCATGGCGGCCGACAAGACGGAAAGCAACGACTTTCTGCAGCGATTGGCCGGCGCGCAGCACCAGACACAGGGGCAGTTTCTGGCAGCGGCGGCGGGCCGCATCTGGGCGCTCTCGCCCCAGGAGCTGAACCAACTGCGCGCGGCGCTTCGGCGTTGGCTGGACAGCCTCCCGCAGCCGGAGCGGGAATCCATCATCGTCATCCAGCTGGACGAACTGGCGGCGCTTGGCCTGGGCGAGCTTGGCGTCGCGCTTGAAGAACGCGTGTGGCAGCGCGATCCCGGAGCGCGGAGTGAGCGCAACAACCTCGCGTATTCGCAGTTTCTCGCCGGTGCGCCGCGGGAAACGTCCCTGCAGTTGGCGTCGCAGGCAGCGCTCCAGACGGGCGGCGATGCGGCGTACGCGACGCTCGATACGGTCGCGAGCCTGCGCTGGGCGTTGGGGGACGCGCCGGGTGCCCTGGAAGCGCAACTCCGCGCGCTGGCGTCAGTTGCTGCGGGACCGCGCGATCCGGATGCCGGCATTTCCCTCCCGCTGGTCCGCTACGCCGAGTTTTTGCTGGCGCGCGGCGATCTGGAGCAGGCGCGGGTGATTGCTGCCGTCGCGCTCCAAAAGCCGGAGGAAGCGGCTACTGGCCAGCGCGCGCGCCGGGTTCTGCAGGCCGTCCTGCGCCAACAGGTGCGGTGACACAACGTGCTGGTGGATCCGCCGCAAGTCTTTGCCCGCAAACGTCCCATGCTCAGCCGCTGGTGGGTTCGCCTGCTCGTGTTTGCCGGGCTGGCATGCGGCGTGCCCGCTTGTCAGTGCGCGCTGCTCAACATCGTGGACCCGCCGTTTACGGAGACGATGTTGGCGCGCGCCGTCGAGACCGCCTGGGCGACCGGGGAATGGCGCATGCCCGCGTATCGGTTCATGGCGCTGGGTGAAATGCCGCGGTCCGTGCTGACGTCCGCGATCGCCAGCGAAGACCGCAAGTTCTTTACCCACAACGGCTTTGACATGCCGGCGATCCGCCGCGCCTGGCGCGCGTACAACGGCCACGAATCGGGCAAGCTCATCGGCGGCAGCACGATCTCCCAGCAAGTCGCGCGCAACGTCTTCCTCTGGCAGCACCGGTCGTGGGTGCGCAAGGGCCTGGAGGCCTGGTACACGATTTGGCTGGAGATGATGGTGCCCAAGCGGCGGATTCTGGAGGTCTACGTCAACATCGCCGAGATGGGGCCGATGACGTTTGGCGTGCAGGCGGGCGCGCAATACTGGTACCACAAGCCGGCGGACAAGCTGAAGCCCGCGGAGTCGGCGCACCTGCTGGCGTTGCTGCCCTCGCCGCGCAAGTGGACGCCGCGCACGCCGTATGTGGAGTCGCGGGCGCGCTGGATTTTGGCGGCACCGCCGCGCTTGCCGTGGTAGCCGCCGTCAGGCGTCGAGCAGCCCGAGTGTTTCGGCCGCATCGCGCACCATCCGGTGCAGATCGGCGTCAGGATGGATGTCCAGCACCGTCGCGAGCCGCGTCGGATCGGCGACAAGCGCCGCCACGTCGCCCGGACGCCGTCCGTGGACCTGCCGCGGCACGGGCTTGCCCAGCACGAGTTCGCACGCGTCGATCACTTCCTTGACGCTGCGGCCATGGCCTGTGCCGACGTGCAGCACTTGAAATTCCGCTTCGCCGCTTACGGCCTGCTGCATCGCCAGCCGCGCGGATCGCACGAACGCCTCGACGACGTCGCGCACGTGCACGTAGTCGCGCAGGCAGGTGCCATCGGGGGTCGGGAAATCGTCGCCAAAAACGTGCAATGGCGGCAGTTCACCGGCCGCCGCGCGCAGGGCGAGCGGAATGAGGTGCGTCTCGGGGTCGTGCCGCTCGGCCAGCCCGTAGGCCGCACCGGCGACGTTGAACAGCCGCAGCGCGACCGTCGCCATCCGGCCGAGATCGGCGGCGGCGCGCAACGTGTATTCGCCGCTGAGCTTGCTGGAGCCATACGGGCTCTCCGGTCCAACGGGGGCGTCTTCGTCCAGCCGCTCGCCTACGCCCTTGAGCGGCCGCAGCACCGCCGCGGACGACGCCATCACCAGCGCCGGCACGCCCGCTTCCAGGCACAGATCCGCGACGACCTGCGTGCCCACGGCGTTGACGTCGCGGTACAGCTGCGGAAACAGCGTGGATTCACCGACCTGAATCAGCCCGGCCAGGTGGATGCACGCGTCCGGCGGCCGATCAAACAGGCGCAGCGCTTGGCGCACCGCGTCCGGATCGCGCACGTCGCCCACGATGAGCGGCACTTCGCGGGGCATTTGTTCGGCGTGACCGCGCTCCAAACTGTCCAGCGCGATCACGCGCGCGCCGTCCGCAAGCAGACGACGCAACAACGTTGTGCCGATGTAGCCAGCGGCGCCAGTGACGAGGACGGTGGAGGGAGAGGTGCTGAGCATGGGTTTTGCCGGGCCTGACAGACGGGGGGGCCAACTTGTACCACGCTCTTCGCGGGTTCACCAAACGTTCACTCCAAAGCCCTTGACCCTGCGGCGGCGCTCCCCTACCGTCCGCCCGCCCCGCCCAATGACGGGGGATTGGAGTCGCGATGGACGGCATCCTGGTACTTGAGGACGGCCATTTCTTCCGCGGCAAACGATTCGGCGGAGAATTCGCCGGATCGGGAACGCATGGCGCGGGTGAAGTGGTCTTCAACACTTCGTTGACCGGTTATCAGGAAATCCTGACGGATCCGAGCTACGAAGGGCAGATCGTCACGCTGACGTATCCGCACATCGGCAACTATGGCGTCAATCCGGAAGATTCCGAGTCTTCCGGGCTGCGCGCGGCGGGTCTCATCTGCCGCGACTACCATCCGGTGCCGTCGAACTGGCGCTCCGATCGCTCGCTGGGCGACTACCTCGCGCTGGCCAACGTTCCGGCGCTGTGCGGCGTCGACACGCGGCGGTTGGTGCTGTTGATTCGCGACGTGGGCGCGCTCCGCGGCGTGATCCGCGCGTTTCCCGATGGCGACGATCTGCCGATCGCCGGTCGCGTGCGCCTGGACGAGCAGCGGCCGGGTGACATCGAGGATCCGCGCGTCGCCCTGTTGGCGCGTGAGGCGCAGGTGCATCCGTCGATGGCGGGACTCGACCTCGCGAGCCGCGTGACGTGCAAGCAGCCGTGGACCCTTGGACCCGCCAACGCCCGCAAGCATGTGGTGGCGATGGACTTCGGCATCAAGCTGAACATCGTGCATCAGCTGGTGGCGCTCGGTTGTCGCGTGACGGTGGTGCCGGCAACGACGACTGCGCTGGAAATCATGGCGCTGCAGCCCGATGGCGTGCTGTTGTCCAACGGTCCGGGCGATCCGGAGCCGGTGACGTACGCAGTCGACACCATTCGCTACCTGCTCGGCAAAGTGCCCATCTTTGGCATCTGCCTCGGCCACCAGTTGCTTGGGATCGCGTGCGGCGGCAAGACCTACAAATTGGGCTTTGGCCACCGCGGCGGCAACCATCCGGTGCGCGATCTCGACACCGGCCGCGTGGAAATCACCGCGCAGAATCACGGTTTCGCCGTCGCTGCGTCGTCGCTCAACGGCCGCGAAGTGGTCGTCACGCACACCAACCTGAACGACGACACGGTCGAAGGGCTGCGCCACAAGCGCTTCCCGGCGTTCTCCGTGCAATTCCACCCGGAAGCATCGCCAGGCCCGCACGACAGTCACCACTTGTTCAAGCGTTTTGCTGAGTTGATGGAGCGTCCCCTTAGCCCAGGAACCAAGTCATGAAAGGTCACGGACGCAAGATTCTGGTCATTGGCTCCGGGCCGATCGTCATCGGTCAGGCCTGCGAGTTTGACTACTCGGGCACCCAGGCCTGCCGCGCGCTGCGTTCAGAAGGCGCGACGGTCATCCTCGTCAACTCCAATCCGGCGACGATCATGACCGATCCGTCCGTGGCGGATCGGACGTACATCGAGCCGCTGACGGTCGAGGCCCTGACGGACATCATCGCCAAGGAGCGCCCGGACAGCGTGCTGCCGACCGTCGGTGGCCAGACAGGCTTGAATCTCGGTCTGGCGCTGCACAAGGCCGGCGTGTTGGCGCGCTACGGCTGCAAGCTGATTGGCGCGAGCGTGGATGCGATTGAGTTGGCGGAAGATCGCCAGCGTTTTGCCCACGCGATGGCGGAAATCGGCCTCATGACGCCGCGCTCCATCATCGTGACGACGATGGATCAGGTGGGCGAAGCGCTGGAACGCGTCGGCTTGCCGGCGATCATCCGGCCGTCGTTCACGCTGGGCGGCACCGGCGGCGGCATGGCGTACACCGTCGACGAGTTCCGCGCGGCCATCGCCAAAGGCTTGGACGAGAGTCCGACGAACCAGATCCTCGTGGAACAGTCGATCGCCGGCTGGAAAGAATATGAACTGGAAGTGATGCGCGACCGCGCCGACAACGTGGTCATCATTTGCTCGATTGAGAACCTCGATCCGATGGGCGTCCACACGGGCGACTCGATCACCGTGGCGCCGGCGCAGACGCTGACCGATCGCGAATACCAGATCATGCGCAACGCCGCGCTCCTGATCATCCGCAAAGTGGGCGTGGAGACGGGCGGGTCGAACATCCAGTTCGCGGTCAATCCGGTCGATGGCCAGCTGGCGATCATTGAGATGAATCCGCGCGTCAGCCGGAGTTCAGCGCTGGCGTCCAAGGCCACGGGCTTTCCGATCGCCAAGATCGCCGCGAAGCTCGCGCTGGGCTACACGCTGGATCAGATTTCCAACGACATCACCCAGACGACGCCGGCGTGCTTTGAACCGTCGATCGACTACGTGGTCGTGAAGATTCCGCGCTTTGATTTCGCCAAGTTCCCGGGCGCCAAGGACAGCCTTGGCCCGCAGATGAAGTCGGTTGGCGAAGTGATGGCGATCGGCCGCACGTTCCGCGAGGCGATGCGCAAGGGCCTGGCGTCCCTGGAGGCCAAGCTGCCGCCGGTGGACAAGAAGTGGCTGGACACGGACCTGAGCACGCCCACGCCGCAGCGGATCTACGCGGTGCTGGCGGCGGTGCGCAATGGCCGCAGCCTGCAGGAGATTTTTGACCTGTCGCGCATCGATCCGTGGTTCCTCCAGCAGTTTACGCTGATGGCCAAGATGGAGGCGGAGGTCGGCGCGCGCGTGCTGGCGCACACGAACCAGAACGTGAGCGCGCACGACTGGCTGCGCTACAAGCGCGAGGGCATGACGGACGCCGAACTGGCGACGCTGCTGCGGCGCACGGAGAAGGACGTCCGCGAGGATCGCCACGGCAAGAACGTCGTCGCGTCCTTCCTGCGCGTGGACACGTGCGCGGGCGAGTTCGAATCGCACACGCCGTACCTGTATTCCAGCTACGAGTCCGCGTGCGAAGCCAAGCCGAGCGCGCGTCAGAAAGTGATGATCCTCGGATCGGGGCCGAATCGCATCGGGCAGGGCATCGAGTTTGACTACTCGTGCTGCCACGCGGTCTACGCGCTCAAGGAAGCGGGCTACGAGACGATCCTTGTGAACTGCAATCCAGAGACGGTCTCGACGGACTACGATACGGCCGATCGCCTCTACTTTGAGCCGGTGACGCTGGAGCACGTGCTCGAAGTGGCGCGGCTGGAGCAGCCGATTGGCGCGATTGTGCAGCTGGGCGGCCAGACGCCGCTGAAGTTGGCGCATGGCCTGGAACAGGCGGGCGTCAAGATCCTCGGGACGTCGCCCAACGCGATTGACCTGGCGGAGGATCGCGAGCGCTTTGGCGCGCTGATGGACACGCTGGGCGTGCGGCAGCCGGAAGCGGGCATGGCGCGCTCGGAGGCGGAGGCGCTGCAGGTGGCCGATCGCATCGGCTATCCCGTGCTGGTGCGGCCGTCCTACGTGCTGGGTGGCCAATCCATGCGGATTGTCTACACGCCGGAAGCGCTGTCGAATTGGCTGGAAGTGGCGACGGAAGCGACGCCTGATCGCCCGGTGTTGATTGATCGCTACCTGGAAGACGCGTTTGAGTACGACGTGGACGCGCTGTGCGACGGCGAGAACACCGTCATCGCGGGCATCCTGGAGCACGTGGAAGAAGCCGGCGTGCACTCCGGCGACTCCACCGCGCTGCTGCCGCCGTTCAAGGTCAAGCCGCACATTCTGCAGGAAATGAAGGATGTGACGCGGCGGCTGGGCAAGGCCATCGGCGTGCGCGGGCTGATGAACGTGCAGTTTGCCGAGAAAGACGGCGAACTCTACGTGCTGGAAGTCAATCCGCGCGCGAGCCGCACCGTGCCGTTCCTCGCCAAGGCGATGGGCTTGCCGCTGGCACAACAGGCGACGCTGCTGATGCTGGGCAAGACGCTGGCGGAGATCGGCCTGACGGAAGACCCGCAGCCGAAGCACTGGTTTGCCAAAGCGCCGGTGTTCCCGTTCAAGAAGTTCCCGGGCGTGGACGTGCTGCTCGGGCCGGAGATGCGCTCCACGGGCGAAGTGATGGGCGTGGGCGCGACGCCGGGCGAGGCGTTCCTGAAAGCGCTGCAAGGCGCCGGGATCAACCTGCCGACCAAGGGCTGCGTGTTCATCTCCGTGAACGACCGCGACAAGGCCGGCGTCATCGACGTGGCGCGCACGCTGCACGAAATGGGCTTTGGCCTGATTGGCACCCGCGGCACGGCGCTGGCGCTGTTTGACGCCGGTCTGCCGGCGCAGCTTGTGTTCAAGGTCAACCAGGGGCGGCCGAACGTGGCGGATCTGATCCGCGATGGCGGCATCCAGATGGTCATCAATACGCCGTTGGGCGACGTCAGCTTCTTTGACGACAAGGCGATTCGCGTCGCGGCGTCGGCGCATGGCGTGCCGTGCATGACGACCCTGTCAGCGGCGGAAGCGGCTGTGGAAGCGATGCAGCGCGCGCGCACGGGCGGCATGGAACGCTACGCTGTCCAGGATTGGCTAACCAAATGAACGCGCTGCTCGCCGACCCGCTGCGTCTTGCCGTGGCGCTGGCGACCGCGGTCGCTGGCCTCCTCGTATTCTGGCAAGGGCAGAAACGCCAGGAAACGCCGCAGCGCGTCGCGGGCGTGATCATCGCGCTCTCCCCGCTGGTGATTCATGAGATGGACCACCTGCTCGGCTTCGTCGGCGGCGTCGGGCTGGGGCTGTGGATGTACCTGCGGGTGAATCGCCCCTGACGCGCAACCCGCGGTCGCGTTACCGCGAGGCCGGCTGCCATTTTCCGTCAAAGTACTGGTAGACGCCGATGCTCACGTCCGGGCAGAACGACCTGCCGCCGGTGCAGCCGTTGGCCATCGGCACGGCGACGTCGACGCGCAGGCCAGAATCGACCATCCACGGGAACAGAATGCGCACGCCGGTGCCGGCTGAGAGCATCGGTCGCACGGTGCGGGTCTCGGTGGCTGCGATGCCGCCATCCACGAATACGGCGGGCTGGAGCGCGATCCACGTCGATTCCAGCGCGATGAAGCGCGTTTCCAAGTTGGCGATGGCATAGCGGGACGTGCTGGCGAAGTTGTCCGTGTAGCCGCGGACTTCGTCCAGACCGCCGATGTAGAAGCGCAACTGCCGCGGTGCGTCGCCTTGCGCGCCCGCCTGGACGCGACCGGCGAAATTCCAGCGCTCGCCGACGGTGAGGAAGCCGACGCTTTCGACCCACACGCGGCCAAAGTCGTTGGCGAACGCCAGGCTCGGCGGCGCGGTTGTGACAAGCGAAGCGCGGATTTCAAGCGATATGCCCTCCTGCCGGATGCCCTCTGTGTCGACACGGCCGATCATGCTGGCGAGGCTGTAGGAGGCGGCCCACGCCTGCGGGGCATCGGGACCCGGGTCGCTGCCGTCCGGTGGGATGAAAGTGGTGCGCATCACATCCACGCGGCCGCCAATGCGGAAGGCGTCGTTCCAGCCGAGCCACGAGAGGTCGGTCGCAAAGCGCAGTCGCCGGTCGGCAAAGTCGCCGCGCGGGCGGACGAGTTGGTCGGCGAGCACAAGCCAGTCGATGTGCTTGCCGAGGAAACGCGGATCCCTGAACCACGCCTGAAAACCGTTGAAGTGCGTGAAGCGCTGGTATTGCGCGCCATATTCGAGGAAACGCCCCGCGAGGTTGGTGTCGGTCGCGCCGCCGCGCACCCAGGCGACGCCGCTGCCCGCGCCAAAGGCGAACAGCGGGTTGAGCGTCCAGCGTTCCTCCAACGTGAAGATCGCGATCACCTTGCCGTCACGGCGGATGATGTCGCCGGAGACGTGGCTGAAAATGTCGAGGTTCCACAGGCGCGTCAGGGCAAAATCCCACGTCTCCTGAATAACGCGCTCACCGGCGTTGAACGGCAGCTCGCGAAACACCACGTCGGGGTGCGTGCGCGTGAGGCCGGCAATCTCAATGGCGTCCACGACGATGGGCAGGTCGACCGAGCTGGACTCGTGCACCGCCGCCTTCGCATGCCGACGCGCCGCAAGCGCGGGCAGCGCCGCCGTTGTCAGCAGCCAGCACAGGAGAAGTGGCTGGAGGAGCGTGAGGGGCCGTCGGCAACGCATCAGGGCAAGTCCCATGACCCCTCACCGCGGACGCGCGGACAGGTCGAAAACCGCAAACTACACGATTGTCTGTGGTGGGAAAACGCGGCGCTCATCGCGGCGGGGGCAGGTACTGGAAGCACACGAATCCCAAGGTAGCTGCGGGTGCAAGGCTGTCAAGGCGCACGATCCAGCCGATTCCCGCGCGTCCCGACTCCCGGTCTATTTTGCCGCGGCCTGCAGCGCGTCGCGGAAAATCGCCTATCTTGCATACAGTTGGGCTGCGGTCGGCGGTTTTTTCGGTATTCGTCGGAATGCCCGCTGCGCGTTTTTGCCCACTACACGTCGTCATGGTTACGACATTGTCCCGGAGAGTCTACATGCCAGATCTGATCGACAAGGTTGCTGAAGCCGCTGAACACCTCAAAGATGTGGTGTCGGAGACGGCCAGCAAGGTCGTCCACGCGGCGACGGAAGCGCTCCACAAAGGCGAGCACGCGCTCAACCACACGGCGTCGAAGGCGTCCGATGCGACGGTGAAGGCGACTGCGGAAGCCAAGCAGGAGGGCGCCAAGGCCGCGCACAAGGCGGAGCATGCGGTGCATATAGCCGGCGACAAGGTCGTGCACGCGGGTGAGAAGCTCAAGAGCGTGGGTCGCTAGTTCAATAGAAAGCAGCATGCGGAGCGGGGAATCGCGCCTCGCTCCGCCCAGGCATGCGCAACGGGGCGCTGGCTGCCAATCGGGCGCGACCTGTTCCGCCCGTGCCCGTTCCCCGGTGCCGAAAACGACCTAAACCTGCGGGCGCGACGCGCCGTTACCGGTCAAACTGCGGTGCCTCGGCGTGCGGCTGCGGGGACGGCTGCACCGGCATCTGCTCGGGCGGCGGCATCTGCTGCGGGGGCAGCTCGATCACGATCGCGTGCGGCTGCAGCGCTGTCGCCGCCGGAAAGTTGAAAGCGCGGCTCGCCGGTTCGCCATGCGCCGGCACACTCGCCCGCTCCGCTTGGCGTGGCGCGGGTCGGCCGTTGGCCACCACCGGCGCGGTCGCAACCGGCGGCAGGACCGCGGCTTCTGCCGGAACTGCAATCGGTGCAGCGGGTTCCGCCTGAGGCGCGGCCATCGCCGGCACCGCAACGGGCACGGCCGCCGGAATCGGCTCCAGCGCCATACGGCCACCGGCATACTGCCAACGGTTGCCCGCCCGCACCATCGTCAGGGTGTCGCCCGGCGCCGCATACGGGTCATCGGCCTGATCGACGCGCACGGCGCCTTCGGTCACCTGAACAACCACGCCGGAATCGTTCTCGTCGTGGCGGATCACAAAGCGCGTGCCAACGACCGACGCGCGGAAGCCCGCGAACATCACGCCGTAGCGCTGGCCCGGCTTCAACTTGTCCACCTGGCATTCCACTTCGCCGTGACGCAGCCGCAGGAACGCGTCCCGATCGGCCATCGCCAGCACGTCCAACTCCGTGTCCGGCGCCAATTGCAGTTCAAACCGCCCCGGCACCACCACGCGGGCCATCGGGCCTTTCGCCGTGGGCGTCCGCAAGCGGTGGCCAAAGCGAATCGTGTCGCCGCCCGTCAGCTTGCGCCAACGGCCATCCTGCGCCGCCACTTCCACGTTGCCCTCAACAAGGCTCGTCACCACGCCCGGGCCGGGATTGTCGACCGACGGCGCCGTGGCCTCGACGACAAGCTGCTGAAACGCAACCTGATTGCGGTGCGACTTCTCAAGGAACGGGAGCGCAACCGTGAAGACGAGCGCGGCCGCCGTCGCCAGCGCCAGCCCCCAGACAAAGCCCGGGGAAACCCGCGGCGGCTTCTGCCAGCGTCCGGACATCAAGTGCACGCGCTCGTCCAGGCTCTGGCGCTGCTCAGCAGTCAAGCCCGGCGCCCGGCCGCGCAGCAGGAGCGTTTGATAGCGGCGGACGTCATCGGCCACCGTGCGGCAGCTCGTGCAGGCATCCAAGTGCGCGTGCAGCAACGCGTCCGCGGGCGTCTCGCGATGCCGCGCGTCCAGCAGATCGAGCCATACGGTCGCGTCCGGACACGGGTTCTGATTCATCGTGCTCATTTGATCACCTGTAGCGCGTGGCTGGGCAGGACGCCCTTGGCGCGCGCCGCTTCAAAAACTTCCTGTCTCGCGTGAAATAGCCGCGATTTCACGGTATTGACGCCGATGTCGAGCGTTGTGGCGATTTCCTCGAGGGACATGCCCTCCAGCTCGTACAGGGCAAAGACCACATATTTCTTCTCGGAAATGTCGCCGAGGACGTCGTACAGGGCGCGGCATGTGTCGCGCGCCTCGATGCGACCTTCCGTATGCGTAGCGCGGCTTTGCGACTCCATCACGTTGTCGAGTCCAACCCAGCGCAGCCAGCCTTTGCGCCGCCCGCGCCGCAGGTACTGTAGCGCGACGTTGACGGTGATCCGGTGCAGCCACGTGGTGAAGCGCGAGTCGCCGCGAAAGCGGTAGAGCGCCCGCTGCAGTTCGATGAACACGTCCTGCACCACGTCCTCGAGCTCGCTCGACGCGCCCAGCAGGTTGCGCGCCACGGACTCCACGCGCCGACTGTGCCGCCGGTAGAGGTCGCTCAACGCGTGGCCATTGCCTCGCTGGTAGGCCAGAACGAGCGCTTGATCCTGCGCGTCGGATTCCAGGCGTTCGTCGCGATCGGGAACTATCGCCATGTTCGTTACCTGTGCCACTTGCGCCCAACGCCCGAGCAAGGCGCCCGGATTCGTCAGTTCTGTTGCCGCAGCCTGCGGAAAGGATCAAACGGTCGTCCGCGGATAGTCGTTGCGACTGGCGAGCCATTCCGCTACTTTGCGCGCGCCGTCCGGCTGTTTCGCCGCCCGGGCTTCTGTAGCGCGAGAGGACTTTCCATGCAAGTTCAAAATGTTGCCGCCGCGGTACTGTTGGCGCTGACGCTGACGGCCTGTGGCGAAGATACGCCGACCCAGGGCGCCGCGGACGTCGAATCCGCTGGCGCTGACACGGACGCGCAAGTTGCTCCGGCGACTGACGGTCCAGTCTTCCTGCCGACAGGCGGAACGGCGACGACGGGCGCGGTTTCGATCGCCGGCAGTTGGACCGACACGCAGCGCGTGCGCGTGGAGGTTGCGATCAACAACTTCACTGATCTCTTTGGCATTTCCGGGCACTTTCACTACGACCCGGCGGTCCTGCAGATGACCTTGCTGCAAGCGAACGCTGTGCCGTTGGGCGTCAAGAAGGACACGAGCGACTACAAGCCGCGCGCGGTGGCCAAGGAAGCGCCGGCCGGGCGAATCCTGTTGGGCGGTGCGCGGTTCTCCAACATTCCATCGCCGTTTGACACGCCCGCGGGCGTCGCGGTCGGCCGGGAAGTCTGGCTCGTCCTGGAATTCACCGTGCTGCAGAAAGTGCCGACGACGCTCGCCTTTGACCCGAACACGCTGGTCGTGCGCAACGGCGCCTACACCGACGTGCCGACCGATTGGGGCCAGTTGCAGATCACCTGGACCGGGAAGTGAGGCGCACAATGAACAAGATTCAGCACCTCATCCTTGGATTTTCCCTCTTCGCGACGCCCGTGCTGGCGGCGCCGGCCAACGCCAAGCTGCCCGCCTTCCTGGATGGCGCGGACATGCCGGTGTTGCCCGGCACGCCGTTTGCCCATGTGCGCGCGTGGCACGAGCGCGAGGCGGCGCAGGCCCATCGGCAGTTGCCAGGCATGACGGATGCGACGGCTGCGCTGGGCGCCGCCAACTTCGCCAATCTTGGCGCGTCCGCGTGGACGGTGCTGGATCAGGACATCACGGTTGACCTCAACACCGCGACCGGGAACGTGACGACCGATTCGGTCCTGACGGTGCACGTTACCGACGGCGGCGTGAACCAGCTGATGTTCTACGGCGACAACGGCGAGATTTGGACCGTTATGAGCGCCGCCAACGTGGCGCTGAACACGAGCGTGGGCACGTTGGGCACGGCCAATTCCTCCTACACCGTGGAACTGCCCGCCGCGGCGACGCCCAACACGGATTTGCAGTTGAAGCTGCACCGCGTCGTCAAGCTGGCCTGTGGCCAAGGCTTTCAGGGTTTCTTGCAGTGCAACACGTCGGGCACTTACAAGTGGATGGCCGGCTCGGTCGGTGCCAATCCGTACAATGATGGCCACACGCCGTTCACGTCCAAGCTGCACATCAAGACCGCGGCGACGGAAGTGGCGGCGGCGACGGGCCTGCCCATGGGCGTGGACATCCTGCCCGACGGCCGGAAGCTGTGGCATTTTGACCAACCGGAGCGCAGTGAGCACAACGACGCGTTTGCGGTCGCGGCCTACAAGATGTTCGAGGGCAAGAGCGAGGACAACCAGCCGATCCGCATCTACACGACGAGCAACTACGCCAACAACGCCAGCACGATCGCCAAGTTCGTCAGCGATGTCCTGGCGTTCTACGGCTCGCACATGGCCAAATTCCCGTGGACGGACTTGAATATGATCCAGCTGTCGGACAACTTCGGCGGCGGCGAGTCATTCCTGATGGGCATCTTCGCCATCCAGAGCGTCTTTGATGGGGCGCCGGACAACAACGGCTGGCAGGAGACCAACTCGCTGCTCTCCCACGAAATCGCGCACCAGTGGTGGGGCAACGCCGTCGCGCCGCAAAGCCTGGGCGATGTCTGTCTGTCGGAGTCGATGGCCGAGTTCTCCAGCTGCTGGTACACCGAGATCGCGTTGGCCAACCGTTCGCAGATCCTGACCAACAACCTGAGCTTCGCCTACACGGTCGCGATTGCGGACGACAAGGCGGTCAATTCGCCCAGCGTCTACTCCGCGGCCAAGTACGTCGACATCATCTACCACAAGGGCGCGGTCGTGTTTGACATGCTCCGGCGGGAAGTCGGCGACGCCGTGATGACCCAGGCGTTGACCGACTATACCGCGAAGTACGGCCGCGATTACGCGTCGTTGGCACAGTTGCGGGCGGTCGTGGAGAAGGCGTACGGCAAGGACCTGACGTGGTTCTTCACGCAGTGGTTCAGCCGCGTGGGCCTCATCCACGCGCAGGTCTCGGCGCGCTCGATTCACCACGACGACGGCACGTGGAGCGTGCGCGTCCGCGTCGTGCAGCCGGCGGATCTCAAAATCAAGCCGTACCGCTTCCATCTGCCCGTGCACATCGAGACTGTCGGCCACGCGCCGATCGACGTCGTCATGGACGTGCAGGCGATCGTCGACGCTCCGCAAGTGCAGGAATTCCCGGTCCCTTCCGCGCCGCTGCGGGTCAAGTGCGATTGGCAGCGGCAGCTGCTCCGCAAGTTCGTCGTCGGCACGCCGGGTGACGTCAACCTGAGCGGGCTGGTGGACGGCGCGGACCTCATTGACATGGCCTATCGCCAGGGCCGTGGCGTCGTACACACCTATGGCAGCGGCAAAACTTTCTTTTTTCCAGACACCGCGTGGAACGAGCTCTACGATCTGACGGTCGATGGTCTCGTCGACGGCGACGATGCCAATGCCCTGAACGATTGGTTTGGGACCGAATCCGAGGAGTTTTAGCTTATCGTGACGATGCAACAACTTGAAAAACGCGTGCACATGGTGTCTCTCGGCTGCCCGAAGAACCGCGTGGACAGTGAGATCATGCTTGGCCAGGCGGCCGCCGCGGGCTACCAATTGACGGGCGATGCCAGCGAGGCTGACCTGCTCATCGTCAACACCTGCGCCTTCATTGAGGATTCCAAGAAGGAGAGCGTCGGCGCGATCCTCGATCTCGCTGAAGTCAAAGCGCTGCGGCCGGGAACGCGGCTCGTCGTGGCGGGCTGCCTCGCACAGCGCCACGCGGAAGAGCTGGCGCTGGAGCTGCCTGAAGTTGACGTGTTCCTCGGCACGGGCGAGTACGACCATCTCGCGCAACGGCTCGGGCTGGACACCGGCATCGCCGTGCCGCAATCGGCGCGCAAGCCGCGGCCGGAATACATCGCCGATCACCTGGAGCCGCGCTGGATCGCGCCCGAGAGCTTCTCGACGTACCTGAAGATCGCGGAAGGCTGCGATCAGGCGTGTTCCTTCTGCATCATTCCCAAGCTGCGCGGCGTGCAGCGCTCGCGGACCGTCGCGGATTGCGTGGCGGAAGCGCGGCAGTTGGTGGAGCGCGGCGTTGTGGAAATCAACCTCGTGGCGCAGGACTTGACGCACTACGGCGAGGATTTTCAGGATCCGGAGGCGCTGACCAAGCTGATCCGCGCGCTGGGCCACGTCGACGGGCTGCGCTGGGTGCGGCTGATGTACGCGTATCCGCACAACGTGTCGGACGCGTTGTTGGACGCGATCGGCGAGACCGAGAACTGCGTCAAGTACATCGACATGCCGCTGCAGCACGCCAGCGATCGCGTGCTGACGTCCATGAAACGCAAGACGTCGCGCGCGGAGATCGAGGCGCTGCTGGCCAACATGCGGCGGCGGATTCCCGGGCTGACGCTGCGCACGACGTTCCTTGTCGGCCATCCGGGCGAAGGCGAGGCGGACTTTCAGGAGCTGCTGGAATTCGTCAAGGAACAGCGCTTCCACCGCGCCGGTTGCTTTGCCTACAGCCGCGAGGACGGCACGCTGAGCGCGCGACTGGGCGACCAGGTGCCGACGGCGGTCAAGAAATCGCGCGTCAGCAAGATGATGAAAGTCCAGGCGGGCATCTCCAAGAAGCTGCTGGCTGGGATGATTGGTCAGGAACTGGACGTGCTGATCGAAGGCTTGAGCGACGAGACCGACCTGCTGCTGCAGGGCCGGACGGCGGGGCAGGCGCCCGAGATCGATGGCGTTGTCTACATCAACGACGCGCCGGCGGACGTGGGCCGCGGGCAGATCCGCCGCGTGCACATTACGCAGGCGAGCGAACACGATCTGGTCGGCCACGTGGTTTGACACGTCCGGCAGCGCCGCACAGACTGACAGCGACTTCAGCGGGTCAGGAGAAGCGTGAATCACGTCCCGAGACAACCCATTGTGCTGCTGCTCCTGCTGGTGGCTGGCTGCGCCAAGACGTCAGCGAACCAAACGCCGCCGCCGATCGCCGGGCTGTGGCATCCCGCGGCGGTGCGGCTGGGGCAGGAAGTCGTGCTGGACGCGAGTTCGACGGCGATCGGCAAGGCGCCCGACAGCGATCCCGGAATCGCCGGCACACGCGTCACCGGCTTCCGTTTTGAAATTGCCACCTTCGCCGCGGTCGATCGCAGCGGCCCGACGCTCGCCTGGACGTTTTTCGCGCCGGGCCACTATGCGCTGCGGCTTGTCGTGACGGACGATCTGGGCCGCCAGAGCAGCGTGGATTCCGCGATCGACGTCGTCGCCGATCTCGCGGACGCATGCACGGGCACGATCGCGGACGCGTGCAGCGCCGGGGTCTGTGCCAGCGGCCAATGCGCGACGTTCGCGTGTGCGGGCGATCCGGCCTGTCCGGCGTTCAACGGCCACGCGCTCACCTGCGATCGCGGCACTTGCAGCTTGTCGCCTGCGCCGTCGGCCACGGATGACGCCTATTCGGGCGACGACGTCCCACTGATTGGCCCAGCCGATGCGGGATCACCTTGACGGGGTGGCCAAAATACCGTAAGTTTCCGGCCCCGTGTGTGCGCTTTGTCGCCCGTACGGGCAGAACAAACCCGTTGATTCACCTGTGAATTGACTGCCTTATGTGAGCGAGGAACCTGTGGCCAACCATCCGTCCGCTGAAAAGCGCGCCAAGCAGAACATCAAGCGCCGCGATCGCAATCGCGCCGGCCGTGCGACCAACCGCACTGCCGTCAAGAAGCTCACCCTCGCCATCGGCGAAGGCAAGGGCGCTGAATTGTTCTCCGCCACCGCTTCGCAGCTCGCGGGCAGCGCCGCCAAGGGCGTCATCCCCAAGAAGCGCGCGGCGCGCAAGATCGGCCGCCTCGCCAAAGCGTTGCACGCTGCCGCCAAGTAGGTCTGGGGCTCATCCCCGGCCACGGTGCGGATCGGTGTGAAATTCGGGCGACTTCGCCCCACGCCGTCGATCCGCATCACAGGAATTTGCCATGGCTGCAAGTGCCGCAGCGGTGCCTGTCGGGCTTGAACTGCTCGACCACCTCTGTCGTGTCGCCGCGGCTGCATCTCCCGCAGCGCGCGGCTTGATCAGCACTGCCACGTCCGGTTTGCTCGGGCGCGGTTGGCTGCCATCGGTCGATTCGCTGATCGAGACCACGTCCCATAGCCTCGACATCGCCCCAGCCGATCTGCGCGCTGAACTGCCGTGGCTGCAGGAAACGGGGCTCCTGGAGATCGCCGACAACCGCGTCCTGTCGCTGGGCTGCCTGTTCGCGACGCGCAAGACGGGGCTGACGCTCACGCTCGATGAAAAGCACGCCGTCGACCTGCTGGGTCCGCTGGCTGCGCTCGCCGCGCCGGTCGCACTCCAGCACGCGGGTGCGATCCGCGGGCGTTGTGCGCAATCCCCGGATAGTGCGTTCCAACTGTTGGCCGACGAGGAAGGCGTGCATTCGCGGGATCCGGCCGGCGTGGCGCTGTTCCTGCCGGCGTGGCAGCCGGGGCAGCGCCCGACGCAAGTGATGGGTGCCGGCGTGTTCCTGGCCGACGACGACGCGCTCTCGGACTGGCAAAGCCAGCACGGCGAACCGCAAGGGATGCCCGTGCTTGGGATGTTCTTTGCGATGGCCGCAGGTGATCTGGGTGTGAAATTGGGCACCGCGCTGGCGCCGCTCTTCAATCATTTGCCCGATTTTGACTGATTGACCGAGATGGCAGGCAGCGATCGCGGCGTGTGCACGCGCGGCAGCCGCACCCCTTCGCGCCGCCGCCACTCGGCCACCAGCGACGGCGGCACGGACGCTTCTGCGATCAGCCGCGTCAAGAGCGCCACGTGCGGGACTTCCACGTCGATCGCGTAGCGCCACATCACCTGCCGCGCCGATTCCCGCGCCGTGTACGGCAACGCCACCAGCGACCGCGTCGCGACTTGATCCAGCAGCGGCAGCGCGTTGGCCGTCTGGCCGTGCATCAGCAGCCGGCGCGCCCACAGCGATTGCGCGACCGGATCGTCGGGCAACGCGATGAACAGCCGCTCCAGCACCGCATCCGCGCCGCCCGGCACCGGGTGCGCGCCCGTCAGCCACAGGGATTCCAGCGCTTCCCGCGCCGCCGGTTCGTGGGCGAGATGCAGCTTGACCTCAAGGGTTCGGAGCATCGGCTCGGCGACCGGGCGCGCCGCCACATCCTGCCACAACGCCTCCGCCGCGTGGATTTGCCCTTGCCGCCACAGCAAATCCGCGCGCGCGGCATCGACGACCGCGCGCAACAGGGGATGGAGCTTCAGCGCGCCCGACCGTTGGCCCAGCGACTCGAGCTCCGCGATTGCCGCGTGAATCTCGCCCGCCTGCGCCAGATCGTCGGCCAGATCGAGGTGCAGTTCAGGGTCATCCATGCCGTGCGCCACCCACGTGTCGATCGCCGCCAGCAGCTTGCGACGCACGGCCACGGCGCGCCGCGGCTGATTCAGCGCCGCCAGCCGATCCGCGCGTTGGCATGCGCGCCCGGTTTCCAGCGCGCACGGCTTCTCAAACAGCCCCGGACGCGCGAACCGCAGGCGCGCCCGCATCAGGTCCTCGTCCGACAGCGGATGCAGGTGCGGATCATCGACGAATTGGCCCCACGCCGCCGCCAGCGTCGCCAGCGATTGGCCCGTGACGGCCTCCAGCGCCTCGCCCGCGTAGACGTGCCGCACGACCGGCCATCCGCGCGTTTCGCCCAGCCACCGCAGGAATGACCCGGCCACGGTGTAGGCGCGGTCGCTCTGCTGGCCCAGAAAACCAGTCAACGACCACAGTTGCGCGATGTCCGGGGCCAGCCCGGCTTGCCGCATGGCGCGGGTCCATTGGTGCGGGTCCAGGTTGCCGCGAATCGGCCACTCCATCGCCACGGCCAGCCCTTCGATCGCGACGGCGTCCGGAATCACCCCGTAGCGCAGCGGAATCCCCAGCGGCGACTGCGCCCACTCCGCGGCAAAAACGTGCGCCAGCTCGTGGGTCAGCGTCGTCGAGCCGATGTCCGGCAGCACCATGTGCACCTGACGCAGCCACGGTTTGGCCATGTCCACGCGGTTGGCGCCCATCAGGCGCTGCTTCTGGCCGGCGTTCTGATAGAAATACAACTGGATCGGCTGATCCGGCCGCGTGCCAAAGGCCTGCGCCAGTTCGCCAAAGCGAAACGCCACGTCCGTCCGCCACAAGTCGAGGTTCTGATCGACCGCGAGCGTGTCCGGCAAGTGGATCTGGAACTGATCGCCAACGTGCGTTTCCTGCGTCAAGGTCTGGTCCAGGGTGCGAATGCGCCATGCCAGCGGATCGGCCGCCAGCAGCAACGTGACCGCCAGCGCGCCCTGCGCGAGCACCAGACCGCGCGTCCAGCGCGGCCGCGGCACCACGACGACCGGCAGCCACAGCAGCAGATCAAAAAGGCGAAACGTGAGGTACGGCGCCTGGATCGCCACCGCATCTTCGTACAGCGCGCCGGCGACGTAGCCGACAAGACCGTGGTAGGCGAACACTTGCGGCGTCGTCAGGAAATGCAGGAGAGGCGGGAACGCGGAGAGCAGGGCGCCCAGCCACGCGGCCACACGCGGGTGGGACGGCAGCACCAGCTGCCCGAGGCGCGCCCAGGCAACGCCGACAAACGCCGAGCAGACCGGGCCAAGCGCATAGAACTTCAGGCCATAGGCGCGGTTGCAGTTGGGCACGAACAGGCTGCCGACGAGCAGGACCACGAGCGGCGACGCCACGAGCAACAGCCAGCGGCGCCAGAGCGGCCTGGGCTGCAGCGCCAGTGCCAGCGCGCCCAAGCCGACAACGGGTGCCAGCGCGAGCGAGGCGTGGTAATCGAGCGCGCCCCACGTCGGCGAGGCGAGCAGGGCGACCGCGAGCAGCGTCGGCGGGAGCAGGGGAAGGTGGGGCTGGAGGTCGCGCAGGCGCTTCATGGGCCGAAGCGTCGCCGAAGTGAGGTCGTCTGTCACGGCGGATCGCCCCACTGGTCTTGCGCCCGGCCTCAGTGTACGATCGAATGCTGGCTGTCTGACGCGTCGTGTGTCAGCGATTTTCCGTGTGCAAGTGAGACGACCATGCGTCCCTGCAAGCTCGTACGCGTGAGCACTGGCAACAGCGAACAGGAAATCCTGCTGGCTGACATCACGACTATCGGCCGTCAACCGACCAATACGCTGCAAATCGTCGATCGCCTGGTGTCCAAGGAACACGCCGTCATTCAGCGTCGCCCGGGCGGCGCCACGTACATGCTGTCCGATCTCGACAGCCGCAACGGCACGTACTGCAACGATCGGCTCGTCGAAAATACCCTGGCCTTGCGCCATGGCGACGTCGTGCGCATCGGCAGCACGAGCTGGCGCTTCCTTGCGCCGGACGATATGCCGCCGCCGCCACCGCCGCCGCCGCAGCGTCCCGCCACGGGACCGATGGGTGGCGGAGCGCTGCCGCCGCCGCCTCCGGGCTATCCCGCCGCCGTGGACGACCTGCCGATGGAGGAGATGGGCGCCGCGAGCATCCACGCCACGATGCGCGTCGACCTCGCCGCGGATTTCATGCGCGCTGACCTCGTGCTCGACGAGCGCGTGCTGCGCGCCGACTACGAGAAGCTGCGGCTCGCCTACACGCTCTCGCGCGACCTGCACGCCGCGACGGACGTCGACACGCTGCTCGACATCTTGCTGAAGCGGATCTTCGAGTGGCTGCAGATCGACCGCGGCGTCGTCCTGCTGGTGGACGACAAGAAGCACGGCGATCCGGCTGACCAGCTGGTGCAGGCGGCGATGCGCATTCGCCCCGGCGCGCCGATTGATCCGGAAGAAAAAGAAGTCAAAGTCCCGCGGTCGATCATCAATCAGGTGCTGCTGAAGCGGGAGGCGGTGCTGTCAACGGATGCGCGGCTGGACGCGCGCTTTGGCAACGCGCAATCCGTGGTGCTGCAGGGCATCAAGTCGTCGATGACGGTGCCGCTGCTGACCCAGGACCGTACGCTGGGCATTTTGCACGTGGATTCCCTCATCAGTTCGGGTCTGTACACGGAAAAGGACCTGGCGGTGCTTGTCGCCGTGTCGCGCCAGGCGTCGATTTCAATCGACAACGTGCTGCTGCAACGCCGCGTGATGGAAGAGGCGGCGCTGCGGTCGTCGCTCTCGCGGATGCTGTCGCCGAACCTCGTGGACCGGATCGTCGCGGGCGATTTGGCGATTGAAAAAGGCGGCGCGACCAAGCGCGTGACCGTCATGTTCGCGGATATTCGCGGGTTCACGGCGCTGACGGAGCGGCTCGCGCCGGCGGACATGGTTGCGCTGATGAACGAGTACTTTGAACGCGTGTCCAACATCATTTTTGCCCACGATGGCACGCTGGACAAGTACATCGGCGATGCGGTGATGGCGCTCTGGGGCGCGCCGCTGGGTACGGAAGACGATGAAGTGCTCGCGGTCAAAGCGGCGTATGAAATGCAGCTGGCGGTGCGTGAGTTCAACCGCGAACGCGTCGCTGCGGGCCATGAGCCGATTGGCGTCGGCATCGGCATCGCGACGGCGCAGGTCATCGCGGGCTACGTCGGCTCGTCGCGGACGATGAGCTACACGGTGTTCGGTCGCGGCGTCAACCTGGCGGCGCGACTGTGCTCGGCGGCCAAGGCGGGTGAAGTCGTGATGGCGCCGTCGACGTATGAGACGGTGCAGGACCTCGTCGTGGCCGACGAGATGGATGAAATGCGGCTGAAGGGCATGGCCGATCCCGTCCGCCCGTGGCGCTTGCGGCGAATGAAGTAACCCAGGCCCCCCGCGTTCCCTCGCGCCCGCTTGCGATCGCGCCGTTGGTGGCGGGACACGGGCCGGCGTCAACGCCGTTGGCACCTCGCCCCATTCCGTTCCAGACGCCGATCGTGACAGGGCGCTCGGCGCTTGTCCCGGCCTGTCTCGCATTGCAACATCTCATTGGGATTGAATGGGTTGAGTTGAGTGGCCGTCGTGATCTCGTCATGCTCGCGAGACCGAACGTTCTGGAAGGCGGATTGCGGTTTCACGCTGGGGGCGCGGCGGGGTGGCGTTTTGGTCACACGCGGTCGATGCTACTCAGGCGCAACCTTCACGCACCGGAAACCCACGCCCGGACGCGCCGCGCCATCCGCGAGGAGCCGCCGCGCGTTCGCGCGCAGCCACGCGGGGCCATCGGCAAAACTGCCGCCGCGCACGACAAACGGCGGACCAGCGGGGCTTTCGGGCTCCGGCCTCGTCCATTCCGCGACGTTGCCAGCCAAATCGTGGATCCCTTCTGGCGTGTCCCCCAGCGGGAACAGCGCCACGAGCCCCGGCATCTGCATGCCGCAGCCACATTGCGCCGCCTCCGTGCATTTCTTCACCAGGTCCAGCACGTCGCCGCTTGGCGTAAACCGGGCATGTTCGCAATCTGGCGGCGCGTTGCCCCACGGGTAGGCGCGCTCCTGGGCCACGCACGTCTCATCGTCGCCCGCACAGGATCCGCGCGCCGCCCGCTCCCACTGCGCCTCGGTCGGCAGGTCCCAGTTGGCGCCCAGCCACTTCTGGCAATACCCCCGCGCATCTGCCCACGACACGTAGTTCAGCGGACGCTTGGCCAGCACCGGCCACGTGTGCGCGGTCGGCTGTTCGTCGGAGTAGAACGGGCAGACCGACGCCAGAGCGCACGCGCGCCACTCCTGCACCATCACTTCAGAGCGCTGGATCCAGAAACGGGGCAGCGCGACTTTGCGTGCGGGCAGCGCGCCGTCGCACACGGAATCGGTCGTCGGATCGCAGCCCATCCAGAAGGTGGCGGGCGTGACCTCGACGGGCAACGCGCAATCCATGGGGCAGAGCGCCGCCGTCTCGTCCAAGCCGCAGGTGCCGTTGCCACACGAGGATCGAACGCAGCGGACGTGGGCGCCCAGATCGTTGTCGGCAATGGTGATGCTGCCGGTGTTGAAGTCGATGACCCAATGCGTGTAGACCGGGTCGGTCGGGAAGTTGCTCGCCTGCACGAGCGCGCCGCCGGTGAGCCCAGCGGACGGCGCCGTCGCGAAGTACGAGTGGCCGCGGTCCATCAGGCTGGACAACTCGCGGATGTTGCTCAAGTGCCAGCCGCCGTCGCCGTCGCTGTTCAAGTGCTGGCACCACCCAAAGGCCTTGAGCGGCGTGTAATCGTCCACCGCATCGCCGAGGATCCATTCAAGCCGCGTCAGCCGATCGACGACTGCGTTGGCGGTCTCCTGGACAAAACGCGGCGAAGGCGGCGGCACAGGCGGCGCATCGCTGCGGACACAGCGCACCCGGTGGGCGTTGCTGCGCGGTTCCGGTTGCGTCAGGCCGTTGTCGAAGGCGATCGGCCACGCCGCGCCGCCGACCTTCGCGGGCACAAAGAACGGGCTCGTCGTTGCGCTCCAAAAGACGTCGCCGGGCGTGGCGTCCAGCGGCGGATCGATGGACGGATTGCTGACCTCAAAATCGACGATCGACTGCAGTTCCGTGAATGTCGGCATCCGCCAATCTGCCCATCCGCCGAGATGGAGCGCGTCGCAGTGCACCTGCGCGGCCTGCCATGGCAACGGTTCGGGCGCCGCGTGGGCTTGCCACGTCAGGTGCGTCACCAGGTCGGCAACCGTGCCATCGCCGCGATCGACCAGCTGCTCTGGCTTGAGTGGCAAGATGCCCCACACCGGCGAGTCCGGGGCACAGGCTTTGCGGGGCACGCCGTCCACGTCGACTTGTAGCGTTTGCCAGCCTGGGTCCGGGCAGACCACCGGCGTCGGCGCATCGGGCACATCGGCGACAAGCGCGTCAACCGGCGCGTCTTCCACGTCAGCGGCGCGGCCAAAATCGTCCGGCTGCGGCAACGTCCGGCACGCGAGAGCCGCGCCCAGCACAGCGAACAGAAGCTTGCGGCTCATCGGATGCACCGTACGCCCTGGAGGGTGGCGGAATTGCCCAGCGTGCCGGCTGGCGTGTTGTTCTGAAAGGACGCCATCCACGGCGTGTTCGGCAGCCCTTGCAGGAAGGTTGAAGTCCACTCGAATGCCTGCGTCGGCGCGAAACCGTCGGGCAAATTCACGCCGAGGCGATCCTCGACGAGCGCGTCCATCTCGCGGACGGTCGGGAGCCGCCAGCCAGCGCCCGGGGACTGCGCGTCATTTTGCAGACACGCGGCGTTGGCTTTGGACCAGTTCTTGGGCGCGGTCGCCGGGGTCGCCTGCCACGTCCGCCCCAGCGCGCGGTCCAGCAGCGTGGCGCCATTCGGGTTCGCGATGAAACGCTGCACCGTTTGGATTCCCGACGTCCCGCCGCGCACGCAGCGCACTGCCCGTGGCGCCGCCATCAGGTCCTGTCCACCGTCGCCCCGTCCCCAATCGAGCGTGATGTCCTGGTCTGGCACCTCCGGCGAGCCGATCGCGGTGAGGTATTTCATGCGCAGCGGATCCCAGTCGAGGTGCGCCGCTGAGTTTGCCGGTTGCTGCTTGGTGTAGTCGATGAGCGAGCGAAGCTCCGCCCGGGTCGGCAGGCGCCAGTCGGCAAAGCCACCCCAAATCTGACTGGGGCAAGCCTGCATCGCTGTGGCGAAATTCATGTCAAACAGCGATTTTTGCGACCACATGAGGCCAGTCCGCGTGTCGGTCACGGTCTCCTCGTCCCAGGTGAAATCGCTGGCGCTGCGGCTGACGTCGAGCGGCATCCAAGTGGGAAAATTTGCCACGCAGACGTCCCCGCCCGCGCCGGGCGTGCGGTGCACACACGCGTATCCGGCGCTGCAGCCGTCGGCGAAACCGGGATGCGCGCATGCGCCGGCCAAGTGCGGAAACAGGCCCGAGCAGTCGCCCGGACAGGTCGCGATGGTCTCGTCCTCGTCGCAGGTATGGTTGCCGCAGAGGCTGGGCGCTACGTCCGCGCTGTCGGCCACGTCCGGCGCTACGTCCGCCACATCGGCGGCAGCCGCGGTGTCGTCAGGCCAGCCAAAACCGTCACGACCAGGCAGCTCGCGGCACGCGATCGCCAACAGGAGCGCCAAGCTTGCCGCCAACTGCTTCATGGCCCTCGCCGGAATTGCGCGACTTCCGCGTCCGTCACGCCCGCTTGCTCCAGCCACCGGTAGATCTGCCGGCGATCGCGGTTGTAATGCGCGGCGACCTTGGCGATGTTGCCGTAGTGCCGCTGCAGCAGCCGCCGCAGCACGGCCGCGTCCGGCGTGAGCGCCAACTGCCCAACCGGATGCCCTGAACGCCCCGTCGGTCCCGTCGCTTGCAGCAGCCAGCCGGGCAGGTCGTCGCGCGCCAGCGGTCGCGGACCCGCCTTGGGGGCCAGCGCCTGCAGGACCGTCGCCAACTCGCGCAGGTTCTCCGGCCAGCCATAGTGGAGCAGCGCTTCCAGGGCCTCCGGCGTCAGGACCTGCGCCCAGCGCTGGCCATTGTCCGCCGACAGTGGCGCGACGACGTCGGCGCACTCCAGCAAGTCGCTTCGGCGTTCAGCCAGCGCCGGCACGGCCACGACATGGCACCGCAAACGCGCCAGCAGATCGCGCCGGAACTTGCCTTGCCCCGCCAGCGCCTCCAGATCCGCGTTGGTCGTCGCGACGATCCGCGTGCGCGACACGATCTCCTGCGGCGCGCCCACCGGCCGGTAGCGCCCCGACTCCAGGAAGCGCAACAGCTTGGCCTGCAGCGCGAGAGGTAGCTCAGCGATCTCATCCAGCACGAGCGTCCCCTCGGCCGCTTCGTCCAGCAGGCCAGAGCTGCCGGGCGTGCCGATCACGCCAAAGAACTCCGCCTCAAAGGCGCTCTCCGACAGCGTCGGCGCGCCGACAAAGACCAGCGGCCCCGGACGCCCCGATCGCGCGTGCAGCTCCCGGACCACGAATTCCTTGCCCACGCCCGTCGGTCCCAGCAGCAGCACCGGCGCGATGCCGTCGGCCGCGTGCTGAATGTCCGCGCGCAACTGCCGCGCTCTGCCGGAGCGTCCCGGGATGCACTGGGTCGGATGCGCGTATTCCGCCGCGCCGACGAGATCGCCTTCAACAATCGCCAGCGAGGAGCCAAACCGGATGATGCCATCGTGCCCCAGCGTGACGTTGGCAACGCGCTGCGCGCCGCGCCACGTGCCGTTCTTGCTCCCCAGGTCGCGCAGGTCGAGCACATCCGCGCGCGGTCCCGGGCGCAGTTCCAGATGGCGACGCGAAAGCATAGGATCGCCGATGTCGTGGGCCTCCACCATCTCCGTCGCGCGCCCCAACACGACGCCGCGCGGGCCAATCGGCACAATGCGACCTTGCCAGTGGCGATCCGGGCTGCTCAGCACGTGGAGCTGCCAGCAGATCTCAGGCGCCTTGGCTGCCCACAGGGTTTCCGCCGCGGTCGGCGTTGTCGATTCCATGGCCATTCCTCTCAGAACCGGTGGGTCAGCATCACGCTGCCCGGGCCGGCGGTGACGGTCGTCTGCCCGCGCGTTTCCCGCACAAGCAGCCAAATGCCCGTGATTTCAGTCGCCAGAAACGCAATTCCCAGGACGCCCGCGCCGGTCAGACGGTGGTTGATTGAAAGTTGCCGGTCCAGCGCTTCCGGATAGCTGACGCGGCTCAAGTCGTACCGGCCATCGGGCAGGTGCAGCAAATCGAGTTGACGTTGATCAGCCGTCGCGTTCACGGTCAGCCAGATGCCGGTCGCAGCGGCAGCGGCGCCAGTCGCCACGAGAATCCAACCGGCAGCACGCAGCCCCGTCGTTTCGTCGGGCGTGGCGACGGCGGGCACAGGCAACGGTGGTAACGGTGCAGCGGTCGATGACGCGATGGGCGTGGCGGGCGCGGGTAGGGCGACGGGCGGCGATGCCTCCACGGCGACGGGGGGAACCGCACTGGCCAGCGGAGCGACGGGCGCAGGAGCCGCAGCTGCCGTCAGCGCCAACGCGTCGCGCAGTTCCAGGAGGGCGGTCTCCGCCTTCTTGCGCAGCGGATGGTGGAGCGGCGCGCGCGCGACGACCTCTTCGTACGCAGCAATCGCCTCGCGCAGCCGCCCGTCCGAACGCTCCGATTTGCCCACGCCGATCATGAACGCAAACTCGTCGGGTTCCACCTGCGCGGCGCGGCGGTAGAGCTCAGCCGCCGTGCGGTATTCCTGACGCAGGTAGAATTCCAGCGCGCGCTGGCCAATCGCCATCGACTCGTTGTGACGTTTGTCGGCCTTGATTCGCGGTCGCGCGGTCGCGTCGTGGGGCGCTGCCAGACCGCAAGCCAGCGCGAGGCACAGCAGCAGGCGCGCGGCAAGATTCTGTGGCGGTGGGCGATGCGTCAGCGGCACGGCTCATCCGGTGGCAAGACGGTGGCGGCGTCTCGGCGTTGCGGGCGTGGGTGCGACCGGGATCGCGGCGCGCGCGCGCCCCAACGACCGGGTGAAACTGCCGATGACACGAGGGGCACCTCCACCGGCACGCGCGGCGGCTCCCCTTCGACTTCAGCAACCTGTTGCGACCCCGGCGGCGCAGGCGCGGCCGGCGGGGGCGTCTGGACGGGCACTGGTGCCTTGACGGCTGTGACGTGGGTTGGCGACCGCCGCGGAATTGGCGCGGGCGAGCGACGCGCCGCGAATGCGCCCGTGGCTGCGAGAACCACCGCCGCAGCGGCCATTGCCCAGCGGCGGGCTGTGCCGCGTTTTGGCGGCGCGCATGGCGCCTCCACGTATTCGGCGTAGTCCGCCGTCGTCGACTCCACGCGCTCCGCGGGCGTCGCGCCCGCACTCGCTTCCAGCGCAAGGCGCATCGCGCGGGCGTCGGCAAAGCGATCCGCAGGCGACTTGGCGAGCGCGCGCACGACAATCTCGGCAAAAGCCACGGAAACCGGCGTCTTCGCCACAGTCAGCAGATCGCGCGGCGGCGCGTGGACGTGATTGTACATGAGGGTCAGCGGGTTCGGATCGTCAAACGGCAGTTCACCCGCCACGCAGCGATAGAGCAGCACGCCCAGCGAGTACAGGTCGCTCCGGCCGTCCAGCGCCCCGCCCATGCACTGCTCGGGACTCATGAAGCTCGGCGTTCCCATCACTTTGCCCGTCGCCGTCACGCGGTCCAGCAGGGTCGCCGGGTCATCCTCGCCCACGGACGTGTCGCGCACGTGCGCGATCCCAAAATCGACGACGCGCACCACCGTGCCGCTCGCCTCGTGGCTCACCATCACGTTGCTCGGCTTCAGATCGCGGTGCACCAGCCCTTGCGCGTGCGCCTCCTCCAGGCTCAGCAGAACCTGGACACCGACGACCCTCGCCTCGGCCTCGGTCAGCGCCGATCCCGCTTCCGTCCGTTCGCGCAGCCATTGATGGAGCGAAATGCCGCGCAGCAGTTCCATCGCCAGGTACAGCGAACCATCCGCCGTGGGCCCGCGTCCCACCACGCGGACCGTGTGCGGGCTGCGCAGGCGCGCCAGGATGTCCGCCTCGCGATGGAAGCGGCGCACATCGTCCAGCCGGTCGGTTGGCGAGAGCATCTTCAGCGCCCGCGACTCACCGTTTTCCAAGTCCAGGGCGGCAAACACGGCGCCGTAGCCACCGCGCCCCAGCAACGTCTCCAGCCGGTAGCGGTGATCAATGATCGCGCCGGTTGTCCAAGGCAGCGGCTGCGATCGCAGCTGGACCGTCGCGCTCGCGTCCTGCGGACACACGGCGTGCATCGTCGTTTCGCCGCATTGCGGGCAAGTCCGCATCACATTGGGGCTGTCGTTGTCCACTTGCTGTCTTCCCACTGACCCGGGCAACTCTGACATGTCTGGCGCGCACCGGCAATTGTGAAAACACTGACTTTGGCGGGCGAACTGGCGGGATCACGGCTGCGCCCGAGCGCGACAAGGAGCACGCCCCCTCACGCAGCGGTTCGAGACATGTTGTCTCGCCACTGGATCGCCCTGTCCTGAAGTGTGACATTTGTGCGAGTTGGGCCAGCCGCGCCGGATCCCGCAGGCAACGGGCGTTCAGGGCAACTTTACGTCGCCCGCGCTCTGGGTCAGCGCCGTCAAGAGGAAGGTCGGATACATGCCGGCAAGCTTGGGCTCGTTGAAGATCGCGAAGTGATCGCGGTTCGCCCACTGCGTCACTACCGCCGTGACGTCAAAGCCGTTGGCGTGGCGATTGCCGGCCACCGGACTCGCCACCAGCTCTGACGTGCCGAGCTGCAGCGCCTCGTCCAGGTGCACCGACGGCGCGAGAATATCCAGGCCCAGCGACGCAGCCAGCGCCTCAGCGGTCAGGTGCGGCGTGTCCTGATCGAGCAGCCCGGCGGTCAGCAGCACGTCGGGCGGGCGCACTCCCGCCGGCCGCTCCCAGGTCTTGTTGGCATAGGCCAGCGGATCGGTGATGTCCGCCATCATCTGCACCAGCGAAACGACGGGATGGAATTCCGACAGTTCGCCGTCGTCCAGCGACAGCAAGCCGGTCAGCATCTTGGGGAAATCGACGGGGAAGATGCGCTCCACGACGGTCAGCGACAGGCCCGCGCCCGCGCCCGAGAGCACAAAAGCGCGGATGTTGGGCTCCACGCCCGCCGCCAAAGCGCCCGAGAGGCCGCCCTGACTGTGGCCGATAAAGCCGATGTTGTCGGTCGCGAACGCCATACCGCCGCCATTGGGACCGATGCCGACCGGCACGTCCAGCTTGCCCTCGCGCAGCAACCGCGTCAGAAAAACGGTGTCCAGCGCCGATTGGCGGAAACCGGACAGGCCGGCGGTAATGTTGAAGAAATTGAACGTGTCGATGTCCAGGGCATCCGTCGTCAGCGTCACCGGCGCACAGCGCGTGCCGTGCATCGGCTGGTCGATGCTCACCACCGCCAGGCCTTGCTGCGCCAGCAGCGTCGCGATCTTGAATTTGCCGCCGTCGACGTCGCTCAGCCAATCGCCGCCGGTGCCGTGCGCGGACTCGACGACCAGCACTTTGCCGCCAATCATCAGCGGCTGCTTCGGCAATACCAGCGAAATCCGGATGTCTTCGGTGCGCTGGACCGTCGGCGAACCATCGGCCGCGAGCTGAAAACCGCCCTCGCCTTGAGTCGTATACGGGCAAGTGCCCTGTTGGAAATTCGGCGCGCGGTAGTGCGCGGACGCCAGCACAAAGTCAGGATCCTTGGTGTCCAGGCGATCAAAGCCAAACGCCGGCTCGGTCGCCGCGCTCGTCCGCACCCATGCTGCCATTTTCTCAAGCTCGCCAGTCGGATTGCCGGTCGTGAATACGGTCGCCGCGGCGATGTCCTTGGGCGCAATCGCGATCTTGCGCGCGTCCATCGCCTGGAACAGCGGCTCCAGCGCCGCCGTCCACTTGGGATCCGCGTTGACCCCGACGCCGCTCGTGAGGTGGAAGCGCGCGTCGATCGCGGCTGCCAACGCCGCCGGACGGCCCAGCGGCTTGCCCGCCTTGTCCAGGAACCCGCGCCGCAGCACAAACGCGTACGTCGTATTCGGCAGCAGCGGTCGGCCCCAAATCGGCTGCGCCATCATCAGGTTCGCCGCCAGATACACGCTGCGCTGCGGGCCGGAAAGCTGCGTCGTCAGCGGGATCAGCGTGCCGTACTCCGGGCTCGCCGGCGTCACGTTCATCAGGAACAGCTTGTCCTGGGTCGGCTGTGCGGTCGGCGGGCCAAAAGCCGCCGGATCCAGCGGCTGGTCAAATTGCACGTAGATCGTCGGCTGGATGCTCCACCCGTGAAGGTGCGTACCGGCGTAGGTCAGGTAACCCGTGAGGATGTCGGGCGGATCGCCCTCGCGCGGCGCAGGAAACCCCGACAGGTCGAGCGCGCCGTCCGCGGCCATACGCGTGTTGGTCGGAAACGGCGCGGCGTGCCAATCGCCTCCAGTCAGTTCATAGCGGGCCGTCGCACCCGTCGCCTGGCCTTCCCACGGATCGCGGTCTGGGCCAGTGTTTGGGACGACAATCCCATCTGCGGGCGCGGCTGTCGACGTATCGCAGCCTGCGAGCGCCAGGGCCAGGAGGAGCACGGGCAACGCAAGCAGGCGAATCATCGCGACCTCAATAGCCGCCAATGCGGCGCACGTTCTTGGTATCGGGCGTCTTGGACGGCGTGCCGCGGACAATCGCCACGGACGCCGATGCGCCGATGCGGGTCGCGCCGGCCTGGATCATCCGGTCGGCGTCCTCGGTCGTACGCACGCCGCCGGAAGCCTTGACCTCCACGCCTTCGCCGACGATTTCCTTCATCAGGGCAACGTCTTCCGCCGTCGCGCCACCCGGGCCAAAGCCCGTGGACGTCTTGACGAACGCGGCGCCCGCGATCTTGGACAGCACGCACGCGATGATCTTTTCGTCGCGGTTCAACTCGCCGGTCTCCAGGATGACCTTGACCTTGCGCGCGCCCGCGGCCTGCACGACCGCCTGCACGTCCTGCTGCACAAGCGCGTAATCCTTGGATTTCAGCGCGCCGATGTTGAGCACCATGTCGATTTCTTCAGCGCCGTCGCGAATCGCTTCCTTCGTCTCAAAAGCTTTGGCAGCGGGCGTCGTGGCGCCCAGCGGAAAGCCGACGACAGCGACGACCGGCACGCCCGAGCCGCGCAATTCCCGTGCGCAATAACTGACGTTTGCGGCGTTGACGCACACGGACGCGAATTTGTACTGGCGGGCTTCCTCGCACAGCTTCTTCAGTTCGTCGCGCGTCACGTTGGCTTTGAGCAGCGTGTGATCGATGAAGTGCGCCAGATCCGCGCGCACCACGCCATCCACGACGCCCGGCGAGGCCGACACGCGATTGGCGCCCATGTCCATGAGTTTCTTGACGTCGTCCGGGCGGCGCGAAATGGACCAGCCACAGCCCGTGCATTCGCCTTTGCCCGCTTTGCACGGCTGGCCGGGATGCGGCGCGTGGTCATGCGTGTGCGAATGCGCGTGCGTTGGCGCGGCGGGAGCGGGCGTACCCGAGGCCTGACGGGTCATTTCCTGCCGCACGCGGTCGGCGATGGTCTGGACCAGTTGTTCAAACTGCGGATCGTGGGCCATGTGGGTCTCTCCGGACAGTAGCTTAGCGGATGGCACGGACTAGCGCGAGCGACGGCGCAACAGCAGCGCGACCGCGCCCAGCGCAAACAGCAGGCTCGCCCAAGGCAGCGACCGCTGGCCGCCGTACACGGAGCAGCCGCAGCCCTTGTCCTCGGCCGGCGCCGCCTGCACCGGCGGATTCTTCAGCGTGATCTTGATGCCTTCGCGGCCGGACGGGTCGTACTCGATCTTGACCATCGCCCCGTTCACCAGGTCCTCGGCCTTGCCGTTCTGCACCACGGTCGCCCACGCCGGCGCCCCGCCTTCAATCGAGAAAGCGCGCGTCTGCTTGTCGGCGGTCATCACGAACAGCTTGGACCCGGCGCGGTCAACGACCTTTACGTCGTCGAGCACCTCAATCACCGGCGTCGAGTTGATGATGATTTCCGGCCGCACAACGCCGCGCGGATCGTAGCGCGCCGTCAGGATCGTCCCACGCACCAGGTCCTCGACCTTGCCGCCCGCCAGGCACTGCGCCAGCAGCGCGCGATCCTTGGGCACCGGCACGGCGGTCATGGTCTTGGCATCCTTGCTCGCCTTGACGTACAGCAGCGTCTCGCTGAGTTCATCCACAATCGCGTCCCGCACGATGGTGTAGGCAAAACCATCGGGTTTCGCCGCGGTCGCCATCGTGTCCGCAGAGAGCGTCGGGACCGCCGGCGTCACCTCCGTCGCGATGTTCACCGGCTGCGCCTGAGCCTGTTGGGCGGCGGCGGACGGCGGCGGAACGTTCAGCGCGCGGATCGCGTTCAGCCGCAACAGTTGCCCGTTGGGCTGCTCGGCGCGGATGCGCATCTGGATGTTGTCCGCGCCCGGCGGCCCCTCAGCCGGCGCGCTGCCGGGCGCAACAGCAAAGGCCGGCAGGGCGAGCAGAACGGTTGCAGCAACGACAATGCGGTGGATCATGGCGGTCTCATCCTCAACGGTTGGCGCCGCGGTTGGCGGAGCCCGAGCAGGGTACACGCGCGCGGAAGGGGTCGCAACCGCCGGCTTCGCAGCGCATCGCTGGCGCCGTTGTGTTATCGTCGCGGCATGAACTTCACCCCGGCAGCCTTCCTCACGTCGTTGGTCACCGGGAGCATTGGCTACGTCTACTGGTCGTTCGGCCGCAAGATGACCAAGCCGCTGTTCCTCGTCTCCGGGGCGCTGCTGATGATCTTCCCGTACTTTGTCGATTCGATTCCGCTCAGCATCGTCATCGGCGCGGGATTGTCCGCGTTGCCGTTCGTCGTTCGCGTTTAGCGATTGCCCGGAATCCGCGCCGCCAAGTCTTTGCGCACAAACACAAGCAGCACATAGTCCGCCGCACGGGCGTATTGCTTGACCAGCACAAAGCCTTCCTCCAGGCGCGGATCGCGGTCGAGGCGGCGGGCGAACGTGCCAAAATAGCCGCGGTAGGCGCGCAAAGGTCCAACCGACTGTGCTGCTGCGGCCAGCGCCGGAGTCGCGGTCGGCACGTGCGCGACGAGGATGAAGGCGGCGGGATTGTGGGCAAAGATGCGGTCGCGGATCTCCGCGTACGCCAATTCCGTGTTGGCCTCCGCCAGGACTGGATCGGCGACTTTCACCCCGTACGGCGTAATCCGGTAGCGCGCGAGGACTTCAGCGACCTCGCCGCTCACAAGCCCCACGCTGTCGATGAAGCGCAGCTCCGGCGTTGTGTACGGCATGAGGCCCATGTCCTGACCGACGACCCACGCACCCGCCGGCAGCCACGCGGCGAGGTCGCGACCGGCGCGATACTGGTTGGCCCACATCGCTTCATGCACCGGCGACGCGCCAGCGATGCGGTCCTGCAGGTCGCGGGCATCGAGCAGCGGCGCGAGCGCCAGCGGGAGGAACGCCAGCCAGCCAGCGAGACGCGGCGCTGGCGTGTCGAACGCGCGCAAGACAGCGTCAAAGCCCACGGCCGCGACGGCAGCCAGCAAGGGGAGCGCGGGGAGCTCCAGCCGGCCCCAGCGCATCGTGTCGCCGCCGACCCAGATCAGGTAGGCGACAAAAAACGCGGCGAACGTGAACGTGGCGGCGACACGGCGCGTGCGGACGAGCAGCAGTCCAAGCGCCGCGCCGGCCAGCAACAGCGGTCCGGAACCGTAGAGCAGGGTATCCACCGCGACTTCCGTCCCGCGCCAGGGAAACCAGCCGCTGCCGCTCTTGACGCGGAACGTGTTGGGCAGGAGCGCGCCAAAGTAGACCCAGCGGAAGGCGTGGTAGCTGGCGAGGATGCCGGACGTCGCGAGAAACGGCCGCCAACGACGGGCGAGGAACGCCGCCGCCGCCGCGATGAGCCACAGGACGTGCCCTTCGGGCCGCAGGAGCGCCGCAGTCGTCGCCAGCACAAGCGCCAGGACCAAGCGGCCCGCGAGCACCCGCTCCACCGTCCAAACCGTCAGGGCAACCAGCGGCACGGCTTCCATGCCGCTCATCGCATAGAGGCCAATCGCTGGGTGAATCGCGGTGGCCAGCGCACAGCCCGCCGCGACGATTCGGCCGCGCGGCGACGTGACGCCGAGGTGCCCCGCGAGGTTTTGGATCGCGAACGGCAGCGACGCGAGCGAGGCAAGCGCGACGATGCGCACGACCCACAGCGCGATGGCGTTGGCTGGCGACGCGCCCAGCAGGTGCGCGAGGGCGGCGAGCATGACCCAGAGGAAGTTGGTGTAGCCCTCCAGCGGTTCGCCGGGGTTGAAGACGAGGCCGCGGCCAGCCGTAAGATTGTAGGCGTAGCGAAACGAGATGTAGGCGTCGTCCTTGACGTAGCCGCGGAACAGGGTCGCGACGGCGACGGCGAGGACCGCGACGGCGGCGGCATAGCCGTACCGCGACCAGGCGGCAGCCGTTGGGTTGTTCGCTGCTGCGTCTTGCGCCGAGGGACCGTGCACGTTCGGCGTCGCCTGCGGCTCACTGCGGCCGGTCGGACGAGGGTACGACGCCGCGCGAGACCCTGTCAAGCCGGGTAGTTCCTGTGATTTCAACGTGTTGAGGTGCATCGCTGTGCGCCGATCCGCCGCGGCGATCGGCGCTTGCGCCTGCTGCCAACTCGGCATACCGTGTAACCGTGAAGCTTTCGCCGCCGACAGCCCGTGTCCGCCTCTTGACCGCCACCGTCGCGTTGCCGTTGCTCATGCAGTTGCTGGGCTTGAATGTGCTCTGTTTCTGCGGCTATTGTCCAGCCAGCCACATCCTGATCCCCGTTGCGGCGGCGCCGGAACCCGAGGCGCACGCGTGCTGCCATCACGCGGCCGCTGAGCCTGCCGTTGACGCGTCCGCGCCCACCATTGCCGGGCAATTCTGCTGCGGGGATGACCACGTTTGGCGCCCCGCGACCGCGCTGACGCCCGACAATCATGTCCCGTTGCTGCAGATCGCGCCCCTCGTGTGGGCGGTCCAGCCGCCGGTCATGCCGCCCATTCGCGCCCACGCGCTGCCGTCGTCCCGGCGCTTCCTGGCCCGCGGTCCGCCGCCGGTGCCGATCTATCTCCGCCACCTTTCCCTGCAAATTTAGGCGTCTCCGCAGCGCTGGCCTTCGCGCCAGTGCGTCGCGTCGCGGCTTGCGCGCGTGCATGTGCACGTGCAGTGGGGCGCGACCTCGCGTTTGCCGGAGCGTGTCATGTCGTCACAACAACAACAGGGAATGCCGCCGCCGTCGCGGGCTGAGCGGTTCATGGCGGGGCTGCGCTGGGTGATGGTCGTCGCCGTTGGGCTCGTCGCGCTCTGGGCTTGGTGGCCGCGGATCGTGCACAGCAAGGAGGCCGCGCACCCGCATGCGGCGGGGCACCTGTTTGTGTGCCCGATGCACCCGCAGATCGTCGCCGATGAGCCTGGCACGTGCCCAATTTGCCACATGGATCTCGTGCCGTTTGACCGCAAAAGCGCGGACGACGAAGCGCCGGCGGACACGCCCAAAGGCACGCAGCCGCAGCAACTGACGCTGGATCGCGTGCAGGCGATCGGCGTGCGGACGGCTGTGGCGCTGAGCCAGCACGTGTCGCCGACCGTGGTGGTCACGGGGCTCGTGCAGGCGCCGGAGAGCGGGCGGTCGGAGGTGCACGTGCGCGCGCCGTCGTTTGTGGAGAAGGTGCTGGTGCAGGAAACGGGTGTGTTCGTGCGCAAGGGCGAGGCGTTGGCGCTGATTTTCAGCCCGGAAATCATCGCCGTTCAGGGCGAAGTGCTGGCGGCAGGGCAGTGGTCGGACAAGGCGGCGCGCGCGGCGGTGCGGCAGCGGTTGGCGCTGTACGGGTTGAACGACGCGGAGATGGACGCGCTGTTTCGCGAAGGCAAGCCGCGACGCCTGTTGACCCTGCGGGCGCCGCAGGATGGCGTGGTGACGGCGCGCGCCGCCGTGCCGGGTGGCTACGCGATGCCGGACGTGGCGCTGTATGAGCTGCAGGACCTGACGATGCTGTGGCTGGAAGTCGCGGTGCCGCCGGCGCTGCTGGGGCAATTGCCGCCCGGGCTGATGGCGGACGCGCACGCGGAAGGCGTGGCAGAGCCGGTGCGCGCGGTGCTGGACCGTGTGCTGCCACAGTTGGACGCGGAGCGGCGGACAGGGCGCGTGCGGTTCCTGCTCCAGACGCCGCCGCCGACGGTGCAGCCGGGCGCGTGGCTGCAAGTGGCGCTGCCGACCGGGCCAGCGCATGACGCGATCCTGGTGCCGCGCGACGCCCTCCTCGACACCGGCCACGAGCAATACGTCTTCCTCGCGGCGGACGGCGGCTGGTATCTGCCAACCAAGGTCAAAGTGGGCGCGCTCTATGGCGAGAACGTGGAAATCCGCGAGGGCGTGAGCGCGGGCGACAGAGTCGTCGCCACCGCCGCATTCCTCATCGACGCCGAGAGCCGGGTGCAGGCGTCCGTGCGCGCCATGAGCCAAGCCTCGACCGCCACGACGCGCGACGGAGGCCAGCCGTGATTGCCCGCTTGATCGATTGGTCAGCGCGCAACCGCGGTTTCGTGCTGCTCTTCTATGCCGCGCTGACGGCCGCCGCGATCCAGACCGTGTCGCACCTGCAGCTGGACGCGATTCCGGATCTCAGCGATCCGCAGGTCATCGTCTTCACCGAGTATCCGGGCCGATCGCCGACGCTCGTCGAGGATCAGGTGACGTATCCGCTGGCCAGCTCGTTGCTCGCCGCGCCGCATGTGAGCGCGGTGCGCGGTTGGTCGATGTTTGGCATGTCGTTCCTGTACGTGCTGTTTGAGGAAGGCACGGCCCTCGCGCAAGCCCGCGCGCGCGTGACCGAGTCGCTGGCGAGCGTGCGCGACAAGCTGCCCGAAGGCGTGGCGCCGACGTTGGGGCCGGACGCGAGCGGCGTGGGCTGGGTTTACGAGTACGCGCTGCGCGACAAGTCCGGCAAGCAGGATCTGGGCCAACTGCGGGCGCTCCAGGACTTTACACTCAAATTGGCGCTGGAGAGCGTGCCCGGCGTGGCGCAGGTCGCGAGCGTGGGCGGTCATCAGCAGCAGTTCCGCGTTGTGCTGGACCCGCAGCGGATGCAGGCGCGCGGCGTGACGGTGACGGACATCGCGGACGTGGTGCGCAAGTCCAACCTGGAAGTGGGCGGGCGGCTGCTGGAAATGTCCGGGCGGGAGTCATTCGTGCGCGGTCGCGGCCTCATCGGCGATCCACACGCGCTGGAGCAAGTGGCGCTGCGGCCATCTGCGGACGGCAATCCGACCCGTTTGGGCGACGTGGCGCACGTGGAAGTGGGCGGCGACCTGCGGCGCGGCATCGCGGAGCTGGACGGCGAAGGCGAGACGGTTGGCGGCATCGTGATTGCCCGCAACGGCGAGAACGCGCTGGCGGTGATTGACCGCGTGCAGGCGCGGGTCGACGAATTGCGCGCGACGCTGCCCGACGGCGTGGAGCTCGTCGAGACCTACAACCGCGCGACGCTGATTCGGCGCGCCATCGACACGCTGAAGCACGCGCTGGGCGAGGAGATGGTCACGGTGTCGCTGGTCATCGCGCTCTTTCTCCTGCACTTCCGCTCCGCGCTCTTGCCGATTCTCAGCCTGCCGCTGGCGGTGCTGTTCAGCTTCCTGCCGCTCGTCGCCTTGAACGTGCCGGCGACCATCATGAGCCTGGGCGGCATTGCGATTGCGATCGGCGCGACCGTGGACGCGGAAATCGTGATGATTGAAGCGTGTCACAAGAAGCTGGAGCACGCGCCGCCGGGGCTGTCGCTCAAGGAGCGCACCAAGCTGCTGCACGAGGCGGCGGCGGAGGTGACGCCGGCGATCGTGGCGTCGCTGCTGATTGTCGCGGTGTCGTTCCTGCCGGTGTTCGCGTTGAATGGCCAAGCGGGGCGGCTGTTCCGGCCGTTGGCGCTCGCCAAGACGTTTGTCATGCTGTCCGCGGCGGTGCTCTCCGTGACGCTGGCGCCCGCGCTGCGCGACCTGCTGCTGCGCGGCAAGATGCGCCCGGAGAGCCAGCACCCCGTGTCGCGCGCCATCATCGCGGTGTACCGACCGTTCGTACACGTCGCGCTGGGCAACCCCAAGACCACGTTGCTGATTGGCCTTTTGGCGATCCTGTCGGCGATTCCGCCAGCGCTGGATTTGGGCCAGGAGTTCATGCCGGCGTTGAACGAAGGCGATTTGCTCTTCATGCCGACGACGCTGCCGAATCTCTCCACGACCGAAGCGCGGCGGCAATTGCAGTTGCAGGACGCGGCCATCAAGAAGCTGCCGGAAGTGAAGCGTGTGTTTGGCAAGATCGGCCGCGCGGACACGCCGACGGATCCGGCACCGTTGGCCATGGTGGAGACGATTGTGCAGCTGCAGCCGCGCGAGACGTGGCCCAAAGCGACGCACAAGCGCTGGCACACGGATCGCGCGCCGCACTTCCTGCGCGGGCTGTGCCTGAAATTCTGGCCGGAACTGGAGCCCGAGACGCAGGAGGAGTTGGTCGCCAAACTGAACGCGGCGGTGCAGATGCCGGGTTGGACGAACGCGTGGACGATGCCGATCAAGACGCGGATCGACATGCTGACGACGGGGGTGCGGACGCCGATTGGCGTGCAGATTCACGGCCCGGACTTGCCGGCGATTGAGCAGGCGGGCGCGGAGCTGGCGGCGCTGCTGCGGACGCTGCCGGGGACGCGGAGCGCGTTCTACGAGCGGCTGGAAGGCGGGAGCTATCTGGATATTGTGCCGAACCGCGAGCGGCTGGCGCAGTTGGGCGTGCAGGTCGGCGACGTGATGGACGTTGTCGCGCTGGCGCTGGGCGCGGAACCGTTGACGACGGTGCTGGATGGCCGCAAGCGGTTTCCGATTGTGCTGACGCTGCCCGAGGATGCGCGAAGCCACGTGGCGCAGTTGCAGCAGCTGCTGATTCCGCTGCCGCCGGGAAGCGACGGCAAGCCGCGGGCGTTGCACCTTCAGGATCTGGCGGACGTGAAGCTGACGACGGGGCCGCCGATGCTGCGCGAGGAAGGCGGCCAGCTCGTGGGGACGGTGTACGTGGATCTGGAGCCGGCGGCGGACCTGAGCCGGTATGTGGAGAAGGCCAAGGAAACGGTCGAGCGCGCGCGGACGGATGGGCGCGTGCACGTGGCCAAGGGCGCGTACCTGCGCTGGACCGGGCAGTACGAGCTGCTGGCGGAGATGAAGGCGCGGATGACGGTGCTGGTGCCGCTGGCGCTGCTGCTCATCGCGCTGCTCCTGTACCTGCAGTTCCGGCACGTGACGGAGGTGGCGATTGTGTTCCTGTCGATTCCGTTCGCGCTTGTCGGGTCGGTGTGGCTGCTGTGGGCGCTGGATTACCGGCTGTCGACGGCGGTGCTCGTCGGCGTGATTGCGCTGTGCGGGCTGGCGGCGCAGACCGGCGTGGTCATGATTGTGTACATCGATCAGGCGTTCCTGCGGCGTCTGCGCGCGGACCAGATTCACAGCCTTGCGGACATCATCGAAGCGCACACGGAAGGCACGGTGCTGCGCGTGCGGCCAAAACTGATGACGGTGGCAACGATGCTGCTGGGGCTTGTGCCGTTGCTGTGGGCGGACGGCGCGGGCGCGGATGTGATGAAGCGGATCGCCGCGCCGATGGTGGGCGGCCTGCTGTCCAGCGCGTTCCTGACGCTGGAGCTGATCCCGGTTGTGTACACGTACTGGCGGTACGCGCAGCTGAAGCGGGCGCAGAAGACCGGACGGGATTTGGCGGAGGTTTGCGGGTTGACGTTGTAGCGGGTGCACTCGCGGACCGCGCACCGGCCCCCTCGCTCACGGCATCAACAGGATCTTGCCTGTCATCCGCGCGCCCTCGCTGAGGTGCAGGGCTTCTTCCGCCGCGGTCAGCGGAAACCGCTGCGCGATCGGCAATTTCACTTGCCCCGCGGCGATCGCATCGACCAACGGACGCATGCGCGCGCCCGTGATCACGCCGAGGATGGGCCGCGACGAAAACGGCGGCACGAGCACTTGCACCATCGCCAGCGGCGAGTCGCCTGCGACCATCACGTGCTTGCCGCCCGTGGCCAGGAGCGCCCGACAGCGCGGCCCGGAGTAGCCGCCCGCGCAATCGACGATGAGGTCAAAGGGGCCGTGTGCGCGCAGTTGCTCCAGCGCGTCGCCCTGGCCATAGTCGATGACGGCGTTGGCGCCGAGTCCGGTCACGAGCCCGGTGTTGCGCGCCGAGCACACGCCGGCGACGAACGCGCCGCGGACCCGCGCGGCGATCTGCACGCACATTTGCCCAACACCGCCCGATGCGCCGAGCACGGCGACGCGCTGGCCGGCGCCAATTCTGCCCATCTCCACGACGGCCATCCACGCCGTCGCGCCGACGACGCCCAAACCGGCGGCGACGTCCAGGTCAAAGCCGGTCGGCAGGACGCAGATCTGGTCGGGCCGCACGACGACGTATTCCGCGTAGCTGCCGCGCTGGCCCCGGGAAAAATTGACCCCGCCCATGACGGCATCGCCAACCGCCACGCCGGTCACTTTGGGACCCACCGCGTCCACCGTGCCGGAGAAGTCGACGCCTGGCACCACCGGCGGCGGTGGCCCAATCAGTCGCGCGGCAAAACGCAACGGCCCGCTCTGCCGCATTTTCCAGTCCACGGGATTGACGCTCGCGGCGTGGACGCGCACGCGCACTTCGCCCGCGCGCGGCTCCGGCGTCGGCAGGTCCAACAGCGCCAGCGGTGCGCCCGCCGCCCAACTCGTTTGTGCCATCGCTTTCATGGTGCTTCTCGCCGGCGAATCGCCTTGGCTGAGGATAGCCGCCGCGCGCGTTCAGGCAATGGTCGCCCGCACGATTCTGCCGCTCAGGCCATCAGGCGGATTCTGCGTTTGCCAAGCGCGGATGGCCCGCGATGCCGTCGCGCAGCACTTCAAGCGCCTTGTCAAAGTCAAACGCGTTCACCGCGCGGCCCAAGTCACTCTCCACGTCGCCCAGCGCGGCACGCAGCATCCCCGCGCTTTCCCGGAACGTCCGCAGCGCCCGCGCGTCGTCGTTGATCAGCAGGGATTCCAGTTCGCGCACCGTGAGCCGCAACAACGCCCAGTCCACCGATTCCGACGTCATCGGGTTCGCCGGGCGCAAGCAACTGCGCAAGGCAATGACCAGTTCGCCCAGCACGTCGTCCAGCTCTGCCAATTCCGCCTGCAGCGTCGCCGGGTCCCGCTGGTCCGGACTCAAGCTGGCTTCCAGCTGCGTGGCAAGCTGGCGCACGGTCTCCGCACCCATCGTCGCCGCCAAGCCCTTGAGCGTGTGCGCCTCGCGCTGCGCATCGGTCCAGCGCTTCGCTTCCACGTGGCGGCGCAGCGTTGTCACCGTGTTCCCGCGTTCGTCGCAGAAGCGCCGCAGCAGGCGCTCATAGGCGCTCCAGTCACCTTCCAGCACGCTCAGGCACGCGCTGATGTCCAGACCCTCGATTCGGGCAAGGCGTTCGCTCAGCTGGCTGTCATCCTTGGGCGAAGGCGCGAGCAACGGCGGCGTCCGGTCGCGCAGCACCGCGCCGGTCCAGCGGCAGATGGTCGCGAACAGCGCGTCGGGGCGAATCGGCTTGGCGATGAAGTCGTCCATTCCGGCTTCCTGACACGCCAGCTTGTCCTCGGCAAAGGCGCTCGCGGTCATCGCCAGAATCGGCGTGTGGACGGACGAGGGCCGGAGCCGAAGTTCGCGCGTCGCGGTCAGGCCATCCATCACGGGCATTTGCACGTCCATCAGGATCGTGTCGTAGGCCTTGGTCTCGGCGCGCGCCAAAGCTTCTTCGCCATTGGCGGCGATGTCGACGACAAATCCCTGGGATCGCAGCAAGTCGCATGCGACTTCCTGATTGATGGCGTCGTCTTCGACGAGCAGCAGGCGCACGCGATCCGGCGAGACGCCAACGCGAATCGCCCGCGCGACGCCGCTCACGGGAGCCGACGCGATCCCGCGGTCGCCGAGCATCGACGGCGTAAACGGCAACTCAAACCAGAACGTGCTGCCGATCCCCGGGCGACTTTCCACGCCAATCGTGCCGCCCATGAGTTGCACGAGACTGCGCGAGATTGCCAAGCCCAGGCCAGTGCCGCCGTACTTCCGCGTTGTCGACACGTCCGCCTGCTCAAACGGCTCAAACATGCGCGTCACTTGTTGCGCCGTCATCCCGATGCCGGAGTCCTGCATTTCAAAGCGCAGGTGAATTGAATCGCCGGTGGCCGACACGGGCGTTACGCGCAGAATCACGCCACCTTGCGCGGTGAACTTGACCGCGTTGCTGCCCAGGTTCAGCAGGATCTGGTTCAACCGCAGCGCATCGCCGCCCAGCCACCGCGGCAGTCCCGGGTCGGCCTCAACCGTGAACGTGACGTTCTTCTCGCGGGCGCGTTCGCCGATGCTGTCGCGCAGGTTCTCGAGCACTTCGTCCAGCATGAACTCGGCCTGCTCGATTTGCAGCTTGCCCGCCTCGACTTTGGACAGGTCCAGAATGTCATTGATGAGCGAGAGCAAATGCTTGGCCGACCGCCCGATCTTGGCGATGCGGTCCCGCTGATCCGGCCGCGGATCGGCGTGGTCGAGCAGGTGCGTGAGGCCGATGATCGCGTTCATCGGCGTGCGGATTTCATGGCTCATGTTGGCGAGAAAGCTGCTCTTGGCTTGGTTGGCCGCCTCCGCGCGCTGCTGCGCGAGCGCGAGATCCAGCGTCCGGCTCACGACCAACTGCTCCAGGTGCTGGCGGTACTCGCTGAGCTCAGTGCTCATCTGATTGAATTCCGTGACGTCTTCCTTCACCGCCAAAAAGTGCGTGATGCGCCCGTCCGGCTGGCGGATCGGCGCCAGGGTCGCACGTTCGACGTACTCGGTCTGATCTTTGCGGCGATTGATGAATTCGCCCTGCCACGACTCGCCACGCGCCAAGTGCGCCCACATATCCTGATACGTCTCCGGCGGCGTACTGCCTGACTGCAGGAACCGCGGATTTTGGCCAATCGCTTCCTCGCGCGTGTAGCCCGTCTGGCGCACGAACGCCGCGTTCACGTACTCAATCCGCGAATCCACGTCCGTAATCGCGATGCTTTCCGGGCTCTGGTCGACCGCCATCAGGAGCTTGCGGTTCTCGTCTTCAGCCGATTGCAGGGCGGCCAAATCGCGCAGCGCGGTCAGGCCATAGCTGACGCTCTCAACCAGCGACGCGAGCAACTGGGTTTCCTCCGCATCAAATGCCGCTGGATTTGACGCATAGGCGACGACGCACAGCGTGGCGTGGCCGTCCTTGGGCAGAATCGGCAGGCAGATGCCAGACTGGAACCCGTGCTTCTCCGCCACCGGTTGGAACGGTGCCATCCGTGGATCCACGTCGATGTGCTGCACGACTTCGACCCGATTCTCGCGAATCGCTGTGCTCACCGGGCGCTGTCCCTCGGCATTGTCGGCCCACGTGATCGGCAGACCGTCGAGGTGGCCATCCACAGCGCCGGCAGAAGCTGCGGACGTCACGGACTTTGCCGCGTCGTTTTCGCCGCGTGCGACCCAGCACATCCGGTAGCCGCCGACCTCGACCATCGCCTCGACCACGCCGCGCAGCAGGGCTTGCTCGTCGTCGGCGTGCAGCACCACACGCATGGCCGCTGCCAGAAGCCGTTGCTCGCGGTTGATGCGGCGAAGCGTCGCCTCGGTCGCCTTTGTCGCCGTGATGTCCGTCCAGATGGCGGCCAACAGGGTTTCACCCGCCAGCGCAATCGGTTTCGCGCTGACCCGGATGTCGTGGAGCGTGCCGTCGGCCGCCCGCACGCGCGTTTCAGCCGTCGCGCCAGACGGTTGGGTCATCCGGTCTGCCAACGCCACCACTTCGTCATACGTCAGGCTGACCTGAAATTCATCGATGGTGAGCGCGGCGAACTGTTCACGCGTGTAGCCAAACGTGGTGTGCGCCGCGTCATTGAACTCCACAAAACGGTGGCTCTGGACATCAATCAGGGCGATCGCGTCAAGCGCTTGACTGGCCAACGCGGTGAAAATCCCCTCGCGATCGGCGAGCGCGGCCTTGGCCGTCACCTCAGCTGTGACGTCGCGCATCGTGCCGACCACCTTGGTCGCTTGGCCGGCGGCGTTGTACGTGATCAGGCCGCGGGAGTGGATGTAGCGGAGGTTGCCCCGCACGGTCAGCAGGCGGTAGTTGTTCTCCGGCTCGGTATGCTCGGCGATCGCGCGATTGAACACTTCAGCCGCAGTCGGCTGATCGTCGGCGTGGATCATCGCGAACAGCGCCTCTGGGGTGTTGGCGAACGTCGCCGGATCCGCCTCCAGGATCGCGTAGAAACCGGTCGATCCGCGAAGCGCTGACCCGTTCAGGTCGACCAACCACGAGCCGCTGTGTGCGAGCGATTCGGCCCGCTCGGTCAGCCGCTCATTCTCCAGCAGCCTCGCCTCCGCGGCGTGCCGGGTGCGGGACTCGCGCAGCGCCCCACGCTTGGCTTCCAGATCCAGCGCCGTCTCCGCGAGAAGTCCAGCCTCCACCTCGGCAAAAGCCCCAGGCATCTTGTCGTAGATCGTCAAAGCGCCGTACACGCGATCGCCATCCCAAAGCGGCACGGCGATGGCCGACCGCACGCCCATTTCCTGGAGAAAAGTGCGCGCTGGATGGTCCGCAGCCAGGCGCGGAATCTCGGAAACCACCACGGTCCGGTACTCGCGGATCGCCGTGCCGGTGGGGCCGTGGTTGAGATCCTCCTCGCCCCACGAGATTGAGCTCCGCGCGATCGCGTCGATGCCCGCGCCCGCGGCGCCCGCGACTGCAACGCTGCGAGCGGCATCGTCGTTGGCCAGCGCGATCCACGCGTACGGATAGGTCTGCGTCCCGACGATCGCGTTGCACACGGCCGCGTAGAGATCGCTGTCCGTCAACATCACCTGATGGACGCCGCGCACCGCCAGCATCACGTTCAGCGCCCGGTTGGCCCGCACCGTGTGTTCCATACGCCCCAGCGACCGGGCCATTGCGTCAAAGTTCGCCGCCAACGCTCCGAGCTCCCGCACGGCGGGACCGGACTCGACGCGACTGGCCAGATCGCCCGCGCCCAAGCGATCGGTCGCCCGTGTGAGCGCGGCAATCGGGCGCACGACCCAACGCTTTGCCGATTGCCACAGGGCGAGCATCAACAGGCTCAAGGCGGTGGCCGCCACCAAGCCCGCCCAACGCGCCGACGTTGGTGCCGCCGCAAGCACCGCGTCGACGGGCTCGGACACCCAAAGCGCCAGATGCTCCGAGCCATGCGTGCCGTACTTCTTGTATGCAGCGACGCGTTCTATCCCATCCACGCCGGTCACTTCGTCCTGCCCGTTGAAGTCCTGTCCACGCATGCTCAGGAACAGCGGTTCGTTCACGAGAACGCGGCCGATCAAGCCTTTGACCTCCGGGTAGCGATAGAGGATTCGTCCGGACATGTCCAAAAGACCGATCGCCCGCGACGGCGCGAAGTAATTGGTCTCCAAGCTGAATCGCAGCCAGTTTTGATCGAGCGTGACGTTGATTATGGCCACGACTTGACCGGTGTCGTCGCGCACGGCGGCGAAGATGGGGAGCACAAGCTTGCCAGTCACCGGCCCAATCGTTGCCGCGCCGACAACCGGGTCAGCCCTTTTCAGGGCGGCGGCCAATTCCGGCACGTCGTCCAGCTCAATGCGCTTCGCTCCCTCGACGGCGCTGCACAGGACGTCCCCGGTCAGGCTGACGACGGCGACGTTGGCGAATTCGCTCTCGCGACCGCGCCGCGCCTCCGCGCACAGCTTGGAACAGGTTCGGGTGTCGGGACGGAGGAGTCGCGGATCGCTGCTCAAAAGGCGTGCGAGTTGGATGCCGGACTCTTCGATGAGGCTGTGCTGCCTCGCGATGGCGTCGGCGACGTACGATAATTTGGCCTTTTCGGCCGCGAGCGCGATGGTTCTTTCGTGTTGGACCATCGCCAACACGCCGGTCAGCAAGAGCGCGCCAACGCAGACGAAAATAAGCGACAGACGTCCGCGCAGTCCGGAAAAATGCCCGCGTGGCTCCGAGCGTGCCCGCTTGACGGATGCGAGGTTGCTGCTCGCCGGTCGCGTCATGCGGCCTCCGAACCGAGGCAAACACCGGCCGCCAACAGGTTCGGTAAACCCATGCCATCGATTTTACAATGATTTATAGCCTGCGGCATGCCCCACCCGTTTCTGCGTGAAGACTCCTTCGAATTCGTTGACACTACCACATTCTTGGAATGACACAAACATGTTGCACACGTCGGCGAGACCGAGTGTGCCAGTAGGATTGCGGTGTTCCGCGGCACCCGTGGGGCTCCCAAGCGCATGCGATGGCCCCGTGAATAACCGCGCGCACGCCGCGTTTGTAAGTACGGACGCGATGTCCTCAACGATGGAGTCAAAGATGAACATGCAGAAAAAGTCGATGGTGTGGGTGATGACGCTGCTGGTTGGCAGTTCCTTGGCTGGTGCCGCATTTGCTGGCCCCGCCGCGCGGGCCGATCGCCGCGAGGGCAGGGCGGAAGCGCGGGCGGATCGCCGTGAAGGTCGTGCGGACGCGCGCGCGGACAAGGCCGACGGTCGCGCCAAGGCCCGTGAAGATCGCGCCGCGGGACATCCAGCGGAGGCGCGCGAGGATCGCCGGGAAGGTCGCGCCAACGCCCGCGAAGATCGCCGGGACGGCCGCGCCAATGCCCGCGAGGACAAGGCCGCCGGTCGTGCCAAGGCGCGCGCTGAGCAGGGCCGCTAGCCGTCCATCGCCGACGAGGCGAGCTGCCCGTTTGCCGCAGTTGTCGTTCATGTCGTCGGCGGGACGCCGATCGCGCTGCGCAACGCGGCAATGGCGGGGTCGTGTCGCGTCAGGCCAAGCACTGCGAAGCACGCCGCGGCGCGCTCCACGTGAGCCAGCGCGGCCAACGGCTGCTGCTGGGCCAGGAGGGCATCGGCCTGCCGCACGTGCCACGCGCCGGTCAGCTCCGTTGGGCCCAAAGCCTGCAGGAGCTTGGCCGCACGACCCAGCCACAGCGCCTGCCGTTCCCGCTGGGCTTGGAACCGCGCAACGTCCGCCAGCGCCAGCAGACAGCGCGCCGCCAGCAGCGAATGACCGAGTTCCTCCGCGCTGGCGAGCGCTTGGTTGGCCAACAACGCGGCGTGATCCGCGTGTTGCAGTCGCAAGAGGGCGTCGGCCGCGGCCAGGCGCAGCTCAGACAACGCCGCGACCGCGTCATCGGGAGTCGGCGTCTCCGAATGGCCCACGTGCGGCGCCAGGAGTGTCCACGCTTGCTCGCTCTGCCCCGCGGCGTTCAGGCCAGCGCCATAGGCCGCCAGCATTTCCAGCCGCAGCGGCGCACGCGTGCTCGCTGGCAGCTGCCCGACAATCCGCGCGAGCCCCTGCGCCGCGCCTTGCGGGTCGCCCGTCGCCGCCCGCAGCCGCGCCGCCGCCATGTTCAGCCGGAGCCGCAGCGGATCGCCGCCCGCCAACCCGGCATCCGCCATCACGCCTTGCGCCTCCGCCAGCGGCCCGCGCGCCGCCGCCAGCCAGCCGCACGCCAGCAGCCAGTCGATGCGCGCGTTCAGCGCCGCGAGCCATGGCCCCGGCTCCGTTTGGGAGGTCAGCAGCGCCACCGCGCGGGCCAGATGGTGGTCCCGGGTCAACGCGGTCTTCGCCGTCGCCGCGCTCTCCTGCGCCAGCCGCGCCGCATCCCGCAAACGCCGGGCTGCCAGGTACAGCCGCGTCGCATCCTCACGGGTCGCCTCACGCTTCTGCCCGCAGGTCTCCACCGCCATCGCGACGCGCGCGCACACCTGCCGCCGTTGCCGGGGGGACAGCCGCCGCAGCGCCGATTCCCGCGACTGCGGCGCGCTCCACCGCCAGTCGTCAGCCACGCCCTCGATCTGGCCCGCCCGCCTCAGTTCCGCGAGCACGTCCGGCGGCGGCGTTGTCCCCAGCGCCTCGCGCAACGCGCCTGGATAGCCAGAAGGCAGCACCGCAAGCACCGCCAGGATCTGCTCGGCCACGCCCAGCGGGTGAAGCGCGATGCTCAGCATCGGCACCGGCAGCTCGGAGCTGGTCTTGGACGTGGTGCCCGGATCGATGTCCGGCATCCCGACAAGCGGCCCTCGGAGGTGCGGAAGCCCCAGCGCCCGCAGCAGCGCATCGACAAAGACGGCCGTCGATCCGAATCGTTGGCCCGGCTGCACGGCGAGCGCGCGCTGCAGCACTTCCCGCGCCTTCGTCGGCACTTCCAGGTCATCGGGCAACTGCGGCGGGTCGTCTGTCCGTGGCCGCACCGGGCGTTTTCCCGCCAGCAGCTCCACCGCCATCACCGCCAGGGCAAATTGGTCAGACGCGGGCGTCGGCGGGCCGTGCAGCAACTCGGGCGCCAAATACGCCATCGTGCCGTGGCTCAGCGGCTCGTGCGCGCGCCCATCGGTCTGCGAGCGCGCGAGGCCAAAATCCGCGAGCTTGGCGAGCTGCGCGCGCTTCTTCAGCATCACGTTTTCCGGCTTGACGTCGCAGTGCACCACGCCGGCTTCATGCGCGGTCGTCAGCGCCGACGCCAACTGTGCGAGCCACGTCGCCGCCAACGCGCGCCCCGGCGGATCGCCGCGCAGGTGTTGGCGCAGCGACCCGCCGTCAACGTACTCCATCTCGATGAACGGCACGCCGCCGACATCCCCCAACGCGTGCACCGCCACCACGTGCGGGTGCACCACGCGCGCCGCCGCGCGCGCTTCCAGCAGCGTCTTGAGCGCCGCGGTTTCCAGATCGGGAACGTGATCCAGCACTTTTACGGCGACGCGGCGGTCCAGCAGTTCGTCGTGGGCGAGGTAGACGGTGCCCATGCCGCCTTGACCGAGCACGCGCTCGATCAGCAGCGCGTGGTTCAGGCGATGACCGGGGCGCAGCGTGGGCTGGTGGGACATCAGGCATCCTCCGCCCGGCCAGTTTGCCATGGCTTGGGTCGGCTGGTCGAGTGTCGAGAAATCCAACAATGTGGGAATTGCCTGCAGTCGGCCCGTGCGCGTGTGCGTCCCGATGCGCTGCGGCGCCGGTTTCATGGCCGCGGATTCCGTTTCCGCATCAAGTTCTTGCGCGTTGTTTGGCGCCACTGGCAGAGGGCGCGGAGACGTGGCACACTTCCTGCAACACGTAGTAGCACGCAGGGTTGTCCAAATGGCCATGCGAGAGGGGAATGTCATGCGCACGCAAATCCACACGATCCAGCGGAATTTCAACCACCGGGTTGGGCTTTTTGCCGCACTGGCGGTCATGGGCCTCGCGCTCAGCGGCTGCGGTTCAGATGAGGGCGTGGCGGGCAACGAACCCATCGACAGCCTCATCGGCGGCGGCAGCGACACCTCACTCGGCACGGACGATGCCATGACGGTCGGCGACACCGAGTGCGGCGAATTCTCGGTGTGCGACGTCCACGTTCCCGGCGACACCTACGAAAACGACGGCTGGAATCCCGGCGACGCGTGGAACCCATGGGACAGCTTCACGCCCGACGCTGGCCCCGTGCTGTGCGTGAGCGACAACAACTGTCCGTCCTCGCCATGCAGCAAGGGCGTCTGCGACCCGAACAGCCACCAGTGCGTCGCCTATCTGGCGCCGGATTACAGCTTCTGCCCGGGCATCGGCGGCGCGTGCGGCGTCGACGGCTACTGCCAGGCCGGCAAGTGCATGGCCAAGGGCATGACCTGCGACGACGGCAATCCGTGCACGCAGGACGCGTGCGACCCCGCCAGCGGCTGTATTTACCAGCCGATCCCCGGCTGTGGCGGCGGCTGCAAGTCGGACAGCCAGTGCAACGATGGCGACCCCTGCACGGGCGACTACTGCAAAGGCGGGAGCTGCATCTCCGTCGCCATTCCCAACTGCGGCTCAACCGGATGCCAGAACGACGCGCAGTGCAATGACGGCATCCTCTGCTCGATCGACAAATGCCAATTCAGCGCCAGCGGCGTGGGCAAGTGCGTCCACTTTGCGGCGGCGATGGACAGCGTCCAGTGCTGCGATCCGCTGGTGAACCTCGCGGCTTGCAACGACGGCAACCCGTGCACGACCGACTACTGCGGCGGCAATTACCAGTGCAACTACGCGCTGATTCCCGGCTGCGGCATCCCCGGCTGCACGAACGACATGCAGTGCGACGACGGCATCAAGTGCTCGATCGACAAGTGCCAGTTCGGCGCGGACGGGTTGGGGCAGTGCTCCCATACGGGCGACCTGAGCCAGAAGGGATTTTGTTGCGATCCGAACATGAACATGATCACCTGCTACGACGGCAATCCGTGCACGGCGGACCAGTGCGGCATGGACTTTCAATGCAGCTACCCCCAAGTGCCCGGCTGCGGCAACGGCTGCAAGACCGGCCAGGACTGCAATGATGGCAACGCCTGCACCACCGACATGTGCTACGGCGGCCAGTGCGCGTACGGCGGCATCGCGTGCGCCAGCAGCGATCCGTGCACGACCGTCGCGTGCGATCCCAAGTCCGGCATGTGCATCGCCACGCCGATTCCCGGCTGCGGCGGCAATGGCTGCAAGGCGGACTTCCAGTGCGACGACGGCAACTTCTGCACCGTCGACGCGTGCTTGATCGACGCGACGGGGACTGGCAAGTGCATCCACAAGGTCGACCCGACGCAGATTGGCCTGTGCTGCGACCCCGCGTCCAGCAGCATCCCGCCGTGCAACGACGGCGACGCGTGTACGCAGGACATCTGCGGACCGGACTACATGTGCCAGTTCATCCCGACGCCGGGCTGCGTCAACAAGTGCAAGGCGGACAGCGATTGCGCCGCGGGCGACGTGTGCACAATCGCCAAGTGCGACGTGGCCAGCGGCGTCTGCCTCTACGGCACGATTCCCAACTGCTGCAACCCCGCGTACTGCGATGACGGCAACCCGTGCACCAAGGACGGCTGCGACGCGGCGACCGGCGGCTGCAACTGGACGCCGATTCCCGGCTGCACCAAGCCGTGCGATCCCGTGTCGTGCAACGACTACAACCCGTGCACGTCGGACGGCTGCGACAGCGTGGGCAACTGCGTCTACAAGGTCATCCCGAATTGCACCGCGCAGTTCTGCAAGTCCGACGTGGAGTGCCAGGATGCCGACAAGTGCACGCAGGACCTGTGCGACACGGCGAGCTACACGTGCCAGCACTACCAGATCCCCGGCTGCGGCATGCTCATGTGCATGACCAACGCGGACTGCAACGACTTTGACAACTGCACTGGCGACCTGTGCCTCAATGGTTCGTGCGCGCACAAGGCCGTCACGTGCGATGACGGCAACCCGTGCACCGCGGACCAATGTCTGGCCATGACGGGCGGCTGCAGCAACGCGCCGATTCCCGGCTGCACCGCGACGCCGTGCAAGTCGGACGCGATGTGCGACGACAAGAACTTCTGCTCGCTCGACACGTGCGTGACGGGTTGGTGCAACCACCTGTTCGTCCCGGGCTGCTTCCCGCCGCCGTAGCGTCTCGCTGCCGCCGGTGCTGGTCAAAACCGTGCGACACCGGCAGAATCCCGGCAACTTGTTGTGGAGAGTCGCCGTGGTCAAGAACGTGAATTGGATGGTTGCCGGCGCGATGCTGCTCTGCGCATGTGCCGCGTTCGCGCAGCGGCCACTCGCGCCGGGTCCAATCCGCCGCAATGGCCCGCAGGCGCCACTTTCGGCCGGTGAGGCCGTTGGCACGTGGGACTGGTTCAACCGTGCGACCGTGGACCTGCTGCCCGATGGCGTGGCGCGTGGCGCTGGCGCGGAGACCGGTCGGTGGTATCGCATCGACGCGGAGCGCCCGCTTGTCGTCATCAGCTGGAAGTCCGGTTGGGTCGACACGCTGGTGCTGTCGCCCGACGGCATGCGGCTGGACGGGCGCAACCTGCAAGGCCAGGTCGTCAGCGGGACGCGACGCATGCAGGTGCCCGTGCTGATGCCGCCGCAGCCGATGCCGATGCCGATCGCCGAATACAAACGTCCCGTAGAAGCCGGTCCGATCTGGAGCAACGACGATGCGCAGGCCAAGTGCCCGTCCGTCTGTCCGCCGCCGGAGCATTGGAATGGTCAGTGGTGGACGACGGTTCAAGGGCAGATGTCGGTCTGCGAGTGCGTTGGGCCGATGGGCGCGCAGCCGCCGTTGCCCCCGCGCGCGCCGGCGCCCAACTACGCGCCGCCCGCGCCGCCGCCGCCGATGGCCTACAACGAGGAGCAGTTTCGCGGGTTCATGCATCGCCTGCGCGAAGCCAACTTCACCGACGCGCAGCTTGCCACTGTGCGGGACGAGACCAACGCCGGTGCGCGCTGGAACACCCAGCAGGTGATCGCCGTGATGAAGGTCCTCAATTTCAGCGATCCACAGGTCCAAAGCGCGGTCATCATGTGGCAGAGCGTCGTAGATCCGCAGAACTTCCCAGCCGTCGCGGCGAGCCTGACGTTCGAGGGCGATCGCCAGAAGCTGCGCCGCGCGCTGGGCAAGTAGTCGCCCGCGCTATTCCTCCTCGACCCGCGGCCGGTAGGCCGCCGCCACCGTGGCCTGCACCTGCGCGGGCGTGGCCTCGTAGTGGCTCAGTTCCATCGCAAAGCTGCCCAAGCCGCCCGTCACGCTCTTGAGCATCGACTGATACGACGTCACTTCTGCCAGCGGCGCGTTCGCCTTGATCGTCACCGTGTCGCCGCTGCCCATGTCCGTGCCCAGCACTTTGCCGCGGCGGCTGGACATGTCGCCGGTGATCGCGCCCATCTTGTCTTCCGGCACCACGACTTCCAGCGTCACAATCGGCTCCAGCAACACGGGGCGCGCCTTCTGCAGCGCGTCGCGAAACGCGAATTTGCCCGCCGTCTTGAACGCGACTTCCTTGGAGTCCACCGGGTGGTACTTGCCGTCGGTCACGGTCACGCGCACGTCCTGCAGCGGATAGCCGCCGACAAAACCTTCCTCAAGCAGTTCCCGCACGCCTTTTTCAACCGCCGGGATGTACTGGCCGGGAATCGCGCCGCCCACGACCGCGTCGACGAATTCAAACCCCGCGCCGCGCTCCAGCGGCTCCACTTTCAGCATCACCTCGCCAAACTGTCCCGCGCCGCCGGTCTGCCGCCGATGCCGGTAATGGCCATCGGCCGTGGCGGTAATCGTCTCGCGGTAGGCGATCTTGGGCTGTTTGGTATCGACCTCCAACCCGCGGTTCCTCAGCTTCTCCAGCACCAGCTTGAGGTGGAGTTCGCCCAGACCGCGGATCACCATCTCGTGCGTCTGGCTGTCGTGGCTCACGGTAAACGTCGGATCTTCCTCGACGATCTTGTGAAACGCGCCCGCGATCTTCGCCTCGTCCCCACGCGTCTTCGGCGCCACCGCGAGGCCATGCATCGGCGTCGGGAAATTCAGCGGCTTCAGGTGCACAAGGTCCAGCGCGTGGTCGTCATGCAGCACGTCGCCCGCATGGATTTCCTCCACCTTGGCCACCGCGCCGATGTCGCCCGCCACAAGCTCCTCGCACTCGGGATGTTCCTTGCCCTGCAGGTGGAACACGTGGTTCAGCTTGATCGGCTTCTTGCTCGCACCGATGTACACCGCCGCGTTGCTCGTCGCCTTGCCCTGATGCACGCGGAACAGCGCCAACTTGCCGACAAACGGGTCCGTCGTCACCTTGAACACGTGCGCCAGCAGCGGCCGATTCACGTCGTTGTGGTATTCGTACGGCCGCTCATCCGCGCCTTCGCCGGTCAGGAACGGCCGTTCGTTGCCTTCCAGCGGGCTCGGGCACCAGCGCTCGATGATGTCCAGCAGCTCCGGGATCCCCGCGCCATTCCGGGCGTCCGTGAAGCAAATCGGGATCACGTGCGCTTCATCCAGGCACTTCTCAAACGGCGTGTGCAGCGCGTCGTAATTCGGCTCTTCCCCGCCGAGGTACGTCTCCATCAGCGCCTCATCGACTTCCACGATCTGGTCCAGAATCGCCGCGTGATGCTCCGCGACCGGGCCCAAATCGCTGTCGCCGCTGTTGTTCAGCAGGCAATCGATCACGCCCTTGCCGCCCTTGGTCGGCAGGTTGATCGGCAGGCATTCGCGGCCAAAAGTGTCCTGGATCTGCTGGATGAGCGCTTTGAAATCAACGTCAGGCGCGTCCATCTTGTTGACGATGAGCAACCGCGGCCAGTTGGCGCTCCGCGCGGCCTCCATCATCCGCCGGGTTACGAGCTCCACGCCAGCCGCGGCATTGATGACCACGGCGACCGTTTCTACAGCGGGCAAGCAGGCGATGGCTTGGCCTAGCAGATCAGCCGCGCCCGGGGTGTCAATCAGGTTGACGCGCCGCCCCGCGTGGTCAAAGTGCAGGACGGAAGCGTAAATCGAGTGTTTGTGCTCTCGCTCCTCCCGCTCAAAATCGCTGACGCTTGTGCCGTCCTGAGACGAGCCTTTGCGCGTGGCGGCGCCCGCTGTGAACAGCAACGCGTCCGCCAGCGCGGTCTTGCCGCCGCCCATATGACCCACCAGGATCACGTTGCGAATGTCTGAAGTCGTGATTTTCAACATGCGACACCTCACTTGGGAGGGGACCGCTCGGTCGTGGCGTCATTGGCGCGTGGCCGCTTGGTTCCCAGTTCGCTGAATGCTACTGAACCTTGCCGACAGTCCCAGACGGTGGCTGCCACGGACGAGTATAGACCCCCGGCATGCTTGGGCAATGCGGTCAACAGGGCTTGTGACGGAGGTGTGACGGAGCGGCCGTTCCCCCGTGAAATCGCGGCGAAAGGCGCGGCTTGACGGCCGCAAGGTGGCGGGCCAGACTGGCTTGACCCGACCGCACGGCGGCGGTTTCCCTCGCAAGCAGGTCCGGATGGGTCTCCCGCAAATCCTCGTAACAGGCGCACCCGGCTGGCTCGGCACGGCGCTTGTCCACGCACTGGCCGAAGGCGGCCGTTTTGGCCCGGTCGAGCAAGCGCCAGAACCGGTGCGCGTGCTTGCCTCCCCGCGCGCCGACGTCGGCGCCTTGCGCGCGTTGCGCGATGTCGACGTCCAGCACGCGGACCTGCGACAGCCCGTGCCGCCGTCGCTCTGTGTCGGGATCGACACGGTCGTCCACTCGGCGGGCCTCATCCATCCGCACCGCGTCGCGGATTTCCAGACCGTGAACGTCGAGGGGACGCAGCGGATGCTGGACGCGGCGAGCGCGGCAGGCGTGCGGCGCTTCATCTACATCAGCTCCAACTCCGCCGCAGGCGTGAACCGGCAGCCGGATGTGCTCATGCGGGAAGACGATCCCGGCGAGACGCCGTACATGGGCTACGGTCGGTCCAAGGCAGCCGCGGAACAGCTGGTGCGGGCGGCGGCGGGCAAGATGGAGGTCGTGATCCTGCGACCGTGCTGGTTCTATGGCCCGCATCAACCGCTGCGCCAGACGACGTTCTTCAAGATGATCGCCAACGGCCATCCGCCGATGTTCGGTGATGGCGGGAACCTTCGCAGCATGTCCTACGTCGACAACACGGTGCAGGCCATCCTGTTGGCGCGCCACAGCGCCGCGGCGGTCGGTCGCACCTACTGGATCGCGGATGCGCGCGCCTACGCGTGGCGGGAGATTCTGGAGACCGTGGCGCGGATTCTCAACGTGCGGATCACGCCGCGGCGCCTGCCAGCGGTGACGTCCGACCTGTGCCGGGTCGCGGACGGCCTGATCCAGCGCACGGGGCTCTACCAGCAGGAATTGCACGTCGCCGGCGAGCTGGGCGCGACGATCGCGGTGTCGATTGGGCGCGCGCAGGCCGAGCTGGGCTACGCGCCGGAGATCGCGCTGGAGGAAGGCATGCGCCGCTCCATCACGTGGTGCCGCGCGCAGGGCGTGCAAATTTGAAGCGGGTTCTGGTCACCGGCGGCTCAGGCTTCCTTGGCAGTGCGACCGTCCGGCACCTGCTGGCGCGCGGCGACGCGGTGCGCATCTTTGACCTGCAGGACGCGCCCGACCGGCCGCCAGGTGTCGAGTTCATCGCGGGCGACGTGCGCGATCCACGAGCGGTGGCGCGCGCGCTGGTGGACATCGACGTCGTCCACCACCAGATCGCCCAGGTGCCGCTGGCCAAGGACGCGCGACTGCTGCACACGGTGAACGTGGACGGGACGGAGAACGTCTTGGCTGCGGCGGCGCGGATTGGCGTGCAGAAACTCGTGGTTGTGTCGTCGAGCGCGGTGTATGGCGTCCCGGATCGCGTGCCGATCGACGCGCGGACGCCGCCGCGACCCGCAGAAGCGTACGGCCGCGCCAAGCTCGCGGCGGAGGAGCGCGCGCACGTGTGGCAGCAGCGCGGGCTGGACGTGGCGATTGTGCGCCCGCGGACCATCCTCGGCGCCGGCCGCCTGGGCATCTTCCAACTCCTGTTCGAGTGGGTGCGCCGCGGCCGACCGATTTACACGCTCGGCGCCGGCAACAATCGCTACCAATTCGTCCACGTCGACGACCTCGCTGACCTGTGCCTGCGCGCGGAGCGGCAAGGCCCTGGCATCTGGCTCGGCGGGACAACGGCTTTCGGCACCATGCGCGAGTTGCTCGTCCACCTCGTCGCCCACGCCCACACGGCGAGTCCGGTCCGGCCGCTGCCGCTGCGCGTCACGCAACTGGCGATGGACTGGACGAGTCGGCTCGGCCTCTCGCCGCTCGCTGGCTATCACGCGCTGGCTTACGGCCGGGACATCTGGTTTGACGTGGCGCCAACCTGCCACGCGCTGGGCTGGGCGCCACTGCACAGCAACGACGCGATGATGGCCGAGTCCTACGACTGGTATTGCGCGCATCGCGCCGCCGTTTTCGCCCAGCGGAACGCCTCCACGCATCGCTCCATGCTCGCGCCGCGCATCTTGCGCGTGCTCGACTGGCTGCCTTGACACGTGGCAACGTGGCCGCCATCCTGAGACTGGGTCGGCTGCTCGCTCATGCGGATAAGATTTTGAATCTCAAGCCAATTCTTCCGTTCTTGGATCGTCTGGAGGCGTCGCCTGTGGCGCATCGGACCCTCCACGCGCTGGTGAGTGCGCTCGTGCGGCAGCAGTGTCGCGCGCTTTCCGCTGAAGTCCGCGAGGCCGCCACGCGCCACGCGGTGGCGTTTACCCAAGCCCAAGTGCACGCGCTGCCCCAACATTTTCGCCTCGGCTTTCTTGCGGCGTTGCGGGCGCTCGACGCGACGGCCCTCGGTTATGGCGCGGTGGGCTTTGCCGCGCTGCCGCCGCGCCGCCAGGACCGGTTGCTCGCGCGCTGGGCCTCATCGCCGATCCCGCAGACGCGGCAGTTCGTGCGCCTGGTGAGGTCGTCCGCGCTCCTGGCGTTCTTTGAGTACCCGGCGATTGCCGACAGCTTTGAACGCGCCGCCGCCGGCGGGGTCACGCCATGAAGCGCCGCGCCGTCGTCCTGGGCTCAGGTGCGGGCGGATCCGTCTGCGCGCTCGAGTTGGCGCTGGCGGGCTGGGACGTGACCGTCGTGGAAGAAGGCGGCGACTTTGGCCTGCCCGACTACGGCGCCGCATCGGACGTCGCGATGGCCCGCCTCTATCGCCACCGCGGCATGACGCCGCTGCTCGGCGCCAATCCGATCGCCTATGTGGAAGGCTGTTGCGTCGGCGGCAGCACGGAAATCAACAGCGGCTTCTGGCGCCGGACGCCGGACGCCACCCTGCTGGAGTGGGCCGCCGCATACGGGCTGCGGGACGCTTCCGCCGCCGACCTCGCGCCGCATTTCGCCTGGGCCGAGGCCGAGCTTCACGTCGGGCTGCATCATGGGCCCTGGCCGGCGAGCACCGCGCTCTTTGCCGAGGGTGCCCGCGTGCTGGGCTGGTCGCATTTTGAGACGCCGCGCATGGCCTCGGGCTGCCAGAACACGAACCGCTGCGCCAGCGGCTGTCCCACCGGTGCCAAGCAGGGCGTCAGTCGGGGCATTCTCCCCAAAGCGGTCGCCGCGGGTGCGCGCATCCTGACCCACGCGCGCGCGCTGGCGATTCGCGGTCAAACACAGTCGGAGCGCTGCGTCGAAATCCTGCACCGGCCGCCGGGGCGGGCTCCGGGGACGCTGGAGCTGCGGGCGGAGGTCGTCTTTGTGGCGTGCGGCGCGGTGGAGACGCCGACGCTGCTCCTGCGCTCGGGGATCCAACACAACATTGGCAACTCGCTGCAGATTCACCCGATGCTCAAGGTCCTTGCGCAGTTTCCCCAGCGCATCGACGCGCTGCACAGCGTCCTGCCGCTCGTGCAGATCAATGAATTTGCTCCGGATATCTCGCTTGGCGGGTCGTATCTGACGCCCGGGCACGCGGCGCTGCTGCTGGCGGACAATTGGCCGCAGCAACAGGAGACCATGGCGCTCCTGCCGCACCTCGCGGCCTACTACGTTGCCGTGCGCGGCCGCGGTCTGGGGCGGGTTCGACCGACCTGGGGCGAGCCGCTGCGCTCGACCGCGTCCTACGAACTGGCGCCAAGTGACGTGCAGCTCCTGAGCGAGGGCGTGGCGCGGCTGGCACAAGTGCTGTTTGCCGCGGGCGCGGTCGCCGTATACACCGGCATCCGGGGCGTGCCACGGCTGCGGTCGGCGGCGGAAGTTGCGCCATGGCTGAACACGCCGCTCGCCGCCGAGTCGCTCAACCTCTCAACTGTCCACGCATTTTCCTCGTGCCCGGTGGGCGATCGGCGGGAGCGCACGGCCGCCGATTCCTTCGGCGCCATCTGGGACTGGGACAACCTCATCCTCGCCGATGCGAGCTGCCTACCGGGCTCGCCCGGCGTCAATCCGCAGGCCACTGTGATGGCGCTTGCCCGCCGCAACGTGTTGAACTTCATCGTCAACGCTGCCGCATCCGGCCGTTGATTCACCGCCTTCCGCGGCAAACGCTTGCCCGCTGCGGCAAAATCCGCTAGCCAGTCCAACACGGTCCCAACACCGGAAGGTCCCCTTGCCGCACTCCGCCCTTGAACTCATGCACCGTCTGGACGAACTGCACTTGCGGTTCCAACTCCACTTTGTCGACCACGTGCGCCTGACGCGTGACCTCCGGCAGTTGGACGCGCTGATCGCGGAGGCGGAGGACATCGCCAGCCGCGTTGCCCAAGGTGCGCAGGAGCGCCCGGAGGACGATTGGCCGCGCGTGAACCTGGCGATCCAGCGGCGGATGGAGGTCTACACGGCCGCGCGTGGCGCCATCGCGCAGGCGCATGCGGTCGCGGGGCTGCGGGATCGCGAGGCGAGCCTCCTGACCGGCCGCGGGCGGCTGATCCTGCACCGGTACGTCCGCCATTTTGCCGGCCAGCAGCGGCGGACGCGCGACCCGGGCCGGTTGCAGGAGATGCTGGACGACCTGCTGGCGCTCTGGCGACAGCTGGAGCCGTTGGCCAAGCGACTGCAGGTGCCGTCGGTGGCTGAGGAAGTGAGCGGCGTTGGCCAATTCATCGGCTTTTTCCTGGCGGAGCGCGACGAGCTGACGGCGGCGTGGCGGTCCGGCAGCCGCATGGAGCAGGCGGAAGGTCTGGCGGGCGTGGTGGAGAATCTGCGCGCGGATTGGCAAGCGCTGGTGGTCGCGACGCCGCGGCATCTGCGGCGCTTGGCGCTGCTGGATCGGCTGATTGGCACGCTGGATCAGGCGTTGGGGATGCTGATGGCGCTGCGTCACGCCAATATGCCGGACATCTATGAAGAAACGGTGCAGCGCGCGGCTGAACTGTTGGTCCAGTGGCAGGACGAACGCGCGGCGACGGCCGATCGGCAGGCGCTGGCGACGGTGCCGAATCTGGAGCTGCAGGCGTATGGTCGGGAGCTGTTCCTCCAGTGGCGGCACCAGATTGCCGGCGAAAAGGCCAACCGCGACCGGGCGTGGCTGGCGACGCAGTGCGATCGGCTGGAGGAGATCGAGCGGATCCTGACGGAGCGCGCGGCGGGACTGGAAGACGCGGAGCTGGCGTGGCTGCGCGATGCGCTCGTGGCGATGGAGCGGAGTCACGATGGCATCGTGGCGGCGCAGCAGCGCGTGGAAGACGACGCGTGAGGCGTTTGGCGAATCGCTGAAAAAGTCGCTGGTGACGCGGGGTAATTGCTTGCATTGGCTCGCCCGTGCGGTAGCTTCGCGCGGGTTTCATCTTGGCCTGCCTGAGGAGGATCGTATGCAGAAGCGTGCTTGGATTGGGGTGCTCGCGGTCGTCGCGCTGCTTGGGCACGTTGCCTGTGGCAGCACGGCGGGTAGCGGCGGTGGCGGGGCGGTCGTTGCCCACGACGCGGCGACTTCAGGAGACAGCGCAACGACGGATGCGGCGGACAATGCTGCGGCAGACGCGGTTGCGGCCGAGGACATCCAGCCGGACATCGCGCTCGATGCCGCGCCGGACGTGAAGCAGCCGGTCAAGACGGTCGGGGCGCTGGTCAATCCGCCGCTGGACGCGCCGCTCTTCACCAAGGTGGTTGATTCGACCGCCGCCAAGGTAACGCCCGACGCGTTGCAGGGGCACTGGACGGTGCTGTGGTTCTACCCGGCTGCATCGACAGCAGGTTGAACGATCGAGGGTTGCGGGTTCCGCGACCTCCAAAGCGAGTTTGATGCGATTGGCGTGACCATCATCGGCGTGTCTTTTGATTCTCCAACCAAGAATGCTGCGTTCAAGAAGGCCGACAATTTTGCCTTTGCCCTGTGGAGCGACGTCGGTCGCGAGCTGGCGCTGTATTACGGCGCGGCGTCGAGCAAGACGCAAGGCGCGGCGGACCGCGTGACCGTGGTGCTGGACGACACGGGCACGCAGGTGCTGACCTACTCGGCCTTCATGACGAATTCCGGCCTGACGCACCATCCCAAGGATGTGCTGGCGGACTGCAAGGCGCTGTTGGGCTTGTAGGCCAGCGCGGGAGTGCCGCTACTGGCAGATGGGCGCCGCGCGCACGGCTGCTTCCAGCTGCTCAATCCGCTTGGCCTGCTCGCGCAACTGCCGCTGCTGCACCTGCAGCGCCGCGACGGACATCGAGAGGTAGCCGTACAGGTCGACCATGTCGCGCCGCGCGTCCACCGCCGGGCTGTCGGGCTGGTCGTCAATGATGAAGCCGAGCTGCTGCGGCGCCTGCGGTCCGGCATCCCGGTACTTGTAGGTCGCCAGCTTGGTCGCCAACAATTCCGCCTGCAGTTGCGCGGCGTCGTCGGCGTCCAGGTAGCGGATGTCCGTCTTCCGGGACCGCCGCGAGATCGGGCAGCCAGCGGCCTTGGGATCCTTGTCGGTGCATTTCAGGTGCTGCTGGCAATCGTTGTGCAAATCGCACTCCGCGCCCGCCGTGGTGCACGCTTGACCGGCGACCTGCGCGGCCGTGCACACGCTCATGCCCGTGGGCGTGGGCTGCACGCTGCCACAGACCGGCGCGCCGCACGTTGCGAACCACTTGGTGGCCGTCGCCTGACAGGAGCCGCCCTTGCTCATCACGACGCCCGCGGCGTTGGCCTCGCAGCCGTTGCCGTAGTCCTTGCCGTCACAGCCGCAAATCGGCCCGTATTCCAGCGTGCAGACCTGCGGCCTGACCGCGCACGAGCCTTGGCCGGTGCATTGGCCGACCGGCGCGGTGCAGTACTTGCCGCTGCCGCAGACGTCCGTGCCGACGGTGCAACTCGTTGCCACATCGCCGGCGATCGCGTCGGTGCCGCTGATCTGGCCATCGTCGCCGCTGCCGGTGTCCGCCGTGACGCCGTCGCCGCCGCTATCCAGCCAGCAGCCGCTGAGTCCGAGGGTAGAGAGGCTGAGGAGTGTGAGAAAGAAAGCGCGCATGACCGACCCGTTTGGGCATCAAGCCCACCCAAAGGATAGGCCAATTCTGCCGGGTCGCAAGTCAGCGGCGAGGCTACGGCTGGAGCGCGGGGTGGTTCTCGCGCAGCCACGTCACCGTGTCGGCCAGCGTCTGATACGGCGGGCGCGACAGGTAGCCGAGCTCGGCCTCCGCATAGCGGGAGCGGATGTTCCACCAGTGCCCGGCCATTTCGATGACGACCGGATCCGGAAATGGCGACTTGGGCTGCGTCGGCAGGTGCGCGCAGGCTTCCTCCGCCGCGGCCGCCAGCGCCCACGCCACGCTTTGCGGCACCACGCGCGTCGGCGCCGGCACGCCGGAGACGTCCTGGACCATGCGGAAGAACTCTTCGATCGACGTCGACGTCCCGCCGAGGTGATACACCGGCCGCGCCGCCGGATGCCGCAGCGCCCGCAGAAGCGCGGACGAGGCATCGCGGACATCGACAAAGTGCATTCCGCCGTGGATCAGGAACGGAAACTGCCGCCGCAAGTGCTTGATCACATGGCCCGTTGAGCGGAACTTGTGATCCCCCGGCCCCAACAGCACCGGCGGCCGCACGACCGTCAGCGTCACGCCCAGCTCCGCCGCCAGCATGCGCGCCTGCTTCTCCGCCTGGATCTTGCTGTCGTAGTACGGCCAGTTGCGCACCGTCTGATCGACGTACGGCGCGTCCTCCAGCGCGAACTTGTCCGGCCGATTGAAGCACGCGACCGTGCCCGAGGTCGAGGCAAACACGATGCGGCACGTGTGCTTGCTGGCGAGGCGCACCATGCGCAGCAGACCCTGGATGTTGGTCTCGTAGATGTCCTGCGGATTGCGCCGCGAGTGCCGGACGACCGCCGCGAGGTGCAGGATGCCGCCCAGACCGTTCAGCCGCGGATCCCGCAGCCACGCGTCGTCCCCCGTTACGCCGCCCTGGATCAGGTCGACCGGCCCGAGCGCCGCAGTCCAAGCCATCGCGTGCCATTCCGCCGGGTTGCGCACGAGCGCGCAGATGTGCGTGTCCGGTTCCTGCGCGCGAATCGCCTGAAGCACGTGCCGGCCGAGAAACCCGGTCGCGCCCGTCACGAGCACGGAATGCGCCTTGCGCGTCGGGACGCGGATGGCCGTCTTGTCGTCTTGCGCTGCCATGTCAGGTTCCTGTCGCGCTTTCCGGCCACAGGGCCGTTGAGGCGCTCAAATCCGCGCACGCCGCGAGGTAGTGCGGCAAGGCGTGGGCATTCTGGCCCCACGTGTGACCCCACTGCGGATGCGTGACGAGCACGCCCCGCTGGGTCAGATCGGCAAAAGCGCCTTGCAGATGCGGAAGGTAGGATTGCGGTGCATCGTACAGCACCGTCTGCGGCGAACCGTGGCGCGGCGGCCATTCCGCCGGACCGAGCGCCTGTGCCACCGCGCGATAGTCGCGCACGACCGGGGCGAACAGCGCGTGGAGCAGCGCCTGCAACTGCGGATCGCGCAGATCCGCCAGGGACTTCGCCTGCGTCGCCGCAAACCCGTTCTGCGCGATGTGGTGTTCCACGACCGGATGGCTCGGCCACGTCGCCGCGGCATCGCCGTAGAACCAGTGCTGCCAGTTGTGGCGCATGCACAGTTCCGCCGCTTCCGTGAGCTCAGCCTCCGCCGCCAGCGGGCTATCCAGTACCACGCCGCCGCGCGCCTGGATCGCGTCGCGCAGCCAATCCACGTCCATGCTGCCCAGCTGGTTTTGCTGCAGGAACGCCCGCAGATGGTGCGTCGTCGTCGCCGTCGCCGCCTGCAACTCCGCCATGATGTTGCGGCTGACCTCACGCACGTCGCTCTGCAGGTCCATCGCCACCGGCTCACCCGCGGCCAGGTGGATGCGCCCCAGATTGACCTGGCCGTCGACCATCCGCAGCGTCCAGCGCAGCAGCGCAGCGAGCTGCATCTCCGGCTTTTGGTAGCCCGTCAGCTCGCGAATCAGCGCGTCCTCTTCCGGCACGCGGTCGTACGTAATCGCGATCGGCACCATCGTGAACCGCTCGCCGGTCGACTGCAGGCAACGCAGCAAGCCCGTGCGCGGCGCGAGAAACTGCCGACTGCGGCTCCGCTGGCCCTCGATGAAGAACTGGAGCGTCTCCCGCTGCTCCACGAGGTCATGCACCTGGCGGGTCAGCGCCGAGTCCGCCTTGCCCTGGCCGCGCTTCAGGTAGAACGCATGCGTGTGGCGGAACAGCTCGCCGAGGATCGGAATCCGCGAGAACTCTTCAGCCGCGGCGATGTGCGGAATCGCGATGCCGAGATCCGGCCGGTCAAAAAACAGGTAGGAACACAGCAGAAAATCCATGTAGCTGCGGTGATTGGGCACCAGCACGGGCAGCGTGTTCGGCGGCAGCGCGCGCACGGCGGCCTCAAAACTCGGCCGATCGAACGTGACCTGCGTCGCGCATTGGCGCAGCGCCTTGCGGATTGCCAGCGCAAATGAGCGGATCGCCCAATTGCCCTGCGGCTGGCGCATTGCCCACAGCAGGTCCTGGCCGTTGTCCTTGTGCTGCTTGCCGCCAAACACCATCTGCGTGGCGTCTTTTTTCATCAGGTGGCGGTAGACGCCGCGGCAAATCAGCTCGATGTAGCCGTCCACCGTCCAGTGCGGATCGCCCGTCGGATCGGTGGCACGAAAGTCGAACGTGTTGTGGGTAAAGTACGGAAACGCGCGGTTCAGGAACTTCAACTTCTCGCCGACGCGGGTCGCTTGCCGGAGCTTCTTGTGCTGTTGGGCCACGCGCAGGCCAATGCGCGCGACCTGGAGCGGCGCGCGGTGGTGGCGCATTTCCTCCAGGGCAAACCGGCGCGACGCCGGGCCGATCCACGAGACGTCCGGATAGCGATCGATCACATGGCGCTGGAAGAATTTGACGATGCCGGAGACGGATTGCGTCGACGTCGGATTCTGCGGCAGGCCCGCGACGGCGTAGCGGATGCGCATCGGCCGCTCGGCTTCGGTCAGGAAGCAGGCGTCAATCACGCGCTTGGCCACGATGTCGCACGGCACCACGTCCAGGCGGCTGTCCGGATCGGCGACGAGGACGCGGAGATGGCCGGTGCCAATCAGCGCGACAAATCCGGCAAAGGCCGCCGCGGAATCGATCCACGCCGGGAATGGATGCTGAAGGCACGCGGAGACGACCGACGGTCGCACGATGGAGATCGGCACGTGGCCGCGCCGCTCGCTCAGCAGGTGTTCCGCCAGGCACTTGGTGAACGTGTACGTGTTCGGGTGCCCCGTCACGCGCAGCAGCTCCTTTTCGTCCGCGGTCCCGTCCAGAATCGCCTGGTACGTCTCGGCCGGGGAAATCGGCAGCGCCACGAGCTGTTCCAGCACCGGACCCTGATTCTCCCGCCACGGGGTCACGTACGCGGTCGACACGCTGACCATGTGTTTGAGTCGCAGGCAGCGCTGCGCCAAGCCGAGCACGTGCAGCGCGGCCGTGATGTTGGAGTTCGCCGCCTCGGCGACGGGCAAATCGAAATCGACCGACGCCGCGCAGTGGATGATGTGCGTCACCCGTGTGGTCAGCAGCTTCTGGTCGTTGCGGCTCAGGTCGCAGTGCTCGCGCGTGAGCTCGCCGTGCACGACGTGGCAGAACGCCGGCCACTCGTCGCCCAGCAACTGGAACGCCGGGGACTGCACGACTTCCGTTTCAAAACGCTGCTCCGCCGTGCGGTCTTTCTTGCCGCGCACGAGGACGTAGACCTTCTCCAGGCCCAGCTCTTCCCGCCGGCGAACCAGCTCGGCGAGGACAACCTTGCCGACAAAACCGGTCGCGCCGGTCAACAGCAAGTGGGCGCCGTGCAGGGATGCGATTTTCATGCCACTCATGCGGCACCTCCAGCTTTGGATGTTGCGCGCGGGCGCTTGGCGGGCGCCGGCGTGACCACAGGGACGGCGATGGGCGCAGCGGCGGGCGCGGCTTCTTGGTTGTGGCAGCCAAAAATGTCGGTCGGATCCAACGCCTTCTTGGCCTGCACCCGCCAGCTCAGCCCGGCGTCACTCATGATTTTCGGCAGGTAGTCCTGCCGCAGCTTGCCCACGCCGTGATGGTGGGAAAGCGAGCCGCCCTGCGCGAGGATCTCGTCGCGGGCGACATTCTCCAGCTCGTGGTAGACGTCCGTCGGATTCTCCACGCCCTTGTAATGAAAAGCGAAATAGAAGTAGACGCAAACGCCGGTTTCATAGATTTGCGTCACGCGGCAGGTGATGAACGGAGTGCCAGGCAGGCCGCGTTTCTGGTGTTCGTCCCACACGCGCTTCTTGACGCCTTCGCACAGCGGAATCACCTGCGACCACGGGACGCTCGTCTCGAACGACTCGGCCAACACCCAGTGTTTCATCACGAAATCGCGGATGTACGCGATGCTGTAGGTCAACTGGTAGCCACGCGAACCGTTCTCCGCGCCCGCCTTCATGCCGCTGTGCTTGGCGGCGATGCCGTAAACGCGCGCTTCCTGCGCCGCCACGTCTTCCTTGGCGCCTTCAAAAACCAACGTGCACGCGACCATCTGCGTCGGGTCAAACCCCTTGATCTGCGTCACGAAGATCTTCTCGATCTTGGACTTCTGCACGTGCCAGCCTTCTGACGCCGGCTTGAGCGCCTGGCCAAACTGGAACTGCAGGTTGTCCATCAGCCGCACGGACGCGGGCCAGTTGCCGGCGTGCGCCAGCTCGTACATGAACGCGACGCCTTGCTCAAAGGTCGGGAACAGGATGGAGCCGTAGTTCTGCACCTCCGGCAGCGGAAACAGCTTGACGACCGCGCCCGTGATGATGCCCAGCGTGCCTTCCGAGCCAAAGAGCCAGAGCCGCGGATCGATGCCCACGGATTCGCGCGGGCCGACGGACGAGCGCTCGATCTTGCCCTGTGCGGTGACGACGTGGACGTCGAGCACGATGTCCTCGATGTTGCCGTACCGGTTCTTCTTCATGCCGGAAGCATGCGTCGCGACCCAGCCGCCCATCGTGCTGAACTCGACGCTGTCGGGCTCGTGGCCCATCGTCCAGCCATAGCGGGCGAGGCTCGTGATGATGTGGCGGCCGACCGCGCCGGCCTGGATGAACGCCATGCGGTTGACGGGATCGATCCACAGGATCTTGTTCATGCGGCGCATGTCGACCGACACGATGGTGCGCGTCTCGTTCTCGGGGCAGCGCAGGGCATCGGTCACGTTGGTGCCGCCGCCGTACGGAATCAGAACGACGTTGTGAAGCTTGGCGGCCTCAACAAGCGCAATCACTTGCTGCTCCTCCGTTGGCCAGACCACGAGGTCCGGGATGCGGCCGAGCTTGGCGAACTTGATGGCGTACATCTCTTCTTGCGTGTGGCCATGGCCGTGGCGCAAGCGCGCCGCGCCGTCCACTGTCCACTGGTCGTCCGCCAGAAACGTCTTGATTTCAGACAGGAACGTCGCGTTCGCGATCGGCGCGGGGTAGTCGGTCGGCGCCGGCCAGGTGCGGATGTCGAGCGGATCAATCGTCACGCTCATCACGCCCTGCACCCACGGCAGCAGGGTCGGCAGGCGCTGGTTGGAGAGCTCATAGCGCGAGCCGGTCAAGTACACGTCGCCATTGGGCTTGGCCTCAAAAGCGGTGTCGGCAAAGCCCCACATGTCGCTGCTTTCGGTCTCGTCGCTCACAATCGCCAGCGGCTCGGGCACAAAGCGCGTCTCGCCGCCGCGTGGTGTCGCGGACTCCTGCGGGCGCAGCGCGTCCAGCCACTTGCGCGTCTGCGCCAGCGCGGCGATGCCGGATTTTCCAACAGTTTCAAGCATCCGCTCGACCGGCATGATTCCTCCAAGACCCTTCAAAGACCGCTTGCGCCGCCGTTCGCTCGTTGTCCTCACGACAACGGCTTTGGCTGTCGAACAGCCCGAAACCGCGGCAATTGCCCATCGACTGTCCCCGGCGCAGCGGCGAAAGTCTAACTCAGACCTAACCGGTCCGACAAGCGAGCAGGATCCAGTCCAAGTGTCAGGATTATTGTCACGGTTTGGTCGCGATCGCAAGCAGAGGCTGTCAAGTGTGTCACCGTTGCGTAGCGGCCCAACGGTCCCGCTACGGCTGAACGGGGTGCCACGGGGGCGCGCCGGGGCCCTGGACCAGATCGATCAGCTCGGCATGCACGTGCCCGTTGGACGCCAGCGTCCGGCCGGCAAAAACGTCGTGCTGCGCGCCATCGAAGTCAGAAAGTTCGCCGCCGGCCGCCGCGACGATCGCGCACCCGCCAACGAGGTCCCACGGCGCCAGACCGGGCTCGTAGTACGCATCCAGCCGGCCAGCCGCCACTTCACACAGGTCCAGTGCCGCCGAACCACCGCGCCGCACGCAATGCGCGCGCTCGAGCGCCCGGCCCAGCCACGCGAGGATCTGCGGCAGTCGCTCGCGGCGATCGTACGGGAAGCCCGTGGCGACAAGCGCCTTTGCCATCGTCGCGACGCGCGAGACGTGGATGGGCTGACCGTTGCACGTCGCCGGCAAACCGACCCCGCCCACGAAGATCTCCCGCCGCGCTGGCGCCAGCACGACGCCCAGCACCGGCCGACCGTAGTGCAGCAGGCCGATCGACACGCAGAAGTTGAGGTGCGTGTGCGCGAAGTTCGTCGTGCCGTCCAGCGGATCCACGACCCAGCACCAACGCAGCGTCGGCACGCGCGATCGCATGGCTCGTGCCCCATCGCGGCCATCGGTTTCCTCGGCGAGAAACGCGTCCTGCGGAAACGCCGTGCGCAGCTCCGACAACACACTCGCTTCCGACTCGCGATCGGCGATTGTCACCAGGTCGATCGGCGACTTCTCCTCAATCCGCTCCAACTTCCCGTAGTGGCCCATCAGCACCGCGCCGCCTTGTTCCGCCGCCCGGAGCGCAATCTTGAGGCGGGCGGCCATTTCCGCCGTCGGGATCTCGTTCCTCTGTCCAGTCATCGTCTGCTCCGTTCATGTGGCTAAACTCTTTGATCTGCTTGAATTGCCCGAGCTCGTCGGCTCGGCCTGATGCATTTTGGCCTGTGACCGCGGGCGTTTGAGCGCGAACTTCGGTCAACGCGTCGCGGTTGGCAGCGCCAGCAATTCCTGCAGCCGCGGGCGCATCTGTGCGACGGCGCCTTCGCCTTTGACCGACCCCTGCATCCCGCGGCCATTGCCCTTGCCGTCCGCGCCGGGCAAGGCGATGAGCGGAATCATCTCCGAGCGGTAGCCATCCGCGGCGAGGCGATCGCGATCGCGATCGAGGTCGAACTCCAGCAGGCGCAGGTCGCTGAACGCGTCATCCAATTCGCCCGCCTTGGCGGCATCGTGGAATCGGCGGCACGGCTCACACCAGGTTGCGCCGACATAGACGAGCAGTCGCCGTCCGTCCGCCTGGGCGCGCGCCAGCTCCGCCTGCACGTACGGCGCAATCGGGCCGTCGGGCAGGGCGCTCACCACCTCGATATGCCGCTTGCCTGGCGTCACGTCCGGCGCGGGCGCGAGGACCGCAATCGGCTTGGTTGGCTGGGCCACAACCGGCGGCGCCGCCTCGCGTTGGCACGCCGCCAACCACACCACTGCGAGCATTCTGCGCATTCCCCGGCCTCCGTTCAGTGCCCGGCGAACCGGTACCCTCGTCAGACGCGGGACGCTACCACGACGCCCAATCGCCGCAAACGGGGACTTTTTGCCCCACCGGCGCGGCGGCCGCTTGTGCCTCGGTCGCGGCCAAGCTAGCGTGTGCCGCTGGAGGTGCGACCGATGCCCGGCATGCAGCCCGCGATGCTCAAACAGCTCAGCAAAGTCGCGTTCAAGGCGCACGCGATCAAGCTGTCCGTGGATTGGCAGCAGCCGCAAGGTGACGCCGGCAAGCAGTACGTGGACGCGTTCAAGCCGTCGGAGCGCTCGGTCGCGCCCGACCCGTCCAAACTCTTCGTCGCCGCGTCGACAAACAAGTACCACGTCGATCAAGTCAGCGCGATCGGCGGCAAATTCGAGGCGTTCATCGACGGCATCTGCGACGCGATCTGCAACGCCCACAACATGTGGAAGCTGCAGGCCAAGTTCGGCAGCATCCAGGTCGTCGCCGTCAGCGCGATTGGCGCGCCAGGCTGCCTGAAAGGCCCGGATTTGAAGTCGCTGATCCTGATGAGCGCGCCCAAGACGACGCCGCAGGAGCTGAAATACTCCAAGGCCGTCGCGACCGCGGTGGCGAAGTGTTTCAAGAATTGGCAGGACAACGTCGCGGTGCCGGGGCTGCCGTGGTATCCGGCGTTTGCCGCGTTTCCGGGGCCGCAGGCACCGCCGATGCCCAACATCCCGATGCCGCTGATTACTTGTCCGTCGGCGATGATGGCGGAGATGACTGCGCCACGGCTGAAGCAGGAGATGATCGACGCGCTGGGCGACAGCCAGGCGCTGCACCACAAGGAGCTGTTTGACGGGATTGCCCAGGGGCTCGCCGCGTCGTTTCTCGCGTGGCTGCCGCAGCAGCAGATCTCGCTCGTGATGGGCAAGGGGCCGATTCCGACCTTCGCGCCGCCGTTCGTGCCGGTGGGGCCGGTGATGGGCGGCGACGTGATTTCCGTGCCGGGCCATTTGATGTCGTAGCGTCCGGGACGGCCGGCGTTGCGCGTTGCCGTGCCAATCGAGGCGCGTCAGACGGTTCACCGGCTTCTGCTGGACGCCGCAGGACGCAAACGGCATGCTCAATGGGCGATCCCGCTGCAACCCTGCGATAGGCCGATGACCGAGTCCCACACGCCCTCCGGCCCGCAGCAGCGCCCGCACAGCGGCCCGCGGCTTGAGACGATCGTCACCAACCTACGCTGCAACCAGAACTGCGTGTACTGCAACCGCCGCGCGGAGTCTGATGACCTTGCGGCCATCGCGCCTGCGAGCCTGCGCGCGGCCATCGTCCGGGCGCTGGCGTCGGGCTGCGAAGAAATTCGGCTGACGGGCGGCGAGCCGACGCTCCGCCGCGATTTGGTCGCGCTGATTGCGTTCGCCCGCGCGTCGGGCGCGCTGCGCGTGTCCGTGGAAACCAATGCGACGCAGATCGACGACGCGCGGGCCAACGAACTCGCCGCTGCGGGGCTGACGTCGGCGCGCGTGAACCTCGTGGGCGGCGACGCGGAAGTCGACGCCGTGACGCAGGACCCGGGCGGTTACGCGCGCACGCTGGCGGGCATCCGCGCGCTGCTGGCGGCGGGCATCCAACTGGAGATCCTCTGCGCGCTGACGCTGTCGACGCGCGCGCTTGTCGCCGCGATGCCGGCGGCTTTGATGGCGGCGGTGGGCGACGTGGGGCGTCCCCAGGCAATCGAGGCGCGCGTGCCGACGGACGCGCCGGATGCGACCGAACTGCTCGACTATCCCGCCGCGGCGGAAGTGCTCAAGGCGCTGGATGCGGCGTGTCGCGCCCAGGCCATTCCACTCCGGCTGGCCCCGGATTCCGGCCCGCCGCCGTGTATTTTTCCGCCGCGCCGCGGTTTGCCGCACCTGTACAAGCTGTCGCCGGGGCGCCGCCGCCAGCGGCGCCATCAGCAGGTCGCGGCCTGCGCGTCGTGTCTCGTGGCGGATCGCTGCTCCGGGCTCGCGGATGGGTATCTCCAGCACTTTCCGGTCCCGGACTTGCAGCCCATCGTGGACGAGAAGGCCCGCCGCCGGCTGAGCATGCTTCGCCCGGTGCCCGACCAAATCGCGGAAGAATTGGTCATGGAGAGCCTCTCTGCCGACGCCGCCGGTCAGCCGCTCGTCGACGCCATCATCCGCATCAACTTCCACTGCAACCAATCCTGCGCGTTCTGCTTTGTCTCGACGCACTTGCCGCCCGCAACCGACGCGGCCATCGAGGCGGCGATCCGGGAAGCGGGTGCGCGCGACGCCCGGATCGTGCTTTCAGGCGGCGAGCCGACCCTGAATACCCGCCTCCTCGAGTGGATTCGCCTCGCGCAAAGCGTCTCCAATCGCCCGGTTTGCCTCCAGACCAACGCGGTGCGCCTCGACAACGCCGCGCTGTGCCGGGACGTGGTGGCGGCGGGCGTCCAGCAGGTCTTTGTCTCGCTGCACGGCGCAACGGCAGACGTGTGCGACGCGGTGACGGACACGCCCGGCACTTTTGTGCGGACGCTCCGCGGTTTGGACAATCTGTACGCGGAAGATGTTGAAGTTGTGCTGAATTTTGTCCTGTGCGAAACCAACCAGCACGAATTTCCGGCCTTTGTCCGGCTCGTCGCCGAGCGGTGGCCCAAGGCGCTGGCCAACTACTCGTTTGTCGCCGCGTCGACCGACTTGGTGCCGAAAGAAAAGCGGCTAATTCCCAAATATACGAATATGCTGCCGTTTCTGGATGAAGGCCTGCGCGTGGCGGCGGAATTGGCGGTGCGCGTCGTCGGTTTTGAATCCATGTGCGGCATGCCGCTGTGCCTCATTCCGGAACAGTTTGACCGCAGCCAATTGCAGTTGACCGCGATTCCGGATGGCATGGGCGACGGCGAATTCGTCAAGTCCGCAGAATGTCTGGAATGCAGCTACAACGCGCGCTGCTACGGCCTGCGTCAGGGCTACGCTGAATTGCACGGCACGGCCGAATTGCGCGCGATCCGCCAGACTTGACGCCTCGCGCGCCCGCCCGCAGGCTGTCCATGCGCAGGCGTCCGCGCGAGGTTCGCCATGACCGCTGACATCGCTTTCGTCGCAATGATGGCGCTTTGGGCTTGCGCTGAACTCGCGCTCGTCGTCTGGATGCGCGCGACCGCCGCGGATGACAGCCACCGCGACCGGGGGACATTGCGCTTGGTCATCCTCGCCATCGCCGCGGCCTTGGGTGGCGGCGCGTGGCTCAGCTTCGCCGGCATTGGCGCCTGGCCGACCGCGTGGCTTCCCGTTCTCCGCTGGATCGGCGCCGCCGCCATCGCGCTCGGCCTCGCCCTACGCTGGAGCGCCATCCGCACGCTCCGCCAGTACTTCACGATCACCGTCGCCATTCGCGCCGACCACCGACTCGTTGACTGGGGCCTTTACCGCTACGTCCGGCATCCATCCTACAGCGGCGCGATTCTCGGTCTTGTCGGCCTCGGCTTGGGCTCCGGCGGTTGGTTGCCCGGGCTGGTCCTGACCGTGCCCATCGTCGCCGCGGTCATCCGCCGGATCCAGGCGGAGGAAATGGCGCTCGCGGAGGGTCTTGGCGCCGAATATGCCGCGTGGCGCGCGCGAACGCCCAGCTTGGTGCCCCGGCTGTTTGCGCAAATGCCACCGAATGCGCCCCGGAATGACGATCGTCACAATTGACAGCCGAACCCAACACCGACCAAACTAGACTCAACAAGCCTACATCATGGGCGGCGGCAGGTGGTTATGGAACGGTTGGGGCAGGCTACGCGTGTGGGCCGCAGAAATGGTTGGCGGACCTTGGCAGCCGTGCTGGCGATGTCAGCGCTCGTTACGTGGACCCCGCGTGAAGCTGCGGCCGATTCGGCCGTGTCGCAGTTGATGTCCTATTCCGTCATGACCGGCCTCTTCATGGAAGTTGGCAAAGCGGAATACTCGGGCGGCAAAGGCAATCCCGGCATGCCGGTCGCCACGGGTTTTCGCTACTACGAGCGCCAAGGCATTGTCACGGGCACGCTGACCGCCATCGCGATCGTGCTCGCCGGCGCGGCTGCCGCATCGAGCCCCAAAAGTCAGCGCACGTACCAGAGCGGCAATTACATCGTCACGGAAACGACGTACCGCAGCGAAGCGGAACAGGCGGCCATCGTCGCTGGCGCGGCGGCGGGTGCGGCAGGGGCAGCGTCGGCCAAGAATCAGTCTTTTGACCTGGAAATCTTCTCGCGCAGCCTGGGCGGCGACGTCAGCGGCTGGCGCATGAACGGCTACTACGGCATTCCGTTCGCCGATCGCTTCATGTTCGAGCTCGGCATGGGCTTTGGCTCCATCGACACCGCGATGAAAAAGGACTCGCAGGAAATCTACGCGTCGTGGGGCTACATCGGCATGCCGTTTCGCTTCAACTACGCCAATGACCTGTTCATCCTCTTTCTTGAAGCGCAGTGGAATTGGCTCGGTCACACGGCATCCGCCAAAGCCGATCCGCTTCAGGTCCCCGGCACCGACGCGCTGCTCCTGCGCTACAACCCGATCCTGCCTTGGAAAATCGGCGTCGTCAGCAACATGTTCGGCCGCCTTTACGGCGAATGGGACATCTCGACGCCCGGCATCACCTCCCTGGAATTTGCGACCAAAGCCACGCTTGGCCTCCGGTTCTGAGCGCGCGCGTGCGGAATCGCCGTTCGCCCCGGCAGCTACCCAAAGGACATCGGATGTTCACTTCGTTTTTTCCGTACCTGCCCCAGCGCCTTTGGCGCGCTGTGCCGCTGCTGCTGCTGGCCTCGTTGACGCTGACCGCGCTTCCGGTTCTGGCGGTTGACAAGGAAAATCATGGTTTTGGCCTTGACCGCACGTTCGCCGTGACGGGCGCCTATGGCTTTGGCAAGCGTCAGGGCATGGCCGGGCAGTCGGGCTTGTTGCGCGCTGAAGGCGCCGGCTACTTCATGACAACCCCGATGAACAACCGCGGCGGTCTGGAGGGCGGCGTGGAATTGGGCTACGACGGCCTGGACCACAACGACGCCGCCGCCACCCAGGGTTTCCTGTGGGATCTCTGGCTTGGCTTTCCCGTGACGCTGTTTGAAAAGCAGTCCGACGACGAGATGCTCTTCACCAGCGCCATCGCGCCCGGCATGGGCATCAGCAGCCAGCACGCGTACGTCTACATCAAGGGCAAAGTTGCCGCGCGCATCGTGCCCAAGGTGTCGATGGAATTGGATTACCAGTGGACGCCGTACATGGGCAGCGCTTCCTGGGACACGAACAGCGCGCACGCTGGCCTCTCGCTCGCGACGCTGCGGTATGCGACGTATTTTGCTGTCGGCGACGAGGTTTCCCTCATGGCGTACTTTGATTGGCGCCAGAGCAACCTGGAAACCCCGACGCCGGGCGCCGACCCCGCGCTGCAGCAGTTCAGCGGCGGCGTCTACAACTCCGGCTCCTTTTCGCCGATTGTCCGCGCCCGCTGGGACAACAACTTCCGCATTGGCTTTGGCGTCGCGTTCTAGCCTGCCCGTCTGCGAACCTGTCCGGAGAAACCCATGCGTATCGCCTCATTCGCCGCAGCCCTCGCCAGCGTCGCCACGTTGACCGGCTGCATCGTGCCCGAGCTCGACAACTACCCCGCCGACAAGTCCAAGGGCAGCGGCACGACCGTCGTCGGCGAGGACACCGTCTCCACCGGCGGCGGCGACACGGGCGGAACGGGCAGCAATTGCACGCCCGGCACGTATTACGGCTCCGTCGTCCTGGACGGCACGGGCGCGAGCGATGCCTTCAACAGCGAGTGCACCGTCTCGGGCAGCGTCACCGTCCTGCCCAGCGCGACGGCCGCGGAGATCGACAAGCTGCAGCGCATCCAGTGGATCAATGGCTCGCTGGTCCTGAGTGTGCCGCCGCTGGCCGCGAGCCTGACGCTCGCCTACCTGCAGACGGTCTCGGGCGTCATCTCCATTGAGAATTCCGGGGCGCTCCAGCAGCTGAACCTGGCCGGACTTGTCCAGACCGGCTCCCTCAGCATCCAGAACAACGGGTCGCTGGTGCTGCTGCAGGCTCCGGCGATCGCCAACCCCATCCAGAGCATCACCGTGACGGGCAACACCGCATTGCAGGCGTTGGACCTGACCGGCTACATGGTCACCGGCATCATCAACATCAGCAACAACAGCCAGTTGACGCGCATCTCGATGACCAGCCTCTCGTCGGTCGCGCAGTTCTTCATCAACAACAATCCGCTGTTGCAGCAGATGCTGGTGCCCGCGGCGGGCCTGTCCGTCACGTCGCAGTGGTCGGTCTGTCACAATCCCAACATCGAGGCGAATTGGCTGGCGGCGTTCAAGGCGGCGCATCCCGCGGGCGGCGCGATCTGCAACTGAACGGGCGGCCGGTCCCCGTCTGCCGATCCGACCTGCCGCATTGTTTACTGAACCGCGCGCGCTGACCTCCGATTCCAGACAGCGGATCACGGACAGTGGTGGGCAAACTGCGGGCGACGCGCGGAATCGCTTGACCCGCCCCGCCGCCAAGGTGCAGGCTCTTTTGCCATGACCAAGCGCAAGCCCACCATCGTTGTCGATACCTACGGCGGCGCCGCGGCACCTCACGGCATCGTGGCCGCCGCAGCGCGGATGGCGCGTCAAGGCGTGGCACGCGTTGTGCTGGTGGGCGACGTTGCGCGGATGCAGGAACACCTGAGCCTGCTGCCCTACGACCCGATGACGCTCCGCCTCGTGGGGGCGCCCGCGAGCTATCCGCGGATGCCCGGCGACACGCAGGCGCAAGCGCGCGCGGCGCGGCTGGGATTGCCCATCGCGATGGAACTCCTGCGCAGCGGTGAAGCGGATGCCCTCCTGACCGCGAGTCCGCAGGCGCTGGTGCTGGAACTCGCCGACCTCCATTTGGCCAAGCTGCCGGGGCTCACCGCGGTGGCGGCGGCGGCGGTCTTCCCGACGATGCCGCGCGCTTCCGGCGACGATCCGTTGGCGCTGCTGCTGGACGTCTCCGGTCGGCGCGTGGCTTCAGCCGATGAACTCGTGGCGTTCGCCGTGCTCGGCTCGACCTACTCGCGCGTCGTGACGGGCGTCCGCGAGCCGCACGTCGCGCTGCTGTCGACCGGAACGGAGCCGGGCGACGGTCCGCCGGACGTGGTGCTGGCGCATCAGCGCCTCAAGAAGCTCGTGGGCGTCCGCTTCATGGGCAACATCACAGCCGTCGACTTGGCGCGCGGCCATGCCGACGTCGTCGTGGCGGACGGCTTTGTCGGTCACACGGTGCGCGGTCTCCTGGAAGGCCTGACGACGCTGACGGTGGAAGCCGCGCGCTACGCCTGGCGCACCAAGGTGACGTGGCAGCTTGGCCTGCGACTGCTCGATCGCGGCGTGGGCATGCTGCGCAAGGTTTCCGAGTTCCAGCAGTACGGTGGCGCGCCGGTCCTTGGCCTGCAGCAGCTCGTGCTGATCGCCAGTCCGGAGTCCGGGGAAGTGGCATTTGAGAATGCCGTCAAGCTGGCGACGCGCTGCACGCACCGCGATTTGCAGGTGGAGCTTGCCGCAGCGCTCGTGCGTTTGGCTGAATCCCAAAATGGTGCGCCGCATGGGTGAGCGCAAGCCGGAGGTCGTCTATCGCTGGGACCTCGACAAGACGTACCTGCAGACGGATTTCTCCACCGCGCGTGGTCTGCTGCGCGCCGCCGTGGAAGGCGCCCACCGGCGTCAGGCGATTCCGGGCGTCCGCGCGTTGCTCCGCGGGTTGTCACAATCCCATGAGACGCGCGTCGTCGTCGTGTCCGGCAGCCCCGACTGGATCCGCGGCCGGCTGGAGAAGATGTTCCAGCTGCACGGCATCCGCTGCGACCGGCTGGTGCTGAAAGACTTTGGCGCTGCGCTCAAACGTGGGCGCCTCTCCGCCATCAAGTCCCAAGTGCCGTACAAGCTGCTGGCGCACCTGGAAACGCGGCTGTGGCTGCAGAGCCGCGGCGAGGCCGTGGGTGAAATCTGCTTTGGCGACGATGCCGAAGTCGATGCGCTCATCTACTGCCTCTACAGCGACGTCTGCGTGGGTCGAATCGGCGGCCAGCGGCTCGCGCGCATCCTCAAGACCTGCGGCGCGTACGACGACGAGATCGCCGCCGTGCTGGGGCGCCTCCCGCTTCTTGGCCGCGATGACCCGGTGCGACGCATCTTCATTCACCTGGAAGGCAACTCCCCGCCGGCGCGCTTTGGCGCCTACCGCGGGCGCGTGCTGGCGACGTTCAATGCGTTCCAAATCGCGGTGAACCTCGCGGATTCGCAGCTTTGCGACGACGCGGTGGTCATTGGCGTGGCGGAGTCGCTGGTCAAGGAGTCGCGCGTCGACGCCGAGGATTTGGCAGGATCGCTGGAGGACGCGGTTCGCCGGGGCCTGTGTGGCCAGGCGTACGCCGTCCACGTGGCACAGGCGCTGTTGCCGCGCTCAGCGGCGTTTTCGGTTGGCTTCACCAAGCCGTTCGCCGCGCGTGTGGCCGAACGTCTGGCCGCCCACGCGGGCACGCCGCCCACGCCGCTGCTGGAGCCGCTGCCGTATGAACAGCTGTTCGCCGCGGAGCAGGCATTTCACAACGCCCGCAAGCTTGCGCGGCAAACGGCCAACCGCATTCCGGGGCTGGCCGATTTCCTGAGCCAGCCAAACGACGATTGAGGTTCGACCATGCCCACGCAACTGCCGTTTGCCTTCCTGGGTGCGATTCTCGGCGCGCTGGCCGTCGCGCTCGGCGCGTTTGGGGCGCACGCGCTGAAGGATCGCCTGACGCCGTATGAGCTGGGCGTGTTTGAAACGGCGGTGCGCTACCAGTTCTACCACGTGTTCGCGCTGTTCAGCGTCGACGTGCTGGCGTCGCTCGCGCGCGGTCATGGCCTGGGTCCGCTGCCGGTCCTGCGCACGGCGGGCTGGGCGTTCGCCATCGGGATCGCGCTGTTCTCAGGCAGCCTCTACGCACTCGTGGCGACCGGGGAACGCAAATTCGGCATCGTCACGCCGTTCGGCGGCCTGGCGTTCATCATCGGCTGGAGTTGTCTGGCGATGGCAGCGTGGAAAGTCCGCTAAGGGCTCGTGCAGGAACAACGCGCTAGAGTCCCAGCCGTGTGTCGCCGGGCGGTCCACACGACGGGTGATTGCTGCACGACGCCTAAAAGACAACGCCGACGGTCAGCTGGCCAAACGCCGAGACGTCGGCGCTCACGCCCTGGACGCCGAGGTTCAGGCCGATGTAGGGCAAACCGAGCGACAGGCGCGCCGCGCCGAATGCGCCGTACGTTCCGCTCATCCCGACTTCCTTCTTCACGCCGCCAAAGACGCCCGCGACGAGGCGGAAGAACGGCACCGAGACGATTGAATAGCGCAATTCCAGGTTGGCGGCCGGGTCAAAAGCCTTGAACGTTGGCAGGTCAAAGCGCACGCCAAAGCCGAACTTCTGGATGATGTCGTCCAAGCCGAGTTCCAGCGTGCCGCCGTAGGTTGTGGTGGATTGGCCCGGAAAGCCGCCGTAGGTGTGCGTGCCGATGCCGCCGTAGAGCGCGCCGATGCCCGGAATTGCGAACGCGGGCAGGGCGAGCAGGCTGCTCAGAAGGGCACAGAGAACGATGATTCGGCGCATGGAAACCTCCACCCCACCAGTACCAGATGCCCGGAGTCACGGCAAGAAATGTTCAATGCGGCGGTGATCGTGGCGGATTTCCTCGAACCGCTCCGGCTGGCCCTTCAGCGCGAGATTCGCTGCGTCCAATGCCGGAAAAGCCGCCAGGTCGCGCTCGCCCAGCGTCGCGAGCACGTCCCTGATCGCGGTCGCCAGCGTGCCGGACGGCGGCAAGTCCAACGCGGTCCGCAGCCCGGCCATCGCGCGATGCGCCACGCGCAGCTTGCCCTCGATGCTGTGCCCCGCGATGTGCGGCGTCGCAAGGTCCGCCGCGTGCAGCAGGTCCGCGCGCGGACGCGGCTCATTGCAAAAGGTGTCCACCGCCAGTCCGCCGAGAAAGCCTTCCGCCCGCAGCGTTAGCGCAGCCACTTCCTCCAGCACACCTCCGCGCGCCGCATTCAGCACCACGGCGCCGCGCAGCTGCTGCAGGCGCGGTCGATTCAGCAGGTCCTGCGTCGCGTGTGCGCCCTCCAGCGCTTTGGGCACGTGCAGCGTCACCGCGCCCCAGGGACCTTGGCGCAGCGCCTCGTCCAGCGTCACGCCGGCAAAATCGGGCTCGCGCTCAGCCCGCGGCGGGTCGCAGAACGTCAGCTCAAAACCGCATGCGGTCAGCAGCCGCGCCACCGCCGTCCCCACCGCGCCCACGCCGACAATCAGCACTCGCCGGTTCTGGAGCGTCAGGCGGCTGAGCGCCCAATGGACCCAATCCGCGACGGCGATGGCATTGCCGCCATGGCCCGTGTGCAGCGACACACCGCGCTCACGGATCGCCCGCAAGTCGAGGTGGTCCGTGCCTGACGACAGCGTCGCGACCGCCCGCAGGCGCGGCAGGCCCGCGAGCAGGGGGGCAGCCACGCGCGTCGTCGTGCGCACCAGCAGCGCGTCCGCGTCGCCCGCATGGGGCGTGTGCGGCGTCAGCTCGCGCGGCGCAAACGGCAGGAGCTCAAAGCCGTCCAGCCACGTCAGTGGCAACGAGTTGGCGTGGCCAGAAAGCACCGCCGTGTCGACGAGCAGCCGCGGCATCTACGTTGGCTCCGCGGTTTCAGCCAACTGCAGCAGGTGCCGCCACTCGCCGTCGGTGAGCGGAATCACGGACAGCCGGTTCTCGCGGATGAGCTTGATCTCCGCCAGCGGCCCGCCTTTGGCGTGCTCCTCGCGCATCGTCTGCAGCGTCACGGCCTTCTGCAGTGGCGCCACGGGCGAGACTTGCACCGCCGACCAGCGCAGGTCATCCGTCGTCGGATCCTGGAACGCCGTCCGCGCCACGTGGGCGATGCCGACCGCTTCCTTGCCGACGTTGGAATGGTAAATCAGCACGCGATCGCCCAGTTCCATCGCCCGCATATTGTTGCGCGCCGTGTAGTTGCGCACGCCGTCCCACGTTGCGATGCCGTCCCGCAGCAGGTCCTGCCAGGAAAACGCGTCGGGCTCCGTCTTCATCAACCAATAGCGCATGACACTCCGGGTGGCCGTTTCAGCCGGCGCGACGGTACGGTGTGGCCGCGACGCTGGCAAGTGCGGCGATCGTCGGTTGTGCTGAAAAGCCATGAAATAACGCGAAAAACTTGCGATTGCGGGCGGGGCCGGAAGCCGTTATCCTGCCTGCTTGGGGCCTGACCGCCCTGACTGGCAGGACTTCCATGCGCTTTTTCTCCCCCCGCGCGCCGCTCTTCGCGGTGACGTGCCTTAGTCTGGCGTTTGGCCTTGCAGCCTGCAGCAGCAACAGCGGCGGCAGTGGCGGCAGTGGTCTCCTTTTGCCGGACGCCAAAGGCGACATCACCAAGGCTGGCGACACGGAAGGCCTCAGCGACGGCGCCGACTCCAGCCCCGAGCAGGACGGCGTCAAACTCACCGACGCGTGCGCCGATCCGCAGAATTGCCTGCCGGACGGCACCGATGGCAGCACCGATGGCGACGTCAGCAGCGGCAGCGACACCGCGCCCTTGGACACCGGTCCCACCTACACCGGCCCCGCGTGCACCAAGAACTCCGTGTGCAAGGACCTCGCCGACACGCCCTACTGCGCGATTAGCAAGAACCAATGCGTGCAATGCCTGTTTGACACGAACTGCACCGATCCACAGAAATGCGTCGATTTTCAGTGCAAGAACATCTCCTGCACGCCCGGCGAAAAGAAGTGCAACGGCCTGTTCCTGGACACCTGCAACGCCACCGGCAACGGCTTTGACACCGCGGCGTGCCCGGACAGCAAGCCTTTTTGCCTGAACGACGATTGCCGCGTCTGCGATGCCGGCAAGGAATACTGCGGCAAGTCGGACCCGTCGATCGTCAACTTTGACGTCGTGATGAAGTGCAGCGCGGACGGCGCGACAACCAACGTCGTGCACCAATGCGCCAGCGGCCAGCAGTGCATGAACAACGCGTGCATGGTGTGCGTGCCGGGCTCCAAGTCGTGCGAGAACGGCGCGGCGGTCGAGTGCAAGTCAGACGGCTCCGGCTGGAACGTGACAAAGGACTGCGCGGCCAACGGCTGGGCGTGCGTCGGCGGCCTGTGCACGGACCCGTGCGCGGGGGACATCAAGGCCAACACCAACGTCGGCTGCGACTATTTCGCCGTCGATCTGGACAACGTCTACATCCCTGACGGCAAGGGCGGCTTCTTTGACGCGCAGAATGCCCAGTTCTCCGTCATCGTCTCCAACACCAAGCCGGCGCCGGCGACGGTCACGGTCATCGCGACGGACAGCGCGGGCGTGGAGCATCAGTCCAAGTACACGGTGCAAGCCAATGGCCTGAAAATCCTCAACCTCCCCGACCCACTGTGGAAGATCAAGCCGCTCAATCAGGACGGAACGGGGATTACCAAGAACGTCTACCGCATCAAGTCCAACCAGCCGATTGTCGCGTACCAGTTCAATCCGCTGCAGGACGTGGGCGTGTTCTCCAACGACGCGTCGCTGCTGCTGCCGTCCAACGGCTTGGGGCAGGAATATTGGGTGATGACGCGTGAGCAGTCCGTGGACGCGCTGAAAAGCTATTTCACGGTCGTGGCGACTGCCGGCGGCACGCAGAAGACGCATGTGACGATCGTGCTGTCCGCGCCGACCGTCGCGGGGCCGAATCTGCCCGCCAAGAACGCCGGCGACACGATGGAAGTGGACTTGCAGGAAGGCGAGGTGCTGAACGTCGAGACCAACAAGATCGGCGCGGACATGACGGGCACGTGGATCAAGGCGGATCGGCCCATCGCGGTGTTTGGCGGATCGGAAGCGTCCAACTCGCCCAACACGGACCACTGCATCAACGGCAAGTGCCAATTCCAGGGCTGGACGTGCACGACCAACGCGGACTGCCCGACGACGTGCTGCAGCGACCACATGGAAGAACAGCTGTTCCCGATTTCTTCCTGGGGCACGACTTACCTCGCGACCAAGGTACAGAAGCGCGGCAATGAAAAAGACGCGTGGCGCATTCTCGCCGCGACCGACGGCACAACCGTGACGACTGATCCGCCGCAGGGCGCGATTCCCGTGCTGAATCAGGGGCAGTGGTTTGAGTTCGAGTCGGATCAGGACTTCGTCATCAAGGCGGACAAGCCGGTCCTGGTCGGCCAGTTCATGGCGGCCTCGTTCGCGCCGGGGCCCAACTCAGACACCTGCACCGGCTCCGCGGTGGGCCAAAAAGTCTGCGCCTACACCTGGAACGTGAAGGACTATCCGTGGACGTGCAGCAAGAACGCGGACTGCCCCAACATCGCGGAACCGGGCGACGCGGGCATCGGCGATCCGGATTTTTCCCTGTCCGTCTCGACCGACCGCTTCCTGGACGACTACGTCTTCCTCGTGCCCAGCAACTACAAGGCCAACTACATCAACGTGATGGCGCCGACTGGCGCGACGCTGACGCTGGACGGCGCGCCGCTGACGGGTCTGACGGAATTCGTGCCCGGTTGGTCCGTGCTGCGCTCGCCCATCGCGCCGGGCTCCCACGCGCTCAAGTCCGCGCAGAAAGTTGGCCTGCTCGTGTACGGCTGGGCGGATTTCGTCAGCTACAGCTATCCAGGTGGCGCGTCGCTGAAATAGCGCGGTTGCCTAGCGTTTTCCCTCGCCGGTGCCGAATAGCTTGGTCAGCCACGTCGCTTTCTCCGGCTGCGCCTTCACCGGTGGCCGCACGCCGCTCGGGGCGCGCCGCTGCCCGGCTGTTCCCATGCGCGCTTCCATCTCCGCGAGCTCCGCCATCGTGTTGCGCCGTTGATTCAGCAGCCGCATTTCGCGGGTCGCCTCGATGTGATGCGGCAACAAGTCCAGACAAACTTGCAGGTTGTGCAGGACCAAATGCCGCTCGCCGTGCAGCTTGTGCCACATCGCCAGATGGTAGGCCGCCTGGCCATGCTGCGGCGTGTGCGTGTGGTGCGTCGCGACTTCATTCCACAGCCGCTTGGCGTGTTCCAGCCGGAACGGCTCTGCGTTGGTGAGGTTGCTGAAGATCGCGTGTCCCAGGAGCACCTTGCATTCCGCGATGGCAGTGGGCTCCGTCAGGACCGGCAGCGCCAACTGCAGCGTTTCTTGAGCCGCGGCCCAGTCGCGCCGACCGAGTTGGATCCGCGCCGCATCCACATACGCGCTGGCGGACTTGGCATCAGGCGGCGCCGCGAGCGCCTGCATGTGAACACGCGCCTGCGCGGCGGGCGTTGCCGGGCGATGCATCAGCGGCTCGGGCGCGAGCACAGGACGGCTCGCGGTGATCGGTGACGCCAGCGGCGTCGGTCGGTGCGTCGGCGTGGCGACCGCCAAGTGCGCAGTCGAGGACGGCCGCGCCCGCACGACGATGTCCGCCGGAATCTGGATCGCGCCGCTGGAGTGGCGCGCGGTGCTGAACGAACGCGCCAGAGAATCCACGTACGCCTGCCGTCGCTCCGGGTTGGTCAGCGTCGCATTGGCCGCCGACACCAGCTGGAAAGCCCGCGAGGCGAGCCGCCGAAGCTCGGAGTCATGCGCAATCTGCGGCGCATCCGGATGCGTCAGCCGGGTCAGCCGGAAGTACGCGTCCCGGATTTGCACCGGCGTCGCGTCTACCGGCACCTGCAGCACCGCAAAGTGGTCCGCGCCCGCATCCACAGCCGCGACGACGGCGCGCACTGCCGCGACTGTTTCTTGAAAGGTTGGTGTCTCCATCGTCCAGGTCCACAAGCGCCATCGGACGCCCGGTTGGAAGACATCGGCCAACCCGTGAGGCTGACGCATGGCGCATCGACACGCGCCCAAAGGCACGAATCGCGCGCACGCCCCCAACGCGGGCTGCCCATATGCTCAGCTACCCCACCGCCTTTGATGCCCCACGCACCATCGACGCTCTTACAAGTTAGCGCCATCGACCGCGGTCGGCTGCCGGTTAGGTGTAAGCATCTGTAGCTAAAATGTTAGCAAAGATGTGCGAGGTGAATTTGCGGCGGAAACGTCGCCTTGGGCCTAGCGCAAACCCTCGGACAGCACGACTTGCCCGGCCATCGCCGGGTCAAACGCCAGCCGCACGAGCGCGTGGGCCAAACGGGCGTCCGTCGTCGACTTGTACCGATCGCGCAGCGTCGTCGCGCCGAATGCACCGAGCAGGTTGAGGAATCCGTCCGCGGCCTTGCCGGCAAACGCCTCGCTCGGTCGCGGTTCTTCGCGCTGACCGGTGATGATGCTCGGCCGTGCCAGCGTGAAAGGAACGCCCGACGCGCGCAGGGCTTCCTCGGCTTTCCACCGCCACTGCAGGTACGCGCCCTGCGCGTTTGGCCCGGCGCCCAGCGAGGACAGGTACACGAACCGCGTGACCCCACCCGCCGCCGCGCTTGCCTCGGCCAGAAGCTTGGGCAGGGCATAGTCCACGGCTTCATAGCTGTTGGCGGACGCGCCTTGCGCCTTCATGCGCGCCCGCGTCGTGCCGACGCAGCAGAACACGAGCGTGACGCCTCGCCGCCGCAACGTCTCTGCCATGCCGCTCGTTTCCCACGGCGTCGTGTCCACTTCGGCGCCCAGCGCGGCAAAATGCGCCTGCCATTTGGCCAAATCATGAGAGTCCGGTCGCACGTGCGCCACGGTCGCGATTCCGCGCTGCCGCAACTCCGCGACCACAGCCTTGCCGGTAAAACCCGTTGCGCCTGCCACAAATGCCACTGTCATGTTCGCTCCCTATTTGCCGCACAGATCGAGCGCGCTCGGCACGTCCGTCGGGCTCGGCTGGCCCGGCGGTGCTTGCAGCCGCATCGGCCAACGTCCCATCGACGCGAGCCGTGGCTGCTTGGCGTAGAACGCGCAGGTCGCCGCCACGTTCTGGGCAAAATCGTCGCCGCGGCGCAGCATCACGACTGCCGTGTCGTCCACCCACGCCAGCGCGAACTGCTGCGGATCGAGGGGCCGGATGCGCAGCCAGTCCGAGCTCCGCTGCAACACGATGGCGATCGCGTTTTGCTGCAGCAGACTCTCCGCCTGCGGCGCGTGCGCCTGGATCGCCAGCCCGTCGAGCGCCCATTGCCGCCCGGCCATCAGCATCCGGCCATCGGTCGACGGCTGCAAACGGCCTTTGAGCCACCAGGTCAGCCAGCCGCCCCACGGATCGGGGTTGAAGAGGCGCCCCCGCAGCGGTGTGCTGGCGAGAAACTGCGTCGTTGCGACCGGGAAATTGCCTTGGACCCAGTCGTTCTCTGGCCAGACTTCCGGCACGCGGCCTACGGTCCACCACACGCTGCCGGCAAGGGCGAACGCGAGCAGCGTGCGCGCCGCGGCTGGGAGCGCCAAGCGGAGTTGCCCGACGACGAAGAGGAGCGGCAACCAGGAAAAAAAGGTCATCCGCCGCGTGTGCAGCCCCTCGACGCTGGCGAGGAGCGCGGGCAGCAGGTTGGGAAACGCGTCCGTCCACGGCTTGCGCCGCCAAACCGCGAGGGCGAGGACGCTCAAGAGCAGGGCACTGAGCACCAGCGGAATCCACGGCTGGACGCGCCAAATGTCGGCTGCCCAGGTCGGCGCCCACTCTTCCACGAGCCCCTCGGCGACCTTGGGCGAGCGCAGCGCGTACGGCAGCAGCTGCCAGCCGCAGGGCTGCAGGAACACCGCGATGGCCGCGATGAGCGTCCGCGCCAGCCACGGCCGGTCCAACGGAAGCTCGCCCGCCCGCCAGCGCGCCCACATCAGCCCGAGCGTGTGCAGCCCGACGAACACTGGCGCGATGATTTGCGATGAATGCGCCTGCGCCCACACGACGAGCAGCGCCGTATACGCCAGCCAGCGGCGTCGCGACCACTGCCCTGGCTGCGCCAGCACGACGCCGAGGGTCAGCAGCGCGAACACCCAGCCCAGCACGTGCGGACGCGCGGCGGCATGCGGCTGCGTCACGAGCCACCAGATCGCAGTTCCACCCAGCGCCGCCGACCAGCGTTGGCTGGCCCGGTGCAGCAGGTGCGCGACGAGCGCCGCGGCAGTCGCGATGAGCACGCCGCGCAGGAGCCGCAGCCCGGCAAACCCGAGGAGCTGCGTCACGCCCGCGAGCACGATCTGCGCCAGCCACTCGTGCTGGAGGTCGCCGCCGCGGTCATTCCAAATCAGCGGATCGGGCGAGGGCAGGAGCGTGCCGTGCTGCAGCATCCAGCGGCCAATGGACAGGTGCATCCACTCGTCGCCCTCTTTCAGCGGTCCGAGGTTGCGCGCGAGCACGCCCAGGCACAGCGCGAACACGCCGAGGCGCGCGAACCGTTCCGGCCACGCCAGTTCGTTGGGATCAGCTGATGGCACCGGCAACCCGCAGCGCCGCAATCGCGGCAGCGTCGTAACCGGCGGCGGTCAACACGGCAGTCGTGTCGTGGCCAGTCTCAACCGCCGTCCGCGTGTAGACGGCCGGCGTCGCGGAAAAGTGCACCGGAGTGGCGACCTGACGGTGCGTCGCGCCGGTTTCATCGGCCACGGCGACGATCATGTTGCGGGCGAGGAACTGCGGATGCCGCACGGCTTCCGTCGGCGAGAGCACGGGTTCGACGCAACAATCGATGTCGGCGAACACATCCTGCCATTCCGCGAGCGTGCGCGTCGCCAGGATCGCCGCGACCTTGGCCTTGAGCGCCGCGATCTCCGCGTGGTTTCCGGCAGGCTCGGATTCCAGCTCAGGCGCGCCGACCGCCGCGCAGAACATCGACCAGAATTTCGGCTCCAGCGCGGCCATCGCCAGGTGCCGTCCATCGGACGTTGCGTAATAGTCGTAGACGCCGCCGCCATTGAGCGGCTCGGTCGCAGGTCCGGCGTCGTGATCGGCCGCGAGCGCCGCGGAGACGCTCAGCAGGTTCATCCACAGCGCGCCATCGGCCATGGACACATCGACGAACTGGCCTTCGCCCGTCTGCAGCCGATGGATGACCGCGGCGAGAATGCCCGCCACCGCGCCAAACGTGCCGCCGCCAAAATCGCCTTGCAGCGCGCCATTGGGCGTTGGACCCTGGCCCGGCCGCCCGGTGTGATAGGCGACGCCCGCCGTCGCGAGAAAGTCGATGTCATGACCCGGGCGATCGCGCCATGGCCCGGTCTGGCCGTAGCTGCTGATGCCGCACCAGATGAGGCTCGGCTGGAATTCCCGCAGCGCCGCATAGCCCATCCCCAGCCGATCCAGCACGCCGGGACGGAACTGCTCCACGATGATGTCGTACTCGCCGACAAGCCTGCGCACAACGTCCAGCGCGCCGGGCGCCTTCAGGTTCAGCGCCAGCGAGCGCTTGTTGCGGTTCACCGCGCGCCACGCCGCGCCCTTGTCGCCGGAATCAAGAGGCGGCATCCACCGCAGCAGGTCGGGACGGTCCGGCGCTTCCACGCGCAGCACGTCCGCGCCGTTGTCAGCCAGCCATTGCGTCGCGAGCGGTCCCGGATACAGCGCGGTAAAATCGAGGATCTTCAGACCTGCGAGCGCGCCGGGCATGGTTCACAACCTGTGGATTTGTCTACTTGGTGCCGGAGCAGTCCGACGGCAGCCATACAGCCGGGTCCAAGCGCTCTGCGGTGAACGTTGCACCCATGCACACCGAGCGCGCGCCGTATTCGTCTTTGCAGCCGTACTTCAGGCCGGTACCCGCGCACATCCCGTGATCGCACACGACGCCGCCGGGGCAAGGGGATGCCGCGTCGCAGGAGGTGCCGCCGGCAAAAGCGCCGAGCAAGCCGCCGAGGCTCTGCCAGTTGTTGCCGCAGAGGCTGCAATCGCCTTCGGGCACCGTGGAAGCGTCGGCGGGGCTGGGCTGCGGCGTGATGCACACATCGGAGGATTGGCCGGGCGTGGTTTGGCACGTGCACAGGTGGAAGAGCGCGGCCTCGCTGAACGAGCCTTCAAACACTTGGCCATTCTCAATGCGCTTGCAGTCCGCGGACACGCTGGCGCGGATTTTGACGCCGCGGATCGGAATCGCGTGGTCGGCGCCGATCTTCGGCGTCATGTTCTGCAAGTAGCCGCAGTTCTTGGGGTGTTCGAGAGAGCCGGAATAGACGTTGATGGAGCCCGTTTCGGAATCCAACAGATCGCAGCCCTTGCGCGGCAGCTTGATAATCGCGGTCGTCTGCGGCAGCAAGCAGGGCTTTTTGGTGTCGCCCACGCGCGCAGCGTTGGTGACCGAAATCTCGACGTCGGTGGCTGTGAGCTTCGTGACCTTGACGTAGAAGTTGAGTTCGTACGCGTTGATGTCCATCTGCCACAAACTGTTCAGGACCGGGATCACGGCGAAATTCGGGTCGCCGTCGACATTGGTCAGCTGCAGTGTGTTGAACCTGTAGATATCACCCACTTGCAGGCAATCGCAGGCCTGAACCGCGCAACCGTCGCCCTCGCAGGCGTCCGCGGCTCCGGTGTCGTCGCTCAGCAGCGGAATGTGGTTGGCGTTGGTGTCGACCGGATTGGTGCAGCCGATGAGGCTGAACACGCTAAAGCCGAACGTTGTTACGATAGTGCGAATGCGCTGCATGAACCCCCATTTGACGCGGACGCTGCGTACCATGACGCAACCCCCGTCGCCTCCCCGCCTGTAAGCGTGGCATAGGCGCGTGGGCTTCGTCAAAATGTCACCCGCTGGACGTGAAACGTTGCCGCTGGTACTGTCGCCCCGGGGGAACTCGCTACGGCGAGACTTGGGGAGTAAAATGTCAAAGTATTTTGCAACGTTGTGTGTGCGTTCTGCGATCTGCGCAGCTCCGCTTCTTGGCTTGCTGGCGCCGAACGCGTACGCAGGCGGCTTTGAAGTGCCGGACAACGGCGCGCAGTCAGTGGGACGCGGCAACGCGTTTACCGCCAAGGCGGACGACCTGACGGCGCTCGCGCACAATCCAGGTGCGTTGATCAAGTCCAAGGGCGCCAACATCCTCTACTCGCACAACGTGGTGCACGCGCCGCAGACGTTCACGCGGCAGGTGTCGAACATGCCGTCCTTGCCGCTGCCGACCTTGCCCGACGGCACGAAGGCGGACCCGTTTGCAACGCAGTCCAACCAGACGCCGTGGTTTGCGCTCGGTGGCATGCTGGTCGGAAGCTACGATTTTGGCTTGGAGAATTGGACCTTCGCAGCGGGCGTCTACGGCCCGAGCGCGGCCGGTCACCAGGAGTGGAACGTCAACGGCGGCCAGCGCTGGATGCTGACCAAGATGGACGCGCTCATGGTGTTCTACAGCCTCGCTGCGGCGTACGGCGTCCCGGACAAGTTCGGCATCGGCGTGACCGCGCAGATCGTCAGCCAGCCGTCGACGACGCTCAGCCTCGTAGTGGACGGCGACAACGGCAGCCAGTTGGCGCCGTACTACAAGGGCTCGGAGATCGAGTCGACGCTCAAACTGTCCGCGCCGCCGACGATCTCCGCGATTGTGGGCGGCTGGTGGCGCCCCGTGGAAAACATCGAGATCGGCGCGTCGGGGCGCGTGATCCCGGTCAACCTGAACGGCAAAGGCGATTTTACCATCGCGACGACGCCGACTGGCGCGAAGTTCACCGACGCGCAGTTGACCGTCGTGGGCAGCAGCGCCGCATTGCAACTCGTGCTGCCGGCGACCGCGCACTTTGGTATTCGCTACCGCGGTCTGGACAAGCCCGTGGCGCTGCCGGAAGGCGCGACGCCGACCATCAAGCCGCGGCCGGAGCGCTGGGACGTCGAGCTCGATTTTGCCTACGAAGCGTGGTCGATGCTAAAGGATTTCAACGTGATGCTGAACGGCGAGATCCAGCTGTTCGCCAAGGCCAACGCGCAGGACGTCGTTGTCGCCAAACGGTGGAAGGACACGTACTCGCTGCGCCTCGGCGGCTCGTACAACCTGCCGAACTTGCCGATTGGCTTCATGGCCGGCACGTTCGTCGAATCGGGCGCCGTGCCGGCCAACTACGAGAACCTCGACTTCCCGTCGTATAATCGCCTCGGCGTCAACGGCGGCGTGAAAGTGCACGCGGGTCCCGTGGACATCACAGCGGCGTACAGCCACGTGTTCCAGGAGACGCGCACGGTCGACGAGACCTACGCCAAGGTTTTCCAGCAGCGTCCGGTCGCGCCTTGCCCGACGGGCTGCAACGGCTTTGACGGCGTCCCCGCCAACGCCGGTACGTTCACGTCGTCGTTTGACATCATCTCCGCGAGCGCCGCCATCAAGTTCTGAACCTGCGGTCTTTGCTGGCCGCCCAACGCGGCTCGGTTTTTGCCGCGAGCGCGCGTCTCCCCTGGCGCGGTGCACAACCAAGCGCGGTCATCCCAGCCGTCCTTCACCGTGCCGAGGAATTCGCCATGTCGCAGTTCGCCCGCTTCTGTTTCGTCGCCGTTCTCGCCTTGCCGGTCACCGCGTGCGGGGCATCTGCCAGCAACACCGTGGACAGCCAAGGCGAAGCGTTCAAGCGCATCAGCGCCGCGGACCTGAACAGCAAGCTCGCGGCCAAGGCGCCCGTCTTCGTGTTCGACGTCAACGGGGACGAACGCTACGCCCAAGGCCACGTCCCCACAGCCAAGCACATGAAGGTGGACGAGGTCGCCGTCGCCGCGCTTCCCGCCGAAAAAGCCGCAATGTTGGTGTTCTACTGCGCCGGCGAGAAGTGCAACGCCTGCCACCACGCCGCTGAGGCCGCCGTCGAACTCGGCTACAGCAACGTCTGGATCATGCCAGAGGGCATCAAAGGCTGGGAAGCGCAGCGGCTGCCAGTGGAATAGCACGAAAAAGTCCAGCCAGATTGGCCCAAACGGTCGGTCGTGCTACAACTTCGCCGCGGAGGGCATGTGGCACGCGTCACCTTGCAGGACATTGAAAAGTCGTATGGCGACGTCCACGTCGTCAAGCGCCTCAATTTGGACGTTGCGGATGGCGAACTCGTCGTTCTCGTAGGCGCTTCCGGCTGCGGCAAGTCGACGACGCTGCGGATGGTCGCGGGTCTGGAGACGATTACCTCCGGCCGTCTGCTTTTTGACGACAAAGTGGTCAACGACCTCTCACCGCGGCAGCGCGACATCGCGATGGTCTTCCAGAGCTACGCGCTTTATCCGCACATGACCGTGTTTGAGAACCTCGCGTTTGGCCTGCGTTTGCGCAAGATGCCGCAGGTGGAAATCGACAAGCGCGTCAGCGAAGCCGCGGCGTTGCTCGGGCTGAACGAGCTCCTGGCGCGCAAGCCGGCGGCGCTTTCCGGCGGTCAGCGGCAGCGCGTGGCGATGGGCCGCGCGGTGGTGCGCGAGCCGTCCGCGTTCCTGTTTGACGAGCCGCTCTCCAATCTCGACGCCAAGCTGCGCGTGCAGATGCGCTTGGAAATCGCAAAGTTGCACCAGCGTTTGGGCGCGACGATGCTCTACGTCACCCACGATCAGGTGGAAGCGATGACGCTGGCGGACCGTATCGCCGTGATGCACGAGGGCGTGCTGCAGCAGTGCGCGTCGCCCAATGAAATCTACGCGACGCCGGCCAATACCTACGTCGCGACGTTTATCGGCTCGCCCGCGATGAACCTGTGGCGCGTGCCGCAGGCGCATCAGTCAAGCCCGACGGTGGCGGTGCTGGGCGTGCGTCCGCAGGACCTGCTGCCGTGCGGCGCGGCGGACGCGACGGTGAATTTGCGCGTGGAAGTCGTGGAGCCGCTGGGCGCGGATACGTTTGCGTACGGCGAGGCGGTCGACCAACACGGGAAGTCGCTGTCGGATCGCGCGGCGCTGGCGGACACGGACACGCACACGCGCGCACGTGCCGAGTCCGCGAGCGTGGTGCGCCTGGATCCGCACACGGTCGTCCGTCCGGGCGAACTGCTGCCGTTGACCGCTGATCCGGCGCGGCTGCACAAGTTTGACCGCGTTGGCCAGCGCGTGAGCTAGGCCCTTTGGAAGTGAGGCGAGAGCATGAAGCGTTTGCTGTTTGTGGCGATGACCCTGCTGTTTGTGGCGTGCGGCAAGAAAGAGGCCGCATCGACGCCTGCGCCTGGCGCTGCTGTTGAAGCGGCAAAGGCCGGCGAGGCTGTGGCTGCGCCGGAAGCCGCGAGCAAGACGGCAGAGGCGGCAGCTCCGGTTGCGCCGCAGACCGTGACGCTGTGGCACAGCTACCGCGACGACGAGCGGAAGGCGTTGGACACGCTTGTCGCGCAGTGGAACAAGCTGCAGCCGGGCGTGCAAATCCAGGCGCTCGCGGTGCCGTTTGACGCCATCATCGACAAGTTCCAGGTCGCGACGCCCAATGGCAACGGTCCGGATCTCATCATCATGGCGCACGACAAGATCGGCCTGTGGGCGCGCGACGGGCTCCTGCAGCCGCTGGGCGACTTTGCCGCGAAGGACCGCCTCGGCCGTTTCCTGCCGCAAACCGTCAAGCCGCTGGTCTTTGACAAGGCGATTTGGGGCCTGCCGATGGCGTTCAAGACCGTCGCGCTTTTCTACAACCGCAAGCTGGTGCCGCAGCCGCCCAAGACGATTGGCCAGCTGATCGAAGTCGGCAAAGGCTTCACGTCAGAAAAAACCGAGAGCTTTGGCCTCGCGTACGACGCCGCCGACCTGTATTTCCACGCGCCGTTCCTCTACGGCATGGGCGGCAAGGTGTGGGACGAGGACGCCAAAAAAATCACCATCGACACGCCGGAAGCCATCAAGGCCGCGGAGCTCGTGCGCGGCTTCTACACGGAGGCCAAGATCCTGCCCAAGGGCGTCGGCGGCTTTGTCGTGACGGCCATGTTCAACGACGGCAAGACGCCGTTCACGATCCAGGGCCCGTGGTTCATCAGTGAAATCGCCAAGGACATTGACTGGGGCGTCGCCGTTCTCCCGGAAATCGAGCCGGGCAAGCCGCTGCGGCCGTATCTCGGCTCGGAAGCGGTGCTGCTGACCAAGCAGTCCAAGGTGCGCGACGCGGCGCTGAAGGTCATGGACTACCTGACCAGCGATGAAGCGGCGATTACCCGCCTGGAAATGGGCCACCAGATGGTTGCGAACGCCAAGATCTACGAGAATCCGCGCTGGCTGGAAAAGCCGGTCGTGCGGGTGTTCCACGCGCAGGCGGAGACTTCCGTGCCGATGCCGACCGCGGTGGAGCCGTCCGTGGCCTGGGCGCCGTACAGCGCCGCGCTCCGCAAGATTATCTTCTCCGGCGCCGATCCAAAGACCGCTCTTGCTGAAGCGCAGGCGACCGCCGATCAGGCCGTCGCGCGTCTGGGCAAGTAGGAGCGCGAGATGGCGCCTGCGCCCCAGCCACCGCAACCGGGCCTCGTGCCGTTTGCCGCAGCGACGTTGCTGCTGGCGGCGACGCTGGTTGCGGCGTTGACGGCGGGCCACGCGGCGTTGGCGGCGAGCGCTGAGCAGGCGACGCGGTTGGTGCGGGCGGCGTCGCTGGCGGACGCGGCGGCGCATCAGGCGGCGATCCATCAGGACGACGCGACGGCGCGCGATGCGGCGCTCGCGGCGATGGCCAAGCAGCAGGCGCCGTTGTTGACGCACGTCGCGGTGATTGCCTCGGGCGGCGCGGACGAATTTGGCATCGAGCGTGGCAGCGGTGTGGCATTTGTCAGCCAGAAGCTCGCTCCGGCGGAGAGTGGTGCGCTGCTGGAGGCGGCCAAGTCCCACGCGACGGCGGCGGAGGACGCCCTGCAGAAGCACCAGCCGATGGACGGCGCGCGGCTGCTCGTTGTGCTGCCGGACGCGACGCAGGCGCTGGTGCAGCCGTTTCGCGCCGCGCAGAACCGGCCGGAAATCGGCGGCGCTGTGGCGTTGGTGCTGCGGCCGGTGGTGCCGCCGGACGCGCCCTGGCTGCTGTGGCTGTTGCCGCTGGTGGCGCTGGCCATCGCACTGGGGGCGCGCAAGCCGCTGGGGGAACGCATCGCGCCGACGGTCGCCATGGCGGTGAGCGCGGCGGCGGCGGTGCTGCTCCTGCCGGCTTTGCCCACGGCGGCGTCGGGCGGCGTGCAGGTTCTGGCCGATGGCTGGCTGATTCCGCATTCGGCGGTCGGCACCGTGAGCGCCGCGGGTACGTCATGGGTGCTGGGCAGCGCGCTGCTGCTGACGGCGCTGCTTGGCCCGGTCGTTCCCGGGCTGGCGGCGATTTTCGGCGCGCTGCGCAAGGATCCGGTCCCGTACTTTTACGTTGGCCCCGCGCTCTTCGCGACGGGCGTGCTGGTCTTCGTGCCGTTCGCCGTGGGCGTCGGGCTGTCGTTCACCGGGCCAAATGGCCAGTTCCTCGGGCTGGCCAACTATCGCGAAGTCGTCGAAACCGCGATGGACCCGACGTCCGCGACCCACTTTGGCCGCACGCTGGCGATGACGGTCGCCTGGACGCTCATCAACGTGGTGCTGCACGTGACGATTGGCCTGGCGCTGGCGCTCGTGCTGAATCAGCCCAAGCTGCGCGGTCGGGCTTTCTACCGGCTGCTGCTGATCGTGCCGTGGGCGGTGCCCAGCTACATCACGGCGCTGACGTGGAAATGGCTGTTCAACACGCAATACGGTCCCATCAACGCCATGCTCGCGTTGTGCGGCGCGCAGAAGGTCGATTGGCTGGGCGACTCGCTCGCCACCAACTTCATCGCCAACCTGCTGACCAACGTCTGGCTCGGCTTTCCGTTCATGATGGTCGTGTCGCTCGGCGCGCTGCAGTCGATCCCCGCGGACCTGTATGAAGCCGCGGACATCGACGGTGCGTCCGCCTGGCAGAAATTCCGCCACGTCACGTGGCCGCTCCTGCGTCCCGCGCTGTTTCCCGCCGTCATCATGGGCGTGATTTGGACGTTCAACGCGTTCAACGTCATCTACCTCGTCAGCGGCGGCGGGCCGGATCACAAGACGGACATCCTGATTACGGAGGCGTACTTCGCGTTCTCCGTGCTGCGGCGTCACGGCTTGGCCGCGGCGTACAGCGTGCTGATTTTCCTGCTGTTGCTCGGCTACACGCTGGCCACGCAGCGCCGGTCCAAGGCGACCGAGGCGGTGAACGAATGAGCACGTCGCGCAAAGGTTTTCCGCCGTGGGCGCTGCACCTGCTGCTTGTGCCGATCACGATCGCCACGCTGTATCCTGCGCTCTACGTCATCAAGCTGGCGCTCAGCGGCACCGGCGGCGCGTCGGCTTCCCCATGGCCCTGGCCTGAAACGTTCTCACTGGACGCGTTCGTCGCCGTCGTCGGTCACAAGGGCAGCGACGGGTCCTGGCTGTTTGGCCGTCAGCTCGCCAACTCGCTCATCGTCTCGCTCGCCACGACTGCGCTGGGCATCGTGCTCGCCTGCACCGCCGCGTACGGCTTTGCCCGCTTCGAGTTCCCCGGCCGCCGCGCGGGCATGCTCGGCTTCCTCGCCACCCAGATGTTCCCCGGCATCCTGACCATGATTCCGCTGTACGTGCTGATGCAGAAGCTCAATCTGCTCGACTCGATGCTCGGTCTCGTGCTCGTCTACGCGACGACGACGGTGCCGTTCTGCACCTGGACGCTCAAGGGCTATTTTGACACGTTGCCCAAGGAAATTGAGGAGTCGGCCATCATCGACGGCGCCACGCGGCTGCAGATTTTCTGGCGCATCATCCTGCCGCTCTCGGCGCCGGCGATCGCTGTGACCGCGCTCTTCTCATTCATGACGGCTTGGAACGAGTTCGTCCTCGCCTACACGTTCCTCTCGCGCGAGGCGGCGTATACGCTGCCCGTGCAGATTCGCGGTTACGTCGGCGACAAGGACGTGCAGTGGGCGCTGTTCGCGGCGGCGTCGCTCGTCGTGTCGGCGCCGGTCATGGCGCTCTTCTATTCGCTGGAAAAACAGCTGGTCGGCGGTCTGACGGCCGGCGGCGTCAAGGGCTAAGTGGACCACGTGACCGATTCTCCGAACACCCATTACGCCGGGCAGGACCTGGAAGCGCTGGCCGACCTGCCGCGTTACACCGGCTGGATCATTGAGCAATTTCAGGGGCACCTGCGCGGTCGCGTGATTGAGGTCGGCGCTGGAATCGGCAACGTCGCGCTGCGCTATCTGGACCACGTGGAGAGCGCGCTGCTGGTGGAGCCGGCGGCGAACTTGTGCCACAAGCTGCGCGCGCGGGTTGCGGACCGGCCCAATGTGACCGTCGCTGAGGCGGTGCTGCATGAGGTGGCGCCCGCGCTGCTGGCTGAACCGTTTGACGCCGCCATCATGGTCAACGTGCTGGAGCATATTCCGGATGATGCGGCGGTGCTGCAGCGGCTGTTTGAGATCCTGAAGCCGGGCGGCGCGCTGTGCATTTTTGTGCCGGCGATGCCCGAAATCTACGGCACTCTGGACGAAATCGTCGACCACGTGCGGCGTTATCGGCGGCAGGAGCTGGGGGACAAGCTGCAAGCCGCGGGTTTTGCCGTGCAGCGGCTGGATTACCTGGACACGCTGGGGATTGTGCCGTGGTTCATCGCCGGCAAGGTGCTGAAGCGCAGGAAATACGACGCCCTGGGTGCGCAGGCTTACGCCCGCTTTGGCGTGCCCCTGACGCGCGTGCTGGAGGCGATGCTGAGCCGCGTGTTGCCGCGAACGCCGATTGGCAAGAGCCTGGTGGCCGTGGCGATCAAGCCGCGCTAGCCATCACTTCAACTCGATCTGCCGCAGCAGCGTCCGCACGCGCTCGTCGATCGCCGCCAGTTTCACTTGGCCTTCCACGAGCTTCTTGGCCACTTCTGCCTGCTTGGTCGTCGTCGTCGCCAGCTGCGCCACAAGCTTCTTGCGCAGATCCGCCGCGACCGCGCCAAGCGGCAGGGAATCCAGGTTGCCCTGGATGCGCTGGCCGTCCGCCTCGAGAATCTGCTGCTGCCGCGCCAGGTTCTCCTGTTCGCGCTGCAGCGTCGCGCGCTGTTCCTGCGCCGCGAGCAGTTCGCGAATCGGTCCCGCGACCGCGTCCACCAGGTTGGTGCCTTGCAAGTAGTAGCGGAACGCGTCCAGCACCTGCGGCGTCAGGCCCATCTCCACAAGCTCAATCGGCGTCGCTTCGACGAGCTTCGCTTCCGCCTTGGCCTTGGCGCCGATCTCCACCGGCAGGTAGATGTCCGACCCCGCCCGCACCAGATCCTTGGGCGGATTGACCATCTCCATGCCGCCAGTCAGCGGCAGCTTCACGTACGCGAGGCTTGGCTTGTCGCGGTTGGACTCCAGTTTGACCGTCCGCGTCGCGACGCGCTTGCCCTGAATCGTGATGCGGCCATCAATGATCTTGGCGAGGTGCAGTTCGTCGATGCGCGCCTCCTGCTGCAAGTTCAACGCGAAGCCACCTTCCTTGGCGTACGGCACAAACGCCGTCTCATCCTTGGCAACGCGGCCGATGAAACCCTCGCCCGCGAACGTGTTGTCGATGTACAGCGTGATCGGGCCGCCCTCAATCGTCGATTCCTGGCCGTTCTTGAGCATCACTGCGCGAAACGGGGATTCGCCCGACTGCGGATCGCGGAACAGAAAGATGTCCTTGCCGTCGATCTTGCGCGAAACGATGTTGATGAGCGCGGCCGAGCGGTCGGGCACCGTGATCGGCGTCGTCGCCTCGTACGCGTACAGCGCGCCCACTTCACGCCCTTGCACAAGCGCCTGCGCGGAACGCTGCATCGCGTCCCGCCGGGCTTCCTCTTCCTGCCGACGCATCTGGTCCTGCACCTGCGCGCGCTGGGCCTGACGGCGGGCATCGGCAACCATCGCCTGGTCGCGCGCCATCATCGGGGACGGCGCCGCGGCTGGAGCCGCCATCTTGGCGCTCTTGTTGCGACCGCGCGGGTTGCCGATCCCGCCGTTGATGCCAGCGCTGTCCTCGCCCGAGCCTATCGCGGTCATTCCCTCGAATTCTTCTGCCATCGCAGGCGCTGGCGGCGGCGGGGCGTACCCGACGTCCGGCGGCGGCGGCGCTTCTGCCACGTCCGGCAGGCGCGACGACAGATCTGGCCGCTCCACGTTATGTGGCGTGTGCAGGTTGTAGCGGAAGGACAGCGGCGAGCCGACGACCAGCGTCAGGTTCACGTCATTCCACGGCTCGCCCGAGACGTTGTCCACGACCGCCCAGCCTTGCAACTGGATGCCCTTGCCGCTCTCGATCCACGCGCGGTATGCGGGCCGCCAGACCGGGACTTCATGGATGTAGCTGATGATAAGGTCGTGGCTTTCGTCGCCCGCGAGCCGCACCGTCACGCTAATCGGCTTCCACGCGCCGTCCGATTTGGAGATGTCCAGCGACTGCTGCAGGCCCACGGAGAGCGTGCGATCGCCGATGGTCAGCCGGCGGATCTGGCTCACCGCCACCGTCTGCAGCTGATCGTCGTTTTCCATCAGCGTCAGCATCGGCTCTGTGCTGATCTGCTCGCCATTGGCGTTCACGTACCGCCGCTGGGTCTTTTCAACGCCCACGACGCGCCCGTGCATCGTGCCTTCGTCGCCGTCGATCTCCACTTCCGCGCCGCGCAGCACCTGCAGCAGCCCGAGCATGCCGGTCGCGTTGCGCACCTGTGGCGGCAGCTCCTGGGCCAGCCGATCGCCCGAGCGCTCCACCGGCAAGGACGCGGACGACGGCGTCCCGCCCGACAGATCCAGCACGGAAAGCGACTTCAGGACGTCATTGACCTGGTCCGGCCGGACGCGCAGCTCCACTTCCTTGCCGTGCAATTTGCCGCGCCGCTCAAAGTAGCCAACGCCGTTCTGGTACAGAACGACCTTGGTGACCGGCAATTCGCGTTTGGTTTCCATCATCTGCTGCATGGGCAGGCAGCCAGGCAGGGCGAGCAGGGCGAGAAAATAGCGACGCATGGCGATCTCCACAGCGCGGGCAAAAGGCGCGTGCGGCGGATTGTAAACCTGTGCGGCGTGCGGGGCTACATGTCCGAAGCGCCGCGTTTGTTGCGCCAGACGATCGCGCCGACGCAGACGGCGGTGAAGAGGGCGGAGCCGAGGAGCGTCGCGAGAATGGGCGCGATGGAGCCGTTGGCCTTGTCGTACATCTTGCCGATGACCAATTCCTGAACGACGGAGCCGGCAGAACCGATGCCGGAGATGATGCCGGACGCCCGCACCGCGCCGCGGCCGCCGCCGACGTCCATGGCGCCCGCGCCGGTGAGGAGCGCGTCAGGGCCATAGAGCGTGAAGCCGATGAGGCCGATGGAGATGGCAAAGCCGTAGACGCTTTGCGCGCCAATCGTGAAGAGCAGGAGCGTGGCGGCACAGACGCCGCAGACCATGAGGAAGCTGACCATGGCGCGGCGGCCATGAAAGAGCTTGTCGCTCAGGTAGCCGGTGACGATGACGCCGAGGATGCCGCAGACGTCGAAGACGGTGGAGACGTAGCCGGCGTCGTCGCCTTTCAAGTGGAGGTTCTTTTCCAGGAAGAACGGCGCCCAACTCCACAGCGCGTACCGGATGAATTTCATGCCAAAATAGGCAAAACCAATCAGCAGGACGGTCGTCCACGTTGCGCGCGACCACTTGGGCGTGGGGCTGTCGGCGCTGAGCGCGGGCTCCTGATCGTCCACAAGCGCGGGCAAGCCGACGTCCTCGGGGCGGTTGCGCTGCCAGACAAAGACGATGACCGCGACGCCCGCGAGGACGGCGGCGCCGGAGAAGAAGGCGAAACGGAAGCCGTGGCGCGGCAGCATCCACGCCGCGAGGGCGGCAGAAGCGACGCCGCCGACCTGGAAGTTGGTGGCCCAGAGGCCCATGACCGTGCCGCGTTCCTCGCGCTTGAACCAGCTGGCCATCGTGCCGACGGTGTTGGACCAGCCCGTGGCCTGCGCGAGGCCGTTGACGCTCATGAGCGCGACGAACCAGAGCAGGCTGTCCGTGAAGCCGAATGCGACGCTGCAGGCGATGCTGAGCGCCATGCCGCCGAGCAGCATCTTGCGCGGCCCAAGGCGCGGGCCGATGGCGCCGGAAGCGAATTGGCCGAGCGTGTAGGCGATGAGGTAGGCGGCGTAGACGGACGCGAGGTCGGTCGCGTGCCAGTGCAGTTGCGTGCCGATTTCCGCCTTGGCGATCGAGTAGGGCCGGCGGCAGAAGTAGAAGCCGGCGTAGCACAGCCAAGTGCTGGCGAAGATGCGCCAGCGCCAGGAGCGCATCGCGAGGGGCAGGGTGCTGCTGGTGGGCGCGAGGTCCATGCTGGCGATTGTGCAGGAGGGGTGGCAAAAACGATAGCGCGAGGCAAAAACAACAAAAGCCCCGTGAAGGGCTTTTGTGCAAGCAATGAAGCTTAAGGATTCCGGTACTTGGTGGAGCCAATGGGGATCGAACCCATGACCCCCTGAATGCCATTCAGGTACTCTCCCAGCTGAGCTATGACCCCAGAGCCGGAATCCTTACTTCACGCGCTCGGCGCGAAGCGGGCGTTAGCTTAGCGCGTTCTGGAGCTGCGCGCAAGCCCCCCTACTTCACGCAGCGCACGCGAAACGTGTTGACCTTGCCGTTGCCCTCGGAGATGCCCTCGCTGAAGTAGACGCTCCAGTAGTCGTTGCTGGAGCCGCCTGCGCCGGATGAGGCCCAGAACCACTCGGACGGCGTGCCGGGAAAGATGCCGCTGTCGATCGCCGGGCCGCTGACGCTGCGGTCGACGATGCTGCGGAGTTCGACGATCGTCGGGATCCGCCAGCCGGTCGAACCTTCAAGCACGAGGCCGTCGCAGTACGTCTTGGCGCTGACCGTCGTTTCCCCTGATGGGCTGGGCGCGCGTTCCCATAGCAGGCCCGTCCACGTGTCCGTCACGGTCCCGGTGGTTGTGGTGAAGCGCGCGCCGGCGTGGCCGGCGGTGGTGCCGCGGACGCAGCGCGTGTGGTTGGGGAACGTCAGTTGTCCCGCCTGCTGCGTGCCGATGACGAAGCTCACGCCCCACGCGTTGTTCGTGGCGTTGGCCAGGAGCGTCGCGCTCCAGTACGCCAAGTTCACGTTGGTCTGCAGCAGGTTCGCCGTCGCCGGATTGGATTTGTTGAAATCGATCAGCGTGTTCAGTTCCGCCAGCGTCGGCAGCCGCCAGTCCGCGTGATTGCCGAGCTTGAGCCCGATGCAGAACTGGTTGGCCTGATCCCACGTGTAGGTCAGTCCGCCGGGATCCGCCTGTTGCCACATCAGGCCGGTGAAGTCGTCGCTGACCGTGCCGTTGCCGTTGTCGTTCAAGTTGGCCGGTGAGAACGGCGTGAGGCCCCAGACCGGCCCGTCGGCGGCGCAGACCTTGCCTTCTCCGCCGGTGACGCCGATGTAGCCGGGCGTGCACGCACACACGCCGGCGCCGCACGTCGCGCCGTACGCGCACACGAGGCCGTCTGCCATGTTGGTGTGCCAGCAGCCGCTGTGCGCGGCGTCGCAGAGGTCGGCGGTGCAGGGGTTGCCGTCGTCGCAGTCCGGGACGCTGAGGCCGGCGCAGGTGCCGGAGCTCGCGCACGACGCGTTGCCGTAGAGGTCGGTGCGCAGGAGCCACAAGTTTTGGATGCCGCTGCCCTTGACGGTCCCGGCGGTTGCAAAGCCGTCCGCGAGCGCGATGCTCGCTTGAAAGCTCTGCGTGCTGCCGCTGCCGACGGTGCGGTCCCAGAGCTTGTTGCCGTCCAGGTCCGTGCGCACCACGTAGCCTTGGCTACCGGACGCGCCAGCGAGCGCAATGCCATAGCCGTCCACGGTCAAGCTCGCCGCTGAATCGTTCGCGGTCGTCCCGTACGTCCGGCTCCAGAGCTTGACGCCATTGCTGTCCGTGCGGATGAGCCAGGCGTCGTTCGCGCCCGCGCCGGCGCCATTTGTCGCGCCCACGACGAGGAATCCGTCAGGGACAGCCACAACGGCGTTGGCGACGTCGAAGGTGCCGTTGCTGAACGTCTTGGTCCACAACAGCGCGCCGTTCAAGTCGGTGCGGACGAGCCAAGCGTGGCCCGTCGCGTCGCTCGTCGAACCGGTGATGCCTGCGAGCGCGAAGCCGTCCGGGCGCGCGGCGATCGCGTTGAAGCTGTCCGCATTGGCGCCGTCGTAGGTCTTTTGCCAAGCAACCGCGCCGGCGGTGTCCGTCCGAATCAGATAGCCGTCCCGGTTGGCGACGCCAAAAGACGTCGTCGCGCCTGCCAGGGCAAAGCCATCGGGGACCGCAGCGAGCGCGTGGGTGGAATCCGCGCCCGAGTCGCCCAACTCCACGTTCACCACTTGGGTGCCCGCGCCGTCCGTCGTCAGGAGGAAGCAGTCATCGCCGTTGTTGTCGGAGCCCACGGTGCCGGCCATTGCGAAGCCGCCGCCCGTCGCGAGGAGCGCGGTCACGGACCCGGCGTAGGAGCCAAGGCTGTAGGTCTTGTCCCAGAGCGCCGTGCCGACCGCGTCCGTGCGCACGAGTCGCGGACTCGGCAAGGCGCCCTGCGTGGTTGCCGCGATGGCGAATCCGCCGGCTGCGAAGGCGAGGCAGGTCGGCCCGGTGACGTTCGGCGTGCCGACCAGGGTCTTGTCAAACAGCTTGTCCCCGCCGCCGCCGCATACGCCCGCGCTGCACGTTTCGGCGGCCTTGCAGGCGGAGCCCGAGCCGCATGCTACGCCGTCCTCGACGTTGAAGTGCCAGCATCCCGTGACGCCTTTCCCGCAGAGGTCCGTTGTGCACGGGTTGTTGTCGTCGCATTCCGTCGTGAACCCGACGCACGCGCCGGAGTCGCTGCACGTGGCGTTGCCCCAGAGATCCGTGCGCAGGAGCCAACCGTCGTCGGCATTGCCGGCTTTGGGAGCGCGACCGGCGAGGAGCAGGCTCCCTCCGTCCACGAGCGCGTGCGCCTGAATACCCGTGCTGAATCCGGTGCTCACCACGACGTTGCCCAACGCGTCTGTGCGGACGATGTGTGCGGTCGTGGTGCTGCCAAACGAGAAGTCGCCGCTCAGGAGAAAATCGCCGCCGATGACCGCGAGGTTCTGGAGACTGTCGGCATCCGCGCCGCCATAGGTTCGGTTCCACAGCACGTTGCCCACGGCGTCCGTGCGAATCAGCCAGAAATCCGCGCCGCCCGCACCGCTCGATGCGGTTGTCCCGCCGATCGCAAAACCGTCATCCAGCGCAATCACATCCTGAGCGGAATCGGCCGCGCTGCCGCCGTACTGTCGCTCCCAGATCTTGTTGCCGCCGGCGTCCAACCGGACCAGCCAAGCGTCGTTCGCGGTCGAGGGGCCTGCCGTCTGGCCCACGCACGCGAAGCCGTCACCCGTTGCGGCGACGGCCGTGAAGCGCTGCGTGCCGCCGGTTGGGAATGTCTGCTCCCACGTCTTGCCGCCGGTGCCATCCACCCGCACGAGCCACGCGTGGTTCTCCGCCGGCGCGCCGATCGTCGATTGTCCGACAGCGAGGAAGCCATCACCGTCCGCGATGACGTCGGCAAAAGCGTCGCTCCCCGCCGCGCCAAACGACTTGCTCCAGATTTCCGTGCCGGTCGCGTCTGTCTTGAGGATCCAGCCGTCACTCTTGGCGACCCCGTTGTGCAGATCCGCACCCGCGGCCACGACGCCGTCAGCGACCGCCAGTACGGCATAGGCCATCCCGGATCCGGCGCCGCCGTAGGTGTTCTGCCAGAGCGGCGCGCCGGCCAAATCGGTCTTGACCAGCCAAAGGCTCGGCGTGCCGCTGGCGATTGGCAGCGACCCGTAGGTGTACCCCGCGGCGATCAGCCCGTCCGTTGCCGGCGCGACGTCCAGGAACTGCTCATAAGCCGCGGTGCCAATAGTTGCCTCGAACAGCTTGGCCTTGCCCGTGCACGTCGTCGCCACGCACACATCGCCCACCGTGCACGCGTCCCCGTCCTCGCACGCGGTGCCGGCTTTGACGACCGTGTTCGTGCACCCAAGCGACGCGTTGCAGCCGTCGTTCGTGCACGCGTTGCCGTCGTCGCAGCTTTTTGTCGTGCCGGCGCAGACGCCGTCGGTGCACACATCGTTGTCGGTGCATTTCTTGCCGTCGTCACACGCCCAGCCGTTGACCTTGGGGGTTGCGACGCACTTGCCCGTCGCCGGAGCGCAGGCTTGGGTCGCGCACGGGAGGTCCGTGCACGTGACGTTGGCGCAGAGGTCGGCGTCGGCAGCATCGGCGTCGTCCGCAGCGTCTGCGGTGTCTGGCGCGTCGCTCACGTCTGCGTCCTCCGCCGCGTCGAGCGCGTCACTCGCATCGCCCGCGTCCGCGGCATCCGTCCCGGCGTCATCGCCGCCAACGTCCGTGCCAGGCGCCGCGTCGCCCACATCCGCCGCGTCGGTCCCAGTCACGGTGTCGTTGCCGTCCGGCGCTGCGTCCGCACTGTCCAGCGCCGCATCCGTCGCCTGTGCGTCGCCATCGGTGGCCGCAGCTGTATCGTCAGCGTCGACCGGAAAGGCCTCGCGCGGCGGCACGGGAACGCTACACGCCGTCGTCAGGACGGCGCAAAAAGCCAGCTTGCGCCACATCATCAGAACCGCCCCGCGAGTGCAAAACCGTGCCAATCCGGGACCAGCGCCACCTTGGACTCCGGCGACGTCAGGACCAGCGCTGCGCCCACGCCCGCCACCGCAACGCCCACGCCCAGCATCGTCACGCCTGTTGTCTGCAGCGAACCGATCCACGCCGCGCGGCTCGTTGCCTGGCCGTACGTCAGGTCGCCGTGCACCACCGTGCCGTCATAGCCGAGATCCTGATTGAACTGCGCTTCCGCCGACTTGCCCAGAACGATCAGCGCCGCGCCCGTCACCGCAATCGCCGCGCCCGAGCCCAGCGTCCACCAGCCCGCGATGCGTCGGTTGCTCATCGGCTTGGCCGGCTCCGTCACGGTTGGCACCGCCTCCGGCGCCGCGCGCAGCGGGTCGATTGCCGCCGCAGGTTCCATCGGCGTCACGACAACCGGCTTGCCCGCGAGCGCATCCAGCATCGCCTGCGCCTCGCCGCGATCCGGCGCATTGCCCGGCGCGCGTGCCAGGTACGTCCGCAGCGAGGCTTCCGCTTGCTTGTTATCGCCGTCTTCCTTGGCCGCACGCGCCGTCTTCAACAACAGCGCCAGCCGGTCCTCGCGCAGCCGCCACGCTTCACTGTACGCCGCGGTCGCCACGCGCCATTCGCCGCGTTTTTCAGCGCGTTCGGCCGCCTGCACCTTCTCGTCGGACCGCATCCCGGCAAATTCCGTCAAGTACGTCTTCGCCTTGCCCACACGCGCCGGCTCCGCGTTCGCCATCGCCACGAACTGCCGGTAGTGCTCCTCCGCGCGCTCCCGCTGACCGGCCGATTGCTCCGCCCGCGCCGCGCCGTATAGATAGTTCGGCTCGGAGGAATCCGTATGCCACGCCTCCAGGTAGGCCTGCGCCGCGCGATCCATCTCGCCCGCTTCAAACGCTTTTGCCGCCTGATGGGCCAGCGCGACCGCGGTCTTGCGGCTGTCAATGGCATGGGCCGGTAGCGCCGCGAACAGCAGACAGACGACCCACACGAAGCGCCGCAAGCGCCCCGGGCGGCGCGGGAATCCGTTCCTCGCCTTCGCCATCGTCTGGTGTCGCATCGCCATGCCGCAAGTCTAGGTCTGGCGGCAAACCGGGTCAACGGCGAGGTTGACGTTGCGGCAACGCTTCCCTACGCTCCTCAGGCCGAGTCGCCCCCAATCGACAGCAAAGTCTTCCATCATGACAATTCGCGACGACCAGCCCCGATCTGAGACCGCTATTCGCCCGACGACGGCTGAGGTGATGTCGACAACCGGCAATCATCGCATTGAAGGGCCGATTGAGAGGCGGACCTCGCGGCGCGTCACGGTTGACCTCTTCGTGCAGGAAAACGACGGCGAGCGGGTTTGGCTGCATCCGGCGACCAACCTCAGCGCGTCGGGCATCTTCATTGAGAGCCACTCCTATTCGCTGGGCAACGCCTCATCGCGGCAGTTCATCCAGCTGCAGTTCCAGTTGCCTGACACCTCCCTGCCGATTCATGCGCGCGGGCAGGTGCTGGGCGCGCGGCGTGTGCGCGGGTTCTCCCACGGTCTGGCCGTGCGCTTTTTGGACCTGAGCGACAGCGATCGCGACCGGCTGACGGAATTCGTCGCGCGCCGACTCGCCGCCGGCGATGGGGAAGGGCCGGAGAACGAAGCCGCGCCCACTTGACCCAGCGGACCCGCAAAACGCCGACGCGAATGCTGCTCCGGTGGTTGCCGTGGCCGCCGCATCCGCCTAGACTCCGGCCGCCGTCTGCGGGTTTGCCTGCGGCTTTGACCGAGATGTGCTTGAGGTTGCCATGAATTCCACGACTCATCGCCCCAAAGAGCACGTCGTTCTCGGCGTGATTGGCGGCAGCGGACTGTACGAGATGCCCGGTTTGGAACGCCTGCGCGAAGTGCGGGTTGCCACCCCGTTTGGCGATCCGTCCGACACGCTGATCGAAGGCTGGTTGGGCGAGCAACAACTGTTTTTCCTGCCGCGCCACGGCCGCGGTCACCGCCTCACGCCGACGGAAATCCCGTATCAGGCCAACATTTGGGCGCTCAAGTGCGTTGGCGTCACGGACATCGTCTCGGTCAGCGCCGTCGGTTCCATGCGCGAGGACATTCACCCCGGCGATATGGTCCTTGTCGATCAGTTCATCGATCGCACGGTTTCGCGTCCGCGCACGTTCTTCGATCGCGGCATTGTTGCCCACGTCGGCTTCTCCGATCCCGTGAGCCACCGTGTCCACGCCGCGTTGAAGCGCGCGTGCGAGCACGTCCACGTCCGCCACCACAACACCGGCGCCTACGTGTGCATTGAAGGCCCGCAGTTCTCCACGCGCGCCGAGTCCCAGACGTTCCGCACCTGGCCTGGCGTCGCCGTCATTGGCATGACCAACTTGCCAGAAGCGCGGCTGGCGCGGGAAGCCGAGATTCCGTACGCGACGCTGGCGCTCGCCACCGACTACGACTGCTGGCACGAAGGTCACGACGCCGTGTCCGTGGAGCAGGTCATCGCGACCTTGCACGCCAACATTGCCAACGCCCAGAAGATCATCCGCGCGATTGCGTTGGACCCGCCGTACGGGCCGTGTCCGTCCCAGGACGCGCTGAAGTTCGCCATCATGACGGCGCCCGCCGTGATTCCGCCCGAGGCGCGCGAGCGTCTTGCCCTGTTCATTGACAAGTACCTGCCGCCGAAAGGCTAAGTGGAGTTTCCCATGCGTCTGCTCGTCGTTGGCTCCGTCGCCTACGATTCTGTCGAAACCGCTTACGGCAAGGTCGATCGCGCCTTGGGTGGTTCGGCGACGTTTTTTGCCATGGCGTCCTCGCTGCTCGCGCCCACGCACGTCGTGGCGGTGGTCGGCGAAGACTTCCGCCCGAGCGACATGGCGCGCTTGCAGGCCCGCGGCGTCGACACTTCCGGCATTGAAGTCGTGCCCGGTGAGACGTTCCGCTGGGGCGGCGTCTACTCCCAGCACTTTGAGACGCGCACGACGCTCTTCACCGAGCTGAACGTCTTCTCCGACTTTTCGCCGCGCGTTCCGCCGCAGCACCGTTCGGCGGAGCTTGTGTTCCTCGCCAACATCCATCCGGCGCTGCAATATGAAGTGTTGGACCAGGTGGAGAAGCCGAAATTCGTCGCGCTGGACACGATGAACTTCTGGATTTCCGGTGAGCGCGAGGCGCTCGTCAAGGTGCTGGGCCGCATCGATGCGCTGTTCCTGAACGACGAGGAGGCCTATGCGCTCTCCGGCGTGGGCAACCTGCTGATGGCCGCCCGTGCGATCCAGAAGATGGGTCCCAAGACCGTCGTCATCAAGCGCGGCGAGCATGGCGCGGTGCTATTCCACGGCGACACGATTCGCCACACGCCGGCGCTGCTGCTGGACACCGTGCGCGATCCCACGGGCGCGGGCGACACGTTCGCGGGCGGCTTCATGGGCTATCTGGCCACGCAGCCGGAGATCAACGTGGCGGCGCTGGAAGGCGCGATGGTCATGGGCACGCTGGCCGCGTCCGTGAGCGTGGAAGATTTCAGCGTGGATGCGCTGGAACGCGCCGACCTGAAGTCGATCCTGTCGCGGCAGAAGACGCTGCAGACGTTGTCGCTGCGGGCGGAACTGGATGAGGCGGCGCTTCTGGCGCGCTAGAGGAGGCCGAGCATGGCAGGCAAACCGCAGACCAAGCCGCCGATGTGGCTCAACCTGCTGAGCAATCCGCAGGTCTCCCAGGCGATGGGGCGGCTCGTCCGCGTGCGCGCGCCCAAGCCCGTGCTGCAGACCGCCATCAAGACGTTCTGCAAGCTGTACGGCGCCGATCCGTCGGAAGCCGAACGGCCGTTGGAAGATTTCACCACGTTCCAGGATTTCTTCACGCGGCGCCTGAAGCCGGGCGCGCGGCCGGTTGAGCGTGCGCTTGGGGTCCTGCCGTCGCCGGCCGATGGCGTGCTGTCGATCTCCGGGTCGCTGGCCAATGACACGCTGATTCAGGCCAAGGGCATCGACTACACGCTCGACGCGCTGATGGGCGGCAAGGAAGATGCCGACCCGTATCGCGGCGGGTCGTACGCCGTCGTCTATCTGGCGCCCAAGAACTACCACCGCGTGCACAGCCCGTGGCAGGGCGAGATTGTGAAGTGGCGGTACATCGCCGGGCCGCTGTATCCGGTCAACAAGATGGGCATCCAGCACGTGCCGGGGCTGTTTGCCCGCAACGAGCGCATCATCGGCCACTGCGAGACGGAATTCGGCAAGGCCGCGCTCATCATGGTCGGCGCCACGTGCGTCGGCCACATGCGCGTCTGCTTCAGCGACTTGTGCACCAACGAAGGCAAGCCCACCGGCGACCTCACGCGCCTCACGCCCGCGGTCAGCCAGTCGCGCGGCGACGAGTTCGGCGTGTTTGAAATGGGCTCCACGGTCGTGCTGGTGTTCGCCAATCCGGACGTCGCGCCGCTGCTGGCGATTCCGTCGCCGGTGCTGCAAGGCCAGGGCATCCTCCGCGTTGCGCCCACCGCAGCCAGCCGCGAGAAACGCCATGGAGTCTGATCATGGCCATCCTGGACGCCAGCACGCCTGACCCGCGGCCGTGGTACCACCTGCCGCTGGCGGTGCTGGACACGGAAACGACCGGACTTTCGCCGGAAACGGGTGACTGCGTCATTGAAGTGGCGGTGATTCACTTTGAAAACGGTGAGGTGACGGACCGGTGGTCGACGCTGCTCGATCCCGGCATTGCGCTGCATCCGGACGTGACGCGCTTGACCGGCATCACGCCGGACGACCTCGTGAACCAGCCGCGCTTCGCCGATGTTGCCGATGAGCTGTTGCAACGCCTCCGCGGTCGTGTGCTCGTCGCCTACAACGTGCCGTTTGACCGCAGCTTTCTGATTCACGAGTTCGCGCGCATCGGCAAGACGCTGCCTGAAGGTGCCAAGTGGCTGGATCCGCTGGTGATTGCCCGTCAGACCCAGAAGGGCCAGGGCAACATGAAGCTGGGCACGGTCGCCAAGCGGCTGAGTGTGCAGCTGGACGAGGCGCACCGCGCGCAGGCGGACGCGGAGTGCGCGGGCAAAGTGCTGTTGGCGCTGGGTAAGACGGCGAGCTTGCCGGAAGAGCTGGACGCGCTGCTCGATATCCAGGAGCGTTGGGAAGCCGCGCAGGAGGCGGAGCGTTCCGGCTGGCGGTCACGGCAGCAACAAGGGCGCGGCAATCGTCCGCTGGTCGATGACGGTTCGCCGCGCAACGCCTTGGGCGCGGCTTATCCGCACGGCGACGAGCTGGATCCCGTCCGCTACATGTTCCTTCGACTCGCGGGGCGTGGCTGATGGATAGCACTCTCCAGGAACTGGATCTCGATCTGCAGGCGCTCCTGTCGCAAAGTCCGGAGGCGATTCGCGCCGCGTACGCGGACCTGCACGCGCAGGATTTTGCCGACCTGATTGAGCGTGCCGACTTGGCGGAAGCGGAACGGCTGCTCCTGGCGCTGGACGCGGACGACGCGGCCAACGTGTTGGAATACATCGACAGCGATCGGCAGGTCGAGCTTGTGGAGCGGCTGGGCGCCAAGCGCGCAGCGCGCATCGTGGAAGAGATGTCCGCGGATGACGCAGCGGAGCTGTTTGGCGATCTGGACGACCACGTCGCGGAAGCGGTGCTCGCCCAGATGGACCCCGAGGACGCCGCGGAAGTGCGCGCGCTGGCCAAGTGGGAAGAAGGCAGCGTCGGCGCCTTGATGACGACTGAAGTGCTGAAGGTGCCGGTCGACATGACCGTCGCGGCGGTCATCGAGCGCGTGCGCCAACGCGCCGAGGAAGTGGAGACGGTTTCGTACGTTTACGTCGTCGGTACGGGCGACGTGATGGTCGGCGTCGTGTCCCTGCGCGAGCTGATCCTGGCGCACCCGGACAAGCCGATCGCGGACGTCATGCGCGAAGAGGTCATCTGCGTGCTGCCGACGACCGACGAGGACAAAGCCGCCAAGCTGATTGAGCACTACGATCTGGTGGCGCTGCCCGTTGTGGACGAGCAGCGGCGGCTCCTGGGGCTCGTGACCGTTGACGACGTGATGGATTTTCTGGCGCAGCAGGCGACGTCCGACTTCCAGCGCATGGGCGCGGTACAGCCGGTCGAGACCTCCTATTTTGACACAGGTTTCTGGGGCTATTTTGTCCGCCGTGCGCCGTGGCTCGTGGCCTTGCTCTTGCCGGAGATGCTGACTGGCGGCGCGATGAGCCACTTTGAGGACCTGATCAAGAAGGTCACGGTGCTCGTGCTCTTCGTGCCGCTCATCCTGTCCTCGGGCGGCAATTCCGGTTCGCAGTCGGCGTCCATCATCATCCGCGCGTTGGCGCTGGGTGAGGTGGTGCCGCGGCACGCGTGGCTGGTTTTCCGCCGGGAGATCGGCATGGGCCTGCTGCTCGGCGTGACGCTCGGCATCGTCGGCATGGTGCGCGCGCTGCTGTGGGGCGGCGGCGTTGATGTGACGATGGTCGTCGGCCTGTCGCTGATTTGCGTCGTGACGGTCGGGACCGTCCTGGGCTCCATGTTGCCGCTCCTGCTGCAAAAAGTCGGGCTCAATCCCGCGGATTCGTCTACGCCGTTCATCGCGTCCATCTCCGATATTTTGGGAATTCTGGTGTATTTCTCGATCGCCCGGGCTCTCCTTGGCTTGGGTGGCTGAATGGCGACTGAGATTGAAATCAAGCGGATCCTGGACGCGCCCGGCTACGCTCGCCTGCGCGCGCACCTGGACGCGCTCGTGGCGCCTGAGCGTCAAGAGCAGGTCAACCACTACCTGGACTTGCCTGACGCGGCGCTCCGCCAGAACGGCGCGATGTTGCGGCTGCGGCGCGTGGGCGACCGGCTGATCCTGACGCTGAAAGCCCGGGCGAACGTCAGCAATGGCGTGCTCCGGGCCCAGGAACTGGAGCGCGAACTGACCAACGCGGATGAGCGGGCCTTCTGGCTGCAGCAGCCGGTGCGCTGGAGCCAAGCCGTCGCGCGACTGGGCGACTGGTTGGAGCTGACGGGGCTGGCCGCGCTGGCGGATCGCAACACGTCGCTGCGGGAAGTCGGCAATACGGCGAATCTGCGCTGCGTCTATCGGCTGCCCAACGGCGTGGCGGGTTGGCAGCAGCCGCTGACGCTGGAACTGGACTGCACGCGCTATCCCGGCGAGGTCGACCGGCTGGAACTCGAGTGCGAGCACGCGGATGCGGTGGCGCTGCAGCCGGTCCTGGAAGCCTGGCTTGCGGCGCAGGGCGTCACGACTGTGCCCGCGACCGAGACGAAATACGCGCAATTCCTCCGACTCGCCGCCGTCGCGTGACGCAAGCCGTGACAAACGGGTGACCGCAGTCTGCCGCGGCATTCCAGAAGTCTGCCATCATGCCCGTGTATCCGCACCGGGCGCACCGGCTGCGCGCTTGGTGGCTTGAGCGGAGCGCTTCAATGGCCAGCGATTTTGACGAAACTGCCTATCGGTCCCTGTACGAACACAGTGAAGACGCCATCTTGGTGGCGACTGCCGACGGCGAACTCCTCGCCGCCAACCCTGCCGCTTGCCGGCTGTTCGGGAGGACGCAGGCTGAACTCCGCGCCGTTGGCCGCGCCGGCATGGTCGACGCGTCGGACCCCCGCGTCGCCGCGTTCCTGGCCGCGCGCAGCACGGACGGCCGCGCCCGGGCAGAGATAGGCCTGCGCCGCGCCGATGACACGCGCTTTGACGCCGACGTGACATCCGCAGTCTACCGGGACAGTGCTGGCCAGACGCGAACGGTGGTCATCGCCCGCGACCTGAGCGCGCGCAAACGGCTGGAGCAGGAGAAAAGCCAGTACTTCCGATTCTTCATGCTGTCCGACGACCCCATGTGCGTCGCCGACCCGTTTGGCTGTTTCACGGCAGTCAACCCCGCATTCGTGGAGATGCTGGGATATTCTGAGGACGAGTTGCTCGCCCGGCCCTTTCTCGATTTTGTCGAGGACGCCGATCGCGCGAGCACCGCGCGCGAGATGCAACTTCAGGTGGGTGAACGCGCCTCGCTGAACTTCAGGAACCATTACGTCCGCAAGGACGGTCGGGTCATCCTGCTGTCCTGGAAAGCCTACTTCGACGCGACCGACCGGCAGACCTACGCTTTGGCGCGTGACATCACGGAAAGCGATCGGGCCGAAGCGGCGCTGCGCGAGAGCGAGGCCCGCTACCGTTCAGTTGTCGCCACGATGGCGGAAGGCTTGGTCTTTCACGGGGCGGATGGCTCGGTCGTCGCCACGAATCCGGCAGGGCAACGGATTCTGGGGCGATTTGAGGACGCAATTGTCGGCCACCGCGCGGAGGAGGCGCAGTGGGCGGCGATCCACGAGGACGGCAGCCCGTTTCCGGGCGAAGAACACCCAACGTCCGTCACGCAGCGGACCCGGCAGCCGCAATCCAACGTCGTCATGGGCGTGCGCACGAGTGGCGGCGAGCGGCGCTGGCTGTCCATCAACGCCATGCCGGTGGGCGACGATGCCGGCGCTGGCGCGGGCGGCGTGATCGCGACATTCCGCGACATCACGCAGCAGCGGCGGAGCGAGGCGGAGATTCGCAAGCTGTCCTTGGCGGTTGAGCAGAGCCCAGAGAGCATCATGATCACCAACCTGGACGGCGTGATCGAGTACGTCAATGAGGCGTGCGTGCGGGTCTCCGGCTATAGCCGCAACGAGATGATCGGCGAGACGGCGAGCCTGTTGAAGTCAGGGCGGACGCCGCGCAGCACGTATGCGTTGTTGTGGGACAGATTGGCCCGCGGCCAGAGCTGGAGCGGGCAGTTCGTCAACCGGCGCAAGGATGGCAGCGAGTACACCGAATCCGCCATCATCACGCCAATCCTCGCGCCTCATGGCGTCGTCACACACTACCTCGCCATCAAAGCGGACGTCACAGAACAGCGGCAGATGGCTGCCGAACTGGAACAGCATCGGCTGCATCTGGAGGAGCTTGTGGCGCAACGCACCGCGGAGCTCGCTGAAGCCCGCGCGCAGGCGGATGCGGCAAACGTTGCCAAGAGCGCGTTCCTCGCCAACATGAGCCACGAGATCCGCACGCCGATGAACGCCATTCTCGGGCTCACGCACCTGCTGCGGCGGTCGTCGCCGACGACGGAACAGGCGGCGAGCTTGGACAAGATCGTCCTGTCGGCGCGCCATCTGCTGTCGCTCATCGATGACATTCTCGACTTGTCCAAGATCGAAGCGGGCAAGATGACGGTCGAGCACACCGATTTTCACCTCTCGAGTGTGTTGAAGGACGTCGTGGAGATCGTCCGGGCGCGCGCGGAGGAGAAGGGGCTGGCGCTCAAGTATGAGGTGGCGCCGGGCTTGCCGCTGATCCTGAAAGGCGATCCGCTGCGACTGCAGCAAATCCTGCTGAATCTTGGCACGAATGCCGTGAAGTTTACGGAGCATGGCTCGGTCGCTATCGGCGCGGCGCTGTCGGCTTCCGACGATCCGCAGATCGCGCAAATCCGCTTTGAGGTGCGCGACACCGGCATCGGTCTGGACATGGCGCAACGTGCGCGGCTCTTCCAGCCATTCCAGCAGGCGGACGCTTCCACGACGCGCCGGTTTGGCGGCAGTGGCCTTGGCCTTGTGATTTGCCGACGGCTGGTCGACTTGTTGGGCGGGACCATTGGCCTCACAAGCGAGCCGGGCGTGGGCAGCACGTTCTGGTTCACGTTGCCGCTGGAGCGCAGTGACGCGACCGTGCGCAGCGCGTGGGCAAGCGGCGTGATTGCGCCGTTTGACGCGGCCGAGCCGACGCGGACGCTGCACATCCTGCTTGTGGAAGACGACGCCATCAACCAGGAGGTCGCGTGCGAGTTGCTGCGGAGCGTGGGGCACAGCGTCGACGTCGCAGCGAACGGGCAGCAGGCCATCGAGCGGGCAGCGCAACACGCGTATGACCTGGTGCTCATGGACGTGCAAATGCCGATCATGGACGGCCTCGACGCGACGCGGCGGCTGCGCGAGATGCCGAAGTATGCGCGGACGCCGATCCTGGCGATGACGGCCAACGCGTTCCACGAGGACCGCGCCCGCTGCATGGAGGCCGGCATGGACGATTTTATCGCCAAGCCGGTGGATCCGGACCGGATGTTCGCGACGATCCAGCGCTGGGGAGTGGAGCCGGGGCGCGCGCGGGTGCCGGATGCGGTCTCGCAGGATAGTGAGCTGCTGCGCCAGCGGATTTCCGCAATCGCCGGGCTTCAGGTCGCGCTTGGGCTGCGATCCGTCCAGGGGCGTTGGCCGAGCTACGAGCGGTTTCTCGACCGATTCGCCAACGACCATCAGGCAGACCTCGCGGAGATTCGCGGCGCGTTGGCCAGTGGCCATCGGGACGACGCGCGACGCGTGGCGCATACGCTCAAAGGCCTCGCGGCAACCCTGGGTGCCGTCGAGGTTCAGGCGGCGGCGGCAGAGCTGGAGGGTGCCCTGCGCGACGGGGCGACAACGCCGTTCGCGGTGGCGCTGCTGATCGAGGCTTTGGAAGGCGTCCACGACAAGCTTGGCACAGCGCTGCGCGAGGTCCTGCCGCAGGAGAGCGCGCCCGTGGCGATGGCCGTCGATTGGCAAGCTGTGCGCTCTGCGATGGGGCACATCGAGGCGCTGCTGGTGGACGACGATCCGCGGGCATTGGCGGCGGTGAACGATGCGGCGCCACAGCTGCGCGCGGCTCTGGGTCCGGTTGCGCTCGAGCTGGAAGCGCGGGTGGCCAAGTTTCAGTTTGAGGAAGCGCTGGTGCTTCTCCGCACAGCCGTGAACGCCCACGAGGAACTGGTGGGGCTCACAACGCGCTGACCGAACTCAGCGACCGCGTCCTGGCGATTCGCCGCGTGTCTCGCCCGCGGCCAGCGCATCCACCGGCAGCTGAAACCAGAACGTGCTCCCCGCGCCTTCTTCACTCTCAACACCGATCGTGCCGCCGTGCGCTTCCACCGCCAGTTTGCAGAACGTCAGCCCCAGCCCCGTTGAATACCGCTGCCGGTTGGCGCGCACTTCAACCTGGGCAAACTTTTCAAAGATCTTCTGGCGATAGGCGACGGCGATGCCCGGACCGTCGTCCTGCACGCTCACCCGCACGTGCGTGCCCGCCGCCGCGAGGGCCAGCACGACCACGCCTTCGTCGCGCGTGAACGTCAGCGCGTTGGCCAGCAGGTTCTGGACGATCCGCAGCAGGATGTCCTTGTCCGCGTGCACCGGCATCGCATCCGCCGGGCTGGCAAAGCGGATCTCGCGCGCTCCCGCCAAGGTCCGGCTCGCGGCGATCGCGTCTTCCAGCACGACCCGCAGATCGCACGTCGCGGGGTGCAGCGTCATCTGCCCCGCTTCCATCTTGCTCGTGTCCAGGACGTCGCTGACCATCACGACCATTTTCTGGGTCGAACTCATGCCCGTTGAAACGTAGTACTTGGACGTTTCCGTCAGCACGTTGTTCTTGTCATCCTTGAGCAGCCCGAGGCTCAGGTAGATCCCCGTCAGCGGTGAGCGCAGGTCGTGGATAATCATGTGCACGAGACTGTCGCGCAGGTCCTCCAGCTCGCGCAGCCGGCGGTTGGTCTCCTCCAGCTGGCGTCGTTGCCGGCGCAGTTCCAAGTGCGTCGCGACGCGCGCTTCCACCTCCGCAAACTGGAACGGCTTGGAGACGTAGTCCACGCCGCCCGCGCCAAACGCCCGGACTTTGTCGATTGTCTCGTGCAGCGCGCTGAGGAAAATAACCGGGATGTCCTTGAGCGCCTCGTCGCTCTTGAGGAGCATGCAGACCTCATAGCCGTTCATGCCCGGCATGTTGATGTCCAGCAAGATGAGATCGGGCGGATCCGCGCGGGCGGATTCCAGCGCCAACGGACCGCTCGCCGCCGCCGTCACCCGATAGCCCTTGCGGCCCAGCAGCCCGGCGAGGAGCGCGAGGTTGGCGGGCGTGTCGTCCACCATCAGGACGGTGGGCGGATTCTGGCCGGGGATTGTCGTCGTCATCGCTGTTGGTCTCCGCGGTGCGTGGGCGTTGCGCCGAACCGGCGAATGCCGACCTGCACGCCGTGCGACGTCCGGGGCTCGCCAGCGTCAGCCCACATGCATACTTGCCTTGCGCGGCGCCGGGTCAAACCAGTGTGGGCGCGGCGGTTGGGGGCGTCAATCAGGATGTGCGCGCGCCACGATGCGCGGCTCCGGTCGCCGCTCCTGGGTGTGCGGCGGGCGGAGTTGTTTCCGCTGGACCCTTGACCCAAACCCGCACGCGCGCGATCCTGTGCGCTCACGGCCCGCTCCCACGCGCGCCCGAGGTCGCGATGGCGAACGGACTGGCAGTATCCCGCAATGCAGCAGCCGTAGGCTGTGTCATCTTGTTGAATGCAGTCGCGTTTTGCGCATTTGCCGCGCCGCCCGTGCCGGCCAACCCGCGTGCTCCCACGGAAATCCCCGCGCCCGTCCTGAAGGTGCAGCCCGCTCCGGTCCCGCTGCCCGCGCCGACTTTTGGCGCGCCGGCCAAACCGTGGGGCAAGATCACCTCGGACAAAGGTCAGGTCTGGCAACTGACCAAGCCGGAAATCACCATTGGCAGCGACGTGACCTCCGACGTCGTCCTGGCCGATCCGACCATCGCGCCGCACCATTGCCGGATTACGTTCGCTGGTGGCAACGCCGCCGTGGAAGATCTGGGGAGCAAGTCCGGGACGCTGGTCGCCGGCGCTGCGCTGAAGCCGGGCCAAAGTTTCAAGGTCCTGAACGCAGTGGAGATTGATCCCGGCGCGGTGACGCTGCAGTTCGTGTTTCTTGAGCGCGGAACGGTTGCCCCCTCGCAGGCGGCCAAGACGCGGAAGGTGGCGCCCAAGGTCAAAGTGGTCTTGCCGCCCAAGGCCCGCAACGCGCGCTGACCAAAGTTCGCGACCGGCGGCGTGCCACCGGAAGCGCGCGCTCGAGGTGCCCGTCTGAAATGCAACAGGTCTGACCGCCGATCTTGGGTAGCGGGACAAGGTCAGCCTGCACAGTCCCCGCCGCTCTGCCCGATGGAGTCCGTCCGTGCCTGACACCGCTCCCCCGTCACCCGTGGCCGTCGCGCCGGTGCTCATTACCCTGCAGCTCAACGGCGAGCCGACAAGCGTCGCCGTGCCGCCGCACTGGACGCTCCTGGAGTTGCTGCGCTACGGCCTGGGCCTGACCGGCACCAAACAGGGCTGTGACAAAGGCGATTGCGGCACGTGCACGGTCCGCATTGATGGCGAGCCGCAGCTCGCGTGCCTGACGCTGGCGTTGGAAGTACGCGATCGCCATGTGGAGACCGTTGAAGGGCTGGGCGTGGGCGGCGAGCCGCATCCCCTGCAGGAGGCGTTTGCCCGCGTGGGTGCGGCGCAGTGCGGCTTCTGCACGCCTGGGATGCTGATGTCGGCGTCGGCCTACGTGGACAATCTGACGCTGCAGGACGATCCGGTTGTGCGGCGCGAGGACATCGCGGCGGCGCTGGCGGGCAACTTGTGTCGCTGTACGGGCTACACGAAGATCCTGCAGGCGGTCGAGGAAGTCGCGCAGGTCGTGCTGGATCGCCAGCGGGAAATCGAAGAATCGACGGCGGAGGAGCCATGACGCTGTCGTCCAAGCCTGAGAATAGCAGCCAGGGTCGCCCGTACACGGTCGTCGGCGCGCGTCACGGCAAGCCCGATGCGCTGGACGCGATGGCGGGCCTCGCCAAATACACGGACGACATCGCGCTTCCGCGCATGTTGTACGCGCGGATCCTGCGCTCCCCGCACGCGCATGCGCGGATCGTCAGCATCGACACGAGCGCCGCCGAGGCGATGGAAGGCGTGCATGCGGTCGTCGTGGGCGAGGAAATGCCGGCGCGCTACGGCGTGATTCCGTGGACGCCCGACGAGCAAGCGCTCGCAGTGGACAAGGTTCGGTACGTTGGCGATGCCGTCGCGGCGGTTGCAGCGATTTCTGAGGATATCGCGATTGCCGCGTGCAAGCGCATCGTCGTGCAGTATGAAGTGCTGGAAGCGCTGACAACGCCAGAAGCGGCGCTGGCCAATCCGCACAACAAGATCCATGAGGCCAACAAGCACGGCAACGTCACCAAGCAGGTTCAGCTGGCGTTTGGCGACGTCGATGCGCAGTTGGCGGCGGCGGATTTGGTCATCGAGGGCCACTACGCGTACCACGGGTCGACCCACGCGGCGCTGGAGCCGCACTGCAGCGTGGCGCATGTGGATGGCCGCGGGCTGCTGACGGTGTGGTCGGCGACGCAAGTGCCGCACTACCTGCACCGCGAACTGGCCAAAGTGCTGGAAGTGCCGACGCACAAGATCCGCGTGATCCAGCCGCAAGTGGGCGGCGCGTTCGGCGGCAAGTCGGAACCGTTTGACCTGGAGTTCGTCGCGGCCAAGCTGGCCATGAAGACAGGCCGGCCGGTCAAGTGCCTGTACACGCGGGAGGAAGTCTTCCTCGCGCACCGCGGCCGCCATCCGTTTGACATGCACTACACGACCGGCTTCACCAAGGACGGCAAGATCCTCGCGGTGGACGCCAAGTCCCTCCTCGACGGCGGCGCGTACAGCTCGTTTGGCCTCGTCACGACCTACTATTCCGGCCAATTGCTCGGATCGCCCTACACCTTCGCCAGCTACCGCTTTGATTCCACGCGTGTTTACACTAACAAGCCGGCATGCGGTCCCAAGCGCGGCCACGGCAGCGTGCAGCCCCGGTTCGCGATTGAAGTGCAGTTGGACAAGGCGGCGCGCGCGCTGAAGTTGGACCCGATTGAGCTGCGCCGGCGCAACTTCATCGGCGAGAACACCACGACCATCAACGAGTTCCACATCGGCTCCAATGGCTTTCTGGAATGCCTGGCGCTCGTCGAGAAAGCGTCAGACTGGAAGGCGCGCTACGGCAAGCTCGGGCGCGGGCGCGGCTTGGGCGTCGCGGGCTCCACGTACATTTCCGGCACGAACTACTGCATCTACCCGACCGATCTGCCGCAATCCGGCGTGCAGATTTGCCTCGACCGCTCCGGCCGCGTGCGCGTCTTTGCCGGCACCAGCGACATTGGCCAAGGCAGTTCCACGATGCTCGCCGTCGTCGCTGCCGAAGAGCTCGGCGTGCACTTGGACGACGTGCGCGTCATCGCCGCGGACAGCGACTTGTGCCCGGTCGATCTCGGCTCGTACAGCTCGCGCGTCACGCTCATGGCCGGCAACGCCTGCCTGTCTGCCGCCCGCGATTTGGCCAGCAAAGTGCGCCAAGCCGTGGCCAAAAAGTGGGGCTGCCAGAAGCGGGACGTCATCCTGGCTGACCGCCGCGCGCAACGCCTCGACGATCCGGACGTCTTCATCGACATCACCGACGCGTTCATCCTCGCTGAAGTCGAATTCGGCACCCTGGGCAGCACCGGCAGCTACCAGACGCCGCGCGACGACGTCCACGGCGAATACCGCGGCGGCACGATCGGCGCGAGCCCGGCGTACTCCTTCACCGCGCACATCGCGGAAGTCAGCGTTGACGAAGAAACCGGCGACGTGCGCGTGGAAAACATCTGGTGCGCCCACGATTGCGGCCGCGCGCTCAGCCCCGTGCTCGTGGAAGGCCAAATCGAGGGCAGCGTCTACATGGGTTTTGGCGAGACCGTCATGGAACACCATCACGTCATGGCTTCAGGCTTGCGGACGGACGGCGCGCGCCGCGATACCGGACCGGGCAAGGACGGCCTGCTCGCGCACAGTTCGCTGCTGGATTACCGCATGCCGACGACGCTGGATACGCCCAATCTGTACGCAGGCATCGTGGAGAAGCCCGATCCGCGTGGGCCGTTTGGCGCCAAGGAAGCGGGCGAGGGACCGCTGCACAGCGTCGTTCCCGCGATCTGCAACGCCATCTTCGACGCCATCGGCGTGCGCATCGACTCGCTGCCCGTCGCCCCGGAAAAGATCCTCGCGGGCTTGCGCGCCCAGCGCTCGGGAGGCCAATCATGCTGAGGCTTCCACCTTTTGCCCTGCACCAGCCGACGACGGTGGCTGAAGCGATTGCGCACCTGGCCGCGCATGCGCCCGACGTGCGCGTGATCAGCGGCGGAACGGACCTGCTGCCGAACATGAAGCTGGCGCAGACCAGGATCCAGCACCTCGTTTCGGTGAAATTCCTGGAGGAACTGCACGGCGTCACGCGAACCGCGACGCACCTCCGCATTGGCGCGGCGACCAGCTTGCAGGATTTGGCCGACGACGAGGACGTGCGCGAAACGCTGCCGGCGCTGGCTTTTGCCGCGTCGCGGATCGGCAGCCCGCAGATTCGCAAGATGGGCACGCTGGGCGGCAACATCAGCCTGGACACGCGCTGCCGCTACATCAACCAGACGGAGCTGTGGCGCGAGGCGCTGGGCGGTTGCCTCAAGTCGCACGGCACGGAATGCCACGTGGTGCCGGGCGGGCAGGGGTGCGTCGCATCGCTCTCAGCCGACACCGTGCCGCCGTTGATTGCCTACGGCGCGATCGCCGAGATGGTGAGCGACAAGGGCATCCGCCGCGCGCCGGTGCAGGACCTGTTCCAGCAGGACGGAACCTGGCACGTGCGCATCGCCCGCGAAGAGCTGCTGCTCGCCGTGGAGATTCCGCTGCCGGAGCCGACGACGCGCGTTGTGTACCGCAAGTGGGCCGTTCGCCAGAGCATCGACTTTCCGCTCGTGTCGGTCGCCGTGCGCCTCGACGGGGCGGATGGCGTGCTGACCGGCGGGTCGATTGTGGTGAGCGCGCTGGGGCCACGGCCGCGCGTGCTGTCGCTGAACGCGATGGCCGGCCGCAAGATCGATGAGGAGCTCGCGCAGGCGCTGGGCCAACTGGTCTACGACCGCGCCCGCCCGCTGCCGAACATCCCGTACGACGCGGAATACCGCCGCGAGCGGATGGTGATTGAAGTGCGGCGCGCTGTGCGCGTGTTGGCCGGGCTGCCGGAACGACCGCTCGCCCAGCAGGCATAACCGTCCCGGAGGCAGAACATGTCAGGCGCGATTGACCTTCCCCTCGTCCGCAGCCTGCCCTCGCACGGCCGCGATCACGCGACGCTGCTGGAGGAACTCGAAGCGCTGCGCGTCGCGGACGCCGATTGGCGCGACGGCCGCGTGTTCAGCCTTGTCTACGATCCCGGCCATGCGCACGAGGCGTTTCTGCAGGAGGCGCACGGCCGCTATTTCTGCGAAAACGGCTTGAATCCCATGGCGTTCAAGAGCCTGCATCGCATGGAGACTGACGTCGTGCGGATGGTCGGGCGGCTGCTCCACGGCGATGCCGAGACGTGCGGGACGATGACTTCCGGCGGAACGGAGTCGCTCCTGCTGGCGGTGAAGACCGCGCGGGATCGCGCGCGGCGGCTGCATCCGTGGAATCACCGGCCCGAGATGATTCTGCCGACGACGGCGCACGTCGCGTTCGACAAAGCGGCGGACGCCTTTGGCGTGCGGATTCGCCGCGCTCGGCTGACGGCGGACTTGCGCGTGGACGTGCGGCATGTGAAGCGCCTGATCAACCGGCACACGGTGCTCGTCGTCGCGAGCGCGCCGCAGTATCCGCACGGCGTTGTCGATCCGGTGGCGGAGATCGGCCAGCTGGCGCTCAAGCGCAAGATCCCGTTCCACGTGGACGCGTGCGTGGGCGGCATGATCCTGCCGTTCATCGAGAGGCTGGGGCGCCCGGTGCCGCCGTGGGATTTCCGCGTGCCGGGCGTGACGAGCCTCTCCGCGGATCTGCACAAGTATGGCTACACGGCCAAGGGCGCGTCGGTGCTGCTGCATCGCTCCAGGGACTACCTGCAGGACCAGATCTTCATCGCGACGGACTGGCCGGGCGGCGTGTACGCGTCGCCGACGCTGCCGGGGACGCGGCCCGGTGGCACGATTGCCGCAGCGTGGGCGGGCATGCAGGCCATGGGCGAGGACGGTTACCTGGCACTGGCGCGGCAGACGCTGGCGGCGGCGGATGAGCTGCGCGCGGGCGTGCGGGCGATCGACGGGCTCAAGCTGCTGTCCCCGGACGACATGCCGATCGTGACGTGGGCATCAGGCGCGCCGGACGTTGACGTGTACGCGGTGGCGGACCAGCTGGAAGCGCGCGGTTGGCACATTGACCGCCAGCAGGATCCGCCGTCGGTGCACTTGACCGTGATGGCGGGCCACGAACGGACCGTGGGCGCGTATGTGAGCGACCTTGGCGAAGCGGTCCGGTACGTGCGCGCGCATCCGGGGGCGAAGAGCCAAGGCAACGCGGCGATGTATGGCATGATGGCCAAAGTGCCGTTCCGCGGGATGATCAGAAAGACGGTGCGGGACATGTACTTGGAAATGTATGGGCCAGAAGGCGGCGCGAAACAGGGCGATCCACCGCCGCCGGAAGGGCTTGTCGGCAAGCTGCTGGCGGAGCATGGCGAGAAGATCGACCGCGCGCTGGACCTGTACCAGCGGCTGCGCAAGCGCCTCACGCGGGGGAACTGAACATGCCAGGCCGCTGTTTGCGTCTCGGATTTGCCCGTGTGAACCAGGAGACCAACGCGCTCTCCCCGGTGCGGACCACGCTCGACGACTTCCACGCGACGCACTGGCTGGAAGGCCCCAAGCTGCTCGCCGCGTGCGGGCGCAAGTCCATGGAAGTGCCGGGCATGTTCCGCAACGCGGAGCTCTCCGGCTTTGTCCAGGAAGCGCACAAGCTGGCCCACGACCACGACCTCGCGCACGGGCATGTGGGCGTCGCGCTGGTGCCGCTGGTGTCCGCGTGGGCGGTGCCGAGCGGGCCGCTGACCCGGGAATGCCTTCAGGGCATCATCGACGCGATCCTGCAGCAGCTCCGGGCGACGGAGCCGCTCGATGGCCTGTACCTGAGCCTGCATGGCGCGATGGGCGCGCTGGAGACGGCGGATCCGGAGGCTGAAATCATCCGGCAGATTCGCGCGGAGGTGGGCACGGCGCTGCCGATCGTCGTGACGTACGACCTGCACGCCAGCGTGAGCCGCGAGGTTGTGGAGCAGGTCCAAGCGATTGTCGCGTACGCCACCAATCCGCACCGCGACCACGCGCGCACGGGGGCCAAGGCGGCGCGCATCCTGCTGGGCATCTGCCGCAAGCGGCTGCATCCGACGCTGGCCTGGCGTTCCCTGCCGATGCTCCTGGGTGGCGGGACGACAATCGACTTCTTGCCGCCGATGCTGGCGATCTTTCAGCGGCTGCGGCATTGGGAACGGCAGGGGAAGATCCTGTCCGGCAGCGTGCTGATGTGTCACCCGTGGAATGCCCATCCGGAGACCGGCTGGAACGTGCTGATTGTGACCGACGGCAACCGCGCGCTGGCCGAGCAGCTGGCGGAAGAAGTGGCGGAGTTGTGCTGGCAAGTGCGGCACGAACTCCCGCCGGCGTTCCACACGCCGGAGAAGGCGATCCAGCTGGCCAAGGAAGCGCGGCTGGCGCGCCGGCTGGGCGTGGTGGTGCTGGCGGACGCGAGCGACGTGGTGAGCGCGGGCGCGCCGGGCGAGAACACGGCGCTGATTGCCGCATTGCTGGCGCACGGCCGCGAATTGGTGAGCTACGTGCCGCTGCGCGATCCAGGCGTGGTGGCGGCGCTGTGGCCCATGGCGATCGGCAGCCAGCATGAAGTGGCGATCGGCGGCAAGCTGGACGCCGCGCGCGGTCAGCGGCTCACGCTGCAGGTCAGGATCCACGAAAAGCGCGAGTCCCACGGTGTAGGGCGGATGCTGGTGCTGGTCCATGAGAAGGTGCACATCGTCGTCGTGGAAGGTCCGGCGCTGACGATGCGGCCGGCGTTCTTCAGCAACGCCGGGTTGAATCCGTGGCGTGCGGACGTGATTGTGGTGAAAAACTTCTTTCCGTTCCGCATGTTCTTTGCGGCGATGGCGCGGTTGACGCTCTACGTGAAGTCGAGCGGCGTGACGGATTTTGACGCGGCGCACACGCTTGAATTTGCTGGAGAAATCCATCCGCGCGACGCGGTGACGGAATGGCGAACGGCGGATCGGCGACGGCGGTTTGGCTGACCCGCGGTCTCGTCAGCGGCCGACGTGCCGTGTACACTGCGCCGCCCGCGAGGGCACCGAGGAGCACAACGACCTATGTCCGCAGAATTGGAACGCGAAATCCGCCGCCGCCGCTCATTTGCCATCATCTCGCACCCCGATGCGGGCAAAACGACGATGACGGAGAAGCTGCTGCTTTTTGGCGGCGCGATCCAGTTGGCCGGCGCGGTCAAGGCCAAGAAGTCGCAGCAGTCGGCGCGGTCGGACTGGATGTCCATTGAAAAGGAGCGCGGTATTTCCGTTTCTACGGCGGTGATGTCCTTTGAGTACCGCGATTTGGCACTCAACCTGCTGGATACGCCGGGCCACAACGACTTCTCAGAAGACACGTTCCGCACGTTGACCGCGGTCGACTCCGTGCTCATGGTCATTGACGCCGCCAAGGGCGTGGAAACCCAGACGCGGCGGCTCCTGGAAGTGTGTCGGCTCAAGCGCACGCCGGTCATTACCTTCATCAACAAGCTCGATTTGGACGCGATGGAGCCGCTCGACATTCTCGACAACCTCGAGAAAGAGTTGGGCATGTTGACGACGCCGTTTACGTGGCCGATTGGCATGGGCCCCGACTTCAAGGGCGTGTACGACCTGCGCGACAAGACGGTGAATTTCTACCTGGCGGCGGCGCGTGGGCGGCGCAATGAACGGGAAATCCTGCACAGCCTGGAAGGGCCGGAGGCGGAGGAGCTGCTCGGCAAGCACCGCACGCAGCTTGTGGAGGAAATTGACCTGCTGCAAGGCGCCGCGTCGCCGTGGGATGAGACCGCGTTCCTGCGCGGCCAGTTGACGCCGGTGTTCTTTGGCTCCGCGCTGAACAATTTTGGCGTGAAAGAGCTGCTGGATTGCTTCTGCGACTTGGCGCCGCCGCCGCAGCCGCGCGAGACGCTGACGCGCATCGTGATGCCCGAGGAAGAGAAGTTCAGCGGTTTTGTCTTCAAAATCCAGGCCAACATGGACAAGAACCACCGGGACCGCATGGCGTTCCTGCGCGTGTGTTCGGGCACGTTCCGGCGCGGCATGCGCATCATCCACGTGCGGACGGGCAAGGAGCTGCAGGTGCGCAACGCCATGACGTTCCTGGCGCGCGACCGCAGCATCGTGGAAGAAGCGTATCCGGGCGACATCATCGGCATTCCCAACCACGGCACGATCCGCATCGCGGACACGTTCACCGAGGGCGAGAACCTGCAATTCACCGGCGTGCCGAGTTTTGCGCCCGAGCTGTTCCGCCGCGTGCGCCTGCGCGACCCGATGAAGGCCAAGCAGCTGCAAAAGGGCTTGGAGCAAGTGTGCGAAGAGGGCGCGGCGCAGCTGTTCCGGCCGTTGATCGGCTCGGACTACATTGTGGGCGCCTTGGGCGCGCTGCAGTTTGAAGTGATCGAGGCACGGTTGCGCGACGAGTACAGCGTGGACGCGGCGTTTGAAGGCATGGCGTTGCAGGTTTGCCGCTGGGTCGCCTTTGACAAGCCGGAAGCGCGGCGGACGTTTGAGAACGCCTACACCAAGGATTTGTTCCAGGACGGCGCGGGCAATCTGTGCCTGCTGACAGAGACCCGGTTCCGCGCGGAGTACATCGCCGAGAAGAACCCGGGCGTGCGCCTGACGACGACGGTCGAGCTGCACTGACCGCGCGTTCTGCGCCGACCGCCTCCGGCTTTGGTTCCGGCTTGCGTCCGTTCGCCGAGATCGGTACTTTGCGCCGGTCAGCGCGCCTGCTGACCTGAGGCTGCCCGCGATGCGTATTCTCCCCGTTGTGTTGCTGCTGACCCTGACCGCGTGCACGGAGCCGGCTTCGACGAACGCAGACTGCGATCAACGCTATCAACTGGCCGCGACGCCGAATTGGACCGGCGATTGCGTCAATGCGCAGGTCGATTGGCAGGACGCGACGTGCCAGGACGCCGCGTGGCAGCTACCGGCTTGCGGGACGACGACGGTCATCGACGGCGGCGATTTTGGCGGCCAGCACATCCAACTGCCCAACGCCATCACGTACACGGACGATCCGCCGATGTCCGGACCGCACCGCGCGGAATGGCCGCACTGGGGCGAATACGGGTTTGCGCCCAAGCAGCGCTGGCTGCACTCGATGGAGCACGGGGCGGTGGTGCTGCTCTACAATCCGTGCGCGCCGGCGGAGCTTGTCGCCACGCTGCGCGCTTATGCCCAGAGTGTCCCGGCTGACGCGGGCGGGGCATTTCGGTGGGTGCTGACGCCCTATCCCGGGCTTGATTCCGCGTATTCGCTCGTGACCTGGCGCCATCGCCTCAAGGGCAACTGTTTTGACGCCGCCGCCGCCGATGCGTTTCGCGCCGCGCACTACCGCAAGGCGCCCGAGGACGAGGGCGTCGATGGCGTGTATGCCTGCAGCTGGATGGGCACGAACTGCAATGGCTCGCCGGGCGCGAGCAGTGCCGCGGATGCCACCACCAGCGGGCTGGTGCCGCGGGACGGCCAGTGACACACGCGCTGCTCGTCGCGGGGCTGTTGTTGACGGCGCTGGCGTGCAGCGATCCGTACGTCAACGAGCCGTACAAGCCGGATCCGACGCCGTGGCTGGCGACCTGCGGGGATACTGCGCTCGACTGGCAGGACGCGACGTGTCCGGATGCCAATTGGCAGATGCCGACCTGTACGCCCGTGGTGGCGATGGACGCGCCGGAGCAGGGCCATGACATCGTGGCGCTGCCGGCGCCGTTGACCTACGCGGAGTCGCCGCCGCTCTCAGGAAATCACCGGCCGGATTGGGCGCGCTGGGGCGAATATGCGTTCCTGCCGCCGCAGCGTTGGGTCTACAACCTGCAGCTGGGCGGCGTCGTGGTGCTGTACAACCCGTGCGTGGCCGCGCCGCTGGTGGAGACGCTCCGGCAGTTTCTGCGCGACCAGCCAGCCGACGCGACGGGTGCGTATCGGTGGGTGCTGACGCCGTATCCCAACTTGAAGACGCCGTTCGCCCTCGTGACGTGGCGCCACAGCTTGAGCGGCAACTGCTTTGACCCGGTGGCCGCGTTGGCGTTTGTCCAAGCGCATTATCGGCAGGCGCCGGAGGACAACGCGGCGCAGGGCGCGTATGCCTACGCGTGGATCGGCAAGGCGGGTTACTTGCTGACGGGACCGGTCACCGCGGATGGCCTGTGTCTGCCGGACACAGCGCCGGACGCGCAATAGCCTGCGGGCGAGCGCCTACGCCACCGCCAACGGCGCAACCGGCCGCTGACCCATCGTCTTCAGCCACGCGTAGTGGGCGTGGAGCGCGCCCTTGAGCTTGGGCTGCACGAGGTAGACCAAGCCATTCTCACGCGCCGTCGCTTCGACAAGCTTGGCCAGCGCCGGGTAGTGCAGGTGGCACACCTTGGGGAACAGGTGGTGCACGACCTGAAAATTCAGGCCGCCCATGTACCAGCTCAGGAACTTGTTGCGCGGCGCGAAATCGACGGTCGTTTTCAGCTGATGGCTGGCCCAATCGTCCGTGAGACGACCGCTCGCCGGGATTGGCACCATCTCCGCTTCACTCACGCAATGCGCCAACTGGAACGTGGTGGCCAGCGTGACGCCGACCACGGCGCACACCAAAAAGTACATCGGCACCACGAAATACCAGGGGTAGAGCAGCAGCGGAATCACCCATCCCAGCGTGATGTGCAGCGCCTTGCCCGTGAGCATCACGACCCAGTCGCGCGCGGTCATCTTGGGCAGCTGCAGCGGACCCACGCGACCGATGGCGATGTTGTAGAAGTCGTCAAAGACCACCCATTTGGGCAGCAACAGGCAGTACAGCACCCACATGTAGATGTGCTGGCCGCGGTGCATCGGCAGCCACTTCTGGTGCGGCGACATGCGGCTCAGGAGACCCAGTTCCAGGTCGTCGTCCATGCCGCCGATGTTGGTCCACGTGTGGTGCAGCGTGTTGTGCTTGGTGCGCCAGATGAACGAGCTCGCGCCCATTGCGTCCAGCGAATAGCCGACCCAGCGGTTGACCGTCGGGTTGCGCGAATAGGCGCCGTGGTTGGCGTCATGCATCACCGCCATGCCGATCCCGGCGATGGCCAATCCGAGGCTCACGGCCAGCGGCAGCTTGAGCCACCACGGCGTCGGCAGCAGCACCAGCGCCGCCCAGGAAGTGAGGAACCACAGCCAGATGACAACCGTCTTGCGGACCATCGCTGGCAGGTCGCGCTCCGGCAGACCGCTGTCGGTGAAATAGCGATCCGCGCGCTCCTGCAACTGCTTGGCAAACGCGGACTCGCGGCCGAATTTCACCAACCGGTGGGCACTTTCTGGCACTTGTTGCGTCATGCTGTCCGTTGTCATGGCTTGGTCCTCCCCGACCTTCCCCGCGTCAAAGGTAAGCGGACGCGCAAGCGATTGTCGCGCCGCCACCGAAAAATAGCCCGCCAACGCGGCCGACTGACGCAACGGTGACGCGCGCTGGAGCGGGTTTTCGCGGGTAAACGGGAGAGGCCGGTGCTTGGGCGGCCGCAGACGGCGGTCTGATCGCGGCGGTTCGTTGACGATCCGCAACGTGCGTCGGCGCGGCCGGGGGCTCTTCACAGGATTGTTGCAAAAGTGTAATTGGCGCTTGTTCCGCGCCGCAGAAAGTGTATTTTCCCCTGTTCGGCGCAGTACTTTTACCGCGTCGCCCACCGGATGCTTGTGCCCCATGACGCTTGTCAACTTTGTCCGGACGCATCGCGCCCACCGCGCTGCTTTGCGCGCCGCTTCCTGTTGTTGCCTGGTCGGCTTGCTCGTGGCGGCGTGCAGCAGCCCCGCTGCGAGTTCCACGGGTTCACTCGCGGACGACGCGGCGAACGACGCCAACTTGCCGCATTTTGACAGCCACGATGGCGGCAAGGACGGCACCGCGGGTCAGGATGGCCTGCAGGACGCCGCGACGACCCACGATGGCGACTTGACGGATCTGGGCGACGGCACAGACGGCAGCCTCGACGGCGGCGACACCGGCTTCGTCAACGACTGCCTCACCGGCTGCAGCGACACGCTCGACGCCGTGACCGACGCGCCCGCCTGTGACTTTCCCGCGAGCCCCGCGCCCGGCGAGCCCGGCGCCACGTGCAAGACTGCCGACGAATGCGACAGCGGGTTTTGCATTGACAGCCCGGACGGCAAGATTTGCACCGCCGCGTGCATCAGCTGCTGCCCCGCCGGATTCCAGTGCGGCAAGATGCCCGGAATCGACGTGGCGTTTGCCTGCTTGCCCAAGCAATTGGCGCTCTGCCAGCCATGCGCCACGGACGCTGAATGCGGCAAGGTCGACCCCGGCGCGCTGTGCCTCAGCTACGGCGCCGCGGGCAGTTTCTGCGGGACCGGTTGCGCGGGGAACGCGGCCTGTCCGGGTGGCTATGCGTGTCAGGACTCGGCGGGCCAATTGGGCGCCGCCAAGCAATGTGTGCGCACCCAAGGTGCGTGCAGTTGCACCAAGTGGGGCGCATTTGTCGGCGCGACGACGGACTGCACGCAGCAAAACGACCTGGGCACGTGCAAGGGCACGCGCAAATGCGCGCTCGCGGGCCTGACGGCGTGCAGCGCGCCCGCGCCCGCGACCGAGACTTGCAACGGCGTGGACGACAACTGCGACGGCGTCACGGACCCAGCCAACGCCGCGGGCTGCACGCTCTACTTCACCGACAATGACGGCGACGGCTTTGGCGGCGGCAAGGGCAGCTGCCTGTGCACCGACTCCGGCCTGAAAACGACGGTGGGCGGCGACTGCAACGACCAGTCGCTCGCCATCCATCCCGGCGCCAAGGAGATCTGCGACGGGCTGGACAACGACTGCGACGGCCAGACCGACCCGGGCTTTCCCGACAGCAACAGCGACGGCTTTGCTGACTGCGTGGATCCGGACATCGACGGCGACGGCGTGGTGAACGTCAACGATTGCGCGCCTGCCAACGCGGCGATTTTTCCGGGCGCCAAGGAAATCTGCGACGGGTTGGACAACGACTGCAACGGCGTGACGGACGACGCGGGCGCGACGGGCTGCACCCTGTGGTTCCAGGACAATGACGGCGACGGCAGCGGCGCGGGCTTGGGACAGTGCCTGTGCGACGTCTCCGGCAAATTCACGGCAGCCACCGGCGGCGACTGCAACGACAGCAACGGCGCGATTCACCCCGGCGCGACCGAGGTCTGCAACGACGCCGACGACAACTGCAACGGCGCGAGCGATGAAGGCTGCGACGACGACCTGGATTTGTGGTGCGACGCGACGATGACCGTCGTCGGCGCGCCGAGCGTCTGCGCGTCCGGCAAGCAGGACTGCAACGACGCCGCGGGCAACATCCATCCCGGTCAGGCGGAGGTCTGCGGCAACGGCATCGACGACAACTGCGACGGATTGACGGACACCGGCGACAGCTTGAGCGGCTGCATCGTGTACTACGTCGACAACGACGGCGACGGCTACGGCGACAAGTCGCTTTCCCAGTGCCTGTGCGCCGCCAGCTCGCTCTACACGACCCAGATCGCCGGCGACTGCAATGACACCGATGCCAAGGTCAATCCCAAGGCGCAGGAAGTCTGCAACGGCAAGGACGACGACTGCGACGGCGTGACGGACGGCGCGACGGCCGCGGAGTGCAAGCTCTACTTCAACGATGCGGACGGCGACACGTTTGGCGTGACGGCGGACCAGAAATGCCAATGCGGGCCGATCGGCACGTACACCGCGACCGCGGGCGGCGACTGCAACGACGGCGCGTCCGCGATCCACCCTGGCGTCGCGGAGACGTGCAACGGCATCGACGACGACTGCGACGGGCTCACGGATCCGGCCAACACCGCAGACTGCGCGCCGTACTACAAGGACAGCGACGGCGACGGGTACGGCAGCTACCAGGGCGGCAACAAGTGCCTCTGCGCGGCGATCTCCGGCTACGTCTCCGCGGGCGGCGATTGCGATGACACCAAGGCCGCGGTCCATCCCAACGCGACGGAAATCTGCAACGGCATCGATGACAACTGCGACAACGCCGTGGATCCGCTGAACACGAGCGGTTGCACCGCGTACCACATTGACGCGGACGGGGACGCTTTTGGCCAAACGTTCTCGCAATGTGCATGCGCCGCGGACGGGTTCTACACCGCGCTCAACGGCGACGACTGCGACGACACGAACGCCAAGATCAATCCCAAGGCCGTGGAAATCTGCGACGGACAGGACAACAACTGCGACGGGGCGACCGACGAAGGCGTCCAAGGCACGTACTTCGCCGACGCCGACCTGGACGGCTACGGCGTGGGCAGCGGCAACGCGCAGTGCAAGCCGACGACGCCGTTCTCCGCAACGCTGAACGGCGACTGCGATGACGCGAACAAGGCGGTGAACCCTGGCGCGAGCGAGACGTGCAACCAGGTCGACGACAACTGCAATGGCGCGACGGACGAGGGCTTGCCGACGCAGACGTACTTCGCCGATGGCGACAAGGACGGTTACGGCGCGGGGCTGGGCCAGACCCGATGCGCACCGAGCGCGGGCTACCCGGCGACGTTGGGCACCGACTGCGCGGACTCCGATCCGGCGATTCACCCCGGCGCCACGGAAACGTGCAACCTGAAGGACGACAACTGCAACGGCCAGACGGACGAAGGCGCCACCCCGACGACGTGGTACGCCGACAGCGACAAGGACGGTTACGGCAACCCGAGCGCGTCCCAGGTCGCGTGTGGCGCCCCCGCGGGCTACGTGGCCGACAACACGGATTGCGACGACACGAGCGCGGCGGTCAAACCCGGCGCGTTGGAGACGTGCAACGGCAAGGACGACAATTGCAACGGCGCCACGGATGAAGGCGGCGTGTGCACGGTTTGTGCGGCTACGGTGTTGAATGGCTTCAACAGCGCGGGCACGTTCACGTCCAGCGCCAAGGACTGGGTGATTGACAGCTCGACCAAGTTCGCGCCGACCGAGGGCGGCAACAAGCTTCGGTGGGGCAACAACAATGATTCGAGTTTCTACGCCTTCGACTGCGGCTACTACGCTACCACCGCCGACAAGGCGACATGGACCGTTCTCATCCCCAACGACGCCACTTTCGTCGCGATCGACTACGCGTTCTACAACGCCTCTGGCACCAACCAGGCGGACACCGGCCTCAACATGACGCTCACCATGGACGGCGTGAGTTTCAAGGTCGGTCCATACGGCGCGCTGCAATCCAAGACCTGGCGCACAATCGCGTGGCCTGTCAGCAGTGCACAGCGCGGCACGACCGTCACCATGACTGCGACCGTGAACTCGCCATCGACAAGCAACGGCTGCGATGGTCCGGTGGCCATCGACAACGTGCGCTCCATCTCCGGCTGCGCGGATCCGTCAGCCTTCTGCGGCGGCCCCAGCGGCGGCGCGAGCCAGCAGACGTGGTACGCGGATGCGGATGGCGATGGCTACGGCGCCGGAGCGGCGGTCACCGGCTGCATTCGCCCGGTCGCGGCGGTGAGCAAGCTCGGCGACTGCAACGACACCAACGCGGCAGTTCACCCCGGCGCGAGCGAAGTCGCGTGCAACGGCCTCGACGACAATTGCGACGGCAACACCGACGAAGGGACGCTCCTGAACGGCATGGAGCAGAGCGGCGACATCAGCATTCCCGGCCAGTGGTGGTTGGAGTCCTACAACGCCACGCAGGGGGCAAGCGCCGGGTGGTGGGGTTCGTCGAGTGGCTGCAGCTATGCCACGTCGGTTCCGGCGTCCAGCACCAGCGACACGACCGTGTTCTCGGTGACGATTCCAGCCAACACGGCGTTGCTCGCGGTGGACGTCCTCTTCGACAACCGTCTGAAGGTAAGCCCGCTCACGCCCGACACGACTGCGCGGATGATCGCGACGGTGAACGGCGTGAAGCGGCAGGTCGGACCGTTCGCGACTGTCCAGACCAACGCGTGGCGCACGCTGACCTGGCCGATGACGGTTGCCGATGTCGGCAAGACCTACGACGTGACCCTGCAGGTGGTGACGACGCAGGGGAGCGCGTCCGGCGTGACGTGCGTCCCGGGCCATGTCGGCGGGTTTGGCGTTGACAACGCGCGTGCCCTGACGTCGTGCACGCCGTCGGGCAGCAGTTGCACCCCGGGCGTCGCCGCGTCAACGTGGTACTTGGACGCCGACGGTGACGGCTACGGCGACACCGCAAGCCCGACCAGCAACTGCATTCAGCCGAGCGGCTACGCGGCCAACGGCGGCGACTGCGACGACGCCAACGCCGCGGTCAATCCCGGCGTTGCGAAGGACACGTGCGCGACAGCGGGCATTGACGACAACTGCGACGGGGTGACCGACGCGACGGGCGCGACGTCCTGCACGCCATCGTATGTGGACGCGGATCACGACGGCTACGGCACCGGCGCGACGACGACGTGTGTGTGCGCGGGCACGGTCGGCTACGCGGCGACCAAGACCGACTGCAACGACGCCAACGCCGCGATCCATCCGGGCATCGCCGACCTGTGCGCGACGGCGAATGTCGACGACAACTGCGACGGCACGACGGACGGCGTCAATTCGACCGGGTGCGCGACCTACTACGGCGACGCGGACGCGGACGGGTATGGCGGTGGTGCGGGGGCGTGCCTGTGCAAGGCGAACACGACGTACACGACGCTGGTGGCGGCCGATTGCAACGACGCAGTCAAGTCCATCAACCCGGGCGCGACCGAGACGTGCAACGCCATCGACGACAACTGCAATGGCGCGACGGACGAAGGCCTGCCGCAAGGCACGTGGTACCGCGACGCCGACGGCGACGGATACCGCAATCCCGATCCGGCGTTGGTCATTGCGAATTGCCTGTTGCCCGGATACGTGACGTCGACGGCGCCCGATGACTGCCTGGACAGCAACGCAGCGGTCCACGCCGGCGCGCCGGAGGTCTGCTACGACGGGCTGGACAACAACTGCGATGGCGTGACGGATGAGGGGTGTGCGCCATGCACCGGAGCGGTGTTGAATGGCTTTGAGTCCATGTTGAACATTACGAGGACGGGCACGCAGTGGGGCGTGCTTGCTACGCCCCACACCGAGGGGACGAACGCTCTGGGCTGGAGCAGTCTGTTCAACGGCGGCGGCAATGGCTACTACTCGACGTCTGGTTCAGGCGAGTACATGTACGTCTCGGCAACGATCCCAACGGGGACCGCCTTCGTCAAGGCAGATATTTACGTTGGCAATCGGTCCTTGAGCGCGGTTGATACGAACATGGTCGTCACACCGACCTTGGGCGGGACCCTGCCGGTCGGCGGGGCGCTGGGCCCGTATTCAACCTATCAGGGGTCAAACAGCCTGAAGACAGTCGTATGGGCGGTCACGCCGAGTCAGTGGAACACTCCAGTGCAGTTCAAGGTCAACGTCTCAACCAACGTAACCTCCGCCGATCCGCTTGGTTACGTCATGGTCGACAACCTCCGTACCACGTGCAACTAGCCGGCGCTACTTCAGCCCCGGACCCGGCCACAAAAACCGCAGCATCGCGCCGAACCGCTGCTTCCACGCCGCCTCGTTGTGCTGATGGCCGTGCCCGACGACGTCGAACAGGTTCTTATCCGGCTGCACATACGCTTTCCAGCCCTGCGCGGGAGTCGGCGTCCACGCGATGGCCGGGACGTTCGCCATCGGCGTCGTCAGCGCAAGATTCGTCGTGGGCTGCCACTCCGCGCGCGTGTCCCAGCCCGCGGCGACGAGCGCGTTGCGCGTCCAGTCGCTGTACACCCAGACGTCGCCGTTGTAGCTCGCGACGCCGTCAAAGCCCGTGTCGCCGCTGTCCATGTAGATGCGCAGGCTGCCGGTCGGCGGCGCGTTGGCCTTGTCGGCGATGAGGCTCCGCATGGACGGACCTTCGCCGGTCTTGCCGCCGTTCCAGACCGCGCCAGGTTCGCCGATCCAATACGCGCCGGAGAACGATGCGACCAAGCCGAAGGTTTGCCAGTGCATCCAGCCAATCCACATCGCTGAAATGCCGCCGAGCGAGGAGCCTCCCATCGCGGTGTGCAGCCGGTCGGGCAGGGTTCGGAACGTCTTGTCGACGAGCGGCTTCAGCGTGTCGACAAGGAACGCGGCATATTGTGGCAGCTTGGGGTCATAGACAACGCCGCTGATACTGAGCGGCGTGTAGACGTACTCATGGTTGCGATCGGCGGTATCGACGGCCACGATGATGAGCGGCTGCGTTTCCGTGGACGCCATCAGCGCGTCCGCCGTTTGTTCCACGTCCCACGAGCCAAATGGCGCCTTGGGATTTGTGTAGACGTTGAAACCGTCCTGCATGTACAGCACCGGAAAATGCCCTTCAGGCTGGCTGTCGTACGCTGCCGGCAGGTAAACGTAGACGTCCCGCGTATTGCCCAGCTGCGGACTTTGCACGCCCGCCATCCGCCGCAGCCGGCTTTGGTTCTCGCCGTAGATTGCCGAATTGGGACCGTAGGTGTTCCACGCAAAATGCGGATTGCTCGGATCCAGCGCCCACTGTCCGTCCAGCTTGACCTTGTACTCGACCTTCTTGGCGATCTGCAGCGGGATCACCGCCCACCAAACGCCCGACTTCGCTGCGTAGGCAAGCTGGGTGTCGACGGTCCAATTCGCCCAATCACCCGTCACGGCAACGGCCTTGGCGCCTGGCGCGACGACGATGAACAGGCATTGCGTCGCGTCACACACGGGCATCTCGTACTGGGCGACGAGCGGCGCACTCGCAGCGGCGCTATCGGTTTGCAGGGCTTTTTGCAGCGTCGCGAGCGTCAACGTCGGCGTCACCGGACCTGCATCGACTGCGGCGGGAACGTCAGGCGCTGGGACATCGGCAACCGCGACATCGACCGCATCGAGCGCGGCACCGGAGTCAAAGGGAGCAACGTCGGGCACTGCGATCGCAGCGACCTCGCCGTCCTGCGTGTCCGCGCCCTCCGCGCCAGTCTCCGCCGCTGTGTCCACAGTTGCGGCCACCACGCCGACGTCCGAGGATGCTGCCACAGACGGGGCCGGCGCACCGCACGCCCAAACCGCAACCGCACACAGCGCCAGAGCTGAAAAAACACGGAGCGTCACGGCGGCCTCACCGGCGCCAACGTGCGCCACCGCCGAGCTTTGCGGGCCGGCGACGCGGCGTCAAGTTGCATCGGTCGCTCGCGGCAGTGACCCGCCGGACGCGGGCGCCGTCGCTCGACGCATTTGCCAGGCGTGGATCAGCTGCGGGATCGCGCTGCGTCGCGGACAGCCGTATCCCGATACAACGCATCGGTGACTGCAATGGGACTGGTTGTCCCACGACCGGTCGCCAAGAAAATCAGCCGTCCCGCGGAATTGCTCGGGATCTGGCAAACGCCTGTGGATTTAGGGGCTTTATGCGCCCGGCTCGTTGGGTGGCCTAAATCCTGCGTTGCCATCCGGTTTCTTCCGGCCTACGCTGACTTCACTTGGTGATTGTTTCATGGGTTCTTCATCAGTTCCTTGAGGTTTTTTGATGCGCGTCGGTGCCAACCCGCCCGGGAATGACTGGCCCACGGCCCTCCGCGCGGGGGACGACTGGCAGTTTGGGCGCGCCGCGGAAATTCTTGAATTCATCTACGTTTCCTTCCGGCGGCTGATTCCGTACGACCGCATCGGTCTGGCGCTGCTGGATCCGGCGACGGACACGCTCCACAGCGTCTGGCAGCGCGCCGATGACCCGCAACTGCTGCTGCCAAAGAATTACGCCGGCGCGGTTGGCGAGACGAGTCTGGGGGCGTTTCTGCAGTCCGGTTTGCCGCGTATTATCAATGATCTCGTGGCGCACGCGCAGGATCGCGGCGGCTCGCCGCACAGCCAATTCATGCGGCAGCGGGGCGTGCAATCCAGCCTGACGTGCCCGCTGGTTGGCGCGGACGGCGCGTTTGGCGTGCTGTTCTTCTCCAGTCGCCAGGCGCACGCGTACCGGGACGACCACATCGACGTGCTGCTGCAAATCGCCAAGGAGGTTGCCGCGCTGCTGGATCCGGCCGCGTCGGAACGCACGCGTTTTGGCGACGTGTTGGCCCATCTGGCGCTGCAACTGGACGCGATTCATCAGGAACAGCAGCTGCTGCGGGCGTTGACCGACCGCCTGGCGGACGGCGTGCGGCTGGAGACCATCGGGGAGCATCTTTTTGAGGCGCTCAGCGCGTTCCTGCCCTTTGATTTCCTGTCCATTGCGCTGTTTGAAGACGACGGGACGGTGCTGCGCGAGCGTTGGGCGCGCGCGCGCGACACGCACGACGCGGACATTCTGCTCGCGGTCGGCAAAATCGACGGCACGACGCTCGTGCCCGTGGTGGAGCAACAGCGGCCGCGCATCGTCAACGATTTGCGGGAATTCGTCGCGGGCCATCCGTTTGCCTACGCGGTGCGGGATCGCGTCGCGCGTGGCTTTCGCTCCAACATGGCGTGTCCACTCGTCGTCGATGGCAAAGTCATTGGCATGGTCTTCCTGACCAGCCGGCAACTGAACGGCTACGAGCCCGCCCACGCGGTTCGCTACCAGCGCGTCATTGGCGCGGTCAGCAGCGCCGTGGAGCGGGTCCTCAAGCTGGAGAGCGCCGCGCAGGAGCACGCGTTCACGGATGCGCTGTTGTCGGAGATGGTGCCAGAACGCGTCCTGCGCCGTTTGAAGCTGCAGCGGCGGACGGTCGCGGAACATGTGCCGGATGCGGGCGTGTTGTTCGTCGACATCGTCGGCTTTACTTCGTGGTCGACCGCGGTGGATCCGCACAAGGTCGTCGAGGCGCTGGACGGCCTCTTTCGCGCCTTTGACGACATCTGCCGCGATCTCGGCGTCCAGAAGCTGCGGACCATCGGCGACGCGTACGTCGTCGTCTCGGGTATTGCGACGGGCGATCCGGATCACCTGCTGCGGCTGGTCAAAGCGGCGCTGCGGATGGTGAACGTGGCGGAGCAACACCTGGACGCAACGGGTAAGCCTATCGCGGTGCGCGCGGGGTTGGCGAGCGGTGAACTCGTGGCCGGCGTGCTGGGCGGGCGGGTGCCGCACTACGACGTCTGGGGGCCGACGGTGAACCTCGCCAGCCGCATCGAGCACGCCGCGCAGCCGGGAACGGTCCACGTCGACCCAATAACCGCTGAGCGGATTCGCCTGGAAGTTGACGCCGCATCGCTGGGTCCGAAGCCGCTGCGTGGCTTTGGCTCGGTGGAAGTATTCTCCGTGGGGTGACTACGGCAGCAGCGGCCGGCAGCGGGTCAGCAACTCCGGCGGCAAGCGCTCCGCCAGCGCCGCGCGGGCCGCTGCGGGCGTGTAGATCTGGCTGATGTGGTACGGAATGAACACATGCGGCCGGATGCCATCCGCGCGCGCGAGCACGTCGTCCAGGTGCGTGTGACCGCCCACGCGCGCATCCGCCACAGTGCGCCGCGCGTCCAGGAACGTCGTTTCCATCGCCACAACTTCAGCCGTGCGCAGCTCCTCGACGTGGTCGAGAACGGAAGGCCGCGTGTCGCCCGACACTGCCAGCAGCACGCGGTCGGTTGGCTCGGTAATCTCCACGCCGCTCTCCGCCAACTGTCGCAGCGCGTTCGTCGGCGTTCCGACAAACTCCGCCTTGCGCCGCCGCGGCCGCTCCAGCACCGCGTAGCCAAGCGCCGGCACCACGTGATCGGCGGGCAGGGCACGCAGCCAGCGACCGCCTCCCAGCGGCGCTTCGTCCCCCGGGCGCATGCCAATCAGCGTCCAGTCAAACGCGCGGTTGTGCAGCTTGCCCCAAATGTCGACGATCATCCGCAGATCGGCGCACGACTCCGCGGGCGCATAGACCGTCGGCGGCTCAAACGCGTAGAGCTGCCGCAGGCTGAGGTACTGGGCGAGACCGCCCGCGTGGTCCATGTGCGCGTGCGTCAGCGCCAAGTGCTTGCAGCGCACGCTCGGCTCCGGAGCGCGACCGACGTCAATCGCGAGGTTCCACTCCGGCACGCGCAGCCATGTTTCAACGCCGGCGACGCTCTTGCCTTCCAGCCGCACGCCCAGCCGCTCCAGGTAGATCTGCGCGATGCCCGGGGACGCCAGCTCGGGGCGATGGACAGTGAGATGGGGACCAGACGGGCGGGTCATGGCGGCTCCCGGTCACAAACTAGGCGCGATCGCGGTCCGCCCGGCGCGCGGCGGCCAAGGGCGATTGGGCGACTTCCAGGACGGCTTCAGCAAACGCGGTCGCCGCGGCTTCCACAGCTGCCAACTTGCCGGTCAGGTAGCCGCCGCCAAAATTGGTCTCCGTCGGCGGGCCAAAGTAGCGGCAGAGGCGGACGTCCGCAGCTTTGAGCGCCGCGTCCAGCGCGATGATCGATTCCACTGGCGGGGCGATCAGATACGCCAGCGGTTGGCCGGGATCGATGCCCGCCGCGACCGAGAGGTAATGCCCAGTCTCCGCAATCACGTGCGGGAAGAACGCCGGCTGGTTGGCGGCAACGCCAGCGCGCGGCTTGTAGAAGTGCGCGTGTTCCGCGAGGTATTCACGCAGCGCCTGAAGGCCCTCCGCGATCTCCTGGGGATCCGCCGCTGCGAGCACACCGAGGATCTCGCCGGAGAGCGGCCCCGACGCATGGGCAGCGCCTGCATAGAAACTCTTGGCGTAGACCACGTCCACGCGGGCGAATTTCGTCGCATGGTCCAGCGCGGCGTACAAGGCATCGTCCTGGTCCGCCGTGACGAGTCCCAGCGAGGCGTGATGTGGCGCACAGCCCAGCTCCCGCCGAAGCGCGGCGTCCGCAAACGGAATCGCCCGGCAGGAGAGCAGCGTCGGCGGCAGCGCCTCCAGGCCCGCTGGCAACCACGCCGGAATGTGCAAGTGCTCGGTCACGTTGATCACCAAGTCCGCGTCGGGACGCGCCCGATGGCCAGTCCGCCGGCGCCGATTTCCCGCGCCTTGCTGAGGATGTCGACGGCCTGCGCGGCGGCATTCTGCACGCTGAAGCCGCTCGGGCGGATGTTGGAAATGCAGTTCTTCTCCGCGTTGTCCTGGTGCAGCTTGGGCCCCCACGCGAGGTAGATGGACAGCGAATCGCCGGTGCCGAGGCCGGGCCGTTCGCCCAGACAGATGAGCGTCGCCTTGGCGGCCAACTCCACGCCGATCTGATCGGCGACGGCGATGCGTGCGCGGTTGACCCAGATCGGCTTGCCGTGGCTGAAGTTGCCAGCGCTGAGCGCGCGCTGCAGTTCTGGCAGCAGGCCTTTGTTGATCTCCGCCGCCCAAGCCGAGAGTCCGTCCGCGAGGATGATTTGGACGTCGACGCCGCGCGTGCCCTCGTTGCGCAGGCGCGCGAGCGAGGCTTCATCGAGCACGCGACCGTTGTCGGGGTAGAGCAGAAACGTATCCAGATCCTGCGCCTGCGTGCGCAGCTCAATGGCGCCCAAGCTGGCGAGGAATTCCTTGCTCGGCTCGCTGACAACCGCGTCCTTGGCGAACGCGTGATCGGCGCGCAGCGTCAGGTAGGTCGCCGTTGGATAGCGGAGTCCGGCGCGACCGATGCCGATGCGCGCGGGCGTGGATTGCGTCAGATGCGCGACGCGCTCTGGAAACGCCAGCCGATCGAGACCCGGCAACGGCCGATGCTGTGACCGCGGCGCGCGCGAGTGGGGCGGCGCTTCCTGCGGATCGCGGCGCTGCTCGTTCAGGATCTGCCGAACGACGCTCGCGACAAGCGTTTCCAACTCCTGCGCATTCATCGGCGTATCCGCGGCCATCACACCTCCGCGCCGAGTCTGCCGAGGCTACAGGCTCCGGTCAACGTCCCGTCGCAGCTTCAGTGGCCGTAGCGCTCGACGAAGGTCTCGTAGTTGCCGGCGAAGTCCAGGATCTCGCCGTCCTTGATGCGCCAGATGCGGTTGCACGACTCGGTCAGCAGCGTCCGGTCGTGCGTGGCCACGAAGAGCGTGCCCTTGTATTCCGCCAAGCCTTCCGCCAGCGCAGAGCAGCCTTCCAGATCCAGGTGATTGGTCGGTTCGTCGAGGATCAGCACGTTGTGCTTGAGCAGCATCAGCTTGCAGAACAGCATGCGCACGCGCTCGCCGCCCGAGAGCGTCGCCGTCGCCTTGAGGCCATCGTCGCCGCGGAACAGCATCCGGCCAAGCAGGCCGCGAATGTCTTCCAGATCCGCGCCCGGCTTGAAGTCGTGGAGCCAGCGGTCGATGGTCTTGCCCGGCTCGATCGCGCCTTCGTGTTCCTGCGGCAGTTGGCCGATGTTGGTCTCGTGGCCCCATTCGATCGAGCCGGTTTCCACCGGGTACTCGCCGAGCATCATCTTGAGCAGCGTGGTCTTGCCCATGCCGTCCTTGCCGATGATGCCGATGCGATCGCCGCGGTTCACGTGCGCGCGGAAGTGCTGGAACAGCGGGCCTTCACCCCAATCCTTGGCCAAATCCTGAATATCCACGACGTGTTTGCCGGACTCGCGGGCGATGTCAAAGCGGATGAACGGCCGCGCGATGTTGGAGCGCTTGACGTCCGCGGGCGCCAGCTTCTCCACCATCTTCTTGCGCGACTGCACCTGCGTGGCGCGCGTGCCGGCGGAGAACTTGGAGATGAAGTCCTGCAAGTCCTTGATCTTCTTCTCGCGCGCGTTGTTCTGGACGACCTGACGCTCGCGGACGGCGCCCTTGGTGCGCACCATGTCGTCGTAGTTGCCCGGATACGTGATGATCGTCTCGAAGTCGATGTCGGCGATGTGCGTGCAGACGTCGTTGAGGAAGCGGCGATCGTGCGAGATGACGATGAGGACGCCGCTGTAGCTGTAGAGGAACTCCTCGAGCCATTCGATCGTGTCCAAGTCCAAGTGATTGGTCGGTTCGTCCAGCAGCAGGCAATCCGGCGCGCCAAACAGCGCCTGCGCGAGCAGCACGCGGACCTTGTTGCCGCCGGACATCTCACTCATCTGCGTCTGGTAGAATTCCGCCGGAATGCCAAGGCCTTGCAGCAGCTCTTCAGCTTCGCTCTCCGCCATGTAGCCGTTCTCTTCTGCGACGACGCCTTCCAGTTCCGCCAGCCGCATGCCGGCTTCGTCGCTCTCGTCGCCCGACTCGTAGATCGTGTTGCGCTCGACCATCGCTTCCCACAGCGCGGCGTTGCCCATCATGACCGTATCCAGGACCGTGTGCTCGTTGTACGCCGAGTGATCCTGCTTCAAATACGCGGTCTTGCGCGGACGCGACACGGTGCCGTCATCGGGCTCCAGCGCGCCTTCCAGGATCTTCATGAACGTCGACTTGCCGGCGCCATTGGGTCCGGTCAGGCCATAGCGGTTGCCGGGCGCGAACGACGTCGTGACGTCGATAAACAGCTTCTTGCCAGAATAAGTCTTGGAAACATTAGCAACAGTCAGCATCACACCCTCAGACGGCCCGCAAAATCGCCGCCGGGGTGTAAGGCTTTTGCCGCGCGCGCGCAAGGGCCAAAACGCGAGGAGACGTGACATCAGCATGACAAACGGCCGTGGTCAAGGCAGCTTGCGCGGGTGATCCTACGCGCGGCACGGAGGCGAAAAGTCATGATCAGGCAGGAAGTGTTGGCTCCACTGGCGCGGCAGATCCAGCCGATCCTGGCGACTTTCATCCCGGCGACGGCCAAGCTGAGCCTCGCGGAGCTGGGACCGGTGCTGGAGCGGGTTGACGAACGACTGGCGGACGAGCCGGTGGCGTTGCAGCGACAACTCAGACTGTTCGTGCGGATTCTCTGGTGGCTGCCGGTGTTCACGCACCTGCGCACGCTGGGCGGGTTGAGGCCGGAGCAGCGGCTGAAGCTGCTGAGTTGGCTGCAGGATTGCGGCGTGACCAAGCTGCGGGTCGGGCTGTGGGGGCTGCGCACGCTGCTGTTTGTCGGCTGGTACGGCGATCCGGCGGTGCAGGCGCGCCTTGGCTACCGTCCGAACATCGCGGGCTGGGATGCCTGGCATGCGCCGCAAGCGGCTCAGAAACAAGGGGAATGAGATGAACCCGGCGATTCACGCGGACGTGGTGATTATCGGCTCCGGCGCGGGCGGTGGCACGGTCGCTGCCGCGTTGGCTCCGCTCGTGGCGCAGGGCAAGCGTGTGCTGATCCTGGAGAAAGGCGCGCGGATCGATCCCAAGCAACTGACGGGCGCCGAGGTCGCGTCCGCGTCGCTGCTGTATGGCCACGGCGGCGCGCATCCGACCGCCGATCACACCGTGACCCTCGCGTATGGCGAAGCGTTGGGCGGTTCAACGATGGTCTACACCGGCACGTCCATGACGCCGCCGGAACGCGTCATCTCCGGCTGGAACCTGCCGGGACTGAGCTATGACGACGTTGTCGAGCGAACAGCGCGCTTTGCGGTGCAGAACAACGCCAGCTTCATCCCGGACAACCTGATCAACGACAACAACCGGCTGTTCCAGAAGGGCTGCGAAGCGCTGGGCCGCGAAGCCCGGCAGTTTCCCATCAACGTGCGCGGTTGCCGCGGCTCCAGCTTGTGCAACCTCGGCTGCCCCAACAATGCCAAGCAGGGCACGGCGCAGGTCCAGATCCCGGCCGCGCAGGCGGCGGGCGTGGAAGTGGTGACACGGGCTGAGGTGCGCGGACTACGCGTGGGCGGGCGCGGCGGAATTCTGGACGTGTTTGTCGACGACCGGCCGCATCCGCACGGCAGCCAAAGTGAATGGGCACCGGGCCACCATGTGGTGCACGCCAGCAGCGTCGTGGTTGCTGCGGGCGCCATCCACTCGCCCGCGCTGTTGCTGCGTTCCGGCCTGGCGGGCGATCTGCCGGCGATTGGCCGCTTCTGGACCTGTCATCCCGCGCACATCCTCGCCGGCGAGCACGACCACGTCATCAGCAACTACGTCGGCCATCCCAAGAGCTTCGTCTGGGAGGAGCGCGTCGAAGCCGAGCGGTACTTCCTGGAAAGCTGCATGTACTTTCCGTTCATCACCGCCAAGAACCTGACGGGCTTTGGCGCGGATCACGAGCGACTGATGGCGGCCTACGAGCGGCTGCAGATGATCCTGGTGCTGGCCTGTGACGACGCGCTCCCGGAACAGCGCGTGGCCATCGACGTGAGCGGCAACCCGGTCATCCACTACAAGCTGATGCCCAAGACGATCGAGGCGATGGTGCGTGGCACGCGTGCGGCTGCGGAGATCTTCTTCGCCGCGGGGGCAGACGCCGTGCATGCCCCATCGGCGCGGCCGACGTTGATTGAGCGCAGCGAGCAGGCCGATTTGAACACGCGCATCACGACCGCGCAGTTCCTGCCCGGGACCATCAGCGTCTCCGCGGCGCATTTGATGGGCGGTTGCCGGATGGGGGCGACGCCGCGCGATTCTGTGACAACGTCGCGCGGGCAAGTGCACGGCCACGATTGGCTTTTCGTCGCCGACGCGTCGCTCTTCCCGACCGCGCTGGAGATCAATCCGTACCTGACCATCATGGCGGTGGCCGACCACGTCGCGGAGGCGGTTGCCGACCGCGAGGGGCAAACAGTCCCGCGCGGTGGCCAAGCTGTGCCCGCGGCGTCCTGACAGCCCTCTGACCGCCGAGGATGGCGATCGCCTGCGCGTCCAGCGCGTTCTTCACACAATTGCATCAGCGCGGCAATTCGGGCACCCTATTCGGTGGGGGCATGGACCGATGGACGTGCGCAATTCACAGGCATGGCGGGGCTGGATCGGTGCGGCGGCGCTTTCACTGCTGCTGACCTCCTGTTTCGTCAATCCCGTGCCCACGCCAGCGAGTGGCGGCACGACGACGACCGACAGTCTCCCCGGTTCGCAAGACACCGCCGACACGATGGCCAACAAGGATGCTGCGGCGGCTGATACCGCCGATGGCGCGGCGCCGAGCGTCGCGTTGGCAACTTTCTCGGCAACAGCGACCGATGCCGCGATCGCCGATGGCGTCCACGCGTTTGCGGTGGCGGCTGACGCGCTGACGACTGGCAAGCTCGTGGTGCTGCTGCCCGACGCTGCGCTGCTGCCGACCCAGTATCTCTCGCTCGCCGCGGCCATCGCCCAACAGGGCCATCGCGTGCTCGTGCTGGCGACGCCTGTGGCCGCTCAAGCGGCGTGCGGGGGCGACGGGACGTGCCTGGAGTTGGCGCGCCAGGAGCTGCTGGACGGTCAGGACCGGACGCCCAAAGTCACCGTGACGACGCCCGACTGCCTGCAGAACCGCTTGGTGAAAGCGCTGACGTGGTTGGACAAGCACCGTCCGGGCGAAAACTGGGGCAAGTTCTACGCCGGCAGCACGCCGCTCTGGTCGGAGATTGCCATCGCCGGGCACGGGGAAGGCGCCAGTCAGGCGGCAATGGTCGCGATGCATCAGACGGTTTGGCGCGCGGTGCTGCTGGGTGGACCGACCGACGCCGCGGGCGCGCAACCCGCTTCCTGGTTTGGCGGCACGCCTCAGACGCCCGTGACGGCGTGGCGGACGTTGGCTCACACAAAAGACCCGGCTTGGGCTATCATCGTCGCGGCGTGGACGTCGCTTGGCTTGGGCAGCAGTGCTGCGGCCTTCAGCCTGGACGGCGCCCAACAACCGGGGATTTCGGCACAAATGTTGACCACGGCTGCGAATGTGCCAGATCCGCACGCGGCAATCGCCGTCGACGGTGCCTTGCCGGCTGATGCCACCGCTGCGCAACATGTGCGCGCCGGCTGGAAACTGCTGTTTTTGCCCTATTGACCTGATTTTCTCTCGACCCGGAGCGCGTGCTCATGCAAGTCCCTTGCCCAAACTGTCAGGCGCCGATTCCCGTGCCCATTTTTGCGCTCGGACCGCTTGAATCGCCGGTGCCCGTGCTCTGTCCGCGTTGCCGCGTCGCGGTGGAATTGCGGCAGTCCAACGGCGTCGTCTCGGCGACCCTGCCGATCGTCCAGCGCCGGGCTCCTTCCGGAGCTGCGGATTCCTTCTTCCATGGCTCCGCAGCGGCTCTGGCCGATACCACGACCCGCCGCGCTGTGCCGCAGCGTTCGCGCGACGCTGAAATGCTCCGTGAATTCAGCGTGATGTTCCGTCAGGCCGCCACGCGCAGCTGGGGCGCGACAATCGGCCTCGTCCTCCTCGCCTTGGCAGCGGCCGGTGGCGTCGCGTTTGGCGTCTGGTGGTACATGGGCAAGCAGGCGGCCGTCATGGAAACGGACACGACGCTGGCCGCCGCCCTCACGCTGACGCCGGATGCGACGGCCGGTGCGGGTTCGCCGGCGATGCCGAACACTTCGCAACTTGGCGAGCGCTTGCACGGCGTGATGCGCGACGCGCGTGTGGGGCGCCTGCGTCCGACCGATTCGGCGTCAGGGGGGGGCCAACCCGCCGCTGCCGCCGTGCCGCCACCGCATGACGCGACGGCCGCTGGCAGTGCGCTGGAGCCGGTGAATCGCAAGCAGTTGGATGCGCTCTGCCACTCGCGCACGGTCGACATGCAAGCTTGCTCCGTGCGCTTCGCCAACGGCGCGCCCATCCAGCTGCACTTCTCGGTCAACACGGTTGGCCAGATCGGCGCGGTCCGGGCGGAAGTTGATGGCGCGCGCAACGGCGAGTTGACCATCTGCATCGCGGAACTGCTGCGCAACACGCGGTTTGGCTTCCAGCCGGAGGACGTGCACCACACCTGCGAAGTGCGCGGACTCGTCCAGGCGCCCGACAAACGGCACGAACATTCCTGGAAGCAACACAAGCGCGCGACCCGGTAGCCGCATGACGCTGACCCAGTTCCGCCTGCCCCTGCTGATCGCGTTTCTGGCGTTGCTGCCTGTTTCCGCAGTCGCCAATGGCCGCTATCCCGCCGCTGCCCAGCTGGCCCGCGATCCGGTGGATCCCGCGCACCTGGTCGCGCAGACGACCTACGGTTTCCTGCAGACCACCGACGGCGGTCAGAGCTGGCATTGGATTTGCGAAGTTTCCGTCGGATATGACGGCCAGGAAGACCCGTTCATCGGCATCCTCGGCGACAGCAGCATCCTTGCCGCGACCTCCCAGGGCTTGGCGCTGAGTCAGGATCACGCCTGCAACTGGCACAAGATCGCCACGCCGGAGTATCTGGGACGCCTGCCGGCGATCGATCTGATTGTCGATCCGGACGACCCCAAGCACGCGATTGTCCTGGATGTGACCGAGGACCAGACGCAACACCAGCTGATGGCGACGCACGACAATGGCCAGACCTGGACGCAGCTGGGCGCCGCGCTGCCGCAAAACGCCCAGGGGCTGACCTTGGAGATCGCGCCGTCCCGGCTGGCGCGGCTGTACGTGAGCGCGCGCGTGGGGCCGGATCAGGACCAGCACGCGGTGTTGCGCAGCGACGACGGCGGGCTGACTTGGACGACGCTGCCCTTCAATCCAACGATGACGGACGCGAAGGGCGTGCCGCTGCCGGCCGACCAGACGCAGGTGCTGGGCACCTACATCGGCGCAGTGGACCCGACGCATCCGGACACGGTGTGGCTTCGCGTGCGCCGCAGCTTCAACCCGGACCAGCTCTGGCGCTCGCAGGATGGCGGCGCAACGTGGCACCTGGCGTTCCAGGCGCCCAAGGGCAAGCTCGTGGGCTTCGCGCTGTCGCCCGATGGCAAGCAGGTAGTCGTTGGCGCGACGACGCCGTCCCCCGGGATGTGGCGGGCGAACACGGCGGACCTGCAATTCACCCAGCTGAACACGCTCAGCACGTCCTGCCTCAAGTGGCTGGATAACGGCCTCTACGTGTGCGCCGACGAGGTGCTGGACGACATGACGATCGGCGTCTCAACGGACAATGGCGGGCATTTCACGGCCGTGCATCACCGCGCGGAGCTGACGCAGCTGGAGTGCCCCGACACCAGTCGCACGGCGGTGCTGTGTGGCAAGCTGTGGCCGCTGGTTGCGTATCAGTTGGGCGTTGGCGAGGCGCAGGCGACACCGCCGGTCAAGAGCGGCTGCCAGCTTGGCGAGACGGGCGCACGTGCGGGGACGCTTCTCGCGTTAGTGGCGTTGGTGGCGGCGCTGCGGCTGCGGCGAAGGCCGCGCGCCTGATGAGGTTGCCACGACGGCCGCCGCCCCCTATCCTCCCTGTCCGGAACTTGGCTGGATGGGCGAGCGATGTACAGTATTCTTCCTAACACGATGAAACAGCGCAGCTTCCTGCTGCTGTGCAGCATGGCCTTCACCGCGTGCGGCGGCGTGCAATTTGACCGCGAACCGGGTGTGGAACGCCTCACGCCGCTGCCGACCGGCGCGGAAGTGCTGGTCGTCGATTCGATGAAGGAAGTCCCGTCGGGCAGCCAGACGCTGGGCACGCTGCACACGCGGCGCACGCAGGAAAAATTCGTCCGCGCGCTGGCAGAGAAGCAGTTGGTGGCGGCGGCGGCGCCTCGCGGATGCGACCTGCTGGCTGATGTGCGCGAGCAGAAATTTGACGGACCGCCGCGCAAGAGTGGCGGCACGATTGACGAATTTGAGTGGTCCGCGCGCTGCATTCGCACGGCTGTGGCCGCTGAAGCCGCTGCGCCGGCGCCGGTTGTGCCGACCGCGCCCGCTGCGCCCGCCGCCCGGGAGGAGCCCAAGTACAAGAACGAGCAGGCGCGGTTGCAGGCGGAGCTCGCCGCAGCCAAAGAGACCGCCAAGAAGGCCGCCAAGATCGCGCAGGAGAAAGAAGACCAGCTGCGCGACTACGCGGAAAACGCTGAAAAAGAAAAGAAGAAGCAGGCGGCGGCGGAAGTGGAGCGCCAGAAGCGCGACAAGGAACAGGCGGAAAAAGAGAAGCAGCGCGCGGCCAATGACGCCGCGGACAAGGCGCGCGGCGCGGAGAAGGCGGCTGAAAAGGCGCACGCGGCGGCGGATGCTGCGGAAAAGGATCGCAAGAGGCTGGTGGCGGACGCGTCGGAGAAGGCCAAGGTCATCGCGGAAGCGCCTACGCCCGCCAACTTCAAGGCCGTCGCGGACGCCGGCGAAAAAGTGCGGATTGCGACGGAAAACGCGGAGAAGGCCAAGCAGGCGGCTGAACAGGCGGACAAGGACGCGAAGAAGGCCGGTGAGGTTGCGGCGGAGAAGGCCAAGTCGCTCGACAACGAGAAAGCCCGCGCCGAGGCGGTGGAGCGCGAGCGCAAGGCCAAGGACGAAGCGGACCGCAAGGCCAAGGAAGAAGCCGAACGGAAGGCGAAGGAAGAAGCCGAGCGCAAAGCCAAGGACGAAGCCGGGAAGGCGGCCGTGGCTGCGGCGGTTCCGGCAGGCGCGGCGCCGGTTGTGGCGGATCGGGCTGCGGCGGCCAAAACGGAGAAAGACGCGAAGGCGGCGATCGCTGCCGAAAAGAAGCGGCAGGAAGCCGAGAAGAAGCGGCTTGAGGCGGAGGCGAAACGCGCGGAAGCCGAGCGGCGCAAGGCTGAAGCGGCGGCGAAGAAGGCCAAGGCCAAAGAGGCACCGCCGTCTGCGCTCACGGACGTGGATGTGGCGCTCAAGGACGGTTCCGTCAACGCGCTGCTGGCCAACATGGCGCTCCGTCCGGAAGCGGACGCGCGGGTTGTGGCGGCGCTGGACAAGCGCGTGGCGGAGTCGTCGGCAGAATGGGTCACCGTCGAGGGCGTTGTCGTCTCAACCGTGGAAGATGAGCGCGGCCCAAAGTTTGACGCCGATGCGGTCGCCAAGGACGTGGAGGAAGCGCACGCGACGGGCAGCAAGTTCCTGACGCCGCGCGAGTACAGCTATCGCTACACGTTGCGCAATCCGGCGGCGCGCGCCGTTTCCCTGGAAGTGGACCTCCCGGGCCAGCGGCTCCGGCGCGTCCTGACGGCGGGCCAGCAGCTTGTGGCGCAGGCGACCGTGGCCTGCATTCCCCACGGTTCAGTGACCAAGCGCCTCAATGGCGCCGTGCTCGAGTACCACTTTGAGTGCAATGCGGACAATCAGGCGCGCGTCGTCGCCGTCCGCCCGGTGGAGCGCGAGCTGCTGCTGGACAAGCGCGCGGCGGACGCAGAAGTGCCGCTGGAAGTGATTGCGCGGATTTGGCAGATGCTGCCCGGCACCGCGCTGACGGGGCAGTACGCGGCGATGATCGACGAGTTTATGCGCCGGCGAGCCGATGGCTTCGGCGAGTTTCAGGGCCGACTGGCGACGCAGCACAAAGCCAATCCGGAAGCGCCGACGCCGGTGCTCGCGACGATCCGCAACGCGTCCCAGCACGACGCGACGGTGGTGTTCGACGTCGGCACGGGTCGCGAGCAGCGGCTCATCATTCCGCGCGGGCAGACGGGCGAGATGAAGCTGGATGTGCCCGGCGGGGTGACGCCGGACCTGAAGATTCTCGGCATCCTGCCGCGGCTGCGGTCGCTCGACTGGTTGGTCGGCGTGTGGTCGTTCAAGGGCGCGAAGATGGCGCTGTTGCCGGCTGAACGCGGCCAGTGGACGGCGTTCTTGCTGCCCGCGGACGGCGGTCGCGTCACTGCGGTTGGCTTGCACGTCCAGGACGGCATCCTGCAGGCGCGCGCCAATGCGCCGGCTGCCTTTGTCAAAGCCCTCTACGGCGCCGACACGCCCGGCAGTTGCGACGACGGTTGCGAACTGCGTTGGATGATGCGCGTTGCCGATTTTGACCAGTACGTCACGGGCGCAGGCCGCGCGCTTCAGGTCGAATTCGACGCTGCGGATCGCCGCGCCACCGTCCGATTTGCCGCTGAGCACTGATTCACATCAAACTCGCATGATTCTCCGCGCTCTGGTATCTTTTGCCGCATGATGGCAGAGCCAGTCGATGACCGCCAAGTTCGGGACGACGCGTTTGAACGCCGCGTTGCCGAACGCGCGCTGGACGTCGACCTGCGCCGCCTGCGCTCCCGGGCGTTGCGCGTGCACGCGACGATGGCCTGGCTCCTGCCACTTCAGGCGCTCGTCTGCGTCGGCTCAGCCTGGTCCACCGGCCCCGACGACATCATCCTCTTCGGCATGCGCCGCTGGCTGATGGTCAGCATTCTCGCCCCGCTGGTGGCGGTGATCGCCGGCAGGATCACCTTGGGCACCACGGGCGATCGCACTTCACGCGTCCAGGTCGCCATTTGCCAATTCGCCATGTACGGCGTCATCCAGATCGCCGGCGGCGGTCCAGTGCAGATGCAGGTCCACGAGTACGTCTCGCTCGCGCTGCTGTCCCTCTATCACGACGTGCCGGTCATGCTCACCGCGATGGCGCTGATGGCGCTGTTCGATTTTGGCGGCTATTTCGTCGTCGCGACGTACGGCGACCGGCAGGCGATTGGTTGGCAGGCGTTCGTTGCCCAGACGAGCGCCGCGATCGTCGCGACCGGCATGTACGTCCTCTGGGACCGGCGTGAGCAGCGCGTTGCGGCGGTGCATGAGGCGCAGCTGGAACTGGAGACTGAGCGCCGCAAGGAGACCGCCCAGGAGCTGCGCGAGACGGCGGCGCGTTACCGGCGCGTCGTCGATTCCAACCTGATTGGCATCTGTTTCTGGGACAATACGGGGCAGGTCGTGGACGCCAACGACGCGTATCTGCAGTTGTTGGGCTATGACCGGCGCGATCTGGACATGCGCCTGCTCAAGCACGAGAGCCTCACGCCGCCTGATTGGCGCGACGTGACCGATTCAACCCTTGTGGAGCTGCGCGAGCGCGGGATCGCCGTGCCGAGTGAGAAGGAGTACGTCCGCAAAGACGGGTCGCGCGTTCAGGTGCTCCGCGGCAGCGCGTCGGTGGAAGGCGCCAATCTGGGCGTGAGCTTCGTGCTCGACTTGCGCGAGCTGAAGCGCCTCGAGAAGAACCTGAACGCGGTGCTGCAGGCCAACATCATCGGCGTCGTGTTCTGGGAAGGGGAGCGCTGGACGGACGCGAATGACGCGTTTCTCGGGATGCTCGGCTACTCGCGCGACGAGATGACGCTGACGGAAATGCGGATGTCCTGGCTGCTGGCGGCGGCCAAAGAGGGCACGTTGGCCGAACTCCGCCGCGAGCTGGACGAGACGGGGCGTTTCCTTGTGCGCGAGGTTCCGCTTCTGCGGCGCGACGGCGGCCATGTGCCGGCGTTGATTGCGGGCGTCCGGCTTTCCCGCGATCCGCCGCATGGCGTCACCTTCGTGCTGGACATCAGCGCGCAAAAAGCCGTGGAACGCGAATTGGCGACGGCGCGCGACAGCCTGGAAATTCGCGTCCATCAGCGCACGGAACAGCTTGCGCAGGCCAATGCCCAGCTCTCGCTGGCCAAGGACACGGCGGAGTCGGCCAACCGCGCCAAGAGCCAGTTCCTCGCCAACATGAGCCATGAAATCCGCACGCCCATGACGGCGATTCAGGGGTTTGCCGAGCTGTTGCAGGATCCGGATCTCGAGGATACCGACCGGCGGCAGTACGCCAACACGATTCGCCGCAACAGCGATCACCTGCTGCGTCTCCTGGACGACGTGCTGGACCTTTCGCGCATCGAAGCGGACCGGATGCAGCTGGCGACCGAGCGCACGCCGCTGGTGCCGCTGCTGCAGGACGTGCTGGAACTGATGCAGGCGCGCGCGGCGCACAAGGGCCTGACGCTGCGGTTGCGGCTGCCGACGGCGGTGCCAACGTGGGTCGTCGTGGACCCGCTGCGGCTGCGACAAGTGCTGCTCAACCTGGTGGGGAACGCCCTCAAGTTCACTCAGGACGGGGAAGTCACAATCACGGTGGCGATGCACGAGTCGAACGGCCGCGCCGCGCACGTGGAGATCGCGGTGGCGGACACGGGCATCGGGATTGATGACGAGCAGATGTCCCGGCTGTTCCAGCCCTTTGCCCAAGCCGACGCCTCGACGACGCGCCGTTTTGGCGGATCAGGTCTCGGGCTGGCGATTTCCCGGCGGCTGGCGACGCTGATGGGCGGCGAACTCACGGCGGAGAGCACGGCGGGGCAAGGCTCGACGTTCACCTTGCGCATTGACCCGGGCGTGATTGACGAGTCGCCGCTGGAGCACGTGCCGGAGCAGCTGATCAGCGGCCTGCATGAACCCGTGCGCATCAAGAGCGAGGCAGTGCGGACGGGCGTGCGGGTGCTGCTGGCGGAGGATGGCGTTGACAACCAGTTGCTGATTACGACGTATCTGCATCACGCCGGGATCGAAGTGACCGTCGCCGATGACGGTCGTGCCGCCGTTGAGGAGGTCGCACGCGCGCAGGCGGCCGGGACGCCGTTTTCGCTCGTGCTCATGGACATGCAGATGCCGGAGCTGGACGGCTACGAGGCGACGCGGCAACTGCGCGCTGACGGGTTTGTCCAGCCGATTGTCGCGCTGACGGCGCACGCGATGGCCGGCGACCGCGAGCACTGCCTGGAGGCGGGGTGCACCGATTACATCGCCAAGCCGCTGAGTCGCGCAGGATTGCTGGCGGCGATTCGCCGCAATCTTCCGCCGCCGCACGGCGCCTGCGTTGTGGACGCGACCGCGGAAACGCTGGCCTGAGCGGTCAATTCTGCGTGATGCCTTCCAGCGACATCACGTCTTCCGTCACCCACGCATCGGAACGCCAGAAGCCTTGGACGTTGAACGCCTCCGACATCGTGCGCGTGCGCTGGCGGGCCGCGGCAATGCGTTCGCGGATCTCCGCGGAGAACACGTCGGAGTCGCTCTCAACCGGGGGCACCGGGGTCTGTTCCGCCGCCAGCGCCGCCAACCAGCGCTGATTGGCGAGCAGAATCCGCTCCTCCGTGTGCGCGACTTCCGGCTCGATGTCCTCGTCGGTCGGGTGCAGGATGATCTTGCTCTTGTGCACCGTTGGCGGCTGCATGTCGATCCACGGCAACGACTCGCCCGCCTTGTCAAAGCACTCCACCCAGCGCGGCGGCGGCACCTGATCAAGCTCGACTTCAATGATCAACAGCCGGGCATAGCGCGGATGGATTCCCACGACTTCGACGCGCAGGGGTTTGATCGGATGTGGCAGGCTCATGGGATCCCTCAGAGGTCGCTGGGGCCGGGGGGAGCGGCGCACGGCTTGATGGTAGCGATGCCGCCCCCGGCTGCAACCCATTTGCCGCAAAAAGTCGTGAGCCAGTCGCAAAAAGTTCAGCTTCGCCGATCGCCGACCGCCTGGTCCGCGATGAATGTGCACGCATCTGTGAAGAACTATATGGAAGCGTTTGTGAAGCACGTTCCCGATCGCGTAGGCTTGCCGTGCAGCTTGAGCTGCGGGTAGGTTGGCGTGGCAAACGCTGGGGTTCTTCAGTCCGGTCCAGCAAGTCCGTCTTGGCTTACCGCGCCATTTCAGCCGCTGTCTGCGGGTTCGCCGCTAGCGGGCCGCGCGCGCCACTATCTTGTGACAAAGCCTCGCCCGATCGGGCACATGATTCGCATTGACGCGAGGGCGGTACTTTTTGCCGCATCTGCCGCCGTCGAGAATTTGGCCCCACTCCAGCGCGTTATTCGCTGGAGTGAAGGCCCAAAAGCAGCGGTTGAGGCGTCCGCATGAGTCCGAACTCCAGCCGCGAGCCAGAATGGGTGGACGGACTGCGCTTTTGCCCCCACTGCGGCAGCCGCGGCAAGGCCACGGAATGCACGTACGACGGCCACGTGACCGTGCCGGCGGTCAAGTTCGATCCTCAGGTGCAAATTCGTCCCGGGGACGTGCTGGCGGGCCGCTACCGGCTCACTGCGCAAATCGCCAAGGGCGGTTACGGCGCGATCTACGCGGGCGAGCACATCGTCACCGGCCAGGATGTGGCGATCAAGGTGCTGAAAACCGACTTTGGCGGTCCGGACGACGCGACAATCCGCCGCTTCTTTCGCGAGGCGCGCGTCACGGCGTCCCTCAAACATCCTAATACCATTCGTGTGTTTGACGTCGGGCAGGCGCCAGGCGGCGCGTTCTTCCTGGCGATGGAGATGCTCAAGGGGCCGACCCTGGAGCAGATCCTGACGGAGCGTCTGGCGCATGGCCGCGCGCTGACCGAACCGGAGACGATCGACCTGGCCGTGCCGGTGCTCCGCAGCTTGGGGGAAGCGCACGCGCTGGGGCTTGTGCATCGGGACATGAAACCGTCCAACATCATCCTCGCGGACTTTGGCGACGGCGAGCCGGTCGTGAAACTCGTCGATTTTGGCATAGCCTGGATGCACGGCTCGTCGCTAACGACGACGGGCATGGCGCTCGGTACGCCCGCCTACATGAGCCCGGAGCAATGTGAAGCCGCGGATCTGGACGGTCGCAGCGATCTCTACGCGTTCGGCATCCTGCTGTACCGCTGCCTGGCGGGCGACGTCCCGTTTCATCAGTCATCCGCCGTCGCGATCATGCAGTCGCATTTGCGCGCGCCGGTGCCCGATATTCGCAAGGCCGCGCTGTCGCCGGTGACGGACGCCTTCAATGCCGTGTTGCAGCGCGCGCTGGCCAAGCGGCCGGCCGATCGCTTTGCCCGTGCGGTGGACATGCGCAAAGCGTTGGAAGCGGTGCGGGACATGTTCTGGCCGGACGCGCCGGAGGGCACGATCTCCATGGTCGAATCGGTGACGCCGCTGACGGCGACGCCCAAGCATACGAACATCAGCGGGCTCGTGAACCTGCCGCCGCCCAACAGCTTGGCGATTACCGCCTCGCAGCCGAGCTCGCCGCGAATTCCCGTCGCGCAGGTCGATCGAACGCAGAAGTTGGCCGCTGAGCAGGCTGAGAAGTAGTCGGCCCTACGCCGTCGGTGCCCACGTGCCGCGGCCTTTGAGCACACCTTCCAGCGCGGTCACAAGCTCCACGCGATCCACGAGGTTCTCCCAGTAATCGAGTTTTTCCGTCTCGATCACGAGCGTCGGCCCCAGATCGTAAGCGGCAAACCAGTCCTCGTAGGCTTGATGCAGCGCCGACAGATAGCGCGGCTTCATCGCCTGCTCCTCCGGCCGGCCGCGCGCGCGAATTCGGCGTCTGATCCCCGGCAGGCTGCATCGCAGGTAGATGAGCAGGTCCGGGCGCGGCAGCGTGTCGCGGATTGCCGCGTACATCCCTGAATACGTGGCAAAATCCCGATCGCTCAGGACGCCCAGCGTGTGCAGCGTGCGCGCGAAGATCTCGGCGTCCTCGTAGATCGTCCGGTCCTGGACAAAGACGCTGCCCGGTTCCGCGGCGATCAACCGCGCGAGGTCGAGGTGCGCGCGGAACTTGGCGGAGAGAAAGTACATTTGGCTGTGGAACGCATAGCGCTTCATGTCGCCATAGAAGTCCTTGAGGTACGGATTGGAGTCGTTTGGCTCGTAAAATGGCTTGATCGCAAAACGCTTTTCAAGAAATCCGGTCAGCGTCGACTTGCCCGCGCCGATGTTGCCGGCAATCGCCACGAAGCGCGCGTCGCCGGCGGGAACGGTGGCGCCAACGGCGATGGCTGGCCCTGATGGCTTGATATGTGTGCCTTTTTTCGCAACCGGATGTGCCATGGGGCCTCGCCAGAAAGGGCGCGCGCAGTGTACCATCGCGCTCGCCATGACGCAGTACCAGTACTCCACGACCTTTCAAGCCTACACGACCACCTCCAACGAGGCGTCCGCGCAGCGCATCGTGGCGCTTGTGCAGGATTGGCTCAAACCGCAAAGCGTGGTCGATTTTGGCTGCGGCCAGGCGGTCTGGCTGGGCGCGTGGCAAGCGGCGGGCGTCACGGACGTGCAGGGTGTGGACGGCGACTACGTCGATCGCGACGCGCTGCGGGTGCCGGCAAGCCAGTTCCTGGCCACGGATTTGGCGCAGCCGATTGACCTCAAACGGCGCTTCGACCTCGTCGAGTGCCTGGAAGTCGCGGAACACATCCCGGAGAGCGCGTCAGGAACGCTGCTCAACACGCTGACGCGCCACGGCGACGTGCTGCTGTTCTCCGCGGCGCCTCCAGGCCAGGGCGGTGAGCACCACGTCAATGAACAGCCGTACGCGTGGTGGCGCGACGCGCTGGCGGCCCACGGTTTCGAACTGTTCGACTGCATCCGGCCGCGCGTCGCCAAAGATCCGGCGGTGCAGCCCTGGTACCGCTACAACGTGTTCCTGTTCGTGCGCCGCGATCACCTCGCGCAGCTGCCGGACGCCGTTCGCCAGACCCACATTCCGGCCCATGCGCCGATTCCGGACGTTTCGCCGTTCCGCTATCGGCTGCGCAAGAAGGTCGTCAAGCAGATTCCGCAGGTGCTGGCGGATCAGCTGGCGCGGGCCAAAGCCAAGCTCACGCGCTGACCGCAGGCGCTACGACTCGCCCGCCGGTTCCTTGAGCACGCGCAGGCGATCGCGCACACGCCGCGTGTCTTCCTGCAGCACGTTCTTGTTCTTCAGAAACTTCTGGTACCACTCGATCGCGTCGGGCTTGTCGCCGCGGGCGTCCAGCAGCTCCGCCAAGTCCAGCTGCGCGTTGGCGTTGTCCGGGCTCAGCTTCAGCGCCTTGTTCAGCGCCTTCTCGGCATCGCTCGCCGCGCCCTTGGCGATCTGCACGCGCGCCAGCACGAGGTAGTTGTCGGCGATTGGCTCGCACTCGTCGATCGCGAAGTTCGCCGCTTCCAGCGCCTCATTCAGCCGGCCCAAGCCCTGCAGGCAGGCGACCTTGGCCGCGTGCGCCAGCGCGAATCTCGGCCGCACCTGCAGGCCCAACTCCAGGGCATCCAGCGCCAGCTGCCACTCCTGCCGCAACATGTAGGCAAGCGCCAGGTCGTACTGCAGCGTGCCATGCGCCGGCGCCAGCTTGTTGGCCAATTTGTAGGCGTCCACCGCCTCCGTCCACAAGCCGCGCCGGAGTTGCGCCGCGCCCAGATTGGCCAGCACGCGCGGGTCATCCGGGGCCAGCTCGCGCGCTTGCTGCAGCACTTTCAAGGCCGCGATGTCCTCGCCGGCCTCCAAGTACAGCACGCCGAGGTTGGAGAGCGCGCCGTGCAACTGCGGATTCAGCTCGGACGCCTGCAGGAACAGCTTGCGGGCCGGCAGCGATTGGCCGCGCTGCATCGCGCACAGGCCGAGGTAGTACACCGCCAGCGCGGACTTGGGATTCTTCTTGAGGTGCCGCTTCAGGGCGGCTTCGGCGTCGTCCAGCTCTTCATCCCGATAGGCCGCGACGCCCAGCGCGAGGTCGCCGACCATCGGTTCGGTCTCCAGATCGCCCCGAATCGGCGCGTCGGGCAGGCCGCGATCGCGATCGCCGCGCGCCGCATTGCCATTGGCTCCGGCGCAAGCCGTGGTCAGAGAAGTGAGCAGAACAGCGACAAGAACGATACGGGACGTCAGCATGACTGCAGATTGTAACGGTTCATGTAGGCGCCGTGCAAGGTCGTGCGAGTCAGTTCTGGACCGAAACGTTGGCGAGGGCTACACTGTGACAAATGGGTGTCGCACGGCCAGCATCATTCGGGCAAGCGCGCATCCCCCGACGTCAGGAAATCATGTACAAGCCTTCCTTTGAACTTATCAAGAGCCTGCCCAAGACTGATTTGCACGTGCACCTCGACGGCTCGATGCGGATCGAGACGATCCTGCAGATGGCCGACGAGCAGGGCGTCAAGCTGCCCGCGACGACGGTCGAAGGCCTCGCGCCGTTCGTGCAGGTCGGCGAAGTCTGCAAGTCGCTCAAGGACTATCTCCGCACGTTCGATATTACCTGTTCCGTGCTCCAGACCGAGGAATCGCTGTACCGCGCCGCATTTGAGCTGGTTGAGGACGCGGCCAAGGAAAACGTCAGGTACATGGAAGTGCGGTATTGCCCGATGTTGCACATCACCAAGGGCCTGCCGATGACGACGATTGTCGAGGCGGTGCTGGCGGGTCTGCGCGACGGCAAGCAGCGTTTTGGCACGCGGTCCGGGCTGATCATCAGCGCGCTGCGCCATGCCGACCCGAAATGGTCGCTGCGGTTGGCGGAGCTGGCGGTGGCGTACAAGAATAAAGGCGTCGTCGGCTATGACCTGGCGGGCGCGGAAGATGGCTTTCAGGCGCGCAAGCACGCCGCGGCCTTCCATTTGATCCGCTCCAACAACGTCAACTGCACCGCGCACGCGGGCGAAGCGTTTGGTCCGGAATCGATCCATCAGGCGCTGCACGACTGCGGCGCGCACCGCATTGGCCATGGCACGCGGCTGCGCGAGGATGGCGATCTGCTCAACTTCGTCGCCGATCACCGCATCCCGCTGGAGATTTGCCCCAAGTCCAACGTGCAGACCGGCGCGGTGGACAGCATCGGCGCGCACCCGATCCAGTTCTACTACGAGTTCGGCTGCCGCGTGACGATCAACACGGACAACCGGCTGGTCACCAACACCACGCTGACCGACGAATACATGCTGTGGGTCAACACGTTTGACGCGACGATCCGCGACGTCCGCGAAGTGATCATCAACGGTTTCAAGTCGGCGTTCCAGTCGTACCGCACGCGGCAGGACATGCTCTCGCGGGTGATCCCGGAAATGGACGCGCTCATCGCCGCGGATACCGAGCGCTACACCAAAGAGACGGGCGACAAGGATCTTGGCCAGGTCAAGAAGGACCGCCGCGGCACGAGCCAGAAGTTCGCCGAGCGCAAGCGGATTACCGACGCGAGCAAGCAGTCGTGATCGATACCCACGCCCATGTTGCCGCAACCTGGGAAGGCGCGGCGTACGAGGGCGGCACCGCGGGCGTGCTCGCGCGTGCAGCGGCGGCGGGTGTTGAGCACGTGATCTGCGTGGGCGCGGGTGGCGATGTCCCGGAAATGGAATCAGCGATCGCGTGCGCGCGGGCGTTTGCGGGCGTGAGCGCGATCACGGGCATCCATCCGCACGACGCGAAGAACGTCGATGACGCGCTGTGGCAGGAAGTGGCGCGGCTGTGCGCGCAGCCAGAAGTCGTCGCCGTGGGCGAGACGGGGCTGGATTTTCACTACGACAGCTCGCCGCGCGACGTGCAGGAGGCGGTGTTTCGGCGGCACATCCAGCTCGCGCGCCGCCTGCACAAGCCGCTGTGCATCCACACGCGCGACGCGGAAGCGCTGACGCTGCGGGTGCTGCAAGAGGAGGCGGCGAACGCGGTTGGCGGCGTCATCCATTGCTTCTCCGGCACGTGCGCGTTTGGCTTGCAGATGCTGGACTATGGCTTCTACCTCTCGATCCCGGGCATCGTGACCTTCAAGAAAGCTGGGGAGATCGTCGAGACCGTGCTGCAGGCGCCGCTGGATCGGTTGCTGATCGAGACCGACAGTCCGTTCCTCGCGCCGCTGCCGTACCGTGGCAAGCGCAATGAGCCGGCCTACGTGGTGCAGACGCTGCGCAAGATCGCTGAAATCAAGGGTTTGACCGTGGCGGAAGTGGAACAGGCGACAAACGCCAACGCGCTGCGCCTCTTCGGCCCGCGGCTGGCTGGGAAGCTTGCCCCAGCGCCGTGACCGTGGCACAAACCTTCCGCCGTCGGTAGACGGGGAGGCGCCATGACGACCGAGCCAGAACTGCAGATTCCGCCGCCGCCCGCTGACGACGCGCCCGCCAGCGAGCACGACCGCTATTGGCTCAAGTACGTCTACCAGGGTGGCAAGCAGCGGCAGTTGACCGTGCGCGCGCTGGCGACCGGCTGCCTGATCGGCGGCGTGATGTCGATCTCCAACCTCTACGTCGGTCTGAAGATTGGCTGGGGCCTGGGCGTGGCGATTACCGCCGCGGTGCTCGCCTTCGCGTTCTTTACGGCGTGGGAAAAGCTGTTTGGCACCAGCAAGGAACGGCACTTCACGCTGCTGGAAAACAACACGATGCAGACCGCGGCGTCGGCGGCGGGCTACATGTCTTCCGCGGGCCTGGTGTCGGCGATTCCGGCGCTGACGATGGTGTCGGAAGGCAAGTTCGTCCTGACCCTGCCGCAGACGATTGTCTGGCTCACGGCGATTTCCCTGCTGGGCATCGTCGCGGCCATTCCGGTCAAGCGCAAACTGATCAATCAGGAAAGACTGCGTTTTCCCTCAGGTATCGCGGCGGCAGAGACGTTGCGGTCCTTGCATGGTGAAGGCGCGGAAGGCGTCATCAAGGGCCGTTCGTTGGCCATCGGCGGCGTCATCGGCGGCTTGCTGGCGTTGGCCCGCGACGGCCTGAAGCTGTTCCCGGACAAGTTCGCAACGTTCGGCGCCGTGGCGCTCAAGCGTTCCGCCTACTTTGACCCCTCGCTCGTGATGATCGGCGCCGGCGCGCTCATGGGCCTCCGCGTGACGTTCTGGATGTTCGCCGCCGGTCTCCTCTCGCGCTACTTCGCCGCAGATTGGCTCTTTCAAGCCGGCTTCATCGATTGCGGCAAGCTCGCGCCCGGCGCGGTCTGCACGGCGGACGCGATTCCCTACGGCGTCATCAACAAGTGGACGCTGTGGCCCGGCGTGGCGCTGATGGTCACGCACTCGCTCGTCACGCTGGCGCTGCAGGCGCCCAGGATGATCCAGGGGTTCACCAAGACGCTGTCGGCCCAAGGCGGCGAAGGCCAGGCGGAAATCGGCGAATTGGCCGCGGTTGAAGTGCCCAATTCCTGGTTCGCGGGCGGACTGGCGGTCGTCGGCACGGCCTGCGTGGCGCTCCAGTACTTCTGGTTTGACATCCCGATCGCGCTCGGCGTGCTCGCGGTGTTCCTGTCGCTGGTGTTGGCGTTCGTCGCGGCGCGTTCAACCGGTGAAACTGACACCAATCCGACCGGCGCGATGGGCAAAGTCACGCAGCTCACCTTCGGCGCGGTCATGCCCGGCCAGATCTACGCCAACCTGCTCGCGGCCAACGTCACGGCAGGCGCGGCGAGCCACGCGGGCGATCTCCTGACCGACATGAAGGCCGGCTATCTCGTCGGCGCGCGGCCGCGCTATCAGGTCGTCGCGCAGGTCTTTGGCGTGCTGGTTGGCGCCGTCTTCGCGTCGATTGCCTACACGGTGCTCGTCAAGCCGGAGCAGTTGGGCGGCGAGCAGTGGCCAGCGCCCGCGGCGGTGGTATGGAAGTCCGTGGCGGAGCTGCTGAGCAAGGGCATCCACAACATGGAGTGGCACAAACTGCGCGCGCTGCAGATCGGCGCGGCGATTGGCGCCGTCCTCGCGCTTGTGGAAACCGTGCTGCCGGCCAGGATTCGCCGCTGGCTGCCGTCCGTCAACGGCGTGGGCATCGCGATGACCGTGCCGTTCGCCAACAGCTTCTCCATGTTCTTTGGCGCTGTGCTCGCGTGGCTGTTTGAGAAGGCCAAGCCCAAGCTCGCCGAGCGCTTTACCGTCGTCGTCTCATCGGGCTTCATCGCCGGGGAAACGCTGATGGCGGTCGGAATCATCGTCTGGGGAATCGCCACCGGGAGCATGGGCAAATGACCAAGAAAACCAAGAATCAGCAGGTTGCAGGGGCGGATCGCTACATCGATTGGCTGCACGAGGCTTGCACGCCGCAACACGCCGTGACCGCGTGCGTCCAGCAGCTTCAGGCGGCGGGGTTCACGGAGCGCGATCTCGCGGACGATCTGGCGACGACGCCCGGTGAGCGGATGTACGTCATTCATCCGGACGGCAAGTCGATCCTCGCACTCGTGATCGGCGAGCGTTCGCCGACGGCGACCGGCTATGCGATCGTCGGTGCGCACACGGACAGTCCGGACCTCCGGCTGCGCCTCAATCCCCTGCAATCGACCGCGGGCACGACGCAATTGGCAACCCAGTTCCACGGCGGGCTGATTCGGCGCTCGTGGCTGGATCGGCCGCTGGGGCTCGCGGGCAGCGTGTACAACCTGGTGCGCAACAAGCACGGCGTCCCGCAGTTTCACGCGCTGACCGGCCAACCGATGCTGACGCGCCGCCTCATTCGCGTCGACGAAGCGATCGCCATCATCCCGGATCTGGCGATTCACCTGGACCGCGAGAAGAACGACAAGGGCGCGATCAACCCGCAGAACGCGCTGAACGCGGTGTTCGCCACGGGCAACGATCCAGACGCGATGCTCAAGCTGCTGTCGGCGAAGGCGGGCGTCGCGCTGGACGAGGCGGACGGCTTTGACCTTCACCTCGTGCCGCTGCAAAAGCCGATGCGGACCGGCGTGGATGGTTCGCTCGTGACCGGTGCGCGGCACGACGACCTCGCAATGGTGTGGTGCGGGCTGGATGCCCTGGTGCAGTCCGTGCACGCGGAACCGACGCCGATGCGCACGCGCGTTGCGGCGTTCTTTGACGCGGAGGAGACCGGCTCGATGACGTCGTCAGGCGCGGCGTCCAGCTTTTTGCGCGACGTGCTGGTGCGGATCGCCCGTCGGCATCCGGACAACACGGGCAAGGACGCGGAGAGCGCGTTTGCCCAAACGGTGTGTCTGTCCGCCGACATGGCGCACGCGCAACACCCCAACTTTCCGGAGATGCACGACAAATACCACGCGCCGCTCATCAACCAGGGCATCGTCGTCAAGTCCAATACGGCGGACCGCTACGCAACGACGGGTGAAACTGCGGCGATGCTGGCTGGGCTGTGCGAGGCGGCGCAAGTGCCGCTGCAAGCGTTTGTGACGCGTCAGGATCTGGCGTGCGGCACGACGATTGGCCCGATTGTCGCGGCGTCGCTGGCGGCGCGGACGGTGGATCTGGGGTGCCCGATGTGGGCGATGCATTCGACGGCGGAGACGCTGGGCGCGCATGACCTGGACGCGATGACTGCGGTGATGCGGACGTTTTTTGTCGGTCGTTGAGCGGTCAGCTGCGGATATGGCCAAACAGCGCCGTGTGCACATCCAGCGCGATCTGCCGGCAATTGGAGTACCGGTCGACCGACTTCTTCGCCATCGCCTTCATCACCACCGCGACCGCTTCAGCCGGCAAATCGCGGTTGAACTTGCGCGGGTCCGGCACCGGTTCCACGGCGTGTGCGACAAAGATGTTGCCGTCTGAGAACGGCAGATGCCCCGTGAACATGCGGAACAGCACCACGCCCAGCGCGTAGATGTCCGCGCGGTGGTCGATCGTGGAGCCGTCCAACTGCTCCGGCGCCATGTAGTACGGCGTGCCCGCGAGCACGGACTGCTCGCCAAAGCCCTCGTCCATCGCGCGCGCCAGGCCAAAGTCCAGCAGCTTCACGGTGCCGTCATTGGCGACGAGCACGTTGTCCGGCTTGATGTCGCGGTGCACGAGCCCCTGCGCATGCGCGTGGTCGAGCGCCGCGCACAGCTGGTCCACCACGCTCATCAGGAACACGATGTCGCGGATCGGCTGGCCGATCGCCAGATGCGCGGTCAGCGGGACGCCGTCGACGAATTCCATGGCGTACCACAGCACATCGTCGGTGTTGCCCATGTCGTAAATGTGCACGATGTTCGGATGGTTGAGGCTCGCCGACAGCTTCACCTCGCGCAGAAAATACTTGCGCGCGGTCTCTGACGGCATCGTGCCCTGAATCATGAACTTCAGCACGACTTGCCGACCCAGCAGTTTGTCGGTCGCCCGGAAGACCACGCCGTTGCCGCCCTGGCCGAGGCGCTCCAGCTCGCCGTAGCGCTCCGACAGACCCGGCGGCACGCCCTGCGGCCAACCGTCCGTCGTGAAGGGAATCGCCCCGCTGGACTCACGCTGGCTGTCGCCCTTGCCGCCCGGGTAGATCGCCGTGTTCTCGCTGACCGCCAACTCCTCAAAGCTCTCCGTGTTCTCCGCGTTGGCCAGATTCATCGCGATCGTCGGCGTCGCGGAGCTCGTGTGGGTATTCGGCGTCGGGGTAATGCGTCCGTCGCTCACCGGCACGTCCGCAAATTGCTTCTGGATATCCAGGACCCAGCGCTCTTCGTCGGAGCCCTGGCGGATCAGACCGGCGAGCTTGTCCAGCACCTGCCGACCGCGCACCGCGTCCCGCAATTCCAGGAACAGCTCCGCCGCGCGCCGGCCCGTCGCAACCTTGATCGCTGGGGCCAGCGGGGCATCCAGCAACGCCAACAAGGCGCGGGCCGCCGCGGCCGTCTCCCCGCGGTTGATGTGGATGATGGCGACGATCTGGGCTGCCTCGATGTACGCGCCATCCGTTGGGCTCACGGCCTGGGCAACGCGCAGCGCCTCATCGGACTGGCCCATCGCCTGCCGCAGCTTGATGACGGCGATCTTGTCGCCCTCCAGCGTCAGGCAGCGAATCGCCCGCTCCGTGTCGCCGGCCTTCTGGTGTGACATCGCGGCTTTGCGGAACAGGCCCTGCTGCTCAAAAAGCGCCGCCGACTCCACGAACTCGCCCGCGCGGGCAAAGCGCTCCGCCGCCGCCTCGAGCTTGCCGAGACGTTGCAGCAGTTGCGCCGCGCCGCGGTCGTCGTTCGCGCGGTCCAGGCACGCGAGCGCGCGGTCCCACGCCTGCGCTTGCGCCCATCCCTGCGCCGCTTCCCGCCACTGTTCCTGACGCTCGGCGAATTCCGCACGCAGCGTGCCTGCTTTCACGTTGTCGCCGGCCCGCTGGTAGCGATCCGCCGACTCGGCGATCTTGCCGAGCCGCTGATAGATTTGCCCCGCCTTGCGCAGGTCGCCGATCTGATCGGCCAGTTCCGCCGCTTGCTGGAGATCCTCGGTTTGCTCCATCACGCGCAGCGCGTCGGACTTCTTGGCGCCCTTCAGGTAACACTGGGAGGCGCTGACGAAATCGCGGCCTTTCTCAAACTGGCTCGCCGCTTCCAGCCAAGCCTCGCCTTTGCGGAGCGCGCGCGCGGCGTCCAACGGCCGTTGCGCTTCGATGAAATGGTCCGCCGCCGCCCGCCAGTCGCCCGCGTCCAGGGAAAGTCGCGCTGCTTTGACGAAATTGCCGGCTTGGGTCGCTTCAGCAATCGGGTCCAAGGGGCGAATCGGCTTGTCCGCCGCGCCCGCCTGCTTGGCGCCAAAGACCCAGCGCTTGATGGCCCACGCTCCGCCGGCGAGCACGGCGATGCCCATGACGAAAGAGAACAGGTTGCGAAGTTCAAGTTCGGTCACGTTTCACCGTCGGCCGGGGGAAAGGCCTGACGGAATTTACCAGATTTCGGCGCTCCGGCCAACGATCCGGAACTAGCGGCCCGTGACGAGCACTTTGTAGCCGTCTTCAAACAGCACGCGGGACTTGCCGTCGATGACCACGTCGACGATGCCGTAGCCGAACTGCTTGTGGTCGATCAGGCTGCCCGGCGAGGCGACGAGCGCGGGCGTGTAGGGCAGGGCCTTGGCGCGGTCGCGGTCGCCCATGGAGCGGGTCCACAGGAGGCGGCTGGCGTTGCTCGGCGGCGGCGCGCTGACGGCCGAACGCGGGCGGGCGTTGCTGGCGGCGACGCTCTTGGCCTTGGCGACCTTGGCGACCGTCTCCGCAACTTCGCGGGTCGACTTGTATTTGTGTTCAGAATTGCAGGTGTTGCACTTGACGCGGACAATTTCCAGTCCGACCATCGCGATAATCGTGTGTTCGAGCGCCATGTTGCAGCGCGAGCACCAGGCGTCGCAGTCGCGACCGACGGAAGGACGCGCATCAGCAGCGGTTTTGCGGTGAAGGGTCATGTTGTTCCTGGAACCGCAGGGAGCGCGGGGCCAAGAGTGTAGGGCTTACGCAGCATTGCTGCAATGTTGTCGCAGAAGTCGACATGCCCGGGCGTCGGGGCTACTCTGCCGCGAGGGCTCTCCGTTGCCGTTGAACCCTGCAGAACGGCGCGTCGCCGCCCGAGGAGAGCGCTTATGCGGTTGACCGCCATCTTGGCCTGCTGTCTCAGCTTTCTCGCCATGATCGCGCTGGCGGGGTGCGACACGATCGACAAAGCGCGCATGCGGCTGCTTGGCGTCCACGTTTGCGCGCCGGAAGACGAGACCGCAGAATGGGTGATCGCCCAAGCGCTGCACGCGGCGAGCGATCCGGATGAAGAGCGCGGCTGGCTGGCCTTTCAGAAGGTCCTGCATTCGAGCGAGAGGACCCCAGCGGCGCTGCGGGCGTGGCGGGAAGGCAGCTGGTCGCGGATGCGCCGGCAGGCCAATCTCTACCTCGACGACGGCAAATGCTTCAATCTCGTCGATTTCCGCGAGATGCAGGGCGAGGTCGGCTACGACTACTTCGTCGCGAATCGCCAGCGCGAATTGCCGACGCCGTGCTCCGTCTATCTGGACGCCAACAACAACAACCTGTGGCGCATCAAGCGCTGCTCGCTCTAGCCAGGGAGGCTGCGGATGTGGTGGCAGGCGCTCGAGCGCGGTCTGGCAGGCGCAGTGGCGAAGCAGTTGTTGGCCGGCAAGGTCGACCTGGTTTTTGCGCCGATTGAACGCGCTGGCGCCTTGAAGCCCGAACAGTTGGCCAAGCTGCGCGCGGAGCTGACCGCCAATCTGCAGAAAGCGGAAGCGGAAGGCGCGCCGTACGTCGACATGGTGAGCGTCGCGGCGCGCGAGATGCTGACGCGGTGGCCGGATGTGCGCGACGCGGTCGTCGGCGTGGGCCGCGTGGCGGTGGATGCTGCCCAGAAAGCCGCTGAAGCAGCGCGGGCAGAAGTCCAAAAAGCGGCGGCCGATGCAGCTGCCAAACGCACTGAATTGGCCAAAGTAGCCAAGGCTGTGGGTGAGCCATGAGCGCGATCGGCCAACTGCTGAAGCTGCCCCAGTACGCGCGCAACCTCGCGCGGCTGCGGCAGGTGCTCGCGGTGATGGGCCGCCACGGCTTTGGCCACTGGCTCGTGCGCGCGGGGTTGGACAAGTACGCGAGCCCGACGACGCGCGGCCTGGCGCTGGCCGAAAGTGAAGACACCGCGCTGGAGGAGCTGACCTGGGAGCTGCGCGTCCGTTCGTGTTGTGAGGAGCTGGGGCCGACCTTCGTCAAGCTCGGCCAAGTCGCGGCGACGCGGCCTGACATCATCCCGATGTCGCTGATTTTTGAGCTCCGCAAGCTGCAGGACAACGTCGCGCCCTTTGATTTCGCCGACGTGCGGCAGATCGTGGAAGCCGAGCTGGGCAACACGCTCGAGGCGCTCTACAGCGACTTCACCGAGAAGCCGATCGCGGCGGCGTCCATCGGCCAGGTGCATCGCGCGACGCTGTTGGATGGCCGGGCGGTCGTCGTCAAAGTGCAGCGGCCGGGCTTGGACAACGCGATCCGCACGGACCTGGAACTGCTGGCGATGATGGCGCGGCTGATCGAGGAGCGCGTGCCGGAGGCAGTGGCGTTTCGCCCGGTCGACGCGATTGACCAGTTCGCCCGCGGCCTGAAGCGCGAGACGGATTTCCTCGGCGAGCTCGACAACATCGAGCGGTTCCGCCGCAACTTTGCCGACGAGCCGCGCCTCCACTTGCCGATCACGCACCCGGAGCTGTCGGCGCGCCGCGTGCTCACGATGGAATTCATCGACGGCTTCAAGGTCAACAACCTCGACAAGCTCGCCGAGCACGGCGTTTCGGGCGAGGCTATCGCCAAGGCCGGCGTGGAGATCATCCTCCGCTCCATCTTTGAGCACGGCTTTTTCCACGCTGATCCGCACCCCGGCAACTTCTTCATCCTGCCGGACGGCCGCATCGCGCTCATCGATTTCGGCATGATGGGCTCCGTCGATCGGGACACGATTGACGACCTCCTCAGCTTCCTCGTCGCGCTCCTGCTGTCGGACACGGAGATGCTCGTCACCCAGTTCATTGACCTTGGCCTTGTCGATGACAGCGTCAACGTCCGCGCGATGCAGGGCGAAATCGCTGAGATCATGGCGCGCTACAATGGCCGGACGCTGGCGCAGCTCGATATCGGCGTGTTCATCGCGGAAGTTTTTGAGGCCGTGGTGCGCTACCACGTGCGGCTGCCGGTGGAGCTGATCCTGATCGGCAAGTCGATTTCCACGGTTGAAGGGATCGCCCAGGAGATCTACCCCGCGTTCAATCCGCTTGAAGAGCTGCGGCCGCATCTCGTGGAGCTGTACGCGCGGCGGATGCTCGATCCCAAGACGCACACGCGCAAACTGTACCGCGTGCTGCACGACTACGCCGGCCTGCTGCGCGTGCTGCCCGGCGAGATTCGCGGTGTGTTGCGGCGCGTCAAAGCCGGTGAATTGACGCTGAATATCCGCGATCCGGACGCAGAGCGGCAGGCGGTTCGCCACGAACGGAGCGTCAATCGCGCGCTGATTTCGGCCTACGGCATCACGGCATGGGTGCTGTTCACGGTGACGCTGCCGCACGCGCTGGAGGCCACAAGTTGGCGTTCGCCGATGCTGTGGTATGCGGTCATGCTCGCGATACAGGGATTGGTCTCGTTCATCATGGTGTTGTTGTCGCTCGGACGATCGCGCGAACTGTAAGGAGAAAATGACGATGGTGCAGAACAAGCTTTGGGTGGCGCTGCTGGCGCTTGGCGTGCTGACGACGGGATGCAATCTGGCGGTGTCGCGCGAGGCCTATGACAAGGATCTCGCGGCGATGCGCGGCCAGCAGGACGCGATTGAGGCGCAAAAGGCGACTCTGGACAAGCAGTTGCAGGCGTGCGAGGCGCGCTATACGGCCAAGAACGACGAGCTCTCGACGTGTATCCGCGACAAGATGGCCGCCACGGATTCGTTCAAGAACTGCGACCAGAAGCTGGAGAAGATGTCCAAGATCGGCGGCAATTGCTCGCGGGACTTGGCGCAATGCCAGATCGACTCGGACCTGTTGAAGAAGGCCAAGCTGGAACTGACGGCGGCGCGCGATGCGCTGCAGAAGGAGAACGCGCGGCTGAAGGCGGACGGCGAGCGGCAGGGCGCCGACTTGAAGATCGTGCAGGATCGGCTATCCCGGATTGAGAGCAACATCGCGGCGGTGCGGCAGAAGCTGCAGAAGCTCGTCGATTCCGGCAAGCTGAAAGTGAACGTGGCGCGCGGTTTTTTGATCATTGAACTGCAGAGCGACATCCTGTTTGACACCGGCAAGAGCGACCTGAAGCCGGAAGCCAAGCCGGTTCTGGCGGAGCTGGCGGCGGCGCTGCAGGGGCTGTCGGATCGCCGGTTCCAGGTTGCGGGGCACACGGACACGACGGGTGCGGATGCGCTGAACTGGCGGCTGTCGGTGGCGCGCGCGGTGTCGGTCGTGGAGACGCTTGTCGCGGACGGCGTGCCGGCCAAGAATCTGAGCGCGGGCGGCTATGGTCCGCACATGCCAGTGGCGCCCAATGACACCGACGAGGGCAAGAAGCGCAATCGCCGGGTCGAGTTGCTGCTGCTGCCGGACCTCGGCGAGCTGCTGAACCTGGCCAAATAGCGGCTGACGTCGGCGGCGCATATCGAGGCGCCGGCCAAGCGCCCGGTGCTACTGCAGTTCCTTCCACAGAAAGCTGTACACGAGCGCCGACATCTTGGCCATCTGCGGATTGTTCGCCGCGCCGCCGTGACCGCCTTCCGTGTTCTCAAAATACAGCACGTCGTGGCCCTGCGCCTGCATCTTCGCGTACATCTTGCGCGCGTGACCTGGGTGCACGCGGTCGTCACGCGTGGACGTCAGGAAGAAGATCCGCGGATACTTCACGTCCGCCTTCACGTTCTGGTACGGCGAATAGCGCGAAATGAATGCCCATTCCTCCGGCTTGTCCGGATCGCCGTATTCGCCCATCCAGGACGCGCCGGCCAGCAGCAAGTGGTAGCGCCGCATGTCCAGCAGCGGCACCTGGCACACAACGGCCTTGAAGAGTTCAGGGCGCTGCATCGCCACCGCGCCGACGAGCAGCCCGCCGTTGGACCCGCCCTGGATCGCCAGATGCTCGGGCGCCGTCACTTTGCGCAGGATGAGGTCGTCCGCGACCGCGGCAAAATCGTCGTACGCGCGCTGCCGGTGCTCCTTGAGCGCCGCCTGATGCCATTGCGGACCAAACTCGCCGCCGCCGCGGATGTTGGCTTGCACGTACACGCCGCCTTTTTCAAGCCACGCCATGCCCGATCCCGCCGAGTAGTTGGGCTGCAGCGGCACTTCAAAACCGCCGTAGCCATAGAGCAGCGTCGGGTTCTTGCCGTCCAGCGCCACGCCGTCGCGCGCCACCAGAAAGTACGGAATCGCCGTTCCGTCTTTGGACTTCGCCTCAAACTGTTGGACCTTCAGGCCCTTGGCAGAGAAGAACGCCGGCAGGTGCTTCAGCGCCTCGTGCTTGTCGGAGCCCGGCTTGGCCAGCAGCTCCGTCGTCGGCGTCAGAAAATCGGTGAAATTCAGGAAGAACTGGTCGGACGAGTACGGATCCAGCACGGCCACGCTCGCCGTCCCCACGCCGGGCAGCTTCACTTCCCGCTTCTGCCATTTGCCCGCCGCCAGCGTCAGCTCGAACACGCGCGTCTTCACGTTGTCCAGGACCGTCAGCAGCAGGTTGTGATGCGTTGTCGACCAGGCCACGAGCGACGTCTTTGGCGTCGGATCAAACAGCACGGTGAAGTCGCGGGCGCCCTTTTGATAGCGGACAAAATCCTCGGCGAGCAGCGCGCCCGCCGGCCACGTCTTGTCGCCCACGGTCCACGCCGTCCGGAGGTGGAGCAGGATCGTCTGCCCGTCGATCTCGGCGTTGGCGTCGTCCGGCTTGTCGATGTGCAGCAGCTTGTCGCCGGTGCGCAAGAGCAGCTCGTTGGTCCAGAACGTGATCTCCCGCGTCACAAAATCGCGCTCAAAACCCGGGCGAAAATTGCGGAACGCCCCCACGCCGATGTCGCTCTCGCTCGCGGTGTACAGCGTCTTCGCGTCGGCCAATGGCGTGCCGCGCTGCCATTCCTTGACGATGCGCGGATAGCCGGACTGGGTCATCGACCCCGGGCCAAAATCGGTCGCAACGTACACGTGGTCGGCGTCAATCCAGTGCACTTCGCTCTTGGCCGCCGGCAGGACAAAGCCGCCGTTGACGAACGCCCGCGCGTGGACGTCGAACTCGCGCACCACCGAGGCATCGCCGCCGCCGCGGGACATCCGTAGCAGGCAGCGGTTGTAGTCCGGAAACAGGCACGCCGCAGACGCCCACACCCAGTTTTCGTTCTCGTCTTTTGCCAGCTGATCCACGTCCAGCACCGTCTCCCACTTGGGCTGCGCCTTCCGGTATTCCGCCCACGTCGTGCGCCGCCACACGCCGCGCACGTGGTGGTCGTCGCGCCAGAAGTTGTACAGAAAGCCGGCGCGCTCGCTCACGTACGGGATGCGATCCTTGGAATCGAGCATCGCCAGCAGCCGGTCATACAGCGGTTGGTACGTGGGACGCGCCTGCAGTTCGCCCAGCGACTTCGCGTTGGCGGCGTGCACGAAGTCGAGCGCCTTGGCGCCTTCCACGTCCTCCAGCCAGAGATACGGGTCGTCCGTCGGCGTCGCCGCGTGCGGCAAATCGGTGAGCTGCGGCGGGTTGTCGGCGAGCGGCGTGTGACCGCACCCCAGCGTGAGCGTTGTGGCCATCAGCAGTCCTCGAACGGAAGCGGGCAGGGGCATCGTCATGGGCTTCCCAGTTTCGCGCCGGTGCGCGGTTGCGGTCCGAGCAGTCTGGCCCGATTCGCGTTTCAGTGCCAGTTCGCCGCCGTTGACACCCTCTTGCCTTTCCCGCATCCTCGCCAACGGGTGAGGGCGATGGCAATCCAGCAACATCTAAAGGATTTTGTGGCCTTGCTGCGCGATCGCTGGCGCTGGTGGGCGATTCCCATGGCCGTCATGTTGCTGGCGACGCTGTGGCTGCTGTGGTCCGGCCAGCACGTCGTGATTCAGCCGTTTCAATACGGCCCGCTGGCCCGGCCGTAGCGGTCGTCTCGACTTCCTGAGGTTCTGGTGGCAGGGCAATCCGGCAAAAAGCGACTCCTCGTCAACTTGACGATCTCGGCGGGCGCCATCGTGGTGTTCCTGATCGGCCTGAACGTTGTGCTGCACCTCGGTCATTTTGGCGAGGGCCGGCCCGACGGCGGCGGCGACCATTTTGACTACAACAACATCTACCGTGAATCGGCCGATCCGGTCCTGCAGCGCGAGCTCACGCCGGGCGCGGCAGGCATCGTCAACGCCGGCGGCTACGTTGGCCAATTCGTGCCAGAAGCCAAGCCGCCCGGCACGTTGCGCGTGGTCGGCTTGGGCGACTCGATCACGATGTATCAGTCCGCCGAGGGCCGAAACTACCTGCAAGTCGCCGAGAAGAAACTGCGCGCGGCGCTTGGCCGCCAGAACCTCGAGTTTCTCAACTTTGGCGTGGGCGGCTACGACACCACGCAGGAAGTGCACCAGTTTGAAGTGCGCGGCCAGCGCTATCAGCCAGACGTGGTGACGGTGGGCTACTGCATCAACGACGGCGTGGACTTTGGCGCAACCGTGAACGCGGCCACGGGCAAGCTGAAATTTGCCCAAAGCGCGATGGACAATCCGCCGGTCATCACCTTCATCCAGCAGCACCTCACCGCGCAGGGCGCGGACATGACGCCGCAGCAGTTCTTTGGCGCCGCGTTCCAGGGGGAAGGCTGGAAACGCAGCATGGCGGCGCTTGGGCGGTTAGCGGAGCTGAGCCGGCAGCAGCATTTTCACGTCGTCATCGTCATTTTTCCGGTGCTGTTTGATTTCGACCACTACGTGTTCCTGCCCTTCCATGAGCGGCTGACCGAGGAAGCGAAGAAGCTGGGTTTTGAAGTCCTGGACCTGCTGCCGGTGTTCCGCGCGGAAGGGGCGGCGGACACGCTGCGTGGCGATGCGGCGATCGACGTGATCCACCCGTACGCCAACGGCCACCGCGCGGCGGGCGAGGCGCTGGCGGCGCTGCTGGAGAAGACCGGCTGGCTGGCGGCGCAGAAACCATGAAGGCGAAAGCGCCCAGCCGGATCGCGCTCGCCGTACTGGCATGCGGCGGCGTGCTGCTGGCATTGGCCGTTGCCGAAGGCGCGGCGCGTCTGCTGCCGACGCCAGACCTGTTTGCCACCCGCATGGCGGCGTTTCGGGACGCCGCGCTGGAGCCGGACGCGGAGCTCGGGTGGCGTGCCCACCCCGGCGCAAGGACGACGGTTGGCGGCGTGACCTACCGGTTTGACGCGTTTGGTTGCCGCGGAGCCGAGCCGCTCGCTGGCGACGCACGGGCGCGGGTGCTCATCGCCGGTGACTCGATGGCGCTGGGCTGGGGCGTGCCGGAGGCGGAGACTTTCGCCGGGCGCCTGGCCGCGATGCACCCAGAATGGCAAGTCCGCAACGCCGGCATGGTTGGGTTCAACCTGGGCCAGAGCGTGGCGCGCGTGGCTGAACTGCTGCCCAAGTGGCGGCCGCAGCGCATTCTCCTGACGTATTTTGCCAACGATGCCGAGGCGGCCGCGGCGACAGGCGCGGATGGGCTGGCACGCTCGGCGCTGTGGCGCTTGGTCAAGCCGCCGCTGTGGTCGTTGGCGGCGCGCGCGGGCTTGCTGCCGGACGTCACGACCTACCACGCGGACCTGAACGCGCCGGGATCGCCCGGGTGGCAGCGCGTCGTCGCCGGGATGACCCAGTTCGCCGCGCTTTGTCGGCAAGGGCAAGCGCAGTGCACCGTCGCGCTGGTGCCGGAACTCCAGCGGCAACCTTATGGCCTTGCCGCGGTGCATGCCCGCGTGGCCGACCTGGCGCGCGGTCTGGGGCTGGGCGTCGTCGATCTGGCGCCCGCGCTGGCCGACGTGCCGCCGCGGCAACTGTGGGTCATGCCGGACGACGCGCATCCCAACGCGGAAGGCCATCGGCGCTTTGCTGAGGCGCTGAATTCGCGGCTCCAGACACGCTGACCTTGGTCCGGTGCCAACTTGCGCCGTTCAGCCCCGTTGCGTTCCAGACTGGGACCGCGAGCGTGCACCTCCGGCGGCGCGCAGCGGATTGCCGACGGATGCGCCCAAACTTCGGTCAGCGGATTTGGACGCGTCGGGTCCTAGCCGAAATGGTACGCGCTCAACCGCACGCCCATCATCGTGCCGTTGTAGGCCACCTTGCCGCGATCCGCACCGGCGGCGCCGGCAATCACCATCATCGGCAGCAAATGCTCTTCGCGCGGATGCACAAGGCGCGCCGCGGGCGCCTGTGTCCACGCCTTGAGGCGGGCATCGCGCGCCGCGGGTTCCATCGCCGCCGTCTCGCGCAGCCAAGCGTCAAAGGCCTCGGAAGTCGGCACGGCTGCCGGATTTCCGAACCCGCGCATGTTGTGGTACGTCATCCCGCTGCCCACGATGAACACGCCTTCATCCCGCAGCGGCGCCAGCGCCCGGCCAATCGCCAGATGCTCCGCCGGGTCCAGGCCGCGCTTCAGCGACAATTGCACCGTCGGAATCTCCGCGTTGGGGTACGTCAGCTTCAGCGGCACAAACGTCCCGTGGTCAAAGCCGCGCTTGCTGTCCGCCGCCGACGGAAAGCCGCCCGCCTCCAGCAGCGCCTGCACGCGCAGCGCGAGCGCGGGATCGCCGGGCGCCGGCCACGTGATCTTGTACGACTCCGGCGGAAAGCCGTAGTAGTCGTAGAGCATCGGCGGATGCGCCGCGGTCATCACCGTCGGCACCGGCTCCTCCCAGTGCGCAGAAATCACCAACAGCGCCTTGGGCTGCACGTGCGGCAGCGTGCGCACGGACTTCAGGTACCCGGCCAGGCCGTTCACCTCCGCCTTGTTCATGCCCATTTCGACAAACGGCCACGGCCCGCCGCCATGGGGCAGGAACGCCACGGGCATCCGCTGGGTTTTCGCCGGCGCCGCCGCCGCTTCATTGCCAAGCCCCGCCGCTGCCGTCAGGCCCGCCGCCGTGGCAATCCCCGTCGCCAACACCTGCCGGCGCGTCACTTGGTTCTCGTTTGATTCATTCATGACTTGTCTCCTCTTGGCGCGTTCAGCAACAAGATGCCACAGCACCGTTTCAACAGGCTAGGCGGCCCGCTCGGTCGCCGCCAGAGGCCGCGGATGAACAGGACTGTTTCTCTGGGGCGACAATCGCCGTCACGGCAGGCGGATGCGGAGGATTTCCAGCAGTTTCTGCACTTCCGGCGCCTCGCGATGCTGCTGGACGAGCCGCGCCAGCGCCTCATCCCGCTTTGGGCGAAAGGCCGGTCCGCGCAAGTGGAAGTGCACGACGCGCCAGGACTGCGCCGCGATGCCTCCGGGATCGCCCGCCACGAGGCGGTCAAGCTCTGCGCCCATCGCGTCCGCCGTCGCCGGATTCGCCGTCGCGCGCTGGATGCTGCCCACGGGATCCAACGGCGCAAAGAGCCGGTAGGCGGGCAGGTCCGGACGCGCGTCCAGCGGCAGGAAAATCGCTGCCGGCTCGCTCCAGAAGACCAGCTTCCACGCGGGATCGCGTGCCAGAAAGAGAAAGGCCTCCCCCGGACCCGGATTGGCGGCCAGCACCCAGTCGAACCTGTACTGCGCGTGCAGCGCGGCAAACGCCACCGGATCGCTCGCCGCGTGGGCATTTTGGAGGAAGAACGCCTCGGGATAGAGTTGGTCGTTGCGGCCATCGATGAACGGCGGGATGCCTGCCCACATCAGATAGCCGCCCAGATGCAGCGGATTGAGCACGCGCGGGGTCAGATGCTGCTGCTGGGCGAAATTCGCCGCCGCGATCGGTACGGTCTGCGGATTCCAGCCCGCGCCAAAAGGCAGGGTCGCGTTGCCCTGGACGAGCGCCAACGCGAGCGTCCCCGCCAACGCCACGCGCAGCCACGGGCGCCGCAGGAGTTCGAGGAGGCGTTGCAGCATCGGCAGCAGCGCATAGGTCGCAGCGCCGGCCAGAAGCGGCATGCCGCGCGGCGAACGACCCGCCACGAGCAGCGTCACAAGCAGCACCATCCCGCGCCAGCGCAGATCCGGGTTGCCCCGCGGCTGGAGCGCCGGCAGCACCGCGGGAATCGCCAGCAGCGCGAGCGTCACCGTCATGGGAAAGGCGTTCCAGGCCTGGTCCAGCGTCATGGGCTGGAACTCGGAAACGTACTGGCGGTAGGCATCGCTGCCCGCGACGTGGAACACCGTCGTCCAGACCCGCGGGCCATCGGGGTGCAGCAGCGCCAAGCCGAGCGCGACGCCAAGCGCCACGAGCGGTTGCTGCCAGCGCTTCTCCTCGATGCCGTGCAGCACCACCGCGAGGAGCAGGATCGCCAGCGCCACGACGCCGCCGCGGTGCAGCAGCAGTCCAAGGCCGGCAATCAGCCCCGGCGCAAACCAGCGCTTGTCCGGCTGCCGGCGGGCGCGATCGATCGCCGCCAGGAGCAACGGCAGGAGCGCCGTGGAAAAGATCCGCGAGCGCGGCGTCGCCGTGATCTCGACTGCCGACAGCCACAAACCCGCCGCCAGCAGCCACGTCGGCGGCGCGACGCCATGCGTCAGGCCGGTCGCACCCAGCGTCAGGATCATCGCCAGCAGCACGCTCACGCCCTGGGCATTGCCGCTGAGCGCCAGCAGCAGGTCCGCCAGCGCGTCCTTGCCCAGCCACGGCTGGCCGCGAAACGACCAGGAGAGCGTGTCCTGCGGCAGCGACGGCCCCGCACGCAGCGCTTCGTGCCCCGTGACGAGGTGCCAGAATGCGTCGGGATCGTCGACGAGCCGCCAGGTCGCCAGCAGCGCGAGCGCGAACACGGCCACGCCCACGGGCAGCCAGGTACGCAAGCGGTGGTGAAGGGGGAGCGCGGTCACCCGCCGAGGATAGGCCACAAGCGGTCAGCGCGACAACCTTGCGCCACGCGGCAGCCTGTGCTACAACTTCGCCCCTCGCGTGGGCTTCCCCTGCGCGTCTCGGGGCGTAGCGCAGCCTGGTAGCGCACTAGACTGGGGGTCTAGGAGTCGCAGGTTCAAATCCTGTCGCCCCGACTACGAATCCCGACAGCAACGTCCCCTGCGCGGGGCGGGTAGCCTAACGCGCTCGGGCTGGCTTGTGCGGCCCACAACGAGCGAGGATTCGTCATGCTTGAACGTAACGAACTGATGCGGCAGCGGCTGGCCAAGATCGCCGCCGCTCGCGCCGCGGGTCACATCCCGTATCCCAACGACTTTGTTCCCAACGCGACTTCTGCCGACGCCTATGCGTGGTTTGCCGCGGATCCGCGCCGCCTTGCGCCGTTTTCTGCCGTTGCGGAGGACGCCGTTCCGGCTGCGGAAGAAGGCGCCATGAAGCTGCCGGCGCCGTGGACGCGCATGGCCGGTCGCGTGATGGCGATCAACGTGAAAGGCAAAGTGGCGTTCCTGCGCATCCAGGATCGCTGCGCCGTGGATCTGCCCGCGTGCCGCGCGCACGACGACGATCTGCGCGAAGCCGCGGGTCTTGAACGGCGCAATCAGGAAGGCGCGACCTTTCAGTTCTTCTATTCGCGCGACGCCGATCCCGAGACGTTTGACGCGCTGTTCAAGCCGACGGAAGGCGCGGCGTGGGACGGTCCGCGGCTGGACATCGGCGACATCGTCGGCGGGCAGGGGCGCTTCTTCCGCACCAAGACGTCTGAGCCGAGCCTGCATTTGGCCGCCAACGCGCAGCCCGCGCTGCGGATCCTGACCAAGGCCGTGCGTCCGCTGCCGGACAAGTGGCACGGGCTGAGCGACAAAGAGACGCGGCACCGCCAGCGCTATGTGGACCTCATCGTCAACGACGAAGTGCGCGAGACGTTCCGGCGGCGCGCGAAAGTGCTGCAGGGCATCCGCAATTTCCTCGACAGCCGCGGCTACGTGGAAGTTGAGACGCCGATGATGCACCCGATTCTCGGCGGCGCGGCGGCGCGGCCCTTCCGCACGCATCACAACGCGCTGGACATGCCGCTGTACCTGCGCATCGCGCCGGAGCTGTACCTGAAGCGGCTGGTCGTGGGCGGAATCGAGCGCGTCTACGAAATCAATCGCAATTTCCGCAATGAAGGCATCAGCGTTCGCCATAACCCGGAATTCACGATGCTGGAATTCTACCGGGCATACGCGACGTATGAAGACCTGATGGTGGAAGTGGAAACCCTGATCGCCGAGTTGGCGATCTCCGTCGCGGGTTCAACGTCGGTGACGTGGGGCCTGAACGCCGACGGTACGCCGCGCGTCATCGAGCTCAATGCGCCGTTCAAGCGCGTGAAGATTCGCGACGGTCTGAAGATCTGGGGCGGCCTGACGGACGCGGAGATCGCGGACGAGGGTGCGCTGCGCAAGAAGGCGGCTGAGCTCGGCGTGCACATCGACGACCACTCGTCGCTGGGCAAGGTCCAGGTTGAACTGTTTGAGGCCGTGGCCGAGCCGCACCTCGTCCAGCCGACATTCGTGATGGAGTACCCGGCGGAGACGTCGCCGCTGGCGCGCCGCAACGACCAGCAGCCGGATTTTGTCGATCGCTTTGAGCTGTTCATCGGCGGCATTGAGATCTCCAACGCGTTTTCTGAGCTGAACGATCCGATCGATCAGCACGAGCGCTTTGAGATGCAGCTGCTGCAAAAAGCCAAGGGCGACGAGGAGACCATGGAGATGGACCTCGACTACATCCGCGCGCTGGAATACGGCCTGCCGCCGACGGCGGGCTGCGGCATCGGCGTCGATCGCCTGGTCATGCTCCTGACGGACAGCGACAACATCCGCGAAGTCATCCTGTTCCCGCACATGCGGCCGGAGATTGGCCAGAAGGCTGATTCCGCCGAAGCGCCGGGGGCGTAGTTGCACCACGTTCGGCGCCTTGTGACGGGCGTCCTGCTCGCGGCCTTCGTCGCTTTGCCGGAGGCGCTTGTGCGTTCTGGCGACGCGCAGGTCGGCTTCCAGACGTGGCTCGTCGTGCAATTGCTGGGCGTGATCGTCGCGGCCATTGCGGTCGCGGCGATTTTCTCCGTCGTCGGTCTGGGGCTCGTGCGGCTGGCGACGCTGCCCTGGCGCCATCGCGCGAGCACGTTCGTCGCGTGGTCGTTCCTGCGCGCGCCCCGCGTGCGTGCGCCGCTGCCCGTGCGCGCGTGGCGCTTTTATCTGCAGCAGGTCGATGCGCAGCGCGAAGCGGCGCCGACGACGTGGCGGCACGGGTTGGAGATTGCGGTCCTGTTGCTGCTGGGCGCGGGCGGCGCGTTCCTGTGGCTGCAAGCGGGCGACGCCACGTGGCCTCTCCTGTTCTTGCGCAATGCCTTGGCGTGGCTCGCTTTTCACCTCGTGCTGCTGGCGAGCGCGGCGCTGCCGGGGCGCATCCTGCGCTCGACGCCGTTGACGCTGGCACTGGGCGTCGGCCTCGTCGTTGCCTGCTGGTTCGCCCGCGTGCCGGCCGTCCTCCAGCGTGTCGAGCCGTTTGCGCTGCTGCTCGGCTTCATCGCCGCGTCGCTGATCGCCGGTCTGCGCATCGGGGACGAAGTCGGGCGCGCGGAGCGACTGCAGCGCCGTGGCCTCGTCATCGCGGCGCTCGCGCTCGTCGCCGCCTTGCTGGCGCTGCTTGCCCGTCCGGCGCAAATTCCACTGTTTTCGCTGGCCCTGCCGCTCGCGCTCGTCGCCGGCTACCTGGTGCTGCAAGGCCAAGCCAAGGTCTCCATCCCGGTGTTCGTCTCGATCGTCGGTGTGGCCGCGGGCGTGTGGGCGCTCATTGTCGTGCTGTCCGTGATGGGCGGCTTTGCCCACGACCTGCGCCAGAAGATGCTTGTCGCCAACGCCCACGCGCTGATTGAGCGACCGGGGCGCGTGCAGCCGCTGCAGCACATCGCCGATCTGGGGGCGCGGCTGCGGAAGCTGCCGGGCGTCGCGGCCTTGAGTCCGCAGGTGCGCGGGGACGCGATCCTGTCGTCGGCGTTCAACGTCAACAACTTTGTGGCCGTGCGCGGCATCGATCCATCGCTGCCGGAAGTGCAGCGCGAGTTGGGCGGCACGCTCGTCACCGGCGGGCTGACGCTGCTGCAACGGCCGACCGCGCTCGCGTCCGACCGCGCGCTGGGCCGCAAGGCCGCGTCGGAGCCGGAAGACATGCCACCGGCGCCTGCGGTGACGTCGCAGCCCAAGCCCGCGGGCAGTGACGACATGGACACGCTGATGAAGCTGGCGCCTGGTCCGGCTGAGCCGTCGCCGCCGCAGACGGAGCGCCCGCCGAGCGTGGACCCGCGCATGCTGTTGATGCCGACCGGCGGAAAAGTGCGCATGCTGGGATCCAGCCAGAACCAGCCCAAGCCCGAGCTGCTGCCGGAGCCGCTGGTGATTCCCGCGAGTGCGACGCTCGACGCGGCGTTGGCGCCCCCGGCGGCGTTGCGCGGCGATGATGACACGCCGTTCCTGGCCACGCGCATGGACATGCCGGTCGCGCCGGGCATCCTGCTGGGCACGGAGCTCGCGCGCTCGTTGCAGGTGGAGCTGGGCGACCGCGTGGAAGTCGTGACGCCCGATGGCGACATTGGCCCGACCGGGCTGCGGCCGCGCGTGCGCACCTTCCGCGTCGCGGGGACGTTTGAGACCGGGCTGTACGAGGCGGACAGCAAGGTGGCCTACGTGACGCTGGCGGAGTCCGTGCGCTACTTCAACCTGGACGGCGAGGCCAACGTGCTGGAAGTGCGCTTGGACGACCCGGAGCAGCCAGATGCGGTTCTCGCGGCCATTCGCGAGACGCTGCGCACGTCCGGCCAGCCCAAGGACATCGAGACGATCGACTGGCGCGAAATGAACCGCTCGCTGTTCTCCGCGCTGGCGTTCGAGCGCCTCGTCGTGTTCCTCGTGCTGACGCTGATCATCCTCGTCGCCGGTTTTTCCATCGTTTCCGCCCTGACCATGGTCATCCTGCAAAAACGCGACGGCATCAGCATGCTGCGGGCAATGGGCGCGACTGCGGCGACGATCCGTTCGGCTTTTGTCCAGATGGGCGGCGCGATTGGCCTGATTGGCACGACGGCGGGCGCGATTTTGGGCATCGGCACGTGCGTGCTGATCGAGCGTCTGGGCATCCAATTGCCCGAGGCGTACTACGTCCGGACGCTCCCTGTGCTCGTCCAGCCGACAGAAATCGCCGCCGTTGCCTTCGCGGCGGTGGCCTTGTCCCTTGTAGCTACTGTGTTTCCTGCTACAAGTGCGGCCCGCTTCACGCCACTTGAGGGGTTGAGGCATGGCTAACCTGGCTGTGGATATGCACGTAACGCCTGAACATGATGCCACTCTTGCGCGCGAGCCGTTGATTTCGGCGCGTGGCCTGCGGCGTTGGTTTGACCTCGGTAGTCGGCGCATTGAAGTCCTCCGCGGCGTCGATCTTGACCTCTATCCCGGCGATATGGTTGGGATTGTCGGCCGATCTGGCTCGGGCAAGTCAACGCTGCTGCATTTGTTGGGCGCGCTGGACGAGCCGAGCGCCGGAACCATCACCTTTGGCGGCGAAAAACTCGACTTGCGGTCGGATGCCAAGGTCGCGGCGTGGCGCAACCGGAGCATCGGTTTCGTCTTTCAATTTCACCACTTGCTGCCGGAACTGACGGCATTTGAGAACGTGCTGATGCCGACCCTGATTGCCCGGCAGAACCAGCGGGAGGCCCGCGAACGGGCGCGCACGCTGCTCGACCGCGTGGGGCTGGGCGATCGTCTGGCGCACCACCCGGGCGAGCTTTCCGGCGGTGAACAGCAGCGCGTCGCCTTGGCCCGCGCGCTCGTCATGCAGCCGCACGTCGTGCTGGCCGATGAGCCGACCGGCAACCTCGATGGCCGCACGGCGGAAGAAATGCACGCGCTCATGGAAGCGCTCAATCGTGAGACGGGGACGAGCTTTGTGGTCGTCAGCCACAATCCGGAGCTGGCGCGGCGCATGGCCCGCGTGCTGCGGATGGCCGATGGCCAGATCCAAGCCGACGACGGCAGCGATGACGACGCGCCCAGTCCTGCCCACGCCGCGGAGGCGCACGCATGAGCCTGCGAATCCGTATGGCAGCCAAGCTGTTGCTGCTGCTTTGTGCATCTGTCGGCCTGTACGCGTTGCGCGCATCTGCGGACGAACCGACGGCTTTTGGTCGTGGCGCCCTGGGCGGAACGTCTGGCTTGAGCCTTGGCAATCCGGAAACGGACGTGGAAGAGAAGCCCGCTGACCTGGCGATGGTCGTGACGGCCGTTGAGCTGGGCGGCATCGAGCGCGTCGACAAGCAGACTGTGCTGAACCAGATCCGCATCAAGCCGGGCATGCAGCTGGATCCCACGGCGGTCGCCGACGACCAACGGCGGATCTGGACGATGGGCCTGTTTGACGATGTGAAGGTCGGCCTCAAGATGGCCGGGCCGCACAGCGTGATCCTGCGCTATCAGGTGCTGGAACGGCCGTCGATCGCCGCGATTGAGATCGTCGGCAACGATGCGCAGAGCGATGACGACGTGATGAAGGTTGTGGATCTGCGGGTGAACAACCTGTATTCCCCCAACGACGCGGCGGCCAACATCCAGAAGATCAAGGATTTGTACGTTGAGGAAGGCTACTTCCTGGCGACCGTCCGGCACCGCACCGAGCCGATGCCGGAGAACCAGGTCAAGGTCATCTTTGAGGTCCAGGAGCGCGCGGAAGTCAAAGTGCGGCAGATCGACATCCTCGGCAACGAAGGCGTCGAGGACAAGGACATCAAGGCCGTGCTGCGAACGCAGGAAGGCTCGATCCTCAGCGCGATCTCCAAGTCGGGAAATTTCAAGCGGGAAACCCTCGAGACCGACGTGCAGATCATGCAGTATCTGTACCTGACCAAGGGCTACATTCAGGCCAAGATCGACGATCCGGTCGTGAGCCTGTCGCCGGATCTGCGGTACATCTCGATTTCAATTCGCGTGCATGAAGGGCCGCAGTTCAAGGTGGGCAAAGTGCTCATCACCGGCGACAGCGTCGAGGAGCAGCCGGTCGAGAAGCTCAAGGAAAAGCTGCAGCTCAAGGAAGGCGAGACCTTCAACTACCAGTTCGCGCAGCAGGACGGCCAGATGCTGGCCAACGCGCAGAAGAACTACGGCTATGCCCACGCGACGGCGTCCAACGAGTCGGTGCCGGATCCGGACAAGAAGACCGTTGACTGGACGTACCACATCCAGAAGGGCAAGAAAGTCTACTTTGGCCAGATCTCCGTGCGCGGCGGCGGGTCGACGCGGGACAAGGTCGTGCGGCGCGAGCTGCTGATCGGCGAAGGCGAATTGTACAGCGAAGAGAAGCTCACGACCTCGCAGGCGCGCGTCCAGCGGCTCGGCTACTTTGAGAAAGTCGAAATCAAGACCAAGCCGACGGCATTGCCACAGGTTGTCGACGTCGTCGTCGAGGTCAAGGAGCGCACCACCGGCACGTTCCAGGTCGGCATGGGCTTCTCGTCCCTCGACAACTTCATCGCGACCGCGCAGATCTCCAAGGACAATTTCTTTGGCCGCGGCCAGCGATTCAGCATCCAGGGCTCGCTGTCGTCGATTCGCACGATGTTCCAGGCGTCCTTCTTTGAGCCCTACTTCATGGACACGAAGGTCACGTTCTCGACCGACCTGTTCCGCTACGACCAGCTCTACACCGACTTCACGCGCCGTTCCAAGGGCGGCAGCATGAGCTGGGGCTATCGCCTGAGCGACACGGTCATCCTGGAAGGCGGCTACCAAATCGAGCAGGCGCAGACGCAGATCGGCGGTCTCTCCGGCCGTACGGACGTGCCGATTGCGTCGCTGTTTGCGTCGGGCCTCACGTCCGCGCTCAAGGCGACGCTCTCCTACGACAGCCGCGACGACCGCATGTTCCCGAACACCGGTTGGTACATCACGACGACGGGCGAGTACGCGCTGCCGGCGTTGGGCTCGGACAATGAATTCCTCCGCGTCGTCGCCCGCGTTCGCCGCTACGTGCCGCTGCCCGCGGAAGCCGTGCTGAAGTTCAACCTCGTCGGCGGCTGGATTCACGCGCCGGAAGGCAAGATTGTCCCGCTGTTTGAACGCTTCTTCATCGGCGGCATCTACAACGTCCGCGGTTTTGTGCGCAATTCGCTCGGCCCGGCGATCTACATTCCCACGAGCTCCGATCCCGGCGCGACGCTCTCCGCGTTCCACAACGGCGGCACCAAGCAGTTGTACCTGAACAACGAACTGGAAATGCCGATCCTGAAAGCGCCGATGAACCTGCGCGCGCTGCTGTTCTTTGACATCGGCAACGCGTTTGGCGAAGGCGAATCGATGACCCTCGCCAACATGCGCGAGTCGATCGGTTGGGGCATCCGCTGGTTCTCGCCGGTCGGGCCGCTGCGCTTTGAATGGGGCGTGCCGCTGAATCCGCGTCCGGGCGAGCAGCCGCTGGTGTTTGAGTTCACGATCGGCAATTCCTTCTGAGGTCAGACCATGGCGCTTCTGCTGCGACGTGGCGATCCGCTGCCGGCGCTGACCGTGGCGACGGGCAAGTTGGATCTCGCGCGGTACTCTGGACGCTACTGGGCGATCGTAACCGGGCCGCGAACGGCGCTGGAGCACGCGGCGCTTGCGAATCTGCCGCTTGTGACGACGACGCCGGATGCGGCCGGGATGACGGCGGCGCAACGCCTGGGCGCGGACTTCGTCGCCGGTGAACCGCAGCCGCTGGTGGTGCTACTGGACCCGGCAGGCACCGTCGTGCAGAGTTGGACAGACGCGCCGCTGCCGAGCCTGCTGGCGCTGGCGCAGGCCAAGGCAGACGAACTGGCGGGAAAATAGCGTGAAGCAGACGGTTGCCCATGACTTGTCGATGGACCTCGCGCGGCTGGCGGCACGGGCGGCGCTGAAGCACTTCAAGGAGCGCTTTCCGCACGCGCACATCACGCCGCAGTGGCTGAGTCCGGACGAGGCGATTATCAGCTTTGCGATCCGCGGGTTTCACCTGACGCCGCGGATTCACTTGCGGCCTGGCGCCATCCAGGTCGAGATGGACATTCCGTTCCTCGCGCGGCCGTTCGAGACCAAGGCGCGGGCGCGGATTGAGCGGGAGCTGGCATTCTGGATCGAGAAGGCGCGGCGCGGTGAGCTGAACGAGGCGCCTACGGCCTGACGGGCTCCGCGGTCGCGGTCCCGGGTGTTGGCAACTGCGCCAGTTCCGGAGCGTCGCGGACCGTGATGCGGTACGGCGCAGCGCTGATCCGCGGTTTCTCGGCTGCCACAACGACGCGATAGACGCCCGGCAGCACCGACAACGGCGCGTGATTGGGCTGCTCTGGCAGACCGGCGGCCAAGTGCGCCATTTCCTGCCCGCGCGCGTCCACGAGGGTGCACGCCAGCCCAGGGAGGCCATCGCCGCCGCACAGCAACTCCAGCCCCTGCGGCCCTTGGCGGTTGCGCAGGTCCAGGCCAAACGCGTCCACATCGCCCGCGGGCAACAGCGTGCCCGTCCGCTGCCAGCCACCATTGGGCAACTGCGCACCCGGCGGAATCGGCAGGAGCAGGTGCTGGGGCGTCAGCAGCGTCAGCAGCTTCATTTCGTCGCCCGCCTCCACTTCAAACAGCGGATCCGCGGCAGCCGACGATTCCAGGCGCCACGGCTCGGTCGACTTGAGCCCTTCACCTTTGGCGCGCAGCACAAGGCCGAGCCGGCCCGTCGACGCCAGCACGCCCGCGATGACAACCGGCACGCCTGGCCCGACGCCATCCACGCGCAGCGTGTCCGGACCGTCGCCCACCTGCAGCATCAGCGTCGCTTCCGCCGGCGGCGTTGCCACCAGCCGCACGACCGCACCGGGCGCGCAACTCAGCTCCAGCGTGTCGACGTCGCCCGCGCTATCCAGAAAGCCGTTCATCGGCTTGCCCGCCGGGAACTGCTGTGCCGTCATCCGCGTTTCATTGGGCTCGCGCTCGGTCGGCAGGCGGTCCAGGCATTCGGCTTGTTTCGCACAGCCCGCGGGAAGCAGCGGCGCCAGCGTCAGCACGTAGGGCTGGTCGGGCGCCTGGCCGGAAATCGCCTTCAACTGCACAAGCGTGCGCTTTGGCAGCCGCGACGGCGCCAGGTCCGGCACCACGATCCCGCCGTCCTTTGTCGACCGGCGCACGAGCAGCGGCTCCTGCGTCGCGGGATCCAGCAGGGCAAGCTCCATCACCACGCCCGGCACCGGCGTCACGCTCAGCACCCACACGTCCACGCTGCCCGCCGCGGCAAAATCCAGGGCAAAGATGTCGATGTCCGCCTCCGGCGCCAGCGTGCCCTGCATCGATTGGCCCGCCGCCAGCGCTTGGCTCGTCTGCCGCGGCGCGCCGTTGGGCTCAAGCTCCTCGTCCGGTCGCGTCGGCCTGGTGAAGACCGCCAGCTTGTACGGACCCTGGCCATCGCCCTCACACGTCACGCGCACCAGCGACGCGTGGGCGTCCGGGCCGATCGACGGCAGCACCGGCCGCACGCCGCCTCGACTCCGCGCCTGCGCGATCAGCGTCCTGCCTGTGTCGTCGTACAGTTCCAGCTGTGCGCACGGCGGCCCTTCGCGCAGGTCGATTTGCACGAGCTGCCCCGGCGGCGTCGCGGCCAGCCGGTACCAATCGCTGTCGCCGCGTCCCGCTGCCTTGGTCTTCTTGCCCTTGCCCGGCTTCGGCGGCGGCGGGCTCCCACCGGTCGGCGGCGTCAGCGCACCTTCAATCAGCGCGTTGCTGGAGACAGCCTGCGCCTCATCGGGCCGATTGTTCGGCTCGCGCTCGTGGACGAGTTCCGCGCGCGCCAGCGTGCCCGCCGCGCTCGCAGGGGGCGCCGCAGCCGTCACACCGGCATCGGGAAACATGTTCTGCTGGTTGAGCTGCTGCTGCGCGTCGCGCCGACAACCGGGCGCAACGACGACGAGCGCCACGGTGACGCAAAACGCGAAGGGCGTCCGCGCGTTCAGGGCGTGTCGCACCGTTTGATGACTTCCGCGGTGATGTCCATCGCGTCAGCGGCATAGACCGCGACCTGCTTGTTCAGCACGAGGCTGAGCGCGCGCTCCTTGGCAATCGCGTCGATCTTGGTCTTCATCAGCGTCTCGATCGGCTTGAGCAGTTCGCCTTCTTTGTGGCCCAGCTCTTCGACCGCCTTCTGCTTGGCCATCTCGAATTCCATCGAGTCCGCGTCGAACTTCTTGGCCTCCGCTTCCAGCGCCGCCGCGCGCTGCTTCAGGTCGTCGCCCGGCGGCTTGCCCTGCAGTTCGCTGATCTTCGCCATGATCTCATTGCGCTTGTCGACGAGCGACTTCTCGCGCTTCTGCAGATCCTTGCCCTGCTTTTCCAGCGACGCTTTCTTGCGGTCGCGCACGTCTTCAAATTTCTTGGCCGCGGCCTTGCCAGCGACCGTGCCCTTGAGCACGGCCTGCATGTCAACTACGCCAATCTTCAGGTCGGCAAACGCGGGCACTGCGACGAGAACGCTCAGGCAGGCCAGAAAGGACACGAAACGCGACATTTGGAATCTCCGGTCTTGGGCGCAAACGGCGTCCCAGAAGCCGAGGATCGTAGCGCGCAGTTGCGGCTCAAGGCAAGTCGAGGAGCAGAATTTCCGCTTCGTCGATCGCGCGCAAAGTCACCTGCGATTCTGCGGAGATCGCCACGCCGTCGCGCGCCTGCGCCACCTGACCGTTCACGCTGAACCGCCCGCGCGCACTCACGATGTACGCGCGCCGTCCCGGCTCCAGAACGTGCGTCATCTCCTGGCCAGGCGTCAACGTGCCGGCGTACAGCGTCGCGTCGGCGATAATCGGCGCAGCGTCCTTGTGTTCCGGCCGACCGGAAGCGAGCGGCTGCAGCGTGCCGGCGCCCGACGCCTTGGGAAACTGGCGGTTTTCCCAGCGCGGCGGCAGGCCCTTGCGCGCGGGCTCGACCCAAATCTGAAAGATCTCGGTCGCCTCCAGCTCCACGTTGTATTCGGCGTGGACAATGCCGGTACCCGCCGACATCACCTGCACGTCCCCCGCCGCCGTGCGCCCGACGTTGCCCTGGTTGTCCTTGTGGGTGATCGCGCCTTGCCGGACGTACGTGATGATCTCCATGTCCTTGTGCGGATGCGGCGGAAAGCCGGACTGCGCGGCAATGTGGTCGTCATTCCACACGCGCAGCGCGCCAAAGTTCTGCCGCGCCGGATTCCAGTAATCGGCGAAGGAAAAGTGATGGTGCGCGTCCAGCCAGCCGTGGTTGGCGTGGCCGAGTGAAGCGAACGGGCGGATCTCAATCATGGGGTGCCTCCGGCGTCATGCCATGGCAAGGATAAGCCGGCCTGCAAACGCGACAACGGGCGAAAACGGCAAGACACTGTTTCGTGTTGCGCACAATGACGCCGCGCGGCGTTGTTCCGCCCCACGTTTGACCTACCCTTGCATTGGGCAGAAACTGACCGCAGTCCGGAGGTTGCTATGAAAGTGCGTTTGTGTCGATGGAGTCTCCTCACCAGCCTCTTGGCGCTGCCGGTGTTGGCACAGGCGCCGAACGTCGCCGTGACGGTTCCGTCCAGCGAGCTCGCGGTGCCCTCCGACGTCGTGACGTACCGCATCCTCGGCGCGCTGCTTGTTGGCACGACGCGGTCCGGCCATCTGGTCACCTACGACATCGCGCACCGCGACGCGCCGGTGCGCAGGAGCGAGACGGACGTGGGCGCGCCGGTGACGGAACTGCGCGTGGCCGATGGCGTGCTGCTGGCGGTGGGCAAGGACAACAGCATCCGCGCGTTCCTGTTTGGCGATGACGGCGCCCCGATTGCGCTGCGATGGGGCGGAGCAGCGGCGACCGGCGTGGGACCGGCCATCGCGAAAAAGGGGACTCTGGGCAAAGTCCTGGAGGCCAAGCGCGGCAACATGCTGATCGAATTGGAGGAAGGCGCGAACATCGTGCCTGGCGACATTCTGCTGGTGCGATCGCGCAGCAAGGAGCTGCGGCTCAATCCGTTCACGGGCGTCGAGGAAGAGGTCGCATCCAACGCGCCGAGCGCCGTCGTCGAGGTCATCCGCGTCGAGGGCAATCGCGCCGTGGCGGAACTCAACCGCGGCGACGTGGCGCTCCCCGGCGACACCGTGGAACTGAACGACCACCGCCGCGAGGTCAGCCGCTCGTTTCCCGCGCGCAGCGACTACGAGCATTGGTTCCGCGCGACGCTGCGGCCGATGGCCAACATCGGCGTCATCGACATCGCCAGCCTCACCGACGTCGCATGGGGCTACCACGGCAGTTGGTTCCACGTGCAGGCGCGCATCGCGCCCGTGGGCATCTCCATCCCGCACGGCGTCGACATCCTCAACGCCCACGCCATCTTTGCCTACTCCAGTGACTTCGCGGAATTCGGCCTCGGCGCGGGCTACTACCGGGAATCGTGGGGCGCCACGAGCATGTACGCGTCCGGGTGCGACGTGAACAACGGCGTGACGGTCAAGGACGTGTCCGTCACCGGCGAGAGCGGCGCCGTCAGCCAGCAGAAGAGCTGCTCCAAGGCTGGCGCGTCGTTTGTCCAGTACCTGCGGCTCGGCGCCACCGACGGCCTCAGCTTGCGGGTCACCAACACAACGGTCATCTCGGACGGCTTCCGGTTCGGCTACTTCGACGGCATCCTCGACATTCCCATCACGCGCACGCTGAACCTCTACGGCATGGGCGGCGGCTCCACGACCGTCATCACCGGCGAATTCGGCGTGCGGACGTACCTGCGCGGCGTCGGCGGCCACCAGACGCTCATCCTGACCACGGGCGTCGGCGGCACGTCGATGCGCACGTCCGCGCTGTACAACACCCAGCTCCAGACGATCTACGGCACCACGACGCAGAGCTACGTGGGCGGCGAGAATCAGCTGGCGGGTCCGCACTTTGCGGTGGGCGTGGAATACCGGCTGTAGTTCGCGCTGCGGTCCGCTCGGCTCGCCGTTGCGCTGGCGCTGAAATGGCGCTTGACCCGTGCGCGCCGCCCCGCCATTCTCCCGGACGTTCCACGTCGATCCGGGAGAACTTCATGCGCATTCATCACACTTTTCTTGCCGTTGCCCTTGCTGCGTTGACGGCTTGCGGCGCCAAGACGTCGGACCCTGGTGCCGCTGACGCGACGCTCGCCGGTGACGCGGACGACGCGCTTCTGGCCGAATTGCCGGGGACGGATGCGGATGCGACGACCGCCGTCGACGTGTTGAGCGCAGACACGAGCCCCGCGGTGCCGACCTGTGGCCCGCAGGCGGCGTTTGACCCGACCGCGAGCGGTGCAGCGCCGGGTGCGCCCGTGGGCGACCTGACCCTGCCGACGCTGGATGGCGACTGGAACCTGGCGAAGAACTGGACCGGCTGCGACAGCTACGTCTTTGTCTTTACCGCGCCAGACGCCAAATACACGTACGCCCACGCGCTGTGGAGCTCAGCGCCCGCGGACTTGCTGAAGAACTCGCCGACCAACGTGCACTATTTCTTTGGCAGCTATGACGCCGACGACGACGCGGCGAACGCGACCGTGCAGAAGCAGAAGGACCGTTTTGACGCCGCGCTGGCCAAGCTCACGCCGGAAAAGCAGGCGGCGTGGGACGGTCGGCTGCACTACATCGCCGTCGTGCCGTTCAACCTGGACGGCTGGCTGGGCGCAGCGTTGCAGAAAGCGGGCGTATTTGGCCTGGCGATTGACCGGCAGCAGACCTGGCGGGAGCTGGGCTCGCTGGCGCTGCCGGGGGCGAATCCGACGTTGAAGTCGCTGGTGTATGAAGTGCAGCGGCTGGAGTATGAGGCCAAGAATCTCAACGCGGAGGCGGCTGACAAGGCGACGGTTGTGCCGCTGTGGGACCACGTCAATGGCGGCAACGGCTGGGGACCGCCGAAAGTGTACGCGGATGTCACGCTGCCGGACGCGGCCCAGATGGCCAAGTTCGACACGCTGACGCTGGACATGGCGCACGGCTGCAAGGATGGGCTGGACGCGAATTGCCCGGACTGGGATCGCGAGGCGTACATGAACGTCTGCGACTACACGACGGAGAGCGCCGCGGGCGTCGCGATGGCATGCCAAACCGGCACGGACACGATGGACTGCGCCTGCGCCAAACCCGACGGCCGCAGCAGCGCGGGCAAACGCGCCTGCAACGCCGACGGCAAGGGCTACGGCGTCTGCGAGTGCCCGTGCGACACGGAGTTCGCGCGGCAGATTACGAGCTACAAGCGCCAAGGTCGCTGGCTGACGGACGAGTCAGCGCTGCTGCCACTCCTGAAGAAGGGCGGCAAGGTGCGGTTCCGCTACGACACGCCGGACGGGTGGCTGCTGACGGCGAGCCTGCGGCTTTCCACGCAGGGCAAGGCGACGCGGCCGACGACGATCCTGCCGCTGTGGCACGGCGAGCAGTACGACGAGACCTACAACGGCAAGTTCAAGCCGATTGACGTGGCGGTGCCGGCGACGGCGAAGTCGGTGAAGATTGTGGCGATCATCACGGGCCACGGCTCGGGGACGGATTCCCTGAATTGCGCCGAGTTCTGCGCGCACGACCACCTGTTCAGCGTGGGCGGCAAGACGTTCACCAAAGCCCATCCGCTGGCGGGCACGGGGCAGGGCTGCCTGCAGCAGGCGACGACGGGCGCGATTCCCAACCAGTTTGGCACGTGGCCGTACGGGCGCGCGGGCTGGTGCCCGGGCATGGACGTGCAGGTGTGGACCGCGGATGTGACCGCGCAGGTGAAGCCGGGTCAGACGGCAACGGTGAGCTACCAGGCGCTGATCGGCGGCAAGGCGTTTGTGCCGGTGTGGACGGGCGGCGGCGACTACAAGCCGGTCATCCGGATGAGCAGCTGGCTGGAGTTCGAGGAATAGCGGCCGCTTCCCGGAGCGCCGCCCCGCCTGAAGGCGCGGCAAGTCGGTACTTGTGCGGGCAAGAATCCAGAACGCGCAGATTACGCCGCGGTGTGCGCGCGCGGACTCGGCCAGATTCGACTTGGGTGGCTTGGATGAATGGGGCGGGCTGCGCGGCCTCGGGGGCGGCGCTGCGCTCGACTAGCGAACGGGCGCTGCCGCTACCGGCTTTTCCAGCGCGACTGCGGCCACGGGCTTGGCGCTTCCGCCGCCTTTGACGACCGCATACGAGTGCGCCACGTTGGCCGATTCCGTGCCGGCGCGAATCGCCTGTTCGGAGCGGCTCGCCCAGCTCATCGCGCGACCCGGCATGATGCCGAGCGCCAGCAGCGCCAGCGCGGGAAGCGCCATCGCCCACGTCAGGCTCGGCTCGCGCACGTACTGGCGGTTGGCCTTGCTGTCCGGGCGCATGTACATCGCCACCGGGATCTTCAGGTAGTAGTACGCGCTGACGACCGAGTTCAGCACCAGGATGATGACGTGCGGCAGGTATTTGCCGTTCTCCACCGCGAGCACGTCGCGCAGGATCTGCAGCTTGCCAAAGAAGCCGAGCGTCGGAGGCACGCCCGCGAGCGACAGCACCGAGACCGTCAGCGCCAGCGCCGCGATCGGGTGACGCTTGGACAGGCCGGCGAGGTGGCCTTCCGTGGTCAGTTCTTCGCCATTCTTGCCGAGGCTGGAGAGCGCAGCGAAGCCCGCCAACGACGCAAGCGCGTAGCCGACGAGGTAGAACGGCACGGCGCCCGTCGGCGCAAGGAAAGGCGCACCGAGGGTCGGGTCGTCAATCGTCGCGATGGTCCCCAGCAGCAGGTAACCAGCATGCGCCACGGCCGAGTAGGCGAGCATCCGCTTGATGGACCGCTGCGTCAGCGCGAGGATATTGCCCACCGTCATCGTCAGCACCGCGAACAGGCCGAGCACCTGGCCCAGCGGCAAGTGCAGCGACGCCATCGCCGGACCTGAAAGGCCCGCGTACAGGAACTTGAGGAAGGAACCGAACGCGGAGGCCTTGACGGCGCTCGACATGAAGCCGGTGATGGGTGTCGGCGCTCCTTCATACACATCCGGCGTCCACATGTGCAGCGGAACGGCGGCGACCTTGAACAGGAACGCGCCGCCCGTCAGCACGACCGCCAGACCCAGCCACAGGTCCTGGCCGGGCTTGGGCGCAAGCAGCGCGCGTTGAATCTCAATGAAGCTCGTGCCGCCCGACAGGCCAAACAGGAACGCGATGCCGTACAGCAGGAACGCCGACGCGACCGAGCCCATGACAAAGTACTTCAGGCCCGCTTCAACTGACGCCTGCGACGTGCGCTTGAACGCCACGAGGACGTAGATCGACATCGACATGATTTCCAGGCCGATGAACAGCGTCAGCAGGCTCTCCGCGCTCACCATGACGGCCATGCCGAACGTGGCGAAGTGGAGGAGCGCGTAGTATTCGCCGTAGTGCGACTTCTGTTCGACCAGGTACTCCGGGCTGGACATGTGCGTAATCATGGCGCACATCGACACCAGCGCCGTGAAAAACAGCGCGTGGCCGGACGCCGACAAGTGGTAGCTGAACGCCGGCGTGTGCATCTCAAACGGGCCGTATTTCCACAGGACCGCACAGGCGACGACCGCGAGCGCGGACATGCCAGCGCCAAACAGGCCCCAGAACTTCCGCGAGGCGTCGATCGGCAGGAACGGATCGGCTACCAGCGTGAACAGCGCGGCGATCAGCAGAATCAGCTGCGGCGTAATCAATGCCAGATCGTGCAACATGAGGTAACTCCTACCGATCCGCGTGTTCGTGCTGGATGGCTTCGTGCTTGTAATCGAGCGGCGCGCGCACCTGAAGGATCGCCGGCCGGTGGGCCAGGACCATCGCGTGGACCGTCGTCTTGGAGAGGTTCAGCCAGCTGGACGGGTAGACGCCGATCCAGAGGATGAAGCACGCCAGGATCGCCATGATGGTCTTTTCACGCCAGTCGAGATCGTGCAGCGCCTTGTTGGCGGGGTTGGTGATCTGGCCAAAGAACACGCGGCGGACCATGGACAGCATGTAGACCGCGCCGAGGACGACGCCCAGCGACGCGATGCCACCGCCGACGAGGACGGTGTTGCGCCAGCGACCCGCTTCCGCGACGGGCGCGATGACGGCTTGGACGCCTTCCTTGAAGCTGCCGGCGAAGATGAGGAACTCGCCGACGAAGCCGTTGGTCAAGGGCAGGGCGATGGAGGACATGGTCACGAACACGAAGAACGCGGCGTAGACCGGCATTTTCGCTGCGATGCCGCCGAATTCGCTGATCTCGCGGGTGTGGCGGCGCTCATACAGGTAGCCGACGAGGAGGAAGAGCGCGCCGGTGGAGATGCCGTGGTTGACGCCCTGAAGGACCGCGCCCTGCAGCGATTCTTCGTTGAAGATCACGATGCCGAGCATCACGAAACCCAAATGGCTGACGGACGAATACGCGACGAGGCGCTTGACGTCCGTCTGGACGTACGCCATCAGCGCGCCAAAGATGATGCCGATGACCGCGAGCGTCATGAGCAGCGGCGAGAACGTGCCCATCGCCGACGGGAACAGCGGAATGGCGAAGCGCAGGAGGCCATACGTGCCGAGCTTGAGCATCACGCCGGCGAGGACGACAGAACCGGGCGTCGGCGCTTCCGTGTGGGCATCCGGCAACCACGTGTGGAACGGGAAAACCGGCACCTTGATGAGGAACGCGAGCGCGAACGCCGCGAACAGCCACGTCTGCTCTTTGTCCGACAGGTTCAGCGCCGCCAGCTGCGCCAGCGCGAAGGAACCGCCCGACTTCTGGTAGAGCCAGAGAATCGCGACGAGCATCAGCAGCGAGCCGAACATCGTGTAGATGAAGAACTTCACGGTCGCGTAGATGCGGTCCTTGCCGCCCCAGATGCCGACGATGAGGTACATCGGCACGAGCATGATTTCCCAGAACACGTAGAAGCTCAGGAGGTCGACCGCGAGGAGCGAGCCGAGCATGCCGGTCTCCAGAATCAACATGGCAATGCTGAACTCTTTCCAGCGCTTGTCGATCGCGCTCCACGCGCCGGCGAAGATGATCGGCATGAGGAACGCCGTCAGCATCACCAGCGGCAGGCTCAGGCCATCGACGCCCAAGGTCCAACGCGCGCCAAAACTGGGGATCCAGGCGTAGTCGTCGACCTGCTGGAGCCCCACGGCGTTGCGGTCAAAACCGCCCAGCACCACGAGCGCGACCGCAAGCGTGACCAGCGAACCGACAAACGACCAGGCCTTGTGGGCGCTGGTTTGTTCATCGGGGATCGCCAGCGCCAGAAGCGCGAAACCAAGCGGCATGGCGCACAGCAGCGTCAGCAGCGGAAAGCTGGAAAGGCTGTGAAATTGCAGCCAGTTTTGCGCTATCGAGGTGTCCATCTGCGAAAGTCCTTGCAGTGAGTGGGCCGAACGCTAGATCAGGTACCACGCCAGCGCGGCAACACCTGCCACCACGCCGACGAGATAGGTCTGCACGTCGCCGGTTTGCACCAGACGACCCACTTGAGAAAGGCCCAGCAACGCGTAGCCGGGCAGTCGCACCATGCACAAATCGATGAGCAGGCGATCCACCGCGTGGAAAAGCGCCTGCGAGACCCAGCGGAGCGGCTTGATGACGACCGCGAAGTAGAACTCGTCCACGTAGTACTTGTTCAGCAACGTGTTGTAGACGGGCTGCGCCGCGGTGGACAGCGAAGCCGCCTGCGTCGACGGACCCGCTTTGTACCAGGACCAGGCGAGCGCAACGCCAAAGGCAGCGACAGCGGTCGAGAGCGCCATCAGGCCGTATTCGGTCGACGGCTCGAGGTGGCCATGGACAAGCTCCTTGCCGCGTTCCAGCACCGGGTCGAGCCAGTGTTCAAACAGGTTGAACTTGCCTTCCGCAAACGGCATGCCCAGCCAGCCTGCGCACACGGACAATCCGCTCAGCACAATCAGCGGAAGCGCCATCGGCCACGGCGAATCGTGCGCGTGCTCAAAGGTGTGGTGATCGCCGCGGTATTCGCCAGCAAACGTCATGAAATACAGGCGGAACATGTAGAACGCCGTCATGAGCGCGGCGAGCAGCGCCAGGCCAAACGCCACCTTGCGCAGCGGCGCGAGGCGCTCGATCGACTTGACGTAGGTTTCCTTGTTCTGCTTGGCAAGCGGCGCGATCTTCGCCTCGTCGACGATGCCATCCTTGGTCCCCGCGCGCAGTTCCATGACCGCAGCCCGGGTGAACTGGCCGTCGTAGTACTCCGTCAGTTTCTCCGTCTCCGGATGGAACGCGACGGTCTCGGCGAGAATCGCGTCCTTGGAGAAGAAGCCCGCGAGCGGCGGCAGGCCGGCGATCGCGATGCAGGAGATCAAGAAGGTCGCGTGGATGACCGGCAACTTGCGCCGCAATCCGCCGTAGTTGCGGATGTCCTGCTCATGGTGCATCGCGTGGATGACCGCGCCGGCGCCGAGGAACAGGCACGCCTTGAAGAACGCGTGGGTGAACAAGTGGAACACGCCAGACGCGAAGGCGCCCGCGCCGACCGCCATGACCATGTAGCCAAGCTGCGAGACGGTCGAGTAGGCGAGGACCTTCTTGATGTCGTTCTGCACGAGGCCAATCGACGCGGCCATCAGCGCCGTGAGCGCGCCGACAAGCATGATGACCGTCATGGCGACCGGGCTCAGCGCGAAGATGAAGTTCAGGCGCGCAATCATGTACACGCCGGCCGTCACCATCGTCGCGGCGTGGATGAGCGCCGACACGGGCGTCGGGCCCGCCATCGCGTCAGGCAGCCACACGTAGAGCGGAATCTGCGCGGACTTGCCGCACGCGCCGACAAACAGCAGGAGGCAGATCAGCGTGATGGTCGGCGGATGATCCACGGCGTGGATGCTGTCCGAGAAGTGCGTGCGCAGCGAGTCGTAGTCCAGCGAGCCGCCGGCGTAGGCCAGCAGCAGGAACATGGCGATCAGGAAGCCGATGTCGCCGATGCGGTTGACGACGAACGCCTTTTGGCCCGCCTCAGCTTTTTCCATGTCCTTGAACCAGAAGCCGATGAGCAGGTACGAGCACGCGCCCACGCCTTCCCAACCGATGAACAGCATCGCGAGGTTCTTGCCCAGGACGAGGACGAGCATCGAAAAGACAAAGAGATTCAGGTACGAGAAGTAACGCGCGTAGCCCGGATCGTCGTCCATGTAGGACGTTGAGTAGAGGTGCACGAGGAAGCCGACGCCCGTGACGACCAACAGCATCATCGACGACAGCGGGTCTGCGAGGAAGGCGAAATCGAAACTGTAGCTGCCGCCGCTGATCCACTGGAACAGCGTGAAGCGGAGGGCCTGCTCCGCGTGCGCCGCGCCCAAGCCGCGCAGGCTCAGGAACACCTGCACGCTCAGCAGGAACGAGGCGAGGACCGTCGTGCTGCCGATGAAGTACGACACCTGACGCGAGAAATGTTTGCCAAACAGGCCGTTCACGATGCCGCCCAGCAGGGGCAGCAGGATGATGAGGGGCAAGATGGCCGAGTTGTTGACTTCCACGGGAGTGCTCCGGATTTCTTTGGGAATCTACCGTTTCAACAAGCGAAGTTCGTCGACGTATGTCGTCTGCTTCAACCGGAACACCGCCAACACCATCGCCAGGCCGACCGCAGCTTCCGCCGCCGCCACCGCGATGATGAAGAACGCCAGCACGTGGCCTTCTGTCCAGCCGTTGTAGCGCGAGAAACCCACGAGCGTGAGATTCACAGCGTTCATCATCACTTCGACGGACATCAGCATCACGAGGATGTTGCGGCGCGTCAGGACGCCCGCGAGGCCGATGCCAAACAGCAGCGCGGCGAGTAGCAGGATGTGACCGAGCGGAATTGAAGTCATTTTAGTGTCCTCCGCCATGCGCGTGGGCGTCGTGGCCACCTTCGTCGTCGCTGGGCGCCGGGTGCTCATAGCCCGCGGGCGGCGGCAACGGCCGGTCCACGTATTTCATCGAGCGCTTGGCCAGCACAACCGCGCCAACCGCCGCAACGAGCAGCAGCACGGAGACGAGTTCAAACGGCACGAGGAACGTCGTGTACATCATGCGACCGACTTCCGGCACCGAGCCAAAATTGGCAAAGCCGGGATCGCTAAGGTCGACGGATTGCGCGCCTGCCGTCGTCAGCTGAATCGCCGTTGCCAGCTTGCCGAACACGAACAGCGCGAGGATGCCCGCGGCGATTCGCCCTGGCGTGATGCGCGATTCCTGCAGTTCGTCCGCGTTCAGGTTGAGCAGCATGATGACGAACGTGAAGAGCACCATCACCGCGCCAGCGTAGACGATGATCTGCAGCACGCTCAGCATGTGCGCGGACAGCAAGGCGTAGAGCCCCGCGAGGAAGAAGAACGAGACAATCAGCGAAATCGCCGAGTGAATCGGACTGCGGCCCATCGGCGGCAGGAGCATGGCGGCGGACGCCAAGACAGCGCCGCCTCCGAGCAGATAGAACATGATTTGTTCGCCAGTCATCTGATGAACTCCTGCGACTAGGCAGCCGGATGCGCGGCAAGCGGTTTGGCGACGTAGCCGTGTGCGGTCGCCCGTTGGCGAATCGCGGCTTCCAGTTGCGGCCGGAACTTCTTGGCAATCGAGCGAATCGGCCATGCCGCCGCTTCGCCGTGGGCGCAAATCGTGTTGCCTTCAATCTGGTTGCAGGCGGAAATCAGCAGGTCGATGTGTTCGTCCTCGCCGAGGCCTTCGTCCATCTTGTCGGCGATCGCTTTCAGCCAGCCGGTGCCCTGACGGCACGGCGTGCATTGGCCGCAGCTTTCGTGCTGGTAGAAGGCGGTGACGCGCTGCATGACGGTGAGCAAGTCGGTCAGGCCTTCTGCCATCACGGTGATGCACGCGGTGCCGAGCATGGAGCCGACCGGCTTGAGACCGTCAAAATCCATCGCGACGTCGATTTCGTCCTTGGTCAGGAACGGGCAGGAACTGCCACCGGGGATGATCGCCAGGATCTCGCGGTCGTCCGTAATGCCGCCGCCGAGATTGAAGATGACGTCCCGCATGGACGCGCCCATCGGCACTTCAAACAAGCCGGGCGTTTTGACGTGCCCCGCGACGCCGACCAGCTTGGTGCCGCCGTTCTTGGGCGTGCCAAGGTTGGCCCACGTTTCGCCGCCCATTTCCAGGATGACCGGGACAGCTGCGAGCGTTTCCGTGTTGTTGACGATCGTCGGCATGCCAAAGACGCCGATGTTGGCGGGGAACGGCGGCTTCAAGCGCGGCATGCCGGGCTTGCCTTCGATGGACTCGATGAGCGCCGTCTCTTCGCCGCAGATGTAGGCGCCAGCGCCGGTCTGCATGTAGACGTCGAGGTCAAAGCCGCTGCCTTGGATGTTCTTGCCGAGCCAGCCCGCTTTGTAGAGCTGAGCGATGGCGTCTTCCGTCACCGCTTTGGACTTCCAGTATTCGCCGCGGATGTAGATGTAGCTGACGTGCGCGTTGATCGTGTACGCGGCGATCAGGATGCCTTCCAACTGGCGGAACGGGTCCAATTCCAGAAAATAGCGGTCCTTGAAGGTGCCGGGCTCGCCTTCATCGGCGTTGACCACGAGGTAGCGCGGGCGTTCGTCCTTGGGGAGGAAGCTCCACTTCATGCCGGTCGGGAAGCCTGCGCCGCCACGACCGCGGAGGCCCGACGCTTTGACTTCCGCCAGCACGCCGTCGCGGCCGAGTTCCATCGCCTTCTGCCACATCTTGAAACCACCGTGGCTCAGGTAGTTTTCAAGCTGGGTGAAGTCCACGCCCAAATGGTCGCGCAGCAGCACGCGCTTTTCCATCGGATGCGGGGTGTATGCGGTAGGCTTGGTGGACATGTTCAAGACCTCAAGCGTGCGCGTGGTGTTGATCGGCCAGCCAGCCAACCGGCGGGCCCAGCTTGACGCCGTCGGTCTTCAGCTGCGCCAGCAGTTCCTTGAACTTGGCCGGCGTGACCTTGAAGTAGTCGTCCTTGTTGATCTGCAGCGTCGGGGCGCGATCGCATGCGCACAGACACTGCACCGCTTCCAGCGTGAACAGACCGTCCGGCGTCGACTCGCCCGGCGCGAGGCCAAGCGCCTGTTGGGCGATGGCCATCAGCTCATCGGAGCCCAGCAAGTAGCAGGAAACATTGGTGCAGATCTGCACGTGAAACCGACCAACCGGCTTCTTGTACAGCATCGTGTAGAACATCGCCGTGGCCAGCACGGAGGCCAGCGGCAGCTCCAGCTTGTCAGCGACGAGCTGCATGACTTCAGGTTTGAGCCACCCAAATTCATCCTGCGCCAGGTACAGCGTAGGGATGAGCGCACCTTGCTTGCGCGGATAACGCCCAAGAAGTTCAGCGATTTTGGTGTTCGTAGCGGCAGAGAAAGCGACGGGTTCCGACATGCAGACCTCAGGAACGTGCGAGCGCGAGCGCCGAAACGCGCGATTCGGGCCCGGCGGCGTTCTAGTGCACGGGGACAGTGAAGTCAATTGCCCGCGGAAACCTTGCCGCGTCACGCGCATCCGCTACCCTCGGGCGCGGGCCCTCGCCCGTCGGAGCTTGTCATGCGCGCCTTCATTCTCGCAGCTGGATTGGGCACTCGCTTGCGGCCGCTGACGGAAACGCTGCCCAAGCCGCTTGTCGAAGTGGCGGGCGAACCGCTGATCGTGCGCGCGGTCCGCCAGCTGCATGACGCGGGCGTGACGGAAATCGCCGTGAACCTTTTTCACCTCGGCGAGCAGATCCCGGCGCGGCTTGGCGACGGCAGCGCGTACGGCGTGAAACTGACGTATTTTGATGAAAGGCCGGAGGTGCTGGGCACGGGCGGCGGGCTGAAGAACGCGGAGGCGTTCCTGCGCGGCGACGACGACCACTTTCTGCTCGTCAATTCCGACGTGTGGCATGATTTTGACCTGCAAAAACTGGTCTTCGCCCACCGTCGCGGTTCGCTGGCGACGATGGCGGTGCACCGGATGGGGCGGCGGCCAGAGCTGCACAACGTCGGCTGCGAGCCGGACGCGATGACGCTGCGCGACGGTCAGGTGATCCACATCGCCGACCAGCCTGCCGGCACGGATCCGACGTTTCGGGCGATTTATACCGGCGTGGCCGTGTACGCCACGCGGCTCCTGGACTACCTGCCAAGCGGCAAGGTCTCCGGGCTCGTGACCCATGGCCTCGTCCCGGCGATGGCCGCGGGCGAAATCGTGCGCTTCTACGAGCCGCAAGGCAGTTGGTTTGATTGCGGCACGCACGCGGAGGTCCTGCGTGCCAGCAGCCACGCGCTCCGCAGCCGCGGCCTGCGCATGCGCCTCATCGGCCGCGAAACGGTGCGCTACGGCTACACCTGACAGGCCGGCTTCGATAAATAGCGCTGAAGTTGCGGGGTTTATTCCGTGTTTCGGCAGATACTGCTGGCTTTGTGTGCGGAAGTGTGGATACTGCGGCCGCGGATCGGGAAAAACACGCGCGCACATGAATCGACACAGTCGAGGCGCGGCGACGTCGTGGTTTGCCCATGCCGGTACAATCGGAACGCGGCTGTTCGCTGGACAGTCGCGTCGCAGTTCTCTGGGCTTTTCGTCTTTGCTTTTGGGGTCTTGTATGGTTCAGTCGTCTTCGCACCTTCGGCTCGCAACGCGCGCGCTGTTCCTTGGCCAGTCACGTCTCGGCGCACGCCTCGCGGTTCGCGTCCTCGGGGCACTCGTGCTCCTGGCCACGGCGGCGCCCGCGTACGCGTCGGACAATGGCGCGGACATGAACGTCCTCAAGGTGTCGGGCCACAAGGACGACATCCTGGGCGTGCAGTCGACGCAGGCTTGGAAGCAGTGGGAATGGACCGCGGGCCTCTGGTTTGACTACATCCACGGCGCGTTGGCCGCGGAAGATCCGGCGCGCAATCGTCTGGTTGGTCTCGTCAAGGACCAGGTCTTTGCGGACGCGTTTGGCAGCGTCGGCGTCACCGACTGGCTGTCGATCGCCGTGCACGTGCCGGTCCTGCTCTACGGCAGCGGCGACACGTTGCCCGCGTCGACCGGCACCAAGACGCTCACGGGCGCTGGCTTGGGCGACATTCGCCTCGGTGCGCGCTGGAGCATCCTCGGCGGCAAGCGCGACGGCTTTGGCTTGGCGCTGGCCGGTGATTTGTCCTTGCCGACCGCGACTTCAGACAAGTTCGCCGGTACGGTTGGCGTTGCCGGGACGCCCACGCTCGTCGCGGACTACGCCAAGCGCGGTTGGCTGGCGTCCTTGAACGCCGGCTTCCACGTGCGCAAGACGCAGTTCCTGGCCGGCCATGAGCTGGGCAATGAACTGCTGCTCAAGGCCGGCCTCGCCGCGCCGGTTGCCTGTGGCAAATTCTACGTGCTGGGCGCGCTCGAAGGCCGCACGAACCCGACCTCATTCTTCTCGTCGCGCTATGACGACGGCCTCGACGGCTCGCTCGGCGTGCGCGCGCATGTCAGCGACTTCGCCATCACCGCGGCGGGCGCCGGCGGCTTTCTCAACGGCGCTGGCAGCCCGATTTTCCGCGGCAGCTTGGCCCTGCAATACTGGCCGGCCAAATCCGCGGCTGAGAAGTGCGAAAAAGACGCGGAGCCCATCGTGGTCGCGCCGATCGACACGGACCATGACGGCATCGTCGATGCGGATGACAAGTGCCCGACCGAAGCGGGTCTCGCCGACAAGCAGGGCTGCCCGAACCGCGACAAGGACGGCGACGGCATCCTGGACGCCGACGACGCGTGCGTCGATGTGGCCGGCGTCGCCAGCGCCAAAGGTTGCCCGGACAAGGACGGCGACGGCGTGCGCGACAGCGACGACGCATGCATCGACGTGCCCGGCAAGGCGAGCGCCAAGGGCTGCCCGGATGAAGACGGCGATAGCGTTGTTGACGCCAAGGACCGCTGCCCGAAAGACGCGGGCTTGGTCGCGCTGGAAGGCTGCCCGGACCTGGACGGCGACCAGATTGCCGACATTGACGACAAGTGCCCCGACAAACGCGGCAAGAAAGAAAATGGCGGTTGCCCGGACGTCGCCGCGAAGGCGGTGGTGACCAAGGAAAAGATCGAGATCCTGGAAGTCGTCCACTTTGACACGGGCAAGTCGACGATCCAGAAGAAGTCAGACGCGCTGCTGAAGGAAGTGGCCAAGCTGTTCGCGGAGAACCTCGACATCAAGAAGGTGCGCGTTGAAGGGCACACGGACAACGCCGGCAAGGAAGAGGACAACGTCAAGCTGTCCCAGGGGCGCGCGGACGCCGTCAAGGCGCGGCTGGTCTCGCTCGGCATTGACGCCGGGCGGTTGGAAGCCAAGGGCTTTGGTCCGTCCAAGCCGATCGCGGACAACACGACCAAGGCTGGCATGGCGAAGAATCGCCGCGTTGAGTTCGTCATCGTCGAACGCAAGCTCGACTGAGGCGCTCCGCCGCTGAGTTGGGTGCCGCGAAGTCATCGTTTATTTTGGCCATCTGTCAGGAGTTTCTCATGCATCGCAGTCTGAACTTTCGTACCTTTGCCGTTTCTTGCAGCTTGCTCGCCATCACCGCCTGCGGTGGCGGCGTCGTCGGCGCAGATCAGGCGTTCCTGAACGCGCTGGACGGTCAGGACCTGACCGACGTGGACCTGGACGGCATCGACGTGCCGGACATTGCGGGTCTTGACGTCGACGTGCAGTTCCCGGACACGATTGGCAAGGATGCGGACGTTCAGCCGGACGTTCAGCCGGACGTTCAGCCTGACACCCAGCCGGATGCGCCGAATCCGTGCCAGGGCAAGGACTGCAACGATCAGTCGCCCTGTACGACCGACAGCTGCGACGCCGCGACCGGCAATTGCCTGCACGCGCCGACTGAAGCCGCGTGCTCGGACGGCTTGGATTGCACGACGGACGCCTGCCAGAACGGCGTGTGCGTGGGCGTGCCGAACGACGTGAGCTGCACCGACGAGAACGCGTGCACGGACGACGTGTGCGACCTCGCGCAGGGCTGCAAGCACCAGGTGTTGACCGGCACGAACTGCAACGACGGCATCGCCTGCACGGCTGAAGACCTGTGCGCGAACGGCACGTGCGTCGGCATGCCCAACGCGGCGACCTGCAGCGACGGCAACCAGTGCACCACGGACGTCTGCGACCTGAAGCTCGGCTGCACCAGCACCTTCTCGGCCAACGCCGCGTGCGACGACGGCAACGCCTGCTCGACCGGCGAACTCTGCACCCAGGAAGGCTGCGGCGGCGGCACGTACAACAAGTGCGACGACGGCATCGACTGCACTGTGGACAGCTGTGACAGCGCGACCGGCGGTTGCAGCCACATCGCGACCGACAGCCTCTGCGACGACGGCATCGCGTGCACCCACGACGCCTGCACGGACGGCGCGTGCGCGAACGCAATCGACAGCGTGCTCTGTGACGACGGCAACCAGTGCACCTCAGAAACGTGCGTCGCGGCGGTCGGCTGCAAGTACAACAACCTCGTGGACGGATCGGAGTGCACCGATGGCTCGAATTGCACGCTGGGCGACGCCTGCTCGGGCGGCAACTGCGTGTACGAAGCCCTGATGAACTGCGAAGATGAGAACGTCTGCACCAACGACTTCTGCGATCCGGCGGCCGCTTGCGTCCACATGGGCAACAACCTGCCGTGCGACGACGCCAACGGCTGCACCTACAACGACGGCTGCTACGGCCCCGGCTTCTGCGGCGGCGTGCTCGCGGCGTTCGACATGGTCTACGCGGCGACGCCGACTGAGATGGCCTATGCGATCACGACGACGGACGAAGGCGGCTTGGCCGTGGTGGGTTCCAGCGACGCGACGCCGAGCAACATCCTGGAAGTCCTCTTCATGGAGACGGACGCGAACGGCAACACGACCAAGAAGCTGCTCTACGGCTACAACTATGAAGAGCGCGGCAACGCGATCACCGTCGCCCCGGGTGGCTATGCGGTCGCCGGCTTCCTCGCCGCTGCGCCGACGCCCAGCGACGCCTACGTCGTGTACATCGCCGAGGACCCGACGCAGACCTGGAAGAAGATGTACGGCGGCGCCGGTTCCGACACGGCGAACGGAATTCTCGCGGTCGACGACGGCTTTGTGGTTGCGGGTACGCGCACGAGCGCCACGAACGTCCAGTACTGCTGGGTGTTCCGCCTCGACCACGCGGGCAATGTCATGTGGGAACAGATCCTCGACCAGCAGGGCCCGTCCGCGTGCAATGGTCTGACCACGGCCGCCAATGGCGACATCGTTGTCGTGGGCACGTCGCAGTACGGCACGCTTACGGGCAAGCCGCCGACGCCGAGCGCTGGTCCGCCGCCGATCACTTCCTATGCGTTCATCGCGCAACTCTCGCCCCAGACGGGCGAGATCGCCTGGGAGCAGGTTTATAGCGGCATGACGTTCATCGGTGGGGCGGGCAAGCTCGTCGTGCAACCGCAGGCCCAAGGCGTGGCGATCGCCCGCGCGGCCGACGGCGGCTTCTGGGTGCTCGGTTCCCTGTCGCAGTCGAACATCGCCGCCAAGGGCGGTTTGCTCCGCGTGGATGCGTTCGGCGGCGTGAAGTGGAGCCAGATCCTGAACTCGGAGACGAACAATTCGTTTGGTCGCGCGCTCGCCGCGCTGCCCGACGGCGTCGCCGTGTTGGCAGACTGGAGCGAGAATCCCTATCTCGCCGGCACGTACTTCCCGGCCGTCTATCGCTTTGACGAAACCGGTTCCCAGACGTTCGTCTATGCGCGCACGTCGTACACCCAGGCCACTGGGCGCGGCATCGCCATCTCGGGCAAGCGCCTCGTCGTGACCGGCTTCCAGTACGACGCCGGCACCGGCGCCGACCCGTTCATCTTCGCCATCGACGGCTATGGCCATGGCACGTGCGAAGCCGTGGGCGTGTGCATTGACCAGACGCTGACGAGCTGCGCGGATAGCAGCCTCTGCACCATCGACGGCTGCGACACCAACGCCGGCTGCACGAACACGAACAAGAGCTGTGACGACGGCAATGCGTGCACCAACGACTCGTGCGACGCGATCACCGGCGGCTGCGTCCACACCGCGAACACGGACCCGTGCGCGTCGCAGATGGCGTGCATGGTGGGGCAGTGCTCCGCCGGCCAGTGCATGCAGTCGCCCAAGGTCTGCACCGATGACAACAACCCGTGCACGAACCCGGGCTGCGACCCGATGTCCGGCATGTGCAACGCGCCGAGCATGACCCCGATGCCGTGCGACGATGGCGACCCCTGCACTTCGGCTTCTTCGTGCATGGGCGCGAGCTGCATGGCGATGCCCGGTCCGAGCGTGTGCCCCGTGGGCCACGCATGCGCGTCCAACAACGCGTGCCTCACCGGCTATTGCCAAAACGGTCTCTGCGCCAATGCGCCGCCGACGTGCATGGACGGTGCCAAGAATGGCGGCGAAAGCGACGTCGATTGCGGCGGCGGCACGTGCCCCGCCTGTCCCGCCGGCAAGCAGTGCTTCCTGAACGGGGATTGCCAGGCGCTTCCCGGCATGATCTGCATCATCACGGACATCACCATGCCCGGCGTCTGCTCCATTATGAACTAGCGAATTTCGGGAGGCGGCGGTCGGTGCAGCACGCGAATCGCGTCACCGACCGCCACCACGCCCGCGTGCGTCACGCGCATGTACACGCCGCGCAGATTGTGGCTGCGCGTGGGCTTGCGCGCCACGAACTTCAGCGCCTCCTTGCCAAACCGCGCCTGGAACTTGCTGCAGCCGTTGTGCGGCATGGGCGTCACAACCAGCGTCGCGCCGCCCATCTGCAGCGTCGAGCCAATCGGCAGGCTGCCTGCCGTCAAGTCCAACTCCACAATCAGGTTGTCGCCAAAAAGCGTCAGCGGCTGGCCGTTCGCGACCATCTCCGCCACGCCGCGCTCCATGACGGTCAGCTGCCCGTTCATGGACTTGTGCGGCTTGCGCCCCCACGCGTCGCCAGGAATGCCGCTCGTCGGCGTCAGGTCCACGCGCTCCGGGCACGCGCGCAGCCCCGCGTCACCGCGCCGCACAATCAGGTGCACGCGCCCCACGTCGCGATCCGGCCGCGGCTGCGTCTTGTAGGCGTCCTGCAGGTCCGCCAGCGTGCGGAAATACCGCGCATCGCCCACGGAGTTGGAGTGGATGGGCTCGTCAGGCATCGGCTACTTCTCGTGGTAATCTTTGCCAAACCGCTTGGCCAGGTCGGTCTTGTCAATCGCCTTCATCAGCGCTTCTTCGTATTCAATCTTGTTGTCGTTGACCAGCTTCTCCAACTGCTCGTTCAGCAACATGTTGCCCTGCGCCTTGGCCGTCATCATGATGTTCATGATCTGGTGGTTCTTGCCTTCTCGCACCAGATTGGACACCGCGTGGCTGCCCACGAGCACTTCCAGCGCGGCAATCCGCCCGCCGCCCTTCTTCTTGCACAGCGTTTGCGCGACGACGCCCTTCATCACTTCTGAAACCACCGCGCGAATCTGGCTCTGCTGCTCCGACGGGAACACGTCGATGATGCGGTCCACCGTCGAAATCGCCGTCGATGTGTGCAACGTGCCAAACACCAGGTGCCCCGTGTTCGCCGTTTCCAGCGCGAGCTGAATCGTCTCCTGATCGCGCAACTCGCCCACGAGCACGATGTCCGGATCCTCGCGCAGTGCCGCCCGCAGCGCGCGGGCAAAGCTCGTCGTGTGCGGTCCGACTTCCCGCTGGTTCACCAACGCCTTTTGGCTGTTGTGCACAAACTCGATGGGATCTTCCAGCGTGATGATGTGCGTCCGCCGGTTGCGGTTGATGTAGTCGATCATCGCCGCCAGCGTCGTCGATTTGCCCGAGCCCGTTGGCCCCGTCACAAGCACCAGCCCCTTGGGGTGATCGCACATCTTCTGGATGCTGATCGGCAGCCCGAGCTGCTCCAGGGTCAGGATTTTCTGCGGAATTTGCCGCAGCACCGCGCCGATGCCCCGGTGATCGCGGAACACGTTGACGCGAAAACGCGCGACGTCCGGCAGCGCGTAGGCAAAGTCCGTGTCGTTGTCCTCCAGGAACTGCGTCTGATTGCGCTCCATCATCGCCGGCGCCAGCAAATCCCACACCGCGGACTCCGTCAGCACGGGCGCTTCGGCGATCTCGCGAATCTCCCCATCCAGGCGAAAGCGCGGCTTGTGCTCCGCCGACAAGTGCAAATCGGACGCGCCTTCCGCGACCATCCGCCGCAGCAGCGGGTCCAGCTTGGGCGCGGAGAGCTTGCCAAATGGCGTCTTGCTCATCGGTCGGCTCTGGCTCGGCGTCGACGTCGGCGTGGCGATCGGCTCGGGCGCGGCAGTCGCCGCCGGCAGTTGGACGTCCGCGAGCTCCGGCATCGTCAGCAGCAGTTGATTGAACGCGCTGGCGTCAATCCGCATCGGCAGCACGTCCAGGCCCGGCAGGAAACTGCGCGATGCGTGCAGCGCCAGCGAGGTCAGGTCATCGACAAAACCCAGCACCAGCTGCTGGCCATGGGACCCCAGCGGCAACACGCGCTGGCGATGGATGAACTGGACCGGCAGCATCGTCGCCACGTCGGGCGTCGGCGGATTGGCGGCCAGATCGTAGAAAGGCAGTGGCACCTTGCGCTCGGCCTGAAGCGACCGCTGGGCCATCTCGCGGGCGAGCGTCAGCGCGAACGTCGGCGCGCGCTCGGCCAGCGCCTGCAGCAGCGTCGCGGGAATCTGGAAAAGCAGCACCTGGGGATCAAACGCGACCGCGGACATCCGCCGCGGCAGGCCCAGCAACGCCTCGGCGTCGCCGATCATCTCCACTTGCTTGGGGCGGTCGATCTCAAAGGCCTCCGTCATCCCCGGCGGCACCATGCGGAGCGACACGAGCCCGCGCAGGATCACGTGGCACGCGTCGGCGCGCTCGCCCTGATTGCCGATGACCTCGTCCTGCCCACACGCGCAGAGCACGCCCTGGCTGGCAAACCACGCGAGGGTGTCGGCGTCGATGGACTTGAAGAGCGCGAGCGTCTGCAGCGCCTGCACCACCTTGGGCTGCAAATCAGGGGAAACTGGCTGCATTTTCATGGGACGCGGCTCCGCGGAGGTCAGGGGGGGGGTTGGGTGGCGCAGTACGGGCCAAACGACTGCGGGCCGTTGGTGCCGAAGTCGAGGAGTGCTGTGGCCGATGTCGGCTTGTCCGGTGTCGCGCAGTAGTCTCCAGTGTTGTACAGTGAGCAGTTGGCGATTTTGGCGCTGGTGAAGTCCCAGAATACCAAGGTCTTGGCGTCACTTGTCAGCGTCCACGCCGGGACGAAGGGCTGTCCGTACTTCGCGAACGCGGTCAGGTGCAACGCGCCCAGCGCACCGCCGATGCGGTTGGTTTGCTGCGTCAAGCCGGCCTCGCGCGCGCCGATGCGGATGCGGCAACTGCTGTCCCACGCGGTGCTGGTGACGGTGAAGTCGCGGGCTTTCTGGCCGTCGACCCACAGCGAACCTGTGCCGTCGCCGTGGTACTCCAGCGCGAAGTGCTGCCATACGCCGGCTTTCCAGACCTGCTTGCTCGCGCTCGCCGTGCCGGGGCCAATCGTTGAGGCGTCGGTGCCGTCCGCGTTCGTTTGGATCGCCCACGCCTGCGACTGCGCCTGTCCGCATGAGCCGGCGCCATACGTCCAGGTAGGAGAGCCGCCGGGTGCTGAAGCGCTGCTGTCCATTGCGGCGATCGTGCCGATCTTACCGACGCCGGGCAGGGCGGGCAGGCGCACCCAGCCTTCCCAGGTCCACGCCGTCGGGAACGCACAGTCGGCGGCACAGAGCGAGGCTGACTCGTTCTTGTCGCACGTGCTGTTGCCGCACGTCCCGTTGGCAGCATTTGCCGGCTTGCTATTGGACGGGTAGGTAATGGCCGGCAGTTGCAAGAATGGCGCGTACGGGTCCGCACCGCTCCACTGGATGCCGGTGCAGTCGCTCTTCCAAAACACGCCGCATGTGAGGCTCGCCGTGGCTGCCGATGTCGGGAAGTAGTTTGTCGCGACGTTCGGCGGGTCCGACCACTCCCACGGCGCTACGTTGCCATCACCGCACTTGGCAGCGGTTGACGCCAGGTAGTAGTCGTCGCACTGCGTCGGTGAAGTGTTGCCGACGACGACCGCCTTGCCGCTATCGTCGGTCAGGGTCGACGTCGCACCGTCCGCGTGCAACAACAGCCGCGTCTGTCCGTCGGGATAGGCACGGCGTGGCGGCACGAAGGTGCTGCCATACCGCATCCCAGCGGAGACGCGCACTTCGTCGATCGCGCCGATCCACGCGCCCGCTGGCGTCAGCGCGCTGATGGCAGTCCCGGTGTCGACCAGCGAAATCGGCGCGCCGGTTGCGTCGCCTGGGAAGGCGCCAATCATCATCGTCTCGGAGCCGAACGTCGCCGGAATCGGCGGCAGCGGACCGGGCGTCACATCCCATTGGCTGGAAGTGATCTCGATAGCCTTGACGCCGTCCAGGTACACGCGCGTCGGCGCATAGTTCGCCCAGCCCATCTGAAGTGCGTAGTGGTGCCACTGGTTCTTGTTCACGGTCTGTGGGCTGACGCTGTAGAAGCCCATGCCGGTTGGACTGGCGGCGTTCGCGCGGGTCAGTACGAGCGCGCCGGTCGCGCTGTCGATGCGGAGCATGAATGCGTTGCACAGGAACGAGGTGACGCCTGATGGGCAGGTCGCACCGAAAATAACGACGTCGTTCGTGAGGTCGGTGACCATCGCCCAAGCTTCTATGGTCACTTCGCAAGTCGGGCAGAACGCGTCGGGAGCCCACGTCGAGAACGCGGGAGTTACAATGGCGCTTGTGCCACCGAGGCTGACCTGCCGACGGTAGCGGCAATCCTGGCACACGGCAGCGGGCGCAAGGCAGCCAGGGCTTGTGGTTCCTTCGCATTCCTCGGTACCGGGGAAGCTGCCACTCGCGCTGGCCACGATGCCGTCGCCGCAGACGCCCGCGCTGGCCGCGGCGCCATAGCACGCGTCTACGGCCCAGGTCTGGCCGCTGAGCGTCAGGTTGTACCCTGGCTTCTGTGCGGTCCCCGCCGCATCCGTCGCCACGCTGCCCAACGCTTCGTCAAAGTGCCACAGTCCGCGCGTTACGTCCGTCGCCACAACCCGCCGTGGTGGGGTGAACGCCGCACCGTAGAGCGGCGCGGCCGCGATGTGAAGGTCGTCGAGACTGCCGTTCCAGGCTGCGGAGTCACCAGGCCAGCGCGAACCTAGGGCGAACGTGCCGCCGAGCACTGCCTGCCGCTTGGAAATCAGCGTCGCCGTGCCTGCAGCGAGGCCGTTGACATAGAACCGCACGTTTTGCCCCGCGACGACAACTGCCACGTGCTGCCACACGCCCGCCGTCAACCCCGTGGTCGCCTTGACAGTTTCCAGGCCGGCCGCGACCGCGTGCTGCAGGACCAGTTTGCCGCTCGTCACTTCCAGCGAAAGCGCGTACGTCACCACAGCGGGTGAGGCACCGTGGCTGACCAGCGGCTGGGTGCCGGTGAAGTTCGCCGGCTTTACCCACAGCTCGATTGTCAGGTCGCCGTCCACACCGAGAAACGACGCGTTCCCGGCCGTGCCGCCGCTGCCGCTGCCGAAAAAGTTGACCGCGGCCCGCGTCTGGCAGCTCTCGCAGCCGTCGCAGCCCGCCGCGTTCCCGTCGTCGCACTGTTCGCCAGCCACCAGGAGGCCATCGCCACAGCCTTGGGTCTTGCAGACACCGGCCAGGCACCACTTGCCGTTGGTGCACCCGTTGGTCGTCGCTTGGTCAACGGGCGTCGGCCCAATGGCTGGGTCGCAGATCGTGCACGCGCCGAGGACGATGTTGGTCCCATAGCAGCCGAATACGCCGCTGCTTGTGCCGCAGCTGTCGCCGGCGGTGCAGGCGTTGCTGTCGTTGCAGCCCGTTCCGGCTGCCGCATTGACCCAGCCACAGCCGTTCGCCGGTGTGCAGGTGTCCGTCGTGCATGGATTGCCGTCGTCGCAACTGACCGCTCCGCCGGCGCAACTCCCAGCGGTACACGTGTCGTTCTTGGTGCACTTGTTGCCGTCGTCGCAGCCCGTACCGGCCAAGGACGCCGGGTCGTTGCTGCAAGCGCCCGAGGTGGTGTTGCAACTGTCGAGCGTGCATTGGTTCTTATCGTCGCAGGTGTTCGCCGCGCCGGGCACGCAGACTTTGTTCTGGCAGCCATCGCCCACCGTACAGGCATTGCCGTCGGTGCACACCGCGGTGTTGGCTGTATTGACGCAGTTCCCGGTTGCCGGATTGCAGCTGTCGTCCGTGCACGGGTTGCTGTCGTCGCAGCTCTTGGGCGTGTCGGCGACGCAGATGCCAGACTTGCAGCTGTCTTTTGGCGTGCAGTTCGTGTTGTCCGCGTTGCAGCCAGTGCCCTCCAACAGCGCGCCGCTAAAAGCGCAGTTGCCGCTGATGGAATCGCAGGTGTCCGTGGTGCACGCGCTGCCGTCATTGCACGCCTTGGGCGCGCCGGGCTGGCACGCGCCGGAATTGCAGACGTCGCCGAGCGTGCACGCGTTGTTGTCGCTGCAGGCGTCCGCGTTGTTGCTGTGCTTGCAGCCGCTGGCCGGGTCGCAGCTGTCGACGGTGCACGGGTTGCCGTCGTCGCAGTTCTGGCTCGCGCCCGCGGTGCACGTGCCGCCCAGGCACGCGTCGCTCACGGTGCACACGCTATTGTCCGCGTTGCAGGGCAGGACGTCGCTCTTGGCCGACGTCACGCACTTGCCGGTCGTCGGCTCGCAGGCGGTCGACTTGCACTGGCCATCCTGGCTGGCGTCGCACTTCACCTCCGTACCGACCTTGATGTGGCAGTAGTACGGCGCGTTCGCTTTGTCGCAATACAGCGTACCGCTGCAAAGGTTGGTGTTGGCGCCGCAATCGAGATCGGAGTTGCACAAACAGGTGTTCGTGCCCGAAATGCACACGCCAGCGGGATTGCACGTGTCGTTCTGCGTGCACGGGTTGTAGTCGTCGCAGACTGCGCCGTTTTTGGGCGCGTACGTGCAGCCGCTCGCGGGCGCGCAGGTGTCGGACGTGCACGGGTTGCTGTCGTCGCACACGATCGAGGCGTTGATGTCATTGCCCTTGCAGCCGCTGATCCCAAAGAACGTCACGCACAGGTCGCCCGACGTGCAGGCGTTGCCGTCATCGCACGGTTTGGCGTTGCCGGCGTGCAAGCACCCGTTCTTGGGGTCGCAGCTGTCGTCGGTGCAGACGTTGCTGTCGTCGCAGCTCTTGCCGACCCCTTTGCAGGCGCTGTTGGCGCACGTGTCCAGGTCTGTACAGGCGTTGCCGTCGTTGCAGGCGCTTGTCAGGGGCGTGTATTGGCATTCGCCGGTCGCGAGGTTGCAGCTGTCTCCGGTGCACGCGTTGTTGTCGTCACAGCTCTTCTGGCTGCCGGGAATGCACACCGCGCCGACGCACAAATCGCCCAACGTGCAGCCGTTGCTGTCGTCGCACGCGCCGACCAGGTTGCTGTGCTGACAGCCGACCTGCGGATCGCAGCTGTCTGACGTGCAGCTGTTGCTGTCGTCGCAGTTCTTGCCCTTGCCGGTGCAGACGGTGTTCGTGCAGGCGTCGGGCTCCGTGCACGCGTTGTTGTCGTTGCAGCCAGCGCCGTTCAGCGGCTTGTTGACGCAGGCGCCGGTCGCCGTGTCGCAGCTGTCCGACGTGCAGGTATTCTGGTCGTTGCAGTCTTTTTGCGTGCCAGAAATGCACACGGTGTCGATGCACTTGTCGCCGACGGTGCAGGGATTGCCGTCATCGCAGCCGGTCGTCAACGCGGTGTGGACGCATCCGATCGTGGAAGTGCACGTGTCGGCGGTGCAGGGGTTGTTGTCGTCGCAGCTGACAGCGATGCCGGCGCATTTGCCGTTGCTGCACACATCGCTGGCGGTGCAGAAGTCCGCGTCATTGCACGCGTTGGCGTTGAGCCCGCTGTGAATGCACACGCCCGATGCGGCGCTGCATGAATCCGTGGTGCAGCTGTTGTTGTCGTTGCAGTCGACCTTCTTGCCCACCACGCATTGGCCGTCGACGCAGCTGTCGCCTACCGTGCAGGCATCGCCGTCCGTGCAGGGAATCGCCTGGTTCTCGTGCTGGCAGCCGACTTTCGGGTCGCAGCTGTCCGATGTGCATGGATTCTGGTCGTCGCAGTTGATGTTCTTGCCCGTGCACAAGCCGGCGAGGCAGACGTCCTCGGTCGTGCACGCGTTGCCGTCCGTGCAGATCAGCGTGTTGGGCGGATGGACGCAGTTCTGGCTGGCCGGTTGGCACGCGTCGTCGGTGCACAGGTTCTTGTCGTCGCAGACCACGTCGTCCGTGAGGCCGTTGCAATCGTTGTCGATGCCGTCGCAGAGTTCCGTGGCGGACGGCGATGCCGTGCACGTGCTCAGCCCCGTGGCGCCGCATGAACGCACGCCGGGGCAGGACCCGCCGGTCGCGACCGCGGCGTTGCACGTCGTCGCCAACTTCTGCGCGGTCGCGTTGGCGTCGCACGGGCATTGGACGTGGCCGTCGCCGCCGGGCACGCGCGCGCACTGCTTGGCGGACTTACCTTCAATGCTGACGACGTCCTTGCAGCCATAGCCGTTGGGGCAGTCGCCGTCGATGGCACACTGGCTGCCGCAGAAGCTGCCTTCCAGGCCGCCGTACGCGACGCAGACGCCTTTCTCATTGCCCAGCGCCGCGCTGCAGAGCTTGGAATTGTCGCACGGCTCGCACAGGCGGCCCCATTTCTGCACGCAGACGTACTGCGCGTCGCCGCCGGCGGTGTTGATGAGCGTGCAGGAAAATCCGCCGGGGCAAGCGCCGCCGCCGCAGTCGATGCCGCAGCGGTGGCCGTCCGCCACTTCCAGGCAGATGTTGTTGTCGCAATCGCCGTTGATTTTGCAGGGGCAGTTGGCGCCGCCGGGGCACGTGCTGTTGATGTCGAGCGTCGAGCCGTCGCTGTCGCTGCTGTCCGAGCCGCCGTCGCCGGGGAGGAGGCCGTCGCTGGTGCTGTCGCCGTTGCTGCCGTCGTCCGTGCCGTCCGCGAGGCTGTCGGGACCATTGCCGTTGTCGTTGATGACCGCATCGATGGCCGTGTCCGGCGCGGTCGTGCTCGCGTCGTCGCCGGTACTTCTGCTGTTGCCGCACGCGCCGAGCGCGAGGGCTGTCAGAAGCGCCAAGCCAATCGCCGCAGTGGACCGACAAGGGCTGGCCTGAGCCGTCAACTTCCGCATTCCGTTCCTCGTAGTCCCGGCGTAGTGCGGCGGGATGCTCGTCAGGCCCCGAGGCGGCCCGATGTGTCGGTTCAGTCTCGCAAATCAACAGCCGCGGCTGCAAGCTTTCGTTGTGGCAGGCAAGCGGCGGAGGCACGGTGCGCGAGGGGGGATGGCGCATCGGCGGGCCGCTCGTGGGCGGAATCGGCTAGATATCTTCCTCGTCATCGTCCAACGGCAACCCTTCAGGCGCCGAGTTCTCGTCCAAGGTCGTCAAGGGATTCGGCGCCGGTGGCGGCGTCGAGGGCACGTAGATTTGTGGCGACGAACTTTGGCTCGCCGGTGGCGGCGCGATGGCCACCTCGGTTCGGCCGACCAGATCGGAACGCCGCGGATTGGGCTTGTCCACCGCAGTGGACCGCAGACCGGTGCGCCGCTCCGCTTCCAGGGTCGACGCCGCCTCCGCGTTGCGCCGCGCTTCTGCGACTTCCGCCGCCCGGGCGGCACCGACCACGCGCTCCGTGTCCTCCGGCGCATTCGCGGCCAATTCGCCACCGGCTGAGCGCTCAGGAACCTCAATGCGCACGCGAATTCCCGGCGACGTCACCACCGACCTCGCAACCACGGGCAAGTCCTCGGTCACATCGTCATCGTCCGGCTGGCTGGGCGTCAGCGCGATCGGGTGGCTGTTGCGCAGCGGCGTGTGCTTGGCCGTGCTGCCAAGGTCCGGCCGGCGGTTCGGTTCGCGCAGCGCCGCGGGCATCTGGATCCCATTGGGCTCGGTCGCCGCCTGCGTGTCGACCGGCAAGTCCTGGGAAATCTGCGCCGCCAACGGCACGCCGCGGCGATACGGCAGCGGCATTCCAGGCTTGGGCGGCGCATTCAGTTCCGTCTGCTGCCAAGGCCGATACGGCACTTCCTGCGTTTGCGCGTGCTTGCGTACCACAGTCGTCTGGCGGACTTCGATCTCGGTCAGCGTCTCCGCGTCAGACGCGTCCGTGCCGTGGATGTCAAAACCCGGGCTCGTGTCTTCCAGTTCGTCGTGTTCCGCGCTCAGGTCGTCCGGATGCATCGGTAGCGTCGCGCGCGCCGACAGCCGACTGCGCGACTCATCGGGCACCTTGACGACCTGCAGCAACACCACGGTGATGTTGTCCTTGCCGCCGCCATTGAGCGCGTGGTCGATCAGCCGTTCCGCCGTCTCCGTCAGCTTGTCGCCGCCATCCTGGAGCGTCGCGGCGATGATCGCGTCGTCGACCATGTCCGTCACGCCGTCCGAACACAGCAGGTAGACGTCGCCCGCGCAGTATTCCTGCACCTGCACGTCCGGCTCGACGGCGTCGCGCAGGCCAACGGCGCGCACAATCACGTTTTTGCCGGCAAACTGCTTGATCTGCTCCGCCGACATCGGCCGCGTCTGGATGTAGAAATTCAGCAGGCTGTGGTCTTCCGTCAGCTGCGTCAGCTCACCGCCGCGCATCCGGTAGATGCGGCTGTCGCCGACGTGCACGAGCCCCAAGCGGTACGTGCCAGCGAGCACGCCAACGATCGTGGTGCCCATGCCCTTGTGCAGCGGATTGACGGCGGCGGCGGCAAAGACTTCGCTGTTGGCCACGCGCACTGCGGCGTCGAGGATGCGCGCTTCTTCCGCCAGACCGGCGGGCGTGTCGATGGGCCAGCGGACATCCGGGCGATGGATATCCTGGCTGACAAACCGCACCATCGCGTCGGATGCGATTTGGCTGGCGATTTCCCCGGATGCGTGTCCGCCCATGCCGTCGCAGACCAGGTAAAGCCCTGAGTCTGGCGAAATCCGGAACGCGTCCTCGTTGTTCTTTCGCTCGCGGCCCACATGGGTGGCCCCGTAAGCGAGGATTCTGAACATTCCGGGGGCTCTCCCTTGGCCGTGGGCTCTTCAGCCACTGATTTCCGCGCGCTCTCGCCCGGTCACACGTGCGACGCGGGGGGAGGCGTCGTCACGCAAACTGTTCCGACGGAGATAGCTGCAATAGCCACGCTCGTCAAGCCGCGCCAACACAGCGCGTCACGTAGGCAGCAGTCCCAGCGCCCGCAAGTCCCGCTCCAGTGCCACCCGGGTGGCGTCAGATGCCGTCACGAGCGGCATACGCACGTCCGGATTCATCACGCCGAGCAGGTGCATCGCCATCTTGGCGGGCTGCGGATTGGGCTCGGAGAACAGCGTTTTGATGAGCGGATGCAGCGCCTGCTGACCCTTGGCCGCCGCGTCGATTCGCCCGGCGCGAAAATCGCGGTACAGCGCAGCCGTCAGCGCCGGTGCCGGATTGGACATCACGGAAATCACGCCGTGGCCGCCGACCGCGTACAGTGGCAAGCACAGCGCATCCTCGCCGGACAGCACGGAGAAGCCCGGCGGCACCAGGCGGCAGAGGTCCAGCACCTGCTCCAGCGACCCTGCGGCTTCCTTCACCGCGACGATGTTCGGAACCTGGGCAAGCTCCGCGACCGTCGTCGGCAGGAGGTTGCAGCCCGTGCGTCCCGGCACGTTGTACAGGATGATGGGCAGCGTCACGGAAGCCGCCACCGCGCGGTAGTGCGCCAGCAAACCCGCCTGCGACGGCTTGTTGTAGTATGGCGTGACAACCAGCAGTGCGTCCGCGCCCATCGCCTGCGCCTTCTGGGAAAGCGCGATCGTCTTGTGCGTGCTGTTGGTGCCCGTACCGGCGATGACCGGCACGCGCCCGCGGGCAAACCGAATCGTCGATTGCACGACGATCGCCCACTCCTCGTCCGTCAGCGTCACCGATTCGCCGGTCGTCCCGCACGCAACGATGCCGTCGATCGTGCCGGCGATCTGCTGTTCCACAAGCCGCTCGAGCGCGTCGAGGTCGAGCGAGCGCGTCTCGTCGTCCTTCATCGGCGTCACAATTGCCGTGAAAGTTCCTTCAGGCCTGAAGGCTGAAGCCGTTGCCATGCTGTCCTCTCCGTTTCGGTCGGGTAGATAAATGTCTGCTATTTTGCTGGGGTCCGCTTCCCGGCGGGTGCTGCTTCACGCGCCGCAACGCGCTTCAGCGCCGCCATGATAGCGTCACGCACGGCGATGTCGCGCTCCCGATCAAGGTGTGCCACCAAAACGTCACGCACGCGCCGATCCTCGATGTCGCCCAAGGCATACGCCGCCGCCTCGCGCACGTGCGCGTCCTTGTGCTCCAGGTACTCGCGCTCGGTTGGCAGCATCTCACTGCCAAAGGCCACCGCCAGCGCGCGCAGACACACGCGGATGGTCCGCACGTCCACGTTGCGGGCGCGCAGTTGCTCCAGCATTACGGCCTTGCTCTGCGATTCCGGGAACCACTGCAGCCACGAGAGCGCGCGCAGCCGCACACCCACCGGCTGGTCGATCGACGTCGCGTACTCCACAAGCAGCGCCGGCACGTCCGGTCCGATCCGCGCCAGCGCCGGCCCCTGGATTTGCGGATGGGGCGCTTTCAGCAGGGTCATCAGCGCGCCCGCTTGCACGTGCCGCGGCTTGGTCGCCTCGTCCACCGCGTGCGCCGGCAGCGCGCAGAGCAGCGTCAAGAGCACAAAGAGCTTGGACATCATGGCGATCGGGGCCTCGCGCCGCTTACGGCGCCACAGGTGCGGGGGTGCCAGTCTCCGGCACGGATTCAGGCGCGGCAGGCGGGGCGCCCGACACAACGCGGTTCACTTCAGCGCGCAGGCGCTTGTCCGTCAGGTCAAATGTGGCAAACGCCGCGGCGCGATGTTTCTCGGCCGAGGCCGCATCCAACTTGCCGGCGCGTTCTGACGCAGCAACTTCAGCAAAGTACTTGCACACGTCCGCCGCCGCCAGCGCCAATTCGTGTACAGACAGCGGCCCCGGCAGATCCAGCAGCGTCGCCACGTCGGTCTCGTCCGCCAGCGTCTTCAGCGCCTGAATGGACGCATCATCCGCCAGCGCCTTGAGCACCGTGATCGCGATCACCTTGCCCATCGCCTGATTGCGCACCAGCGTCGCGAGCAGCAGCGGCTGCAGCTTCTGCGGCCCCATTGGCGCGATCACGTCCCGCGCCAAGTGCGCCAGCGCCTTCTTGGGATCCACCGTGTGCCATTGCGGCTTCTGGTAATGGTCGTCCACCGCGATTTCCGACAACACGCGCCGCAGGCCGTCGAGCCCGCGGTACGTCACAAGCAGCTCGGCCGCCCACCAGCGATCGTCGGCGTTGTGCATCCGCAGCAGCGATTCCAGCAGCGGGTCCAGGCGCTCGAACATCGCCGCCAGCTTGGGCTCCGGCATCTCCGCGATGTCGTGGCGAATCGTCTGCATGGTCGCCAGTTGCGCCGCCACGGCGTCGTGCGCCTCCAGGCTCGCGTGCAGGTTCAGGAGCAGCAGCAGGCCGTCCAGCGAACTCAGGCGGCCGAGCACCTGCAGATCCACATCGTCCGGCACCGCGCCGCTCTTCAGGAATTGCCGATAGCCGGAGATCAGCGCCTCATTCGCCTCGGGCGTGGCTTGCGCAACCAGCGCCGCGGCTGCCTCATGGCGTCGCACGTCGCCTGCGATCCAACGCCCCAGCACTTCTGGCGGCAGACCGGCGCCCAGCCGCGCGAGGTCGCCTTCCGCCAGCCGTTGCGCCCGCACTTTCAGCGCATCGGGCGGCAGTTCGGCGTCCATGCCGGAGAGCGCCCAATTGGCCAGCTGCTTTTTCGCCGCCGCCGCCGCTTCGGGCGTCAAATCCGGCGGATTGTCCGTGCCCGTGGCGCCGTCGGCCATCGCCAGCACGGTCGCGCGCAGCTCAGCGTTCTGCTCCGGCGTGCCCGCGCCCAGTCGCGCCAGCATCAGGTTGACCATCTCCGCGGCGACGTCGGGCCAATCCGGCGCCTTGCGGCCGATCGCGAGCACCTTGCCGGAATTCGCGGACGCCCCGAGCACCGCCAGCGCCTGTGCCCGGTAGCGCGCGAGGTGGCTCGGCTTCGTGACGTAGCGCGCCAACGCGTCCAGGCCATCGGCCCCTTTGCTCCAGAGCGCAAACGCGTTGCTGCGAGCGGCGTCCGACATCTCCCGATCGCTGCCGATGTAGACCCGCAGCAGCCTGCCTTGCGCGTCGTGCTCGACAACGCGGCCACAGCGCGCGTCGATCGCCGGCCGCAGCGCGCTGATGTTGCCTGCGAGCACGACCACCGCGCCGTCCAACTCCGGCCAACGCTCGGCGATCTGCGGCACGCGATCCGCCGGCAACTCTTGCACTTGTTTCAGGAACTGCGCCTGCGCTTCCGGCGGCAGGTGATACAGCGGCGCCACGGCCAACAGGTCCGCGAGTTCATCGCCGTCGGCCAGGCTCAGGGCGAATTGCCCGGCCAGAAAGCGCTTGGCGTTGGTCAATTCGCCGTCGCCCGGCGCTTCCTGCCGCAGCTTGTGCAATTGCTCGTCGATGACCGCGAGCGCCTCCAGCGTCGCGTCCGTCCGCACGTTCGCCGCGATCAGCCACGCGCCGCCGACAAGCCGGCCTTCCAGCCGGGACGACGCGCCGTAGCCCAGGCCGCGCTTCTCGCGCAGCGCGTCAAACAGCCGCGACGACGCGGAGCCGCCAAGCAGCTGGTTGGTCACCTGCAGTTCCGGCCACAGCGGATCGGAGCGCCGCGGCGCTTCCGTCGCAAGTACGACGGCCGTCTGGCTCGCGTCGGGCAGCGCGATGAGGTGGCAGCCGCGCGCCGTCGCTTCACTGGCAGGCAAGGGCAGGGCAACCGCCAAGGCGGGCTGATCCACTGCAGCGCCAAACGTCTTTTGCACGGCCTCCGCGAGTCCCGTGGCGTCCACGTCGCCCACGGCGATCAGGTGACTGCCGCCCAGCCGGAACGCCGCCGCCGCTGCTTCCTGGACCTGCTTGCGCGTGACCTTCGTCACCGATTCCAGCGTCATCCCCAGCGAGCCGTACGGATGCATCGGGCCGAAAATCAGCCGCCGCGCCAAGCGATCCGCAACCGCCGCCGGCTCCTGCGCCTCATTGGCCAGATCCGCATGATGGCGCTGCTTGAGCGACTCGAGCTGCGCGCCGTCGAGTTCCGGCGTGACCAACACTTCCTTCAGCAGCTCAAGCACTTGCGGCAGCCGGTGGCTCAGGACGTGGACGTCGACGATGACCGCGTCCGGCAGCGCGATCAGGTCGATCTGCGCGCCGATGTTCGCCACCTGCGTCGCGAACGCCGCGCCCGGAAGCGCGCGCGTCCCCATGGGCGCGAGCTCCGCGGCCAGCTCAACCGCACCTTCCGGCCAGCGCGCGGCGATCTTGCCATCCTTGCCGGTCATCTCCAGCGCGCGGCCGCCCGGAATCACCCAGCGCAGGAACACGGCTGGACTGTCATGGCGCGCCACGACGTGGACTTGCACGCCCTTGCCAAGCTCCGGGCTGCCGATGAGCAGCCGCTCCTCGCTCGGCCACTGCGAGGCGATTGGCCCCTTCACTTCCGGGCGCGTCGGCCAGTCCAGCGGCAAGCCGTCGGCGTCGAGCGTCGGTCCGGTCTGGACAATCGGGGCGCCGCAGCTGGCAATCAGCAACGGCAACAGCGCCAGACGGCGCATCAGGGGATTCAACGGCAGGCTCATTGGCTGCCTCCGCGGCTCTTTTTGACGCGCTTGATCGGCGCAAGGTCGGATTCATCCGTGGCCGACGACGACGACGGCAGCCGGACCGCCGGTGGCGTCGCCGCCTTCGCATCGGGCATCACTTTGTATTCGCCGTCGGTCTTTGGCGCGAGCGTCCTGGGCTCCGCAGCGGGCATCGCCGCTTTCGCCTTGGCCTCCGCCGCCGCGCGCGCCTCCGCTTCCGCCTTCTTTTCGGCCTCCACACGCGCAAGCGCCGCCGCCTTGCGCTCGACGTCCGCCTTGGCTTCCGCCGCCGCCCGGGCTTCTGCCGCCGCCTTGGCCTCGGCCGCCGCGCGCGCCTGTGCCGCCGCCTTCGCCTCCATGGCCGCCTTCGCCGCCGCCGCCGCCGCTTCTTCCTCCGGCGAATGGACTTCCGGCGGTGGTTCCGCCACCGGGGTCGCGGCAACGGGGAGCGCCGCCACGTGCGCAGGTTGGGTCGGCGCGGTCGCCTTCGCCTGCTTCGCCGTTGCCGCTGCCTTCTTGGCGTCAGCTGCCGCTTTCTTGGCCTCCACGGCCGCACGCTTCGCTTCAGCCGCCTGCGCGTCCGCGGCCGCCTTCTTCTCTGCGGCCGCGCGCTTCTCGTCCGCTTTGCGCGTCTCGGCTGCCGCCTTGGCGTCCTTCGCCGCTTTTTCCGCCGCGACCTTGGCGTCCGCGGCCGCTTGGTCCGACGCCGCGCGCGTCGCATCTCCCGCCGTCCGGCTCGCCGCATCCGCCTTGGCCTTGGCTTCCGCCGCAGCGTTTTGCTCCGCGTCGATCCGCGCAGTCTCCACAGCCTTGGCTTCCGCCGCCGCCTTCTGTTCCGCAGCAATCCGCGCAGTCTCCGCGGCCTTGGCTTCCGCCGCCGCTTTTTGCGCCGCTGCCTTGGCCTCCGCCGCAGCCTTCTGTTCCGCCGCCGCGCGGGCATTGGCCGCCGCCTTGGCCTCCGCCGCCGCAACCCGGTCCGCCGTCGCGCGCGCTTCCGCCGCCGCCTTGGCTTCAGCCGCGAGCTTGGCTTGCTCAACCCGCGCCGCTTCCGCCGCTGCCTTGCGCGCATCCGCCGTGAGTTCGTACTCCGCCTTCGTCACGTAGCTCGGCTTGAGGCCCGCATCCTTGGGCAGCGGGTGGCCCTTGGGCAGCACGTCCAGCTCCACTTCGCGGTCAAACGTCAGCAGCGTCCGCGCCACGCGCTGCAGATCCTGCGGCGTCACCGCGGCGTAGCGCGCCAACAGCGTGTTGGCCTTCTGCGCGTCGCCTTCAAACAGCTCAAACTGCCCGAGAAATTCCGCCTTCCGCGCCAGCGACTGCGTGCCAAAGACCCAGCCGGCGACAAACGTCTCCTGGGCGCGGCGCAGCTCCGCCGGCGTCACGCCGTGCGCGGCGATGTCGGTGATGGCCGTCCGGATGCGGCGCTTGGCCTCCTCGAGCGGCGGCAGTCCCGGCGCCGCCATCTCCACGTACACCTGGAACAAATCGACATCGCGCCGACCATCGGTCCCCGCCATGTACTGCGTCGCCAGCGGCAGGTCACGCGTCAGCAGCTTGTCCAGCCGGCTCGACGGTCCGCCGCCCAGCACTTCCGCCAGCAGGTCCAGCGCGAGCGAATCCGCGTGCGGGCTCGCCGGCACGCGCCACGCGAGGTGGAAAGCCGGCGTCTTGGCCAGCAGTTCATCGTGGCGCGCGTACACATGCTGCTTCTGTTCCGGCTCGCTGAACGCCGCATGCTGCACGTCGCCCCGCCGCGGCACTCTGCCCACGGTCGCTTCCGCCACCGCCCGCGCTTCCGCCGCCGTCACGTCGCCGACGAGCACCAGCACGATATTCTCCGGCGCGTACCACTTCTTCCAAAACGCCTGAAACGCGTCGAGCGGCGCGCGCTGCAGATCGCCCACCTCGCCGATCGTCGAATGCCCCAGCGTCCACGACGGGAACGCGACTTCATCAAGCTGCAAGTGCGCAAGGCCGTACGGCTTATTTTCAATGCGCTCGCGCCGTTCTTCCAGCACCGCCTGGCGCTGGTTGTCGACGTGTTCCTGATCCACGCGCAGCGCCACGAGCCGATCCGCCTCCAGCCACAGCGCCAAGTGCAGCGCCGGCTTGGGCACCACTTCGTGAAAATACGTGCGATCGGTCGACGTGTTGGCGTTCACTTCCCCGCCCATCGCCTCGATCTGCTTCATGTGCTCCATTTTTCCGACGTGCGCGGAGCCCTGAAACATCATGTGCTCAAAAAAATGCGCGAGCCCGGAGCTGCCCTGCGTCTCGTCGCGCGATCCAACTTGCGCCATCAGTCCGACAGCGACCAACGGCGCGCGCGCGTCACTCTGGACCACGACGCGCATGCCATTGGCCAGCGTGAACCGCTCGATCGGCAGGGGCGCAGGCACGTGGAGCGGCAATGGCGCAGCGAAGGTCGGCGGCAGTGGCGGTTTCTGTGGCGGACGCGCCAACGCGGGCGCGCTCACGCACAGGCTGAGAAACGCCAACAGCAAGGACTTTGGGGTATTTTGCATGTGCCGCATCGCCGCCATGGGCAGTCTCAACGGACCGCCCCTACCGGCGCGACTGTACACGGGTGGAACGCAGTTGTCAGGCCCACGCGCGGCCCGTACCATGCGCATCCCCGGCCGTTGTGGCCGTCCACGCGCAAGGTTGTCATGGCGATTCTCGGTCAGCACAAACGCAGTCAAGTCAATGGCAGTTTCCGTCCAGACGCGGTCGGCAAGTCCGTCGTCGTTTTTGGCTGGGTGCAGAGCTATCGGGATCACGGCGGCGTGGTGTTCATTGACCTGCGCGACCGCAGCGGCTTTGTGCAACTGCGCTGTGAGCCGACGCCGCACGCTGAAGCGCACGCCAAGGCCAATCTCGTCCGCAGCGAGTGGGTCATCGCCGCGCGCGGTACGGTGATTTCCCGCGGCGACAACGTCAATCCCAAGATTCCCACGGGCGCGATTGAGATCGCGGTGGAAGAGCTGGAGATCCTCTCGGAGGCCCAGACGCCGCCGTTTGAGATCCGCGACGGCATTGAGACCAATGAGAACACGCGGCTGACGTATCGCTACCTGGACCTGCGCCGTCCTGAGCTGAACAACAATTTTGTCCTGCGCTCCAAGGCGTACCAGATCACGCGGCAGTACTTCACGGGCGAGCAGGGCTTCATCGAGCTGGAAACGCCGATCCTGATGAAGTCGACGCCCGAAGGCGCGCGCGATTACCTGGTGCCGAGCCGTGTGCATCCGGGCCAGTTCTACGCGCTGCCGCAGTCGCCGCAGACGTTCAAGCAGCTGTTGATGATCGCGGGCATGGACCGCTACATGCAGATTTGCCGCTGTTTCCGGGACGAGGACCTGCGCGCCGACCGCCAGCCGGAGTTTACGCAGCTGGATCTCGAGTTCAGCTTTGTAACGCCGGAAGACATTTACAGCGTCATGGAAGGCTACGTGCAGCGCATCTGGAGCGAAATGCTGGGCTACGACCTGGCGCTGCCGATCCGCCGCATGACGTTCAACGACGCGATGGACAAGTACGGCTGCGACAAGCCGGATTTGCGGTTTGACCTGCCGCTGACGGATTTGACGCCGACGCTGAAGGATCGCGTGGAATTCCGCGTGTTCGTCGACGCGATCGCCAAGGGTGGCATCGTGAAAGCGCTGCATTTGCCCAATGGCGAGACGTTCAGCCGCAAGGACCTGGACAAGACCTTCCCGGAGGAAGCCGCGCCGCACGGTGCGAAGGGCGTGGCTTGGGCGCGCGTGACGGCGACCGGGGAATGGACCGGACCCGTCGCCAAGGGCATCTCCGAGGAGCTGCGGGGCGAGTTGAACGCGCTGTTGGGCGCCAAGGAAGGCTCGCTGATCCTGTTCCTCGCCGACAAGCCGAGCGTTGTGAACGCCTCGCTCGCGCGCCTGCGCCTTGTCGCGGGCGAGCGCCTGGGGCTGATTGACGCGAACGCCTGGGCGTTCCTGTGGGTCACGGACTTTCCGATGTTTGAATGGGGCGAGGACGAAAAACGCTGGTACGCGATGCACCATCCGTTCACGAGTCCGCGCGTCGATCAGCTGCAGAACCTGGAATCCGATCCCGGGTCGGTGCTCGCGCAGGCGTACGACCTGGTGGTCAACGGCATTGAGTTGGGCGGCGGGTCGATCCGCATCCACCGTTCAGACGTGCAGCAGAAGGTTTTTGGCCTGCTGGGGCTGAGCGACGAGGAAGCGCAGCAGAAGTTCGGCTTCTTCCTGGACGCGCTGAAGTTCGGCACGCCGCCGCACGGTGGCATCGCGCTGGGCATGGACCGGATGATGATGTTGCTGACGCACTCGGCGAGCCTGCGGGACGTCATTGCGTTCCCCAAGACGCAGAAGGCGACGGACGTGATGGCGGATTGCCCGAGCGACGTGGACGAGAAGCAGTGGGCGGACCTGCACATCGCCAAACGGCGCGTGTAGCGGGTCGCGTCAGGCAGTCGGCGCGGTCCGCGACCGGTTGGCCAGGCGCGCGCGGATTGGCTCGACGAGGACCGACTCCAGCCACACGACGAGCGCGCTCGCCAGCAGGCACACAATCAGCACGATCAGCAGCTTGCGCGCGCCGCCCAGGCCGAGACTGTCGGACACGTCGAGCGCCAGCTGGTGCAGCAGGTAGAACGGGTAGGACAGCTGGCCAATCCAGTAATCCCGGCGATTCCCCGCGCTCGTCTCATGCAGCACTGGCAGCAGGATCCCGACGATAATCGGATAGATCAGGCGATCCAGCAGGTTGTGCGCGTGCTCATCCGGACGGCCGATGGAGATGTCCGACGGCATCCGGTAGAAGACCATCGCCACGATGCCGACGCTCAGCAGCCACGCGTGGCGGCGGTCGACAAGCCAAGCCAGCTTCTGGCACACCCACGCGCGGTGCTTGTACAGCAGCATGCCGTACAGGAAGAAATGCACGCCAAACAGCAGCGGCGCATGCTGGCCCCAGGTCACGAACTGCAAAATGACGCCGATGGTGGCGCAGGCGACGAGCACCGGGCGCTTGGCGTTGATCAGGAACGGCGCGAGCAGGTAGAACGAGATTTCCACGCCAATCGACCACGTGGGCCGCGTGATGAGATCCTGGACCGACGGCAAGTTGGTGCCAATCATCGTCAGGTTGCCAATGACGGCGATGGTCTGGCGGAGCCGCGAGAGGCCGCGCGCCGGGTCAAACAGGTCGGGCAGCTTGACCCAGTGCGTCGTCTTGGCGAGGACCACCGTGAGCAGGACGGTCATGAAATAGGCGGGAAAGAGCCGGAAATAGCGCGAGGCGTAGAACGAGAGCAGCCAGTTCTTGCCGAGGCGGGCGCGGGTGTACTTGGTCGCCAGGACCAGCTGCATGTAGAAGCCGGAAATCACGAAGAAGCAGAAGACCGCGGTGCTGCCGTTCATCGGTCGAATGAAGGTGGGTAAGCCGCCGGAATCGTGGAAAAAGAGGACGGCGAGGGCCAGACTCAGGCGGAGGATGCCCATCAGGTCAAGCCTGCGGGCGCCGGAGCGCGGGAGCGGTCACGCCATTCACAGTGCTGCGCCACATTTCACCCCAAAGTTCATTCGCGTATGGGCTTTGCGTGCGCCGTTCAGCCTGAAGGTTGAGTCTACTGCCGCGGATCCCGACGTCAAGCGCAGGTGCCCTCCCCAGCGCGGAGCCGCGTGACCCAGCGCCACCGCGCGCGGATTGCCCCGCCTTGCCGCGATTGCGCAAAATCCGCGCTGCCGGCGCGACAATTTTGTCAGGGTCCGTTGGCGCGATTTGGTGGCCGGGCCGTGCGTCCGTAGCTTGAGGGCTCGACGCGGCGACAGCGCTGCCTAACCTTGGATGGATGCATGACTTCAAAAAAGCTCAACACGATCATGGTGATGACTCTCGTCTGCAGCGCCTTCGCACTGGGCTGCACCTCAACGGCCGCGAGCGGCGGCGCCAGCGCCAGCCCCGACGGTGGACCTGGCGCGGATCAATCCGCGGCGGATGCCGGCGGCGACGCGTCGTCTGACGCCAGTAGCCAGAACCCAAATGCCGACACGGGTGCGACCGCCGCGCCTGACGTCGCGATGGAGAAGGACGCTCAAGCCCCCGAGGACGTCGCCGCCGCGCCTGACGTGCCGGCAGTTGGCCTGGATGCCCACGCGCCTGGGGACGCGGACGCAACGCCCGATGTCCCGCCACCCGAGGATGCCGCTGTTGCCAAGGACACGGCCGCGCCTGACGCTGGACCCGTGTGCGGTGATGGCGTTTGCGCGACCGGTGAAACAACCGCAAATTGCCCCGGCGATTGTCCGGCGCCCAAGACCTGCACGACGTACGCCGATGTGCAACCGATCTTCCTGAGCAATTGCAACGGCTGCCACGGCCACGCGTTTGGCAACAGCTGCGCGGCCGCGGCCAAATACGCCACGATCAACACCTACGTGCAATCGGGCGCCATGCCGCAGGGTGGATCGTTGTCGGCAGCCGACAAAGCAACGGTCTCCGCTTGGGCCGCTGCCAAGAATGCGTGCACGACGGCTGCTTGCCCTTGATGCGGGTTCGCGCCACGGGCTGACACGGCCCGTGGCGCGGAATCGGGCCGATCCGTCGCCGCCCTCGCAGACTGTCCGACCGTCATGCGCTGTGTTATGTACGCGGGCTGTGTGGATGAGCGTCGGGCTCTCCCTCAATCCGTTTACGTGGAGCAAGCGATGTCCCTGTCCCAGCGAAGGCTCTTGATGCTTTTGGCGGTGTTCCCGCTTGGCTTGGCCGTTCCCGTTCTTGCTGACGAGCTGGCCGCGCCGATGGTGTCATTGCCAGCCGCTGCGTCCGCGACCGACGCTGCACTCGCGCTTCCGGCGGCGGCGACGACGGTCGATGCCACCGATGGCGTGCTCAAGATCAACGGCGCGGCACGGGCTACGGCTTCACGCACCAGCGCGTATGGCGTCGATCCGAACGGCGCGCGTTCCAGCGATGCCCTCCAGGGCTCCAGCCGCGCCACGCTGCAAATCGACTTTGACACGGGCCGCCGCTTGGGCGATTGGGGCGCACAAGCCGCCTTGGCGTTTGACGCGGTCAGCGGCACGTACGCCGGCGCCCCGACGCTGGAAGGCGACAAGATTCCCGGCGCGCGGTTTGAGCCGTTCCTGCCGACCCAAGCGTGGGCGGGCCTCAGCCTGCGCGACCTCGGGACACTGCGGGTTGGCCTGATGAACAGCCACTGGGGCCTCGGCCTGCTGGCCAACGACGGCAACCACGCGCTGGATTCCCGCCGCGATGATTGGTTCGTGCTGCCAACGACGGGCGACCGCGTGGCGCGCGCCCAGCTGGTGATGCAGCCATTTGGCCGGACGTTGACGGCGGCGCGTGGACTCTTCGTCGCGTTCAGCGTTGACCAGGTCATTGAAGATGCGACCGCGATTCGCGCGCAGGGCGACACCGCGGTGCAGGAAGTCGCGGCCGTGCGCTGGCACTTCGCCAAGGAGCGTTGGGCGGGCATCTACTACGTGCATCGCGACCAGACGTTCCACAACACGAGCGGGCCGTTCCTGAAAGTGAACGTCCTCGACGCGGCGTTTGACATGGACTACCGCAAGGCCGGTTCGGGCCTGCGCGTGCAGGGGGAAGGCGCGGTCATTCTCGGCCGGACGGACCTGGCGCCGACGCCGGATCACCCGGAGCACGACGTGCGGCAGTCGGCGGCCGTGGCGAAAGCGCGGTACGACTGGGCCGACAAGGGGCTGCGTTTTGAACTCGACGGCGGCTGGTTCAGCGGCGATGACAACCTGGAAGACGGCGCACTGACCGGTTTCAAGGCCAATCCGAACTTCCAGCAGGGTATCCTTCTCTTCTCGCAGGTGCTGGGTTGGCAGAGCGGCCGTGCGCGCGTGACGGCTTCCAACCCGCAAGTCTCCGGCTATCCCAGCGCGGATCTGGACCGCCTCGCGACCGGCGGCGCGGTGACGAGCGCCATCACGGCGTTCCCCAAAGTCGGTTGGAAAGCGACGTCATTCCTTGAAATCTACGGCGGCGCGTTGCTCGCGTTCTCGCCCACCGCGCCCATCGACGCCTTCTCCACGCGCATCGGCGGTGGCACGCCGCGCAACTACCTCGGCAAGGCGCCCAATGGCTCGCTGCTCGGCACGGAGTTTGACCTCGGCGCGGTCGCGACGATGGCGTCGAACGCGTGGCCGTTCACGCTGGCGTTGCGCGCTGAATATGCGCTCCTGCTGCCCGGCGGTGTTCAAACCGGCATGGAAGCCGATTCTCCCGTCCACGGCGGCCGTCTGAGTCTGTCGATCGCGCGCACGCCCGCTGCTGTGAAGGAGGCCAAATGAGCCGCACTACTCCGTTCTATCTCTGCTCCTTCGCGCTGCTGGCCTTCGTCGGCTGCGAATCCGCGGCGCCCGCTGGCTTGGCGCTCACCCCGGATGGCACCGGCGCGCGCGTCAAATTCGACACGGCGCACAAGCCGCTGCCGGAAATTCCGCTGCCCAATGACTTTGCCACGCGTTTTGACGCGACGTCGCCGAGCAAACGCCGCATCAACGCGAGCCTCGTGGCGCCGACGGTGTGGGAGCAAAAGACCCGCGCCAACCTCGACGCGCTCGACGGTTGGGGCACGCTCGCGCCGATCTCCGTCAGCTTTGACGCGCCGCTGGACGTGACCAACATCCTCGCGCGCCATGACGACCGGTATGAGCCCAAGAATGACGTGATGCTGCTTGTCGACATCACCGCGGGTTCGCCGGATCGCTGCAAGCCGATGCCGATCGATCTGGGGCAGAACCTCTTTCCGATCGCGCTGGACGAAAATTACAACTATCCGGCCGATCCGCGCGCGCAGTTGTCGCAGCTGATTTTTGAGGAAGTGGAAGAAGACCTGAACGGCAACGGCGTGCTCGATCCCGGTGAGGATACGGATATGGACGGCGTGCTGGATCACCCGCAGACGCGCAACGCCAAGGACGGTTCGCTCATCAACTTTTATGAGCGGGAGACCAACACGCTCATCGCCAAGCCGGTGATTCCGCTGCGCGAAGGCACGACGTACGCGGTCGTGCTGACCAAGAACCTGCTGGACGCCAAGGGCCAGCCGGTGCGGTCGCCGTTCGATTTTGTCAATCACACCGGCCAAACGGAGGCGCTGGCGCCGCTGCCCGAGTGCCTGGGGACGATTGGCCTCGGCACGTCGGACGTCGCCTTCGCGTGGACGTTCACGACGCAGACTTGGACCAAGCCGTTTGTCGCCGTGCGCGACGGCCTGTACGGCATTGGCCCGCTGTCCCGCCTCGCCGCCGAGTACCCGCCGGACATGACGCTGCAGGATCTGCGCACGAATGTGCCGGCCGGCCAGTACGCCAAAATCGTCAGCAACGTGGACTTTACGCCGCTCGCCAAACAGCTCTACAGCCAGTTTGGCCCCAAGTCGACGGCGGATGAGCTGAAATTCTTCTTTGATAACTTCGCGTTCATCGACTTCCACGTGCTCGGGCAGATCGACTCGCCGCAGTTCTTCCCGCGCTTTGCCGCCGACGGCACGACGCAGCTTTCGCTGAACGACCAGACGTGGCAGCTCAATCCGGACACCGGCGAAGCGTTCACCCGCCGGGAGGGCGTGACGTTCTGGCTGATGGTGCCGAAATTCCGCACGGGGCCGGCGCCGGTCGCGATTTATGTCCACGGCCACGGCAGCAACAAGTTCGACGCGATGAACTTCGCCGGCTTCCTCGCGCGCCAGGGCATCGCGACGCTGGGCATCGACGCGGTCAGCCATGGCGTGGGTCAGGACCCGGCGCTGCTGGACATGGTGCTCGCACTGTTTGATGCGCAAAACATCATCGGCATGGGCAAGGCGATCATCGCCGGTCGCGCGCTGGATCAGAACGCGGACGGCAAGCTGGATTCAGGCGTCGATTTCTGGACGTCGTACATTTTCCACACCCGCGACGTCGTGCGGCAGACAACGGTCGACCTGATGCAAGTGACGCGGACCCTCGCCTCGTTCGACGGCAAGCGCACGTGGCATTACGACGCCAACGGCGACGGCAAGGACGATCTCGCGGGCGACTTTGACGGCGATGGCAAGGTCGACGTGGGCGGCTCGGCGCCGGTCCACATGGTCGGCGGCTCACTGGGCGGCATCCTGTCCAGCTTCGTCGCGGGCATGGAACCAAAAATCGAGACGACGGTGGCGATCATCGCGGGCGGCGTGTTGGGTGAAGTGGGCACGCGCAGTTCGCTCGGCGGCGTGCGCAACGCCATGATCCTGCGCATGATGGGCCCGCTCATGCTGGCGCACGACGGCGCGCTGTACGAGGCGTTCCCGGACTTGGTGGAATACAAGGAAGTCAAAGTCGCGACGTTGCCGGTGCTGACGCCGGGCAAAATGGCCGTGCTGGAGAACCTCGATTCCGGCGAGTACCGGTGCGGTCGCGTGCAGCCCAATGGCCAGCTGCGCGTCGCGGTGTCCTCGGACACAGGCGCGCGCCTGCGGCTGTCCCTGTACGACACGGAGCTGCCGAGCCGCGAGCGCGAAGGCTGCGAGATCGTCGGCACGCCGTCGCTCGTCATCGACACGTTTGCCGAGGCCTTCTCCTACAACGGCATCGACCACAAGGCGGGCGCGCCACTGGTGGCGTTGGCTGACGGTTTTGGCCTGCGTCGCGGCAATCCGGAGCTGCGGCGGATGCTCGGCATCGCGCAGGTTGCGCTGGATGGCGCAGATCCGGCCAACTCCGCGCCGTTCATCCATCAGGATCGCGTGCTGACCTACGGCACCGGCGAGTCGGTCGGGACGCGCATCCTGTACATCAACACGCTGGGTGATCCGGGCGTGCCAACGGCGTCGGGCGTGGCTCTGGCGCGTGCGGCGGGGCTGATCAACTACAAGGACGTCGACGCTCGCTACAACAAGAGCGTGCAGCAGATGCTGGTGGACGTTGGCCTCGTGGAAGGCGTGGACGGCACCAAGCGCTACGTCGACGCGACCGGCGTGGGTGTGCTGATGGACGTCGACAACCTCGCCAACCTCGTGGCGGAGGGTGACGGCTTTGACCAGCCGCGCCTCAATCCGCCGCTGCGCAACATCCGCCACAATGACAGCAAGGTCGGCGGCATCAGCGGGCAGCTGTTCCCGGACATGACGCCGCACGGTGTGCACGGCTTCCCGGTGCCGTCGCCGGGCAAGCCTTTTGACCTGGGCTCGCTGCTCGTCAACCAATTCGTCCACTACATGGTCACCCACGGCGAGTCGCTGGATTTTGACCTGTGCCAGATGAAGTGGAATTGCGCGTGGTTGCCGACGGTCCAGCCGTAGCTTCCGCCGGTTCAGTGGTGGCTGTAGCCGCCGCCGTGAAAGCCGCCGCCGGTGTAGCCCCAGCCGCTGCCGCCGCCCCAGCCGGGCGCGGTGCGGTACGTCGGGGTGCGATAGCTGTAGACCGGGCGACCGCCGCCGTAGTACGCGGGGCGCATGCCGTAGCCGTGGCCCGGAATGCAGCCGGAGAGCGTTGTGGCGATCACGGCAAAGAGCGCAAGTGAAGTGAGCGTGTGGCGCAGCATGTGAGCCTCCCGCGGGTCGCACCATCGCCCGCTGTCAGAGGAACGCAGCGGGCGACGCGCCTATTCACCCGTGGAGCTATGGCAGGAAGCGGTCGCGCTCCGCCGGCGAAGGCAGGCGACAGGACGGCTTCTGGCCAAACCAGGCGTAGCGATGCCGGGCGATGAACCGGTAGAGGCCGTCGCGCAAGGGCCGCGGCACGAGCCAGAAAACCGCCCCAAGCCGCCACAAACCGCCCACGTGTTGGCAGATCCGCAGCGCTGCGGCGGACTGCTCGTGGCGGCCGTGCGCGTCGACAAGCACGATGGTCGTAAAGGCGTCGTCCGCGGTCGTGCCAAGGCGCAGATGCGCCGTCTCGCCCTGCAGCGGCGCAAAGCGCAGCACGTGGCGCCGATCGGCGCGCAGCAGGATATCGACTGCGGAGTTGCACAGGCCGCAGACGCCGTCAAAAAAGACGATGGGCTGCGGATCTGGGGGACTTCTAATGGTCAGCCGCCGCGACGTGCGCTTCATACGCCGCCGGGTCCATCAGGCCCGACAGGTCGCCCTTGGGCGCAATGCGGACCATCCAGCCTTTGCCGTACGGGTCGGTGTTCACGAGCTCCGGCTCGCCGTCCAGCAGCGCGTTCTTCTCGACGATTTCGCCGCTGATCGGCGCGTAGAGTTCGCTGACCGACTTGGTCGATTCGACCTGGCCAAAGCTCTTGCCGGCTTCCAGGCTGCCGCTCGCGGGCACTTCCACGTACACGACGCCGCCGAGCGACGACTGCGCGAAATCGGTGATGCCCACGGTCACGGTGCCGTCGCTCTCAAGGCGGGCCCATTCGTGGTCGTCGGTGTAGCGCAGGTTGGCGGGAATGCTCATGGTGTCCTCGATTGAAAAAGGTTGTTTTTGACTGCTAGTTGGCCGTCAGGCCGGTCTGCACGAACGGATAGGCAACCACCTCGGCCTTGCGCGGCTCGCCACGCAGCTCCACGGTGATGACGGTCCCAAGCGCGGTCAGCTCGGTCGGCACGTAGGCCATCGCGACCGCCTGCTTCAGCACCGGCGAGTGGGTGCCGCTCGTCACATGGCCGATCTTCTTGCCGTCCTTGACGACGGGCGTGCCCTCGCGGGCAATGCCGCGGTCGACCATCTTCAGGCCCACAAGCTTGCGCTTGACGCCCGCCGCTTTGATCGCCGCCAGCGCGTCGCGGCCGATGAAGCCGCCGGCCTTGTCCAGCTTGATGGCCCAGCCGACTTTGGCCTCGTAGCCGTTGGTGTCGTCGTCCAGCTCGTGCCCGTAGAGCGCGTAGCCCATCTCCAGCCGCAGCGTGTCGCGCGCGCCAAGTCCCACCGGGCAGATGCCCAGGTCCTGACCGCCCGCCATCAACGCCTTCCAGAGGTCGTTCGCGACTTCCGGCGGGCAGTAGATTTCATAGCCCGGCTCGCCCGTGTAGCCCGTCGTCGCCACCATGGCGTCGGCGCCGCGGAAGCTGTGCACGCGGATGCGGTTGCGCGGCAGGCCCAGCGCCTCGCCCGGCAGCACGCGCTCCATGATTTCCAGCGCCTTGGGACCCTGCAGGGCAATCTGGGCAAAATCGTCGGAACGGTCGTGCAGCAGCTCCGGATGGCTGGCGTGCGCCTTCATGTAGGCGTAATCCTTGTCCTTGTTGGACGCGTTCACGCACACAAGGAACCGCTCCGGCCCGAGCCGGTACACAAACAGGTCGTCCACGGTGCCGCCGTTGGCGTGGCACAGCAGCGCGTAGCAGGCCGCGCCCTCTTCCAGCTTGCTGATATCGTTGGTCACCAGCGCGTTCAGCGTCGCCGTCGCGCCCGCACCTTCCACGAGGATCTCGCCCATGTGGCTGACGTCAAACAGGCCCGCCGTCGTGCGCGTGGCCATGTGTTCCGCCACAACGCCGTGACCCGCGTACTGCACCGGCATTTCCCAGCCGGCAAACGGCACCATCTGCCCGCCCGCGGCGACGTGGGCCGCAAATAGGGGCGTGCGCAACAACTTTTCGGACGCGTTCTGTTCTGACATCTTCAAACTCCCAAGCCGCGGCGTTGCCGGCAGGCGCTGACTGTGTTGGCCATGAGCATGGCGATGGTCATCGGGCCAACGCCGCCGGGCACGGGTGTGATCGCGCGGGCGCGCTGGCTGGCGGTGGCAAAATCGACGTCGCCCGTCAGCTTCCCGTCTTCGCCGCGGTGGATGCCAACGTCGATGACGACCGTCCCTTCCTGAATCCATTCGCCTTTGACGAGATGGCGCTGACCCGCAGCCGCGACGACGAGTTCCGCCTGCCGCACCGCGCTCTCCAGATCCGGCGTCCGGCTGTGGCAAATCGTCACGGTGGCGTCCGCGCCCAGGAGCAGCAGCGCCATCGGCCGGCCCACGGTAATCGACCGGCCAATCACCACCGCGCGCTTGCCCGCGGGCGTCCAGCCGTGCGGCTGCCCCCAGCGCTTCAGCATTTCCATCACGCCCCACGGCGTACACGCGACGAGCCGCGGCTTGCCCTGCGCCAAACGCCCGAGGTTGTCGGCGCCAAAGCCGTCGACGTCCTTTTCCGGGGAAATGCGCTCGACGATCGCCTGCGTGTCGAGACCGCGCGGCAATGGCAACTGCACCAGAATGCCATCCACGCTGTCGTCTGCGTTCCACGTGTCAATCAGCGCCAGCACTTCCGCCGTCGTCGTCGTTGCCGGCAGGCGCGCTTCAATGGACTGGATGCCGATTTCCTTGCACGCCCTGATCTTGCCGCCGACGTATACCGCCGAAGCCGGATCCTCGCCGATCAGCGCTACGGCCAAACCAGGGCGCGTGCCGTTGACCAGCATCGTTTGAACGGTGGCGCGCAGCTCGCCGCGAATCGCCGCGGCCATTGCCTTGCCGTCGATCAGCTCGGCGACGTGGGCTGCTGGGGATGCAACTACAGCAGAATCCGTCATGGCAACCTGGCTATTTGCAGTGGAAAGTGATGCGCCATTCGGTTTCGGCGCGCGTGGTCTGGGTGCCGTTGACGCTGTACCGGCCGTAGGAGGTGTTGCTGCTCGTGACCGTGCCAACCTGCGCTTCTTCTTCGCGGTCGATGAGGAAGCCGTTCGGGCACTTGTCCGTCATCATCTTGACCGCCTTTTCGCGCGACGATTCGTTGTTGGCGGGCATGGCGATGATGCCGCCGTTGCCGTCAACGGTGATGAACCGCGCGCTGCCGCAGGCCAAACCCCATAGGCCGAAGCTGACGGCGCAGAGGGCAAAGAAACGGCGGGACAGGGTGGGCATGGCTTTCTCCAATCTTAGGGCGCGGATTGTCGCGCCCGCCTCCGCTGCGTGTCAATGCAGGCAGGCGGTCGTGCGCGTGGATCTGACACACTTGTGACGTGGCGCGAACGTCACAGCAGATCGCGCAGCGTCGTCCAACCCAACATCGGCAACACCCGCGTGCGCGGCGCGGACGGATGCGCCGCGACTTCCTGCAGGAACCCGGCGAGGTCGTTGCTGGGAATCTGCCGCACGGGCACGTCGATCGGCCGCCAGAACTGGTCCCAATGGCAGGGCAGCACCAGCTTGGGCTGCAGCGCGTCGATCAGGCGGTGGGTAAAATGCGGCGTGGAGTGCCGACCGATCGTGCACGCCAGCACGATGTCCGCGCGCAAGCCGAGCAGCTCCGCGTCCAACAGCGCCGCCGAACCGACGTGCGCGACCGTGATGCGCCGCCCGGGCAGCAGCTCCGCCGAGACGTGGGGGATCAGCACTTGGCCCACGCGCCAGGCGGAAGCCGGCGCCGGAACCTGAAACTGCCGCAGGATGTGCCCGGGAAACGGCACGCGACCCAGCGCGAATGGACTGTGCACCGACCGCCGCGCGCCGATAGCGAACGGTCCAAGCTGGTGCAGCGCGTCGTCGCCCGCCAGCAGGTGCAATTGGCCGTCCGGCACGCCCATGCCGCGACAGTAGGTCAGCGTGTCCGCGGCACCGTAGACCTGCGCGCCAAAGTGCTTGGCGAGCACCGGTGCGTCCATCGCATGGTCATAGTGGCTGTGCCCCACCAGCACGCCGTCCGCGGCGTCCACCTGCGCCAACACGCGCGATTCGACCGGGGCAATGCGGCCCAAACCGACTTCCAGCAGCGAATGTCGGCTCAGGTGTGGGTCAAACCACAGCTGCTTGCCCTGAAACTGCAGGCGAAAGCCCGCGGTGCCCAGCCATTGCAGCGCGGGCTGTTGGTCATCATCCGGACGCGGCTCGTGGTGAAAGGCGATGCCCGCCAGCGAGGGCGAGAGGCGTTGGCCCAACGTACGGCGCGGTGCGAGGTGCATGGCGGTTCCTTACCGAACTTGCGCGTACTTGTAGCGCATCTGGAACGGCTCCAGCAGTTGCGCGGCCTCCGTGGCGTTCAACTGCAGCTCGCCGACCGCCTGGCCCTTGAGGGTGTACGACACCGGGTGCATCAGCGCGCCGACCGCCTTGCGCGCGAGGAAACCGAGGTCCTTCAGGTCGTCCTCTTTCCCCACTTGCTTCTCCGCGTTCAGGCGGATCGCCAGCCGCGCATCGCCGCGCTTCGCGAGGATGGTCACCGTCCACGGCACTTGATAGTCAAACTCGCTGTCGGCGTGCTCATTCTCGCGGCTTTCCTTGACGACTTCGCCCACGAACGTGCGGCCCTTCTGGCTGATGGCGGCAAAGCCCAGCGTCCGACCGCCGCGATCCGCGGGCAGGTCGATGTAGTCCACCACGGCAAACGTTCCGCCGCCCATGTTGTGCATCTGCACCGCGCGGTCGTAGACCTTGTGCGCCGTCGCGTTGGACGCTTCGTGCACCGCAAACCCCGGCAGGGACATGTCCAGCAGCCGCTCGCCGTCCTGCGCGTGCACCGCGATGCGCGCGATGGGCGCCATGATGTCGCGCACGATGAAGTCGCCGCGGCGATCCGCCACCGTCAGCGGTCCGACTTGCGGCGTCACGTCCACCGTCGCCTTCAGCGTGTCAAAGGCGAACGTTGCGATCAGGTGGCCGTTTTGCACTTCCAGGCTGTGACCGCCGGCTTTGACGGACAGGCGATCGGTCGCAACGGTGTAGTCGTCCCGGGAGAACTTCTGCTCGCCGTAGTAGGTGCCGCCCGTCGCCTCCTGGCGGAACGTCACGGTCAGTTCGCCGCGCTTGAATCCGGCATTGGCCATGGAAAAGCGCACGAACAGGCCTTGGCCCGCAGCGTTGCGGCCGCTGATGGTGACGTGTTCCACCGCCTGGCCGTCGTCGTTGAAGCTGGAGCGCGCCCAGTAGAGCGGCGTATTGGGCACAGCGGCAAACGCCAAGCTGGGCAGCAGCGCGGTCAGGGTCAGGAGCAGGGTGAGGATGCGGGTTTTCATCGGGCGCTCGTCACGGCGTCTGGGCCGTCTGGAGGGAGAACGCGGCAGGCTGCGGCGCGATTCACGCGTGTTTGGCACGCGCGAGGCGAATCGCCCGGCGCTCCATGGCCTCCGCATGCCGCTGCCGATCGGCGTCATTGTCGAGGATCAGCCCTGGCACTTCGCGCGGCTTGCGCTCGGCGTCCACCGCCACGAACGTCACGTACGCCGTGTTGGCGTGCTCGGTCGTGCCGTCGTAGCGGCCGCGCTGCACGTCGACCCAAACTTCCATGCTGGATCGGCCGACAAGCGTGATGCGCGCGCAGATGGTGACCACGTCGCCCAAGCGAATCGGCGTGACGAAATGGACGTCGTCAAACGCGACGGTGACGGCGGTGCAGCGCGCGTGGCGACCGGCGCAGATGCCCGCGGCGATGTCGATCCACGACAGGATCTGGCCGCCAAAGCACGTGCCGAGCGCGTTGGTGTGCTGCGGCAAGATGAGCTCCGTCATCTGCACGGTCGATTCATTCGGGTGGCGCGCCTGATATTCGCTCATCGTGAACTTCCTTGGTCAATTTGGGTGGCAGCCGTCGCCGCCGCACACGTCGATGATCTCGCCGGTGTCGAGGAAATGGCCGAGCTGGTCGTTGCGCCAGTCCAGATCCTGCGGGCGGTCGTGCGGATCGTCCAGCACGCAGACGTTGCTCTCACACTGGTACCACGGCCATTTCGGGCAATCGGCGTCGCTGTCGCAGTGGCTGCCATACACCGGACCCGCGGGCGGTTGATTCCCCGGCGCGGCCCAGGCGTTGCCAAAATCGTAGATGACGATGCCTGAGCCCACGTACGGATACGCCTGCTCGACGACGCCCGCAACCGGCTTGCCCCACCCTTGCATGAGCTTGGCGAAGCCGCCGCGGGCGACGATCTCGTTGCTCACCGGCGCAACCTGAAAATCCCCGCGCGCGGGCACCAGCAGCACGTCATGCGGCGGCGTTCCCGGGAACGGCTCCTGCTTCAAATGCACGTAGTAGCTCGCTGGATCCGCCGCGTCCCAGAGCATCTGGATGAGGGAGAGCGCGATGAGCCGATCGCCCGCATCCGGATAGCTGCCCTTGATGAGCATCAGGAACGCCTCAAAGTCGGTCGACCGCTGCAGCAGCAGCGAGTAGCTGTGACCCGGAACGCCCAAATGGCCGCGCGTCACGTCCTGGCTCAGCGCCATGTACGTTCCGCCGTAGATGCCGCCCTGGGAGATGCCGGTGTAGTACGTCCGCTTCTTGTCGACCTTCACGCCCAGCTTTTGGATCTCCGGCAGCTGGTCCAAGCGCTCGCGCATCCCGCGCATCAGGATCAGGGACTCCATCATGCCCTGCTGCAGATGGTCGCTCAGCGTGGAGAACTCGCTGAAGTCCATGATCATCTGGATGACGCCTGGCGTGTCCGGCTCGCTCATGCCGGTCCAATTGCACGCGAACGCGATGAGCTTGGACTTCTGGCCGATCTTGCCGTTGAAACTGCCGTGGACTTGCGCGCCCGTGCCGTTCAGACCGTGGCCGTACTGGTTCAGGCCAAAAGGCACGCCGTTGACCGCATCGCGCGGGATCCGCACCCAAAACGGCATGTCCACCCAGCCATTTTGCGCCGGCTTGCCGTCCGCGCCGCGGTGGATCACGTACGCCTTGGCGCTGCCGAGCGGATGGTCGTCCATGAAGTTCGGCGCGTGAAACGTCCCGCGCACTTCAGCGGCGATGTCCGCATTCTGCTCAACGGTGTAGTTGTCGACCGCCGTCACAGTCAGCTCCGGACCTTTCTCGCCGACGATCTTCATCGCCTGATCGCGCATCGACAGCATGTCCGCGTGCATCGCGTGATCGCTCGCGGTCACAAAGTCCCACGCGAGGAGCAGCGCGGACTTCTCCAGCCCCTGGGTCTGCAATTCCGCGAACAGCGCGTCAAACTGCGCCTGCCGCTTGCCCAGGTTGCTGCCAATGGTCATCCCGGTCAGCAGCGCGTCGAACGCCGGACTCGGTTTGAACGCCTTGCCGGTCGTGTCCTGCAGGCCGGTCATCGCCACAACGTAGCGCGTCCCCGCATCCGGAATGACGCCGGGGCGAATGTTCATCAGCTTGCGCGCCGGATCGTCCTCGGACTGGTCCAACTCGACCCAATACGGCACGCGCGTCCACTTGCCGCCCTTGACCGACCACAGGCGGATCTTCGCATCCGCCGCCAGCGACGGCGACAGGTCCGTCTCCGACGCGATGCCCGCCAAGTCGACGTTGGCAAAGTGCACGAGGATCGCGCCGCCCACCGCGTATCCATCCATCCGCTGCCACTGCTTGCCGTCGACGAACTTGTCGCCGGCGTTCTTCGGCAACGTCGTCGCGCCAAACTGCACACGGTAGCCGGTCGCGGTCGTCTTGTCGGGCGTCAGGAATTGGCTCGACGGCCACGGCAAGGCGCAGTAGCTCGGCTGGGTGGGATCGCAGTCCGGATTGTCGTCCCAGTTGAAGGTCTGCTGCACCTCGGCCACGTCGCTGATGACGTCGATTGCCGCCGCGTCGTCGGACGTCGTCGCATCCGTCGCCGTCGCCGCAGTCTTGCTGCAGCCCGCGACCGCCAGCATCGCCAAAACGACCATCGGCGCGCGCGTCGCATTCTTCATCCAGTGTGCCATTTTGCCCCTCCCAGGACCCACCGCGCTTCCCCTTGCGCGCGCCGACGGTAGCACATTCCGCTGTGAACTGAACGCCCGCTTGCCCGCGGCCTTGGGCGCCTGCACACTATGCAAGCCGTCCTTGCGCGCCGAGGTCTCCCGTTGTCGCCTGAACTTCCGCACGACCTCGCCGCGCTCAACCTCCTGCCGCGCGCCTCGCAGCCGCAATCGCCGTTGTTTTCCTTGCCGCAGGCCATCGCCGCGAGTCCGCTCATCGCGCTCGCGACCGTGCGCGCGCCGCGTTTCGTGCGCACGGAAATCCCGATCGCGCGGGGCAACACGTTGCCCAATCCGGCCCACGCGTACATTCGCGTGCAGGAGCGATTCCACGTGGACACGGCCCTACGCGGCGCGCTGACCGGGGAGATTCGCGTGGATACCGCGTTGTGGCAGCGGGATTTGCGGGCGCATCGGACGCGCGTACTGGAACAGCGCGACCTGCCGCTGTCGGCGCCGCGGGTCATCGACGGCGATCTGGCGGCGCCGCGGCCCGACGCGCAGGTCGTGCTGTTGCTGCGCAAGACGCCGCATGGCTTGGAGTTTATCGGCCAGAACGCGGTGTTGCATCTGGAAATGCTGCCGGTGGTTCAGGCGCTCCTCGCGGCACAGCCGACTTGACCGCGCGCCCCGCCCGGGCGCACGCTGCGCCAAAGTCGGAGGCGCAGGCAATGAAATGGTTGATCTTTCTCACGGCGATCGCAGCTGCGGGCTGTCGGCAATCGTCTGCAGCAGCAGCCGACTCGGGCGTTGACGCGGTTGTTGCCGACGAACTGGCCGCAGTCGATGCCGTCGCCGCTGACGTTGCCGCCCAAGGCGAGCATGTGCGCGCGGCGTTGGCGGAGCGTCCGCCTGAGATCCTCCGCTTTGTTGTGCACTTGCACGGACCGTTCAGCAAGGACGCCTGTGACGGAAACGGCCTGCCCGATGGCAAAACGCCCAACGCCGCGTGCGTCGCGGACCTGCGCGCGGGCCTGTGCGCGTCGGGCCTCAGCGTCGTGTTCCTGACCGACCATCCGTCGCACATGAAGGATTTCCCCTTCCAGGACCTGCTGTATTACGACCCGGCGGCCGGCGACAAGCTGATCACGGACGCGCCCGACGCGCCCTACGCCAACATCGTCCACTGCGTCGCGACGCCGTTGCTGCCGGCCCATGACGTGCAGCTGCTCGTGGGCTTTGAAGGCGACCATACGATGCCCGTGGGGCTGCACCATCACCTTTCCGACAAGGCGCTGTACAACGTGGCACTGAGCGATTCCGTGCCGCTCGCGGACGTCCAGACGGTGACCGCGGAGGTCCACGCGCGCGGCGGGCTGATGGTGCTGGCGCACGCGGAGCAGGGCTTGATTTCCGCCCAGCGGGTGCACGACGCGATCGACGTCGTGGAGCTGTACAATATCCACGCCAACGTGATGCTGAGCTACATCGCCGATCCCGCGCGGCTGTTTGAGATGGATCCGTGGCTGGCCCCGGCGGCGGAAGCCGCGCATCCGGATCTGGCGATTGTGCCAATTCTCACGACGCCGCAGGAGCAGCCGCTCACGCTGTGGCATCAGGTCCTGCAGACGCAGAAGGTGGGGACGGCGCTGGGCTCCGACGCGCACGAAAACGTGCAGTTTCCGCAGCTTTGCCAGGGCGGGCTGACCGATGAGCTGTGCGAGCAGAAGAAAGCGACGGCGCCGTACGCGTACAAGGCGTTCTCAAAAGCGGGACAGGTGACGCTGTCCGACGGCGTGCGCTACGACAACTACACGCGGATGCTGCGGTGGTATTCAAGCCGCGCGCGGCTGCCGATCAGCCAGATGATGAACTTTGCCCGCGTGCAGAAGGCGCTGCAGGAAGGGCGGACGCACCACGTGTGGAACGTTTTTGGCGAGCCGGATCGCATCGACCTGATCGCGGTTGCCCAAGGCGAGTGGGGCTGGAAAGCGGCGGACATCGGCGAGTCGGTGAAGGCGACGCCGGACATGCTGCTGGCGATGGCGTGGCCGCACGTGCTGTCTGAGCCGTGGTCGCCGTTTACCACTGCGGATGCCGACAAAGCGCCGCGGGAAGTGCGGCTGTGGCGGGTCACGTCTGAAGGCGCGAGCGTGATCGCGACGTGGGATGGCCAAAAGGCGACAGGCGGGCTGGTGCAGGACGGCGAAGTGGCGTGGCTGCCGCTGCCCGGTCCCGGGCGCTATCACCTGGAGGTGCGCATCCAGCCCACGCACCTGGCTGCGCCGCTCAAGGCCGCCAGCGCGTTTGCCCAGAACTGGTATCGGTGGGTGCTGACGGATGTGATTGAGGTGACGGCGCCGTAGCCTACTTGGTCCGGAACACGAACCCGTGGCGCACGCGCGTCGGCAGGCCGGTCGTCGCCGCCGGGAACTGCCAACTGCGGATCCGCTCGGCGATGCAATCCTCGGTCGCCGCCTGGTGCAGCGCCGATTCCTCCACCCGCGCCTGCAGCACGCCGCCATCGGGCGCGATGACAAACGCCACCCGCACGCGGCCATTGAGCTTGTCGCTGCCCAGCATTCCCAGCTCCAGGCAGTGCCGCAGCTGGCCGTGCATCCGCTGGATGACCGTCTGCACCGTCAGCGCATCCAGGCCATTGCCTTCCACGGTCGGCCGCGGCGCCTTGACGACGACCACGTCCTGCCGCTGCGGATTCAGCTCGAGATCACCGTCCGTCGCGACCTTGTGCACCTGCGTTTGCGGCAGCGGCGGGTTCTCCGCCAGCGTCGGCCGTCGCGGGCGCGCCGCCAGATCGGCCATGTGCGGCACGTCCGTGCCATTGCGCGCTTCCGTATCGCCCGGCTGCGGATCGCCCCACAGCTTGGGCTGCGCCGACGTCGGCGTCCCCAGGTGATCCATCGCGTCCAGCGCGTGCTGCGGATCCGCCTCCGCCACGCGCGTCGTGGACTGCCGGGGGCGCGGCTGCGGGTCCGGCGCCTTGCCCTGGCTCGGCTGCGGCGGCTTCGGCTGGGTCGCGACGACTTCGACCGGCGGCTGCGGCGGCTCGATGTGCGGCGCGTCCACGACGATCTGCTCCGGCGGATACTCGATCGTCCGGTTGTTCGGCGCCGGCTCCGCGTCGGGTGGCACCTGGTCGGGATTCACCTGGTCGCCGACGATCGCCGGCAACGGAATCACCACAGCCCACTCCTGGTCCGGCGGCAACTGCGGCAGGTGGCGCCGCGCCCGCTGACCGCCCAGCCACAGCGGCATCGCCACGAGCGCCACCGCCAACGCCAGCGCCGCCGCCAATTGCCCCAGCTCGCTCGGCCAAGCCAGCGGGAGCGGCCGCGCCTCGCGCAGGGTCAGCTGGAAGTGCACGGCAAAATCGCCAAAAGTCCGCGTCATCTCCTCGCCCACCGCCAGCGCGCGCCCATCGGCGTGCAGCCACGCGCCAGCGCCAGCCGTCAGCAGCAGTACCCGCGGCGCGCCGATCGCCGTCTCCGGCGCCACCAGATCACCGTGCTCGCCCAGCCAAATCGGCCGCGGCGTGTCCAGGCGCAACGACTGCAAGCGCTCGTCATTCCACGATAAAGTCAGCCACAGTTGGGTCTTCTTCGGCTTCATGCTCCCCTCCGGATGGCCCGCGTGCGCGCGGGGTTCATGCGGTTGAGACGCAGGAAAATGGCCATCGATCTGCGGCGGATTGCGCGAATCAGCGAATACCAGCTAAGGAGGATGGCGATGGAACTGCGACCCTACCAGCAGAAGGCGATCGACGCGGTGCTCAAGGCGCGCAAGGCGGGCGTGCGGCGCATGGTCGTGTGCCTGCCGACGGGCGCGGGGAAAACGGTGATTTTCGCCGCGCTGGCGTCGTTGGCCCGCAAGCCGGTGCTTGTGCTGGCGCACCGCGACGAGCTGCTGACGCAGGCGCGGGAGAAGCTGCAGGCGGCGCTGGGCGTGGACGGCGTCGTCGCGATTGAGCAGGGGCCGAACCGGGCGCCCGATGGCGCGCGGGTGGTGGTGGCGTCGATTCGCTCCCTGCACGAGGAGCGGCTGACGCGGCTGCTGCGCGCCCGGCAGTTTGGCCTGATCATCTATGACGAATGCCACCACGCGACGGCGGACGACAACAAGCGCGTGCTGCGCGACCTCGGCGCGTTTGACGACGACTGGACGGGGACGCTGTTGGGCGTGACCGCGACGACGCAGCGGCGGGATGGCATCGGCTTGGGCGAAGTCTTTGAGCAGATCGTCTACCACCGCGGACTGCCGGAGATGATCCGCGAAGGCTGGATGGTGCCGCTGCGGGGGTATCGGATCGCGACGGCGGCGGACTTGCGCGATGTGCAGGCGGCGGGCGATGACCTGCAAGTCGAGCCGCTGGCGGAAGCGGTCGATCTGGAGGAGCGCAATGCGCTTGTGGCGCGGTCGATCCAGGAGCTGGCGCGCGATCGGCGGACCATCGTGTTTTGCGTGACGGTGCGCCACGCCCGCAACCTGGCGCACGCGCTGAATGCCATCGGCGTGCCGTGCGGCATGGTGCACGGCGAGATGAAGCGCGATCGCCGGCAAGCGGAGCTCAAGGCGTTCCGCGAGGGCAGGGTGCGGGCGCTGACCAACGTCGCGGTGCTGACGGAAGGTTTTGACGATCCGGAAGTGAGCTGCATCGCGATGGCGCGGCCGACCCGTTCGCCGATGCTTTACGCGCAGTGCGTGGGTCGCGGCGTGCGTCTGGCTCCGGGGAAGCAGGATTGCCTGGTGCTTGATTTTGCCGACGTCTCCGAGCTGGAGCTCTGCACGCTGCCGAGCCTGCTGGGGATGCCGTACCAGATGGACCTGCAGGGCGAGGATGCGCTGGAGGCCGAGGAGCAGTGGCAGGCCATCCTCGACGCCAATCCGGGCTTTGAGATCGACCCGGGGACGATCACGCTCAAGGAAATCCAGGACCGGGCGGCGCACTTTGACCCGTTGAGCCGGCGCGTCGATCCGGAAGTGCGGGCGATCTCACCGCTGGACTGGTTTTCGCTGGGCCGTCACGGCGTGGTGCTGCACTGGCAGGCCAAGCCCGGCTTGGTGAAAGAGGCGCTGATTCGCGTCGTGGGCGCGCGGGGCAAGCGCTGGCGCGTGGAAATGGATGGCAAAGAGCGCGCGCGGTTTTCGCAGCTGGAAGAAGCCGTCGCGGCGGTGGACTGGGAGATCGAGCAGATCGGCCGGCTCACGCACGCGAGCGCGCTTGTGGACGCGGCCTGGCGCCGTCAGCCGCCGCCGCCCGGCATGCAGGCATGGCTGAAGGACGTGACGGGGAACCGCGGCGGGCCAAAGACCTGGAGCGAGGCGCTGCGCTTTGAGGCGCTGTGGCGTGTGGAAGGTCGCAGCCGGTAGCTGAACGTGTTACGCCGGGGTGAAATCGAGGTAACGCTTGACCCCCACCTTGCCGGTCCTTACACTTCGCGGCCCTAACGGAAACCCGTGTGGCGGGGCCGTTGTTTCCAGCTCCTGACGTCGCCCCCTTTGGCCGCCGTTATCCACCGTCTCCAGCCTTCTCCGGCGCTCGCGCCGACGGCCTTTCTCTGGCATCTCCAATGGCCAGCCCGGGAGGTTTCTACCCATGGCACGTGTCCTCATCATCGGCGCCGGCGGCGTCGGCAACGTCGTCATCAAGAAGTGCGCGCAGAACGCGGAAGTCTTCACGGACATTCTGATCGCGAGTCGCCGCATCATCAGCTGCGAGAAGATCGCCGCTGAGATCAAGTCAGCCGCGCGCATTACGACTGCGCAAGTTGACGCCGATGACGTCCCGCAGACGGTGGCCTTGATCCGCAAGTTCAAGCCGGATCTGGTCATCAACGTGGCGCTGCCTTACCAGGACCTGACGATCATGGACGCGTGCCTGGAAGCGGGCGTGAACTACCTGGACACGGCGAACTATGAGCCGCGCGACGTCGCCAAGTTCGAGTATTCGTGGCAGTGGGCGTACCAGGAGCGGTTCCAGAAGGCCGGCCTGATGGCGCTGCTGGGCTGCGGCTTTGACCCGGGCGTGACCAACGTGTTCACGGCGTGGATGCACAAGCACCGCTTTGACAAGGTCGAGACGCTGGACATCATCGACTGCAATGCCGGCAGCCACGGCAAGCATTTTGCGACGAATTTCAATCCGGAGATCAACATCCGCGAGATCACGCAGAATGGCCGGTACTGGAAGGACGGCGAGTGGATCGAGACGCAGCCGCTGGAAATCCACCGCGCGATCGACTACCCGCAGGTTGGGCCAAAAGAGAGCTATCTGCTGTTCCATGAAGAGTTGGAGAGCCTGGTCAAGCACTTTCCGGACATCAAGCAGGCGCGTTTTTGGATGACGTTCGGCCAGCAGTACATCACGCATCTGACGGTCCTGCAGAACGTGGGGATGACGCGGATCGACGCGATCGATTTCAACGGCCAGAAGATCATCCCGCTGGAATTCCTGAAGGCGCTGCTGCCGGAGCCAGGTTCGCTGGGCGCTGACTACACGGGCAAGACGTGCATCGGCGTGCAGTTGAAGGGCGAGAAAGACGGCGTGGCGACGACGCATTTTGTCTACAACGTCTGCGATCACGCGGCGTGCTGGCAGGAAGTGCAGTCCCAGGCGGTGAGCTACACGACCGGCGTGCCGGCGATGATTGGCGCGGCGTTGATGCTGACCGGCCAGTGGAAGGGCGCGGGCGTGTTCAACGTGGAACAGCTCGATCCGGATCCGTTCATGACGATGCTGAACCGTTGGGGCCTGCCGTGGCAGGAGCTCGCGGGCGTTGAGCTGGTGCCGTGACGCTCCAGCGGCAGCCGCCAATGGCGGCCAAACAGGCACATCCCCAGAGCGCCCACATGCAGGAAGCGGCGCAAGCGCCGAGCGTGACGCCCGCGGACGAGGTTGACTTCAGCCTCGCGCCGTCGCCGTGTTTTCTGCTCGATGAGGCGCGGCTTCACGCCAACCTGCAGTTGATGGCGCATGTCCAGGAAGCCGCGGAGTGCACGATCATCCTCGCGCTCAAGGCGTTTTCAACCTGGAGCGCGTTCCCGATCGTCAGCCAATACCTGCGCGGGGCGACGGCCAGCAGCCTCAATGAAGCGCTGCTTGTGAACACGCAGATGCCGGGCGCGCAACTGCACGTCTACGCCCCGGCGTACACGCCTGACGAGTTCACGGCGATTTTGCCGCTCGCCAGCCACGTGACGTTCAACTCGTTTGCCCAGTGGCAGCGCTTCAAGCCGCAGATCCAGGCTTCGCTGCACAAGATTTCCTGCGGGATCCGGGTGAATCCGGAGCACGCGGAAGTGGAAGTGGGCGCGTACAACCCGTGTGTGCCGGGCAGCCGTCTGGGCGTGACCCGCGGGCAGTTCAAGCCGGACCAGTTGGACGGGATCGACGGGCTGCATTTTCACGCGCTGTGCGAGTCGGGCTCCGAGCAGCTGGAACGCACGCTGGCGGCGTTTGAGGCGCGCTTCGGCGAGTTCCTGCCGCAGATGAAATGGGTCAACTTTGGCGGCGGCCACCTGATGACGCGCGACGGCTATGACGTCGAGAAGCTCATTGGGCTGGTGCGCGCGTTCCGCAAGCGCTGGGGCGTTGAGGTGATTCTGGAGCCGGGCAGTGCGGTGGCGTGGCGCACGGGCTGGCTTGTCGCAACGGTGCTGGACATCGGTGAAAACCAGATGCCGTTTGGCCTCCTGGACGTGTCCGTGTCCGCGCACATGCCGGATTGCCTGGAGATGCCGTACCGGCCGATGATCCTCGGATCAGGCGAAGCGGGCGAGAAGGCGTTTACCTACCGACTGGGCGGCAATACGTGCCTGGCGGGCGACGTGGCGGGCGACTACTCGTTTGACCAGCCGCTGCAGATCGGCGATCGCCTCGTGTTTGACGACATGATCCACTACACGATGGTCAAAACGACGTTCTTCAACGGCGTGAAACACCCAAGCATCGCGCACCGCACGCCCGATGGCGCGGTGCGCGTGGTGCGGACGTTCGGTTTTGACGACTTCAAGCGGCGGCTTGGCTAGACCACACTAGGCAGTCGCGACTTCCGGTGCGCTCACGGACGACGTCGCCGTCGCAAAGCGCTTGCGGATGACCTTGGCGAGCTGCTGCGCGTCCCACACCGGACCGGCAACGAAGGACAGCGGGTCCTCGGCAAAAGCCGGAGCGTTCTTTTCGTACTTGTAGTGGCCGACGAGGTTCATGCCCCAGCCGCCGACGAACGCTGTCGCGGACAGGAACCACGGCGGTGAATAGCGCGGCGCCACAAGCAGCCCCAGCGCGCCGCCGACAATCAGCGGAATGCCCGCCATGTGCAGCACGCGGTTGGTCGGGTCCTGGTGCGTCTGCTCGTAGAACGACGTCGCCGCCGCCCAGCGCTGGGAGAAATCGCCGCGGAACTCCGGATGCCGGACGCGCCACTTCTTCTCCAGCCCAGACACGCCGCGGCCGAACATGATGATGGCAGTGAATTTCTGCCCGGAGAGAAGCGCGGCGCCACCGGCCGCAGCCAGCGCCTGATCGCGTTTTTCCTCGGGAACAAAGGCAACAATCTTCTGCAACATGCCCATGACGTTTTCCTCCAGTGCGGCTGGCAAGATAGCACGCGGCCCGAGCGCGCTCAACACGACGTACGCGCAGTCGTTTCGCTGAAGTGGCGCGCAACGACTTGACTTTGCGCCACGGCGACAAGAGAGTCAGATTCGGAGGCGGTGTTTCAAGCTGCGTACTCCAGGTGGTATGGAGCGGATGGACACAGGCGCAGACGCTGACGTAGTTGTGCTCCCGCTCGCGGCGGGTCGTCTCACTGTGCCCGTTGAGCTGCGGCGCCGCGATGAATCCCGGCAAGCGTGGCGGCGTCTCGCGCGCGTGCAGGTTGGCTATCGCGGGGCGTTGCCGCCGTTGACGGCCGCGGAATCGAGTGCATTTTTCGCGGAAATGGCGGCCTTGGCGGAACGCGCGGATGCTGCGTTGGCGCAAACGCCGGAGGTGTCTTTGGCGCAAGCCCTCGGCCTCCCGCCGCCGTCCGCCTCGCGTCAGGCGGTTCATCGCCAGTCGCCGCCGCCGACCCTGTGCGCGCTGCCCTTTCGCGCGCTGGACATTGACACGCAGGGCCACGCGCGCCCCTGCTGCCTCTTTGCCGATCCGCTGCTCGACGACGCTGGCCGGCCGTTTTCCGTTCGCGAGCACGGTCTGGCGGAAATTTGGCAGTCGGCGTCGCTCGCCAAGGTGCGGCAGGATTTGCTGGACGGCACGCAGATTCCCGCGTGCGCGCGCTGTTGGCAGGCTGAAGCCGTCGGCGCCCAATCGCGCCGCGAGGTCTACTTTCATCGCCGTCCGGAGCTGCTCGCGGTCGACCTGAGCAAAACCGTGCGGCTGGAAGACCTCTCGCTCTGTCCGGGCAACCTGTGCAACCTGAGGTGCCGCACGTGCAGCCCGGCTTCAAGCTCGTCCGTGGCGCTGGAATGGCGCGACTTGCCGGACACCGCCGCGCAGTTGCCCATCGTCCAGCGGATGCGCCAGCAGGTCCTCCAGACCCAGAACTGGCTCCTGGACAACGACGTGATGCGCCCGAGCCTGCAAGCTCTGAGCGGGCAACTGCAGCGCGTGGAGTTCGTCGGCGGCGAGCCGTCGGTCATCGACGCGCATTTTGACCTGCTCCGCGACTGGGTGGCGATGGGCCGCGCCAAGGAGATTGAGCTGGACTATACGCTCAACGGCACGCGCATTCCTGAAGCGGCGCGGGCGCTGTGGCCGGCGTTTCGCCGCGTGAATGTGCGGGTGAGCCTGGACGCGGTGGGCGCCCGCTTTGAGTACCTTCGCCATCCGGCAAAGTGGTCGGTCGTTGCGCAAAATGTCCTGCAGTTTCGCGAAATCGGCAAGAATGTTCACGTCGTTGTCAACGCGACGTTGAGCGCCTACAACGTGCTGTATCTGCATGAACTCATCGCGTGGGCTCAGGCGCAGGCGCTGATTTTGGGCCTGAGTCCGGTTTTTGACCCGCCGTACTTTGATCCGGCGATCCTGCCTGACGCGGCCAAGCAGGCGGTGGCGGCCACGCTGGCGCCTCTGCCCTTGACCGGGGAATTGCGGCAGAATGTGGAAGGCCTGCTGCTGGCCTTGGACCGACAGCCCGCTTCGGCGGCCGATCAGGAACTTTTCTTTGCCCACACGCACACGATTGACGCGGTGCGCGGGCAGTCGTTTGCCCAGACGTTTCCTGAGCTCGCGGCGTTTCTGGACTGGGATGACCGGCTGAAACGCAACGCGCGGCCGGTGTGAGGTAGGATGCGGATTCTGGGCGTCAACGTGGGCAACAAGGAGTCGTCGCTGGCGTTGATCGACAACGGCGTCATCGTCGCGGCGATGTGCGAGGAGCGCCTGAGCCGCAACCGCTACGACGAACGGCCGCCGATGTTGGCGCTGGACCGCGCGCTGCGCTCGCGGAATTGGACGTTGGACGACGTGGACCTCGTGGTGGGCAACCGCAGCGAGAACCGGTTCCGCGCGCTGGCTGGACTGCCGCCGCGCGCGAATCCGCTGCGGACGCCGTGGCAGGAGGACGGTCCGGAGCGCCACGGTCTGCACCATGTGAGCCACGCGGCGGCGGCGTTCTACACCAGCGGCTTCAGCGAGGCGCTGGTCCTCACGGTCGACAACCACGGCGACGACGACACGCTCGTCGTGTTCCGCGCAGATGCCCAAGGGCTGACCCGGATCGCCAGTATTCCGCGCGGCCAGTTGACGGTGGGCGGGATCTACGAGGAGGCCACGCTGCAGCTCGGCTTTGGTCGGGGCGGCGAGGGCAAGTTGATGGGGCTGGCGGGCTATGCGCCGGCGGATCCGGCTTGGGCGCACGGCTTTTTGCACTTGCAGGCGGACGGCGCGACGCTGGGGTCCACGTGGCGGCACGGCCATCCTGCCGATCAGGTGCTGCGCGCGCCGTGGGCGCCCATCGACTTTGACCTGCACGCCAAGGTTGCGGCGTCCGTCCAAGCGGCGATTGAGACGACGGTCCTCGCGATCCTCCGGCAGGCGCAAGCGGCGACGGGACTGACGGACGTGTGTCTGAGCGGCGGCGTGGCGCTGAATTGTTCGATGAATGGGCGGATTGGCCGCGAGCCATGGCTGACGCGCCTGTGGGTGCCGCCGAGTCCGGCGGATCCGGGCAACGCGCTGGGGGCGGCGCTGTTGGCGGGGGCGCGGCTCGGTGAGCCCGTGCAGCAGCGGCTCGCCGACGGCGGCTTGGGCGTGGCGTGGCAACCGGAGGAGGCGCTGGCGGCGCTGCGACAGGCAGGCGAGGCGACCGATGCCATCCTGACGCGGGGCGATGCAGCGCTGCAGGCGGCGCGGGATCTCGCGCAGGGCGCGCTTGTCGGCTGGTTTGAGGGACGCAGCGAGTTTGGCCCGCGGGCGCTCGGGCATCGCTCGATCCTCGGCGATCCGCGGCGCACGGACATCCGCGACCGCCTCAACGACGCCAAGCTGCGCGAGGGTTGGCGGCCTATCGCGCCGGCGATCCTGCAATCCGCGCAGGCGGATTGGGTCGAGGACACCCAGCCGTCGCCGTTCATGCTGCTGGCGATGCAGGCCAAGCCGCGCCTGCGTGACTTGGCTCCGGCGGCCGTGCACGTGGATGGCACCGTGCGCGCACAGACCGTTACGGCGGAGGCGACGCCCTATTACCACGCGATCATCGCGGCGTTCGCGGAGGCGACCGGCGTGCCGATGGTGCTCAACACGAGCTTCAATCAGGCGGGCGAGCCGATCGTGGAGTCCCCGGCCGACGCAATCGATTGCGCCCGGCGAAGCGGCCTTGATGTGCTGTATCTGGATGGAATTCGCGTCGCGCTGCCGCCGCGCCGTCAGCCGGTGGATACGCGCAAACGGCCGCGGAAGCTGGCGATCAGCGGTCCGGTGACGTTTGGCTGGCAGTTGGTCGCCGCGCAATTGCCGGGCTGCGTTGTCGACAAGCATGAAGGGGTGGAGCCGGCGACCCGGGCGGGCGCGCTGGCGCTGGGGCTCCAGCCCAACCGCGATCCGACGCTGCCGCTGCTGGCGACGGGCGCGCCGCTGGACCGCCTGCAGGCTTTGCTGGCGGCGGGCGATCGCCCGGTCTTCGCGCTTGGGCCGCTGCCCGGACCGGCGCCGATCCTGCCGCCGAACGCGTACGTGGGCCTGGCGACGCTGGCGATGGACGGTGTGCGCGCGCTGGAGCGACACATGCCCGCGCAGCCACAGCACGTCGCGGTAGCGCTCGCGCTGGAATCGACGCCGCTGGCCGATGCCTCGGAGACGGAGAGCCTGACGCAGCGCCTGTTCGCGCGTCTGGCCGAAGGGCTCGGGCTTGTTGCGCACCTGCTCCAGCAGGACCTGACGGCGGTGACGCTGCGTGGAGCGTGGCCGCTGCCGGGACTGGAAGCGCAAACGGCGGATGGCAAGACGACGGTGCGGGTCGCGTTGCACGGCGACGGATTCGGCGTGGACGTGAGGGTCGATGCACCCGACGGGCGCGTCGAGCTCGCGCGCGACGGCCGTTTGTCCGTTCCGCCGCCGCCGGGTGCGACGGGCGTGCGGACCAGCGACCACGGCATGACCCCGTTTGCCTGGGGTCGCGACGTTGCCTCCACGCTGGAGGGCGCCGCTTGGCCCGTGCGGCAATCGCGCGTCCTGGCGGCTGGCGAGGCGGTTGGCGACGCACTGGCGCGATGGCTGGATGCGTTGCTCGATCACCCCGGTCGGCTGGCCAACGTGGAACGCGAGAACTTCCGCAAGGCCGGCAATCCGCACGAGCGGCAGCCTGAAGCCCCGCCGCCAGACGCAGAACTTGCCGCGTGGATCGCGTCGGCGATTGTGCTCCATCCGGGCGCCGCGCTGCTTTCAGTCGTCGATGGCGTCCGGCCCGCGGCGGGCATTGAAAACGTGGATGCGGCGCGCCTGACGACGCTGCGCGCGGCGGCGGAGGCGATGGGGCTTACGGTCGCGACAAGTCAGGCCTATGCGACCGCCGCGCCGGCGCGTCAGGCGTTGCGTGCGGACATGGCGGCGGCGCAGAGCGTGTTTGTGGCGCGCGACCCGGCGGTTGCCGCGCGGCTGGTGCGCCTCGACGCGGAGATGGCGGCGTCCCCGGACCGTGCGACGCTGAACGCGCTGCGGCTGGAGATGGGCGCGCTGTTCGGCTATCCGTCCTGTTGTCGGGCAAACTGGCTCGAACTGGAGCGGTTGGCGCTCCACGAGGCCTTTACCCACGCAATTCGCGCCGCGACGTTGGGGGCGCCCCATGGCCTGCTGAACCACCGCCCCGCCGGCAAATTTACCCAGCATTTCCCGTGCAGCTACAGGTGCAGTCGCAGCATCCGGCTCGCGGAGGCTGTGCGGACGGCGGCGACGCGCGACGGTCCACGTCTCGTGCGACTGGCGCGGGCGATTTGGCCGATTGATGAACTGCCAGCCGTCCTCGTTCAAGCCGTCGACGCGCTGGGCCTGGAGCCGGACGACGAGGTCCGCGCGCGCCAACTCTCCGCGTTGGTCTGCGCGCCGCTGATCTACGTGGATCCCACCCGTTACCTCTGTCTGGTCGGCACGCGCCTGGAATCCGTGCCGTCCGATGGCAACACGGAGGCGTGGCTCCTGCATGGCGGCCGCGTCGTGAGCAGCGCAGATTTGCGCCTCAGCCCCGGCTCGCCGGAAGAGGTGCTGCTGCAGTCGCACCTGACCGCGGAATTGGCGGGGCCGCTGGCGCGCGCGCTCGCGCATGGCCCCGTCCGCTGGCAGCAAGGGTTGCCTGGTGCGAACGTGGCGACGCAAATCGACGGTCAGGGGCTCACGCTCGCGCAGCCGTGGCAAACGGCCTTGCTCGTGCCTTTTGGCGAAGGCGACACGGCGATTCCGGTCGCGGAGCCGCGATGACGAGCAACAACCAACGCTCCATCGTGCCCTTCTCGGTCACGGACGCGTGCAACGCCCACTGCGTCTTCTGCGCGCAGCACGTGCCGCGCATGACGCCGGATCTGCGCGACGATCGCGTGCTCGGCCGTCTGGCGGAGCTGCTGGAGCGCGAGCAACCCGCGGGCGTCATCCTGGGCGGCGGCGAGCCGACTTTGCACCCGTTGCTGCCGGACATCATCCGCCGCATCCGGGCGACAGGCGCGACCGCAGTCCTGCACACCAATGGCATGCGGCTGGGCGATCCGCGCTACCTCCAGGCGCTCGTCGCGGCGGACGTCAGCGGCTTTCGCATCGGCATTTTTGGCCACGACGCGGCGACTGCTGCCGCGGCGACACGCCTGCCGCGCGCGTTTGAACTGACGGCGCACGGCATCGACAACGCGCTCGCATCGGGCCTGCCCGTGGAGCTCGAGACGCCCGTGAATCGCGCGACGCAGGCCTCGCTCCTGCCGCTTGCCCAACTGGCCGTGGCGCGCTGGCCGAGCCTGACGGCGTTTCGCTTTGTGCCGTACCGCTCGCGCGAGCCGGAGGCGCCAGATGCGCTGCACGTGCTGCCGGCGCACGCGGAGGGCGATCTGAGCAAGGCGCTGAGCCTCCTTGCCGCTGCGGGCATCGCGGTTCGGCTCGCGAGCACCGAAGGGTTCCATCCGTGCGCCTTTCGCAACGTTGCGAAGCTGACGCCGCTGTTGACCGTGGAAGGCGCGCGCGATGCTTCCGGGCGGGTTCACCTGCCGCCGTGCCAGGGTTGCGCGCTGTTTGGTCGCTGCCAGGGTGTCGAGCGGTCTTTGGCTGCGCACTTTGGCGAGGCGGCCGTCACGCCGTTCGATCCCAGCCGCTCGTTGGCGTGGCTGCCGGGCGGTCGGCGCACCAAACCGGAGGCGTCGCACATCGATCTGGACGTGCAAGCCGTCGGTGCGTCAGGCCGGAGCGCCTCGCGGGAGCACGTGATCCGCATTCTGCACGCGTGCAACCAGCGCTGCGGGTTCTGCTGGGTCGATTTCTCCGGTCCGGAGATGTCGCTCGATGCGGTGCAGGAGCGCATTCGCGGCCTCTTGGCGTCTGGCGGCGACGACCTTTCCGTGACGTTTACGGGCGGTGAACCCACGCTGCATCGCGACCTGATCGCCATGATCGCCGCTGCGCGGGAGGCGGGCGTGGCGCGGATCGGCATCCAGACCAACGCGACGCGCCTTGGCGATGGCGCGCTGGCCGGCCAATTGGCGGCCGCCGGGCTCGACCAAGCGCTGGTCGCGCTGCACCACCATGATGCCGCCGCATCCGACGCGCTGACGGCCGCGCCGGGCACGCACGCACGGACAGTCGCGGGGATCCGGCGCCTGTGTGAAGCGGGCATTTCCGTCACGCTCAATCACGTCATCACGCGGCAATCCGCAGCGGAATTCCCGGAATTCATCGCGTTTGTCGCCCGTGAGCTGGGCAGCTTCCCGGAGTTGTCGCTCAGCCTGGCGGTGGCCAGCCACATCGGCGACGGACCGCTGGACCCTGACGTCCTGCCGCGCATGGCGGAACTTGCCGCGCCGTTCCGCGTCGGCCTCCTGTTGGCGCGCGCCGAGGGCCTGGTCCTGGACAACCTGATCCACCCGTGCGGCGTGCCGCCGTGCGTCCTAGATGGCGACGTTGGCGTCTACGGCGAGGAGCAGCCGCACGCCGGCATTGGCGTGGGGGACCCGTCCTGCGTGAAGCCGGATTTCTGCCGCGACTGCCGGTTTGACGCCGTGTGCCCCGGGATTCGCAAGGAATACGCGGCCAAGTTTGGGATTGCGGAGTTTCACGCTGTGCCGCACTTGTCGGCGGCGCGCGCGGCGGTGATTGGCCTGGGCCAGATGGGCAAGCGCCACGCTGCTGCTTGGCGGGAGCTGCTCGGGGCCGACGCCGTGACCGCGCTCGTCCGCCACGACCGCGATGCCGACGCGATGGCGCAGCTCGGGCTGACGCTGCCGCCGGTTCACGCGCTGGAGGGGTTGGTCGGGCAGGGCGTGTCGGTCGTCAGCATCGCCACGCCGACGGAAAGCCACGCGCCGCTGGCGTTGCCGCTTCTGGCGGCGGGGTTGCCTGTGCTGTGCGAGAAGCCGCTCGCGGCCGATCTCGCGGAAGCCGAACAGCTGGCGGCGTTCGGGGAACTGGCCGGGCCGCGCTGTTTCGTCGCGCATACGACGCGTGCCGAGCCGGCGGTCCAGACCCTGCACGACGCGATTGCCCGTGGGCGGATCGGCGTGCTGCAGCGGATCGACCAGCTGCGCGTGGAGCCGAGCCTGAACGCCGGTCCGCACCCGACGCCGCATGCGATGGCGCAGCTCTACGACCTGTTGATTCACGAAGTCTCGATTTTCGGCGAGCGGCTGGCGGACGCGGTCGTCGTCAATGCCCGCTGGCTGGACGGCCACGACGCGGGGCTGAGGGCGACCGTGCGGACGCCGGAACTGGAGCTGCTGCTGACGGTCCAAATCGGCGGCGGCGAGGCGCGGCGGGAACTGCGCGCGTTCGGTTCTTCCGGCACGCTGGACTTGCACGTGAGCCGTGGGCGGTCGCGCGCGACGCTGACGCGGGACGGCCATGCCCGCGCGTTGGCGGTCGCTGAGCGCGACGCGACGCAGGCGGTGGCGGCTGAAGTGCTCGATGCGATTCGCCGGCGTCGGCCAAGCTTCCTCGACGCGCAGCATGGGCTGACCGTGATGCGGGTGGCGGGCGCGATTGCCGCCGCGGTCGCTCCTCCCCGCGGCGTGATGCCCTTTGCCTGGCCGCCGCGCGCCTGATTTGGGCGCCATCGTCGGTCCGCTTGTCGCCAACTTCAGACGCGCTACCATCCGCCGCGGCGGCTGAACGCCAAAGGGGCATCGCGACATGCGCAATTCTTGGATCTTCGTTCTCATCGCCGTGGCTGCGTGTGGCGCAAAAACGACCGCAGCCGTTGAGGAAGACGCGGCGACCGGCGCGGATGTCGGCGCGGATGGCAGCGATGCTGTGGACGCCGCGGGCGAGGTCACCGTCGCCGCCGATGAAGCGGCCATTGCCCACGCGGTCAATCCCATGATCGGCACCAGCTTTGGCGGCGGCAACGTCGGATCCGCGTATCCGGCGGCTACGCGGCCATGGGGGTTGTGCAAGGTTGGTCCGGACACGCAGAACGACGGCGGCGCCAACGGCACGCTTCACTGCAGCGGCTACCAGTACATGGACCCGTACATCTACGGCTTCACCCACAACCGCCTGGAAGGCACCGGCGCGCCGGACTATGGCAACCTCGCCGTCATGCCGTTCACGACGCTGGACGCAGCGTCGACCTCGCGCAAGGGCCGCAACTCCACGTTCAGCCACGAGACCGAGCACGCAGAGGCGGGCTACTACGCGGTGACGCTGGACAAGCCGCACGTGCGCGCGGAGATGACCGCGACCACGCGTTGCGCGCACCACCGCTACACGTTCCAGGACGCGCCGGCATCGGGCGGCGTGCTGATTGACCTGGGGACGTCGATTGCCAAGGGCGTGACCGGCGCGGCGAACGTGCAGCTGGACGCCAAGACCCAGACGGTCCGCGGGCAGCTCTTGAATATCGGCGATTTCTCCAGCCGTTACGGCGGCTTTCCGGTGTTCTTTGAAGCGCGCTTTGACCGGCCGTGGCAGGCTGCGGGTACGTGGAACGACGGCGCGATTCAGCAGGGCGTGGACGCGACGGCGACGACAGCGGTGCCGTCCAACATTGGCGCGTGGGCGAAGTTTGCCGATCTGGCGACGCAGCCGGTGGAGTTGCAGCTGTGCCTCTCCTACGTCGATTCCGACGGCGCCAAGAAGGCGCTCGCGGCGGAACTGCCCAAGTTCGACTTTGCCGGCGCGCGCAAGGCGGCGCTGCTGGATTGGCAGAAAGCGCTGGGCGTCATCGAGATCGACGCGCCGACGGCCGATGAGCGGACGATTTTCTACAGCGCGCTCTACCGCGTGATGCAAATGCCGACGATCTGGAGCGACGTGGACTTTCGCTACCGCGGTTTTGACAACCAGATCCACCAGGCCGACAACTGGAACTACGTGACGGATCTCTCGCTGTGGGACACGTTCCGCACGGAGAATCCGCTGATTGTGCTGCTGTGGCCGACGATGGCGCGCGACACGTTGCGCTCGATCGCGGCGATGACGGCGCAGGGCAAGGGGCCGCCGCAGTGGTCGATGGGAATGGGCGACACGGGGAGCATGATTGGCTACCACTCGGCGTCGCTGGCGGCGGACGCGATTGCCAAGGGCGTGACGGATTTTGACGCGCAGACGCTGTACGCGGGGCTGCTGGCGCAGACGGCGACGGAGACGACGACGTTTGAGTGCCTGAAGGACTATATGCAGTACGGCTATTGCACGCGGGAATCGGACAGCGGCTCGGTCTCCAAGACGCTGGAGTACAGCTACGACGACGCGTGCCTGGCGACCATGGCGGCGTTCCTGAAGCACCCGGACGACGCGGCGATGTTCCAGAAGCGCAGCGCCAGCTACAAGCAGCTGTGGGACGCCAAGACGCAGTTCTTCCGCGCGCGTCACAAGGCCGATGGCGCGTTCACTGAGCCGTTTGTCGCGGAAAACTGGTCGTTCTCCAACGACGAGTACGTGGAAGGCAGCGCGTGGCAGTGGAATTTCTTTGCGCCGCACGATGTGGCGGGGCTGCGCGCGCTGTATCCGGACGACGCGGCGTTTGTGCAAAAGCTCGAGCAGTTTTTCCAGCTGGCGCAGGACAACTTCAACTTTTACGTGCCCAACGGCTACTACTTTCAAGGCAACGAGCCGGATATCCTCTCCAGCACGCTGTTTTCCGACGCGGGGCGGCCGGAGCTGAGCGACAAGTGGACGCGCTGGATCGCCGATTCCTGCTACACGAACGTGCCCGATGGCTTGGTCGGCAATGACGACGCGGGGACGCTGAGCGCGTGGTACGTGTTCGCGGCGGTGGGTCTGATGCCGCGGCCGGGGCTGGCCGGCTACGACGTGGTGGCGCCGCGGTTTGACAAGGCGACGCTGCACCTGCCGGGCGGCGACGTGACGGTGAATGCGCCGGGCGCGTATGCCAGGAAGCTGTCAGGGACCGCGACGTGGAATGGCGGCGCGCTCAAGAAGCGGTGGGTTGAGCATGGCCAGCTGGCGACGGGCGGCGTGATGTCCTGGGCCGCGGGCGTCAAGGAGTAGCCGGGCGAAGCGGCGCTGCGGACTCAGCAGCCGCCGGGCGCCGCGCAGATCATGATCGCGCCGGGGAGCGGGCCATCGATGCCCTTGCTGCCCGGCTTGCCATCGGCTTCAGGAAGCGGGGCGCCGGGGGCTGACGCGCCGCCTGCGCCGCCGGTGCCGGGCGCGCCGCCGATGTAGCTGAGACCTGCAAAAGTGCCGATCGCGTTGGCGGGCGTGAAGATGCCGTAGCTCAAGCCGCCCGCGCCGCCGCCCGCGCCGCCGCCGTGGCCGCCGTGACCGCCGTGGCCGCCGTTGCCACCGGGCTGGGAGCCACCTGCGCCGGTTCCGCCGTTGCCGCCGGCGCCGCCGCTCTGGCCGCGGCCGCCGACGCCGCCGTTGCCGCGGTTGCCGCCGTAGCCGCGCACGACGGTGCACTCGGAGACGGTGTACGTGAGCGTCGTCCCGCCGGTGTTGACAAGGAAGAGGCCAAAGCTGGAGCCGCCCGCGCCGCCGCCCGTTGCGATGGACATCGCCGGGCATCCGCCCTGACCGCCGCCGCCGCCGCCCGCGCCGTAGCTGTCGGTGCCGGTGTCGCAGCCGCCTGATCCGCCGCCGCCGCTGCCCCCGCTGCCCGCCGTGCCGACGCCGCCGTTGCCGCCGGTGAGGCCGGCCCAGTAGTCGGCGCTCAGGACCCCAGATGACTTCGTCGTGCCGCCTCCGCCCAAGCCGTTGTTGACGCCGCCCGACGTCCCAGAACCGCCGACGCTGCAAGTCCCGCCGCCGCTGCCTCCGGGGAGACTGCCGAGCGCGGTGCCGCTGTTGCCGTTCGTCGCATTGAGGTTGAGTGAGAAGACGCCGCAATTCGAGTCCATCGTGCCGCCTGAGCCGCCGTTGGATCCACCGGTGCCGCTGCACGTTGGGTTCGCGCCTGCGCCACCGCCGCCACCGCCCCTCGAGGAGTTGTCACAAGCCGTGTTGTACTGCGAAGCCCCGCCGCCATTGCCGCCACTTCCCGCAGCGGTCGCCGACGCATCCATTCCGTTTGTGCCCGCGACGCCCGGCGCGCCGTTGGCCTGGATGAAATCGCAGCGCTGGATCTCCAGTCCCTTGGCGTCCTTGACGTAGACGACGTAGCTGGACTTGCCGTTGCCGCCCACGTCCCCGGTCGCGTCGATTCCCACGAGGATCAGGTCCTCCAGCTTGACGTCGTCCGCGCGCACCTTCACGGCCATGACCTGCTGGTCGGCGACGTCCAGCGCGCCCTGGATCGTCACTGCGTGGCCCGGGACGTTGCGGTCCGCGCGCACCCAGTTGGCGTCGTAGCCGCCCCAGATCCGGACCTTGCCGGCGTAGATGCTGAATGCGCTGTAGGCGGTTCCGCTCGCCATCACGTAGATGTCCTGGTTGGTCGTGCCGGGCGCGGCGGCGATGGCGTAGGCCAGCGTCTTGCACGGCGCGCTCTTGCTGCAGTTGCCCGCGTCCGCGCCGTTCTGGCTGATGAACATCGCGCCGGCGATCGTCCCGTCGATGCCGTCGCAGTTTTCGTCGAGGAAGCTGCCGTCGGGCGCCTCGTACAGGCCGTAGCCCGGGACGGTCGCGAAGTTGTCGACAAAGCCGCCCGCGCCCGTGCACTTCTTGACGGAGCCGCTGCAGGCGCCGACCTGGTTGGCGTTGAGGGGGAGCGTGCCGATGTCGTCCACGGTGCCGTTGCAGTTGCCGTCCAAGCCGTCGCACAGGGATTCCGTCGCGCCGGATTCGTAGTTGGCGCCGTAGTCGGCGGCGTTGCACGTCATCCAGCCGCCGAGCACGCACTCGATCGCCGCGTGCTTTGAGTTGGCGCAGACGCCGTTCTGGTTGTCGCACGTCGCCAGCGCCATCGAGCTGTCGGCGGCGTCGAGCTTGCCATCGCAGTCGTTGTCCACGTTGTCACAGACCTCGGCGCTCGCGGCCCCTTCGCCGAGGCACTCGATGCCGGTCTTCGCCGCGGTGCACGTAGTCGTCCCGCCCATGCACGCGCCGACGCCGCACGCCTTGCCGGCGCCCTGGACGGTGCCGCCGTTGAGCAGCGTGACGCTGAAGTCCTCGTCGATCTGCCCGTCGCAGTCGTTGTCCAACGCGTCGCAGCTCAGCTCCTTGGTCGCCTCGTACGTGGCCGCGTGCGCGCTGTAGTCGGCCGTGCTGCAGGCCTGCCACACGCCGTCCTGGCACAACGCCGTCGGTTTCTGGCTGCCGGAGCAAACGCCGTTTTGGTTGTCGCACGCGACGATCGCGAGATCGGGATCCGCGGCGTCCGTCAGGCCGTCGCAGTCGTTGTCCTTGCCGTCGCACACTTCAACGGCAGCCTGCGCTGCGGACGGACACACGATGGCCTTGCTGTTGTCCGCACACACGGTCGTTCCGCTCGCGCACGCGCCTGCGCCGCACGTCGCGCCCACGCCCTGGGACACGGAGCCGTCTGGCCCGACGAGCGTGAAGTCCTCGTCCGTCTTGCTGTCGCAGTCGTTGTCGAATCCGTCGCAATGCACTTCCGTGTTGGCCTCGAAGTTGGCGGCGTGCGCGCCGTACACGGGATTGCCGCAGATCTGCCACGCGCCGCTGATGCATAGGTCGGCGGGATGCATCGCGCCGCTGCAGACGCCGGCCTGTTTCTCGCACGGCACCACTGCCAAATCGCTGTCGGCGGCGTCGGTCGCGCCGTCGCAGTCGTTGTCCACGCCGTCGCACACTTCCGCGCTCGTTGCCGTCGCCGTCGTGCACAACGTCGCGGTCTGCGCCGGATTGCACAGCGTCACGCCGCCCGCGCACGCGCCCGTGCCGCATGCCGCGCCTACGCCCGCGACGGCCACGCCGTCCGCGCCCTTGACGGAGAAGTCCTCGTCGGTCTTGCCATCGCAGTCGTTGTCGGTGCCATCGCAGGCGGTCTCACTGTCGGCGTTGTAGCTGGCGCCCGCCGCGGTGGCATACGCCGTGTAGTCGTCCGCCTTGCACGCCTGGAACGCGCCGGCCACGCACTGGCTCGCAACGTGCATCGCGCCTGCGCACACGCCCGCCTGCAACGCGCACTTCGTGAGGATCATGCTGGGGTCCTGCGCGTCCGTCTTGCCGTCGCAGTTGTCGTCCTTGCCGTTGCAGAACTCCTCGGCGCCGGGGAACATCGCGCCGTTGTCGTCGTTGCAGTCGCCCGCGGTCAGTGCCGTGAAGCTGCCCGTCGCTTTGCAGAAGCACTGGCTCGAGCTGGAGCCAAAGCCGTCGCCGTCGATGTCCTCGTACCACAGCGTGCACCCCGTTGCGCCGGCGTCGTCGGTCGTGCCGTTGCAGTCGTTGTCGATGCCGTCGCAGATTTCCTTCGCGCCCGGATGGACCGCTGCGTCCGTGGGCGAGCAGTCCAACGCGTTGATGACGCCGTCGCCGTCCATGTCGGAATCGACGCAGTCGGCCAAGCCGTCGCCGTTGGCGTCCGGGAAGCCAGGGTCGGTCTTGCCGTCGCAGTCGTTGTCGATGCCGTCGCAGATTTCCTTGGCGCCAGGGTGAACGCCGGGGGCCCCGTCGTTGCAGTCGCCGCCAAACGTGGCGCTCGTGCCGGGATCGCTGCACAGGCAGCCCAGGAGCGTCGCGCCAAAGCCGTCGCCGTCGCTGTCCTTGTAGTACGTGACGCAGCCGACCGAGCCGGGGCCGTCGGTCGCGCCGTCGCAGTTGTCATCCAAGCCGTTGCACGTTTCCGTGGCGGGCGTGGCGGCGTCGCACGCGGTAAGGCCGGTGAGCGTGCATTTGCGCGAGCCGTTGCACGCGCCGTTGTCGTTGGTCACGGAGCACGAGGTCGACGCGCCCTTGAAGATGGCCAGTTTGCTGCACGTGCACTCGCCGCCGGTGTTGACGCACTGTTTGGCTTGGCCGAGCTGGCCGCCGGAGGTCTGGCAGGCGTGGCCGGCGGGGCAGTCCGAGTTCGTGGCGCATGCCGCGCCGCAAAAGTGACCGCTCGCGCCATAGCTCAGGCACAGCGCGCCGGGATCGACCTTGCTGCACTCCGCGTCCGTCTCGCACGGCGCACACAAGGCCAATTGCTTGGGAATGCACACAAAGCTCGCGTCCACGCCGGGCGCCTGGGCGCACGTGTAGCCGCCCGGACAACAGGTCGTGCACGTGCTTGTGCAGATCTTGCCCTCGGGGCCTTGGACGCACACCGCGCTGTCGCAGTCGGCGTTGCTCGTGCACGTCGCGCCTGGCTCGCCGCTTGCCGGCGTCTTGGAGAATTCGCAGTTGGTGCCGCCGGTATCCGGGACGTCCGAGCCATCGGCGTCACCGCCACCATCGGCGTCGGTCGCTGCGTCGGCGTCCGTGCTCGTGTCCGTCACGCCGACGTCGCTTGAGCCGTCGCCACCGTCCTTCGTAGCATCCGTCGGGACTGCGCCGTCGAGGGCGTCCAAGGTGGCCGTGGCATCGTCGCCGGTCGCGTCTGTTGTCCCCGCGCCGTTGGTGGTGGCCGCGGGAGAGCTGCATGCAGCCACGAGCGCGGCAACGCCGAGCGCTGCGCCAAAGGAACGACGGAAATCAGCAGTCAGCATAGGCGACCTCTTTTGGGGTAGACCCCACGCGCGTTTCGCGCATTCGAGCAACAACCTCAATAAGAGTACAACTTACCTGCTTCGGTCAACAGATAGAAGAGTCCGAAAAGCAGAAGTTTGCATTCATCGCGCGGGAGAGGCGCTGCGACGGCGGTCAGGGGGTGCCGTACGTCGAGATGCACGCGCCACTGACGCACGCGAGCGGCACCATATTCGTCGTCAGCGGCTTGCCATCTTCCAGCGTCGTCGGCTTGGGCATGCAGTCGCAGACCGACATCGTCGCGGCGCACTTCTTCTGCTCGACGTCGTACGCCGCCTTGGCGAACTTGGCGATCCCGACGAACTGCATCGACCCGCAGCAGTCCACGGTCAGCATGGAAAAATCGCAGTCCGTCACGTCCTTGCAGGCCTTCACCGGCTTGGGCGACTGGAGGCCCTGCGCGGTGCAGTCCGCCTTGGCGTTCTTGACGAAGCTGCGGCACAAGCCCGCGTCGCACTTGGCGGCGAAATCGCTGGTGGTGAAGGAGCTGTAGCCGTCTTCCGCCTGGGTCATGAACTGCGCGCAGCCGCACCCGGGGTATTGGCTTTCGCATTGCGCCTCGGACGTGCTGAACGCCCCCATCTCGCACGCCTGGATGCCCCACGCGACCTTGGTGCCGCAGCAGTTGATCTGGTGGAACGCCACGGCGCAGTCGCTGTCCGCGCTGCACTGCTTGCTGAACGTCGGGAAGAACGCCGCACCGCTTCCTGAACACACGGGAGCCGGAATCACGTCGTCGCCGCCGTCTTTGCAGGTCACGGTCGCGTCGGTCTGCGTGACTGCATCGGGACCGGCATCGGGGGCAATGTCCGGCGGCTGGATGTCCGGGCCCTCGCTCTGGCATGCGGGACCGTTGCCCATGTTCATGCACGTGTGCGGCGGGCAGCAGAGCGGCGCTCCGAACCCGGTCATGCACGGGGCAAATTGCGGGAGGCATTGCGCCGCGTCGTCGCCGGCGTCGGCGAGAGTGTCCGTGAGCGTGTCGGTGAGGACCGCGTCGCTGCCGGCGTCGGCGATCGCAGCGTCAGTCCCGGCATCGCTCTCCGCATCCGCGGTCGTCGCGCCGGAGTTTGAACCACAGGCCACCAGCAACACAGTCACGCTCAAAAGGAATCGCTGCCACATCAGATGCCTCCAATCAGGGCGCCGCGCTCGGCGCACACGACGATACGCCCGCACCCGTCACAGTATAGCCGATATTGCTCAGGACCTTCGTCGCCACGCCGGTCGTCGGATCCAGCTTCCACACGTTGGTGGACGGATCGGCAATGCTCTGGAAGAACAGGTAGAAGTTGCCGCCCCATTGCGCGAACGCCCACGCCTGCGTGTTGTTGAACACGCTCGCCGGGAGCGGCCAGGACTGCAGCGTCGTCGCTTTGGCGCTGGTCTTGTCGATCTGCCGCACGCTCGGCGGCGTGCCGTCGGGGAAGAAGCCGAACAGCTCGCCCTTGCCGTTGCCGGTCAGATCCGCGCCGCCGACGACGTCGATCTTGCCGACCGTGGTCAGCGCCATGCTGGGAAACGCGATCGTCGCGAGCGTGTTCTTGGTGGTCTGGAAGCTGCCGCTGCCGCCGCCGGCGACGAACAGCGTCTCATTGGGGCTGCCGGGCAGGTCGGACGAGAAGCCCATGCCAAAGAGATCAAGGCCGCCGGAGCTCGGCAGGAACGTCGTGTTCTTGCAGGACGCGTCAAGCGTGCTGACCTGGTACAGCTTGCCGCCGCCGCTGAAGCCGCTCTGGTACAGCACCCAAGCATTGGCGTTGCGGTCGATCGACATGGAAAACGGCGAATCGAGCGGGCCAACGGCGCACTTGAGCTTGCCCACGAGCTTGAACGTCAGCGTGTCCGGCTGGAAGCTGAGCAGGTCGTTCTGCTCCGTCACCACGTAGACGATCTTCGCCCGCTCGTTGCAGTCGGAATTGGTCGGTCCGCCGTCGGGCGCCACGGTGCTGTCCGGATCGTCAAAGAAGCCGTCCATGGTGCCGACGTCGTCGCCGGTCGCGCTGTCGTCCGTGACGCTGCTGCTGTCCGCGTCGCCATCGGTCGCCACGACGTCGTTGTCCGTCGCCGTTGCGTCGCCGTCGCCGGTCTTGCTGTCCGCGCCGTTGAAACCGATGCAGCCGGATGCGGTCTTGGCGTCGCAGCCCTTCGCGTCGCCCGCGTAGTACACGCCGCCCCCGCCGCCGCTGGACGTGTTGCTGCACGCAGCGCTCAGGCAGAGGACGGACAAGAGGACAAATGAACGCATGATGACTCCGCAGTGTTTCTCGCTGGACGATACCCTTCACGGCGTTGCGGCACAACGTTGCACAACAGGCAAAAAGCTGTGGTAGGATACACTTTGGTGACAGCGACCGAGGGGGAGAGACGATGGCAGCGCGCGAAAACGACATCATCTATGACTGGAACGAGGTCAAGCGGCACGCGCCGCCGATCAGCCACAAGTTCAAGCTGGTCGACGAGACGCTGCGCGATGGCATCCAGTCGCCGTCGATTACCAACCCGCCGATTGAAGCCAAGCTGGAAATCCTGCATTGCATGGAAGCGCTGGGCATTGAAGTGGCGGACGTTGGCCTCCCGGGCGCGGGCGCTCAGGCCGTCGCGGACGTGACGCGGCTGGTTGAGGAAATTCGCGACCAGAAGATGAAGATTGAGCCGAACTGTGCGGCGCGGACGCATCAGGCGGACGTGCAGGCGGTCGTGGATATCTCCCAGAAGACCGGCGTGCCGATTGAAGTCTGCGGTTTCCTTGGCAGCTCGCCGGTCCGGCAGTTGGTTGAGAACTGGGACGTGCCGCACATGACCAAGCTGGTCACGGACTCGGCGGATCTGGCTGTGAAGAACGGTTGTCCGTTCTCGTTTGTGACGGAAGACACGATTCGCTCGCATCCCGACACGCTCCGCACGCTGTTCAAAGCCGCGATCGACCATGGCGCCACGCGGCTGATCCTGTGCGACACGGTGGGCCATGCGACGCCGGACGGTTTGTACAACCTCCTTGAATTCACCCGCAAAGTCATCGACGAGACCGGTGCGAAGATCGAGCTGGATTGGCACGGCCACAACGACCGCGGCTTGGCGCTGACGCTCTCGCTTTCAGCCCTGGAATTCGGCATCGATCGCGTGCATGGAACCTGCCTGGGCGTGGGCGAGCGCGTGGGCAATGCCAGCATCGACCAGACGCTGTTGAACCTGAACCTGCTGGGCGTGATTGACCGCGACCTGCGGGCGCTGCGCCGTTACGTCGACGCGGTGAGCAAGTACTACGGTGTGGAAATTCCCTACAACTATCCGGCTTTTGGCCGCGATGCCTTCCGCACGGCCACGGGCGTACACGCTGCGGCAATCGCCAAGGCGCTCATGATGGGCCGCCGCGATCTGGCGGACCGCGTCTATTCATCCGTGGCGGCGAGCGAAGTCGGCTGCAAGCAGTTGGTGGAAATCGGCTTCTACAGCGGCAAGGCCAACGTGCAGGTCTGGCTGATCGAACACGAACTTGAGGTCTCAGAGGCGCGCATTCAGGCGATCCTCACGCGCGCCAAGCTCGGCACCGCGACGCTGACGGACACGGAAATCTTCCAGACGCTGGCGGATGCGGGCCTGCTGGATGTCCAGCGGCTGGCAGCGCAGCCGACGGCGATTTGACCGCAGATGACCACCACCGGCGATTTGCCCATCCTCGTCTTTGGCCTCGACCCCGTTGGCCAGGCGATCGTGCACCGCCTGCATGCCTTGCGTGTGCCTGTTCGCGTCGCGCTCACGCCGTCTGAACGCGCGAAGCACGGCGCAATGCTGGAAGCCCTGGGCGTCGAGACGCTCGCTGTCGGCGAGGTCTGGCAGCACGATTTCTCCAAGCTGGAGCTGCCGCGTCACGGTGCGGTTGTGCTCGCGGGCGACGACGATGCCGAGAACGTCGATGCCTGCCTCGTGGCGCGTCGCTGTTGCGGCGAAGTGCCGATTGCGGTGCGCGTCTCCGATCAGACCCTCGTGCGCTTCCTGCGTATGACGGTTCCGCACGTCGACGCCTATTCGATGGGCTCGACCACGGCGCCTGTTGCGGCAGAACTCGCGATGCAGGTGATGGCCAAGCGCGGTCCGGTGCGCAACGACCAGCCGATGCCCAAGCGCGCCCGCCCGGCGACCCTGTCGCGCGCCAGCCAGCTGCTCGGCGGCGTGGCGGCGGCGTGCGGCTTGCTCGTGCCGGTTGCGGCGGCTGCGTATGCGCACGTGTTGAGCCTGACGTTCCTGCGCGCTTTTGTGCTGGCTTGGCGCAACCTCCTGGCGACCGGTCTGGAAGACCAGTTGCTCGCTCACGGTCCGTCGGCCCTGCGCGCGACGTCACTGGTGCTCTCGATCGCGGGCCGCGTCATCCTCGCGTGCCTCACGGGCCTCGTCGTGGATTGGCTGATCACCCGCCGGTTCGCGCCGCTGCTGGCGAGCATGCCCGTGCGGATGCGCGATCACGTTGTGGTTTTTGGCGCCGGCAACGTCGGTGCGCGCGTGGCGGAGCTGCTGCACAAGCGGAAAATCCCCGTGGCCGTCGTGGAATCGTCGGGCACGCTGCGCAACGTGCAACGGCTGCGGTCGCGCGGAATTCCGGTCGTCGTGGGCGATGCGACGGTCGACGAGACCCTGGATCTGGCCAACGCCTGGCGGGCAGGGCTTTGCCTGGCGCTGACCAACTCCGATGCGGTGAATCTGCACGTCGGACTTCAGCTCGCCGATCGCAAGTTCTCCGTGCCGGTCGTCGTTCGCCTGCTGTCGCCGGAGTTGAGCGCGCTGGTGACCGATCAGTCGGCGATGACGCCTGTCTCGCCCGTCGCTGAAACCGCGAGCCATGTGTGTCGCACCGTCGCGCACATGCGTTCCGATCGCCTGAAGCACCGCGATCAGGCTGTGCAGTTGGCCGAGCCGGTGCGCAACACCGGACGTTACGCGGGCGCTGAATTCGAACCCGCGCCGGCCCCGGTCGAACCGGTGGTCGGTGAATCGCCCGTTCCCGCGCCGCAAGCTGTCGAGGAAGCCGATGCCAAAACGCCGTCCTGAGCTGCTCTTGCTGCTCGCGACGCTGTTGGCGCTGCCGCTGACGGCGCATGCCGTTGAGCCGGTCGCGTTGCCCCAAGCGCCGACTGTGACGCAACTGCCGACGGACGCGGACCTCGACGAAGCGTGGGCGCGCGTGCTGTTGCGCGCCAATCCCGGGCCACTTCAGTACTGCGCCTACGAAATCACGGCGCGGGGCAATGCCGGCGTCGCATCGCACGTCCGCGGCGTGATGGGGCGCAAGGACGCCGAGACGCGGACTGAGCTGCTCGCGCGGGAAGCCTTGCGCAAGATGCTGGGCCAGCTCCGGGACATCGGCGCGCTGGAGCTTGCCCACCCGGCATTGCCGTGGCGGCAACCGGTGCCGACGCCGCCCGCCAAGCCGCTGAAGGGCAAAGCCAAGGCGCGCGCGACGGCGGAAGCGGTGCTGGCGTCGCCGGAGCCGCTGTGGACGCCGGAGACGTCTGACGTGCCCATCTATGAGCTGTCATTTCGGCTCGGCGGCAAGGAAAACACGTTCCTCGTCGTCGATCCGGCCAACCAGCCGGACCCGCGCTATGCCGCGTTCATTCGGCTGGTGCGACAGTTCGCCATCGCGTCAGCGGGTGAGATCGGCTACCACGCGCCCACGGGCGATGAAGGTCGGCAGGGCTACCTGTTTGTGGACAGCGTGCCCGGCGCCATCGTGACGGTCGATGGCGCGCCGCTGGAAGGCGAGACGCCGATCCTCGCGTATCCGGTCGCCGCGGGTCGACACACGGTGGTGCTGGAGAACAAGTTGCACAAGTTGACCAAGGAAATCAAAGTCCTTGTGCAGCCTGGCGTGACGACCTCTGTTGAAATCGACCTGCGCTGAGTCACGCCGATGTCGCGCCACCCCGCCCACACCCTGTCCACGATGCGCGAGCCCGATGTGCGCCTGCGCTGGCTGGCGGCGTGGCTGCGCGCGACCGAACCTGAGGCGGCCGTGGCGGCGCTGGAGGAAGCCGCGCAGTTGGCGGCGGTGGGCAATGCCCGCGAGCTGCACTTGACGTTTGTCCACCTGCTGCTGCACGTCCGGCCGCGCCCGGATCTCCCCGGCGGCCCGCTGCCGCCGCCCGATCGCCGGCTCGTCCTGCCAGACCTCGTCGTGGCGCGGCTCATCGGCGCGGCGCACCGCCAGGGCTTGCTGTGGACTGCGTGGCTGCTGCGCGAGTCGTTCCGGCCCCCGGCGATCGTGGAAGGCCGGCTGTTGCCGCTGCATCCGAGCGTGGAGAAAATCGCGCTCGGCGTGCGCAAGGAGCGCGCGCGGGTTCCGAACATCGACGCGCTCGCGCCGCTGCTTGTCGATTCCACGCCGGCCGTCATCCAGATCCTGTCGGAGAACCCGCGGATCCGCGAGCCGCACGCCTTGCTCATCGCAACGCTCCGGCCGACCCATCCCTACGCGCTGCAGGCGCTCCTGCTGAACCTGCATTGGTTGACAAACATCAAGGTCGTGGAGGCGGTGGCCCGCAGCGAAGCCGCGCCGCCGTGGTTGGTGCTGGCGCTGACGCCGCTGCTGGCGAAGTCAACGCAGATGGCCATTGCCAACCTGCCGCGCATCAACGTGGAGGTCCGGGAGCTGCTCGCGCAGTGGCTGGATCTGGGAGAAGTCGTCATCGCCGCTGCGCCGCGCGAGCGCCGCGACCCGAATCCCGGCATTTTCGATGTGCGCGACGAGGATCTCGCGGGCGCGCACGACCTGGCGGAAACCGAGGTGATCCTTGCGCCTCTGGCCGTGGACTTGGCGGCTGACGCGGTGCTCAAGGCGACGAAGCTCAAGCCGAGCGCTGTGCGTCGTCGTCGGGCGCCGCGTGCGCCGGGGAAAGCGTAAGAGTTCGAAAATTCGCACCATTTATCCGGCAGGTCGGCTACTCGTACACAAACCACAGCGGGCCGGGGAACAGCCAGGACAGCGCGGACTGCTGCCGGTCGCGCCAATTCTCCCAGTTGTGGCCGTCGCGCGCCTCGTCGTAGCGCACTTCCAGCCCGTGGGACTGCAGGAACGGCACCATGGAGCGATTTTCGTAGATGAGCGACTCGTACGTGCCGCAGGAGATGTAGACCTTCTCCGCGGGGCGGCCGGGGTTCTCGCGGAACGCGTTGACGAATTCCACGACGCGGTCAAAAGCCGGGCCGCGCTTGTTCTCCCCGATGTCCGTGAACGCAAAGGAACCGCTTTGCAGCAGCAATTTGCCGAACACGCCAGGGTACCGCCACGCGGTCGACAGGCTGGCCACGCCGCCAAAACTCGCGCCCATGAGGCAGCGCTGCGACGGCGTCCCAAAAACCGGATAGTTGCGCTCCATGAACGGCAGCACTTGCTCGACGATGTACTGCGCGTGGTGCGGATCGTTGGGATACTCGTCCATGCGGTTCTTGGGATGCGTCAGCGCGACGATCATCGGCGCGACTTCCAGGCGGTGAATCAGGTTGTCGAGCACGGTCTTGAGCCGGGCGTAGCGCAGGTAGTCGCCGCCGTCGTGGACAATCAGCAGCGGGTAGCGCCGCGTCTCCCGGTACCGCGCCGGCAGGTAGACCGTCAGCGGCCGTGGCCCGCCAAACGCCGTGTTGTTCAGCATCAGCTCATGCAATGTGCCCTGACGCGCGTCGGCGTCGGGCAGGCACCAGTTCGGCACCTCGTACCCCTCGGCTTGGCAAACGGAATTTGCGCCAAACGGGTCGTGGGCGATGTTCGGGTTCAGCGGATCGCGAATCCATTGGCTGTGGCCATTGCGCACCACATCGAACTTGTATTCAAACCGCGATCCGCGCGGCAGATCGATGGTCAGGTGCCACAGATCCGTGTGTGCCAAGCGGTGAAAGGGCTGCGCGCTCGCGAGGCCAAAAACCCAATGCCGCAGATGGACGGCGTCCGCTTGGCCGCGCCAGACGAACGTGACGCGGGCGCCTTCAATGAGCGGAAACGTGTGGCTGCGGATGAACATTTCCACGACGCGGCTGTCGAGGCCGCCCCGCCGTTCCAGTTGCTGAATTGCCGGAATCATTCAGCCTCCGGGCTAGCGGCGACGGTTGCGCCGTCGCGATCGATGCGCAGGGTGCCCGCGGTGAACGTCCAGGTCCGGTCGTCGAGGTGCCCGCGGTTGCCCGCATCGAGGCAAATGCAGTCCGCTGGAAAGAAACGCCGCGAGAACAGCGCCATGCGGGCATGGTCGTCGAGCTTGAGCCGCGTGGTCGCATGCGGAAGCGCGACGATGCCGCGGGCGATGCCCAAGCCGACGTCGAGAATCTCCGCGTTGCCCGCGCCTTCGGGTGGCCGATCGTGAAAGGCGATCACGCGGTCAGTCAGCACCATCGCCCCCGCGGACCACGCGAGAATCGGCTTGGCGACCATGCCGGCAGCCACGTCCAGCAGGCGCATCCGGCCGATCAGCGTGGAAACATGGCCGCCCGCGATCGCGACGGCGTCGCATTCTTCCAGGATGCCGTGCACTTCGGCGCGGTGCTGCGCCAAGGCGCGCCGTTCACCGGGCAACTCCTCCTGCTCAAAAGCCTCGTGCACGTCGCGAATGCGCCGCAGGTGATGGGCGTCGAGTGCGCGCAATTGCTCAATCGTATCTTCGCGTTCCGGCTCGATCAGCTCGGGCGGTCCAGCGCGGGACATCAACATCGTCGCCGACGCCATCAAGTGATCCAGCCGCAACCGGTAGATGTCCTGCAGCTGCCGAAGATTGTCCTGGCGGCGGCGATGTGCGGAAAACAATTGCTGATCTTGGGCGAAAACGTCGTCCGTACGGGCATGCAAACGCAGATTGACCGAGCGATTGCCGAGCGCGGCGGACAACTCGTCGTCCTCCGCCTCACGCTCCTGCCAGCCGGCGGTAATCGTCGCGATTCGCCCGGAAAGGCCAAGCAACTTGAGCTCTTCCGTGACGGTGACAACGTGCCTCTGCGGGCCTAGAACCACGACTCTGCGCATACTTCTCCTCGAACCGAACCGCGCCCGCATCGTCGACCCGCGCGTTCTTTGGCCGACGCGCCAGACTGTGCCAGACTCAGCGCCGGAGGGCATCTCAGTCTTTGCGGAGTTCACATGCATGTCATTCTCGTTGCGCCACATTTTCCCGCCAATCAACGTCAGTTTGCCCGCGCGCTGAAGTCGGTCGGCGCGTACGTCACCGGCATTGGCGAAGCGGCGCCCCAACATCTCGACGGTGAATTGCGTTCCTGGTTGGGGGCTTACGAGCAGGTGTCGTCCGTCTGCGACGACGACGCGATGCTGCAGGCTGTCCGGCGGATTCAGGCACGCGGTTGGGTCGACCGACTGGAGACGACCGTCGAATCGCACATCATGACCGCCGCAAGAGTGCGTGAACGAACGGGAATTCCCGGCCTTACCGTGCAGCAGGCGATTTTGTGCCGCGACAAACCGACGATGAAAGATTTCCTCCGCGACAAAGGCGTGGCCACGGCGGCGTCGGGCGCGGCAGCTACCACTGCGGAAGTGAAGGCTTTTGCCAAGCGCGTCGGCTATCCGATCATTCTGAAGCCACGCGCAGGCGCGGGCGCTCAGGACACGATCAAAGTCGACAGCGAGCGCGATCTGCCCAGCGCGGCCAAGGTGATGCAGCTCGATCGCGGCGGGTCGGTGGCGATGGAGGAGTTCATCGAGGGGCACGAAGGCTTCTACGACACGTTGACGATCGACGGCGTGGTGCAGCACGACTTCATTTCCCACTACTACCCCAATGTCCTCGACGCGATGCGCAGCCGTTCCGTGTCGCCCTACATCATCACGACCAACCGGATGAGTGCGCCGGGCTACGCGGAAGTGAAGAAGATGGGCAAGGACGTGATCGACGCGATGGGCCTCGGGACGACGGCGACGCACATGGAGTGGTTTTTTGGACCGAAGGGCCTGAAGTTCGGTGAAATTGGCGCGCGACCGCCGGGCGTCTGCACCTGGGACCTGTACGGGGCGGCCAACGGAATCGACCTCTACCGGGAATGGGCCGCGGCGATCACCTACGGGCGCGTTTTCGACAAGCCGAGTCGCCAGTTCGCGGCCGGGCTGATTGCGCTGCGGCCGGAACGGGACGGCCACATCACCGGCTACGAGGGCGCGGACATGCTGCAGAAGCAGCTGGGCCAGTGGGTCATTGACGCGTATCTGCCGCCGGCGGGCACGCGGACGCAACCCGTTGAAGCGGGCTACATGGCCAACGCGTGGGTGCGCATGCGCCATCCGGACTACGACACGCTGCGCGAGATGCTCGAGCACGTTGGACGCACGCTGCGGGTGCTGGCGCGCTGAGGGCTTGTCATGAAAGTTGTCTTCATCTCGCCGCATTTTCCCTATGAAATGCCGCGTTTCACGCGCGGGCTCGCGGAAGTCGGGGCGCAAGTCTATGGTTTGGGTGACGTACCGTTGGAGCAGATGCCCGACGACACGAAGCGCTGGCTGACCGATTACATCCAGGTGCCGAGCCTCGGCGACGAGGAAAGCGTCGTTCGGCACGCGCTGTCGGCGCTGCGGCGGTTGCAGCCCGATCGCATCGAGTGCCTGTGGGAAGTGGGCGTTGAGCTGGCGGCGCGGCTGCGCGCGGAGCTGGGGATTCCGGGGCTGAGCCCGGAGGACGCCCGGGATTTCCGCGACAAGGACCGCATGAAGGCGCGGCTCGCCAAGGCAGGACTCCGGGTGCCCAAGCACTACCGCGTACGGACGCTGGCGGACCTGCAGCATGCGGTGGGCTACATCGGCTATCCGATGATTATCAAGCCCATTGACGGCGCAGGGACGCGCGACACGTTCAAGCTGACAGGCGAAGCCGACTTGCAGGAAATCCTGCCGCGCATCAAGCACTTGCCTGAGATGATCGCCGAGGAGTTCGTCGAAGGCGATGAGTTCACTTTCGACACGGTCTGCATCAAGGGCGTGCCGGTGTTTGAATCGATTGCGCAATACCACCCGAACCCGCTGTTGTCGCGCACGCTGGAGTGGATCAGTCCGGCGCAGATTGTGCTGCGCGATCCGCACATTCCGCAGATGGCGGACGCGGTGGCGTTTGGCCGCAAGGTGCTGGGCGCGATGGGGATGGGCACGGGCTTCACCCACATGGAGTGGTTTCGCAAACCGGATGGCGAGGTCGTGTTCGGCGAGATTGCCGCGCGCGCGCCGGGCGGACGGCTCGTGGATCAGATGAACTACGCCAACGATTTCAATGTTTACCGCGAATGGGCGCGGGCGGTCTGTTGGCACACGTTTGAGCAGACACCGCAGCGGCGTTACCACGTGGCGGCGGTCTTCAAGCGCGCGCAGGGCCACGGGCGCATCACGCGCGTGGAGGGGCTGGACGAAGTGAAGCGCGACTTGGGGCCGGCGCTGGTTCTGGAAGAGTTGCTGCCGCTCGGCGCTCAACGGCGCGACTGGAAGCAGACGCTGCTCAGCGACGGCGTCCTCATCGCCCGCCACCCAAACCACGAAACCATGCTCAAGATGATGGACCGACTCGTCACGGGCGTGCGGATGTTTGCGGAGTAGCGCACGGTTCGCGGGTGTGGCTCGCCCTTCGCGCCGGGCCTCCACGCCACCCAGCAAAGCCTCCCCCGCCGTGCACCCAGCTTCCGCTGGATACACCCCACCAGGAACTCCCGGCCGCTCATTGCGGCCCGGAATTCACGCGGACCCGCAGCGTTTCCGCTGCGCCGCCCTGCCATCCCCGGCGTCGCGTTGTTCGCGCGCCGATCGGCAGCCAGTTGTGGGTTCATGGCGTTGCCGACCGTACGCAGCAGCTTCGCACGTGAACAGGGGCCCAGCTCGACCCCGTACTTGGTATTCGTGCGTTCGCCAGTTTTGCCGCGGGGAGACCGGAAAAAAAAGCAATCGCGTCTGGATCCTCAGAGATCGAGGCCAATTCCCTTGCCCAAATACCAGTTCCAGTACACGCCGCCCACCCAGGCAAAGTCGCTGCTGCGGTTGATTTGGCCTTCCACGCCAATGCGCGCGCCGACGCCCCAATTGCGGTTGGGCCGGTAGTCCGCGCCAAAGTCGGCGTGCGCCCACGGTACGAATGTCGGCGCCATGTCGTGGCCAATGGCCGCGCCGATGCCGCCGCCGATCGACGGGACCCACTGCAGGGCGTCGACCACGAAGCGCGCCTCGAGCGTCGCGGCTTGGCGGCCGGCGGGCAGGGCGGCCCATTGGAAACGGTCATGCAGGCCCGCGCCGATTGCCCAGAAATCGGTGAGATCGTAGAGCCAGCGGGCATCTGCACCAGCCCACAGGCCGCCCGACGCGCCGCCGGCCGCGCCGAGGGACAACTCGTGCTCGCCCTGGGTGGCAAAAGCCGCGGGAGCGCACGCCAGGACGGCGGCCGCGATGGCTGCGAGGACGACGCGTTTCACGGGGTCTCCAGTCGCGTCCAAAACGCATCTTCGCTGAGAATCTCAATCGTCCCGCCGCCCTCTAGCAGCTTCCGCGCCTTCTTCAGTTTGGACGATGGCGTCGCCGTGGCCATTTCATCGGCGCCAACCACAAGCGTCGTCGTTTCCGCCGTCACGCTATCGCCCGCCAGTCCGCCCAGCTTGACCACTCGCGCCTGCGCATCCGAGCGCTTCATCCGCGTCAGCGTGCCCGTAAACACGACGACCTTGCCCGCCAGCGGCCCCTCGCCGACCTGCGACTCGTGCCGCTCCACCTTGATGTTTGTCAATAACCGGTCGATCAACGCGGCGTGCTTCTCCAGCCCCGCGACGATTTGCTGCGCCGTGATCTCGCCCAGCGAGTGCAGTTCAGCGATCTCCGCCACGCGCTTCGACCGCAATTCATTGAGATCCCAGCGATTGGCGAGAATCGTGGCGGCGTGCTTGCCCAGCGTCTCGATGCCCAGCGCGCGCAGGAACAGCGCCAGATCGACGACGCGCGCACGCGCCACTTCGCCCACCAGCTTCTGCGCCAGAATCTTGCCAATGCGCGGCAGTTCCTCCAGATCGCCCGTCTGCAGCGTGTACAGGTCCGCGGCGTCCGTCACCAGCCCCGCCGACAGCAGCGTGTCGATGACCTTCTCGCCAAAACCGTCGAGCTCCAGCGTTGCGCAAAAGTGCAGCAACTGCCGCCGCCGCGCCACGATGCACGTGTCCGGCGCCGTACAAACCAGCAGTTCCGTGGTCTTGCCCGTCGCCTTGTTGGACGTCTCCTCCAGACGCGTCGCGCTGCCACAGCTCGGACAGATCACCGGCGGCTCGATGGCCGTGTGGCCGCCGCCTTTGCTGTTTTCCACGTGCGGAATCACGCCGCCGCGCCGCACCAGTTCCACCGTGTCGCCGATCTTCAGCGCCAGTCGGCGCAGGTTGGACACGTTGTGCAGCGTCGCCCGTGTCACCGCTGCGCCGGAAAGCTGCACCGGCTCCACGATCGCCACCGGCGTGATGGTCCCCGTCCGCGCGACCGACCACTCCACATCCACCAGCGTCGTCAGCCCGCTCTCCGCGGTGAATTTCCAGGCAATCGCGTTGCGCGGATGGTGCGCCGTCAGGCCCAGTCGCGGCCCCAGCGTCGCGTCGTCCAGCTTCAGCACCACGCCATCGGCCTCATAATCCTCGCTTGGCCGCCGATCCACCCACTCCTGGAAAGTCGTGTGCGCCTGCGTCGGGCGGATCCGCACGTGCGGGGCGGGCGTAAACCCGAGGCGTTTGATAAACGTCAACTTCGCCGACTCGCTCGTCAGCTCCGGCCCCAGCACGTCATAGGCAAAGAAACGCAGGAAGCTGGGCGCGAGCGCCGGGTTGTCCTTGGCCTTGAGCACGCCCGCGGCGAGGTTGCGCGGATTGGCAAACTGGTCCGCGACCGTCTGAAACGCGGACAGCGGCAGGTACACCTCACCGCGCACTTCCAGTTCCCCGTGCGGCCAAAACAGCCCGTCGCGCAGCGCACCCGGTACGCCACTCACTTTTCTCAGCGCGTGCGTCACGTTCTCGCCCACTTCGCCATCGCCGCGGGTCGCCGCCAACTTGAGCTTGCCCTCGGCGTCGTAGTGAATCGCGCACGCCAGCCCGTCGATCTTCGGCGTCAGCACCAGCCACGCCATCGGCGATTCGGCCGCCCACGCGTCCACGTCCTCTTGCGGCAGCGCCTTGGCGTTGTTTGGCTTGCCCGTCAGCGTCGCGCAAATGCCGCGCAGCCAAGCGTTGAATTCGTCGGGCGTGTTGCACTTCTCCAGCGACAGCATCGGCCGCTTGTGCGTGACCTTCTCGCTTTCCACAGCCGCCAGCGGCGCGCCAACCTGCTGGAGCACCGGATGATTCGGTTCCCGCTCGCGCAGTTCCGCGACCAGCGCGTCAAAAGCAGCATCGGTTATCTCCGGCGCGGCTTCAGCAAAATACAGGCGATTGTGGCGCAGAATCTCTTCCGCGAGCTGCGCCGTCGCCAGTTCATGGGGCTGTGGAGGATTGGTCGGCATCATCGCGACTTGTACGAGTGGGGATAGCCTGTTACCTTGCGCGCGTTCGGACCGTGAGACACTCAGTTTCCGCATCCGGACCGAGCCACGTCCCCGTAGCTCAGTAGGATAGAGCGTTCGCCTCCTAAGCGAAAGGCCGCGCGTTCGATTCGCGCCGGGGACGCCAGACACTTGCCCCGCCGCCGCCATCATTGCGGTGTCAACCTCACGGAACTCCAACTCATGACCGAGACCCACGACCCGATTGCTACCGAAGCCACGGACACGCCGGAAGCGAAGCCCGCCGTCACCCTCAACGCGCGCTATGTGCCGCAGACGGACGTGCTGTTCGCCGATATGCCGCTGCCTGAAGAACTGCAGCGCGGCTTGGCTGACATGGGCTTCATCTACTGCACGCCGATCCAGGCCAAGGCGCTGCCGTTTGCGCTTCAGGGTCACGACGTCGCGGGGCAGGCGCAGACCGGTACCGGCAAAACCGCCGCGTTCCTGCTGACCATCTTCAAGGAACTGCTGGAGACCGATCGCGACCACGACACGGCGCCGCGCGCGGTCATCATTGCGCCGACGCGCGAGCTCGCGATCCAGATTGCCAGCGACGCGGAGGAGCTGGGCCGTTACTGCGATTTCCGGACCGTCGCCGTCTTTGGCGGCATGGACTGGGAAAAGCAGGCCAAAGTGCTGGAAGGCACCGTGGACATCGTCGTCGGCACGCCCGGCCGTATGATGGACTACATGCGCCGCAAGATGCTGGACCTGCGCCACGTGCAGGTTGTGGTCATCGACGAAGCCGACCGCATGTTTGACATGGGCTTTGTCGCCGACATCCAGTTCATTCTCGGCCACTGCGCGCGCGAACGGCAGACGCTGCTCTTCTCCGCGACGCTGAGCTACGACGTGATGCGGCTGGCCGCGCGCTACATGCACGAAGTCACGGAAGTGCGCATTGAGCCCGAGCAAATCACGTCCAAGACCATTGATCAGGTGCTCTACCACGTGCTGGAACGCGACAAGCTGCCGCTGCTGCTGTGGATCCTCGAGGATCTGAAGCCCAAGCGGGCGCTCGTCTTTGTGAACACCAAGCGCGCGGGCGAATGGCTGGAATTCAAGCTGTTCCACAACGCGTGGCAGTCCGCCTACATGTCCGGCGACATTCCGCAGAAGAAGCGGCTGCGGCTTGTCGAGGAGTTCCGCGAAGGCAAAGTGGAAGTGCTCGTGGCGACCGACGTCGCAGCGCGCGGCTTGCACGTCGATGACGTGGATCTGGTCGTGAACTACGACATTCCGCTCGATGCGGAAGACTACGTGCACCGCATCGGTCGCACGGGCCGCGCCGGCAACAAGGGCAAGGCGATTACGCTGGCGGACGAGGGCCTCGTCGAGAAGCTCGCGCCGGTGGAGAAGTACATCGGCATGAAGATCCCGTCGCAGCTGCCGACGCCGGAGCAGATGCTGGAGGACCTGAGTCCGTCGTTCCGCGAGACCATGCGGGCGCAGGGCAAGCTGGGTGGTCCAGCCAAAGGCAAGAAGCGCCGGCGTTAGACGTTCCGGCTTGACCCCCTTTCAATCCCAGCTACGCTCCACGCGGCCCGGATCCGGGTGTGAGCGAGCGGAGGTACCATGTCGCGCGACTTGACCCTGGGCGTAGAAGAAGAATTCCAGATCATCGACCCGGAAACGCGGGAGTTGAAAAACGTCATCTCGGAGATGATCGAGGCGCATACGCATCTCGACGAGATCACGCTTCAGCCGGAGCTGCACCAGTCGGTTGTTGAAGTGGCGACGGGCATCTGCGAGGACATCCACGCCGTGCGTCGCGATGTCATCAAGAACCGCAAGATGGCGGCAAAGATCGCCGATCGCGTGGGCGTGAAGATCGCCGCGGCGTCGACGCACCCGTTCTCGCTGTGGGAAAACCAGGAAATCAGCGACAAAGAGCGCTACATCCAGAGCGTCGATGAGATGCAGGACGCCGCGCGCGGCAACCTGATCTTTGGCATGCACGTCCACGTCGGCATCGAGGACAAGGACCTGGCGATCGACGTCTACAATCAGGCGCGCTATTTCCTCCCGCACCTGCTGGCGCTTTCCGCGAGTTCGCCGTTCTTCAACGGTCGGCGCACCGGCATGGCCTCGTCGCGTACGCTCATCTTCAAGCGCCTGCCGCGGACCGGCATCCCGGAGCGTTTCTACTCCTACGCGGAGTTCGAGAGCTTCATCAACACGCTCGTCGAGACCGGCTGCATCGACAACGGCCGCCGCGTTTGGTGGGATCTGCGTCCGCATCCCACGTATTCCACGCTGGAATTCCGGATCTGCGACTTGCCGACGCTGGTTGAGGACGTCGTCGCCATCGCCGCGCTCGTCCAGGCGATTTGCGCCAAGATGATTCGCCTGCGCAAAGCCAACCTCTCGTTCAACCCGTATCGCGTCGGCATGCTGGAAGAGAACAAGTGGCGTGCCGCGCGCTACGGCGTCAAGGGCAAGCTCATCGACTGGGGCAAGAAGCAGGAAATCCCGTTCATGGAGATTGCCGAGCAGCTTGTTGAGTTCGTGGATGAAGTGCTGGACGAGCTGGGCTCGCGCGCGGAAGTCGAACACATCCTCAACATCGCCCGCAACGGCACGTCCGCGGATCGTCAGCTGGAAGTGTTTGAGCGCACCGGCGGCGACCTCAAGGCAGTCGTGGATTCCATCCTGGAAGAGACCATGCGCGGCGTAATCTGACGCTTCGTCGGGTATTCGCCTCGGCGCACACATTTGTCACTTGCCAGCAGGCCGCGCGTCGGTAATCTCGCCGCTCCTCCGCACCTGCGGCTTCGCTGGAGTTTGCCTTGAATTGCCCCGTCTTTTCCGCGTTTCGTTGTTTTCAGATTGCCGCCCTCGCGGCGTTGGCTCTCTCCTCCGCGTGCGGCAGCAGCACGGCAGCTTCGGGCGATCCGGCGGCTGACGCGTCGGCGAACACGGGCGACGTTGCGGCGATCAACGACGCGGCGAACGCGGCGGGCGTGACGTTCCACAAGGACATCGAGCCGATCTTGCAGGCGAAATGCCAGGGCTGTCACAGCGGGACGGGCATCGCGCCCTTTGCGCTTGTGACGTACGCGGACGCCCAGACGCGGGCGCCGAGCGCGGCCGCGGCGATTGCCAGCCAGACGATGCCGCCTTGGGGCGCGCGCGACACGGACGAATGCAAGCCGCGCTTTGGCTGGCAGCACGATTTGCGCGTGACCGACGCGGAGAAAGCGACGCTGGCCGCGTGGATTGCCGCGGGTGCGCCGGAAGGCAACCCCGCGGACGCGCCCAAGGTCAGCGCCGCGCCGACGCTGGGCCTCGCCAACGTGGATCTGGTCGTGAAGCCGGGCAAGCCGTATGTGACGTCGGGCAAGGGCGACCAGATGCGTTGCTTCATCATCGATCCGGGTATCAAGGACGCGACCTGGCTCAACGGTATCCAGATTCTGCCCGGCAATCCGCTCGTCGTGCACCACGCGCTTGTGTTCATGGACCCGACCAACGAGAGCGCCAAGCTCGGCGACGCCGATGGCCAGTATGACTGCTTTGGCGGTCCGGGCATCTCTGGCAAGCTGATCGAAGCGTGGGCGCCGGGCGCCGTGCCGCTGGAATTCCCCAGCAACGTCGGTACGCCGATTCCCGCTGGCACCAAGCTGGTCATGCAGATCCACTATCACCCGGCGGGCACAACCGCGGATCCGGACGCGTCGCAGATCCAGATGCGTTTCAACAAGGCGGCACCGGAATGGACGGGCGCGTCCGTGCTCATCGGCAATTTTGACGCGCCGCAAGGTGCGGACGCGGGCCTGCTGCCGGGCGAGGACGATGGCCCAGGTGGTCCTGAGTTCCTGATCCCGCCCGGCAAGTCCGCGCACAAGGAGTCCATGCGCTTCCGCCTGCCAGCGCAGCTGAACGGCAAGCCGCTGCCGGAGCTGCACGTCTACGGCGTCGGCACGCACATGCACTACGTTGGCCATGACATGAAGGTGTGGGTTGACCGCGCTTACGCCGAGCCCGCGTGCACCGGCGCGCAGGTGGATCCGCTGACCGCGTGCACGCAGAAGAATTGTCCCGGCGCATCGGGCGGTGACTTGATCACCTGCGCGACGAAGTCGTGTGCGGCGGAAGCAACGGCGCTCGCGGGGCCTTGCGGCGATTGCATCAAGGCGGGCGTTCTGGCCGGTTCGGCCGTCGCGGACATCGTGACGTCCTGTGAAAAGGTGCAGCCCAAGCCGGCGACGATTACCGATCCCGTGACGGAATGCCTGGTGCAGACGCCGGCGTGGAATTTCAACTGGCAGCGCATTTACAACTACAACGTGCCGATTGAGCAGTTGCCGATCCTGCGCGCGGGCGATGCCCTCAACATGCGGTGCACGTACGACAACACGCTGGACAATCCGTTCGTGAAAGAGGCGCTCGCGCTGAAGGGCCTGACCGATCCGGTGGCCGTCAAGCTCGGTGAAACGACGCTGGACGAGATGTGCCTGGCGATTGTGCAGGTTGTGTTCAAAGCGCCATAGGTTGCAAAAACGCGGGGCGCGCGTTCAGCGGATCACGATGCTGGCCACGGAAATGCCGAGCATCCGCGAATCCGGGCCGTAGCCGATGGCGTCGGGCCGCTGCGGCCGGCCGATGCTCAGGTCGATGCGCCATTGCGGCTGCTGGGCAAGCTCCGCCGGTACGCCGAGCACGTAGCGCCCCGGCTTGGCCACCTCCCAGCGACCGATGAACGTGCCATTGACGCGTACGTCCACCGGCTGCGGCGCCCGCGATGCGCCGAGGAACGCGCTCATCTCCACTTCCAGCTTCCGCTCCTGCGCGACCGGCGGCAGCGCCAGCACCAGCGCAGCCTCCGGCGCCATCGTCCACGTGCCGTTGGCCTCGGGATTCGCCCAGCCGCGCAGGAGGTACGGCAGCGCGTTGCCTTTCTCCGTGCAATCGATCCGCGTCCCCGGCGAGTAGGGCGCGACCGGCTGCCACAGCCCGGCCAGGAACTCCGCGCGCGGCCAATTCCACATCCGCGCCGACTCGCTTTCCGCGTGCGGCCACGTGTGCCACCGCCACGTCTCCGTGTTCCAGGCGCCATCGACGTGCAGCAGGATCGCCACCAGTGACGTGACGACAAGCCCCGCAACCGTCCCCGCGCCCCGGCGCGCGCGCCTCGCCTCCAGGTCCGCGCGCCACGCCGCCAGCGCCTGCGCGAGGAGCAGGGCGAAAACCGGCACGACGTCGGTCATCAGCCGCGGACCGTAGGAACCGCCGCCCGTCCACATCGGGTTCAGGGAGATCAGGATCCAATGGACCGCGACGTAGGCAAGCGCCCAAACGGTCAGGCGCGGCTGGGAAATCGACTTCCGGTGGCGGATCAGCAGCCACGCCACGGGCAGCAGCCACGCGCAGTACAGCAGCGTCCCCCGCTGCGGGCTCACCAGATTGCCCGCGAGCGCCTGCAGGAACTCCGGATTGCCCAACGGGTGGCGGTAGTACGGCGGCAGCGGATGGCCCCAGACCGTCCACGCCCACAGCCAGAACGGCGTGAGCCACACGAGCACGGTCAGCCCAAAGCGCAGCGGCAGGCGGGCCAGAAAGAGCCGCGGCCAGGACTGCCACGGTCCCGGCGCGGCGCGATGCGCGTGGTCAAGCAGGAGCAGACCGGTCGCCGCCACTGCGAGGCTGTAGCTCGGCCGGAGGAGATAGAGCCACGCCGCCAGCGTGCCCAACAACTCCGGCGACACGGACTTGCCCGCCATCAGTCGGCGCAGCTGCAGCAGCAGCAGCGTGAGCACCAGCACGCCCCACGTGTGGCTCCAGAGCGCGCGACTCGCGGTGCTGAGCAGCGGGGAGCCCAGCCCCACAACGACCGGCACCATCCAGTTCCACGGCGCCGGCAGCCACGCGCGCGCCAGCAACCAGAGCAACAGCACCGTCGCGGCCGTCAGCAGCGCCGCCAGTTCGTGCTGCAGGCGCTCGTCGTGCCACGGCGCGTAGCCATGACTCGGCGAGAGCACGGTTTGGCCGCGGGACTCCTGCCACGCCAGCAGCGGCGCGGAGAGCAGCGGCGTCCCCGGCGGATAGTGCGACACCACGTGGCCGTGCGCGGCGTCCAACTGATAGGGATAGCGCGGCTCGGGCGCGCCCGCGGCGTCCGGCACGAGCGTGAATGGCAGGTCGTACGCGTCAAGCAGGAAGGTGCCGCGATGCAGCAGCGCGTGGCTCACGAGCAACGTGTAGCGCGAGTCGGCGAGCTGCGTGACCGGCGCAGTCCAGTACAGCCAGCCCAGCAGCGCCGTCAGGAGCAGCGCGACCGGTGTCCCAAGCTGGCGCAAGCGCGCTGCGTGGCGATTCGGCTGCGGCGAATGCTTGACCGGTGTCCGGGCTTTCTGCTGCAACTTCTTCCCCGCCGTTTCGTTCAACCCGTCTGGCCCGCGAGCATAGTCGCGCGGCCGACCGAGATCCACCCGCCCGCGCTTCGCCGTTGGCAAATGCCGGCGGTTGACAGGCCGTTGCGCCAGCGGGAGTCTACCCGCCCGACGTGGCCGCCTTTGTCGCCCGTGCTCCCGCCCTGAGGTCCCATGCGCTGGCTGTCCGTTCTGCTGCTGACCCTGACCGCGCCGGTCCTCGCCGCGCCTCCGGTCGATCCGTTCCTCCAGCAGTATGCGCAGACTCGGCGGTTCAGCAGCGGGCGGCCGTTGCAGCCGCAGATTGCCCCGGACGACAAGACGATCCTGTTCCTCCGTGCGCAGCCGACCGCCAACAAGCAGACGCTCTTCGCCTTTGACGTCGCGACCGGGGCGACGCGCGAGATCCTGACGCCGGAGGCGATTCTGCAGGGCGCCGAGGAAACGCTGTCGGCGGCGGAGAAGGCGCGGCGCGAGCGGATGCGCGTGTCGAGCCGCGGTTTTGCCGGATTCCAGCTGTCCGAAGATGGCGCGCGGATCCTGCTGTCTCTCTCCGGCAAGTCGTACGTGGTGGCGCGTGCCGATGGCCATGTGACGGAACTCAAGGGCAGCGCTGGCGCCCTGGATCCGCAGTTTTCGCCCGATGGCGGGCACGTCGCCTATGTGCGCGACAACGATGTGTACCAGGTTGACCTCGCGACCGGCCGCGAACAGCGCGTGACGACCGGCGGAAGCGCGCAAAACGCCCACGGCGTCGCAGAATTCGTCGCGCAAGAAGAGATGAAGCGGATGACCGGCTACTGGTGGAGTCCAGACAGCCAGTTCATCGCGTTTGCGGAAGTTGACACGTCGCCCGTGGAGAAGCTGACGATTGTCGACGTCATGCATCCCGAGAATGGCGGCGAGACCGTGGCGTATCCGCGTCCGGGCAAGGCCAACGCGGTCGTGCGGCTGGGCATCGTGCCGGCGACGGGCGGCAAGGTCACGTGGGTGCGCTGGGACGCGCAGGCGCTGCCGTACCTGGCGACCGCGACGTGGCAGAAGGGCGCGCCGTTGACGCTGGTTGTGCAGAACCGCGCGCAGACGTCCGAGCAGGTGCTGGCGGTGGAGGCGAAGACCGGCACGACCCGCACCCTCCTGACGGAGACCGACCCGGCGTGGCTGAATCTCGACCAGGATTTTCCCCGCTGGCTCGCCGATGGCCGCGGCTTTCTCTGGTACACGGAGCGCAATGGTGGGCCGGAAGTGGTGGAATATCGAGCGGATGGCGCGCTCGTGCGGACGTGGGTCAAGCCCACGGCGGGATGGCGGACATTTGCCGGATACGTCGCGCACGACCGGACCCTGTATTTTTCCGGCGACGTCGATCCGACGCAATCGCACGTTTGGCGCGTGACCGATGCCGGCGCGCCCGTGCGCATCGACACGGGCGAGCACGCGCCCGCGACGGAGATGGCGACGGCGGTGGCGAAGTCCGGTTCGCTGCTCGTGGCGACTTCGCAGACGGATCGGACGCTGCCCAAGCTGCTGGTGCTGCGGTCTGACGGCGGCAACCTCGGCGAATTGCCGTCACTCGTGCTGCCGCCGCCGTTTGCGCCGCAACTGGAGTTCTTCACGGTGGGCGGCGCGGCGTTCCACGCCATGCTCTTTCGGCCGCACGGCGCCAAGCCGGGCGTCAAATTGCCGACGATTGTCAGCGTTTACGGCGGTCCGACGACCACGGTCGTCCGTCACGCGATGCGCGAAAACCTGCTCGACCAGTGGCTCGCGGATCAGGGGTTCCTCGTCGTGCGCGTCGATGGGCGCGGGACGCCGCTGCGCACGACCGCGTGGGAGCGCGCGGTGCACCGCGATTTTGCCACCGTGCCGCTGGACGACCAGATCGCCGGGTTGCAGGCGTTGGCGCAGCGCGTGCCGGAGATTGATCTGCAGCGCGTCGGCATCTACGGCTGGAGCTTTGGCGGCTACCTCGCGGCGCTGGCGGCGCTGAAAAGGCCGGACGTCTTCAAGGCGGCGGTGGCGGGCGCGCCGGTCGTCGATTGGGCGGACTACGACACGCACTACACCGAGCGCTACCTCGGCTTGCCGGACGCGCATCCGGAAGCCTATGCCAGGAGTTCGCTGCTGACCTACGCCAGCGATGCGGCGCTGCCCATCGGCGCGCTGCTCTTGATCCACGGCACGGCGGACGACAACGTGTACTTTTTTCACACGCTCAAGCTGTCCAACGCGCTCTTTCTCGCTGGCAAGCCGCATGAAATCCTGCCGCTCAGCGGCCTCACGCACATGGTCCCCGATCCGCTGGTGACGCAGCGCGAGTACGAGCGGGTGCTCTCCTTCTTCCGCGCGCGGTTGTGACGCCGATGCCGTACCATCCCGACACGCATGATTGGTGGCTGGACGAACGGCAATTCGCCCGCTCGCTGGCTCTCGCGCGGCTGATGCGCGCGTACTTTCGGCCGATCTACAGCGGTTTTGAGGCGCTGCGGTCGACCCGGGGCATGTTGCTCGTCGCCAATCACGGCCTGTTTGGCCACGAGCTGCCGCTGCTGCAGCTCGGCGTTCACGAGGCCGCGGGTCGGTCGCTGCGGTCGTTTTCTGACCACGTGCTGTTCATCGTGCCGCCGGTTCGGGACGTCCTGATGGGCATGGGCGTCTGCGAAGGGACGCCGGCGGTCGCGCATCGTCTGCTGACGCGCGGGGAGATCGCCTACACGTGCCCGGGCGGAGCGCGCGAGGCTTTGGCGCCGGTCCGCGATCGCTACAAGCTGTATTGGGAAGGACGCTACGGCTTTGTGCGGTCGGCGATTCGCGCCGGGGCGGCCATCGTGCCGTTGGCGATGATCGGCATCGACGAGACGTACCGCCAAGTGCTGGACGCGGAAGCGGTGCGGGCGACCCTGCCGGGCAAGGCGATTGCGCGCCTGCTGGGCGAGAAATACGTCATGCCGCTCTACCTGGGCGTGGGGCCGCTGCCGTTGCCGCAGCGCCTGCATTTTCTCGCGGGGACGCCGATTGCGGTGCCCGACGATCCGGCGGCGGCCGACGACGAAGCGCTGGTGCGGACCCTGCACGCGGCTGCCCAGCGCCAGACTGAGCAGCTGATCGACGAGGGTTTGGCGGCGCGGGAAGAGCGGCGGCGGACGGCGCAGCCCGGCGCGGCGATGGCGCTGGACGAGTTGACGCGCTGGTTGGCGGGATGATCGCAGCCGACCTATGCGCTTAAGATATTGAAATTGTGCGGTTGTTGACGCGCCGATCGGGCCGGTCCAGACTGCCGTAGTTGTCAGGCGCGGACGGGCGAAATGGAACACACAGAGGCTGCCCGCGAGACCCCGATTGCCCCCGTGCGGTCGCCGCCGAATCGGTCGCTGTGGATCGCGCTGGCGGTGGCCACGCTCGGCTGTCTCTGGCCGCTGTGGGCCGTCGACATGCTGCCCATCGTCGACTTGCCGCAACACTTGGCGACGGTGCGCATCCTGCGCGACCTGCACACGCCGGGCTGGGGCATGGACGCCTACTACCAGCTCGATTTGGCGCGCACCCAGTACCTCGGCTGGTATGCGCTCGCCGTGCTGCTTTCGCACGTCATGGCGATTGAGACCGCGGCGAAAGTGCTGCTTTCCGCCTATGTCTTCGCGCTGCCGCTGGCGGTCTTCGTCTACCTGCGCGCGCATCGCCGCGACCCGACGTGGGCGATTTTCGCGGTGCCGCTCGCGCTCAACGACTCCCTGTGGATGGGCTTCTGCAACTACGTGACGGCGATTCCGGTGCTGTTCCTCTGGCTGGCGGCGACCCAAGCCGCGCTGGATGCGCCGTCGCGGCGGCGTTGGGTGCTGCTGGCGTTCCTGCCCATCGCCGTCTATTTTCTCCACGCCCAAGCGCTGTTGCACGGCGTGCTGCTGGTGTTCTTGACGGTCCTCGTGCACCCCAACGGTCTGCGGACGCGCATCGGCCTGCGGACGCTCGCGCACGTGGTGCCGGCCCTGTTGCTGTTTGCCGGCTGGGCGCTGGGCTCGACGATCCTCGCCTCGCAGTCCGGCTGGGCGGCGACGCGCGCGGGTCACAATGAGCCGAGTTCGGCGCTCCTCTACTGGCCGTGGCCGGTTCGCTTTTCCCGGCTGCCCGATTCGCTCACGGACCTCTACCACGACCACATGGACCAACAAATCTTCGCCGGGCTGCTGCTGCTGGCCGTGGGCGGCGTGCTGTACGGCGTGCTGGACGAGCGCGGTCGGTCCCTGCCGGCGCCGGCGATTCAGCGCCGTTTCGCCGCGCCCGAGTGGGCCGCGTTGCTGACGCTCGTGCTCTATTTTGCCGCGCCGACGCGCTACAAGTGGATCTACGCCATCAACGCGCGGGTCGTGCCGATTCTCGCCGTCCTGCTTGTGGCGATGTGCGCCCGCGTGTGGGTGCCGCGGCGCGGGATGTTGCTGATCCCCGGCGTTGTGCTCGCCGTCGCGCTCGGCTTGCTCCACGCCGATCGGTTTGCGCTCTTCAACCTGGAAGCCAAGCCGGCGCGCGCGCTCTTGCAGACGTTGCCGCAGGGCCAGCGCGGCGTCGGCATCCTGTTCAACCCGACGAGCGTCGTGACGAGCAACGCTCCGTTCCTGCATTTTGCCCAGTACGGCGTTGTGGACCGCGGCGGCATGGCGGATTTCTCGTTTGCCAACTATCCGCAATCGCCGGTCGTGTTCACGCCGCCCGGCCCGCCGAATCTGCCGGTGCGGTTTGAAAAACACCCGGAGCGGTTCACGATGCGCGACCACGGCTGGTGGTACGACTGGTACCTCGTGCGCGACTATGGCCCGGAAGTGCGGATGCCGCTGTTCCTGGATGGTCCGGATCAGGTCGATGGCGGCGAGCGCCGTGGGCTGTGGCAGCTCTTCAGGCGCAAGACGCCGCGCACGCAGTAGTCGGGTTGGCTACTCGCCAGTTTCCCACGGCAAGTAAATCTTCCGGTCCTGCCGGAAAGTCTCCTGCGCATCGGCATAATCCGCCGGCCGGCCAATATCCAGCCAACGGCCATGGCGCCAGTCAAACGTGCCAATCGGATCGCCGGCCTTGAGCATCGCCAGCACCAAATCGTCAAAACCGAACTTCTGGCCCGGCTTGAAGTAGTTCAGCACCCGCCGGTTCATGGCGTACACGCCCATCGACACCTGATTCTGGATGGCCGGCTTCTCCCGGAACGCCGTGACCTGGCCCGACGCATCCGTCTCCAGCACGCCGAATTCGGACCGCACCTCGCGCACGAACGTCGCCACCGTCAGCGTGCGGCCGCTCGCCGCGTGCTGCGCGCGGATGGCCGTGAAGTCGATGTCGCTCAACACGTCGCCATTGAGCACCAGAAAATTCTCCGGCAGCATGTCCTTGGCCAGCGCCAGCGGCCCCACGGTGCCCAGCGGTTCCTGTTCGCGCTGGTAGACCAGCTCCAGACCGTAGCGTGAACCGTCGCCGAGCACCGCTTCAATCAGGTGCCCCAGGTGGCCAATCGACACGATGACGCGCTGGATCCCGTGGTGCGCCAACTGCCGCAGCAGGACCTCGGCAATCGCGTCCTTGTCGATCGGCACCAGCGGCTTGGGAATGAACGCCGTGTATGGATACAGCCGCGAGCCAACGCCGCCCGCGAGCATGACCGCAGTGACCGGAAGGGGCGCCATCTAGGCCTCCGCCAGCGCGCGCCGCAGCGCATCGGCGACGAGCTGCACGTCCGCGCGCGTCATGGACGGATAGAGCGGCAAGGTCAGGATGCGCGGCGTCAAGGAATCCGTCACGGCCAGACCATCGCGGCGCAGCATGTCCGACTGGCTGTGGTAGGCGAAGGTGTGAATCGGCCGATAGTGGATCGACGTCTGGATGCCGGCGTCGCGCAGCGCGATCTGCACCGCCTCGCGCGCCACGCCATCGGGCAGCAGCACGGGCATGATGTGCAGCGCCTGACGCCCCTGCGCCGGTCGGTGCGCAAACGGCACCACGATGCCCGGAACCGTCGCCAGCGCCTGATTGTACCAGCCCACGACTTCCGCGCGCTTGCCGTTGTTGGCCGGCAGCCGCGCCAACTGGGTGATGCCCATCGCCGCGCGCATCTCATCGATGCGGTAGTTGAAGCCCAGCTCCACGACGTCGTAGCTGAACGCGTGACCCTTGTGGCGGTCCATCGTCAGCGTGGTCATGCCGTGCGCCCGGAGGAGCCGCAGCTTCTCCGCCAGCGCCTTGTTGCGCGTGACGACCATGCCGCCTTCGCCGGTCGTCATGTTCTTGTTGGAGAAAAACGAGAAGCAGCCGATCTCGCCAATCGTGCCCAGCGCGCGCGCGGTGTGATTCGCGTCGATCCAGCCGTCCGCCAGCGGACCGTGGGCGTTGTCCTCGACGATCGCGATGCCATTGGAATTCGCCAGCGCCAGCAACGCCACCATGTCGCACGGCTGCCCGGCGTAGTGCACCGGGATGATCGCCTTGGTCCGCGGCGTGATCTTCGCGGCGACGTCGGCAATGGAGAGCGTCCAGTCGTTGGGGCTCGTCACGTCGGCGAGCACGACGGTCGCGCCGCAGTACAGCGCCGCGTTGGCGGTTGCCACAAACGTCAGGCTCGGCACGATGACTTCATCGCCCGGACCCACGCCCAGCGCCACGAGCGCCATGTGCAACGCCAGCGTGCAATTGCCCACGGCAAAGCAGAACGGCGGATCGGCGCTGTCCAGGGCCTCGGCAAACAGCCGCTCAAAGTTCTGCGTGCGCTCGCCCATCGTCAGCCAGTTGCTTTCCAGCGCCGCCATCACAGCGTCGCGGTCTTCTTGCGTCAGGCGCAGATCAGACAGGGGAATTTGCCAATTCATCGTTGTTTCTCCGTCACTTGGTTCAGAATCTTCGCCAGACTCGCCGCCGCTTCCGGCGCCGTCAAGCCCGCCACGCTGCGATCCACCACGCGCTGTCGTCCCGCGGCAAACGCGCGGGCAATGTACTGCGCCATGCCTTCCGTGTCCCGAATCGCGAACTGTGCGCCCGCGTCGTGTTCCTGCAAGATGCCGCCCGACTCCGGATTGTCGCTGACCGACAGGATAGGTCGCCGCGCGCCGAGGTAGTCGTAGAATTTGCTGGCAATCCGCTGATCCGCGTTTGGCTCCGCAATGTAGACGAGCAAATCCGCGGCGTGGCACAGCGCGCCGACCTTGTGATACGGCACCGGTGGCTCCGGCTTCATCAGGTCGCGCACGCCCAGCTGTTCCGCCAACTGCAGCGCGTCGTCGCCATAGCCGCCCGTGGAGACGACCTGGATGGCATTGCGTGGCACGCCAAGCTCCAGCGCGCGCGCCAGCGCCCGCACCAGCGGATCCGCGACCCGAAAGCGCGAGAAATTGCCCAAATGCAGGAGCGTGTAGCGGTCAAACCCGGGATGCGTGCCGTGGCTGACCAGCTCAGCGTCATAGAAATTGCGGATCAGCGAGAACTTGTCGCGCGGCATCTCCGGGTAGAACGCGTGGTAGTCGTCCAGGGAAACCTGCGTGTTGATGACCATGTGCGCGGCGTTCTCCACGCAGAAGCGCTCCAATCGGTCCTCCAGCCACAGCTGCGGCTTGGGGCGCCGCGGCCGCCGCAGCTTGCACGGCGCCCAGATGTCGCGGAAATCCTGGATCAGCGGCAGCCCCGTCTTGCGGTGCAACTGCGCGCCAACGACCGACGCCGCGAACGGGTCCGCGTTCACCACGATTGCCTCGATCTGCGGATCCGCCTTGAGGATCGCCAGCGCGGCGCGGTACGCCCACGGCATGTCCGGGCTGTGTTCACCCAGCGGCAGCAGCTCCGGGTCTTGCAGCCACTTGGGCAGCAGCCGTTCATGCAGCGGTTTGGCGCGGGCCACAGGATTGCCCTGGCGCTTTTTGGCCAGCTCGCCGGACTGCAGCGCGGCCCACGTCGGCGCCGCGCGGTGGCTGTAGTTGTAGTGCACGGGCACTTCCGGCGGCACGAACTTGGCCAGCTCGGGATCCATCCCGTCGCTCGGCCACAGGTCGGCCAGCACCACGGGCAGCCACCCCTGCGCCGGCAGATGACGGACAAATTTCAGCGGCCGCAGCGCGCCAACTTGGCTCTGCGGCGGAAAATACGGCGTGATGAACAGGAACTTGCGCATCGCTCAGTGCACTCCGACAAGTTGCGCCAATTCCGGCAGCCACGGTTCCACAAGCTCGGCGAGCCAGCTCTGGCGCCCGGGACCCAGCAGCCATTCCGCGTCGATCGGCTGGCCCAACTGCCGCGCGAGCACGGAGTCGTACAGATGCACAAGCAGCGACTGCGGCTCCGGCTGCAGCGGCTGACCGGGGTGGCGCGGACGCAACACGGCGCCGCAGATCTCCGGCGCCAGCGGGAAGAACGCGGCGGGCGGCAGGAGCGTCAGACCGGGAATCGACTGGTTCTGCGTCTCCGCCTCGAGCAGCCGCGGCCCGAGTTCGTACAACTCCAGCGCTTGGGCGGTCGGCATCGCGACGATGCGCTCCAGCAACCGCAACAGAACCGGGGAATGCGGGGCAAAGCCGAGGACGGCGTTGTTGCACGCCTCGTCAAACAGCTGGTCAACCAGCCGGAACTGCGCCACGGCCCGCGGCGAACGGCGAACGACCTCGCGCAGGCCCATGAGCGCCCCCGCGCGTGCCCACGTGAACGGGGAACGGCTGGTCATGACCTTGGCCGGCAGGCAGACGTGCTCCAGCCCCGCGACGCCATCCAGCGCCCACAGCGGCGTGAACGGCTGCAGCGCAATCACGTCCGTGTCGACGTAGAGACCGCCGTGCTGCCAGAGGATTTGCAGACGCAGGAGGTCTGCCTTGGCGGCAGGTTTCTGCAAACGCGCCATCAGGTCGGCGAGCTGCGTCTGCATCGCGTCCGGCAGGTCGTGGAGATCCGGCGGCGTGAAATCGAGCGTGAACCGCGGCTGGCGCTTCAGATCAGCGACGAGCCGGTCCTCCGCCAGCGCGCCCGAACTGCCGTGCAGCACAACGCGCTCCGCCTGCGCCCGCGCCAATAGCGCACGCACGGCCACCCAGACGAGCGCGGGCAGGCGCGGACCGAGCCAAATCAAGTGAATAACGCGCGGAATGGCCATGTCAGGGTTGCGCGGCTCCCGGGAGGGCGGGGGAATCGGGCAGCGCGTCGAGCCGGAAGCCGGTCGGAACCTGATAGTCGTCCTTGGCGCCGCGCAGCGACGACAGTGCGACAAGAGCGCCCTGCAGGCCCCACCACGGCAGCAAATGGCGGTTGACCATGCGCACCCAGTCCCTGGGCGAACGCCGGTCGAAGCGCTGCGGCGGATGCGCCGCGATGTGCGCCTGCGCCGACGCATAGGCCGCTTCATACTGCGCGTACACAACGTCTGGCGCCACGCGCTCACGCGCCCGGATGGCCGCGCGTTGGCCAAAAGCGGCGCGCTCGTCGGCGTTTGCCAGCATGTGGTACAGCGCGTCGCCGAGCCGATCGTGCGCACCTGCCCCCGACGCCACCAGAATCCCGTCGTGACCGTCCTTGACCTGAAACGCCACGCCCATCTTGTCATCGATCGCGACGACCGGCACGCCGCACCACAGCGCTTCCGAGATCACCTGGCCATACGTCTCCGTCAGCGAGGCGTAAGCGAACACGTCGGCGTGGCCGTAGTAGTGCCGCAGATCGCGGTGGGCCTTTTCACCAGGAAAATCGCAGCGGTGGGCAATGCCCAGCCGTTCTGTCTGCTTGACCAGCGCTTTGTGCTCCTGGCCGTCGCCGACAAGCGTCAGCGACGCGTTGGGCAGGCGCGGCAGCACGTGGCTGGCAAACACCTGAATCACCTTGTCGATGTCCTTTTCACGGGCGTGGCGGCACACCACGATCACGCGTCCGCCCTTGGGAAACTCCGGCTTGAACGGATCGGGACCGAGCGGCTGGTCAAAAATCGCCACGTCGATGGGCCGCGGAATCGTGTGCAACGGCACATCCAGACCAAAATCCTTCCAGTAATCCGCGAGCGCCTGGCATTGCACGATCAGACCGTCGCCCGAATTGTACGTCTTGGCGAACGATGCCTCCACGGCCGGCGCGAGCTTGGACCACGCGTTGCGGATCGCCTCGACCTCATACAGCTTGTTCGGCAGGAGGTGCTGGGCAAAGCCGGGCAGGTAGATCGTGTTCGTCGACAGGCAGGGAATCCCGTGCATTTCCCGCATCATCGGCGCCCAGTGCATCAGCAGGCTGTTGGCGTGCGAGTGGATGATGTCGAATTTCTGCGTGTTGTCGAACGCGCTCGGCGGCCAGGCAAACGGCATCTGCACGCCGGGATGCGCGCGAAACGTCAGCGAGTTGAGGAACAGCGACCCCGGCGTCGCCGGCGGATCGTTCTTGCCGGGGCGCGGTCCGACAATCGTCACGGTGTGGCCGCGATTTTCCATGTAGCGCTTCAGCGCCTGCGTCGCGAGCGACGGGCCGCAGGCAAAGCTGACGACGGGGTAGTCGGTCAAAATCGCAATATTCACGGGAGGACCTCTTGGTAGCGACTGGGGATGGCGTTGGCCTGCCAGCGTGTGACAACGCGGGTGATGGCTTGGCGCAAGTGCGCGGAACGGTAGTCGTTCGGGTGGATGGCGAGGCGCGAGACGGCCTGACGGGGCAGAATGCGGCTTGTCACTTCTGCGGCGCCGATGGAGCCCCACACGCGCGCGGGGGTGCGCGAGGCAAAGCTCAGCGCGGGGCTGAATAGTGCTGCGCCGCGGCTGGGCCAAATGCGCAACTGATCTTCGCAGAAGCTCAATCCGGCGTCGGCGACCGCGCGCCGGACGTCGGCGTTTTGCAGCCAAGCCGGCGCGACAAAGCCGGTCGGCCGCACGTCAAGCGCTTCCTGGAGCACGCCCAGGCCATTGGCGAGTCGCGCGGCGGCGTCGGCGTAGGACAGACCGTGGAACTCGCCCTCGCCCGCCGTCAGCATCGCGGCGGCCAGCTTGCGACCGGCGGACTGCGGCTGGGTATCGGCCAGATGGTAATAGCCGTGCAGGAGGATTTCGTCGTCCGGCGTCAGCGCCCGCCGCAGTCGCGCGCAGAACGCCGGGTAGGCGCGCAGGTCGGCGTGGCCGTGGAAATCGGGCACCACGAGCATCGCCAACCGCGTGACGCCCAGCGCACGCAGGTGGTCGATCGCCGCAAAAACCAAGTCTTCCTTGGCGGGCGTGACATCGTGCAAGCTGTAGAGCGCGCGATGCGCGGAAGCTGTAGCCATGGCCCGTCGGATGTGCAAGATGCGTGCCAGCCAGCGTTGCAGGGCAGCCACTGTACTTACGCGAACTTGCGAGTGATGGCGGAGGACCAAGTGGAGCACGGTTGCTCCATGTGGCCGCGGACGGCGGAATCATACTCCAAGGCGCGGCAAACGGACAGATCGACGAACGGAGCGCACATGCTGACCGCGCTTTTGGCTTTCAGCGCACGGGGCAGACCTGCTATCGTCCGCGCAGACTGAGCGTTCCCGGACGGTCCGGCGGTAGGTACACGTGCGCGCATTGGGCCGATTGTCAGCTTTGGGCCTCGTTGCGTTCTTCGCGAGCGTCGCACTGGGTGGCTGCGGCTTGTTGCACAAGGCCGCGGCCGACGTGGAAGAGGATCCCACCGTTGTCGACGACACAACCGACGCGGATGCTGACCTGAGCGATGCGGATGCCGCCGACGACGCGGGCGATGGCGCAGCAGACGTCCCCGATGCCACCGATGCCCACGATGCTGCGGCCGCCAAGGATGCGGGCAAAGACGCCGCCCACGATGTGGCGAAGGCCGCTGCGGATGCACTGGACGCGGGCGACGGGCAGGGCGATGCGCCAGACATCGCCGTCGATGCCGCGAGCCAGGATGTGCCGGATGCGGGGCCACCGGTATGCACCGCCGGGCAAATCGCCGCGTGCAACGACAAGAGCGCCTGCACCGATGACACGTGCGACGCCATTTTTGGCTGCAACCACGTCTACAACGAGGCAGCCTGCGACGACGGCTCCGCATGCACCAGCGGCGACACCTGCAAGGACGGCCAATGCCTGGGCAGCGTCATCACCTGCGACGACGGCAAGGGCTGCACCAGCGACGTCTGCAAGCCGAGCTTTGGCTGCATCCATCAGAACGCGACGGGGCCTTGCGATGACGGCAACATCTGCACCACGGCGGAGAACTGCAAGGCCGGCTCGTGCATCGGTGGCTCACCGGCCGATTGCAGTGATGGCATCGCGTGCACGCTGGACACGTGCGATCCCGCGGTGGGCTGCCAGCACACCTCCGGCGACGGACCTTGCGACGATGGCAGCTACTGCACCGTGGGCGAGACCTGCACCGGCGGCGTCTGCGGCGGCGGCAGCGCGGCGCTCTGCAACGACGGCAATGACTGCACGAGCGACGGCTGCGACCCGCCGTCCGGCTGCACCTTCACCGTGCTTTCCGGTGCGTGCGACGACTCCGATCCGTGCTCGACCCAGGACGTGTGCAAAGGCGGCAACTGCGCCGGCGTGCCGCTCGTCTGCGTGCCCGCCGACGTGTGTCACGGCGCCGGCGTGTGCGTGTCCAAGACCGGGACGTGCAATCCGGTCAACGCGCCCGACGGGGTGCCCTGCAACGACGGCTTCGCGTGCACGACGGGCGACACATGCACGGGCGGGGCGTGCGTTGGCGCAAACCAGTGCGACGACGACGACGTGTGCACGCTTGACGCATGCGCGAAGGTTGGCGGCTGCAGCCACACGGCGAGCTGCACGGTCGGCGGCGCGGTGACCGGCCTGGCCAGCGCGGGCCTGACGCTGAAGAGCGGCGCCCACATCGTCGCGCTCACCCAGGATGGGCCGTTCACGCTGAGCGGCGGCTTCGGCAACGGCGGCAACTACTTCACGACGATCGCGAGTTCACCTTTGAGCCCGCCGCAACGGTGCACGGTCGTCCGCGGCTCGGGCGCGATCCGCGGCGGCAACGTCGCCGACATCGCGGTCACGTGTTCAGGCTGTGGCGACGGCGCGGTCGGTCCCGATCCCGCAACGCGCATCGATGTGGAATGGCTGGCCAACACGGCGACGCCGGCGCCGGAGTTCATGGATTGCTCGCTCAACGGCGCGCAGCTGCTTCACGTCAACGCCGCGACGCCCGATCAGTACTGCGACACGCTGATTCACCGCGAGCTCCTCACCGATCCGCTGACCTTGGCTGCGCTGACGCCGGGCAAGAACGCGCTTTCGTGCCAATTCGCCCAGAACATGGCGTGGATCGTGGCGACGGTGCGGCACGCATCCGGGCGGAGCGAGCAGGTCGTCGTGTATGATTATCCGGGCGACGCGGGCGGCCTCACGGACGCCATCCGCCGCAACAGCGCGTGCCCCGGCTACGACACGCCAGGCAAGGTCTCCGCGATCCTGACCGTCCAGCAATCGGAGACGTGCGACGACGGCAACCTGGACGAAGGCGACGGCTGTTCGTCCGTCTGCCTGCCGGAGAGCTGCACGACCGGCGTGGATGGCGACAAGGATGGCCTGGACGACTGCTACGAAACCGCGACTGGCGTCTTTGTCGACGAGACCCACACGGGAACTTCCCCGCTGCTCTGGGACACCGATGGCGACGGGCTCGGCGACGGCGACGAATTGCTTGGCACGGCGGGCGGCCTGAACCTGGCCGCGCTTGGCGCCAATCCGCTGCGCCAGGATGTCTTTGTCGAGGCGGATTGGATGGAGGACGACGCGGATTGCGCGCTCCACACCCATCAAATCACGCCGGGCGCCGAGGCGATGGCGGTCCAGATGTTCGCCAACGCGCCGCACGTGAACCCGGACGGCAGCACCGGCATCGCGCTCCACATTGACTACGGCCAGGGCGGCGTCTGGCAGGGCGGCGGCAAGGCGGGCACGACGATTGAATTGCCGCCAGACATTGGCCCCGACCTCGCCGCGATCAAAGCGAGCCACTTCGCGGGGAACCGGCTCGGCTATTTCCACTACGCGCTGATGATGCACAGCTTGGGCCCCACGGCGGGCGGGATCGGCGAGATCACGGGCGACGATTTCATCGTGGCCAGCGGCGGCTGCGACGTGTGCTACAAGTGCCAGGGCACGGCGATTCCCGGCCATCTGCCCATCGAGGCGTTCTGCCACGAACTCGGCCACAACCTCGGCTTGGGCCATGGCGGCGACAGCGCGTGCAACGGCAAGGCCAACTATCCGTCCATCATGAACTACCGCCACGCGTATTTTGGCATCGATGGCGATTGCGACGACCAGCCGGACGGGACGCTCGACTACTCGCGCGGCGACCGCACGCCGCTGGACGAGAAAGCGCTGAACGAGGCCGATGGCGTGTGCAGCGGCTTCTGGATCGACTGGAACAATGACGGCAAGGTCACGCCCAAAGTGCTCAAGGACCTGAACGGCGAGTTCAACGCCACCTGCCCCGGCGGCATCTACAGCGCGTTCACCGACCACGACGACTGGGGCACGTTGAGCTTCAGCGGCGTGACCTCGGGCGTCGCTGCGGCGGTCGGCGCGGGGCGAAAGGCGCAGGTCTGCTACGACGACCCGGGCTCCGTGGCCAAGCGCCAGCCGCGGTAGCGTGACGCTTTCGCGGCGATCCTGTGACGGGGCCGTTGGCCCTTGCGTCACGCGCGGGTTGTCCCTACTCTCGCGCCGCCCGCGTCCGGCGCGGCAACCAGACGTGATGAGGAGTTGTACGGGATGCCAACGGTCAAGCCGCTCAAGAAGCTGCGCCTGCAAGGGTTCAACAACCTGACCAAGACGCTCAGCTTCAACATCTACGACATCTGCTATGCCCGCACGGCGGCGCACCGCAACGAGTACATCGCGTACATTGACGAGGCGTACAACGCCGAGCGGCTCACGGAAATCCTCGAGAACGTCGCCAAGATCATCGGCGCGAATCTGCTGAACGTGGCGCGTCAGGACTACGATCCGCAGGGGGCGAGCGTCACGATGCTGATCTCCGAGGATCCCATCGAGAGCGACGAATCGGACGACGATGGGGAGGAGGCGCCCGGACCGCTCGTCGTGACCAAGACCAAGAAAGACTCCGTGGTTGGCCACCTGGACAAGAGCCACATCACGGTGCACACCTATCCCGAGAGCCATCCCGACAACGGCATTTCGACCTTTCGCGCCGACATCGACGTCTCGACCTGCGGGCGGATTTCTCCTCTGAAAGCGCTGAATTACCTGCTGCACAGCTTTGAGTCGGACATCGTCACCATCGACTACCGCGTCCGCGGCTTCACGCGCGACGTCAGCGGCAAGAAGTTCTATATCGACCACAAGATCAACTCGATCCAGAACTTCATCGCCAAGGAAACGCGGCACCGCTACCAGATGATCGACGTCAACGTCTATCAGGAAAACATCTTTCATACCAAGATGTTGCTGAAGGATTTCAAGCTCGACACGTACCTGTTTGGCACCGGCGCGGATACGCTGACCGATGACGAGCAGAAGACGGTGGAGAAGCGGCTGACGCGCGAGATGCTGGAGATTTTCTACGGTCGGCGCATCAAGAAGGGCGCCTGAGCGTCGCGCGCCACGTTACTTGAACAGATAGAACTTCTCGTTTTCACCGAGCATTCCGAGTTCGGCGCGAATCGTCTGGCGGCGCACGTCCGCGCGGCCGGCAAACGCGCCGAGTCGCGACTGCAGCTCCTCGCCGCGCATCTTCTGTTCCAGCAGCTGTTCTTCCAGGCGCACAAGCTCGGCGCGGCGGTCATCGACGCTGCCCTTGGCCGTCCACGAATGCCACAGGCCCACCGCGCTGACGACGGCGAAAATCGTGAACAGCATCAAGCGGATGCCGTGCCACAGGACCCGAAACATCGTCGCGATTTTCTTGCGCCAGCTCGCCATTGCCGCCCTCGCACGTTGGTCCGGCAAGTTTCTGCAGGATCCATCGGGGCGGAAGATGACGCAGCTGGCGATCCCGTCAACTTTTCAACGCGAATTGCCGCGCAATCGGATCGCTTGCATGGCGCTTGGCTGGCAACACCTTGATTTCACTTGGATGACGGCTGAGGTGGCAGGATCGTCGACGAACGATCCCCAGCGCCCGCTGAGCGCGTCTCCCGGTTGATGCGCAGTTCAAACGTCGCGCCGCCGCCGGGCGTGTCGCGGTAGCTCGCCGTGCCGCCATGGGCTTCTGCGACTTGCTTGACCATCGCTAGGCCCAGACCCGTCCCTTCCGCCTTGCCCTGCGTCGCAAACGCGTCAAACAGCCGGTGCTGGAAGGCCACGGGCACGCCTTCGCCGTCGTCGACAAACGTCACGACCAGCTCCTCCGGCGTCCCGGCAATCTCCACAACAAAGTGGCCGCTCTTGCGGTCGATCAGCGCCTCGCGGGCATTTTTGGCGACGTTTTGCATCGCCCTTGCAATCTTGAACGCGTCAAACCGCGCCATGCCGCGATCCAGCAGCCGGACCTGCCACTGCACGTGCGAGCCGGCAAAAACCGCGTGCAGCATCTCCTCGACTTCCTTGGCGAAATCCACCAGCGATACCCGCCGCGTCAGCAGCACCTGTTCGCCGCGGGCAAACGCCAGCACGTCGCGGGTCATCTGCGTGAGCGTTTCCAGCTGGTTCAGCGTCTTGGCCGCCAGGTCCGCGCGTTCGGCGGGCTCCTCCTCGCGGGTCATCAGCTGCACGTAGCCCGACGCGACGGTCATTGGCGTGCGGAAATCGTGCAGCACGCCTGCCAGCGCTTTGCCCAACGCGGCCAGCCGATCCTCGCGCTCCGCCTGTGCCAATTCCTGCCGCACCGCCAGCGTGCGCGCGACCTGCCCGGAGAGCAACGACACGACTTTCGCGTCGGCATCCGAAAAGCCCGTGTGTTTCCCCGGGCGATCCAGAACCGCGAGCGCGCCCAACATTTCGTCGTCGACAATCAGCGGCACAACCAGGCCCGCCGCGGGCTCGAACGGCAACTGCTCTTCGTCCGCGAGCGCGCGCAGGTTGGCCAACGACGGGCCAATCTCCAGCGGCGCGCGATGTTCCATCGCCAGACCACACAGGCCAATCTGGGTCGGAAACGCGAGGATCTGCACGCCCGGCTGCCGCCGCTCCTGCCGGTGTACGATCATGCCGCCGTTCGCGGTCGCCAGCGCCACCTGACAGAGCGAGCTTGGCACGGTCACCGCGATGCGCTGGATGATGGCGTCAATCGCCGCGTCCAGATCCCCCGTCGCGCCGACCTCGCGCTCGATCGCAAACAGCAGGTCGATCTCCGCGAGCCGTTCCGCCAACTGCTCCTGGGCGTCCTTGAGCGCCAGGTTGTTGTGGACAAGCGTCGCATTGAGCTGAGCGTTCACAATCGCGATCGCGGCCATGGCCATGATCGTGGAAAGCAGCGACTCGTCCTCGACGGTGAACCAGCCCGAGCGGCGATTGAGGACCTGCACGACCGCGATGAGCACGCCGTCGCGGTCAAAGACCGGCTGGCAGAGCATGGATCGCGTGCGGTAGCCGAGGAGGACGTCCGACGACGGGTCGAAGCGGCTGTCCAGATACGCGTCCTTGACGTTGACGCTGCGTCCGGTTTGCGCGACCCAGCCGGCGAGGCCTTGGCCGCGCTTGACCTCGATGTCGTAGTGCTTGGTGCCCTGCGCGATGCTGGACCACAGCAGATCGCGCTCCTCGTCGACCAGGAACAACGTCGAGCGGTCCGCGTGCAGCGCTTCCGTCACGCGTTCCATGATGAGCCGCAGGAGTGTCTCCTGCGCCAGATTGGCCGAGAGCGCGCGGGCAATATCGGCGACGATGGCCAGCCGCGCGTCACTGCTCAGCGCGATGGCAGGCTCACGTGCGCCGTTTTGCGGTTCTGCGGATTGGGCTGGGCGCGCGGACAAGGCAACCTCCGGGCCAAGATGGTAGCCCCGCCGGCGGCGTTCGTCACCCCACAGTTGTCGCGGCACGGATACCGTGGCAAAACGGTCGGGATGAAGCATGACCAGCGCCCAAAGCAGCAACCGAGCCAGACGCCACTCGCGCCTGCCGCGCTGCCTCTGGCGCGACCGCAGGCGGGCAATCCGCTGACAGGGCACAGCTACGCGGCGGGTCAAGCGCTGCAATCGATGCAGACCGTCACGCAGGAGCCGCGACCGCGACCGGAGCAGAGTTCGCTGCAGCGGGACGCTCAGGCGCTCCATGCGCAACACGGGGACGCGCTCGCGCAGGCGGCGGCGCAGGCGCGCGTGCCGGTGGTGGGGCTGGCGGCGATCGTGCTCGCGGAGCAGCATTTCTTGCCGGCCAAGGTGGACGAGCGAATGCCGCTCCGGTTCGAGCCGTACCCATTTTGGCTGGCGACGGGGCGTTGGCTTGTCGACAGCCACAAGGATCAGGCGGCCGAGTACCGCGCGCTTGCCGAGGCGCAACAGGTGGATCCGCAGGCGGCGATGCAGGCGACGCGTATGGGAATTGGCCAGTTGAGCGGCGCGGAAGCACAGGCGGCGGGGTATGCGTCCGCGACCGCGATGCACGATGCGCTCGCGGCGGATGCTGGCGCGCAGGTGCGGGCGCTTGGTGCGGTGGCGGCGGCGGATGCGGCGCTGGGCGATGCATTGCGCGCAGAGGATTGGCGGGCGGTCGCCGACTTGCGCGCCGGTCCGGCCGCCGGAGCCCTTGGCTACGACGACGCGCTTGCGGGTTTTGCCAGCAGCTACAAGACATGGGCAGGCGGTGGCGGCGACGACGACACCGGCAAACCCAGGAAGCCGCGCCGCTGAGGCGTCCTGTCCGCGCGGGAAACGCGATGCTCTTGGTTAATGCGATGAGACCAGTGCATCCGATGCGCGGTTTGCGCGGCAACGGGTGCGCACGGCGCCGGGTGCGTGTACGATGCGCACACGTGCGCGGCACAAGGAGCAGGAAGCCATGGCGGAGCAAGTGCGGGAGCGAGTCGGGGTCATTCTGGTGAACACCGGCACGCCGGCGTCAACGTCCGTGGCCGATGTGCGCCGCTATCTGGGGCAGTTCCTCAACGATCCACGGGTCATCGACATCCCGGCTTGGCAGCGCTGGCTGCTGTTGAACCTCATCATCCTGCGCTTCCGCCCGGCCAAGTCGGCGGCAGCGTATCGCAAAATCTGGACGGAACGCGGCTCGCCGCTGCTGTTTCACGGTCAGGACTTGGCCGAAGGCGTGCAGGCGGAGCTTGGCGATCAGGCGCTGGTGCGGCTGGCGTTTCAGTTTGGCGAGCCGTCCATTCCGCAGGCGTTCCAAGCTTTTGCCGACGCGGGAATCCGGCAAGTCTGCGTGGTCCCGCTGTTTCCGCAGTACGCGTCGGCATCGACCGGCTCGGCGGTGCAGGCGGCCATTGAAGCGGCGGCGGAGCGCTGGGTCATCCCCTCCCTGCACGTGGTGCCGCCGTTCTGGGCTGAGAACGAGTTCCTGGACGGCATGGCCGGCCATCTGCAGGAAGCCATCGCCAACGAGGAGCCCGACCACATCGTGCTCAGCTTCCACGGCGTGCCGGAGCATCATTGCTCGCAGACGGACAATACCGGCAAGCACTGCTTCAAGACCGCTGGTTGCTGCGACGCGATTGGCCCCGTCAACGCGTCCTGCTACCGCGCGCAGTGCTTTGCCACGGCCCGCGGCATCATGGAACGCTTGCAGCTCGACCCGGAGCGGACGACCGTCGCGTTTCAGAGTCGGCTGGGCCGCGTGCCGTGGATCAAGCCGTACACGGACATCGTGCTGACGGACCTTGCGGCGCAAGGCAAGTGCAAGGTCGTCGTCGCCGAGCCGTCATTCGTCGCGGATTGCCTGGAAACGCTCGAAGAAATCGGCATGCGCGGTCGCGAGGATTTCAAGGCGGCGGGCGGCGGTGAACTGGCGCTCGTGCGATCGTTGAACGCGGATACGGCGTGGTCCGTGGGCCTCGCCAACATCCTGCGGCGCTCCTGTTCCTGGCTGAGCTGAGGCTTATCGGGGCGGCAGCAGCGACGGCAGCGCCCAGTTGATCGGCGTCTGGCCGCGCGCCAGCAGGTGCGCGTTGATTTGCGAAAAATGCTTGCAGCCCAAAAAGCCGCGGTGCGCCGACAGCGGTGACGGGTGGGGCGCCGTCAGCACCAGATGGCGGCTGCGATCCACGGACTGCGCTTTGCGCTGCGCCGGGCTGCCCCACAGCGCAAACACCAGGCCTTCACGCCGCCGGTTGAGTTCGGCAATCGCGCGATCGGTGAACTGCTCCCAGCCATGGCCCGCGTGGGACTGCGGCTGGCCCGCGCGCACGGTCAGCACCGCGTTGAGCAAGAGCACCCCTTGGCGCGCCCACGGCAGCAGATTGCCGTTGTCGGGCCGGGCAATGCCCATATCCGTGCGGATCTCCTGGAAGACGTTCACAAGCGACGGCGGCGCTGGCACGCCCGGCTGGACGGAAAAGCACAGCCCGTGCGCCTGACCCGCGCCGTGGTACGGATCCTGGCCCAGAATGACCACGCGCACGGCGTCAAAAGGCGTCGCCCAGAACGCGTTGAAGATGTCCGGCCCCGGCGGATAGACGACGTGGTCGCGCTTCTCCTCGCGCAGAAATTCACGCAGATTCTGCATGTAGGGTTGCTCAAACGCGTCGCCCATCACGGCCAGCCATGAGGGCTCCAATTGCGGCGTCTTCTGTGTCGTCTGCATCCCACAAGCCTCCTGAGGCTGGAAGTACGCCAGCTGGGGCTTCTGCGCAACGTTCAACTGGTCGCTCGCGGCCATTCGCGTTAGGATGCGGCTTCCTTGCAGGAGAATGCCATGAGCGTCGCAGTGCTTGTTGCCCCGTATCTTCAGGAAAACACGCTGCGCTATCTGGAGGCGCTCGCGGATCTGCCTGGCGTCGCCGCGGTTGTGATCTCGAGCGATCCCGCCGACCTCCTGCCGCCGGACCTGCGCGCGCGCCTTGCCGGGCACTATCGGGTGGCCAATTGCATGGATGGCGGCCAGTTGGCGCTGGCGTGCCAAGCGATCGCCCGGAGTCTCGGTCGCGTCGATCGCCTGCTGGGCGTGCTGGAGCAACTGCAGGTGCCGTTGGCGGAGGCGCGGGAAGTCTGCCGCATCCCCGGCTTGCACACGCGCGCGGCGCGCAATTTTCGCGACAAGGCGCAGATGAAAAAAGTGCTGCGCGAGGCCGGTTTGCCCTGCGCGCGGAGCCGGCTCATTGAAACGGACGAGGATGCGTGGAAGCTCATCGACGAAGTTGGCTACCCGATCATCGTCAAGCCGGTCGATGGCCTGGGATCGCGCGCGACGTGGCGGATCAACGACGAGACTGAGCTGAGCAATGCCCTCAAATCCCTGCGGCCGAGCCTCGACCGGCCGTTGCAGGGCGAGGAATTTGTCACGGGCAGCGAGCACACGTGCGAGACCGTGACGATCAACGGTCGGCCGGTGTGGCATTCAGGCACGCATTACCTGCCAGGTCCGCTGGAAGTGCTGGAGAATCCGTGGATCCAGTACTGCGTGCTGCTGCCGCGCGAGAGCGACTTGCCGATGTTCCGCGACTTTTGGCCGACCAATACCGCGGCGCTGGCGGCGCTGGGCATGGAAACCGGCTTGAGCCACATGGAATGGTTCGTGCGGCGGGATGGGACGGCATGCATTTCTGAAGTTGGCGCGCGGCCGCCGGGCGTTCACATCATGCCGCTGATGTCGCTGGCGCACGAGACGGACATGATCGCCCGCTGGGTGCGGCTGATGGTGCTGGACGAGTTCGAGCCCGTGGCGCGCAAATGGTCGGTGGGCGTCGCGTTCCTGCGCGGGCAGGGCGCGGGCAAGCGCGTCAAAGGCGTGTACGGGCTGGAGCGCGCGGACGACCTGATGGGCCAATACGTTGTCGAGAAGTCGCTGCCGCGGGTCGGTCAGGCGCGCGCGGACGGCTACGAAGGCGAAGGCTGGGTCATCGTCAAGGCGGCCGACACCGCGACGTGCCGCCAAGCCCTCAAGGACCTTGTCACGCGCGTGCGGGTCGACCTGGAATAGCCCGGGCCGCGAATCAGACGCCCAGCAGCTTGGTCAGGATTTCGCGCATGATTTCAGTTGTCCCGCCGCCGATGGAAATGAGCCGCATGTCGCGGAATGCGCGGCTGACTTCGGCTTCATCCATGTAGCCCATGCCGCCCCACAGCTGGAGGCAACGGTCGATCACGCGGTTGGTCGTCTCGCCACAGAACAGCTTGGCCATGGTGATTTCGCGGAACGCGTCTTCCCCGCGCACCAGCAGGTCGACGGCGCGGTAGCAGAGCTGCCGGCACGCCTCCAGTTCCGTTTCCATTTGCACGAGCTGGTGGCGGACAACCTGATGGCCCGTCAGCGAGCGGCCAAACGCCTTGCGGTCCTGGCACCACTGGATGGTGTCATCGAGGATGCGCTGCGCCCCGGCGGTCGCTGAAACCGCGCCGACGAGGCGTTCGCCCTGGAAGTTCATCATGATCGAGTAGAAGCCCTGGTTCTCTTCGCCCAGGAGGTTCTTGACCGGGATGCGGCAGTCCTCAAACGACAATTCCGCGGTATCGGAGCTGTGGTTGCCCATTTTCTCGAGCTTGCGCGTGATCCGGTAGCCCTTGGTGTCCGTGGGGAACAGGACAAGCGAGATGCCGCCGTGGCCCGCCGCACCGGTGCGGACCGCGAGCGTGATGAAGTCAGCGCGCGTGCCGTTGGTGATGTAGGTCTTGGAGCCGTTGATCACGTAGTCGTCGCCGTCGCGGCGCGCGGTGGTGCGGATGTTGGCGACGTCCGAGCCGGCGTCAGGCTCCGTCACACCAAGCGCGGCAATGGCTTCGCCCTTGACCGCGGGCATCCAGAAGTTGCGCTTGTGGTAATCGTTGCCGATCTCACCAATCACCGGCGTCGCCATGTCCGACTGCACGAGCAGCGCCATCGTCAGGCCGGCCATGCCGCAATTCACCATCTCTTCCGCATACGCGACCGTGTACCACCAGTCCAGGCCAAGACCGCCCCATTCTTCCGGGACGCGGATGCCCAGCAGGCCAAGCTCCGCCGCGCGGTTGAAGACTTCGCGCGGGAACAGGCGTTTGGCCTCCCACTCGTGGGCGTTCGGATGGAGCTCCTTGGTGCACCAGTCGCGCACAGTCTTGCGCAATGCATTGTGTTCACTGGTAAATTGTGGGTAGCAGCGCATCCGGTCAGCAGCCAACATGGAGGTCTCCGAGAGAGGGGCGTTCGTCGCCCGGGCGAAAGGCTAACAGGCTCGCAGATTTTCTCAACGCCACCCGTCCGCGCGTCACGCCTTCGCGCTGCGCGCCGCAAAAATGGAACGCGCCGCCTGACTTCGCGTGGTCCGGTTCCAACTGTCGCGGAACGGGCCCATGCGCGCCAGGCGGCGCATTCAGAGTCGGGGCTACTATTTGCCGCCCAGCTTCTTGTAGTGCTCCAGGCCATCAGCGGCGAGCGGGAACTCCGGCCCAAGCTTGGTGTGGCAGCTCTTGCAGGCGATCGTCGGCTCGGTCTTCTTGGCCTCGGCGACAAACGCCTTCCACGCCTTCTTCGCTTCGCCCTGGCCGCCCTTCGCGCACGCGTCGGAGGTCAGCTTGGTGTCGAATTTCGTGCGGAAGCACTTGCCGCCGGCTTCATCGTCGTCAGCCGTCGCGGTCAGCGGCGACATCGCCACACCGCACAGGGCAATCGCACCAATCAGCAGCATCGGGATCGTAAACTTCTTCATTGCAGAATCTCCTCGGGATTGCGGGGCCAGCCCAGTGCCGGTCGTTACCGCCTCTCACACCGCCAGCATACGTCGTTGTTGGCAACTCTCAAGTGTTGCAACGGCGCGACTTGAGCTAGATCAAGTCGCCGGGCGGCTTTGCGCAACTTGTGGCAGCAAGCGCCGTTGTGGCATCGGGAGCGGGCGCTGCCTTGTGCCAAGCGCGCAGCCGCGCAGCGTCCTACATTTCTTCGCACATGCCGCGCGCTTCCACACGCGCTGCTGCTGGCGTTCGCTCCACGTCGGACGTAACCTGATATCTGATTCCCGCCGAGGACGCCCATGGACCCCCTCCTACCTCCCAGCCGCCTTCGCCGCATCCTGACCATCCTCGTGCAAATCCTCGTGCTTGTCGGACTCGCCGCGGGCGGCTTCTGGGGTTGGAAGAAATGGCAAAAAAGCAGCGAGAAGCCGCCCGAGTATGTGACGGACAAAGTGCAGACCTTGCCGCTGCTGATCGAGCGGACGACGGCGACGGGGACGCTCCAGCCGCTCGTGACGGTGCAGGTTGGTTCGCAAGTGTCGGGTCGAATCATCAAATTGTACGCGAATTTCAATAGCATGGTGCACAAGGGGGATTTGCTCGCGGAGCTTGATCCAACCCTGTACGCGTCGCAAGTCGCGCAGGCCAAGGCCAATCTGGCGCAGTCGCGCGCGGTGCTGCAGCGCGATGAGGCGACCCAGCGCTCGGCGCTCAAGACGCTGCATCGGGTGCAAACGCTTTTCGCGAAACAGCTTGCAGTCCAGGCGGATTTGGACGGCGCGGTGGCTGCGGCGGAGATCAGCAAGGCAGACGTTGCGAACGCCGAGGCCAACATTGTGCAGGGTGAGGCGGCGCTGGCTTTGCAGGAGACCAACCTGACGTACTGCAAAATCCATTCGCCGGTCGATGGCGTCGTGCTCAGCCGCGCTGTGGACGTGGGCCAGACGGTCGCCGCGTCGCTGCAGGCGCCGGTGCTGTTCACGATCGCCCAGGACCTGGGGTCGATGCAGGTGCACGCCAATGTGGACGAAGCGGACATCGGCAAGCTGGCGGAAGGCATGCCCGCGGCATTCACGGTGGATGCGTACCGCGGCATGACGTTCCTCGGAGTGGTGAGCCAGTTGCGGCTGAGCCCGCAGACGGTCCAGAACGTCGTGACCTACGACGCGGTTGTGGACGTGAAGAACATCGCCAATCGGCTGAAGCCCGGGCTGACGGCGACTGTCGTTTTTGAAACGGCGCAGCGCAAAGGCATCCTGGCCGTGCCCAATGCGGCGCTGCGCTGGCGTCCGACCGCGGACGACAAAGTGGAAGGCGAACCGGGCGCGAAAGGCGGCCGGCCGGCGACGGAGTCGGGCCAGAAGACGGGCAAGAAGCCGAGCGACGCGCTGCTGGATCTGCCGACGGGCGTGAGTTCGACGGAGCTCGGCAAGGTGCCGCCGTCGCGGGTCTACGTGATGCGCGGCAAGAAGCTGGTGCCGGTCGACGTCGTGACGGGCGTGACCGACGGCCGTTTCACGGAAGTCCTGTCGGGAAATGTGCACGTGGATGACCTGTTGGTGATCCGGCGTCTGGAAAAGAGCGGCACGTCTGGCGGCGGCAAGGCCCCCCAGGGCATGCCGCGGCGGATGTTCTAACGGAAGGCCGAGCGCAACCCATGAGTCAGGTGCCCGTCATCGACGCGGAGAATTTGCAGAAGGTCTACGGGGCCGGCGGCACGCCCGTTGTCGCGCTTGATCACGTGACGCTGCAGGTGCATCAGGGCGAATTCGTCGCCGTCGTTGGCGCCTCCGGTTCGGGCAAGTCGACGTTCATGAACCTCATCGGCCTCCTGGATCGGCCGACCGGCGGTGCGCTGCGTCTGGATGGCGTCGACGTCGCCAAGCTCACGCCGAACCAGCGCGCGGCGGTCCGCAACCGCAAGGTTGGCTTTGTCTTCCAAGGCTTCAACCTGCTGCGGCGGACGTCGGCGCTGGAGAACGTCGAGTTGCCGCTCCTGTACGCGGGCGTGTCGGCGCATGAGCGGGCGGAAGCGGCCAAGCGCGCGCTCACGCAGGTCGGACTCGGCGAGCGGATGGGCCACATGCCCAATGAGCTTTCCGGCGGTCAGCAGCAGCGCGTCGCGATCGCCCGCGCGCTCGTGAACCAGCCGGCGCTCTTGCTCGCCGACGAGCCGACCGGCAATCTCGACTCCACGACGACGCGTGAGATTCTCAAGCTGTTTGTCGATCTGAACGTCAATCACGGGATTACCGTCGTGATAGTCACGCATGAGAACGACGTCGCGGCCGTGAGCCGGCGCGTTGTGCAGTTCAAGGATGGTCGCGTCGTCATGGACGGTCCGCCGCCCGCCGAATGGACGCCGGCAGTCCCAGCGCCGTGGCATGCCGCCTCAACGACCCCAGCTTCGGAGGTTGCGTGAACCTGTTCACCTTGCTCCGACTGGCGCTCCGCGTCATCTCGCGCAACAAAGCCCGCGCCATGTTGACCGTGCTTGGCATCGTCATCGGCGTCGCCGCGGTCATCGCGATGGTCGCCCTCGGCGCCGGCGCGCAACAGAATATCGCCAAGCAAATCGCATCGCTTGGCTCCAACCTCATCATCATCATCCCCGGCACGACAAACATCGCGGGCGTGCGCGGCGGCGGCGGTTCCAGCACCACGGTGGACGTTGACGACATCGACGCGCTCCGCCGCGAGGTCAAGTCCATCACGCACCTCGCGCCGGCCAATCGCCAGCAGGTCCAAATCGTCGCGGGCGACGCGAACTGGGGAACGACGGTGCAGGGGACGACGCCGGCGTTTTACGTCGTCCGCGATTGGCGCACGGACGTTGGAACCGAGCATTCAGAGCTGGACGAGGCGGCGCACAACAAGGTCTGCGTGTTGGGCAAGACGGTCGCGGCGCAGCTCTTTGGCACCGACGACCCGATCGACCAGTGGGTGCGTATCAAGAAGGTGCCGTTCCGGGTGATTGGCGTGCTGTCGTCCAAGGGCCAGTCGCCGATGGGGCAGGACCAGGACGACACGGTCGTGATTCCGTTCTCCGTGTTTCGCCAGCGGTTGGCGGGCACGCAGCGCGACCAGATCCAGGTGGCCTATGCCGCAGCGCTGGACGCCGATTCTTCCCAAGCCGCCGTGGATGAAATGACCGCGGTGCTGCGCCAGCGCCACCATTTGCGGGAGAGCGCGGACGACGACTTCTCCATCCGCAACCTCGCCGACATGGCCGCTGCCAGCCGGGAAGTGGCCGATTCCATGACCCTTCTGCTCGGCTCGATCGCCGGCGTCTCGCTCCTCGTCGGCGGCATCGGCATCATGAACACGATGCTCGTCAGCGTCACGGAACGCACGCGGGAAATCGGCATCCGCCTCGCGGTCGGCGCAAAATCCCGCGACATTCTTGTGCAATTCCTCGTCGAAGCCGTCGTCCTTTCCGCGTTTGGCGGCGCGATCGGCGTCTTTGTCGGTTGGCTCGTCGCGCGCTTGCTCAACGACGCAACGGGTTGGGTGACTATTTTTGATCCGTCCGTCGCCGCCCTGGCTTTCCTCGTTTCAGGCGCGGTCGGCGTGTTCTTTGGCTTCTGGCCAGCACGCCGCGCCGCGCAGTTGGATCCCATCGACGCTTTGCGTTACGAGTAACTGAATGCGCCAGTCGTTGACCATCTGTCTCGTGTTCGCGCTGCTGCTCCTGGGGGCTGCGTCGGTGCACGCCGTGGAGCCGCCCGCGACTTGGACGCTGGACGACGCCTTTCGCCGGACGATCGCCAATCATCCCAATGTGCTGCAGGCAATCGCCAAGTCGCAGAGCGCCCGCGCGCAGGTGGCCGTGGCGCGCAATGCGTGGCTTCCCACCGCGACGGTTGACGTGAACCATCAGGAAGCGACGAGCAATGCGCCGTCCGCGCCGACCGCGTCGTACGGCCTGAATCCGTACTGGCAGGGTTCGCTGCAGAGCAAGTGGATCGCGTGGGATTTTGGCAAGACGACGGCGAACATGGACGCGGCGGAGGCCAACGTCGTGGTTGCCGAGCAGGATTTGCGCGCGGCCAAGGTGCAATTGTGGTCGGCGCTCGCGCAGGGCTGGGTGGCGGTGATGGCGGCCGACGCCGGTCTTTCGGTCTACCAGGCGTCGCTCGTGCAGCTCCAACGCCAACGCGACGCCGTGCGCCAGCAAGTTGAGCTGCGCGCGCGGCCGGAGCTGGATTTGTGGAAGGCGGAGACGGACGTGGCCGGCGCGGAAGGCGACGTGCTGCGTGCCGAGGAAGTCGCGCGTTCCCAGCGGCTGGCTTTGGCGGTGGCGATCGCCGAGCCGCACTTGCCGCCCGGACCGTTGGCGCCGCCGACGTTCGACCTGCAAACCGTGGACGCCGCTGCCCTGGATGACGACGCGCGGCTCGATCAACTTGTCGCAGTGGCGGTGACCAACCGCCCCGAGTTCGCGTCCATCCGCGCGCGCATTGAAGCGCTGCAACGCCTGCAACTCGCGGCGGAGCGCGTTATCCGGCCAAATGTCTATGTGAGCGGGCAAGCCAACGCGGGGGGCAGCGACCTGAGCGGGCTGGCGTTCAATTACGGTCTGACCGTCGGGCTGGCGTTTCCGCTGTCCACGTTGTGGACCCAGCAGCCGTTCATCACCGATGCCGCCGCGCAGATCCGCGCGCTCGCGGCCAGCCAGGATGCGCAGATCCTCACGTTGCGCGGCCAAATCAATCTCGCGATCTCGTCCGTGGTGCAGGCGCGCAAACGCATGCCCGTGGCGGCGGCGCAGGTGCGCTTTGGTGAGAAGGCGCTGGATGCCGCGACGCAGCGCTACAAGGCGGGCGCGGGGCTCTGGCTCGATGTCGCGGATGCGGAGTCCACGCTGCTGAAGGCGCGCCTCGCGGTCGTGCAAGCGGAGCTGGACGTGCAGGCTGCGGTCGCACAGCTCGCCTATTCGCTGGGGCGCATCACGCCGCTGCAGTAGTGCCTAGGGCGCCAGCGTATCCTGCCAAGCCGGCGTGTTGTCCGCCGCCGCCGCCAGCCAAGCCGCCATCGTCTGCGTGCCCAGCTTGGTGTCGTCAATGTTGCCAATCACAATCGTCGCCAACGTCGGCAGGGCGTCCGCCGGCAGAGTCACCGCGCTCATGTCGCTGCCCACAATGCCGGAAACGTCGCCGAGCATCGTCGTGTGCATCGTGCTGTCAATCAGGAACCGCTTGTAGCGATCCGGATAGGCGGCGTGCAGCGGATCGGTCGCCTCCAGCAGGCCTTTCTTGAACTGCTCCGGCGGGATCTTCATGAAAACGCCGGACATGATGCTGTCGTTGTAGCTGGAAAACGCCGCGACGCGCAGGTTGTTGTCGCGCGCCATTTCCCATTCCAGCAGCGGCGTCAGGTGCGCGCTCGTCGTGCACGCGGTGCAGGAAGGCGGAAAGAAACGCGCGACGTGAAACTCGTTGACCAATTGCTCCAGGAATTTCGGGTCGCCCTGCTTGCCCGTGCCCGTGCCGGAATCCTGCACCACGAGAATCGGCGCGTCGGGCCACAGCTTGCGCACGAGGATGATCGCGGGAATCGTGCCGAAACCGCCGCCTGAGGAGCCCATGAGGACGATGCGCTTGGGATGCGGAAACTGTTTGACGCCGATGTCCAGCGCCGCCGACAGGTTGCGCAAGCCGTGCTGTTGGCGGTCCAGCTTGCCGTCGCCGTTGTCGTCGGTGTCCGACTCGCCGGCAAAGAGCGAACCGTCGCAGTACGGCAGGTAGACCTGGTTCCAGCCGCGAAACGGATTGCTCGTCTTCTTGGGATCGAGCACGTCCAAATTCGGGATGCCGGAAGGCGCCTTCTGCACGGCGAGGCAGAAGCCGGACCAGCACGCGCCGCCGCCTTGCAGGAAGATCATCAAGTCGTCGCTCTTCTGGTCGCGCACCGCCATGCGGAACGGATCGCCGCGCAGGCAGATCGGCCCGGACTTGACGTCGAACTCAAAGGTTGTGACGCCGTCCGCGGTCGCGCTTGTCGACGTCTTGGCCACGCCGACGTAGTCAGCGACGCCCTGGCTCCACACTTCGCTGAAATCCTGAGGTCCGGCTGCCGGCGTCGTCGCGCTTGTGCAAGCCGTGGCGACAACGAGACACAAGAAGGCTGCGCGCATGGTGTTGTCCGAGGCTCAGGGTGCGTGAATTCGGCCAGGCGCGCCATTGGCGCCCGTGGCGGTGTGGCACGTGTTGCAGTCGCCGTCGGACTGCTCGCCGGCCATCTTGCGCTCGCCGCCCTTGTCGTCGATGACGCGCGCCTTGTACGGCATGGCGACGGCGGTGGTGGACTTGAAGTTGCCGACCGAGTTGGTGGTCAGCGTCTGGACTTTGCCGTTGGCGTCCGTGATTTCCACCTTGATGCTCGCGACGCCGTTGCACGTGTCGACCGTGTGGAAGCCCGGGTAGACGGTGCCCGCGACGCTGAACGTCGGACCTTTCTTGGTGTGGCACTGGATGCACGCCAGACCCGGTTCCATCAGGTCCGTGCCCCAAATGTCCCCCAGCAGCCACTTGATGCCCGACGGGCATTCCGGTTCCGCCACATCTGGCGCCGGGCCGCTGTCCGGCGTCGTCGGCACGTCCGGCGTCACCTGGATATCCTGCGGCGGCGGCACGTCCTTGATCGGCGGCACGTCGACGATGTCCTCCGGCGGTGGCACATCGACGGGCACGTGAACGTCCGTCTCGACCGTGTCTTTCACCGTTTCGGCATCCGTGCCAACGATGACGTCAACCTGATCGGTGCCCGCGCCGCTGTCGTTCTTGCTGATGTCGAACGCCAGACCGACGTCGCCGCCGCCCGTGTCTTCAGATGCCACGGCGTCATCGCCGGAACTGGCGCTTGTCGCGCTGCAACCGGCCAACGTGATGCCGAAAGAACAAAGGAGTGCAAGGGCGCGCATGCGAAATCCGTCAGGTTGGGGCGGCGAAATGCCGTGTGCCTAACCTAACGGACGGATTTCCATGATGCAAGTCGCCTGGTCAGCCCAGTGACGGGTGCTACGCCGCATCTTCCGGCGTTTTGGCGGCCTTTGCGGCTCGCGGCTTGCGAACAGCGGGCTTCGCCTCACGCGCGAGGCGCACCACCCACTCCGCGTGCGGCGTGTGTGGAAACATGTCGATGGGGGCGATGGCGGCGACCTGCCAGCCCTGTTCCGCGAGCACAGCGAGGTCGCGAGCCAATGACACCGCGTTGCAGGAAACGTAGACCAAATGCGTGGTTGTCGGCACGTCGGCCAGCGCCGCCAGCACGCTTTGGGCACAGCCGGCGCGCGGCGGATCGAGCACGATCGCGTCTGGCTTCAACTTCGCCAATCGCGGAGCAAACGCCTCCGCTGAATCGCCGACGACCGTCACGTTCTGCGCGTTCAGGCGCGTCACGTTGTGTTGCGCATCCGCCACAGCCGCGCTGTCCCGCTCGACAAGCGTCACGCGTGCGGCGCGCTCCCGCAGCGCGAGGCCAAACACGCCAATCCCGGCATACAGGTCGACAAGGTGCGTCATCTCCGCCGGCAGGAACTTGGCGAGCGTCTGCGCGATGGCCTGTGCCGCATCGTGGCGGGTTTGCAGGAACGCGGTTGGACCCAGCTCCAGCGACGTCCGGGCCAGCTCCACGGTCTGCATTTTCGCGCCGACGAGGTGATGCGTCTCCTGCCCCAGCACCGCGCCACCCGCAGCTTGCTGCAGATTGGCAAAGACGCCCGACACGCCGGGAATCGCCAAGAGCTGCTCCGCGATGGGCGCCAGACCGCCTTCATGCGTGACGACGAGCGTGAGCAGGCCATCATTCTGCCGCGGATCCAGGCGGAAGAGCACCGCGCGCAGCTGCCCCGGCCGTTGCGCATCGCGCCACGTCGTGATGCCCGAATGGTCAAGAATTTCCCGCGCTTCATGCAGCACGCGCTCGACCTTGGGATGCTGGACGATGCACTCGTCCACGGCGACCAGATCGTCCGTGCCCGCGGCGAAGAAGCCGAGCAGCAGTCGGCCGTGAACGCGCCGCGTCATCATCAGCGCGCGCGTCCGGTAGCCCGTGGCGCGCTGCTGCGGCTGCCATGGATGCCATTCTGCGTGGGCGGCCAGCGCGCCCAAACGTTCCTGCAGATCCGCCTGCTTGATGCGCTGCTGCGCGTCCAGGAGCACCATTTGCCAGGGACAGCCGCCGCAGCGCAGGACAACCGGGCAGGGCGCATCGATGCGATCCGGCGATGGCACGTCCAGCCTCTCGATCTTGCCCCACGCCATGTGCTGACCGACGTGGCCGATGCGCACAAAAAGCTCGTCGCCGGGCACTGCGCCGGGCACGCGGACGATGACTGGGCCATCGGGCGTCTCGCATTCCACGTGCGCGCCATCGGATTCCGCGAGGCGCAACACGCGCCCGGGCCACACTTCCCCAGTGATCAAACGCGGCCGATGGTGCTTCATGGAACTTCTCCAACACTGGCCCAAACGGCAAAGACGAGGCCGGCGAGCATCAAGACTTGGGCGCTCAGGCGCTGCGTCCGCGCGCGATCGGCAGACAGGCGCAGCAGACCACGCCAGAGCACCGTGCACAAGAGCACCCACGCGACCTGCGCGGCATCAAGGCCGAGGCCAAAGCTGACGAGCGGCCAGACAAGCTGATCGTAGCCCGCGACAAGGTGTTGCAGCCCGTTGCCAAAACCGAGGCCGTGAATGAGGCCAAAGCTCGCCGTCAGCACGGACAGGGTCCACGCGTGCGAGGCGCGCGGTGCGCGGGCGCGAAAGGCGGCGGTTGTGATCGTCAGACCAATGGCGATGTCGACCCACGCCGGCGCCGGCCACTTGAAGACCAGCGCGAGCGTCATGCTGGTCAGATGGCCGAGCGAGAACGCGGTCACCGCCGCCAGCAACGTCGCGAGGCCCGGCGACGCCACGACCAGCGTCAGCAGAAACAGCAGGTGATCCGGCCCGGTCGCGAGGTGCACCGCGCCTTCACGGCCCCAGGCCTGCAGCATCGCCAGCGGCGGCATGCGCAAACCCGGCTCCGCGCGCGCTGCGGCCAACTGCTGTGCTGACATCGTCTCGCTTGGCAGCACGCCCGGGGCGGTATCCTTGGCCGGCGATTTCCGCTGCACCGGCGCCCCCAGTGCGCGCGCGGGCTGGCCATTGAGCGGGACCGTCATCGCTTCCGCCGACGGCGGCACCAGCGCGCGCACCGCGTCCTGCCCCCCAACCGTCACCGCGAGGTAGAGCGTCGTCCGCGTTTTGGCGGCCGAATAACCAAGCCGCCGCACGGTCAGCTCCGTCACAGGCTGCGGACACGTCACCTGAAAATGCATCCCGATCCACGCGCCGCCCTCGCGCTCGGAAAACCGTGGATCCGGCTGACCCGGCGGCGGTTCCGGCAAGGTCGCGATTTGGCAGCCATCAAAGGCAAATGCGTGCTCGACGGTCTTGGCCAACTCGACGCGATCGCGCTCCGGCGGCAGCCCGATGTTGCGCAGCATCTTGGCGTACTCGGTCAGGTGCTCGCGGCCCAGCAGGGTAGTCCATTGAAAATGCTGACGATCTGCAGTTTCCAGCTCCAGGATCGCATTGGACCGCACTTCATCAATCGGATGCGCCATGCCGTGCGTCTGAAACAAAAGTGGCCCGGCGAGCAGGATCAGCCGCGGCAAAAGTCGCGAACGGACGAACAGGTTGGGAAGGCAGGACTTCATCGGCCGGGAGAGTGGCAGCGGAATGGGACGGACGCAACAGGACTTGGACATGCGGGTGTATTGACAGGCGCAGCGGCTTGGCGAGACTCAAGAACGGATGAGGTGACGGATGGTGCGGTGGTTGAAGGTGTTGGGCATCGCGATTGCGCTGGCGAGTCCGGCGTGTACGGCGGCGCGACAGCAGGTGGCAGAAGCTCCGGGGGTCGAAAGCAGCTACGTCGATCCGTGGGGAACGCCGGTGGCTTGGAGCACTGTGCCAGCGCCGTCATCCGCGCCGGGGGCGACGCCCGCGGTCGAGCCGGAGGAGGCCAAGCCCAAAGTGGAGGACGAGCCGACGCCGGTTGTGGAAGAACCAGAGCCGACGCCATCGGCTGGTGACCTCGGCGGCGACGAAGACAGCGACGACTGACGGGCGATCACGGCTTGGGCGCAGCCCAGGAGCAAATCGGACAGGTCGCGGGATCGTGACCACGCGCCGGGCAGTATTTGCGGCCAAACCAAATGATCTGCAGGTGCAGCTTGTTCCAGTTGCGCTCCGGAAACAGCGCCTTCAGATCGCGTTCCGTCTGCAGCACGTTGCTCCCTTTGGACAGCCCCCAGCGCTCTGCCAGCCGGTGAATGTGCGTGTCGACAGGAAACGTTGGCACACCGAATTCCTGCGCGAGCACGACCTGCGCGGTCTTGTGCCCTACGCCGGGCAGCCGTTCCAGCGCGGCGAGATCGTTGGGCACCTGACCGTTGTGCTCGTCCAGCAGAATCTGTGACAGCCCGTGGATCGCCTTGGCCTTCTGCGGGGACAGCCCGCAAGGCCGGATGATCGCGCGGATTTCGTCCACCGTCAGTTGGACCATCTCAGCCGGCGTGTGCGCCCGGGCAAACAACTGCGGCGTCACCTGGTTGACCCGCACGTCAGTGCACTGCGCGCTCAGGAGCACGGCGATGAGGAGCGTGTAGGCGTCCGTGTGGTCGAGCGGAACCTCCGGGCTGCCAATTGTCGCGTCCAGGATATTCTGGATCCGCTCGCACTTGCGCTGCATTTCAGCCTTGGACACGGCGCGTGGCATCGGGACTCCCAGCCGCGAATGGGCCGACGGCGATGGTGCGCGATCGCCGGGGTGGGGACAAGCGCGGGCCCGACTTTCGCCCTGCCGCCAACGTGCTACACTCCGCCGCGGCTTATCCGGAGGCTACCGTCCATGAAGCATGTCCTGACCGCAATTCTGTCCGCTGCCCTGTTTGCTGCACCTGCGTTTGCCGATGAACCGGCGCCCGCAGCTGCCGCCCCCGACGCGGTCAAGTCCGCCGACGTCAAGCCTTGTGACGGCAAGAAGGGCGATTGCCCCGACTGCGCTGAACACGGCGGCAAAGGCGGCGACTGCGAAGGTTGTTGCGACGACGACGACGACGACTGCTGCGACGGCGCCAAGGGCGATTGCGGCGACAAGAAAGACGGCGGCAAGCCCTGCGAAGGCAAAGACGGCGAAGCGCCAAAGCACGATGGCAAGCCGTGTGACGGCAAGGATTGCGACGGCCCCAAGGGCGGCGATGCGCACCACGGCGAACACGGCGGCCCCGAACACGGCGGCCCCGGTCGCGGCGGCCACGGCTTTGGCGGCATGTTGGGCGGCTGGGGCTCCGTGCTCCAACCGCACGCGCTGATCCAGACGCAGGTGGGCCTGTTCGCGGGCGCGGACAACCAGTTGGCCCGCGGCGACGTGGTGGAGAGCGCCGGCAACTTCATCCTCCGCCGTGCCCGTCTGGGCGTCAGCGGTCACATTTCGGAGCGCATCACGTGGGTTCTGGGCACGGACTTCGCCGACATCGCCAAGGGCGGTTCGCCGGTGCATCAGGCCAACATGTCGCTGCACTTCCTGCGCCATCAGGACCTGACCGTCGGTGCGCAGCTGGTGCCGTTCTCGCGGTTTGCCATGCTCGGTTCGGGCGATCAGGCGCTGGCGCAGCGGCCCAAGGCGGCGGACGCGATGGCGCCGTTTTATCAGGTCGGCGCGTCGCTCCATGGTCACTACGACGTGGGCGGCATCCAGTGGTGGGCCGGCGCGTACAACTCCTTTGAGCGCAATATCAACTACTTTGGCGGCGTGGAATCCAATTCCTTCCTCTTCGTGGGCGCCAACGGCAACCGCGCGCGGGGCTACAGCGTCGCCGGCCGCATCCAGGCGGAGCCGCTCGGCTCACTGGGTCCGCAGGTCGCCAGCCGCGGCATGAAAGACAAGTTCCGCTTTGAAGTCGGCGCGGGCGGCTACTACAACGACGCGGGCGGCACGACGTCCTGGGCCGCCAGCGCGGATGTCCACCTGAAGTCCCACGGCGCGCACTTGCTCGTGGAATACCTGTTGGATTCTGCGGCGCCCAAGACGACACCGACGGTCGCCTCGACGATTCCCGACACGCTCAAGCGCCAGGCGATCATCGCGGAGCTCGGCTACGCGTGGTGGCGGTTCAACGCGGCGGCGCGTCTCGAGTTCATCGATCCGAACACGTCGCTCAAGGACAACCACGACGAGATGGTCATCTCGGGCGCGCTGGGTTGCCAGTTGACGCAGAACCGGGCGCGCGTGCAGTTGCAGTACGACCACCGCTCGCAGTCCACGGGCCCGGCGCTCAAGGACGACACGTTGTTTGCGCAGTTCCAGGTCAAGCTGTAGCCGAGGGAGGCCGTCATGCGCCATTGGCGATTCAAGACCGGCGTCCGTTCCATTGTCACGCTCCTCGCGTTGGCACTTGGCCTGACTGCCTGCGACAACACGGATACTTCGCTGTTGCGCGCCCACAAGGCCGCCAACCGCAATGAGCTGGTCGGCGGTCCCGTCGCGTACGCCGATACCGGCGATTTTGTCCTCGAAAACGACAAAATCCGCGTGGCCATCCTCGGCGTTGAACGCTCCTGGGGCCCCGGCATCTACGGCGGCAGCCTGGTCGACGCGGACATCCGCCGCAGCGACTCGCGCTTCCCATCCGGCTCCGGTCGCGACCGTTTTGCTGAAATCTTCCCGTTCGCCAACCTGTTGGTGCCCGCGCCGATCGGCACGCAGGTCACGGTCCTGAGCGACGGCTCTGACGGCAAGACCGCCACCGTGCGCGTGGAAGGCGTCGGCATGTTCCTTTTTGATGGCCTGGGCATCCTGCGCCGCGACAAGACGGCGTTGGCCGCGCTCTACTCCGACCCCAAGACGTCCGTGCATTTTCGCACCGACTACACGTTGCAGCCCGGCGAATCGTTTGTGCGCATGAAGACTTGGGTCATCATGGACGCGGAAGCGGCGACCGAGCACAACGACATTCCCGGCAGCACCTGCAAGACCGACGCGGCCTGCGAATCGGCTAACATGAAGTGCGCGGCGGGCACCGACGGCAAGTCGACGTGCCAGTGCAAGTCCATGACCGAACTCGGTTGCGCCGGCAAAGTCTGCAGCGCCAATGGCCAGATCGCCCACCAGTTCGACGCCTACGGTTGCGAAACCTGCGAGTGCTCGGAAACGCTGCCGATGGACTACGCCACCGGCGCGGAATCCGTGTTTGGCATCATTCTCGGCGACAGCGCGCTCGCGGCCCCGGTCAAGCGCGCGGGCGTCGGCGCCGGCGACTTCGTGTTCTTTGGCAACCAGAACGACATCTTCGTCCCCGGCCATGGCTACGACGAAGAAAAACCCATTTGGGACGGTCTGTTCGCCAACGTTGACCTGTTCGCCCATCCGCTCAATTTCGACTTTGTGTCAGCAGCCGGCGGCGACGTCAGCTACGCGTACTTCTCAAAGAAAATCAAAGCGGCTGACAAGGATCCCGTCGTCCTCGTGCCGGTTTTTACCTCCGCCGCGACCGCGTTTGTCACCGCCAGCCTGCAATGCGATTTCCACCGCGACTGCAGCGCCGCCGACGCGCCCGCCAATTGCGCCGACCTGGAAGCCGCATCGGTGGCCTGCCAGACCAGCCGCGTCTACGAATTTGAACGCTACCTCGCAGTCGGCGCGGGCGACATCGGCAGCGTCTCCGACATCGTGTTCTCGGGCCGCGGCACGCCGACCGGCACCGTCAAAGGCTACGTTCGCTGGCGCGATTCTGGCGCCAACGCGACAAACGCGACCGTCTTTGTGCTCCGCGATCCCGATCCGACCAAGACCTGGCAGACCGCCGACGACGTCATCGAAGCCAACCGCCGGATCGACCACTCGCCGAGCGTGCTGAACGCGATTGACGCCGACGTTGGCTTGTCCCCGGTCGAGGACGGCACGTTCAGCGCGACGCTGCCCGCGGGCCATTACGTGCTTGTCGCGATGGACGAAAAGAAGGTCGTCGTGGGCGATCCGGTGCAGATTGAAGTGAAAGTGGGCGAGACGAATGTGACCGCGCCGTCCCTGCCGACGCCGGCGATCGTGCACGTGAGCGCGACCGATGGCGCGGGCACGGCGTTGCCGGTCAAGGCGACCGTGGTGAAGCTCGGCGCGGATGGCAAGCCGCTGTGGCGTGATGGCGGTCGGCGGCCGTACTTTGGTCAGGGACGCTTGGGTGATGGCGTGCAGTTCCTCGGCTTCGCCATGAACGGCAAGTTCGATATCCCGCTGCAGGCGGGCAACTATCAGGTCGTCGTTTCGCACGGACCGGAGTACGGCATTCTCAATACGAACGTGACGCTGGCTGACGGCGACGACAAGCCGCTGCAGGCGACGCTGCTGCGTGAAGTGAACACCGCTGGCTGGGTCTCGACGGATTTCCATCTGCACGCGGAGCCGTCGTTCGACTCCGGCATGCCGTTGGCGACGCGCGTCGCGACCATCGCTGCGGAAGGCTTGGAGTACGTCGCGTCCACGGACCACGACGTGCTGTCCAACTATCAGCCGTTCATCGAAGATTTTGGCATCCAGGAGTGGCTGAAGGCCGTTGTCGGTTCAGAGGTGTCGACGCTGGAAATCGGCCACTACATCGGCTTTCCGCTCAAGTACAACGCGTTGGACGTGCCGTCGCACGGTTCGGTCGATTGGTACTGCCAGCAGAGCCAGGGCATCGTCAACAACATCCTCGCCAAGTCTGGCTTCACGTCGGACGACAAGCCCTCGACCATCGTGGCGCACCCGCGCGACGGGTTCCTCGGCTGGGCGGCGCAGGGCGGCGTGAATGCGTACTCGCTGCAGCGCACGCTGAGCTCGCTGGAGAACGCCAATCCGGTGCTGCGGACGATGGGCTGCGACTTTGACGCGATGGAAATGTACAACGGCAAGCGTTTTGACATGGTGCACACGCCGACGGCGGGCGAAGTCATGATCTTTGAGCGCTGCATCTACCGCATCGACCATGCGACGACGGTCGCCGGGCTGAACAGCGCGTGTCCGGAGCTGACCGACCCGAAGCACAGCGATCGCGGCCTGACGATGTCGCCGCTCGCGACTTGTCCGGGCGATGAGGCGACGACGGATTGGCTGACGTGCCAGCACCGCTACCGCATTGCCGCGGCGCAGTTCGTTTCCAGTGAAATCCTGATTCGCACGGCGTCTGAAGCGGATGCGTGGCTGGCCGAGTCGGCCAAGCCCGATGGCGTGACCACGGTGGATACGCTGTCCAAGCTGTGCACGTTCAACGACGCGGCGAAGGCGCAGATCGACCAGGATTTTGACACGGTGCTTGCGCCCGCGGATCAGGATCGCCCGTGCGCGCGCACGGAAGGCGTCATGGAGGATTGGACCAACTTCCTGGAGCACGGCCTCGTGCGCAGCATCGTCGGCGGTTCGGACAGCCACGGCCTGAAAGGCGAGCCCGGCACGCCGCGCACGTGGATTCGCTCCAGCTCGGACAACGTCTCGTCGATCGATCCCAAGGAAATCGCCAAGAACCTGCGCGCCGGCCAGACCGTCGCGAGCTTTGGCCCGTTCGTGGAAGTGAGCGTCGAGGGCGCGTTGCCTGGCGACACCGTCGCGGCCAAGGGCAAGACCAAGCTGAGCGTGCACGTGCGAATCCAGACGCCGTCGTGGTTTGCCGTGGATCGCTATGAAGTGTGGGTCAACGGCCACGTCGTCAAGGAAGTGAACCTGCCGGCGAGCGCGACGCGGACGGCGCTGATTGTCGACGCGGACGATACGTTTGACATCGACGTGCCGGCGGGCCGCGATTCCTGGCTGGCGATCAACGCGCTGGGCACGGCGGAGTCGACCCTGATGCGGCCGGTGCAGCTTGACGTGCCGTTTGGCGAACTGCAGTTGCCGCGCGTGGCCTCCATGGCGTTTGCCAACTTGCCGGTCATCAACGCGATTTTCTCGACGCCCGCGCGCATCCCGGACTTCTTCCCAATCTATCCGATGGCAACGACCGGCGCGATCTTCATCGACAGCGACGGCAATGGCGTCTACGACGCGCCGCTCGCGTATCCCGCGTTCTGCGGCGCGCCGTGCAGCATCGACACGGGCAAAATCACCGCGGGCGGCAGCAAGGACAAGGACTGCAAGAGCATCCAGGGCGACTTTGTCTGCTTGAAGCCGGAAGGCATCTGCGGCCTCGACGTCCCCGGCGTGTGCAGCATCTACGACGCGGAGACCAAGGCCGCCCTCCACGGCACCTTTGGCTTCCACGGCGGCAAGTAGAGGCGGGCATGACGGACGCCACTGAACCGCTGCCGCCGGACGAACTGCTGGCGGATGCCGCGCCGAACGACGACGAGATCGCGCGCGCAGAGGCCAAGCCGCCGCTGTACCGCGTATTTCGCGGGGCGCTTTACGTGACGTACATGGTGGTTGTCGTGTGGTTCTGCCTGTCGATGATCGTCGGCGTCTACCGCTCGTTCATGCAGTAGCCGGGGCTAACCCGCGCCGGTGCCAGTCGTCAGATTGGGCAGCTTGAACCAGCGCTGGATCCGCACATAGTTCGCACCAAACAGCCACGTGCCCAGCAGCGCGCCAAAGAGCGCGGCGATCGCAAAGACCTTGCCTTCGCCGAGCGTCACCAGGATGGGACCCGGGCACATGCCGGTCATCGCCCAGCCGATCCCGAACAGCAGACCGCCGGGAATGCTGCCGCCGTGGATCGGCTTGGCGGCGAGGTGAATCGGCTGACCGGTGAGCGTGCGGCCGTAGCGGCCCAGCAGCCAGAGGCCCGGCGCGGTGAGGCCAACGCCGACAGCGAGCAAGCCGTACATGTGGAACGAATCGAAGAGGAACATGTGCTGGATGACGTCGAAGTCGGCGGCGCCGCTGCGGCTGAGCAGGAAGCCAAAGGCGACGGACAGGATGAAGACGAGAATCATGGTGAGTCCTTACGGCGCGATGACGCGCCAGAGCAGGTTGGCCGTGATGATGCCGCTGGCCATGAACGCGAGGACGCTGGCGATGCTGCCGGGCTGCAACCGCGCCATGCCGTAGATGCCGTGGCCACTCGTGCAGCCGCCCGCCATGCGCGTGCCCACGCCGGTGAGGAGCCCGCCGGCGAAGAACCAGACGACCTTGGCGGCGTGATCGAGGTGGAGGTGCGTGTCCAGCATCCCGGCGTCCCAAGTGGGCTGCCAGCCGCCAGACGTGAGCGACGACAAGAGTCCGCCGCAAATCAGGCCGGCGAACATGACAATCCGCCAGTGCGACTTGAGCTCAGCGCGGCCAAAGTACGGGGCGTTGCTCCCGAGCGAACAGACTTCTTCCAGGCCGGTCGAAACGCCCAGCGCGCGGTTTCCCACGGCTTGCAGGGTCAGCGTGATTCCGGCGATGCCGGCCCCCGCGATGGCAAAGTGCCAGGGTTCGAGATCGTGCAGCAGCATGGCATCCTCAAGCGGCAACGGCGGCCGCATGCGCCAGTTTGGCACCCGCAGGCGATCCTGCCAAATCGGCGCACGGAACCGGTCAGAAACGCCAAAGCAATGCCGCGGGTTGCCGACTTTCACCAGCGGCGCGACACTCGCGCGTTGGGCGCCATTGCCTGGGTTTGGGAGGGTGACATGGGTCAGGGAACGCGTCGGTGGTTCTTGCAGCAGTCTGCGCTGCGCGGTGCGGGTCTTGCTGCCTTGGCCGCGCTTCCGCCGTCCTTGGCGTGTCAGGCGCAGAAGCCGGCGCGGCGGGGCGACCTTTCCCAGATCGCCCACGTCGTCGTCTTCATGCAGGAGAATCGCTCCTTTGATCAGTATTTTGGCACGCTCTCGGGTGTGCGCGGCTTTGCCGATCGCCATCCGCTGTCGCTTGCGGCGGGCGGCAACGTCTTTGGCCAACCGGGCAAGCAGGGCCGCGTCTGGCCGTTCCGCTTGGCTTCAGGCACCACGTCGGGGCAATGCGTCGCCGACGTGAACCACGACTGGTTCACCGGGCTCACCGCGCGCGATGATGGCCGCATGGACGCGTGGATCACGGCCAAGGGCTTGAACAGTATGGGCTATTACAACCGCCAGGACATTCCTTTCCACCACGCGCTGGCCGACGCGTTCACGCTCTGTGACCACTCGTTTTGCTCGGTGAATACGTCGACAAACCCGAACCGCCTCTACCTGTGGTCGGGCACCAGCGACGCCGCTGGCAAGTTCCAGGGTCCGGTGATGACCAATGACGCCAAGGCGCGCTACACGTGGACGACCTACCCGGAGCGCCTCCAGGCCGCGGGCGTCTCGTGGCGCGTTTATCAGGAAGCGGACAACTTTGACGACAACGCGCTTGCGTGGTTCGCCAATTTTCAGGACGCACCGGTCGGATCGCCGCTCTATGAGAACGGCATGAAGCGCCGCGCCCGCCAGGCTTTTGCCGACGACGTGGCCAACGACGCGCTCCCGGCCGTTTCCTGGATCATCGCCCCCGCGCCGCTTTCCGAGCACGCCAAGTCGGCGCCGAACAAGGGCGCGGATTTGACGAAGAGCTATCTGGACGCGCTGGCCAAGAATCCGGCGGTCTGGGAAAAGACCGTTTTCCTCTACACGATGGACGAAAACGGCGGATTCTATGACCACGTGCTGCCGCCGACCGCGCCGGTGGGCACGCCGGACGAATACGCCATGGACCTGCCGATCGGCTTGGGCGTGCGCGTCCCGACGATCGTGATTTCACCTTTCAGCACGGGTGGATCCGTGTGCAGCGAGGTGTTTGATCACACGTCGATTCTGCGACTCCTTGAGAAATTCACCGGCGTGCAGGAGCCAAACATCAGCACGTGGCGGCGATCGATCTGTGGCGACCTGCTCGCGACGCTGGATCTGGATGCGAGTCCCGGCGGGTTTCCGGGAACGCTGCCTGCGACCGCGCCGCTCGCGGCCGCTGCCGACGTTGATTGCGCCACGCTGCCGGCTGCCGCGCCGGGTGGTGAAAGCGCCGTGCCTGCCGTCGAGCCGGGAACGCGGCCGCTCCGGCCGTTGCCATATTTGCCTGAGGCGGAGTGCAGCATCGATGGCGCGGGCAACGTGACCGTCGCGCTCGCGAACGCGGGGACTTCGGCGTTTCCGCTCTCCGTGCATGGCCTTGCCGGTGTCGACGACCTGCCGCGGTTTGTGACCGTCGCGCCGGGCGGCACAGCGAAGGAAACGTACGCGACCGGCGTGGATGGCGCGTTCGCGCTGGAAATCCATGGCGTGAACAGCTTTTTCCGGCGCTTTGTCGGCAGCGCGCTGACGGCGGGTGGCGATCCGCGCGTGGCGCTCGCGCTGGATCCGGCGGGTGAATCGGCGCAACTCAGCCTCCACAATCCCGGCAATGCGCCGCTTGCTGTGCAGGTGCTGGACGCGGTTTCCGGCAAGACGGCGACGCAAACGCTGGCGGCCAATGCGTCGCAGGCCATCGCGCTGGCGCTGCAGGACCGCTGGTACGACGTTGCCGTGCAGGTAGTGGGGCAATCGGCTGAGCGGTTCACCTGGACGTACGCCGGGCACCTGGAAGGGACGTTGAGCCGGACGCGCGGGGGCTGATGCCGCGTGCCAACACAGCCTGCCCGCCCCGCCTAACCGAACGCGGGGACTTCCGCCGCGCCCGCCTTTCTGTTCAACTATCGGCCCCCGGGAGGCGTGCGTTTTGACCGTTCCAGTGACCCAGACTTCGCAGACGCCCACGCCGCAACGCGCTTTCACTGAGCAGGCGCTGCGCTGGATGCGCTCGCTGTTTGGCATGAAGCGGATCGACCAGCCGGTCCTTGCCCAGTCCGCGCCGCTGTTTGCGGTCGTGACGGCCGCCAGCGTCGTCATCGCCACGTTCACCCGCGCCGTCTTTCTGACCGATCACGAAACCAAGATGCTGCCGTGGATGTTCCTCGGCTCGTCCGTGTTCACCGCCGTGGTGTCCATCGCGTACGTCGGAATCATGGCGCGCACGTCGCTGACGCGCCGCTTCCTTGGCCTGCTGCTGCTGGCGCAAATCTCCTTTGCCGCGCTGCACTTGGCCTATCCGCTGCACCCCAAGGGCATCGCACTTGTGCAACTGGTGTGGTGCACCGGCATCGCCAACCTCATCCTGCTGCAAAGCTGGAACATGATGTCCGCGCTCGTGCCGTCGCGGCAGGGCAAGCGGCTGTTTCCGGTCCTCGCGGCGGTCTCGACTTTGGGCGCGGCGGCGGGCGGCGGCATGGTCAGCCTGGTCCTGAGCCGCGGCATGGAAGCGCGCAATCTGCTGTGGCTGGTGCTGGCGCTGCTGGCGTGGCCGCTGTGGAAGGTGCCGCGCATCGTGCGTACGGTCACGGGCCTGACCGCGGATGCGGGCGAGGAACAGACGCAAGTCGCGCGCACGCCGTCGGGTGAGCTCCGCAAGGATCGCGGCAGCGACATCCTCCGCGGTTTCCGCAATATCCGCGACACGCCGCTCCTGCTTCGCCTCGCGCTGCTGGTGTTCCTGCTGCAGGTCGCGTCGCTCATCCTCGACTACCAGTTCTCCACGGAACTGAAGGCGCGCTACGTCCACAACAAGGAGTCGATCGCCGGCTTCCTCGGCACGTACTACGCCATCTCCAACTTCGTCGCGTTCTTCGTCGCGCTCATGGCAACCGGCCGCATCGTCCGCGTCGTCGGCATCGGCGTGGCCATCTCCGCCAGCGCCATCATCATCGGCTGTGGCAGCTTGCTCTACATGGTCTCCAAGACGCACGAGCTGCCGTACGCGTTCTGGGCCATCGTCGCGACGTCTTTCATGGAGCGCATTGGCCAATTTGCCCTGACGCGCAACGCGATGCAGATGCTGGTGATGCCGCTTGAAGCCAAGAAGGGCGAGCGCGCCAAGACGCTGATTGACGGCGTGGTCTATCGCGTGGGCACCGCGTCGGTCTCGATTGCGCTGCTCCTCATGGCGCCGACCGCGGCGCAGCTCGGGCTTTTGTCCTGGGGCACCGCGCTTGCGTGCATTGGCGTCGTGATTCTGGGTCTCGCGATGGCGCCGCACTACCGCCGCGCCTTGTTTGAGGGCCTGCGCGCGCGGCGCGTCGATTCGGATGCCGATCCGCAGACCCAGGAGTTGCTGCAGCAAAATGCCCTTCGCGAAGCGCAGGCGCGGTTGCGGGCGGAGCGGCCCCAGGAGATCGTCCAGGCGCTGGAGATGGTGCGGGAAATGCGCCTCGCCGTGGAGGTCAACGACCTGATGCCGGCGGCCCGCAATCCCGATCCGGAAGTGGCGCGCCGCGCTTTGGAAGTGATGAGCGAAATGGGCATGAAGCCGGAGCGGCAGCTGCTGCTGGCGCTGCTGACCCGGGACAAGGCCGCGCCGGTGCTGCGCGAGTGCTTGCGCCTGTTGACCCACTATCCGGACAAGGGGCTGATTCCGCTGGTGTCGCCGTTCATGCAGCACGACGACCTTGCCGTGGCCCGTTTGGCGGTCATGTGGATGCGCAGCGCGGGTGGCGAACACGTGACGTCCCGCATCCACCGCGACCTGATTGACGACCTGCGCAGCCAAACGAGCGGTCGGCGGGCGCGCGCGGCGTTCATCTCCGGCGGCTACCACAACGATCCGGCTTTTGACCTCGTGTCCATGATCGACGATCCGTCGATGGAGGTGCGCCTGAACGCGGTGCAGTCGATGGGCCAGATTGGCTCGCCGGAATTCATCGACCCGCTGATCAAGGCGCTGGGGCAGGCGGACCTCGTGCCGGCCGCGTCGCAGGCGCTCCTGCGCTTTGGCCCGCCGCTTGTGGGGGCGCTGGCGGAGATCATCGCGGAGCGGCCGCCGCACCCGGCGATTCAGCTGCGGCTCTTTCGCGTGGTGGAGCGGTTTGGCACCAATGAAGCGCGCGATTTCCTGATGCAGCAGCTGTTGCCGTCCCATGAGACGGTGGTGCGCGACGGCGCGGTGCAATCGCTGTGGCGTATGGCGCGCGAGCCGGAGCGGCCGCGGCCGCCGCGCACGTGGCTGACCAACCAGCTGCTCAAGGAGATCGACCGCCTCAGGCGTTTCCAGGTCATCGAGCTCATCACGGCGGGCGAGTCCTTGCGCCACAAGTTCTTCCAGGCGGAGCTCGGCGCGCTGCGCATCCAGGCGGAGTCGCGCGGTTTTCGCCTGCTCGGGCTGCTGCATTCGCGCGCCGCTATGCACCGCGCGTTCATGTACTACCGCAGCACGCAACAGCGCGTGCGGTCCAACGCGATTGAACTGCTGGATCAGCACCTCACGGAGCCGGAGCTCAAGCCGTTCGTCGCGCTTGTGGAGCAGCGGCAGGACGCCGCGCTTGCCGGCCCGGCTGACGGCGCGACGATGATGAACATGGGTGCGGTTTCGCTCGATCTGAACGTGCTGCTGAGGGAAGAGACGTGGCTCGCGCGCGTGTGGCAGTGGGTGGAAGCGCCCAAGGGGGACAAGATGGCCCGCGATCCGATGGATATGGTGTTCCTGTTGAAGGCGGTTCCGCTGTTCAGCGACCTGAGCGGCGAGCAGCTGCTGCCGCTGACGGACATTGTCCAACAGGTGCACGTGGAGCAGGGCGAGCTTGTGTTCGCGGAAGGCGAGCCTGGCGACCATCTGTACGTCATCGTCGAGGGCGAAGTGGACGTGCTGAATGGCGGCGAGCGGCGCGCGTCGCTGCGGGTCAAGGAATGCTTTGGCGAAATGGCGTTGCTGGATGCGTCACCGCGGTCCGCGTCCTGCCGCGCCCACACGAACCTGGAACTGCTGGCAATCGCCCGCGACGATTTTCAGGATCTGCTAGACTTGCACCCCGCTCTGGCGCGCGGCGTCATTCGCGTGCTCACTCAACGCTTGCGTGCTGCCAATGAGCACGCGGCAGAAGCCAAACCGGCGCTTCAAGGCAAGACGGCATCTTGAAAAACAAAAAACAACAGCAGGCTGGCAAATCGCGGCAGACAACTCCAGCCGCCCGCGTCCAGCGCGAGTTGCTGCCGGAACAGTCGACGGAGCTCCTGAAGGAGCTGCACATCCTGACCCGCGATGGCCAATTGAACGCCGATTCGCGGCGCAAGCTCAAGCAAATCAATCATTTGGCCAACCTGCTGACGCCGGATCTGGAGCGGCTCTTTGGCGAGGATCGCGATCCGCTGATCATCGACGCGGGCGCCGGCAACGGCTACTTGGGCTTTGTGCTCTACGAACTCTGGTGCCAGCCCAACGGTCGCGGCACCGTGCTGAATCTGGAGCTGCGCGAGGACCTCGTGACCCGGGCGCGCGAGCGGGCGACAACGCTGGGCTACGAACGCATGGTGTACGAGCAGCAGGCGGTCGCGGAGTTGGTGCCGCATGAGGCGCTGGATCGCCCGCCGGTGTGGCACGATCGCCCGGTTGACGCGGTCGTGGCGCTCCACGCGTGCGATACGGCGACGGATGACGCCATCGAGTTGGGCATTCGCGCTGGCGCGTCGGTCATCGCCGTGGTGCCGTGCTGTCAGGCGGAGATCGCGCGCCTGCTCGCGGGTACGGCCGTGCATGCGCCCGCGGGTGCGCTGTGGCGCCACCCGATTCACCGCCGCGAATTCGGCGCCAACCTGACCAACGTCATCCGCGCGCACGTCCTGGAGGCGTTCGGGTATCAGGTGACGGTGACGGAGCTGACCGGCTGGGAGCACTCGCTCAAGAACGAGCTGATCCTCGCGCGCAAGGTGCAGCGGCGCAATGGCTTGGCGCTCAAGCACTTGCAGCAGTTGCTCGCGGGCCTGCCGTACCTGCCGATGGGCCTGCTGGAGCGGCTGTTGCCCGCGGAGCCGGAGGCTTCAGAGTCGTTGGCAGAGATGGCGGCGGCGGAAGCGTAGGCGCCGTCACCAAGATTGGACGTGACGCGCGCGGCGAATCGGGGTATGTCGCCGGCACTTTCTGCGGCAAGCCTCCGCCGCACGCATCGACTCGCCATGATCCAGCCTCTCTCCCACCTGCCGCGCCATCAGCTCGCGGCAATCCGCATGTTGGCCACGGACATTGATGGCACGATGACCATCGACGGGCGGATGCCGCTCGCGGTCCTGGAAGCGTGGCGGGATGCGCACACGCTGGGACTGCGGGTGCTGCTCGTGACGGGGCGGTCGTCCGGCGAAGCGCTGGGGCTGGCGCGCTATCTGCCGCACGCGTCCTGGGCTGTCGCTGAAAATGGCGCGCGCCTCCTGATTCCGGACCTGCCGCCGGAGCTACTGGTGCCGCCGCGGCCAACGGAGCACCTGCGGGACGTGGCGCTGCAGATCGCCGGCGACAAGCCGCTGCGACCGACCGCGGATGCGTTTGCCCGCGAAGGCGATCTGGCGTTTGAGCGCGACGCCCGGCTGGACGCGGAAGTGCTGGAGATGCAGCGGCGGGCGGAGGATCAGGGCGTGTTCCTGATTTGGTCGTCCGTGCACATCCATCTGAGCACGCATCCGCCCGACAAGGGCGCGGCGGTGCTGAAGATCGCCGAGCGCTGGAACATCGCGCCCGAGGCCATTGCGACGATTGGCGATTCCCACAACGACGAAGGTCTGTGGCAGCCGCAGCGTTTTGGCGTGACGGTGGGAACCGCGGAGGTGACGCGGCTGCAGTTGCGTCACACGCCGATGTGGAAGACGCAAGCGCACGGCGGCGCGGGCTGGTGCGAGTTCATCGCGGCGTGGATCGGCGCTCAGAAGAACTGATAAACGCCAATGCTGAGGTTGGGGCAGAAACCGCCCCAGTGCACGCACCCGCTGGCGACGAGCGGAACGGCGCCGTCGACGCGCAGACCGGTCTTCACCATCCACGGCAGCAGGAATCGCATCCCGAGGCCGGTCGCCAGCATTGGCTGGACGTCGCCGGTTGGGCGCTGCGCCACCGCGGTATCGACATAGCCGGCGGCAACGAGCGAGATCCACTGCGAATCAAACGCCACGTAGCGAACTTCCGCGTTCAGCAGCGCGTACCGCTGCGTGCGGACAAAGTTGTCGATGTACCCGCGCACGACCGTCAGTCCGCCGAGGTAGAACTGCATGTACGTCGGCGCGTCGCCCTGCACGCCCATCTGGAAGCGTCCGGCGAGGTTCCACCGCTCGCCCACTGTCTCCAGCGCCAACAACTCCAGCCAGCCCTGCGTGTACCCCTGCGCCTGCGCGAGTTGCGTCGCCACGAGCGTCTGCCGGACTTCCAGGCTCACGCCGCGCTGCCGCAAGCGCAAGGTATCCACGCGGCCGACGCGCACGCCCCACTCCGCCAACATCGCCCAGTTGCGCGGCACGCCGTCATCGTCGCCGCCGTTCAGCGGCAGGAGCACGTCATACAGCGCCTCAATCTTGCCGGTCAGGCGCAGTTGATCGCTCCACGCCAGGCCGGATACCTCCGTGCCGATGCGCAGACGCCGGTCGGCAAAATCCGGCCGCGGCCGCACGAGGCGATCGACGATGACCACCCAATCCAGCCGCTTGCCGAGGAACCGCGGGTCGCGCGCCCAAGCCTGAAACCCGTTGTAGTCGCCAAAGCGCTCGTACTGCGCGCCCAGTTCCAGATAGCGCCCCAGCACGTTGTTGTCTGACGCGCCCACGCGCACCCAGCCGGCATTGCCGCCGACCGCAAAGGAAAACAGCGGGTTCAGCGTCCAGTTCTCCTCCAGCACAAACGTCGCCACGACCTCGCCGGTCGCCACGACGCGGCCCAAGCTGGTCGCGACTTGATTGAACAGCGTCGCGTTCCACAGCCGCGTGGCGCTGAACAGCCACGTCTCCTCGTTGATGGTGTCGCCCGCGGCAAACGGCAGTTCGCGCAGGACCACGGACTCGCGCGTCCGCGTCAGGCCTTGCACCACGATGCGGTCAACGCGCACGGGAAACGCCACAGCCTCGGTTGCCGCAACGGGCGGCGGGACCGCTTCTTCGGCCAGCGCCGGCACGCTGATGAGCCCGATCAGCAGCAACAGCAGCAGGCGAATCATCTACTTGCCCGGCAGCGCGGTGACGTCGACGACGGCGGAGAACAGCGTCCGCAGCCCGTCACGGACATTCTCGCTCGACACGCGCTCGTTCTCGCCGTGCATCGTCCCGGTATCTTCCTGCGGCGTCGCGAACGGGACAAAGCCGTACGCGCGCACGCCCAGCGGCCGCAGGTGCAGGGAATCCGTGAAGCCCGGCGACAGGACCGGCCCAGCGACCGCATTCGGCTTTCCGGCCACCGCGTGCCGGGCCAGCGCGCGGTAGAACGGGTCGTCCCATGGCGACTCATTGGCCAGCGCCTGATGCAGCACCTCAAAGCGCACGTTGGGATCGTCCACGAGCTTGATCAGATCCGCCAGCATGTCAGCGGGTTTGTGCCCCGGCAGCAGGCGGCAATCCAGATGCGCCCAAACTTCTGACGGAATCACGTTCGGCTCGTTGGCGCCGCCAAAGCCAGTGATGTTCACGGTGTCCGTCATCGCCGCCGCCGTACCCGGATTGGCCATCAGCTTGCTCTCCGCCAGCCAGTTCTGCAGCGTCGGCCGCGTCAGCACGTAGCCCGTCGCGCCGCCCACATCGTGTCCAACCTGCGCCAGGGTCTCCCGCGTGGAATCGTGCCACACGGCTTCCGGATGGCGCGCGCGAATCTTGTCCAGCGCTTTCAGCAGCCGCTCCGGCGCGCGACCGGGAATCGGCGTCGAACCGTGGCCAGCCTTGCCGTGTGCGATCATCTTCAGCCACAGCAGGCCCTTCTCCGCGACGGAGATCGCAAAGATCGTCTGGCCAGGCGTCATCGCGTCGCGAATGCCCATCCCGCCTTCATTGACCACGTGCGAGCAGTCGATTTGCGGCCAGTATTTCTCGACGATGAAGAGCATCCCGCGGTTGTCGACTTCCTCGTCCGCCACCGCCAGCAGGATCACGTCGCGCTTGAGCGGCACGTGCAGGCGCTTGAGCCAAATCAGCGTCAACGTCTCAATCAGGCCCATGCCCTTCATGTCCAGCGCGCCGCGGCCCCAGATCATCCCCTGCGCATCGACGAGGCCGGAGAACGGCGGCTGCTGCCAGTTCTTGGCCTCCGCGGGCACGACGTCGAGGTGGGAGAGCAGGCACAGCGGTTTCTCCGATCCTGTGCCCTTGAGGCGGGCAATCAGCGAACCGCGACCCGGCGCGAATTCGACGATCTCGCTGGCGATCCCTTCTTTTTCCAGCAGACCGGCCAGGTACTTTGCGCCCAGCGTCTCATTGCCCGGCGGATTGGACGTATCGACCTGCAGGTAGCCGCTCAGCAGCCGCACCGCCTCCTGCCCGGCGTCCGGCCAGTTCACGCCATCGCGCCACTGCGCCAGCTCCGGCGGCGACACGCCCAAGTCCGCGCGCGGGAGCGTCGCGCACGCGCAGGTCAGCAACGTCAGGATCAGCAGCGCGCGGCGCATCTACGGCTTGCCCGCGGCACAGGCAGCTTCCGTCGCCTTGTCCCAATCGACCATGTTGGTCAGGCTCTGGCTTGTGTAGAAGTCCTTGCCGCTCTCGAAATTCAACGGCAAGTGCACCTCGCGCCACGTCGCATACGCGTGGACAATCCGGTTGGGCTCGCGCTCGAAGTAGACCTCGATTTGGTAGTCTTGCAGCCACTGGTGATCCGGGTCGCCAAACAGCGCCGGCGTCGGCATGTACGTCCGCTGGATGATGGCCGAGCCATACGGCGACTTGCCGCCGCCGCGATCCGCGACAAAGCGCAGGCCGCCGATGAGGCTCTCGGACATGTCGTAGATGTGCGTCGCCGTCAGGTCGACCGTCCACTTCAAGAAGCTGATCTTGCGGGCAAAGTAGTCGACGTCGCTCGTCGTGTAGATGCGGTTGTAGGTGATGTAACCGCCGTCCGGATAGATCGCCATCTGGTCTTTGGACGCGAGGATTTTCTCCAATTGCGGCAGCGTGCACTTGAACGACGTGACCGTGACGAGCCCCGCCGTGCGGCTGGCATCGCGGTCGCCCAGTCCGAGGTTTTCGATGCGCGACGTCGCCATCGGGCTCAGCGTCGCCTTGAGCGGAACGCCCAGCCCCACTTCCGTTGTCGCATTGCCGAGGTTGACGACGGCGTCAGCCAGCACGCCGTCCCCGCCATTCTCCCAGTTGTCCCAGAAGTAGGGCATGAGGTCGCCGATCGCCTCAGGCGCCCGGTCATAGGTTGCGCAACCGGCAAGCGCCGTCACCAGGAACAAGAATACGCGTCCGTGTGTCATCCCCGCACTCCCCGTCTGTCGTTAGGTCGGATCAAAACCGCTGCGCAACACCTGCTGCATCAGCGCTTCCGCCGATCCCGCCTCTGGCCGCACATCATACGCCCAACGCGCCTCGGCGGGCAGGGACATCAGGATCGACTCGATGCGCCCGCCCGTTTTCAGGCCAAAAATCGTCCCGCGATCCACGACGAGATTGAATTCGACGTACCGCCCGCGCCGCAGCAATTGCCAGTTGCGATGCGCTTCCGTGTACGGATCGGCAACGTGCTCTTGCGCGATGGGCAGCCACGACGGCAGGAAGGCATCGCCGGAGGCCTTGACGAACTCGAACATCCGCTGCGGATCCGCGTGCTTGTGGTCAAAGAAGATGCCGCCGATGCCGCGCGCTTCCTGCCGGTGCGGGATGAAGAAGTAGCGGTCGCATTCTTCCTTGAGCGCCTGCCAGTCGACGACGTCCGCAAACGGCGCGCACGCGTCGCGGTAGGTCGCGTGGAAGTGCTGGGCATCTGCGCGGTTGAAGTAGGTCGGCGTCAGATCCGCGCCTCCGCCAAACCAGCCGCCCGATTCCCGCGCCAGCCGCCGATAGTTCATGTGCACGGTCGGCGCAAACGGGTTGCGCGGGTGCAGCACGAGGGAGATGCCCGCGGCCATGAACTCCAGGCCTTCCCCCGGCATCGTCGCGGCGAACTGCGGCGTGAACCGGCCATGCACGTGGCTGAAATTGACGCCCGCGCGCTCCAGCACGCGCCCGCCGTCGAGCACGCGCGTGCGACCATAGCCGCCCAGCGCCGGACCATCGGCCGCAGGCTCTTCGCGTGTCCAATCGTCGCGGCGGAACGTGCCGCCGTCCAACTGCTCGAGCGCGGTCACAATGCGGTCCTGCAGGTCCTGAAAATAGCGGACGGCATCGGCAAAAAGCGGATCAGCGATCACTGTATGGTCCGGGAGCGACGTCGGGTGTCGCGGGCCGGCATTGTGGCGATCGGGCGGTGTCTGTCAACGCGCGACGCGCCACGCGGCGAGGGCCAACACCAGCAGTCCAAGCGCCGCCAGCGTCAGGTGCGGCCACATCGGCTTGGGCGCGAGCTGTTGCACAAGCGTCGGCGCGTTCGCCTCCTGCCACGGATTGGCGCTGAACACGAGCGGCAGCGCGCGCAGCACCGCATCGGTCCGCGTGACGTCGCCGCCCGCGTCCACGATCTGGAACCATGGCGCAGTCGCCGCATACCGCAGCGTCAGCGGCGCCTGCTCAGGCCACACCAGCACCGCGCGGTCCCGCTGCACGGCGATATCCGGCTCCGGCCGATGCAATGCCACCGCGAGCTGCGCCGCCAGCCGGCCAAACTGCGCTTCACTCGCGCGCGCCAGGACCGGATGCATCAGGCGTTGCTGCTGCTGTGGCGGGATGGTGCGCGCGACCGCGGGCGCGTCCGCCGTCTCGCGCCACGGCGGCAGCCAATCGTAGATCGCCAGCCCTTCCGGACAACGGCCATGGCCAAACGCGCGGATCATCGTCACTTCCGTCGCCGGCTCGGCGAGATCCAGGGACGGTTCGCCGCGCGCAAACGTCCACGGGCACTGGTCGCCGCGAAACTGCGGCAGCAACCTGAGCTTTTCGCGCGCGCCAGGCCGCACGGGCACGCGGAGGGTCAAGAGATCGACGTCTGACGGCACATACGGAATCACGCTGGCGTAGACGCGGACCGCGAATGGAAACACCGCGCCCGGCGGCGTCGGATCCAGCGGCAGGGCACGACATTTCTTGCCGCCTGGCGTTTGCGCGCACAGCTCAGCGCCCGACAGATCCACGCGGGTTGGCACGCGCGCGAACCGCGGCTGGGCATGCAAGTCCACGGCGACGTCTTCGCCTTGCCACGGCGTCGCCGCGTACGGCAGGAAAATCGCCGTCGCGGGTGCCAATTGCCGGCCCAAATCGCCCTGCACGTGACTGAGCGCGTCCGGCCAGCCGATCTGGTGCTGTGTCATCGCCTCGGCCAGCGTTTCCGCGTGGCTGTAGCGCAGGTCCGGCTCCGGCGGCACGACAAAGAAGCGAATCGCCAGCAGCGCCAGCGCCGCGAGCGCGTACTGGAGCCACCCGCGCTGCCGCAGCCCACGCGCGACGAGCAGCGCGAGCGCCGGAAAGCCCGGCATCAGGTAGCGCGACTGGAAATGCCGCGTCACGCCGATGACAAGCCAGGCGCCAATCCCGGCGAGTGTCAGGAGCGCGACGTTGTCCAGTTTGGGCGCGCGCACCGCCAGCCCAACGAGCGCGGCAAAGGCCAGCAGCACGGCGAGCACGCGCAGCGGATGGAGCGGGATGAATGCGAGCGTGCCGAGCCAGGCGCCCGGCGAGACAAGCAGGCCGACGGCCAAGGCCAGCGCGACCAGCGTGAGCGTCTGCAGTGGTTTGCGCGCCCGCAGGCCCAGCGCGAACGTCGCCAGGAGCACCGGACCAGCCGCCAGATACAGGTCCAGCGTCACGCCCCAGAGGAGCCCCAAGCCCAGCGCCAACGGCCAACGCGGGCGATCGAGCCAGTCCAGCGTCAGCCACGTGGTCAGCATCATCGCCGGGAAGAAAAGCGTCGGCGACCAGAGCACGACGGGCATCATCGCCGCGGAGCCGGCCAGGAGCAGCGCCGCCAGCAGCGGCAGCCCTTGCGCGCCACGCCACCGCAGCGTTGCGGCGAAGACGAGCGAGTAGATACCGAGCAGGCAAACCCCGATCGCCGCAGGCAGGAGACCGAGCCAGCGGGCGAGGCCCAGGGCGTTGGTCCAGAGCACGCCTTGAAAGAGCCCGGCGAAGGACGTCGGCGGGCCGTGGCTGTCGCACAGGCCAAGCTCGTAGCAGTCGCGCGCCATGAGGAGGTCGCGGCTGGAGTCAAAATGGATGACGTCGATGGGCCACGTGAGCCACAGCGCGAGCGCGAACATCAGGATCTGCGCGAGATGGACAAGCCGTTGCTTCACGCCGTGCAGCATACCGGGCAGGCGTGGCGGGCGCCATGGCTGCGGCGATGACGCGTCCGGGCGGAGGCGCTGTGACAATTCCGTGACTGTTGCGGGGGCGAGCGGCTTTGATTCACTCATGACGTCGATGCGACTGGCAGTTGTAGCGGGCCTGCCGGCCGCGCGCGGCGTTTTTTTCGTCTGAACTCCCGTTCGGTCAAGAGGTCACCACGATGCGGAAATGTACACAAGGCTTGTGGGTCGGGTTGTGCGTGGCTGGTTTGATTGGCTGCGGAAACGGGCAGGGCGTCGCGGGCGACGACGGGGCGACCGCTGACGCGGACGCTTTGGATGTTCCGGACGCAGGCAGCGACGTCCAGGACACGGGGCCGGCGGGCACGGATGCGATTGCCCCGCTGGATCTCGATGAGGTGGCGACCGATGCGACAGACGCCATCGCGCCGCCGGATGCGGCGACGAACGACGCGGATGCCGACGAAACCGCGGCACCCGATGAAGTGGCGATGGACCTGGACAGTGATGACGATGGCCTGGATGCGGCGACCCTCGATGAGGAAACGGCCGACGCGGGGAGCGACGTTGCCGACCCACCGGACGCGGCAACCACGGAAACGGCGAGCGCCGAATGTGCCAGCAATGGCGATTGCGCGACCAAGTACGGCGCTGGACCGGTTTGTCAGCAATGGCAATGCGCGGAAGGCACTTGCACACTGGGGCTGGCGACCTCGCCGTGCGACGACGGCAACGCGTGCACGACGGGCGACACGTGCGCGGTCGGCGGATGCGTCGGTTTGGCCATCAGTTGCGACGACGCGGACGCATGTACAAGCGACGCGTGCGCGCCGGCGACGGGCTGTTCCCACGCAGCGGTAGCGTGTGACGACAACAACGGGTGCACGTTTGAGACCTGCGAGCCGGCCATCGGCTGCAAGTCGGCCGGGAATGCCCAGACCGGGACGGCGTGCACAGCGGCCTTTGGCGGCGGATTCTGCGATGCCGGCGTTTGCAGCAGCTGCCTGGCGGCGGGGAACTTGGGCTGTCCGGCGAGCACGCCTTGCCTCACGTACACCTGCCAGCAAACCGGCACGGGCTACTGCAATCCAACCTTGATGGCCGACGCGCCGTGCGACGACGGCAACGCCTGCACCACCGGCGACCATTGCGTCAGCGGCGCGGACGGTAGCTGCGTGGGTTCCGCCCTGAGTTGCGACGATGGCAAGCCGTGCACGAGCGACAGTTGCGCGGATGGCGCGTGCGTGAACACCCTGCTTCCCAACGCACCGTGCGACGACGGCAATCCATGCACGACGGGTGACGTATGCGGCGGATCCGCGACGGGTTGCGCCGGCGCCGCCGCGAGTGGGATCGCGTGCGACGACGGAAGCGCGTGCACGGCGAACGACACATGCAGCGGCGGCGGGTGCGCGGGTACGTCCACTTGTGACGACAGCAACGCGTGCACCACGGACGCGTGCGTCCCGGCGACGGGTTGTACGCATACGGCGATCGCGTGCGACGACGCCAACACGTGCACGGTCGACTCGTGCGTCCCGGCGAGCGGCTGCGCCCACGCCAACGTCAGCGGCGCCTGCGACGACGGCAACGCGTGCACGCCAAACGACGCCTGCGTCAACGGACTCTGCGGCACGACCGGCAACTGCGACGATGGCAACGCCTGCACGACCGATGCGTGCGTCTCGGCCACGGCTTGCACGCACACCGCGATTTCGTGCGACGACGGCAATGCCTGCACGGTGGACGCCTGCGACCCCGCGAACGGCTGCAGCCACGTTGCCAAGAACTGCGACGTGGACGCCAGTCCGTGCACGTTGGAGTCCTGCGATCCCGCGACCGGCTGCAAGCCCAACGGCAACGCGACGACCGGCACGGCGTGCACGCAGGCCACGGGCGGCGCGGGCTATTGCGACACGGGCAACTGCAGCGCGTGCATCGCGGCGAACAACCTCGGCTGTCCAGCCAACACCGCGTGCGCGACGTACGCGTGCCAGCAAATGCCGATCGGCGTGTGCAAGACCACGTTCCTCGTCGCGGCATGTGACGATGGCAATCCGTGTTCGGCGCTGGATGCGTGCGCGTCGGGCGTCTGTCAGCCCGGCGGCCAAATCGCGGCGACGTGCGACGACGGCAATCCCTGCACCAGCGGGGACCACTGCACCAGCACGGCGGCCAACAGCTGCACAGGCACGGCCAAGAGCTGCGATGACGCGAACCCGTGCACTTCTGACGCGTGCGCCGGCGGCGTGTGTGGGCACACGCCCGTCAGTGGGGGCGCGTGCGATGACGGCAACGCTTGCACGTCCGGGGACGCGTGCAGCACGGGGCAGTGCTTGGGAACCGCGGTGGCACCGGGCACGCCGTGCAATGACGGCAACGCGTGCACGCAAGGGGACAACTGCGTCGCGGGCAGCGGCTGCGCGGGTACGGCGAACTGCGACGATGCGAACGCGTGCACGACCGACGCCTGTGTGAACGCCGCCTGCACGCACAGCGCGATTTCCTGCGACGACGGCAATGCGTGCACCGTCGACGTCTGCCAACCGCTTGTCGGGTGCACCAGCACGGCCAAGGCCTGCGCGGACAGCAATGTATGCACGCTGGAGGCCTGCGATCCCGTGACCGGCTGCAAGGCCAACGGCAATGCGACGCCCGGCACCGCGTGCACGCGCACGGTTGGCGGCGTCGCCGTAGGTGGCTACTGCGACGCGGGCGTCTGCGGCGAGTGCTACGGCACCCAGGGATGTCCAGCGGCGGGTCCCTGCACGACGGTCACGTGCCAGCCGGGGGCGCCTGACACCTGCGTCACGGCAAACGTCCAGTTGGGTACCGCGTGCAGCGACGGTGTGGGGTGCGATCCCGCCGGCGCGTGCACTGCCAACGGGACCTGTGCGCCGCCCGTCAACAGCGGCAAGTACTGCGACGACGGCAACCTCTGCACCAACGACGCGTGTGTGAACAACGCGTGCACGCACGCCGCGGCCAGCAGCGCGGTCCTCTGCGACGACGGCAACGTCTGCACGACGAACGACGCGTGCGGCGGCGGCAAATGCGCCGGAACGGCCGCACCAAGCGGGACGGTCTGCGACGACAGCAACACGTGCACAATCAACGACGGGTGCGCCGATGGCGTGTGCACCGGCGCGGCCAAGTGCAACGACGGCGACGCGTGCACGGCGGACAACTGCGCGTCCGGCGTGTGCAGTTACCCCGCGCTGACGTGCAACGACAGCAACAGCTGCACCACGGACTTCTGCAACGCGACGACGGGCTGCGTGAACGCGGTGACCGCCGGCTTGGAAGCCGTCGTGAGCTTGGGCAGCACCTGCGAGCTTTTTGCCTACAGCTCCGCCATCGACGGCGACACGCTGATCATCGGCAGCGCGGCGGGCGCGGTCGGCGCCAACAACGTCCACATCTACGGCCGCAGCGGGCACGTCTGGACCTTGCAGGCGAGCTTCGCGCCCAACTGCGGCACGATGGTCGTGGGCGTCTCAGGCGCGACCGCCGTCGCGCAGTGCAACGATTCCGTGCTCGTGTGGACGCGCACGGGCACGACGTGGAGCCAGCAAGCGGTCCTGACCGCGAGCAACGCTGTCGCCGGCGATTTCTTCGCCAGTTCCGTGGCCATTTCCGGCGACACCGTGGCGGTCGGCGCGCGCTCCCAGTCGCCAGTCTCCACCACCGGCGTACCGGGCTCGGGCGCGGCGTACGTCTTCACCCGCGCGGGCACGGTCTGGAGCCAGCAGGCATTCCTGAAGCCCGTCAATGGCGACGCGAGCGACTTTTTTGGCCGCGCGGTCGCACTTGACGGCAACACGCTGGTTGTCGGCGCGCCCGGCGAGGATGCCAACCAAACGACGATCACCAACGGCACGACCGCTTCCGCGAACAACGTCGCCTCCAACTCGGGCGCCGCGTACGTGTACACGCGATCCGGGACAACGTGGACGCAGCAGGCGTATCTCAAGGCGCCCAACCCGGACGTCAGCGACGCCTTTGGCGGCAGCGTCGCCGTCTCAGCGGACACGGTCGTCGTCGGCGCGCTGGGCGAGGACAGCAACGCCACGGGCATTGGCGGCAACCTGGCCAACAACGCGGCTTCCAACGCGGGCGCGGCGTACGTCTTCACGCGCGTGGGCACGGCGTGGAGCTTGCAGGCCTACGTCAAGGCGTCCAACACGGGCGCAGGCGACGATTTTGGCGCACGCGTTGCGATCGCCGGCGACACGATGGTCATCGCGTCCGACAACGAGAAAAGTGCCGCGGTTGGCGTCAACGGCGACCAAACGAGCGATGCGGGCGGCAACGTGGGCGCGGTCTACGCGCTCGTCCGATCCGGCACAACATGGACCCAACGCGCGTACTTGAAAGCGGCGCCGGCCACGCCCAGCGCGTTTGGCCGTTCACTCTCCATCTCCGGGACCAGCATCGCGGTGGGCAATGGCGCGTGCGACTACCCGGAATCGGAATACATCTACATTCTTGGCACCGTCACGTGCGACGACAACAACCCGTGCACGGACCCCGTCGCGTCGGGCGGTTCCTGTACCTGCACGCACACCAACAACGCGCTGGCGTGCGCCACGGACGGCAATGCGTGCACGGACGACAAATGCAGCGGCGGCACGTGTATCCACCCCGCGGGCGCCGGACCGTGCACGGACGACAACGTGTGCACCGATGACGTCTGCGTGGCGAGCGTGTGCGTGTCCACGAACGACAACACCAACGCGTGCACGGACAATGATTCCTGCACAGCGGACGCGTGCCAAGCGGGCGTTTGCGTGCACACCACGCTCAGCGACGGCACCGCGTGCAGCGACGGCGACGCGTGCACGACCGGCGAAACGTGCAGCGCGGGCGTCTGCCAAGGCGCGGCGCCGATCGTGTGCGGCGATTGTCAGATCTGCTCCAACAACTCCGGCTGCGTCGACAACCATCCGTGCTGCGGCGATTTCTGCTGCCTCTATCCCACGGACTGCCTTTGCACCGGCGGCTGCTGAGGCACGGACCAGCGCAGCGGGCGCTACGGCTGCGGCGCCTTGTGCTTGAACGCGACCTTGGGGGAGACGCTGATCGTTCCAGTCACGATCCCCGTCACTTCCGGGCTGCGATCGCCGAGCGCGTGGTAGCGGAGCCACGCGAGGTACCACGGGCGCACGAGCGCGAAACCTTCTTCATCGCCCAGCGCCTTGCACTCCGGGCCGCCGTTGATGCTGTTGCCGAGCCCGTAGAGCTGGTGGCAGCCACCTTCGATGTCGACCCAAGTGAGGTCGACGCCCGTGACGTCGTTGAAGAGTCCGGTCTCGCCGGAGTCGTTGAGCGTGCCGTTCATCTGCAGGAATGGCCGTTTGACGGCGTTGCGACCCGCGTGGGAAAGCAGGTCGCTGCCGTCGCCGGCCAGTGAGATGAACGTGGCGACGCGCGGGTCAGACAAATCGGCCTTGAAGAGGTAAATCAGCGCCGCCGCGCAATCGGGCCAATGGCCGGTGGCGCACTGCGCCTCGATGTACGGGACGTCAAACAAGCCGCCTGCCGCCGCCCAGACGTCATAGCTGCCAAAGCTGTGTCCGCTCATGCCGATGTGCGCCGTGTCGAGCTTGCCCACGAGCGCATCGCCAACCGGCGGGGCGAACGCCCAATCCAGCGCCGCCCTGTTGTCATAGACGCGATGCAGCGAATGGACCAGTGGCAGCTGCGGCGGCGTGTCGACAAGGGTATTGCCAACGTGCTCGGGCGCCAGCGCGACCCAGCCGTGGCTGGCGATGTGGCACATCAGATCGGCCGAATTGCCGGCAAACCCTTGGTACCCGTGGCCGTGTTCCAGCACGGGATAACCAGCCGCGTAGGGCGACGGCGCGAGCGGCGCGTTCAGCCAGGACTTCGGGTCCTCAAACGCGCCCATGTACGCCGGATGCGCGCCGACCGCCTGCGACGCCGGATACCAGATGTACAGCGGCACAGTGCGCGGTCCGAGCTTGCCCGGCAGCATGTAGGTCATCTGCTCGATGCGCAGGCCGCACGCGTAGGGCCCCGCCTTGCCGACCGGCCAGGAGAGGGGCGAGACGCTTGTGGCATCGGCAGCGACGTCAACACTGGCGGCATCCGCTGCCGTCGCGTCTGAACCGCTCGCATCCGCCACCGCATCGGCGCCATCCGCCGTCGCGTCCGTGGCAGTTTTGGCGCTGCACGCCGCCAGCACACAGAGCACGGCCACCGCGCCCAAGCGCGCAAAGTTCAACTGCATCATCGATTTCCCCACAATCTGCACAGGTTTCCGCACCTGCTCCAGCCGGCGACTGTGCCCGCTGGGACCTTCGCCGTCAACCGCCGCGCGTCGGGCCGCGTGGGGCGCTGCGACCCCAGATCCCGCCCGCGCCCTTGACCGCGGCGATCCCGCGTCCGAAACTGGAAGCATGGTGCAGCAGCTCGCCAAATCACCAGTTCCCGCCACTGCTCCGACACCGGCTGCGGCGTCGACGGCCGCGCCTGCGCCAAGCGCGACGCCGGGCGCTGGTCTTGGCAGACTTTCCTACGCGCAAGCGCGAGCGGCCGTGACGCCCGGTGGCGCAGGTGCACCAGCCGATCCCGCAACGCTGGACTACGCGTCGGGCCGCGCGTCCGTGTCCCCAGCCGCGCAAACGCCGCCTGCCGCGACCGCCGCGACGCCCGATCCAGCCGCTGCTGAGAAAGTCCGCGCCGCCGCCGCGCGGGCCAGCTATCAGTCGCTCCTGGGTGCGGCGTTGGGCGGCAAGCTCTATGAACTCGTGGCCAAGGAACTCGCGCCGGACAAGATTCTGGCGCTGGGCAGCAAGGGCCTGGACGCCGCCGCGCAGGCAGGCGTGGGCGCGATCCACACGGTCGACGGCGTCCAAATCATCGACGAGGCGTCCGAAGCTGAAGCCGTGAAGCAGTTTGCCGGCGCGCTGGCGGATTGGTCCAAGGGCGCGGCTGAAGGCTGGCTGCAAAGCGATGATGGCAAGGCCTTTGCCGCCAAGGTCAGCCAATGGTTTGAGGGCAATCCCGCTGCGGTCGTTGGCCTGGCGCTTCTGGCGGCAGCGGGCGCGGTGGCCAGCAACGCGTCGATTCCCGAACTGCAGCAGAAGTTTCAATTGGGCGCGAATACGTCCGTGAATGCGGGCCTGAACCTCAACAAGCTGCGCGACATCGCCGTCAAGAGCGCGCACCTGGGCGTGGATTGGCAAAAAGGCGACGTGGCGGCGACGCTGACGTACGCCTACCAGAAGGGTGACAACGGCCAGGCGGATACGCACACGGTCAGCGGTAAGGTCGGCGACGCGCACAAGTCGTTGACGGCGGACGCGACGGTGCAGGGCGACAAGCTCGTGCTCAAGACGGCGGGCGAATACAAGGGCGATGGCTTGACGGTGGCGGCGGGCGTGCAACAGACGCGCGAGAAAGGCGCCAACACGACGACGCTTGCGGACGCGAAGGTGACGGTTGGCAATGAGACGCAGAACGTCACGGCGGACGCAAAGTACGACACCGCGACTGGCGATTTGGCGATTGGTCTGGATGCGCTGCACAAGTTCGACAACGGCGTGACGGTGACCCAAGGGGCGCACCATGAACAGAAGGGCGGCGTCGGGTCCAACACGGAGACGCTGGGCATGAGCTTGGCGGGTGACAAGCGCACGCTGGACGCCACTGTCAGCCGGGAGTCGGCGACGGGCCATACGACGGCGCAAGTCAAGGGTTCGCAGAAGGTGGCGGCGGGGAACGTGACGGGTGAAGTGCACGGCTCGGCGGGCTACGATTCCCAGACCGGCGCAACGGCGGGCTTGGGGACGACGCTGCAGACGCCGGACGACCTCAAGTTTCAACTCGACGCGTTGCTTCAGGAACACGGCACGAGCACGGTTTCCGCGTCGGCGGAGAAGAAGTGGGGCGACCTGTCCGCGAAAGGCGCCGCGACGTATGACTTGACCGACAACAAGCTGCAACAGCTGGCGGTGGAATTCGGCTTCCGCGACAAGGACTCCTTCAACGCATTTCTCATCGATTACAAGCGCAACTACGGCGGCGACGTGCCAACGCAGCAGCTCGACGTGCTGGTGCAAGCGCAGTTGGGCAAGCTGATGGTGCGCGGCACGAGCAAGACGACGTTTGAGCGCGACGCGCTGCGCGGCAACGTCACCGGGCTGGAAGCGGCGTACCCGGTCACGCCGGACTTGTCGCTCATCGGCGGCGCGCGCTACGGGTTTGACGATGTGCAGCATCCCGGCTTGACCGACCGCGAACGCGGCGCTTGGCTGGAGGCCGGCGTGCAGTTCAAGGGCGTGCCGATCGTCGTCGGCTACCGGCCCGAGGACAAGGCCGTCACCGTTGGCATCACCATTCCGTTTGGCAAGTAACTGAACTGTTGCGTCAGTTGACGCGTCCCGCCGGCCAGCGCAAAGTCCAGATTCTGGGGCGCGTGGGGCGCGGGATGGGCAGCATGAAGAACTGGATTTCCTTGGGCCGCTGGCCGTTGGCCGTGGCCTGTCTCTGGTTCGTCGCCTGCCAGGACACGCCGCGCCTTGGCCTTGCCAACACGGACCGCAGTCAGCCGGGGCCGGTCGTGGTCTGGGAGCCGCTGCGCCAGCCGCAGCCGGAGCTGCCGTTTCCCAATGATCTCGCGCTCAAGATGCTGGCGGACGGCACGCTGCGGGTCAATGGGTCGACGCAGGGCGAGACGGCCATGGACCGCTCCAATCGTCAGCATTTTGGTGAACTCGACGGCTTCTCCGGTCTGACGCCCATCACCGTGGCCTTTGACGGCCCGCTCGACGTCTCGACCGTGACGGACGACGCGCTTTTTGTCGTGAACGTCACGCCCGATTCCAAGCGCTTTGGCGAACGGATGCCCCTCGATCTTGGCCGCGGTTGGTTTCCGCACCAGGCCAATCCGCGCCGCTCGTTTCCCCGCGATCCGCTGGCGGGCTTCACGAGCTTCGTCATGCCGCCCGACAACATGGTGGACCTGAACGGCGACGGCACGCCGGACAAGTGGGTCTACAACTACGAGGTCGCGACGCACACGCTGGATATCCGGCCAATCCTGCCGCTGCAATCCGGCGCGCAGTACGCGATTGTGCTCACCAAGAAGCTCAAGGGTTGGGACAAGAACGGTCGCTACGGTCCAGTGCAATCCCCGTTTGACGTGGTGAATCACGATAGCCAGACCGCCGCAATTACCCGCGCGCTGCCGAGCCTCGCGCAGGTGGGCGTGCAGACGGACGACGTCGCTTTTGCCTGGACGCTGACCACGGGCGATCTGTCCCGCACGTTCCGCAGCCTGCGCGATGGCCTGTACGGCGACGGTCCGTTTGCCTGGTTGAACGACGCGGTGCCGGCCAAGCTGTTTGCGATCGACAAGATGGACATCCCGTTTGACGGCAACATCACGACGTATCCGCCGGAAAACCCGTATCCGTCCGTCGCGTGGGACCACGATTATGTGCTGCAGGGCGAGTTCATCAAGCGGATGGTGGGCCTCATCAACGCGGTCCAGCCCGGCGTGGCGGACGACTTCAACTACGGTGACTACGCGCTTTTTGGCGAGATGGAGACGGCAGACCTGCGCAACACGCCCGATCGCGTGTGGGTGCTGGACAAGAAGGCCGGTACGGTGGGGCAGCAGCAGGCTGACGGCAGCGTGGCGATGGGGCAGACCGTCAAGACCCAGAAAGTGCCGTTCCTGCTCGTGGTGCCCAAGACGACGGCGAACCACAAGCCGCCGTTCCCCGTGCTTGTGTACGCGCACGCCGCGGGTTCGAGCCGGATCGAGGCGCTGCTGATGGCCGACCGGTTCGCCCAAGCGGGAATCGCGACGTTTTCGATCGACGCAGTCGGGCACGGGCCGATCTTCACGAGCGCGCTGGAGTTTCTCGGCCAGAATGTTGGCATGGTGCGGCAGCTCGTGGGCGCGCTGATTTTTCCCGACGCTGACACGCAGTTTCCGCCGTCGATGAGCGACGCCGCGGCGTTCAAGGCGATGGAGAAGAACGGCTTCATCGGCGAATTGGCGATCAAGGGCCGCGCCTTTGACGACAATGGCGACTGCCAAATCACCAACGACGAGGGCTACTTTTCGCCGAACGCGTTTCGCCTGCGCGACTCGATTCGGCAGACCGCGTTTGACTACCTGACGGCCGTGCGGATGCTCCGCGCGCTGTCGCAGGCCAAAGTGCCGACGCCGCCGAAGGATCCGGCGCACGCGACGCAGGAACAGCTGATGCCGAGCTTGCTGGCGGGTGATTTCAACTGCGACGGCGTACTCGACATCGGTGGCGAGTTCATGGTCGGAACCGATGGCAAGACCTTCGCGTCCAAGAGCGTGAATCCCGATGGTTCGGCGCGCCTGCAGCCGCAGCCTTACTTCATGATGGGCATCTCGCTGGGCGCGGTGCACACGACGCTGACCGCGCCGCTGGAGCCGTACATCGTGGCGGCGGCGCCCAATGTGCCGGGCGCGGGGCTGGCGGATGTGTTCCTGCGCACGGATCTGGAGGAGGTCGCCGGGCCGCTCATGCAGAAAATCACCGGCGTGATGGTCGTGGGCTGCCCACTGCAGGCGGACGCGGACGGCAACAATCGCGTGCGCCTCTCCCTGAACGACGACTCCAACAACTGCTCCCGCAAGACGTTTTCCACTTACCGCGACTGGAACCACGGCGGCGTGTGCGTGGACGCGCCGGTCGACGTCAGCGTGACGTATCCGGTGCAGGACGACAGCGGTCCGGCGGCGCACCGCGGGGAGATTCTGGCGCCCATTGGCGCGACGGTGCGGGTTCACAACGCCACCGCGGGCACGCAGGCGGAAGGCAAGGTCGACGCGGACGGCGGTTTCACGCTGGCGATCAGCACGGACATTGGCGACGAACTGCGGCTTGAGATTCTTGGCCAGGACGGCAATGTCGTGAGCCATGCGCGGCTGATCACGCCGTATGAAGGCTTGGCGAAGCCGCGCAATAGCCCGGATTTTCGCAGGTTTGTGCAGTTGGCGGCCAATGTGCTGGAAGGCGCGGACGCGATTACAGTGGCGGAGCGCGCGATCCTGGATCCGCTGCCCGGGCGTCAGCCGGAATGGCCCGTGACCAACCTGCTGATGATGCTGGCGATTGGCGACAGCACCGTCGTGTTCTCCCAAGGTCTGGCGCTGGCGCGGGCAGTGGGACTGATGGGGCGCGGCAACGATCCGGCGGTGGCGTTCAACACGCCGTTCGCTGTGCAGACGGACATGGCGGCGCCGTATCGCAAATGGACGGAGACGATGATCGCGCTGGGGCTGCTGGCGGGCAAGGACGTGCCGCCGGCGCTGCTGAATCCGGCCAAGCCGGAGGGTGGCAAAGGGTCGGGGCTGTGCAGCATCGTGGCTTCGCAAGTGAGCGCCGCGGGACCTGTGGGCAAGGCGATGTCCGCGCTTTGTCTCGCCGACGTGCATGGCAACCACGCGTACATCGCCTCGCCGAGCAATGACAGCTTCCCGGCGTCAGACGGCTACAAAGGCACCTACACGCAGTACCACCGCAACCTCATCGCGACGTATCTGCATTCGCTGGCAACCAAAGTGACGGAAGACCCGTGCTGGGCGGACCCGCAGTGCGTCGCTGACAAGAACCTGCGCGCGGAATGGGACTTGCCGCTCGGCCAGACGGCGCCGTAGCCGCGGCTGCCAAGGCTACGCCGCTCCGTCGCGCGTTCAGCCACAAAAAACCGTGACACAAACGTGGAAAGTGCGCCTTGACCACCCCGCGCGGAGTGGCGCAGTCTGTGCCGCGGGCGCAGGTTGAGGCGCACCGTCGTGTCGCCGCTGGAACGATCGACTCCGGTGCAATCTCAATCTGATGCGCAGAGCGGAGGCCTCCATGTTAGCGGCACACCCACGCGCGCAGTCGGTTCGGAGCGCGACGATCCGCTTGGACCTGACGGGCGTACCGCAGGTTGTTGCTGCAGATGAGGGTGTCGACGCGCTGCTCGGATTCGCGGCCGCGGATTTCCTCGCGGCGCGCGTTTCGCTCCGGGGCTGCATCCACGCGGACGATCAGGACATCGCGGACGACCTCTTGAACCCCGAATCGCCCCGCCAATCGGGCAACTGCAACCTCCGACTCCGGATGGCCAACGGGCGAATTCTCTGCGTCCGATGTGGGTTCACCAGGACGCGATTCGCCGGCGATCCGCGCGTCCTGCTTGACCTTGTGCTCGACGACGCGAGGAGCCTGTACGACCCAGCGCAGAATTCGGTCGATGCTCCGAATTTCACCGCGCTGCTGGAGAACACGGACGACTTCATCTACTTCAAGGACCGGAACCACGTGTTCACAGGCGCGAGCCAGACGCTCGTGGCGATAACGGACCCGACTGAACACTGGACGGATCTGCTGGGCAAGACGGACTACGACGTGTTCCCGGAAACCTACGCGGATATCTACTACCGCTTGGAAAAACAGGTCTTTGCCGGGCTGCCGGTGGCGCATGAAGTCCAGGAGTTCCTGACGAACGATGGCCGGCGCGGCTGGGTGGACAACCGCAAGTATCCGATTCGGGACCGCGATCGGGCGATAATCGGGCTCTTTGGCGTCGCCCGCGACATCACCGAACAGCGGCGTGCGGAAGCGGTCACGGAGAACTTCTTTGGCCTGGGCATGAACCTGAACCTGATCGCCGGCGTGGACGGGACGATTCGGCGCGCCAACCAAACGTGGAAGTCCATGCTCGGCTATGAACCGGCGGCGCTCGTCGGGCAGAATTTTCTGGATCTGGTGCATCCGGACGACCGCGCCTCAACGCTTGGGGAGATGGCTCGGCTCGCCCACGGGCAAAAGACGCTCCGCTTTGAGAACCGGTACCGCGACCGCCGCGGCGAACACAAGTGGATCGCGTGGTCCGCGTCCGTCGCGGAAGTCGATGGCCTCATCTACGCGGTGGGGAGTGACATCCAGGATCGCCGCAACGCGGAGGCGCAGCTCGCGCAGCATCGGGAGCACCTGGAGCAGGTCGTGGAGGCGCGCACCCAAGCGCTCGTGGAAGCCAAGGAAGTCGCGGAGGCCGCCAATCGCGCCAAGAGCACGTTCCTTTCCAACATGAGCCATGAGCTGCGCACGCCCATGAACGCCATCATCGGCATTGCCTATCTGGCGCGAAGCGTGGCTACGGACGCCAGGCTCGTGGACCGGCTGGACAAGATCTCCCAGGCATCCCAGCACCTCCTGAAGATCATCAATGATGTCTTGGATGTGTCCAAGATCGAGTCCGGCCGAATGCGGCTGGAGCACGTGCCTTTCGTGCTCAGCGGGCCATTGCAGACGCTCAACACTTTGGTAGGCCAGCAGATCGCCGCGAAGGGACTGCGCCTGTCGATCGCCATCCCGTCTGGGCTCACGTCCGTGCCGCTGCTGGGTGACCCGCTGCGCTTGGGGCAGATCCTGCTGAACCTGACGAGCAACGCCATCAAGTTCACGTCTGCGGGCTCGATTGCACTGCGCGCTGCGCTGATCGAGGACAACCCGTCAGACGTACTTCTGAAGTTCTCCGTGCAGGATACCGGCATTGGCATTTCTGCCGCCAACCAGGCCCGCATCTTCCACGCGTTTGAGCAGGCTGACGGCTCGATGACGCGCAAGTACGGTGGCACGGGCCTGGGACTGGTGATTAGCCGGCGGCTGTGTCAGCTCATGGGCGGCGACTTGACGGTGGAGAGCGCCCAAGGGCGCGGGAGTACGTTCTCGTTCACGGTGAGGATCGGCAAGGACCTCCAGCCTGGGGACCGACCGGGGGAGCCCGACCTGGCGAACGCGCACCTCCTGCGGACGCGACACGCCGGCGCGCGCGTTCTGCTGGCCGAGGATGAGCCGATCAGTCAGGAGATCGCCGTGGAGTTGCTGCAGTCGGTGGCCCTGTCCGTGGACGCCGCTTCCGATGGCCTGGAGGCGCTGGAGAAGGCGGCGGCCAACCCGTATGACCTGATCCTGCTGGATTTGCAGATGCCGGGGATGAACGGACTCGACGCCGCGATGGCGATCCGGAAGCTGCCGGGAAGGTCTGACACGCCGATCCTGGCCTTGACCGCGAATGCGTTTGAGGAGGATCGGGAACGCTGTCTTCAGGCCGGCATGAACGACTACATTCCCAAGCCCGTCGACCCGGGCGCGCTGTTTGGGACGCTCCTGAAGTGGCTGTCAAACCCGCCGGCTTCGCACTGAGTGGTGCTGGCTTGCGCGCTACCGCAGCTCAGCCGTACACACCGGGGTCCGCAGGCCCGAGCGCGCTCGCCATTCGCGCACACGGTCCAGGTAGCCCGGCGCGCGCAGCTTTTCCAGGTCCCAGCCGTACGGATACTTGCCGCTGTAGCCATTGAGAGTCGGCACGCCAGCCTGCATCGCTGCGAGCATCGCCAGCGTCTGCAAGTCGATTTCCGGCTCCTTGCCGCCCAGCGGCGTGCGCAGGAAAAACGCCGGACAGGTCGCCGGATCCACTTGCGCGGCAATCGCGGCGATCTGCGCGCGCTCCTCCACGGGCACGCGGCCGTGCATCGCGCTGAGCTGCTCGACCATGGCGAACAGCGCCAGCCCCGCGAGCGCGCCCGTCCACGCGCGGGGATGGCCGGACGCGTGCGCGCGCGTCAGCAAGCGATCGAGCAGCACCGCCGCCGCGATGGCGATGGGCAGCGCCGCCACCAGGATCACGCGGGTAACTGAGCGAATCGCCCCGGCGCCGGGAAAATGGTCGAAGAACCAGTGCCACAGCGAGGCGTCGCCCACGCGAATCGGGATCAGCAGGAGCAGCAGCGCTGACGCAACGAGCAACAGGAGCCAGCGCTCCGCGGCGTTTGCCTCTCGCCGCACCAGCGCGCGCAGGGAGAGCGCGAGGGTGGCAAGCACGGCGAGCCACGGCAGCAGGCCGATGGCCATGTGGTGCTCCCACGGCGTGGGAAGGGCCTTGAACTGCGCAAAGACCCGCGGCAGCCAGCCCCAGACGAAGCTTGTCTCGCTCGGGCTCCAGTAGGAGAGGGGCTGTGGCAGCATCGTCATCACTTCATCCCAACTCCGCCAGCCGAGCTGTTCGGCGACGGGTTGATAGATCCGCGCAAAGGGCAGGAGGCAGGCGTACAGCACCGCGGCGCAAGCGAGCGCAGCCGGCCAATGGTGGCGCAGCACATGGACGAGCGTCGTGCGCGTTTCGCGCTGCGCAAGCGCCACAAGCCCGCCCAGCAGCAGCCAGAAGCAGAAGAACCAGCCGTTATAGAAGCTGCTCCAGATTTCCAGGGCGATGCACGCGCCGAAGGTCGCGCCCAGGGCGAGCGTGGCCCAGCCAAACCGCGGACGGCGCGCGCAGGCGACGAGTGACCAGAGCGCCAGAGGCAGGGGCCACAGCAACTGCAACTGCGCGTGGCCAATCTGGGCCATCTTGGCGGCATTGAACGCCAGCAGCACCGCGCCAAACGCCGCAGCCGGCAGGCGCAGACGCACGCTGTACCGCAGAAACGCCGTCATCGCCGCCACGTTCAGCGCGTCCGTGGCGACGAGCATGAAGTTGTAGGCCTTGAACATCTCCATGCCATTGCCGCGCGCCAGGGCGTAGACCGCGCCATGGCCAAGCATCGCATCCGTGTAGCCGAGCGTGCCCTGCTGCGGGTAGAAGAAGTGCGGGGAAGCGACGTTGGCCGTTCCGCGAAAGACCTGCAGCCAGTGCTCGCAGATCGCGTGGATGAGGCGCGGATCGGCCCCGCCGCCGATCTGGGCGTCCAGCGCGGAGAGGAGCTCAACACGGTGGAATAGCAGGAGCGCGCCCAGCAGAAACGCGAAGGCGGTGAAGCGCGCGAGGTGCGTGTCGGCGGCGCGCGCGGGCATAGGGCGGGGCGGACTGGCTTTGGCCATCGGGGCGGGCTCCGCAAAGAAGGATCGTTCCGATCGGGCGCGGCAAATGTGCGCTGCCAGCCCACGCCGGTCAAGTCCAACGTTCCGCGACTCCGGCGTTTGCCCAACCGCACGCCGATGCCGTATCGTCAGCCCGCGCGCCCGGCGCCGAGGAGTCTCCATGTCCGCTCGCCCCGCAGTTTGGTTTCTGGCCTTGATGTTGGCCTGCAGTTCACCCAAAGCCGCGACTGACGACGGCGCCGCCGACGTGGGGCTGACCGACTTGCCGAACGCCGACAGCGTCGCGCCCGGCGACACGCAGACTGCGACGGATGCCGCTGCGGACGGCGTGCCCGCTGACGTATTCACCGCACCGCAAGCTTGCGTCGATGGTGGCTGGAGCGCCAAGCCGTTCGCCGATGGGCCATACGGCACGTACCGGCACGATCTCGCCGACGACTTCACGCTGCCGCTGACGGACGGCACGGACTGGAACCTCAAAGCGCACTGGCTGGGCTGCGAGAACTACCTGTTCGTGCCGGACACAATTGCCGTTTCTGACCTCGATCCGACGTCGATCTGGACCAAGGATCTGGACAATCTGGTCAAGAAATCGCCCAGGAACGTGCACTACTTCTTCGTGTCGCGGCAATCGGCGACCACGGCCCAAGCGGCGATCGACGCGATGCAAGGGCGGGTCGACGCGCTGCTCGGCAAGCTGGCTGAGCCGGACGCGACGTTCTGGCATGACCACCTCCACGTCGTGGCCAAGCGCGCGCAGGAGTTGACTGCCTGGCCGGCGACCGTGCTCAAGGGCCATGGCGGCATCGGGTTTGCGATTGATCGCGCCCAGCGGATCCGCGGTTTTGGCTTGCTGGCTGACGTGACGCGGCAAATTCCCGGCGCGGATCCGAGCAAAGTCTGGCCGTGGGCGGCGAACCTGGCGTATGCGGCCAACGAAGCGGTGATGTTCAACGGCGAGGCGCTGCGGGCGGACGCGCGCGTGGGCGAGGACGCGCTGGAGGTGCCGGTGTTCAAGGGCGAGACCCTGTCCCAGTTCGCAGAAGTCGATGTGACGCTGACGACCGCCGAGAAACTGGCGCCGTACGACACGCTGGAGATCGACATTGAGATGCGGTGCCCCAATCCGGACGCGCCCGAGCCGGCGCAGGACAATTGTGGCGCATGGGACTACATCGCGTGGCTGGCGGTGCGCGACGACGCCGGGCAGAACGTTGAGATTGCGCGGTTTATCACGAGCTACCACCGCGAGACGCACTGGACGGTTGATGCGACGCCGATGCTCGTCTACCTGCGCAAGGGCGGGACGCAGCATCTGCGCTGGGAGTACGCGCCGTCGTGGAACGTGCAGCCCACGTCGACGCTGATGACGCTGCGTTTCATCAATCGCCACAAGGGCATGCAGCCGCAGAGCGTGACCAAGCTGTGGGACGGCGGCGGCTTCAACAGCAAGTACGACACGCTGCACCCCGACCAGAATGTGCCGATCCCAGCGGACGCCAAGAAGGTCGAGCTGTGGGCGCTGATCACCGGCCACGGCAGCGACTCCGGCACGCAATGCGCTGAATTCTGCAACCATCAGCATGTGTTTTCCGTGGGCGGCAAGACGTTCAAGAAAGAGCACAAGGAAGCGGGATCGTCCAACAAGTGCATGCTGAACATGGACAAGGGGATGGTGCCGAACCAGGGCGGCACGTGGTGGTTTGGTCGCGGCGGCTGGTGCCCCGGCATGCAAGTCGACCCGTGGGTCGCGGACCTGGCGGGCGCAATTACCACAACGACGGCGACGATCAGCTATCATGGCCAGCTGGCTGGGAAGGCGCCGCCCGATGGTGGCGCAAACATTGATGGGGCCGTTTGGCTGGTGGTGTACAAGTAACCGATGACAATGCCTGATGCCGAGACACTCGCCGCGCAACTGCGCGCCGCTACTGAATTACTTGAAGCGCTGGCGCAAGACCGCGACCTGATGCGTGGGTTGAACGCCGACGAGCGGGCGCGGCTGATGAACGCGGCTGGCGATGTGTTCTGCCCGGACCTCGATCAACGGCGGCGCGAGGCCAAGACCCGCAATCGCCGGCGCAAGAATGAGCGCGTCGCGACCGACCAGGGTCTGCGCGCGGAGGCGGGCATTCGCGTGCTGCGGTCCAAGCCAGTGTTCATCACGCCGAACGTGTTCGCGCCGGAGATTACGCCGGAAGACGCGATCGACGACGAGGATCGCGAGACGCTGGAGCTCCAGCACTGCTACGTCTGCAAGCAGAAATACACGCAGATCCACCCGTTCTATGACCAGCTGTGCCCGCCGTGCGCGGAGTTCAACTTTGCCAAACGGACGGAGACTGCGGACCTGCGCGGGCGCGTGGCGCTCCTGACAGGCGGGCGCGTGAAGATCGGCTATCAGGCGGGCATCAAGCTGCTGCGCGCGGGCGCCGAGCTGATCGTGACGACGCGCTTTCCCCGCGATTCCGCGATGCGGTACGCCCAGGAGCCGGACTTTGCCGACTGGGGCCATCGCCTGGAGATCTTTGGCCTGGACCTGCGCCATACGCCGAGCGTCGAGGCCTTCTGCCACCACCTGATGACGACGCGCGCGCGGCTGGATTTCATCGTCAACAACGCCTGCCAGACCGTGCGGCGTCCGCCCGAATTCTACCGCCACATGATGGAGTTGGAGACGACGGAACTGGCGCACTTGCCGCAAAACGTGCAGCGGCTGGTGGGCAACTACGAGGGCTTGCGCGGGTATCACCTGCTGCCCGACGGTGACGGCCAAGCGCTGCTGAAGCACTCGGCGACGCCGGGGCTGACCCAGCCGGCGGAGTTGTCGCAGGCGGCGCTGTTGCCGGACGACCATCCCTCCCAGCATCACCTGTTTCCACAGGGCCAGCTGGATCAGGACATGCAGCAGGTCGACCTGCGCGACCGCAACTCGTGGCGGCTGCAGCTGGCGGAAGTGTCCTCTGTGGAGCTTCTGGAGACGCAGCTCATCAACGCGGTCGCGCCGTTTGTGCTGAATGCGCGGCTGAAGCCGCTGATGCTGGCAACGCCGGACCGGGACAAGCACATCGTCAATGTTTCTGCGATGGAAGGGCAGTTCTACCGGCGGCTGAAGACCACGCGGCATCCGCACACGAACATGGCCAAGGCGGCGTTGAACATGATGACGCGGACGTCAGCGGCAGACTATCACGCCGACGGGATTCACATGAACAGCGTGGACACGGGCTGGATCAACGACGAGGACCCGGCGCACATTGCGGCAAAGAAGAGCGTCGAGCAGCATTTTCACCCGCCGCTGGATATCGTCGACGGTGGGGCGCGGATTGTCGATCCGATCATCCACGGTGTGCGGACGGGCGACCATGTTTGGGGCAAGTTTCTGAAGGATTACATGGAGACCGATTGGTGAACAGCCCGCCGATCGGGCGCCCAGTCTCCCGCGGCGGATGACGCGCTTGCACTCCGGAATTGGCAAGCCACGCCAACAATCGGTGTGCGCCGCGAAGAAAGATCCGCGGCAAAATCCGCCAATCCACGAATACCTTGTACTGCGCATGTCGGGCGCGGTGCTTCTCGTGGAACCGGGCGCGCGCCCGGGCGTCACCCGAAGCCCACATTCACCAAGCCGGGCGGCGAACGGGACACAAGGACCCCGCGAACCGCCGAAGGGTGGGCGGCGCAGCGCGAGCTGCGGGACCGCATTGTGGTTCTGCGTCCAGCGGAAGCTGGATGCAGCGGCGGGGAGGG
>CAIMLR010000029.1 GCA_903842345.1 uncultured Myxococcales bacterium
ATGTCCTCCAGCTCCGGCCGGACGGTGTCAGGGATGAACAGTGGCAGCGGCGATGGACCTGTTTTGCGCATGCACTGAAGATCTCACGGGATCTATCAGGCGGCAAGAATGCGGTGCGGACTTCGGGCTTGGCGTACTAGGTGGATGGCCGGGCTGAAGTACGTGAGAATTTCCCGCCACGAACTGTCGTCGCGGGCGCTGCCACGGTGACATTCGTCAATGACGATGAGGTCGAAGAAGTCTGGGCTGAACTGCCTGTAGATGTTGTCTTCTTCTTCGGATCCGGTGACTGCTTGGTACAGGGCAAGGTAGACCTCAAAGGACTTGTCCACCTTGCCGTTGCTGACCTTGGTCATCGCGGGACCGAACGGCTTGAAGTCGCCGGTCTTGGTCTGGTCCGTCAAAATGTTCCGGTCCGCCAAGAACAGCACCCGCTTGACCGCCTTGAACTTCCAGAGCCGCCAGATGATTTGGAACGCCGTGTAGGTTTTGCCGGTGCCAGTGGCCATCGTCAGCAGGATGCGTCGCTCCCCTCGGGCAACGGCTTCCACGGCACGCTGAATAGCAATTCGCTGGTAGTAGCGAGGTTCGCGGCCCTTGCCGTCGTCGTGATACGCAGATCGGGCCAGCTTGTCCGTTTCGTCGTTCAGGCCCTTCCACTTGCGGTACATCGACCACAAAATTGCAGGCGACGGGAACTGCTCCAATGTCAGTACCTGCTCCTTGGGCGTGGACTGGCCGGTCCTGTCGTGGAAGATGAACCCGTCGCCGTTGCTACTGAAGACGAACGGCACGTCCAACGTCACCGCGTAGTCGATGGCTTGCCCAGTGCCTCCACCAATTGGGTGGTTGTTGTCCTTGGCCTCGACGACTGCGAGGGGCAAATTTGCTTGGTAGAACAAGACGTAATCCGCACGCTTGCCCTTGCCCCGTTTGGCAATTTTGCCACGGACGATGACCTTGCCGTCGGTGAAGTAGTGTTCACGGCGGATCTGCGTGGTCTTGTCCCAGCCCGCCGTCACGATGGCAGGCGTGATGAACTGGTCGCAGATGTCGGTTTCTGTCAGCAACTTCTTGGACATCGCCCCGCCGAGACCAGTGCCTGCCACCGGTGGCGTCGGTTCTACTCTGCGGCGGATGACGGGTCAACGCGAGGTCCGGTGACGTGAACGACGGCAGGCGGAAGGCATGATGGTACTGCGGGTTGCATGACCGCTGGCTTCGTACTTGAAAGCGGAAGCGGCACGCCGACCACGTAGCGCCCCTGAACCGCCCATGACCAATTGGCAGTCAGCTCCTCCACGGCATCGTGCATCAGCACCAGACGCGGATTCGTCCTTTCCGCCAGAAGCTTGGCGACATGAAGCAGCCCAATGGCTTTGACGGCAACTGTGCTCTCGCGGTGGCCTTGCAGAGCCCATGCCAGTCCCGCAAGCACACCCGCAACGTCCGAAGGCCCCGCAACAGGCACGCGGGCGTTGTATGCGCCGTCACGGTTGTTCAGCCGAAATCGGTACTGGCCCAGTGCCCGGCTTGTCCGTGTCCCGGACAGCACGACGACACCGGCGTCAGGTTTAGCCGACGGAATGCCTTGCCTTCTGGACCGCAACGCCACGACACGCTTCAACACCACCTGCACGGAGCCGTCATCCAGCCCCCGATCGGCTTCACGCAGGTACAGCTTGTCGTTTGCACCGCCAAGGATCGCGGTGCTGGCCATGGCGGCAGACATCGGGTTGAAGATGACCGTGGCACGGTTCCGCTGCCGAACCAATCGCACCAGTCCGTTCACCGTGCCGTTGACCACCGCCATGTTGTCCTTGGCAGCGCCCAGCGCCGTGTCCAGCTCACGCAAGTCCAAGATGCTGCCTTTGTAGCTGTCGCCCAGCCTAAAACCCTTGTTGCCCTGAAGGGCTTCTTGGACGCGGGCATCAAGAAGTGACAGTCGGTCGGGCGGGTGGAATTTCCCCGCCCGACCGCTGACACAGGGTGTGTTACGCCCTTCGGCTTCGGTGTTCTTCCTTGCTTTTGTACTTGGAATTTTACCGGCCTGTTTGCCAAGGGAAGGCACTGCAACGAAGGAAGAAACAACCAACGGTTCACCAAGGACACCGTCAGTAGGTTCATTATCGTCACGGGAAGGGTATAGAACGACATGGAGTTCGTCTTTGTCCCCATCCACGTAGTAGCAGGTGCCAGTAGTAGCCACATCAAGCCCAAGGTCAGGCTTATCGCCCAGACCGTGGAACCCTCGGTGTTGCTCACCTTCCAGACGGAAGGTGAGCTGGCTGTCATCAGGACCATCACCCAAGCGGGGAAGGCCCACGTCCCCGGTGGAGAGGCGGTGATCACGCACCGCACGCCCAACGGTGGCGTTCGTGTCCGGGCTCTTCATCGGTTGCAGCCGAATCAGCCCAGCGTTCTTTTTGCGATTTGCAGACTTAGTCAGGGCCTGACAGCCCACGGCGTCACGTAGTTTGCCGATGGTCATGCCTTGGTGGATGACCTTCTCGTCCATGGCGGCGACGACCTTTGCAGGTTTCAGAGCGATGCCGGTGCGGTTGATCAGGTAGGTCTTCAGCACCGGCACGAACTCGACATCGGTATTGATGATGCGGCTTGCCTTGCTGTCTGTGTCCCCGTCCAGCATCAGGGGGCGGACGTTGTCGAACCCACGGGAATTCGCCGATTGGCAGAAAGTTCCAAACGCCTTCCGTGCCTTTTCGTCCGTACTTGCAAGTAGATAGATGTCATCCAGATAGGCAATGGCGATGACCTGACCGTCGCCCGCAGCCGTCTTCAGCACCGGGGCCAAAACCAAGTTCATGACCGAGGCGGACAACTGGTTGCCCTGTTCGATGCCCTTACCGGCTTGGGTGCGGATCGGACCGTTCCTGTCGATGGCGTCGATTCGCACCAATCGCAACACCCAACGTGCAGCCGCCATGTCCAAGCCGATGTCCTGCATTGCCTTGACGACTGCCTTGTGCGGCACCTGCCCAAACGCGTCGGCAAGGTCTGTCAGCACGACATGCCGGTGTCCGGTCCAAATTCCGTCGTAGATGGCCCGTGCCGTATGATCCTGTGAAGTTGCACCTTCCTTGTCGCAGGTCTTCTTGATCTTGTCCGCGTTGCGACCACCGTATTGGCCGGTGGTCAGATTCGCTTCGATGCGGGCGTCCAGTAGACGCCGGACATGTAGCAAGAGCAGACGCTTGAACTCGCACGGGTCGTCAATTGGGCGGGTGCCCTTGCTGGGGTCAAGTTCGTCTTTTTGGACCAAACTTCGCCAGCTTGGCGGGATCTGAAAGGGGTCAGCCCATGCCCTTGCAGCGAACGCATCGAAGAAGGCCACGCCCTTGTCGAAATCAAGCAATTGGGCTTGGTTCTGGATGAGCCGCTTGGACAGCCCTTCAGCGTCACGGCGATCCGGATTCCGGCGTCCGTGTATGCCGAACGACCGCATGGCGGGGTCACCAGACGTGCTGCCGTAGGCGACCTGCTGCAGGTCCTTCGCAGAAGGCAACAGGTCACCGATCGTGAGCAAGGGCGGCTTCATACGGGCGCTCCGTCAACGTGACGCCAAACGGTCAAGATCCGTTCGGTTGGCCGGACGCAGCCGTAGACGCCCCAGACCTTGCTGTCGTAGCCGAAGCTGGCGTGGGGGAGCCGACGATCGGGATCGACATCGACCTGTTGGAGCTGGTCACCGATGGCATCTTTGGCGACGTGGAACTGCCCGGAAGCCACGTCCGTCAGCAGCACCAGTACGCCACCGGGCTTCAGCTTGTCGATCCCGTACTGGACCGCACGCACACAGTCCTTTCCATCGTTTGGGGTTGACCAGTTCCAGTACACGTCGTTTTCCTTGCGGTTCATCGTGGGCAGATTCTGCAAGTGCCGCTGCACATTGTCCCAAACAAAGGCACCTGCGGCGGGGCCGGGGACGTTGACCACGACGGCGTCAAATTGGGCGGGCCGGTTGTCGGCGATGTTGCAGGGGCCGTGGAACTGCGAGGTCGTGAACACCCGGAACTCTGGCAAAAAGACGGACAGTGCCTGTGCGGCAACGCTGTGTCCCAGATCCACGCCAAGCAGAGTGGGCTTGTCCTGTTCTGCGAGCAGAATCTGCCGGAACCGGCCACGTTCAACAGCGTTGTCGATGATGCTGGCTGCAGTGCGAACAGCGGCGACTGGTGGGCGAAGCGGGTCCATCGCCCACGGGTAGGTCAGTGTCAGCCCGCAGTATGGCTCGGTGCTGCTGTAGTTGGCCACGAACTTGAGGTCGTACTTGTCCGTGTTGATCCGGAGCTGGTCAAGATCACGGACGCGGATCGGCAGGTTGAATCCGTCCGGGCACGGATAGCAGCGCTGCCCAGTGCCCTTCCAGTCCCAGACAGTGGGGGCCGGGGTCACGATCGCCGCCGCAACCTTGAACCGGAAGACGCGGTCAAAGGCCACTTCAACGGCAGTTCTGGCAACCACAGCGGGGTTGCGTTCCTGAGACCCGTTGATCACGCCGACGGCATGGCCCATTGCGATCTCCAACAATATCCATCGGTCCAACCCGTTCTGGTCCACGGTGCCTGACCACCGTGGCGGGAACACGCGTTGGGCTTCTCGCTGCATGTCGGCCTTGACCAAGTCCACAACCCTTGCAGATGACTGGTCATCCACATGGAACGCAGCCATGAAACCCGTGCCGCGCAAGCAATCCATGGCGTCGTGGGCGGCACGCCAGATGTTGTCGTTGACCTTGCTGTCGTCGCCAATTGGGCCATCTCCCTTGTAGTACGAGGGGTTGGGCGCGGTCGGAATGCTAAGCATGGGACGCCCCCAGTTCAGCCAATGCTTCCACGACCTGAACAGCGTTGTAGCGGGGCAGCCGCCCCACCCAGATGGTGGGAATCGTCGCGGACGCGGTCAGCCGCTGAACCGTTTTGCGGGAAACCCCAAGATGTTCAGCAAGCTGGGTCTGGGACATCAACCTGTTGCTGTTGTCGTCGTGGCAGTGAGTCTGGTTGTTCTTCATGTGGCATCTCCTGCAGGTACATGTCGTATAGGGTCATTAGCGGACTCGCGGCATCAGGTGCGGACGGGCTTGGCAGGGCGACGACAAGTCACCCGTGGAACCTATTACGCATGCTGGCGGGGAAACCCACTTAGCCAAAGTGCCGTCGCAACCAAGAATTGGTTGGTTGGGTGACGGGGCTGGTGTGCCTGAACGTCGTCTGGACAAGGAAGACTCTTTGCGATATCGACAGGTTGCGTGGTTGTGGGGCCGTGACTGACTTCGTGAATCTGTCACGCGGGGCCACCGGCCTATCGCCGTCACCGAACAGGACTCAGGAGATTCATCAGCGACATTGCATGCTTGCAAAATAGTCTTGAGTCTTGGCAAAATAATCACGCAAGACGTGTTGACAAGCATCCATGCAAGTTCTACCTTGGATTTACCGGGCAGACGACCTGTGTGTTTTGGATCATTCAAACAACACGGGGACTGCCATGGACCACGACTGGGTCACCATCGGTGACGCTGCGAAAGCGCTAAACATCGGATACTCAAGGGCTTACTTCCTTGCCATGACCGGCAAGCTGAAGGTCGCCCCGGAGAAGCTGGGCGGCGTCTGGCTCGTCAGCCGGGTATCCGTTCAAGTATATCTGCAAGCAAAAAATGATCAAAATGGCGACTCACATTCTGACGAAGTCGCGTAGATAGCGCAGTACTTCCTGCGTTATCGGTTGTCGACAGTAAGTAGCTAAACACCTAGAGGTTTCAGGAGGATGGGGAATGTATTACAAAAATGGACGTCAAGCGGTGGTCGGAGATCACGTTATCGGTAAAACCGCCAGCCGCGCAGGTGTGACCGCAGGAACGCTGCTGTCGGTAACGCCCGGCCAATACGCTTGCGAGGCATCGGTCGGATTCATTGAAACTGCTGGATTTAACGACGTAAAGCGGTCAGGCGGTTTTGCGTCAGCCCATATTCACGGCAGTCAAGACGCAGGTTTTTCCGGTCCAATCATGGTGTCTGGGTTCGCCTATGACTACGCGACGTGTGGCGATCTGCTGCACGCCGACGATGCAATCCCTGTCGGCAACCGGTAACGCAGGCAGTGCTTGGTCTGACAAATCACAAACGCAGAAGGCCCCTGCAATCTGGGCTGAGTGGGAGTCGGTAATGACGAGAATATTCTATGCATTTGAACGCATACCGGAGGATGAGCCGACGGTACATGTATTTCTGTCCAGAAAGCAGCGCAACGTTTGGGTCACCTCGAACCCCGCCAACGGCGAAGCAGTGCGGGCGGATATTGCCCGTTGGTTTGGCTCTTGCACCTTTGTTGAACATGCACCGGAAGGTGGACAAACGGCGTGGTCTTCAGCGATCCGGAAATGGCCTGCACCGAGGCAGGGCACGCCGTCAGGCGTTGGGCCAAGTGCGGAAGGTACCACAGGAACACGCTGAGCGCCCTGCAGGGACCTCAGGCCGTGAGAATAGAGGGCTGAAGCACAGCGCAGAGGCGTGAAGTCTACTGGTAACCGTGCCAGCAGATGGTCGAAAGTGTCTGGACATGAGACGGCAGGCCAAAGTGGCCGCAAAGGACAGTGGAACATGGGTTCAATCGACATAGACAGCTTAATCAAGACTGGAATGATTGACAATTTAGATCGGGACAAGGTCGTGGCCAAGACTGAACTCCAGCCCGGCATGCAGATTTCTGTACAGGAATGTTGGTCGCGGGGTAAGTCCGTCTTGGCTCCAGAAGTCGAGATCGTGACCGATGGCGACGATTTCTTCATCCTCTCTTGGCAGGAGGCCCCGGACCTTGTGGTCGAGTTGAACGCTCTTGAGGCCAAGCTTGATGCCATGATTGAGGCCGTCCCGGAAGGCGAGCGCTGGAACTGGAACCTGCTCCCCCCTGCAGACGCAGAACGTGTGGGCGTGTTGCAGGACACCGCTCGGACCCTTGTCGCCCAGCCGATTTCACGGCAGGAATTGCTCAAGTGCCTACCTGCCCCGTGGGAGAACGAAGAGGTCCGTCTCCCAATGGCAGCAGCGAAGGCCGGGTTCACGAGCCTTTGGGCCTATCAGCAGAAAATGAAGGATGACGCCAAGGCAGCAGCCCGCAAGGCCCGAGCCCTTGCCAATGCGGAAGCCAAGGTTGCAGAGCTGAAGGCAACCTGACGCCCAAAGCGCCCCACGCCTGTCTGCCCCCTGAAATAGGGGGCACCGCCCGGGGGCCGTGTACGGGGAACTGGTCAAACCGGACCAGACAACCGGGGGGATTCCGACCGTTTCCTGTCGCGGACGACCCGGATTCCGGCTTCAACGACGACGGCGACAACTACCAGCAGCGCGGTTTCAGCCCAATTGTGTTGAACCTGCGCGCAAAATCTGGCGTTGTCCACGCTGCGGATTTGGAAACGGTCAAACCCCCAAAAAACCGGCTACCGTTCCGGCCCCGTCAGCAACGACGCCAAGACGTGCGTTGCCGGATTTGCCAACGATTGCCGATGGCTGTCATACCTGCGGGTAGTTCGGGGATCGGCGTGACGGGCAAAATCCTGAACAAGATGAAGAGCTACACCGCCCTTCAGGGCCTCCGTGACCGCCGTGTGCCGCAAGAGGTGCGGGTGAATCTTGCGGACGATGTCTGCCTGAAGTGCCAGTCGTTGCAATCGCTTCCACGCAGCTTGCTGCGAAATCGCACTCCCGTGAACTGCGACATCTCCCTTGTTGACGCCGATGAAGATCGGGCCGGAGCTGATGTTGGCAGCAGTCATCCAAGTCTGCACGGCTGTCCATGTCGGTGCAGCCAACGGCACGCGAGCAGTCTTGCGGCCCTTGCCGACAATTGTGGCGACCTTGTGACCGCCTTCTTCCGCAAGGTCATGGACCTGAAGACCAAGTGCCTCGGAAATTCTCCAACCTTGCAACGCCAAGCACGTCATCAGCGCCCGATCCCGAAGTCCGGACAGGGTCGTGGCGTCCGGGGCGTCAATCAACAACCGCACTTCGTTGGCAGTCAGGGCCAACCGGGGCGACACGTCCGACACTTTCGGCCTGCGTGCCCGTGCCGCCGGGTTCTTGTCCAGCTTGTCGTCATCGACGGCGAAATCGTAGAAGCCGTTCAAGGCAGAAAGCACCTTGGCGATGGTGGAAGGCTTGCGGCCCGCAGCCTCAAGATGTGCCCGGTACGCTTCAACGTCACGGCGGCTCACGGCAAGCAGATCCATCGTGCCGATGAAATCGTCGAACGCGGCAATCGCCTGACGGTAGACGGTGCGGGTGGCGATGGACGGCAGCCCCTGCAGGTAGGCATCCACGACGGACACCAGCTCCTGCGGGAAGCTGACGATTTGGGCGTTCTTGGAGCTGGTCATCTTGGGCACCGGCGTCTGAGGTTGCGGTTGTTGGAACTGGCATTCCAACAACCCTATCTACGCCCGGATCCGGGGATGTAAGTCGGGCTTTCCGGACGGGGCAAACCGGCTTGACGGCGACTGACCGCCGGGAGGATCTTGGAGCTGGCCAATTGGGGGGCCTCCTGAAACCGTGCCAGCATCGAAAACAGCAGATGTCGTCGGAGACCTACTTGCGACATCGATCGCCGGGGCCAACGACGTTGCCGCCAGCACCCTTGCCAATCGGTATCCGTTCCGGCCAGTGGCTCATGAAGCACGTGTTCAGATGTGACGCCGGCCTCCGTTCACCGTTCACGGGCGCAGAAACTTCACTGACATCAGCGTGCCGGCCCGTCGCGGACCTGCCGGTGTCGGTCTCACGTCGGGACTGGGCTGGATGGTCGGCAGGAAGAAGCAGTTGCTTTGCACGTCCTCTCTGAACGGCATGAAGCCCATTCTAACCAGCCCTTCGCAGAACTGCTGAGTTTCGACGCACTCCGTTTGGATTCCGGCGTCCGGGTAGGTTTCCCGCAGGTAAGCGACCAGCTTGCGGAATGTCCCCTTGCCGGTCACCTTGGCTTCGATGTTCGCCAAGGTGATCACGCCATCGACGTAGGCACCGTCCTTGTAGATGCGTCCATAACGGACGTACAGCCGACGCCAACCCGGAAAGGTCACGTCTTCGGACCGATCCACCGGTTGTGCAGCACGGTGGGCCGTCAGAAATTCGTCCAGCGTATGCAGCCGTTGGCGTTCACGCTTTGCAGTTGTAGTTGCCATGGTCGTTGTCCTTCGCCCAAGTGGGCTGTTGTTGTTGTCGTGGCATCGTTGCCCCCTTCATCTACTTCGGGCGTTGACAGCTAGAAGTAAGTCGCCGCAGATCAACAAAGTGCTGATCCCTTGATTTTCAGATGGTTGTACTCAAAGCTACCGGCTGTCGTGGCCGAAGTGGCCGAACACGACGACGGCGAGATGGCCGTATTCGAGACGTGAATATGATGATTCAAGCATGAAATCAGTAGGTTTAGTGATAGTACAGGACACCAACAAGCCGATCTTACTGACGATGGCCGACCTTGCCCGGAAGCTTGGCGTGACGAAGCGGACCATTGCCCGCTGGGTGCTGGATGGTCAGGCGAAGCCGGGCCGTGTGACGGGAGATGTTCGGGCCGGGACGTGGATCCCGAAGCCAGACGGCAAGCTCGGTCGCACCTGCTTTTGGTTGAAGTCCAAGGACTTGGACAGGCACCTTGCGAAAATCAAGGCACGGCAGAACCGGCGAAACGAGGACAAGGCGATCTACGGCACTGCAACCATGACCACTGCGGAAATCGCCAGCTACTTGGGGGTGTCAGGCAAGTCGATCCAGCGGTACGTGCTCAAAGGGCAGGAACGCCTGCTATGGGAACCGGCTTTCCGGGACAATCCCCGCCTACGCTGGTTGCCCGAACCTGACCATCGAACGCCGACAGGCAACCTTTGGGACGTGGTCCCTGAACTCCGCAACCAGCTTGCGGTGTTGAAGGCGTTGCTGAATGCCGATCTTGTGAAGTCGACGTAGCCTCAGCGGCTGGCACGACGTTGCCGCCGCCCAGCCAACCGGTCGAACCGTATGGTAATCGTTTCAGTTCGGGACCCGCTGCCGGAATTCGGCCATACGGTACGGCGCGGAAAACTTCAGCTCACGTTGGAAACGGGGCGGCACTGCAACGGCAGGCAAACTGAGTTGGGGGGGGGCTCTACTGCTTACGGGTTGCCTTGGTCACTGGCCGGTCCATGCCGACGAAATCGTGCAACTTCCGCCTTCAGCATCGCAGTCACGGCGGGGTCGTCCGTCAGCCGGGGCGGGTCACGCACAGCCTCGATGATGCGGAACTCCTTATGTGAGACGGCCATCTGCTGCACGGGAATCCCACGTTCCCCAGCAATTTCGCCTATTTTTGCTGCATCGGCGGCAGAGATTCTGGCCCCAAGCAGCACCCGCGACGGTTTGGGAACGCCCCAGAAGCCTTCATGTTGAATGCCGGGCGGCATGATGTACCGCCACTCCCGTTCATAGGACCAGTGGTGCGATTTGGTCATCGCGGCAACGATCATATGAATCCCGTCGCCGACGCTCGGGAAACTGTCGTCATCGGCTGAAGCGTGAATTTCTTTTTCAATCGCCTCTGAGATGAACCGCGTCGCGTCAAACAGCGAGTCCGTGTAGGCCACAGGGAACAGGACCTTCCTCTGCATGTGGCTGCGGTCCACCGTTCCGAACGGGTACTCGACGCAGAAGCCAGTGTGCCTGTCGGCGTAGTGTCCCCACATCAAGGCGTTGTCTGCTTCCGGCGTGAATGAGCAGATCCGAGTCTGTTGTTGAAGCAGTCTGGACCAGCGCAGAACTTCTGGGCCCGCGAGCCCGTTCATGATCGTTCGAACGAAATCAACTGGATCGGCGTCCCAGTCGGGAACTTTGGCGATCATCAGGCGGGCAGCCGCCGCCATGGGGTCGGCCTCCTGTCTGCACGAGTTTACTTCGTCCGCCGTCAGGTACTGCCCGATTCCTTTCGCCATGACGGTGTCAAAATGACGAGTGATCAACGGTCTCGTAACATCATGTACTGAATACGTAAATGCAGAATCAAACGGGTCGTTGTACCTCTCCGGCGAAGTCAGCCACACATGGTCGCCGCCGAGGGTTGCCAGCGACTCGCCTGAAACCTTGTAATATCTATAGAGATTGTCCGGAATTTTCGAATCTTTCAACAGGAGGGCACGCCCGATGTCTACCGCCTCGCCCCGTACGGGCAGCAGGCAGGAAATCAACTCGCCAATCCACGGCTCGGGAACGCCCATCTGATTCGGCCCATCGGCAGATTGCCGCCGCTTGCAGCGTAGCCGCCCGCCTTGCCCTCAGCAACTGCAGGCAGACGGACACCGCAAAAACGACGGCACTTGGGAGCTGGCCAAGTGCCGGTCGTGGACAGCCCGAACCGACCTGCGCGGCTACTCAACCACTTTCAGCCCCGTGAAGTGCAACGGAGCCTTGTTGTCAATCCGCTTGACCGTGCCCTTGCTGAGGTTGCCGCCAGCAACGGTGAATGTTCTGGCCTCACCCGGTTCGAGCGCCCCTTCGACCGAGAAGTCAGAGGACATGGCGACAAGAAAGTCGCTGGTCCGAGGATAGTCGATCCACGTCAACTTCCCCTTGATGTCCTTGACCTTATAGGGCGACTTGTTCTCAATCCTGATCTCTGAAAGCGTTCCGTACTCGCCGCCGCGACCGTCAGCGAGCACGTCACTGTAGGTCAGGTACTTGTCCGGGTTCTCGGCCATGTCCTTCTTGACGACGGCCCCGCTGGCTGCCTCTTTCTTCGCCTTGTCGGCTGCCGCTGCATCGATTTCGGCGTGAACGCGTGCAGCGATGCTGGATTCCAGCTCAGCACGGGACTTTGCCTCTGCGGCTGCTTTGGCTTGCTGGTCAGCACGTTCCTTGGCTTCGTCCTTGCAGCCGGTCGTGAGGACAAAGATGAACAGGGTTGCGAGGATTCGCTGCATGTCACTTCCTTCGGCCTCAGTCAAAATCTGGGCTGCCGCAACGAAGGCTACCCTGCCGTCCCGAACCGGGCAAGCGACGTAGTGGTCGGGATTCGCGCAGTTGACCGTCATCCAACGCCGTGGCTGAATGGCTGGCATTGCCTACCGCTTGCCGAGGCAAGAAGGCTCGCTCATGTCCTGCCCGATCCCTGACGCCGTGCTGCACGTTCTAATTGACGGTGTCGTCCTTGCCGGGCTCACTTTGTGGTTCAACAAGAAGCTGAAGGCCCATGAAGGCGCTATCCGCCTGAAAGTCGAAGCCCAGTTGAAGGACAAGCAGGGGGAGATCGATCAGAAGGTCCAGCAGCACAAGCACGAATTGGACAAGGCCGTTGCCGCCGCTGCGCTCAAGGCCAATCACGTCTTTGAGATCGTGCCGCAGGTCTGGATCGCGGTATTGGACGCCTACCTTTCCGTCACGATGACTGACCCCGGTGTCTCACCGGACCTTGCCAACGCGACGAACGAGGAAATCGCTGACTTCCTAACCAAGGAATTTCCTTACATGGTCCGCAGTGGCCTTGACAAGGTGTTCGCAGACATCGAGGGGAAGCCCTTCGGCGAACGATTCGGAAAACTCTGCATGGCGGTGCGGCCGTTGAAGATCGGCAAAAAGATGACCAGCCTGTCCGAGGCGAACGGCCTCGTTCAGCGGAATCGGGTCTTTCTGAATGCCGACGTGTTCAGCTTGGCCACGGGGATACTGAACGACCTGTCCTTCAGCGTGAACGCGGAGCAGGCGGCCTACGAGGAGCGCATTCACGAAGAGGCTGCCTTTCGTCGATCCGAGACGTTCAACTCCTTGGCGGCAAAACAGCTTCCCGCATTGCATGACGCGATTTGCGTGCAAATTGACCAGCCCGCAATCCGCTTGCGAGCGCCACCCACGGCAGCATCCTTTGACATGGGCACGGCAGCCGCGACAGGTCAACCGGACAAACCCTAGGAGACACGCATGCCGACTTTCAGTCACAGGACCACGCTGGGGCTCTTGGAGCTAAGACCTCAGGAAGGTGGGCGTTACGGCCTCTGGCTGGCAGGTGAACCGATCGGTTCATACTCCACGGCTGCGATGGCAGCCGACGATGTTGCCCAAAGAGTGACCGGGTCAGCTTTGGACCTGAACTCACTGGTACCGGTGCCTACAGACCTGACGGAGTGGACCAAGGCTGGACGGTGAGGGCTTCATGAACTTCGACGCACTGGACTTTGCTGCCATCGCCTACGGCAACGATCCCCATGCCTACCGGGAGGATGTTCACCGCAAGTTGCAGCTCGCGGGCCTGTACCTGCTCGGCTACCAATTGGTCGAACTCGCGGTTGTCCAAGGCACCAAGGACTTCTTCGTGGAGGATCCGTCACCCAGCTACCAGAAGTTGTTGGGAAAAGTCCCGAAAGATGCCAAGAACAAGCCGTTCAGGGCAGGGCTTCTGTTCCTGACTGAGTGCGACGGCCTCACACAGGGGGAAGCCAGCGAATTGGTGGAGCTGCTGAACCACAGGAACGACATCAGCCACAGGATGCCGCAGATCATTTTCGATGCCCTGAAGCCCGATGCCTCCAATCTGACGCTGGACTTGGGCAAGCTGCACAAGGTACCGATGTACCTGTACAAGCTGTCGAACTTCTGGGTCAACGTGGACATGGACACGCACGGTGTTGAATACGACGCAGACGCCCGGCAGGGGGCAATCACGCCAGCGGCGCTGATGTTCGGGGCCTTATACTTCCGGCTGACCGGCAACATGCCAGATGTTCCGGTCACATGGCACGGGGCGATCACCGGCGTCGATGACGCCACCACCTGAGCCGCTCTTCGCCCCACCGACGACGTTGACGGCAGGTGGGCTGCCGTGGCCAACTCAGTCGTGGCGGTGTGTTTGGGATCTCCGGATCCGGTTTCACTCGGCGATTTGGGGTAGGAGGAGCCTTCATGTGCGGGCAAGTGGATTCGGCAACCTGTGCAACTTGGGTCGCGGCACTGGGAACGGTGATTGCCGCCATCGGCACGATTGCTGCGGTCGCCGTGACCGTGAGACAGAACCGGGACTTTCACAGGCAACGCCAGCAGGAACTGGAAGTTGAACAAGCCAAGCGGGTGTTTGTCCGGTTCACGTCGGACAGTCGGGAGTCACAGGCCATCGTTGTGAATCCAAGCGCAGAGCCAATTTACGACGTGACCGTCTGGTTCGAAAACCACATGCAGAGCATGGGGGACACGATCCGAATGCGTTTGGGCGGCAATGCGATCCGCCCAAGCGGTGACCACAGCTTCCCGATTGGCGGGCTGGGTACGGCATGGTTCGGGTCCGCCATCGCGGTGACCTTCAGGGACAACGCTGGCCTGTGGTGGCGAAAAACGCTGGACGGCACGTTGACAAAGTTGCCGGGGAAGCCAGACAACGAGGGGGCGTAATAGTGGACCTTCATTTTGGCTGCCAGCTGGACTGGAACGCCTTGGGGACGTGGGCTGGTTCGATCGGCACCGTCGGGACGTTGGGCTTCATGGCGCACCAGTGGTTTGAACTCCGCGTGGCAAAGGAACGTGAACAAGCACGTCAAGTGTGCTTCTGGGTTCACGCTGATGGTCACCGCGAAGGCTTGGGGGCGTTGTTCGTGCAGAACGCCAGTCAGGAACCGGTGTTCGGTCTGTCGATCGCCTACGAAGTTCGGGACCACAAGAAAGATCCGATGCTGATTGGCCCGAAGACGTTCGTACACTTTGGCCCAAACCACACCGAACAGGTCTCCAGCGCGCTCGTCTACCCCAGAAGCGTCACCATGCACTTCATGGATTCGGCCGGGGTCTACTGGCATCGGCGTTGGGATGGGCGACTCACCAAAACGGGGACACAAGGCGGGCAGGGCAAACCTGACCAAAATCCAACTCTCAAAGCAGCCACGCCCTGACCCGCGAGTCGTGAAAGCAGAAGTGCTGTCGGGGGATTCACATGGAGTGCCTTGGGCGGCAGGTACGGCACGCCGGTCTGCCGCCAATTTTCGGGCATAGTCGGAGTCGCCCCCATCAATCCTTCGTTGCGTTTGCTTCGTTTGATCGCTACCTTGGTGGCTCCGGCGGCTACGATGCGACCAGCGGCGGACAGGTGAACCCATGGCAACAGTTGCACTTTACGACGGGCGGCCCCGCAGGGGCCACGGCGACATCGGCAAGACCGCCACAGACGCCCAGCGGACCATGGCAGCGCTGGGCGATGCCAAGGACGTGCGCCTAGTCTTTGCTGAGCACACGGAAGTCCCTTTGCCTGCTGCCGTTTTTGAAGTGTTGGTTGCCGCGCTGAAGCAGTTTGCGAAGGGCAAGCAGGTGTCTGTCGTCGCGGACGAATCGGAGATGACGACACAGCAAGCCGCCGACCTACTTCAGGTTTCCCGCCCATACCTCATTGGGCTGCTGGAAGCCGGGAAGATCCCTTACCGCAAGGTCGGGACCAAACGTCGCCTTCTGGCTTCTCACGTGTTGGCGTACAAGGCGAAGGAACGTGACCGCAGGCGCAAGCTGTTGGACGAGCTTTCCGCAGAATCACAGCGACTTGGCCTGTGCTAGACGGTGCCAGAGACGCCAGCCCAGATAGCGGTCTTGGATGCACGTGTGCTGTGCCCGGCGACGTTGCGGATTCGCTTGGCATTGGTTCGTCTGGTTTCGCCGGAACTGGGGGTGACGATGACCTCTCTATGCTTTCGGCTTCCGGCTCTGCTGTAACCGGCTTGGGAGGAGATCAACGCCAAGCAATACAGCAACTTCCTGCCACCACGCGACGGAAACCATCCGCTCACCGCCAAACGCCGCCGTTGCTTCGTTATGGCAAATGGCCTCAAGCACCCGAAGTTCAGGCGGCTCCTGCCTTTCGATTTCCCGTCTCTCCCCGGCGAGCTTTCGGATTTCCTCTTCCGTGATTCCAGTTCCCGCCCGTTCGAATTTTGCGTCGAGATCGATGAACCGCCCCCGCAACTCCGCGTGGAGCTTCGCCTTGTGAGATGGCTTTGTGACCATTTCAACAGCTTGTGCAAGTGCTGCCACGATTGACAGACCGGCAGCAATCCGGTTGTTCACGCTCATCGTCGTCAAAAATGAGGCCGCAGCACCGGAGCTTCCTACGATAGTGACGACGCCGAAGAGCGTATCAAGCGCCTCGTAGTAGCGTTGGCGTTTCCCGTGGTATCGGACCGATATCTCGATGCCAAAGCGCAACACCCTGAGTTCATTGGATCCAGCCACAACTAGTTACCGTTCGACTTGTCGTCGTCAGGCGGATCCCAGCTGTTGCGGATGTAATTGCCGTCGTTGTGATCGATGAGCGGGCGGTCGTCGTCCCGATTCCCATTCGTCGGATCGTACTGTCCGCCTTTCTCAAACGGTTCATGTTCTTCGTCAATTTCATGAGTTGGCTTCTTCGGCTTGTCAAAATCCCAGACCATTCGTTCCCCGCCCGGCGACTGCTGCGTGTCGCCGACACGTATCTACCAGCTAGGGGTTCCGGCGTCCACACCTTCCGGTCCATGTTGACGCCGCAACCTGATCCTTCAGGTCCGCTGCCAGAATTCTTCAACCTGCACCAATGTCTGCGGCTTCTGCCTGATCAACGCCAGCAACGCCACCAACGCCTCGCTGGGGGCCTTTGTGCCCTTGCGGAGCCGGGACAGGTAGCCACGCGACAGGCCCAAATCCCGTTCCACCCGGTCGGCGTCTTTGGGCGACGGCAACACAGCCTGCACCCGGCGCACCAGTTCTTGCCGGTAGACGACCTCCATGGCGGCGTCGATCCGCTTGGCGTCAGCGGGCGAAAACCATACTTCGCCACAGTGGTTGCACGTGGGCATGACCAGATCCTCCGGCACCGGCAGGTTCTGAATCGCCTTGTATCGGCTGGTCCTGCCCGCCCCGGTCGTCGGCACGACTTCGCCTTGGAAACAAGCGTGGCATTTCATGGCATCACCATCCCCGTGTTGGTCTTCATCGGTCGTGCAAGCGGGTGCAAAGACACGACAATCAGTTCGTCCTCAGGATCAGGGTCGATCGTCACCTTCAGGTACCAACCCTTGCTGTTCCACTTCACGCCGTACACGTCACACATCGTCGTCTGTGCCAATGTTTCCGAGAAGATGCCCGGATGTAACCCCGCGATGACCGTCGCGGCGGCGTGGGTCGCGGCCTCAAACGTTGGGAACGAAGCCAACGCCTTGGTTGCCGACAAGATCATCTTGCCGTTCGCCGCCAACTCCTTCACCTTGTCGATGTCCCAGTGCGGCGTCTTGGCCTTCATACGGCCTCCTGAATCCCAAAGTATGTGAACTCGGTTCACACGTCAAGAACGGAGTGACGCGAAAGGGGAACCGGCTCAGAACGGCAAGTCATCATCCCGAAGTAAGTCCACGGGTTCAACGGCTCGAACGGTTGGCTCGGCTCGATTCGGACCGGGCGGGAACACGAAGTCATCGAAGGTGTCGAAGACACCGCCGTGTTCCCGCACCACCTTGGCCTTGGCGACAAGCTGGACGCATTGCAGCCCGTAGTTGCTGTAGTCCTGCAAGTGCCAGAACCCGTCGCCGCCGAAGTCCAAGAAAACTGGCCTTGTTGCGTCGTACCAGACACTTCGGGGGCGAACCCAGTCGTACAGGTGGTGGCCCCAGTACGTCCGACGGACTGCATCCTCGATTTCGTGTCCGCCGTGGATACGCACGAGATCCCCCGGTTTCCGATTGGGGTCGTCGGACGGTCGCATGAACATCAGCTGCCGCCTCGTGAAATGCCGCCGGTTCGGGAAGAACCTGATGTCGTCGTTGCCAGACCAGTCGGGCGATGGCAGCCGCTCCAGCACGTGGAACTGCCCGATGAACGGCAACCCATTCACGATCCAGATCATCTTGCCGTAGAATGCCTCTCGGCTTCGCAGCTCATCCGCCGACATCGCAGAGTTCTGGAACTCGACGACAACACCGGTATCCGTCTTCACGTCTGCGATGTGCTTCTCGCCCGTGATGGCGTCGAAGTTGACGACCTCCCGCCATGCTGCTGGGAATCGCGACTTCCACGCCCGGTGCCAGTCGGTTTCGTTTTCCCACCACGGATCACAGTGGCGGCGGCCTCTATGTGCCCAATGCCAAAGGATTTTCTCTCCGCACTTCGCCAAGGTCGCGTTCATGCACAAGGGGCAGTGCCCTTTCAGCCCCGGGTGGGCCTCGACTCGTTCTCCTTGGAACATGGCGAATTGCATGTGATTCCTTGCTCGGGGGTGCTGTGCCGGTTCCGCCCAGTGCCAGCGTAGACCATAAACCCTGCCTTCTGCTACAAGAGCGTCGGTTGCTCGGGCCAACGCCAACAAGGCGGAGAGGAGCCGCAATGCTGGAACCGCTTGATGTCATGAAGGTACAGGAGATCCTTGCTGCGGCAAAGCGGCAGAAACGGCGCGTGACGGGCCGACGAACGGATGGTTCTGTCTTCACCGGCATTCCGGACTACGCAGAAGGTGACGGCAGTTGGTGGCTAATCGCAGGGCGTGAAGACCCGTTGGTTCAAATCAACAACGAGGAAGTTGCCGAAATCCGGTAACGGACACGGTAAAGCTCCTCAGCGCGGGATCGGCAGGATAGTAAGCAATGTCATCGCTGACCCCAGTTGAAAAACGAATGGTGGAGCAACTGCTCGGGATGGGCAGTGGATACGTTTTCGACTTCAATGACCGGAGCTTCTCGGCGTTCTTCCGCGAAGTGGCCAACCTCGACATCAACGAGAACGTGTACCACCGGGACGGCAACTCCAAGGCGAAGCGGATGCGGGTGTTTTGGGAAGTTGAGCCCGATGCGATTGTCGGGCTGGTGCTGAGCGAACTTCTGAAGCTCAAGGCCATCGACCTGAAGGACGATGAGCAGCTCGTTTTCACGGCCTGCCAAGTGGCTGCCGACCGGCTTCTAGGCAAGAAGCCGAAGCCGACTCAAACCGTTCAATCTGAAGCCGAACTTCTGCGACTGGACTTTGGGGCTGCATCCATTGCAGCCCTGCCGATCGAAGCGTTGTTGATCCCCATACTTGAACTCAGGCTTGCTGAGGCTGAACGGTGCATGCGGGCGGATGCGTGGTTGTCCGTGGTCATCCTGTGCGGTAGCGTGCTTGAAGCCGCTCTGCTTGGCACCGCCCTTCAACACCCGAAGGACTTCAACGAATCGGCGGTCAGCCCGAAGGACAGATCGGGAAAGGTCTTGCCGCTCCACGACTGGAAGCTGGCTCACCTTGTCGATGTTGCCCACGATTGCCGGTTCTTGAAGGTGGATGTCAGGAAATTCAGTCATGTTCTTCGAGAATTCCGAAACCATGTGCATCCATGGGAGCAGTTGGCGTCCCGGTTCAGCCCAGACAAGCACACCGCGTTGATCTGCATACAGGTGCTCAAGGCTGCCATCGCTGACTTGGCCCGCGAGCGGGCGTAACCGGATCTTGCGGGCCACCGCATCCATCACGAACCAAGGAAGTTGAGACTCGATGGAAAGGAGCCCAAAGAATTCAGCACCAACAGGTTCATGCGTAGTCGTGGCCGAGAGCGGCACGGCTGCGCAAGCCGTGCATTCACCAGCCGAGTACGACGCCGTGACTGAACAGGCCCGATTCGTTGCAGCGGTGGACGCCGGGCTGGCTGATGCCGACGCCGGGCGTGTGCATCGGTCTGACGCCGTGCTGGCCCGTGTGCGTCAACGCCACAGGCCACGGGATTGACCGCCCATGGCGCTAACTTAAGTTATTGGTATTACAAGACATGTGTGGCGTTGTGACAATGCCAAAAGTTCACCGATCACGTTTCAACCGGATTCGTCATCAGCAGAACCGGGGGGCAACAACGGGGGGCAACGTTGCCCCCCGGAGCCACCGCCAAATGGTGGTGCGCAACGATAAAGTCATTGAAATATTTGGACTGTCTTACTCCCCCAAGGGGCCATCAGAGCCCTTCTAAGCCGACGGTCACAGGTTCGAATCCTGTTGGGCGCGCCAGTAGTTAGCTCGGGTCTGTCGGGTAGGGTACTAGGTTTATGGCACTAGGTTTGGGCCGGCCCCCTGCGCTCCGGCTAGTTGACGTCCTGAGCAGACTGCGCAAGGCGCGGACGGATCCGGCGAATGGCGTCAGCCTTGGCGGCGTCGCCAATGCCAGCGTATTGCTCCGTCATCGGTTCAGAGGTGTGGCCCATGATGGCGCGCAGGGTGATTCGGTCGACGCCCTCGGCCAGCATCATCGTGTTCAAGCTGCGGCGCATGACCTGCGGACCGATCCACTGACCGATCTTGCCTGGCACCGACTCAAACACCAACTCGGTCTCCAGTCCCTTCGCCTCGTCGTCGATCTGCTGTTTCGCGTGCGCCTGCAGGATCGGCGCCACGTCTCCGGTCAGCGGCACCACGCGCTGCTGCTGGGGCTTGGCGCGCTGCAGCGGGATGCCGCGGGACACCGCGCGCTTGATCGTGGTGACATTTGCGCTTGGTGCTGTGGCGAGTTTTTCAGGCATTTGCGGCGTCAACACCTGCGTCCAGCAGTGCTCTGGGGACGTCACTCCGCGGAATGCACGAACTGCCTCGCCATGAACCGAGACGCGCAAGTCAATGAATCCAAATTGCACTACGGCGCGTGCAGCGTGTACAGCGCCTGGATCTCTGAAGCGGTCAACGCAACGTTCCAGATGGCGACGTCGTCGATCGAACCCTGAAAGAACTCGGTCCCGGCCGTCTTGCCGATGGCGAAGTTCTGCAGCGTGAAGTTGGCAGGGGCGGCTGCTGTGAGGCCACCAATGAAGTTGCCATCCACGTAAATCGCCTTGCCGAGCGTCGCGGCGTCGTAGGTCGTCACGACGAAGTGCCACGCGTTGACCAGCGAGAAGCCGGTGTGGACGTCCAAGTCGGATGCCCACCAGTAGTCGATGACTTCGTCGTTGGCCGCGCCGAGGCGGAAGCCGTTGCACGCATAGCCCGTGCCCCAGTTGCCGTAGCCGACGATACCGCCGTTGTTCGTAGCCGTGGGAAAGATCCAAGCTGCGATCGTGTAGCCGGTGGTTTGCGGGATGCCGACCGGGGAATCGACGTACATCGCGCCCGGCGTGTTTGGCCCGGCGAAGGTGGCCGCAGCGGAGCCGACCTTGGCCACGGCCGTGAAGCCGATTCCAGTGTCTGCGTGCGTCGTGCCGTCGTTGCTGCCAACGCTGTCGGTCCAAGCGTTGTCCAACGGCCAGTAGGCTACGAGGTTATCCGGATCGGGCGCCCAAGCCGGAGCCTTGGTGCAAATCGCGCCCACGGCGTTGTAGCCGCCCGGGCACGCGCACGCCGTGGCTTGGCCGGTCTGCGTGCACGTCGCTTCCGCCGCGCAGCCGCCGCTGTTGACGCCGCAGTCGGCGAGCGTGTGGTAGCGACTGTTCAGCACGGCCTGGACGGCTTGGCGGTCAGCGTCGCTCATCACGCCGGTGTAGACGCGAATTTCCGCGATTTCCGCGTCCGTCCACTCGCCGGTCAGGTAGCCGCCGACGCACAGGCCATTGGGCCCCGCCACGCCGCCGTTGCCGTTCAGGATCAGTTGGCCGTTGCGGTACACCTTGGACACGCTGCCCGACATCGTCGATGCGTACAGGATCGGGTTTGTCGTGGCAGGTGTGCCGGAGCCCAACGCACCTTCAAAGTACGCAGCGTCCTCATTTCCCGCCCACCAGCCGAGCACCCAGTCATTGCCGGTTGGGTAGGGCGCCGTCAGGATCCGGCCGTGGAGCAAGCCTTTTTGACGGGCGACCACGAAGACGGTCACCGGCGCGGGGAAATTCGTGAAAGTGCAAACCTGCTTGCCAGCGGTGGTGACGATGGACGCGTAGTGGGCGAGGCCGTCCGTCGTCACCGTGGGCTGCTTGGTCGGGTCGCTCTGGAACATGTCGTTGCCGTTGCCACTCTGGTCTTGCCACGTCGCGACGTTGCTGCCGTTCATCACGATGCCCAGGTCCGCGCGCAGCCGCAGGAGCAGTCCGCTCGTGATGTCGGCGACGCACGAGAAGCTGCCGGCAGAATTGAGGCACGTGAGGATTGTGCCGCATCCGCCGTTGCTGGTCGTGCACTCGTCGATGTCGACGCAGCTCGTCGTGCTCGTTCCCGTGTAGCCGGGCGGACAAGCGCCGCAGGAGAACGACCCTGCGGTGTTGTTGCACACCGTCAGCGCGTCGCAGCCGCCGTTGGCCGTCGCGCACTCGTCGATGTCCGTGCACGTGAAGCCGTCGCCGCCAAAGCCGCTGTGGCACGTGCAGGTGAAGCTGCCGATCGTGTTGGTGCAGTCCGCGCTCAGGCTGCAGCCGCCGCTGTTGGTCGCGCACTCGTCGATATCCGTGCACGTGAAGCCGTTCCCGTTGTAGCCGCTGCCGCACGCGCAGCCCACGGTGGGCGAGACGCAAGAGCCGCTCGCGTCACAACCGATGCCTGGCACGCAACTGCCGCCCTGGCACGTGTCCGCTTGGGTGCACGCTGTGCCGTCGCTGCAAGCGCCGCTGTTGGCGAGGTGCGTGCAGCCAGCCGTCAAGTCGCACGCGTCGTCCGTGCAAATGTTGCCGTCATTGCAGTTGGCGCTGGCGCCAGCCAGGCACGCGCTGCTGACGCAGACATCGCCGACTGTGCAGGCGTTGCCGTCGCTGCACGTCGCCGAGTTGGCGCTGGAGGTGCACCCGACGTTGGCCACGCAGGTGTCGTCCGTGCACGGATTGGCGTCGTCGCACAGCGCGAGAGTTCCGCCCACGCACGCGCCCTGTTGGCACGCGTCGACCGTCGTGCATGGGTCGCTGTCGTTGCAGGCGCCAGCACTGGGCGTGCTGTTGCACTTGTTGGCCGCGCAGGCATCCGCGGTACACGGGTTGCCGTCGTCGCACGAGGTCGCGCCGCTGCCCGCGCACGCGCCGTTCTGGCACGAGTCGCTGTTGGTGCAGTAGTCGCCGTCGTTGCATAAAGTGCCGTTGGTCACAGGCGCGTAGACGCAGCCCGTGCTCGGGTCGCAGCTTTCCGTGGTGCAGGCGTTCTTGTCGTCGCAGGGCAGGAGTGTCCCGGACACGCAGGCCCCGCCGCTGCACCCATCGCCAATCGTACAGACGTCGCCGTCGCTGCACACGGCCGTCGAGTTGACATGGCTGCAGCCGGTCTGCGTGGAACAGTCGTCGGTGGTGCATGGGTTGTTGTCGTCGCATAAGGTCGCCGGCCCGCCGTTGCATTGCCCGTTCTGGCACGTGTCGCCGCTGGTGCAAGCGTTGTCGTCGGAGCAGGTCGCGGCGCCGGGGAGGAACGAGCAGCCGCTGGCGGGCAAGCACGTGTCGACGGTGCACGGGTCGCCGTCCGCGCAGGTCGTCTGGGCTCCGGACAAGCAGACGCCGCCGCCACAAATGTCGCCAACTGTGCAGACGCTGCCGTCTACGCAAGGTGCCTGGTTGTTGGTCGCCGTGCAGCCGCCCGCGATATCACACACTTCCGTCGTGCAAGGGTTGCCGTCGTCACAGGTAACCGGCGTCTGCGACTTGCACGTGCCACCGCCACAGACCTCGTCCGTCGTGCAGGAGTTCTGGTCGTTGCAGGGCGCTGTGTTGTTGGTGAACGTGCAGCCCGCGGCCAGGTCGCACGCGTCGTCCGTGCAAGGGTTGCCGTCGTTGCAGGAGAGCGCGTTGCCGGAGCCGCAGGTCGCGTTGGTGCAGGCGTCGGCGACCGTACACGCGTTGCCGTCGCTGCAAGGCTGGCTGGTCGCGACGTTTTCACATGCCGAGCTGGTGCACACGTCCGCAGTGCAGTCATTGCCGTCGTCGCAGTTCTTGGCGCCGCCGCCGGTGCACGCGCCGGACGCGCAGACGTCGTTCGTCGTACAGCCGTTGCCGTCGTCGCACGGCGTGCCGTCGGCCGCGGGTGAGACGCTGCAGCCCGTCGCGGTGTCACAGGCGTCGGTGGTGCAGGGGTTGCCGTCGTTGCAGACCTTGGCCGATCCGCCCGCGCAACTGCCAGCCGAGCACATGTCGTTCTCGGTGCAGGAGCTACCGTCGTCGCAAGGCGCGCTGTTGTTTGTGTGGACGCAGCCGCTCGTCGCGTTGCAGCTGTCGTCGGTGCACGGGTTGTTGTCGTCGCAGTTGGTGGCGGTGCCGGCGCCGCACTGGCTGCTGGCGCACGCATCGCCCGTCGTGCAGGGGGCGCCGTCGCTGCACGAGGCGGCGTTGGCCGCGTGCGAACAGCCGGACTTGCTGTCACACGCGTCATCGGTGCACGCATTGCCGTCGTCGCAAGCAGATGTCGTGCCTTTGCACGCGCCGTCCACGCAAGCGTCCGCGGAGGTGCAAGCGTTGCCGTCGTCGCAGGTCGCCGTGGCGCTCGCGCTCTTGCAGCCCGTCGCGGCGGCGCAGGTGTCGTCCGTGCACGGATTGCCATCGTCGCACATCTTGGTGCCGCTGCTGGTGCACTTGCCGGCCGCGCAGGTGTCGCTCGTCGTGCACGCATCGCCGTCGTCGCATGCGCTGGCATCGGCCGCGCCCACGGTGCTGCAGGTGCCGTCGGCATTGCATTTGCTGACCTTGCAGCTGTTGCTCGAGGTCGTCGGGCAGTCGCCGTCCGCCTTGCAAATCGCGCCCAGGCCACAGCCGTAGGTAATCTTTGGGTTGTGATCGTCGCAGTCGTGCGTGCCGGGCACGCCGTCGCCGTCGACATCGGGATCGCACGCGTCGCCAGTGCCGTCGCCGTCCATGTCCGCCTGATCGGGGTTGTTCACGTTGGGGCAGTTGTCCATGGCGTCGGGCACGATGTCGCTGTCACCTTGGGGTGGCGTGCAATTCGGGTCCTGATCGCAAGGCAGGATGGTCACGGTCTTCTTGCTGCCATCGCTGCTCGTGATGTCCGCCTGCATGGGATCGCCGTTCTTGTGCGAGTCGATCTGCAGGCCGACCGAATCGCCCGGCTGGACCGAGACGCTGCCGCTGAACGTCGATGACTGGTCGCCAGAAGTGACCGAGACCGTGATCTGAACGGTGCCGCCCTTGGACGACGTGACCGAGGCGTTGCCGGTGTCCTTGGCCAAGCTGATGCCACAATCGGCTCCGCCCGTGACGCCGGTGACCGACACGGAAAGGGAAACGGCCGTGCCGTCGGCCTTGGTAATCGCCACCATGACCGGGCCAGGATTGTCGGTGTTGGTCTTGTAGGTCACTTTGCCGTCGGGCGATGCTCCGAGCGCGTGACTGCCGCCGAGCGCTTTGCCTTCCACCGATGCCAGCGTGCCGTCGGCGCCGTAGACCGCAATGGAAAGAAGATCGTCCGGCGTCGCCACCTTGGGCAGGCCGGTCGCTTCAACTGTCACGCCGCCCGTACCGGGGACGCTGTAGATGAGCGGCGCGTCGTCTGCGTAGAAGCCCACCGAGAACGTGGGGCGGTAGCTTGCGCCGGGAATGTCTGTGGCAAAACCCTTGGTTGTGCGGCCGATTTTGTGGCCGCTTGCGTCGGAAACCGCGAACTGTGCGGTACCCATCGGAACGACCGTGACTTGGCCTTTGACGTCGTCTGCCTTGCCCGCGCCGCAGAACGAGCAAGGATGTACGCCCGCGCGCACGCCGTTGGGTGCGAGGTACATGGCGTTCGCGTCGCCTGGGCCACCCGAGTAGATGCCCTCGGGCTCGTCCGGATTGGTCGCGGCGACATATTTCCAAGTGTCGGCGGCGCTGTCGATGTCAATCGCCCGCTCTTCGCCCGGGTGATTGCTGTCGTAGACCATGATTTTCCACTTGGCGTCGCCATTCGCTTTGACCGCGTACGGCGTCAACGCGTGACCGCCGGATGGCTGGCCTTGGTCGTTCAAGCGCACAATACCGATGCGCCACGTGTCGCCGTCCTTGCCCTTGGCGAATGCGTCAGCGAGTACGGCTGCAGTGACGGTTGGCCGGTAGCGCTTGGTCGCGTCATTCACTTCCGGCAACAGCTGCGTGCCGAACCAGTACGCGAGTTCCCTGTCGATCGCGGCGTTCTTGGTCCGATCGACGTCGCCCAGAGTGCCGGCGACACCGATCGTCGACAAGTCGACCTTGCCCTGCCAGTCCAAGCCGCTGAGGACAGCGAAGCCCTCACACAACCCACCTTTGGTCATGGAATTGACCTGTTGCGCCCATTTCTTTGCTTCTGGTCGCAGCTCGCAGGCGCCGGAAGTCTTTGTGATACACACAGAATCGCCGAAGCCGCGGACCATCGCCGCGTTGTCGTAGATCGCCGATTTCACGTAGCCAGCAAAGTTCGCGAACTTCAGACCGTTGGTTGCCGGTTTGAAGCCGCTGTCGGCCTCATGCACTGTCGTGGGCGTGTTGTCCTGCGCAGCCGGTGCGCTGTCGGCCTTGCCGCCACAGGCCGTCATGACCGCAAAATGCGCAGCGACAAGCGCAGCGGGTCGAAGGTTCAAGTGCATGTTCGACCACTCGCCGGCAAGGGAGGTGGCCGTGCCGCAACGCAGCCACCAAATCCGCCGACGTGAGTCTCCGACCGCATTCGGAACCCACCGTCTCAGCGCCCGAGATTGTTCAGCACGGGACGCGAATCGTTAAACCTAAGGACTATTTCGTCAAGGTCAATTTTTGCAAGCCTGGGAACGTCGCCGGATTGTCACGTCGCAACGTGGCGGATGGTTGGTGAAACACTGTAATAACGATAACATGTCGATATTTGTGGATCGTTGGTGATTTTTTCAGTTCTTAGCGATTGCCCTTGACCTGTGGACACTAGGGAGATAGCGTGCAGTTTTTTTTTTGGGCGCGAAATGCGGGCGTACCCATGGTCGATCGAGAGATCGCTCCGCCATTCTAGTATCAAAAAAATCAATGATTACGGGGCTGGAATGAACTTCAGAATGCGAACTATTGCGCTGGTGCTTGGCACCGCGGCGCTGCTACCGGCGCTCGGGTGTGCCGGAGCCAAACCGGCGACGACGTCGACAACCGGCGCCACCTTCAACTACGTGCCCCTGAACGATGATAGCTGCGCGCTTGCCGCCGGTGACACGCCTGCGGTAGCTGCGGGTGTCAAGCTCGCGTCGCTGAGTTTCACCTACACCAATGCGGCAGCCATCAACTTGAAGCTGTGCGACACCTGCACGGACAACAAGCTGCTCGACCTGCTGAAGTCAGTCAAAGGCAGCGTCAACATCGCGGGTACAGACACGGACAAGCCGCTGGCTGACCTCGTGAACGACTCGCTCGCCTACCCGTTTCGCGAGTTGCTGGTGTCGTGGAAGGACGGCGACGCCGCCGCGCTGGAAGTCGTGCTGAGCCAGGGCATCCTGCGCGGCAACAAGGATGACCGGTTGTACGATGTGCAGCCCGAGAGCCTGGACAAGGCCTGCGCCGAATTCAACAACAAGATCAGCGCGACCCAGACGACGACGACGGCGAGCGACGGTTCTTCGAGCACCGTCGTGACCACCGCGCAGCCGGGCGACGCGCCGTTTGGCATTGATGTGCCGATCGTGCTCCCCGACCTGACCGACGATCCGGCGGAGGTTGCGGGTGCGTTGTTTGCTGCGCCGGCGCTGAAAATCCACATCAGCAAGCCGGAAATCGCCTTCACGGCTGACGGCAGGGGCGCGGGCACGGGCACGCTGTCCGGCTGGGTAGACCCCAATGATCTGCAGGTGTTCGGCGCTGATGCCGCCGCGCTTGCTCCGTACCTGGATGACGCGTCGGGCCAGATTCGCGCCGTGCTGAGCTTCACGCTCGCGCCGGCCACGGTCAACTCCGGCGTGGACGCCGACGCCATCCGCCATGCGCCGTCAACCGACCCCGAGTTTGCCAGCGTCGATGCGCCGTTGGTCTCGGGCGACATCCTGGCGGCGCGGGTGTACGACGCGTACTACGCGGATTCGTTCAACTTTGATTGCTCGGGCTCGTGCAAGCGTCTCGGCATCAAGCCGGGTCCGTCCTCCTCCTCCTGCTCCGACGTGGCGCAGTTCCGCAACGTCGTCCTGTTCAGCGGTTCGACGGCATCGGTTTCCCTGGGGGCCATGCCAGACATGGCCTTTGTCAACGATTCGCTCAAGGCCAAGACGCCAATTGCCTGGGGCCTGCCGTCGTTTGGCGTGACAGCGGACACCACCCCGAACGTGACCTACTCGATGAAGCCGGTCGTCGGCACCGAAGCCGATGGCGTACGCTCGACGCTGACCGTCACTCGCCCATGGCGTTCGGACTTCACCCTTCCCGTCAAGCCGGCGTGCGTGGACCTCATCGCCGAGGCGGAGAACAAAGACAAGTCGCTGTTCAGCGTCATCAAGCTTCACTATCCAACTTTGACAACTTTGATGCCGACGCTGTCGGAGCTGGGCATGTTCGCGGTCTCCGTGGTCGGCACCGAGGGCCAGTTCAGCTCCAGCGCCCGCCAGATTTGGTTTTGCCAGCAGTTCACGGCCGCGCAGGTTTGCGGGAAGGACCCGAACAAGCAGTTGGACGCGGCCAGCGGCGCCTGCGTCTGCAAGGACGGCTACGCGCTCGCCAATGGCGTCTGCTTCAGCCTTGCGACGCTGGGCTGCCCGGCGGACGTGAAGTCGCTGGTTTGGGATTCGGTTGCCAGGACCGCGAACTGCCTCTGCGACGTGGGCAGCGTCTTTGACGTGACGAGCAAGACATGCGTGCCGCCCCCGTGCACCGAGGCGCACGGCAACGGCAGTTGCTCCGTCGGCACCACGTGCAGGGCCGCCACGGTGTCAACCGAAGCGTGCGACCCGATTGCGTGCTACGACAAGGTCGGCAAGTGCAAGGGCGGCTTTGCCTGCCAGGTCCTGAGCTCGACCACTGAGCAGTGCAACCCGATCCCGTGCTACAACCACGGCGGCCAGGGCGCGTGCAAGGTCAGCGAGACGTGCTCTACCTCGGACGGTGTGAACGAAGTCTGCACCACCAAGGCGCCGTGCAGCTACAACAACGGCCTTGGCAGCTGTGTTGCGCCGGCGACCTGCGCGCCTTCCGCCAACAACCTGTCGGAAGTTTGCACCGCGCCGGCGCCGTGCTCGGCCAACAGCGGCAAGGGCAAATGCACGGGGACGGACGACTGCCAGCCGGACATCACCGGCAAGCTGGAAGTCTGCATGCCCATGCAGCTTCACACCCCGCACGCGCAGATGAGCCTGGCGGACTACAACAAGATGTACGACGCGACGGTCGCCGGCGTCTGGACCGCGATGGGCAACTCCGGAAGCCCGGTCGATGACGGCAACAGCTTCACCAGCGTCGGTACGATCCTCGACGGCGCTGCCGTCCTTGTTCCGCCGCCGCCGCCGCCGACGCTCGCCATCGATCCGGTCATGATCAATTTCCCGGCGCTTAACTTCCAAGGCGGTGCGAGCACTCCGATGTTCTGGCCGGCCCAACCGCGCGCGATCGGCAGCGACGGCAACACCGTTGACGTCGGGATGGTCATCGCGTCCATGCGTTCCTTCCGGAGCATCGTGTTCGACCTCACAGCCTCCCTGTCCGATGTTCAAGCCGACAAGCTCGTTACCCAACTGGCTTCCGCCACGGGCCTTGGCCGTCAGCTCTGCTGGCTCGCATCAAACCCTGTTGTGATCTGGAAGTTTGCGTCGGACGGGAAGCCGTACGTTGCGTATGCTCTGTCGAGCCCGAGGCCTTGCTTCGACGTCATCGCCGTTCGCCTGATCCCCGTTGTCCAGGCCGTGCCCAAAGCGAACCATACCGTGAGCCTGATTTTGCGTGGCCAGCCAAACATCTGGATACCCTTCATCGGGACGGCGACCTCGGCATCCCTCCCCACCCAATTGGACACGCGCCTCCTGAAATTCTAGGTCCCTGACCAGGTCGCCCAGCCGTCGCCGGCTCCGCCACTGCGCCTCCCTCGCGCGGGGACGGAGCCGGCTCGGCCCGGGCACCCGGTTTCAACGCTCGTTCCCATTGACGGGCAACGCGCTGTTTCAGGGGCTGCCGTTGACGCGCGCTGATAGGCGCACCCACAGCGCAGGCCAGACCCATCACATGAATTTGCGCGGCAAGCGTCGCACTTACTGCGGCGGCAGGATCGTCTGAAGGTATGGCCAGTCGACCTCGCCCCAGATCTGCGGCAGCGCGCCCGGAAGCGCGGCCCGCTCAGCAAAGCCACGCGCCGTCCCAGCGTCCATGATCCAGCCCGGGTTGTCGCCGGCGTGGTGATAGAGATTCGGCGCAGCTGCGAGGCCGAGGGCATGCCCCGTCTCGTGCGTCACCTCGCACGCGATGAGCTGCGCCACGGCTTCGATGGCGGCTGTCGGTGGACTCGCACGCGTCGCCGACAGCCCTCCAAGCTCCGGCGCGTACGGGCCGAACAGCGCGTCAAACTGCGGCGACGCCACGGGACCACCCGGATTCAGTTGCGCGGAAAACAGCAGCAGGCCTTTGAGAAAGACCCCGCCGTACGCGTTTGAGCCCGCCCGTTGGCCTGCGCGGTTGAAGCCGGCCAGCCGCTCGTCCAGCAGCAGATTGCCGACGTCCTTGCCGGGCGAGTTGTCATTGCCGAGCAAATCCTTGCCGTTGGGGTCGACGTCGATCACAGCGAGCACAAGGTACTCGGCCAGCGTCGCCGGCGGGAGCAGCCCCACCTGCACCGACAGCCCGACGAAATGCTGCTGGGCCAACTCCACCACACGCTCCCTGATTTCCGACGCAAACGCGCTGAGGCCCAAGTGCGACAGCCCGGCCACGAAATCTTCGTCCATCTGCACAACGATGCCCTGAATCGTCGGCGCGAGCGTCCACTGTACGTCCACCGGCGGACCCAGCCACACCTGTGCGCCGTCCACCATCTGGACCTGGACCTGGCCGTGCAACGTTGGATGCGGCCCGAGCTGCGGCAGAAGCGGCGCGATGTGGGCAAAATACCAGACAGAATGCAGGGCGACTCGGCCCAGTCGGTGATCCAGTTCGCCGTCCAGTTGCAGCGGCGCTGGCAGCGGCGGCGCGTCGTCCCATCGTCCCGTCAGCAGCAGTTGCCAGCCCTGATCCGGGACGCCGCGCACGGTCACGGGCAGCCAGCCACCGCGGCGAACGGCTGTCTGCGGCAGCACCTGCAGATCCGGCGGCAGCAGCGTCAGCGTCCACGGCTGGCTCCACGGCCCCACGACGGTCTGGCCGTGCGCGGTCTGGCGGATGCGCATCTTGCACGTTCGTGGCCCCGGCAGCTGCCCCAGCCAGTCGGCCGTGGCCCGCACCGTCGCGAACTTTCGCCCTGTCTCGAGCCGGGTCAGCAGCGGCTGGGTCGAAAGTGTCTGCTCGACGGCCATATCAACCTGCAGTTCGCCCTCGCCCGGCAGCAGCAACTCCGTGGTCGTCAGGCTCACGTCCTCACCCAGCCAGATTTGCTTCGACCCCGAGAGCACTTCCGCGGCGGGCAGCGTCAGGTCCCACGTTGCCTGGATCGGCAAACAGCGCTCGGCGTGATTTGGCGTCTGCACGCAGCTGAGGCGAAGCGGCTTGCCTTGCGGCCACTGGGTCGCCGGCATTTGCCCATCGGCCACCTCGAGCGAACCGGTGGTGTCGAGCGTCGGCAGCGGCGCACGCACATCGTCCAGGCGAATTTGTGCGCCGGCGAGATCGTGTCCGTGCGCGCGCAGCGGCGTGCCCGGGCGCAGGATCGCCGGGACGTCGAGCACGACGACGTCGGTCTCAGGCAGCCCAGGTCCGCAACCTGCCAGCAGGCCGAACAGCGGTAGGACGGTGCGGATGGTCATCACAATCAGCGTTCCTGCCCGCAGCAAGTCGAGCCGTGATTCTTGCGCCAGGTTCTCATGGACGCAGCAGAAGCATCCGTCAAGCCCTGAAGAACCGACGGCGCAGTGCGAATGCCAACGCGATGGCGAGCAGCGCCGCGGTGGAGCGGGATCCCGGCGCGCGCGCACTCGCGCAACCGGAAGCCCCGCGCGGCGGCTCACCGCTGGGGGCCGGCGCCGTGCAAACAGTTGGCGTCTGCGCCGCTGGAAAGACGGCACAAATACCGGCGACATCGTCAGGCATCAGCGCTCCCATCGACTGGCGTTCGACCGGCCGCTGCGCATACATGACCGCGTCCGCCTCATCGCTGTGATCCAGACCCAGAAAATGGCCGGCTTCGTGCAAAACGACGGCGCCCAGCTGGGCCTGACCGGGACCGCAGTCGTCGACGCAGAAGCTGAACCCGGCCGCGTTGAGGGTGACATCCGCGTCGACGATCTCGCTGTCGTTCGCTTTGACTGAGACAACGGTCATCGCGATAACGTGGCGGCCAAATGGCCAAGCGCTCGCGTCGTGGATGAAAAGCACTTGATTGCCATCGGGCATGGGGTCGCACAGGCCAGCACTGGTCGGCGAGCAGGCCATGCCGATCGGGCCAGGTGCGTGCGGCCCCAGGTCGCTGATTCGGACGCCGATCGGCATGTTACCACACGCGTTTTCCGACGTGCACGGCGCGCCGTCGGTGCTCGTGGCGCAGATTGCGCATGCGACGGCTTGCCAGCTTGCGAACGCCGCATCGACAGCGTCCGTGACGGCGCTCGTCGTGAGGCCGTACTCCGGGAGCCCGCTCGCGTCAATCGCATAATTCAGCTGCTGCAGAGCGGAGTTCGACCAATGGACCGGCGCGCCGTTGGCCGCCAGGATCCGTCGCCACGACAGCGCGTTGCGGGCAGGAACCAGGCCGATGACCACCACCGCGGCCAGAAGCCCCACGCGTCGCAGCGCATGGCTGCTGTGGACCAGCCTTCCGTGCCGTTCGATCACAACCGTTGCCCCTTCGCTCGACCGGCGCTGAGGGCGAATTTTCCCGGCGCAAATACCTGGGTGTCGCTGCATCCAGCCCACCGCCACCGTCATTTTGCACAGTTCTGCTGGGTTGTACATCGCAGATCGCGGCCGCGGTTGACTGGAACTGCGGCATGTAGCAAGGCCTACGCAACGAGCCTGGGCGTGATTCCGTGACAAGACGAGATGGATCCTGTGGTTGCGCCCTCGGTGCAGATGCGCCGCACCGCGTGCAACCTGGGGACGGCGTGACGCGCCCAGCAACTTCAAATGCCCATCCCGCCTGAACTTCCCGTCCACATCCAGCCCGTCGGCAGCGTCGGCCCGTCCGATCTGCCGGCCGACCCTCAGTTTGCCCCATGCTGCTGCAGCCGCCACTTTGCACTGCAGGCACCCGTTGACCACGATGGTGTCAACATCCACTTGTCCATATTCAACATGAAGTCCGTCACTCCTGCGGTGCATCAGTCAGGTGGACGACCAGGTTTGAGCGGCTCGCGCTGGTCGGGGGTGCATGGCTGTCCCTGAACACCTGAAAATGACGCGATTCTGGCCGGTGCTCGGCCCGTCGGACCGGGTCGCTTGACGCTGTGCCCTGACGGCGCAGACTGGCTCCGGCAAGTGCCCAAGTGGGTCGGGTGCGAAGCCGGGAGAAGCGGATGTTTCGTCTGCGATTGCAGGTATCGAGTCGAATCAGCAGGCGCGCACTTGCCAGCCACGCCATCGTTCTGGTTGGAGTCCTCGCGCTTTGTGCCTGCCGCGAGCCGTCAGCCATTTCGGCCGCAGGCACCCTAGACGTTGCGCCGGATGCCACCGCAAGCGATCTCGACGTCTCGCCGGATGCCTCCGCAAGCGAACTCGATGTCTCGCCGGATGCCATGGCAGACGAAGATGCAGGCGATGCTGAATCGAGCGAGGGCGGTGCGCAAGATGGCGACGCAGCGAACGATGGACCGGAGGACGCCTTACCGGCTGACGGCAATCTGGCAGATGCAGAGATTTCCCAGCCCGACGTCTTGCCCAAACCCTGCACTTCGACTGATAACTGCGACGACGGCCAGTTCTGCACGATTGACAGTTGCACGCCGCTCGGGTGCCAACACACCGTGAACCCGGCGTGCCAGAACAAGCTGCTGCCGTGCAACGATTCGAATCCATGCGAACCGGGTTTCTGCGACCCTGCTTCGAACGCCTGCGTCGAGTGCCTGAAGCATTCCGATTGTGGGTTGGGGCACGTTTGCCAGGATCACCAGTGCCTGCCGGGCCAATACTGCAAATTCGACAGCGATTGCAAGAAACTGGGCAAGGTTTGCCTGTTCCCGGCGGTTTGCGTCGACTGCCGCACCAACGCGGACTGCGCCTCAGGCGAGGTCTGTATCGATTCGACCTGTGCGCAAGCGACGCCGTGCAAGGTGGACGCCGATTGCCCGAAAGCTTGCGATCTTGCCAGCGGGGTTTGCGTGGCCTGTTTGCACTCCAGCGACTGCGCCGCCAACCAATTCTGCGACACGACGCATCGCTGCCGGCCTGACGTGTGCGACGCGCCGGTGTGCGGTAACTCCGCGGAGGTCTTTGCCTGTAAACCCGACGGCAGCGGCTACCTGCCAGCCGCGGCGTGCGAAGACGGCAATCCATGCACGACAGGCAGTTGCCTGAACGGCGCCTGTGGTCAGGACCCGACGCCTGGCAGTTGCGACGACGCCAACCCCTGCACCGTGTCTGACGCTTGCGCCAACGGAGCCTGTTCGGGTTCGCCCAAGAGCTGCGATGACGCCAATCCGTGCACCAACGACGGCTGTGCCGGAACCATTGGCTGCGTGCACGCTCCCAAGAAAAAGGGCTTCCCGTGCGATGACGGCAACGGCTGTACCACGAACGATGCGTGCTCCAACGAGGTATGCGTCGGCACCGGCTTGAATTGCGATGACGGCAATTTGTGCACGGACGATTCTTGCACGCTCGACAAAGGCTGCGCCAACGTTGCGAACGGGCTGTCATGCGCGGGCGATACCCTCTGCACCGCAGTCGCGACGTGCACGGGCGGCGATTGTGTCATCAAGTCCTTCATGGAGTGCGACGACGGCAATGCGTGCACCGACGACACTTGCACAGGCGGGTGCATCCACGCAGCCGTGAAGGACGGCATCAACTGCACCGACGGAAACGTCTGCACGTTCGGCGATACTTGCCAAAAAGGCTCGTGCAAACCGGGAGCGACTCCTGGCGGCTGCGATGACTGGAACCCGTGCACTGTCGATGCCTGCGTCCCAGCGAATGGCTACTGCGTCTCCACGCCCGCCAACCTGTCTTGCGACGACGGCGATGCCTGCACGGAACTTGACGTCTGCCAAGGCGGCGTTTGCAAGCCGGGGCCGCCGACGAATTGCGACGATGGGAACCCCTGCACCGCCGACGGCCCATGTGAAAAGGCGAAGGGCGGCTGCGCGTTTTCAGCCAATGACAAAGCGAGTTGCGTGACGAACAGCGCATGCACCGTCGGTGACCACTGCCAATCGGGAGTGTGTGTTGGCATAGCCGTGGCTTGCGATGATAAGAATGCTTGTACGGTCGACTGGTGCGATTGGATTTGGGGCTGTCAACACCACGGTGTCCCGAATTGCCAGCCCTGAAGCGAGGCTGGCGGGACGTAGATGGCTCGGAATTCCTGCACGGTGCGCCATGGCCGCGAACGACAAATGCCTGAATGGAGCAGCCATGCCGATAGGCGTTCCGGGCATGCCCCCGGCCTTTCTTGGCGGTTTGACGCTCACGGCGCGACGCACGCGTCCTGATTCTTGGTCCCGCATTGGCTGTACGCGATGAATTCCGCCTTGCCGTTGCCCATCGCGTTGTTCAGGCAGTCGCTCTGGCAGGTCGTGTTGCCGCTGGGGCATTTCAGGGTGCAGCCAAAGACGTTCATGCAGTCGGTGTCGGCTTCGCACGCACTCAAGAAGTCGCCGCAGTTGTTGAATGCGCCGCAGGACGACTTGCAGAGCGAGATAATGATCGAGTTGCTGCTGCTGGCGCAGTCCAGGCAGGCGCCGATCGCGCACTGTTCGAACACCTGATTGAGCGCCACCGCCACTCCGGTCGCCTGCGTCTCGCAGATGCGGTAGCAATACGTTTGGGTGTCTTCGCCCGGCAGCTGCTGCACTGGAGTCGTTTGCGGTGGCATCTTGAGCGGCGTCGAGCCGCAGCCCAGCTCGCAATCGAAGTAGCTGGCGCACTCGGCGGACGAGTTGCATTGGGCGTAAGCGTCGCTGCATTCGCTTTGCATGCACTGGGACGTGCAGCCCGCGGCGTTGATCTGGCAACTGCCCCAAGTCGGCTTCACGGTCGGCAAGTCGGACTTGGAGCTGTCTTTGCCGACGTCGTAGGCCTGAACGTCATAGGCGATATCCTTGATTCCACTGTCCTTCTGGACGTCGGAGATCAGCGCACTGTCTGCCTTCACGTCTTCCGGCGGCGGGCCGATGTCGACCACGATGGGGACGTCCTCAACCGCGTCCGAGCCTTCTTGGCTGGCGTCGGTCAAGCCATAACTGTCGGAGCTGCCGTCGTTTTGGCCACCCGCATCGCCATCGCTGGTGCTGGTGACGTCGACGCCAGAGATCGCTGCGCACGCTGTCACTTTGCCAGGCTGCCCGGGTGAGACGATGGATTCGGTGCAGGTCGTGCCGGTCGCGCATGTGCTGATCGCGAACCAAACGTCGTTGGTGCAGGTCATTCGCGTTGTGCCGTAGCACGTTTCGCCGATTGCCCCGTGGCAGGCCCCGCCGGGAATTGCGGCAAGTCCGCCGCCCCCACCGCCCGTCGTCGTGCCGCAACCGGCGATGAACCCTGCGCACGCGAGCGCGAGGCTGCGCCTTGTGTGGAAGCCAAAAAACATGACCAACCTCCCGCAAGCGCGGACCTGACTGCGCCGATCGTCCAGGACGCCCTGGACGATGCAGCCTAGCTGACGCGCGACAAGACACGCAACGTCTAGACCGGCAGATCGGGGCCGGCACTTCGCAGTGCGGACACCAGTTGACCAGGATGGTGTCAACGCCGACTTGTCCAAAAGCAACATGAAGTGCGCCGATCGTCCTGCGTGGAAGTCAGATCGCCGTTACTGCCGGCCGCGGGTGCACGCCTGCGCCTGAACACGCTAAAATGACGCGATTCTGGACCTTGACGGGGACGTTGGGCGGTCACATGCTCGGCTTCAGAGTCAGGCGCAGCTCAGGACGGTCCTACGCTGCCAAGAGTTCGATGTGGGTGGCGAATGGCAAAGCGAGACCCCATCGGAGCGCCTTGGCTCGGAGTTGCGCACTGAGGTCGCGATGGAACGCCTGATTGTGGCAATGGACGTGTCAGCGGCGGGGCACCTGAAGTTTGCGCGCATCGCGGACCGGGTGCTGAACGTCGAACACCGCCTGGTTTGTGGTCCGGTTCCGTACGTGGACGATCCCGCGGACTACTTTGAGGCCCTCGCTGCGATGCCGGCGGTGGGCGCGGATTCCGCGCTCGACAACGCGGCCGTCTACCCTGAGCAGTGGGCTGATTGCGACCGCGCGTGGCGGGAATTGCCCAGCCAGCTCGCGGAGTTTTCACGCGTCGAGCTGTGGGTCGATCCCGTGCCGAACACGCAGCTCATCCTTGTGCAGCTCCTCGACTGGCTGGGGCGGCGGCAGGAGCTGGTCGACAAGCTGCACATCGTTCACGCGGAGACGCCCTTGGGCAGACGCAGTGAGGGCGACCTGGCGACCCTGCAGCCGCATGTCCAACCGGTCGGGACCTGGGAATTGACACTGGCGACGCGCACGTGGCGTGCCCTGACGGCGTCGACCCCGGAGCCGTGGCGCGACCTGCTGGCGAGCGACCTCGACGCGCTGCCCAATCTTCGGCAAACAGTGGTGGCGCGGCTGCGGGAACTGCCCGATACGCAGACAGGGCTTGGGCGTACTGCGCGGCTGTTGCTCACGCAGGTGGCGGCGGGTGAGGTGTCGGTGCTGGACGTGCTACGCCGATATTTGCAGGTCGAGCCGCCGGAGATCTACCAGTACTGGGAAGCGGGACGTGCGCTGGAAGAGCTGGCAGGCGGACCGCAGCCGGCGATTGTCGGGCTGGCCGACGGGCCGTTCGATCTCGCGCTGCATGACGATCGGGCGCGGTTTGCGCTCTACCGGCAAAGCCGACTCTCCCTCTTGCCGCTGGGACACGCGCTCTTGGCGGGGCGTGCGGACCTTGTGCGGGAGAATCCGCGGCGTCGTTGGTGGGGCGGCACGCAACTGGACGCGCAGCGTCCGTGGCGATGGGACAATGCGCAGGGTCTGCTGGTCGCGCCGCGATGACATGACATGCGCCACGACCGTGGATCGCCGCCTTACTGGGTCTTGACGCAGTCGGTGCTGTACTCGCCGTCCAGCGTGAACGCCCCGACGCCTGAACTGCGCAAGTAGCCATCCAGCAGGCTCTGGCGGCAGCGAAGCTGACGCGCGACCGACTGCGCAACGGGTGGACCGGCAGATTGGGGCCGGCTCTTCGCACTGCGGACACCACTTCAACAGCGTGGCGAAATGCACTCGTGCGCTCGGGGGATGCTTTTCCATCGGCTGATTGGACCAGGCTGTGAATCTCGGCCCCGCGACATAAGCTGACATCGTCGTCAGCAAGTCATTGGAATATGAAGATTCAAGCCCCAGCTCAAGTGGTTGAGCGAAGTGGATAGCCCAATTTCCGTGGTATGCTTCTACCCCTGGGGCGTGTGTGCCGCGTCACCTGCCGCGTCACCTGCTGCGACGGCAGCGTGTTTGGCGAGACCGGCGAGTCGGACTGGGCGCCTCGCTGACGCTTGTCCCGCCGGGGCGAACAGCCTAAGGTTCCCGGTCGGAGCGTGCTTGCACTGGGCAGCACCCAAATACGTTCGTTTGGAGGCCCGCCTTGCCCTTCGCTCGCCTGACCATTTCGCAGTTGTCCGTGCTGGTGCTTTGCGTGCACGCGCTGCTCTGCGTGCCGGCCCGTTGTGCGCCGCGTGAACGCAAAGCTGCTGAACGTTTTGAGATTCTGCTCGACCGACCGACCGTCGTCGGCGCGCGTGCGCATGTGGATGCCAAGGGCGAGGTGCACGGACTGACCAAGGTCACCGTCCGTGTACCGGGCTCGCAGCCGACGTCGCAAAAGACGGATCGCAACGCCCATCTGACTGCGGTGGAACGAGTGATTTCGCTCGATCGCACTGGGCGTAGCGCTGCGGTGGAATGGACCGTGGAACAGTTCGAGTCGACCGAAAAGGACGGGGTGCACGTGTGGGCCAAACCCGGCGACATCGTTCAGTTGATCATGGGCAACGACGTGGACGAAGCGCACGCGACGCTCAATGGCGAGACGGCGTCCGCCGAACTGCTCAGCGCGCTGGGCGTGGTGACGACCTTACGTCACTCGGAAACGCCGGACGACGCGATTTTTGGAACGACGGAACGGCAGGCGGTGGGCGCCAGTTGGCCGGTCCACGCAGACGTTGCGTCGCGCGAGTTGAGCAAAGCCGCGCAATTCGACCTGGCGGTGACGGGCTCAACGACGGTCAAGCGCAAGCTCGTGCTCAGCGGCGTTGAAAGCCTTGAGATCCAATCGGCTATGACGGCAAAGTCGCTGCCCAATGCTACGCTGCCCGATGGCAGCAAGATGGTGTCCGGCAACGTGAAAGCCTCCGCTCGCGTCGTCCTTCCGGTGGATATCAAGCGACTCAATCTGTTTCAAGCTCTGGATATGACGCTGGAACTTGACGCCGAGACCGTCGTCCCCAACTCTCCCGACAAGGTCCAGGTCCAGCTGCAAAACCGCGAGCACCATGAATGGACGCGCACGACGCTGGCTCCAGCCACGGTACCATGACCGCCGCCGATCCTGTCCGCCCGCGTGCGCCTGAACACTTGAATGCCCGCGGCGGGCAGGCGTGCGCTGTTGCACCTGCTGCTGCTGACTTGGACGCCCTGAACGACGCAGCGTGGACTTGATGCCCTAGCATGAGCGCAACATGTGGACCTACGCCACGTCGGGCACTTCGCACTGCCGACGCCCGATGACGAGGATGGTGTCAACGCGCACTTGTCCGAATTCAACGTGAGGCCCGTCAGCAGGCGGTCTGCGGCGACCCGCCCCGTCCGCGGACACCTGACTTGACACACTTCTAGGTTCTGGCGATAAGAGTTGCCACGCTCGTCGTGATCAGAGCACGCGCCGCGAATCCTCGCACCTTGAGTCGCTGGAGTTGCACATGCGGGATGCTGCCTGCCACCGAACACGTGGCTTCTTGATCGTCGTGGCGTTGCAAGCGCTCGCGATCGGACCCGTCTATGGGCTCGACAAGACCAAGGTTGCGGACGCCAATGCGCGCCGTGCGACCGTGGCGCTGGAACAGGGCGATCACGAACAGGCCGCGCGGTTGTTCCACGAAGCGTTTAAGCTTGATCCGGCGCATTCTGAGTACCTGTATGGCGCCGCGCGCGAGACGCTGTCTGCCGGCAAGATGACTTCCGCCGAGGAGTTGTTTCGGACTTTCTTGGCGTTGCCGGACATCGACCCGGCGCGGGCGGCGAAGGCCAAGGGCTACGTTCGGGAGCTGCGCGCGAACGCGAAAGCGCAGGAAGCGGATGCAGCGCGTGCGCGTGGCGATGGCGCGCTGGCGGCGAGCCTGTACCGGGAAGCGGCGACACTGGATCCGTCGAAGCCGGTTTATCGCCTGCGGGCAGCGCGTGCATCGCAGGATGTCGGGCAGAACGCCGATTCGGTGGAGAGCTTGCGCGCGTTTCTGGCCACGGCGCCCCCGACGGATCCGGACCGGCCGGAGGCCGAGACGCGGCTCAAGGCGCTAACCAATCCGACGCCAGTCAAGAACCCGCAGCCGTCCGTCAGTGCCGTGGCAGCTGGCGCGCCGGCAAGCGCCGCCAAGGCTGCACCCGTCGCGGTTGTCACTATGGCACCCAGGTCGACCGGCGGAGGGCGAACCGCGGGCATCGTCACGACCGTCATCGGCGCAGCGGTTCTGGCGACTGGCGCCGTCGTCTGGGGTCTCGCGCGATCCGATGAAGCCGCGTATGAGGCCTCGATCGCCGCCAGCGCGGCCGATGGCAAGATTCACGGCACGACCTATGACGCGGCTGCCGCGGCGCGCCAGGCAGTGGCGAACAAGCAAATGGTCGGGCAGGTACTCGTTGGTGTCGGCGGTGCGGCCGCGCTGGCCGGCGCGATCGTCTGGGCGATTGCCGACAAGCCCAGCCCAGTGACAGTGGCGCCGACTTTGAGTGGTATGCAAATGGCTTGGCAGTTCTAGGAGGTTTAGATGCGGATCGCACTCCTTGTGCTGATGCTGGCGCAGCTTGGTGGCTGCAAAATTGCCGACTTGCCAACGCCGGATCAGTTCGCTCCGGATGTCGATGCGACTGTCGGCGATGTCGATACGGTCAACGACCCGGATGTCGCGAAGCAGGATGCCGACGGACAAACGACCGACACGCCGGATCAGCTCACCAGCGATGGTGATACGGTTGCCGACGTGGATGCGGCAACAGTCGACGCCGACGTGCAGGTGCCGGACACGACCCAGGACGCGGATGCGCAGACGGCGGACGTGAAGTCGGACGCAGTGAGCACATGCGTTATTGGCGTGTCGTTTCTGGACAACTGCACGCTGAAATAGTTGGAACGCCGGAGGCCCATCATGAAAATTGAGATCATCGTCCCCGACCACCTGCCCGCCCGCCTGCGGCGCGTGCTGCCGTTGATTGGGCTCCTGGCGTCGAGTCTGGCGTTTGCGGCGGCGGATACGACGTGGATCGTCAAGGGTGCTGAGCTGACGGCGGATCAGCTCAAGTCCACGCTGGATAGCATCGCCGGCGGGATGGTGCCTACAGGTACGGTGCAAGCCTTTGCCGGGGTCGTCGATGCGACCCACCCGGCGCCGAACGGCTGGGTCTTGTGCAACGGCACGCTGCTGGACGGCGCGAACGCGCAGAATGCCCCGCTGTTTGGCGTGATTGGCCAAACGTACATCAAGCCCGGCGGCGGCGCGGGTGGAACGAAGTTCAACGTGCCGGATCTGCGCGGGCGTGTCATTGCCGGTGTGGACGGCATGGGTGGCACGACTGCCGCGGGTGTGTTGACGACCGTCGGCGGCATGAACGGAACCGCGCTCGCGGCAACAGGTGGCTCAGAGACGGCGACCCTGACGAGCCCCGACCAGTTGCCGGCGCACGGTCATGCCGGCTCGTTTGCGCCAGCCACACACACACACCCGAGCAAGGACCTCGCGACGCACTTGCGGATGAGCGCGAGCGCAGGCCTGGTCATGGAGTTCGTCAACACGCCCACATGGATTGACACCCATACAGCGAACGCCGACACCAACCCGACGTGGTCGGCGCCGACCGACACCGGACCGAACGGATCCGGCATGGGCATCGCGGTTACCGGCAATACCGACAAGCCCGAAGAGGCTGGCGCCGGCGTCAGCTCGACTGGCAAGAGCGCGCCCTTTTCCCAGCTCCAGCCGACCATCGTGCTCAACTACATCATCAAGCTTTAACCGGAACGCGGAGATCGACCATGGACATCCACATCCACGTTCCGGACCACGTGCCCGCGCGTCTCCGTCGTTTCATGGTCGTCGCAGGTCTGCTGGTTTCCTCCGCGGCGCTGGCCTTCACGTACAACGACTGGAAGTGGGTCTCAGCGGGCGCGCCACTCACGGCCAGTGATCTGCAAAATACGTTCAAGAGCATCAGCGATGGCATCGATCAGGCGGCGCCGAAGGGCGTGATCGTCATGTGGTCGGGTACGGCGGCGACCGTGCCCAACGGCTGGGCGCTATGCGATGGCACGCAAGGCACGCCGGACTTGGCCAATCGATTTGTCGTCGGCGCCACCAAGACCTACTTGCCGGGGGCATCCGGCGGCAGTGTCACGTCCGGCGGAATGAGCCCGCTGAAGGACAGCTCGACCGCCGTAAAGGGCGCCTCGTTCACTACACCGAACCACCACCACCAGATCGGCCACGTCTCCGCGTCGGGCGGGACGTTCTACGCGTATGACGCCGCTGGGAGCTTGCTCCTGCTCCTTTCATCACCCAGTAATGCGGTAATCTCGTCTGGAACGACGGCCATCGCTGGTGTCGCTTGGGAAAGCACCTACGACATTTACTCGGCCATCGACGGCGGCGGCGGCGCGCTGAGTGGCGTGGTCGAGATCGGCCACACGCACGCGGTCCTGCCGCCGTATTACGCGCTCTGCTTCATCATGAAGATCTGAGCCAACTGCGGTATTGCGCGGGGCGCCAACACATCCGTGCACAGCGTTTTCCGACCGCTCCACGCTTGTGAGTCCCGGCCCAAACTGGCCAGAATCTCCAGCGGGAGTGCCACCACCAGGATTGGCGCCGTGACGACCGAGCGGCCTTGCCAATGGTGAAACGCGGCACTGCCGGTCGACGGGGAGGGCTTTGTACCCAGCAGCGTGTCGCGACTCCCTTCTCGAGGCAGCGTTCGCGGGCGTTGATGCCAGCAGCGACGACGACCCGGGCGAGGAACTGTGCTCTTTGACGACGAAACCGCGTAGAAGCGCGCCCAGGCGCGGTAGGATCTGCAGCGTCACGCCGAGGAGGACCGCGGGTGCACTGCGCCAGTAGCCTCCCGAGGCCCCAGCGGCGTGGTTGGCGCGAGACGGGATGAGCGACGTGTGAACTGGCGCATTGGGCCGGCACTTCACACTGCAGACACCAGATGACGACGATGGTGTCAACGCCGACTTGTCCTATTTCAACGTGAAGTCCTTCGCACCTGCGCCGCAGCTGTCAGGGGACCTTTGCGCGACTCGTCCTGGCTGCGGGCGGACTGGTGCGCTTGAGTGGCGCGAAAATGAAGCGATTTTGGGCCTTGACCGCCACGCCAGATCGGGCAAAGTGACGATGACGCAAGAAAACCGGGTGGCCCGGGTGCTGCGAGGCGCTCGATGGAGCCGGCGATTGGCGAAGTGGGACCCTACCGGACCGGCTTGTATGGACGAAGGTATGCGGATGACGAGGTTAAGCTTCGGGTTTCTTGTCTTTTCGTTGGCTGCCCTAGCCAGTTGCGGGGATCAGGCCGCGGGGGCAAAAGCAGGCTTGGCTGATCAGGACGCCTCCGACGCCGATGCGATGGTAAGCGCCGCTGATGCCGATGCAGGCATGGAAACAAGCGGCGACGTCCAGGACGCCGAAGGACCCGACGGGGACGGCGCTGCCGTCGCGCAATCGGACATCACAGCCGACCTTGAGATCGACGCAGACGTTGGCGCGGATCTCGGGGCCGACGTAGACCTGTTGGCAGGTGATTCTGACGTCGGATCTGGGTCCGACGGCGCTACGACGACGGACGGCGGTGAAGACGCCCCTGACGTTTTTGACGCCACCCTCGACGTCGCAGGGCAGCAGGACGTGGATGCCGGAACGCCCTGTCCGCTATCCTGTGACGACGGCAACGGCTGCACCATCGACGCGTGCGTTCCGGGCTTGGGCTGTCAGCACGTCAACGGCAGCGGCAACTGCGATGACGACAACGCTTGCACCGTAGTGGACGTGTGCGTCGGCGGCACCTGCGTCCCCGGGCTGGTGGCGACCTGCAACGACGGGCAGATTTGTACGGACGACTCCTGCCTGCCCGCCAGCGGCTGCGTGCATCTCGCCAATGGAGCGACGTGCAGCGATGGAAACGTGTGTACGGTCGGGGATGCCTGCACGGCCGGCGGGTGCCAGCTTGGCACGCCGATGGATTGCGACGACGGCAATCTCTGCACTGTCGACTTTTGCGCGCCCTACGCGGGTTGCGTGCATCTCGCCATCGCCGTTACCTGCGACGACGGCAGCGCATGCACGCAAGGCGACATCTGCAAGGGCACGGCGTGCAGTGGCTCGACCATCAGCTGTGACGACGCGAATCCATGCACATCGGACAGCTGCGACTTGGCACAAGGCTGCAAGCACACACCCAGTTCAGCGGCGTGCAGCGACAACGACGCGTGCACGCTGGCGGACGCCTGCACGGACGGCGCGTGCGTCGGGGGCGCGACCCTGGACTGCACGGACGGCAATGTCTGTACCGATGACAGCTGCAGCGCCGCGACCGGTTGCGTGCATCTGACCAACAGCGTCACCTGCGACGACGGCAACGCGTGCACCGCCGGAGACGCCTGCGCAGACGCCAAGTGCAGCGGCGCGGCGGTCAACTGCGACGACCAGAACCCGTGCACGATGGACAGCTGCGATTTGCCGCAAGGCTGCACGCACACTGCCAATTCCGGGCCATGCAGCGACGGCAACTCGTGCACGCTCGTGGACATCTGTGCGCAAGGCGGCTGTGTGCCAGGCGCGCTGCAGAACTGCGCAGACGGCAATCCGTGCACAGACGACGCCTGCGTGTCCGCGAGTGGCTGCCAACATCTCGCGAACGACCAAAACTCTTGCAGTGACAATAACAATTGCACGGTCGGCGACCATTGTGGCGGTGGGCTCTGCGTCGCCACCGGGCCCAGCAACTGCGACGACGGCAACGCGTGCACGACGGAATCATGCGGCGGCGGCGGATGCGTCGTGGCCAACAACTCGTCGGCGTGTGATGACGGCTCGGTCTGCACGGCCAACGACATCTGCAGCGGTGGGGCGTGCCACTCAGGTGCAGCCATCAACTGCAGCGACGGCCTCGCGTGCACTGATGACGCCTGTTCGGCAAAGAGCGGCTGCGTCCACGCGCCCAACAGCGCGCCTTGCACCGACGGCAATGCCTGCACGGTCGGGGACGGCTGCATCGGCGGTGTTTGCCTGCCCGGCACGCCAACGAGTTGCGACGATGGCAACTTCTGCACACTCGACTTGTGCGCGTCCGGACCCGGCTGCTCGCACACGGCCAACGCGAGCGCGTGCAACGACGGCAATCCGTGCACTGACGACGGCTGTGACGCGAGCGGCAACTGCGCACATGCCGCCAATTCAGGCGCTTGCAACGACGGCAACCTGTGCACGAGCGGTGACAAGTGCGTAGCCGGCGCGTGCGTCTCCGGAGTGACGAAGGACTGCAACGACAACAACCTGTGCACCCAGGATTTTTGCAGCAACGGCGGCTGCGTGCACGTACAAAGCGTCGCGTGCATCGATGGCAACCCTTGCACGACCGAAGTCTGCGACCCGATCCTGGGCTGCGTCGTCACCGGTGCGGGCGACTGCAACGACGGCAACCCCTGCACGGACGACGCCTGTGCGACCAACGGCTGCAGCCACACGTCCAACGAGTTGACGTGCAGCGACGGCAGCGTGTGCACACCGGTCGACACGTGTTTTGGCGGCACTTGCCACGGCGGCGCGCCGCTCAACTGCAGCGACGGCAGCTCGTGCACGGACGACGCCTGCGATCCTGTGCTCGGCTGCATGCACGCACCGCGCGGTGACGGCAGCGGCTGCAATGGCGAGAACACCTGCTCGAGCGGCGGCACGTGCACAAGCGGCGTCTGTTCCGCACCCGAAACGTCGTGGTTCTACAAGACCTACGGCGGCGCAGGCACCGACGTGGCGCACGCCATCACCGCCATCGGCGACGGCTACGCGCTGGCCGGCGAGACGAACTCCAAGGGCTCGGGCAACAACGACATTTGGGTAGTCCGCACGGCCCATGACGGGGCGCTGTTGTGGGACAAATCGCTCGGCGACGGTGGCCCCGACACCGCGGCGGCCATCTTCACGTCGCCGCGTGGCCTCGCGGTCTTTGGTACGCACTACACCGTCTACGACACGCCGCAAGTCGGCTTCGGCGCTCGCGATTACTGGATGACCGAGCTGGACGACGGCGGCAACATCCTCGCACAACGGCTCTATGGGACCGCGCAGGACGAGACGCTTGCCGCCGTGCTTCAGCTCAGCGACGGCTACTGGCTTAACGGTGCCGGCGGCACGGTTGGTGCGTGGAACATGCGCACGGACATCGCCGGTAACGTGCTCTGGCAGCATTGGGGCAACGACATGTACGGTCGGCCCATGCTGACGCCCGGCGGCGTGCTGTTCATCTCGTCGACGACCCTGGCGATGTTCGACCTGAACGGCAACGCGCTGTGGAGCAAGAGTTGGACCGGGCAAACGATTCTTCAGGCGACGTTTCTCGAAAGCAGCGGCTTCGGCGTGTTTACAAGCATGTGCTTGGGCTCCTGCCAGACGTACGTTGAGAACTTTTCAGCCACCGGCACCCTGTCGGGCATCAAACCAACCCTGACAAAAGGGGACAGCAACACTGTCTTCGGCGCGGCCCAGCGCGCGGACGGCATCCTGCTCGCCGGGTCGCTCCCCGGGCCTTCTGGCAACGGCGAGGACATCTGGTTGTTGCACGTCTCGCCAATCGGCATGCTCACGGGCGAATTGACCTGGGGGGGCACCGGCAGCGACATGGCGCACGCGGCGATCGGCGATGGCAACGCGGTCGTCATCGCCGGCGAGACGACTTCGTTTGGCGCGGCAGGCACCGACTTCCTGCTCGTCCGAACGGACCCGTGGGCCACGACGTCCTGCGCAGCCACCGGGCCATGTGTCAACACCGCGATGAACGCCTGCGACGACGCCAACGACTGCACGAATGATCTGTGCGACGCTGCCCACAACGGCTGCTACCACACTGTGGTCGCGACCGCGGCTTACTGCCAGAAGACCCCGACGACGCTGGGACTTTGTATGGCCGGCGTGTGCAAGTAGTTGGTAGAAGGTGGTCCCGGCCCTTGCATGAGGAGGCCACCTGCGGTTCGGGCTGGACCCGCGCTGCTGCCGGCACTTCGCACCGCGGCCACCAGACGACCACGATGGTGTCAACGGGGACTTGTCCGGAAGCAAAATGAAGTGCGCCTGCAGATCACCATTGCCGCCGGACACGAGTATCGACGTGAGCCCGAACACCTGAAAATAGAGCGCTTCTAACCTCTCATCACTTCACGAGACTCCCTTGACTTTGCGGTCCGCGCGACCGATGCTGCCGCTCAATCAGCTTGAACCGGTAAACACTCGACGGCCCCCCCCGTTCCGTGGACACTTCTCAGGAGTAACGGATGTCGACGCGAAAGCCCTCCTCGCCTGCCCATTTGGTCAGACTCTCCCTTTTCCTCACCGTTGTACTCGCCTCCTGCGGTGGCGCCGCAGGTACAAGTTCAGGCGGACCCGCAGACGCGGAGGCCGACGCACCATTTGATGTAGCCGACTTGGCTCAGGAGCAGGATGCGATCAACGATTCGGGCATCGACAGCTCTACACCGGGCTCGGACGTGGTCACAGCCGACGCGACCACGACCGATGCAACACCAACCGACGCAATCTGGATCGACACGGCGAGCGACGTAGCTGGGCCGGATATCGAGGTCACTGCGCCCGCCTGCACGAGCGCCAAGGACTGCGACGACAGCGACGCCTGCACGACGGACGACTGCAATGCCAGCGGCAACTGTACGCATGTCGCCAAGTCGTGCGACGACGGCGTCACATGCACGACCGACGCTTGCACGGGTGGCACGTGCAAGCACGTTGCGATCGAATGCGACGACGGAAATCCGTGCACTGACGACAGCTGTGACACCGCCGCCAACGCCTGTGTGCACGCTCCAAACACGATCGCGTGCAACGACGCCAACGCATGCACCGTTGGCGACGTCTGCGCCAAGGGCGTCTGCACTGGCAACGGCAAGAACTGCGACGATGGCAATGTCTGCACCGACGACTCCTGCACGGCCGGCACCGGTGACTGCACGCACACTGTCAAAGCTGGGTGCGTCGCGGCGCTCAAGCCGTGCAGTTCGTCGTCGGACTGTACGACTGGCGTTTGCGACCCGAAGAACCACGTCTGCTTGGCGTGCCTGACCAGCGGCGATTGCGGCAAGACGGGCTATGCTTGCCTCAAGAACAGCTGCGTCGCGTCGACGGTTTGCACTTCGGGCGCCGACTGCAAAGCGACCAATCAGGTCTGCTGGAAGGCCTCAAGTGTATGCGTTGACTGCGTGGCCGACGCCGACTGCGCGACCGGCGAGGCCTGTGTTGAGCACAAGTGCATCGCGGCGCCTGCGTGCAAGTCGGACAACGCCTGCCCGGCAGTGTGTGACATCGGCAAAGGCATGTGTGTGGGCTGCGTGGTTAATGCGGACTGCAAGGGCGGGACATACTGCGCGCCATGGCAGCAATGCGTGCCGACTGCCTGTTCCGGGCAGGCGTGTTTGGGCACAGAGCTGTTTACCTGTGCGGTCGGAGGTGCGGGCTACGCCGTCGGAGTGTCGTGCACCGATTCGAAGCTGTGTACGGTTGACGCTTGCGATGCATCGAACGGCTGCACCCACGCCAATAACCCAGTGAGTTGCGACGACAAGAGCGTCTGCACATTGGGCGATACGTGTGTAAACGGGTCATGCCAGGGCGCGTCGGCGCTGATTTGCGACGACAAGAACCCATGCACGATCGACAGCTGCGACTCGACAACGGGCTGTGTCTACGATGGGGCTGGGGCTCAGTGGTACAACTGCGATGACGGCAATCCATGCACACAGAACGAGGTTTGTGACGGCAACGGAGTCTGCAACGGTGATGGAAGTGCCGACAAGACGTACTGCGACGACGGCAATGCGTGCACGAACGATTCGTGCGCCCTGAAGACCGGATGCACCCACACGCCGAACAGCGCGCCATGCGACGACGGCAACCTGTGCACGTACGACGATGCCTGTGGTGGCGGCGTCTGCCTACCGGGCGTGCCGACCGCGGACACCTGCGACGACGGGAATCCGTGCACTATTGGCGATGCCTGCGCATCGGGTGTCTGCAAGCCAGGGGCCGGCACCTGTGACGACGGCAATTCGTGTACGGCGGACGCTTGCGATCCGATCGCTGGTTGCACCCACACCGGCCCCATGTTCACCTGTGGCACTGCGGCCACTTTCAGCTGCGCGCAACCGGCCTGCGGCTGTGGCGACGGTTACCTTGCGTTCGACGTCGACGGCGCGAACATCTGCGCCCCCGATTACCCAGTCTGGGGCATCCGCGGCGACAGTCCGAACACCGCGTGGTTCACCGACAGCGGCGACGGCACCATCAGCGACAGCAACAGCAAGCTGCTGTGGCAGGCTGGTGACAACGGCAGCGGCACCTCGTGGAGCGATGCCACGACCTACTGCCAGACGCTCACGCTGGCCGGCCACAGCGATTGGCGGTTGCCGACCGAGGCTGAGTTGCAGACGGTCATCGACTACGCCGCACCAGCTCCGACCGTGACGGCCGTGTTTCAGGCGAACACGGCAAGCGAATCGTACTGGTCTGCCAGTCCGCTCCAAGGCGACGCCTATAGCGCCTGGTTCGTTCACTTCAACGACGGCAACGCAGGAAGCGACAGCGTTAGCAGCAACTACCGCGCGCGATGTGTGCGTTGAGGGCGTCGGCGACGGGGGCGTTTGGACTTCATGACGGTTTTGGCCTTGGCCTCGGTTCAAATTGTTTGGAGAATCTGGCCATGGGATCAACGCTCCGCCTTTTACGAAGCTTGCATGTCTACGAAACGGTGACTAATTTCAAATCCTTCAATGATAAGGAGCTCTTGTGAAGCATCCCATTCTGCCAGTCATCCTCCTCATCGCTGCCGTCGCTCTGCCGTCGCAGGTTCAGGCCAAGGCCCCCGCTGGTCGCTTCATGGTGGACGCGGCGGGGGCGACCGTCTACGACAACGCGACCAAGCTGACGTGGCAACGCGACGTGCCAAGCACGTACTACCAATGGGGCTACGCGAAGTATTACTGCCAGAACCTTCTTCTCGCCGGCGGCGGCTGGCGCCTACCGTGGGTGAGCGAACTGCTCGGCATCGTCGATCGTCAGCAAGTCACCCCAACCATCGATCCGACGGCATTTCCGAATACGCCGGCGACTCATTTTTGGTCTGCCAGTCCGGTTCAGGGCTATGCCTACTACGCTTGGTTTGTGGATTTCTACAACGGCAGCACCACGTCCGACCAATATGTCAGCAACTACTCCCCTGGTGTGCGGTGTGTGCGTTGAGGGCATAGTCAACTGAGACATCTGGACTTCTGACGTTTTGCTGGGATTGAACGTCTGCCGATGACCCGACTGTCGGCGGACCGTGCGTGATTGTCACGGGTGCAGTGTTGGGCTGCACAAGAGTTCGGGCAGGCGTCTGGTTGCTCCGTAACCACCCGCTGACCGCCGCACTGACCGCCTCGCCGGTCTGACCGACACTTCGTCCCGGAGGTGTCCCCATGCTCGAGTTCAGCCCAATCCCCGACTTCAAACCGCGCAAATCCACCCGCCGCGACCCGTGGACCGAGGACGAAGCCCGCGCCGTCCTCTCCGCCGCCAGCCGCAGCGGCCTTTCCCTCGCCGCCTTCGCGCGCCGCCACGGCCTGCTGG
>CAIMLR010000030.1 GCA_903842345.1 uncultured Myxococcales bacterium
ACCCCGCGAACCGCCGAAGGGTGGGCGGCGCAGCGCGAGCTGCGGGACCGCATTGTGGTTCTGCGTCCAGCGGAAGCTGGATGCAGCGGCGGGGAGGGCCGATTTTTTGGGGCGGAGGGCCCCGGCGTAGCCGGAACTCTCAATATTTTCCAGTAGTCCTGGCCATCTCAAGCGCCAAGAACCGAGGGATTGTCGAGCCAGACAGAAGCCCCCGCGAGCGTGGGGGCTATCGACCGGTCGCCGGGACGTACAGTTCCCCGCCGTGCTTCTTGAATTCCTCAGCCATGGCCAGCATCCCGGCCTCGGCTTCTGCCGCCGCGCGCACATCCTGGGTGATGCGCATGGAGCAGAAATGCGGCCCGCACATGGAGCAGAAATGCGCGCTCTTCGCCGCAGGCGCCGGCATGCTCTCGTCGTGAAGATGCTCCGCCGTCGTCGGATCCAAGCTCAAGTTGAACTGATCCGCCCAGCGGAATTCAAAGCGCGCCTTGGACAGCAGGTCGTCGCGCTGGTTCGCGCCCGGATGGCCCTTGGCCAAATCGGCGGCGTGCGCGGCGATCTTGTAGGCAATCACGCCGTCTTTCACGTCTTGACGGTCCGGCAGCCCCAGGTGCTCCTTCGGCGTCACGTAGCACAGCATCGCCGTGCCGAACCAGCCGATCATCGCCGCGCCAATCGCGCTCGTGATGTGGTCGTAGCCCGGCGCAATATCCGTCACCAGCGGCCCCAGCGTGTAGAACGGCGCCTCGTGGCACAGCTCCAACTGCAGGTCCATGTTCTCCTTGATCTTGTTCATCGGCACGTGACCTGGACCTTCGATCATCACCTGGACATCGTGCTCCCAGGCGATCTTCGTCAGCTCACCCAGCGTCTTCAGTTCACCCAGCTGCGCCGCGTCATTGGCGTCCGCTGTGCAACCGGGTCGCAAACCGTCGCCCAAACTGAACGCGATGTCGTACTTGCGCATCAACTTGCAGATCTCGGCAAAGCCCGTGTACAGGAAATTCTCCTGATGATGGTGCAGGCACCACTTCGCCATGATCGACCCGCCGCGGCTGACGATGCCCGTCACGCGTTTCGCCGTCATCGGGATGTAGGGCAGCAGCACGCCGGCGTGGATCGTGAAGTAGTCGACGCCCTGCTGCGCCTGCTCTTCCAACGTCTGGAGGAACAACTCCAGCGTCAGGTCTTCCACCTTGCCGTTCACTTTCTCCAGGCACTGGTAGATCGGCACGGTGCCGATCGGCACTGGGCTGTTCCGCAGGATCCACTCGCGCGTCAGGTGGATGTCCTTGCCGGTCGACAGGTCCATCACCGTGTCCGCGCCCCAGCGGATCGACCACTGCAGCTTCTCCACTTCTTCGCGGATCACGCTGCGGAGTGCAGAATTACCGATATTCGCGTTGATCTTCACCAGGAATGCGCGGCCGATGATCATCGGTTCCAGCTCAGGATGGTGCACGTTGGACGGGATGATCGCCCGACCCGCGGCCACTTCTGTGCGGACAAACTCAGGCTCAACGCCCTCGCGCAGTGCGCAAAACCGCATCTCTTCCGTGACGATCCCCTGACGGGCGAACCACAACTGCGTCGGCGCTTCCACGCCCGCGCGCGCCGCGATCCACGGCGCACGGCGTTTCGGCAGGCCCGTGTGGATGTCGCACCCCTGCGGACCGGTCGTGTCGTACACGTCCAACTGCGTGCCATCGGTCAGGTTGATCTGGCGGAACGGCACAGCCAGTTCGCCCACTTCAACTTTCTGCGACGACGGGAAATGGGTTTCAACCGGCGGCAGCGCCTCGGGCACCGGGTCATCGGCGGCCTGCGGCGCATCAGCCGGGCGGGTGCTAAACAGGCGATTCTCGGTGTTGTCCATGGCGATCTCCTCACTTCGGCGTCGCGGCAGGGCGAACGCAGGCGCGGGAGTCTAGCAGGTTTGCCAATCGGGTCGAATCCAAAGTTGCCGCGGGGGCTACTACAGGATGAATCCGGCTGTCAGTACAGCGCCATTTTGGATCTGCCATTTGTCGGTGATGAGCGGCACGTGCTTGGCGACAAACACGTAGTCGAGCGACAGCCACTTGGCCAGCCGGTAGGAAACGCCCGCCGAGAAGTCAGAATTGAGCGCGTCGATACCCGACGGCGTGGCGTCGATGTTCGTGTAGAACGGCATGAAGAACGCTGCCTTGGCCTTCCACTTCAGGTCGGTGCTGAGCTGCCCCATCGCCAGCGCCTCTGCCTCGCCACCGACCTGCACGGCGCTGCGCATCTTCTTCATCTCGATCTCCGGCGTCGCGGCATCGTCCGCGAGCGCGTAGCCCCAGTTGGCGACGAGCTGCTGAGTGCCAACGCCAAGCTTCAGCTTGACCGTCACCGCTTCAGACTCGGTCGGGTTGGCAAACAGGCCGACCGCTTCGCCAAACAGCATCGGGTCGAACGCACCGGTCACCTTGGTAAACGCTTGGGCTCCGTAATGCGCGACCGGCAAGGTCGAGCCATCGGTCTGCTGGTAGAGCACGTCGTACGCACCTGGCTTCACCAGGTAGCCGGGGGCCATCTGCGTGGCAAAGCGCGCCCGCGCATACGGGCCAATCCAGCTGACCGCCGCCAAGCGGTAGGTGTACGTCGTCGCCAGTTCGAGCGTGTCCTGCGCCTTGACGAACTGGTCCAGCGCCGGCGTCTTGGACGTCGCGTACGCCGCCTTCAGCGTGTTGCTCCAGGTGTGCTGTCCCGCGATGTACTCGGCTTGGCCGTCCACAAGCCCGCCGAGTTGTACGGAAACGCCGTCCGGCGAGCCAACCATGCTCGCGGATTGGCTGAAGCTGGTTGTGGCGCCCAGCGAGAGCTTGGTTTTCCAGCCTTGCGCCGCCGCATCTGCCGCAGCCGCCGCCAAGGCCTTGGCGCGCAGTTCTTCAGGCGCAATCGGCTCCACGGCAGGACCGGCGTGCGCTGTCGCCGTCGCCACGAGGAGGGAAACCAGAACACAGCAGATCCAAAGCATCTTTCGCATGGGACTCCTTGGGCGGGAGCGTCGTCACCAAGAGCGAAGCCAGCCGCCGTCGCAGGCGATCGCCTGCCCTGTGATGTACGCCGCCGGTTGCGACGCCAGAAATGCCGCCAAAGCAGCAAACTCGTGAGGCTCGCCCATGCGGCGCGCGGGCACCTGGGCAGCGATGTGCGCATCCGTGATCCCGAGCTGCTCCATCCGCGACGTGCGCGTGAAGCCAGGCAGGAGCGCGTTCACCGTGATCCCATCGCACGCAACCTCGTCGGAGAGCGACTTCGTGAGGCCCAACAGGCCGGCGCGCAACGCGTTGGAGACGGTCAGGGCCGGCATCGGCTCTTTCGCGGCGACTGACGTCACGAGCAGGATGCGTCCCCATTTCTGCGCGCGCATCCCCGGCAGCACCGCCTGAATCGTGTCGATGGCGCTCAGAAAGAGGCTCTGGAAGCCGCTTTGCCACGCCTCGTTCGTCACTTCGGCAAAGAGCGCCTTGGCCGGCCCGCCGGTATTGACGCACACGATGTCGATGCCGCCGAGCGCGCCTGTCGCCCGTTCGACAGCGGTTCGTCCCGTCCCCGGCGCATCCAGATCGAGCGCGAACGCCACCTCCGCGCCGATCGCCTCGCGCGTCGTCTCAATCCGCGCCGGATCCCGGCTGACGATCGCCACGCGCGCGCCCTCGCGGACCAGCGCCTCCGCAACCGCCCTGCCCAATCCCGCCGAAGCGCCGAGCACCAACGCCCGCTTGCCTGAGAGCCCCAAATCCATCTGCAGAACCTCCGGCTACATCCCGTACCGAGCCAAGTAAGGCAGCAGCAGCGCACGCATCAAGGCCTCGGCGCGGGCCAAATCCACTTCTTCCAGCGATTTCTTGCCGGCGCAGACTTCCGTCAGCACCTGCAGCTGAATCGCCCCCGCTTCAAGCGCCACGCGGTACGGCACGCGGGTGAACGTGACGAGCTGGTAGCGCGAGCGGTACCTGCCGGCGAGCCGCTTGTCGAGCTCAGCCTCGACCGCGCGGTGAAGCAGGAAGGTCGGATCGGCGACCTTGTCGCGCATTTCAACAAAATTCTCGACGGCGAGGTCGGCGATCGCGTCGGTATTCGGCTTGCGGAGCGCCGCGAATTCCGCAAGCAGCGCCGACCAGTCGTACGGCTTGGGCGCCCCGTCGAGCAACGCCATCAGCGCCGTGACGTCTTCAAAACCGGCGTTCATGCCCTGGCCAAAAAACGGCACAATCGCGTGCGCCGCATCCCCGCACAGCGCCACTGGCCCCGCGGTCCACGGCCACGTCTTGACCGTCACCATGTGGCCAACGGGCGCCTGACGGAACTGCGCGAGCAAGTCGGGCACGAGCGGCACAAAGTCGCCGAACCAGCGGGTGAAGAACGCGAGCACGGCGGCATCGTCGGTCAGGTCGGCGAACGACGGGTCCGGACCCGCAGCGTGCGGCAGGAACAACGTGCACGTGAACGTGCCATCGGGATTGGCCAGCGCAATCAACATGAACCGGCCGCGCGGCCAGATGTGCAGCGCCTTGGGGTACATCGCAAAATGGCCGTCGTCGCCGTGCTGACCCGCTGGCAGCGCGGGCATCGTCAGCTCCTTGTAGCCCGCCGACAGCAGCGCCTCGCTGACCTGCGCGCCCGCCTGCGCCACGAGCGCCGTCCGCAGTGCCGACGCACTCCCATCGGTCCCGACGATCACCGGCGCCGTCACACGCTCCAGCGTTTCTTTATCTTCATCCTGCAAAGTCATTGACCGCGTTGACAAATCTACAGACTGCAGGCGCTGGCGGAAATGAATCTTCACGCGCCCGGTCGCCTCGGCTTCCGTCATCAGCAGCTGGTTGAGACCGCCGCGCGACATGCTGGAAATGTGTTCCGAATCGTCGCGACCGTAGCGCAGCATGCGCGTCGCGCCGTCCTGGGCGTGCAGGAAGCGGCCGTACATCGGCACGGTCTGATCCAGCACCGCCTGCTCCAGCCCCACCAGCTTGAGGCCGGCGAGGCCGCGCGTGGACACCGCCAGGTTGATCGACCGACCCGCGGTGATGGCGTGCTGGCGCATGTCGTGGCGGCGCTCAAAGACTTCCACGTTCATGCCGCGCTGCGCCAGCGCCAGCGCCAGGAGGCTGCCCACGGGGCCGGCGCCGATGATGGCAATGTCCGCGGTGCTGGTCCGTTCAAACATCGATCCCCCAAAACGCCCGCAGCAGCACGCCCAACGCCGCAACGTCGCCCGCGGACGTGTACAGCGGCACCGGCGCGATGCGGACGATGTCCGGGCGACGCAGGTCCACCTCGGCACCATGGCGCTGCAGGAACGCCACGAGTTGGTCCGCCTGCCCCGGCACGCGGATCGTCAACATCGTCCCGCGGCGGTGCGGCTCCGTCGGCGTCATCAGCGTCACGGCCTCCGGGGGCAACGTCAGCAGCTGACGAGCGAGAAAATCGGTCAGCCACGCAGCTTTCTGCGTCAGCGCCGGCATGCCCGCTGCGTCAAACAGCGCCATCGACGCCCGCAGCGCCGCCAGCGCGAGAATCGGCGGGTTGGAGAGCTGCCACGCCTCGGCCGTCGGCATCGGCTGGAAATGCGGGCCCATCTGGAAACGGGACGCCTTGTCGTGCCCCCACCAGCCGGCAAAGCGCGGAATGTCGCTGCGACCGAGGTGGCGCTGGTGCACAAACACGCCGCCCAGCCCGCCCGGACCGGCGTTCAGGTACTTGTAATTGCACCAGACTGCGAAATCCGGGCCATCGTCGTGCAGGTTCAGCAGCAGGTTGCCCGCGCCGTGCGCGAGGTCAAAGCCGACGTGACAGCCTTGCGCGTGCCCGGCTCGCGTGATCGCCGCCATGTCAAAGCGCTGGCCAGTCAGATAGTTGCAATTACCCAGCAGAATCAGCGCGATGTGCTCGCCGTCCTGGGCAATCGTCGCCAGGATATCCTCGTCGCGCAGCGTCGTCTCGCCGGGCCGCGGCGTCAGCTCCTGGATCGCGACTTCCGGATCAAAACCATGAAATTGCGCTTGTGATGCAACCGCATAGCGGTCAGAAGGGAATGCGCCACCTTCAATCAGGATGCGAAAGCGCTTGGGAGTTGGCCGATAAAACGACACCATCATCAGGTGAACGTTCACCGACAGCGTGTTCATCACCACGACTTCTTCCGCCTGCGCGCCGACAAGCCGCGCCGTCGCCTCGGTCAGGAGCTCGTGGTAGGAGAGCCACGGCCGACGGGCGGCAAAATGGCCCTCGACACCCAGCGTCGCCCAATCATCCAGCACTTCCAGCACCGCCTCGCGCGCCAGCCGCGGCTGCAGACCGAGCGAGTGGCCGGCAAAATGCAGAATCGGCCGCCCGTCCGCCGCTACCGGCCGCAGGAACTCGGCGCGCAGCGGCGCGAGCGGATCAGCCGCGTCAAAGCGGGCGGCTTCCTCCGCAAAAGACGTTTCTTGAGAATTGCGGTCGGTTGTGTTCACGCGGTGCTGAGTAGCAAGTTCCGGCGCGTCGGGCAAGCGCTTGCGGGTCGCAACAAACATCTACTAGCCATTCATCTAGTCATGCAGGCTTGACCGAACGGTCGGAAGCATCGAAAGTCGCGGGCGGAGGTCGCCATGTCCATTGCCCAGCCCGCGCTCGATGCCCTGCACGTCCACGGTCCCGAGACGCGGATCGCCGTCATCGGCGCGTCCAATGATCCCGCGAAGTACGGGAACATCATCGTCAAGAACCTGCTGCGGCACGGCTACACGGTGCTGCCGATTCACCCGAGCGAAAGTGAAATCGCCGGGCTGCCCGCACACGCGCACGTCGCGGAGATTGCCGGACCGATTGCGATCGCCGACCTCGTCGTGCCGCCCAAGGTGGCGCTGCGGGTGATCGCAGAACTGGATCCGCAGCAGGTCGGCGCAATCTGGCTGCAGCCCGGCAGCTTTGACGACGCGGTCGTCGCGGCGGCTCGGGCCAAATTTGCCCACGTCGTGGCGGGCGATTGCATCATGGTCGTCGCAAACTGGGCGTAGCGGCAGGAGTCACCGATGGACGAACAGCCCAATCGCGGCGCGCAACGGCGGGCGCACATCCTGCAGGCGGCGATCGACGTGCTCGCGAGCGCCGGTCTCAATGGCCTGACGATGCACGCGGTCGCGACGCGCGCGGAGCTCGCCAAGAGCGTCGTGCTGTACCACGTGCGGGATCGCGCCGGGCTGCTGCGCCTGGTGACGGAAGAAGTGGCGTTGCAGCGCTCCGCTGTGGACGCGCCGCTCTACGCGATGGACGGCGATCCGCGCCAGCACCTGACGCACTGGCTCGGCGGGCTTTTTGACATGGCGCAACGCGCCGATTCGCCGATTCGCCTGGCGTGGCTGCTGCAGTTGGATGCGGAACTGCCGCTGGCGACGTTGATCGGCCAAAGTCAGGACAAGCACACGGTGCACCGATTGGCGCAGCTCCTCGCGCGCGGCCATGCCCAGGCGTGCTGGCACGCCGCGGACGCCGTGCGCGTGGCGACGGCCGTGAAGGCGCTGACCGATGGCTACCTGCTCCAGGTCCTGGCGGCGCGTGAAGACAGTGCGCTGTGCCAGCGGTTGCGCGTGACCTGTCGCGGCACAGTGATGGACTTGCTGGTGCGCTGACGGACACCGCGATGCGGTCAATCAGCGCTTCAAGACCAAGGGCAGCGCCACCTCGCCGGGCAGGCGATACGTCAGCCACAGCCAGCCGCTCCCGGACTGCGCCTCCAGCGTCAGCGAATACGTATCCGGCTGCTGCACCTGCTTTTGCCACAGCGCCGCGAGGTCCAGCTTCACGCGCAGCGTCCGGTCCAACATCACCGTGACGCCATTGGGCAGCGGCAGATTCTCCAGGCGTGGAAGCAGCGTCGGGGGCGCATTCGCCGCCTCCAGCTGTTGGCGCAACTCAGGCGTCAGCGGACTGACGATTTCCGGCGCCACCGGCGGCATCCTGAACGGCACGACGACGGTGATGTGCGGCGGGCGCACGGGATGCGGTTTGGGCTTGCCCGGGCGCGCATCTGCGGCGCTCGCCAGCAGGAACGCGCCCATCATTGCCGCCAGAATTCGATTGCGAACCATCACACCACACCTCGCTGGCAAAGTAGCACGCGGCGGCGCGGCGGCTTTGACGTGCGCGCTTTGCCGGTCCCGCTCGCCTTCGCGGCGGCCTTTGCGTACACTCCGCGGCCCATGACGACCGACCGCCGCGACCACCTCCGCACCCTGCTCCGCCAACACCAGCCGATGGACGACCTGGAGCGCACGCACCGCGACGCCGTGCTCACGCTGCTCGACGTCCCGGGCGACCCGTTTTCCCGCGACCACTTTGCGCCCGGCCACGTGACCGCCAGCGCATTCGTGCTCTCGCCCGATGGCGGTTCGCTGCTGCTGATCCTGCACGGCAAGCTGCACCGCTGGCTGCAGCCTGGTGGTCACGTTGACGCCACGGATCTGGACGTCCTGGCCGCCGCGCGCCGCGAAGTGCACGAGGAAGTGGGACTGCTGGATTTGCCACTCTCGCCGCTGACCACCGGTCTCATCGACGTCGACGTCCACGTGATTCCGGCGCGCAAGGCGGATCCGGAGCACCGGCATTTTGACGTGCGCTTCCTCTTTCAGGCCCGCGACTGGCAGTTCAATGCCGGCTCGGATGCGCACGCCGGTCGCTGGGTGCCGCTGGCGGAAGTGGGCCTGCTGGAATCCGACGCGTCCGTGCTCCGCGCCGTGGCCAAGCTGCAGCGGCTGCAACAGGCCTGAACGATGCACGATCCCGCCGCGACGCAGCTCGATCTGCCTGTCCCCGCGTCGCCGCAATCCTGGCGCGGCATCGCGTTCATCGTGTTCGGCGGCATGCTGTTTTCCGTCATGGGCGCGATGGCCAAGCAGGAGAGCCACGCGGTGCCGACCTTTGAGCTCGTCGCCGCGCGCTCCGCCGTCACGTTGCTGGTCATCGATTTGGTGCGGCGGCGCGGCAAAATCAAGCTGGAATTCTTTGACCTGCCAATGCTGTTCTCGCGCTCGCTGGCCGGCTTCATCGCGATTGGCGCGTATTTCTTTGCGCTCCGGACGATTCCGCTGGGCGACGCCGTGCTGCTGAACAACGCCTCGCCGGCGCTCACGGCGTTGGGCGCGGTCCTCTTGCTGCATGAACGCATGACGGTGGAGAAGGCCATCGCGATGGTCGGCTCCAGCCTGGGCGTGTGGCTGCTCGTGCGCGGGCGGCTGGGCACGATGCAGGCGCAAGGCGCGGTCGTGGGCGCGATGTCGGCGCTGTTTTCCGCGTGGGCGCTGGTGTCGCTGAAAGTGGCGACGCGCAAGAACCGCTCCGTCATGGTCGTCTGGGCGCTGGCGGCGATGTGCACGCTCGGTTCGCTCTTCACCATCCCGTTTGACGCGCCGTGGACCATGCCCGGCGGCTTCGACGGCCTGCTGCTCATCGGCACCGGCGTCTCGGCGGCCTTTGCGCAACTGCTGATGACAAGCGGCTACCGCCTGCTCGACGCCTCCGACGCCTCCATCTACTCCTACATCAACCCGCTTTTCGCCGTGCTCATGGGCGTCGTCATCTTCGGCGACACGCCGTCGTGGGGCACCTGGGTCGGCGGAACTCTCATCATGGGATCGGGCGTGCTCGTCGCGCTGTCAGACCGCATGCCATGGGCGCGCAACCGCGCCAAGGATCGCCTGTCATGAAAGACACGCTGCGTCTGGATCGCCACCTCAGCCAAGCTACCGGGATGCCGCGGAGCCACGCGCTGACGCACATTCGCGGTGGCCACGTCACGGTCGATGGCGTGCTCGTGCGGGACACCGCGCAGCATGTGGATCCCGCGACGCAGGAAATCCTGTTGAACGGGCAGCCCGTGCGGCCATTCCGCCATCTCGTGTTGGTGCAACACAAGCCGCCGGGCGTCGTGACGTCGACGGAAGTGGGCAGCGCGCAGACGGTGATGGAGCTCATCCCGGAAGCGCTGCGGCACCGCGAATTGGCGCCCGTGGGGCGGCTGGATCGCGACACGTCCGGGCTGCTGATCCTGACGACCGACGGCGCGCTCAACCATCGCCTGACGCACCCCAAGCGCCACGTGGACAAGGTCTACATCGCGGAGCTGGTGCGCGAGCTGGCGCCCAACGCGGAGGAACGGCTGACGCGCGGGATTATCCTCGACGACGGGCCGACGCTGCCGGCCAAGCTGGAGCGCCTGGGACCGCTGACGGTGCGGTTGACGCTGCGCGAGGGGCGTTACCACCAGGTGAAGCGGATGATGGCGGCGCTGGGTTCGGCGGTGCTGCAGTTGCACCGCGAGCAGGTCGGCGGGCTGAAGCTGCCGGCGGATCTGGCGTTGGGTGAGACGCGGGAATTGAGCCAGGCGGAGATCGCGCTGCTTGTGAAATGATCCCGATCGGGGGACGGGATTCGCCACGGACGCGGACCCTCCAAGTGACCGAATTCTGCCGACTCGTGCCTTGGCCCGGTCGCCGCCTACAGACAAGCGCGCGTGACCTTGATGTCGTCAAAAAGCACGCCAAGCGTCGAATTGACCGCGCCGTCGCCCGTCGTGAAATTGAACCGCAGTTGCACGTTCTTGCCCGCGTACGCCGTGAGGTCGACCGTGATCGGCACCCACACGCTCATCGCCGGGGCGCTGCTGGCCTTGCTCCACACGGACGTGACCGTCGCGCCGTCGACGACGCTGAGCGTGAAGGTGTCGTAGGTCGAGCCGCTCTCGGTCGCGTAGAACAGCTGCGTGTTGAGCTTCACGCTCGTCGCGCCGGCGGGGATCGTGAACGCCGCGGACGTCGCGTTGCCGCTGTTGGCCGAGCCGCTGACAAAGTCGTACGACAACGTTGCCGGGTTGCCGTAGTACAGCACGCCGGGCGCGGAGACTTTCTGCGTCGCCGTCAGCCACTGCTGCCAGCCCTGCGTGGCGACGCCGGTGCTGTTCACGAACGTCCAGCCGATGAGCGTGCCGTCAAACGACTCGCTGTAGATGTTGGGATCGCAGCAGCCGGGCACGCTGCTGTTGGTCGCGTACTGGCAGACGCTGGCGACGCACGTGTCGGTCGTGCACTTCGGGTCGCCGTCGTTGCAGTCGCCGTCGACCTTGCAGCACAGCGCCGGATGCTTGCACGTGTGATCGGTGCCGCAGACGTCGTTGGTGCAGGCGTCGGCGTCGTTGCAGTCGCCGGCGGTGAGGCAGCAGCCGGCGATGGCCGGATGGCTGCACGTGCCGCCCGCGCAGACGTCCAACGTGCAGGCGTTTTTGTCGTCGCAGCTGGCGCTGCTGGCGCAGCAGTTGGCGATGGCCGTGTGCGTGCAGGTGCCGCCGCCGCACGCGTCGGTGGTGCAGGCGTTGCCGTCGTCGCAGTCGGTGGCCAGCGCGCAGCACGTGCGATTGTAGCCGCACGCGCCGGCGGTGCACGTCGCGGCAAAGCAGGAGGCGACCGACGCGGGGCAATCGGTGCTCACCGTGCACTTCTTGGTCGGGCACGTGCCGGCGAGCGACACCGTGTCAAAAAACGCGCCCTTGCCTGCCGCGGGCGTCGACGTCAGCCCGTTGATTTGCACCTTGAACTGCAGCTGGAACTTCTGGCCAGCCAGCGCCGTCCCGTCGATCTTGAGCTGCTGCCACGTGTTGAGCGTCGGTGACGTGGCCAGCTGCACGACGGAATTGCCAAAGACGGCGTAAATCGTGACGGCGCCGCTGCCGGCCGTGAGGTCGAGCCGGTACCACAAGCTGAGCGCGTACGTGCCGCCGGCGGGAACTTCCACGAACGGACCGTTGGCGGTGCTGACGACCGTTGTCTTGACGCCGCTGAATGCCGCGCCGCCGGTGCCGGTCAGGCCAAAGCTGCCGGTGGCGTCGTGCGGCAAGGTCGTGGCTTGGCCCCAGGCAAAGCCGCCCGGGACGACGTCGCCGTAGAAGCCTTCGGGGCCGCCCGCGACGTCCCAACCCGCGGTCCACGTGGGCGTCACCGCGCCCGCGAGCGCGACGTGGCCGCACTTGCCCGCGACGCAGCTGTCGGTCGTGCACTGGTTGCCGTCGCCGCAGTCGGTGTCCGCGGCGCAGCAGCTCGCGTCGGTCTGGTGAAAACAGGTGTTGCCGGCGCAGGTGTCGAGCGTGCAGCCGTTGTTGTCGTTGCACGCGAGCTGGTCCTTGCAGCAGCCGGCGATCGCCGTGTGCGTGCAGGTGCCGCCCGGGCTGGCGCAGGTGTCGAGCGTGCACGCGTCCTTGTCGTCGCACTTGGCGGTGTCGGCGGCAAAGACGCAGCCGGTCGCGGTGTCGCAGGCGTCCTTGGTGCACGCGTCGCTGTCATTGCAGACCTTGGCCGCGCCACCGAGGCAGGAACCGCCCTGGCACACGTCGCTCGTCGTGCATGCGTTGCTGTCGTCGCACGCGAGGCTGTTGGACTTGTAGCTGCAGCCGGTCGCCGGGATGCAGGAATCCGTGGTGCACAGGTTGCTGTCGTCGCACACGACCGCAGTCGTGCCCGCGTTGCACTTGCCGCCGCCGCACGTGTCGTAGCTCGTGCAGGCGTTGCCGTCGTCGCACGCCGTGGCGTTGTTGGCGTGGTTGCACGTCCCGCCAAAGCAGGAATCGTCGGTGCACGGGTTGCCGTCCGTGCAGTTCTTGGCCGCGCCGGAGTTGCAGTAGCCCAGGTAGCAGGCGTCGCCGACCGTGCACGCGTCGCCGTCGTCGCAGCTACCTGACGTCGCGGGATAGGAGCAGCCGCTGGCCGTCAGGCATTGGTTGGCGGTGCACGGGTTGTTGTCATCGCAGACCGTCGGCGTGCCCGCGCACGTGCCGCCTGAGCACGTGTCGCCGGTCGTGCACGCGCTGGCGTCGTTGCAGCTGTTGGCGTTGTTGGTGTGCACGCAGCCGGTCTTGGTGTCGCACTTGTCGTCCGTGCACGGATTGAAGTCGTCGCACGAGACCGCCACGCCTTTGCAGACCATGCCCGTGCAGACGTCGCTGACCGTGCACGCGCTGCCGTCGTCGCACGCGTTGGTGTTGGCGATGTGCGCGCAGCCGGTCGAGGGATTGCAGGAATCCGTCGTGCACGGGTTCTTGTCGTCGCAATTGAGGATCGCGCCCTTGCAGGCGGCGTTCGCGCACGTGTCGTTCTGGGTGCACGCGCTGCCGTCATCGCACTTCACCGCGTTGTTGACGACCTGGCAGCCCTTCTGGCCGTCGCAGACGTTGTCCGTGCACGGGTTGCCGTCTTCGCACGTGACCGCCGCGCCGTAGCCGCTGCCGTCGGGCTTGCAGGCAAAATACTTGCCGGGCTGGCAGCCGCCGCTGGTGCAAACGTCCGCCTGGCACTGGTGCTTGGCGTTGCAGAACTTGTCGGTCGCGCAGTCGTCGGCGCTCAGGCACTCGACGCAGGAGGCGGACGCGAGGTCGCAGACGCTCGGGCAGTCCTTGGAACTCGTGCACGTCTTGCTCGGGTGGCAGGTGCTCTCGACGCACTTCGCGTCCACGCCGCAGTCGCCGTTTTGCAGGCAGTCGACGCACACGCCGGCGGTCTTGTCGCAGACTTTGCTGAGCGGCTTGCACGTCACGTCAGACTTGCACGCGGTTGCCGCCACGCATTTCTGGTCGATGCAAAGCGCGGCGCCGCCCGCGCAATCCGCGGTTGTGATGCACGCGACGCACGCGTTGGTGCCGCTGTCGCACACGCCAAACGCGCACGGCGCGCTGCTGCTGCACGGCGGGCTGGCGTTGCCGCAGCCGGCGATCGGGTTGTGGATGCAGATGCCGGTGGCGCAGGAGTCGGTTGTGCACGGATCATTGTCGTCGCACTCGCTGGCGTTGGCGCAGCACGGCTTGGCGCCGCAGCCGGCATCGACCGGACCGGTGTCGACGGGCCCGGTGTCCAGGACGGTGTCCTCGCCCGGCTGGCTGTCTTTTGTCGCGGTGTCTGAGAGGCCGTCCTTGCCGCCCAGGGTGTCGCCGGTCGTCGCCGTGCTGTCGCTTGTCAGCCCAAGATCCTTCCCGACGGCGTCGCCGCCCACGTAGGAGCCGCCGCCGCCCGTGGAGGTGCCGCACGCGGCGAGCGTCACGAGGAGGGCAAGGCACAGCCAAAGCGCGGAGAAAGTCGGGCAGCGATTCATGAAACCTCAGGGCAAGTGCGGCGACGGTGGGCGGGAACCAGCGCAGTAGTGTGGCAGATCCAGACGCCACGGGGAAGGAGGAATCGCCCACAGGCGCGCGCAGGGAGGCTACGCGCAAGGCTTTTTGCCAGACAATGGCCGCCGCCCTTTACGCCGCGCGCCAAACTGCCTACCGTCGCCCCGCGCGCCCTTCTGGTGCGGCACGTCCGGAGATCCTGCCCATGCGTTATTCCGCTGCCATTTTTGACCTCGACGGCACGCTGATCGACAGCCTCGCTGACATCGGCGCGTCCATGAACAAGGCGCTCGCGACCCATGCCCTACCGACGCACCCGATCGAGCGCTACCGCCAGTTCGTCGGTGAGGGCGTGGAAGTGCTGGCGAAGAAGGCGAGCGGCGATCACCCGCTGCAGGCTGAAGTGCTGGCGACGTACCGCGGGCTGTATGCCGACAACTTGTTTGGTCACACGCTGCCGTACGCGGGCATCCCGGAGCTGCTCGCAGCGCTGCGCGACATGCCGATGCAGCTGGCGGTGCTGAGCAACAAGCCGCACGTTTCCACGCAGCGGCTCGTCGCGGCGCTGTTCGCGGACACCCCGTTTCGCGCGGTCTACGGCCAGCGGGTTGAAGTGCCGCGCAAGCCGGATCCAACGGGCGCGCTGATCATTGCCAACGATCTCGCTGTAGATCCAAGTCAATGCGTCTTCATTGGTGATTCCGCCATTGACATGCGCACAGCCAATGCCGCGGGAATGTTCGCAGTTGGCGTCACGTGGGGCTTCAAGTCGCGCGAGGAACTGACCGACTTTGGCGCCCACGCCGTCATCGACGCGCCGCACGAACTGCTGCGCGTCCTGTAGGAGCCGACCATGAGCGATCCCCCGCAGCGTTTTGAGGACTCGCCGCTGTCCCGCCAGGAGTACATCTCCGCGCTCGTGCATTTCTACCGCGGCGAGGTCTATCGGGCGACGCAGTGGCGATTGCGCCTCGACACGACGACGAACTGGTCGATCCTGTCCGTGATGGCGCTCGTGACGTTCAGCCTCGGCGAACCGGCGCACTCGCATGCGGCGATCCTCGTGGGGATGGCGTTGGTCCACACGTTTCTGCACATTGAGGCGCGGCGCTTCCGGTTCTTTCTGGTCTGGCAACACCGCGTGCGTCTCCTCGAGCGCAATTTCTACGGTCCGATCGTCAGCCGCGATCTGATGAGCCCGATCGCCGGCTGGGGTCAGCAGATTTCTGAGGACCTCCTGCGGCCGCGGTTCCACATCAGCAAACTACAAGCAGTACGCGCCCGTTTGCTGCGCAACTACTGGCCGCTGTTCATCGTTCTGCTGGCGACCTGGCTGCTCAAGCTGGCGCTGCATCCCGGCGTGCCGGAGTTGCCGTTGCTGGACCGGATGGCGCTGGGCACGCTGCCATTTTGGCTTGCGCCGGCGCTGATTGCCTGCGAGTACGCCTATTTGCTGTGGATTTGGCTGGCGCACACCGGCAACGGCGACGCGATCGATGAGCTGGACGACGAACAGGATGCCGGTCACGCGCCGTAGAAACGCGACGTTGCCTCTGTTATCGTTGCGCAATCCCGTGCGGTCGGCGATGATGCCCACCGGCTGTTTCCTGGAGTGCCTCATGCGTCTCGTCCTTTCGCCCCGCTTCCTGTCCACCAGCGCCGTGAGCGCCCTCGCCGTCTGCGTTTTTGCCGCATGCGGCACGACGACCGCAGCTTCCAGCACTGCCGCGGGCGCCGACACGAGCGGCGCCGCCGACACGACCACTGGCGACGCCGTGAGCGCTGACGTAGCGGCCGCCGATGTCGATCAGGGCCCGCAGCCCGCCGCGCCCAAGGCCTACAACGGCACGTGCCCCGATCTCACGCTCGGCGGCAAGGTCACCATCACGTCCGGCGGCCAGAAGCGCACGGCCTACGTGTCGCTGCCCGACGACTACTCCGCGCCCGGCAATTCCCTCCTCTTCCTCTGGCACGGCCTGGGCGACAGCGGCAGCAACTTCAGCGCCGCGTTCGGCGCGCCCGGCATCGCCAAGCAGAACAACGCCGTCGTCATCACGCCGGACAACTGCTGCGTCAAGGGACTTTCCTGCTGCGCGCAGGTCAACGGCTGGGCCTTCCTGGACGCCACCGGCGGCGCCGACTCCCAGCTCTTTGACGACCTGCTCTCCTGCGCCACGCAGCAGATGAGCATTGACACCAAGCGCGTCTACACCGCTGGCTTCTCCGCGGGCGCGCTCTGGACGACCTGGCTCATCCTGAACCGGTCGGAGTACCTCGCCGCGGCGGCGCCCTTCTCCGGCGGCGTCGGCCTCATCGACTACATCACGCCGTTCTGGAAGATTCCCGTCCTCGGCAGCTGGGGTGGCGACACCGACATCTTCGCCGGATACATCACGTTCTACCAGTACATGCAGGACTTTATTGCAGATCTGCGCAAGAACGACGACTTCGTCATCGCCTGCAATCACGGCCTTGGCCACACCGTCCCGCCAGAAGGCCCCGACTACGCGGTCGACTTCCTCTTCCGCAACACGTTCGGCAAGACCGCCAATCCGTACGGCGCCGGCGCCGCGCTGCCCAGCGTGTTCCCGAGCTACTGCACCATCGCCCCATAGGGCCGCCTACCGTTCTCCACGCAACTGAGGCAAGGTTCCATGAAAGTTCTGGTGTTCTGCAGCGTGCTCGGATTCCTCGCGCTCGCGTCGGGCTGCAGCAGCGTCATGCAGCCGCGCGTGACCGATGACCTCGGCTTCAATGTCGCCGTCCTCCACGGCGCGACCGTCGACGCCTCGCGCGGCTTTCCCATCGCGTTCTATGCCAATCCTGGCCAGGATCCGGAATTCGTCGAGGTCGATCACGCCATCGGCAACACCAGGGTCGCTGGCGCGCTGTGGGTCACGGAACTCGCCCGGCAGCTTGATCGCGCCATCGCCAAGGTCAGCCTGTATGACGAGCGCTTCTCCAGCGTCGCCCAACAGGTCTTCGCGTATGAGGTCTCCAACGGCGACTTGACCTATCCCTGGCGCGAACCCGCCGACGGCTTGCCCGCGACCGGCATCCACGTCCGCGTTGCGCGCCTGCGCCTCGACAGCTTCAAGACCGCATCGACCGGGGAAGGCGTCCACGTGACGGCGTCTGTCGAGCTGAAACTCGGCGATTTCAAGCAAATCTACTCGTGTGAGCGCGCGGGCGAGCGCTGGGACCGCGTGGTGTTTGCCTGCCTCGGCGAGAAGATCCTGGGCGACTCGTCCTTGTGGAAAGCCGCCTCTACAATGCCCTAGTGCCGCGAGCGAGAGAGACCAGACAAGCCATGGAAACGGTCATTCTCAGCGATATCCATCTGGCTGACGCCGAGATCGCCAACCCGCGGCGACCTCTCTGGAAGGCCTTCAAGCGCAAAGAATATTTCGTCGACGGCGACATGGTGCGGCTGATCCAGTGGCTGATGGCGGACGCGACCGGGCCGATGGAGCTCATCCTCAACGGCGACATCTTCGATTTTGACGCCATCTGCAAGCTGCCGGATCCGCCGCCCTCGCACATCCATTGGCTCCAGCGCCTGCGCGGTCTGGGCTCTGAAGAGTGGATGTCGCTCTTCAAAATGGACTGCATCGTCGCGGACCATCAGCCGTGGTTTGACGTGCTCGGCGCGTTCGTCCGCGCGGGCAACAAGCTCGTCTTCGTCATCGGCAACCACGATCTGGAAATGTACTGGCCGGCGGTGCAAACGCGCATCCGCGCCGCGCTTGGCATCCTGGACACCGAGCAGGATCGCGTCGTCTTCTGCGACTGGTTCTACCTCTCCGGCGGCGACACGTACGTCAGCCACGGCCACCAGTACGAGCCGTATTGCGTCACGCCCGACGCGGTGAATCCGTTGATTTCCATCGGTGGTCGACCGCGCGTGCGCATTCCGTTCGGCGACCTCGCCAACCGCTACATGATCAACGGCATGGGCTATTTCAACCCGCATGCCACGGCCAACTACATCATGAGCGGGCCGCAATACGTCATGTTCTTCCTGCGCTACATGCTGCTGACCCAACCGCTGCTGCTGTGGACCTGGGCGTGGGGCGCGGCGGCGACGCTCGTCATCACGTTCCTGGATTTCCTGCGCCCGGCGATGCGCGATCCGCTGACCGTCGAGGACAAGGTCACCGCGATTGCCGAGCGCGCCAACGCCACGCCGGCGATGGTGCGCCAACTCGCGGCTGTCGATGTCGCGTCAGCGTGCACCAACCCGCTGATGATCATCCAGGAGCTGTGGCTGGACCGCGGCGTGCTCTTTCTGCTGACGCTCTACGCCGCGTTTGAGATCATCTTGACCATCAACTACGTGCTGCCGATCAGCACCTGGTGGATTCTGGTGCCGCTGAGCCTGCTCTTTCCGCTGTTCCTCGCGTACTCGTTCCGCGTGAAGCCGCAGACGTTCACGGAGCCGCTGCTGACGCCTGAACGCGCCGCGCTGATCGCGCGGATTACCGGCACGCGCTTGGCGGTTTTTGGCCACACGCACATTCCGGAGCTGACCCAGATTGGCCCGCTGCTTTTCTGCAACGCCGGCTTCTGGTCCCCTGCTTTTGCCGATCCGACCTGCAAGACCCGCCTGGGCGCACAGACCTTCGCGCGCGTTCGCCCGGGTGCGACGGCGGAGCGAAGCGTCGAGCTGTGGGAATGGCCGGTCGGCGGCGACACGCCCAACCTCTACGACATTCCCAAGGCCGGCTAGCGAATCCGCATCAGCGAGACCAACGTCGACGCGCCGGTCGCGATGCGCGGACTCACGCTCTTTTGTTTGTGCGGATCCGGATCGAACGGACTGGCGTGCAGGATGTCGTAGAACCGGTACGGCAGCGCCGCCGAAACCAGCGTTTCCTTGGCCTGCGCGTGCCACGCAGCGCACATCGGCGCAATCGGCGCATCCAGCGGGCGATGGCTGTAGCAGCTCAGACCCTCGTAATAGTACAGGCATTTCGGCAGCTGCTGCGGCGGGTGCTGCAGCCAATCGTCGGCGTCGCCAATCGGCCAACGCTGCGTCATGCCCTGCGCGTTGATGTCGCGGCCAACCGCATCCCAGCGACCGTGCAGGTGCTTCTGCGGATGTTCAGGATCGCGCAGCGGCACGTATTCAATCACGGTACAGCCATCGGGCACGAGCTTGGCCGCCGCGCGCACGAACTGGAACTCGTGCAATTCCGTGTAGTCGGTGTCGCGCTCAAAATCGAGGTGCAGCAGCGGCGACAACAGCACGCCAACCACCAGCGCGTTGCGCAGCCACGGCCGCCGCCAGGACAGCACCCAGGGCGTCGCCGCTGCCGCCAGCAGGACAATCGGCGTCGCGAGGCTCAGGTGGTAGCGCGCCTGCATCGCCGGAATGCCGTGGACGTAGTAGACAAAGAACATGCCCAGCAGCCAGCCGCCCAGATAGACTGTCTTGCCGCGTTGACCGCTGCGCCAGAGCCAGACGCCGCCGGCAAACACCAGGAAAAGGACCAGCGGCGGCGTGATCCAGGGGTCGATCACCGGATTTTTCTGCGGATTGAACATCGACGTGAGGCCGATGAGGAAGATGTTCTTCTCGCCGGCGTCCTGGACCCGGTCAAAGAAGCGGTGCCCTTGCACCCAGAACAGGTAGCCCGCCGACGTCGCGACGATGGCGCCCGCCGCGATGCGCCGTCGCAGGGGCACGCCGACGCCCGCCGTCAGCAGGATCGCGCCCATGTCCACGCCCGCGAGCGCGACGGCCTCTGGCCGCACAAAGTAGCTGGCGATGCCCGCGAGCAGCAGGACCGGCCGCGCCAGCCAGCGGTCGCGGGCGCGTTCTGCGCGCATGGAGGCGTACAGCGCGAGGAAGGACAGCGAGGAAAGGCCCAGCGTCAGGATGAGCTCCGTGTCCGCATGGGAAAAGCGAATGTGCAGCGGCAGCAACGCCATGAGCGCGGCGGCGGCGATCGCGGAGCGCCAGTCGCCCAGCACGTAGCGCGCATGGGCGAAGATGGCCGCGGGCGTGAGGCACGCGACGAGGAAATCGAAGTGGAACATGGCGTCAAAGACGCTGATGTGACGGCCCGTCGCGCCCAGAATCGCCGGGAGCACGTCGCCTTCCGCCATCATGCGGACGGCAGGCACGATGCGCATGTACGGCCAGCCATTCATGATGGTGGGCACCGCGATGACGCCGCGGAGCACCGTACCGACGACCGTGATGGCAATCAGCAGCCACGTCGCCCGGCGCGGCAACGGCTGGAGCGCGCGTCGCAAGTGGAGGAAGAGGCCGAGAATCGCGAACAGCGTCAGCGTCACGGCGTCCGTCAACACGCGCCACAGGCCAAGCGCGGTGGGCGTCTCGGGCGACGGCGCGGGCATCGTCCAGAAGCCCCCGTGGTCGTTCTTGGCAATGGCGGCGATCAGCCGGTTCGCAGCCTCACGGGCGTCGGGCGGGCCAACCAGCAAGGTTCCAAAGCTCTGCGACCGCACGGCGGACGGATCGGCGCGGTCCAGGTGCTTGAGCTGCAGCTTCGCTTGGGTCGATGCGCCTTTCAGGTCGACTTCAATGACGGTCCGGTTGATGTGAATGTCGCCCAGACGCCAGCCTGGCGCAACTTCCTGGCCATCGGCGTACGGGTCGAACAAGTGCTCGACGGCGTGCTCGCGCCCGGATTCGATCAGCGGCTCGAGCGTCTCCGCCGCGTACGCCGCCGGCAGCACGCCAAACACCACGAGCGCCGCGAGGAGCACCCGCACGCCCGTCGCGCACGCACGGCGAGCCGCCTGCCGTGCCATGGGGCGAATTCGGGACGGCAAAAATCGCATCATGGGCTCCAACGCAGTGGGCGGGCAGTCTACGGGCGCGGTCTGGAAGTTGCAAACTGAACGCAACGTCTCAGTATTGCTGAAAGTTTGCTCATTCAGCTCAAAAGAAAACACGCTGTGGCGATGGCCGACAGCCCCCGCACACATGCGCAAGATCGCGTGTAAACTCAGGAGGATGCGTCAGTACGGCGAGCGCACACCGAGTCGCCGCGTCACCCGCTCCAGCGTCACCAGCACGCGCTTGGCCGTCGCGCCATTGAGCGCCGCCGTTCCGAGCACCTGCGGCAGGCCGACCTGCGGCTGATTGCAGCCTGCGCACAGCGGGATCTCGGACTGCTTGCCCTCAATGTGCTTCTGCCGCATCGCCACCATCACCGGGCTGTTCCAAATCTCCGCCAAGGTGTGCGTGTGGATGTTGCCGAGCTCAGACTGGTGCAGGAAGTCGTGGCAGCAGGAAACCGCGGTGCCGTCGTAGTAAAACGCCATTTGCCGCCAGAGGAGGTAGCACGGCTGCCGCTCGGGCTTCTGTTCCGGCTGGTCGTACCCGCGATCTTCCACGTGCCCGGCAAAGTTGAAGTAGCGCTTGAGGCGAACCGCGTCGGCGCCAAGCGCCTTCCACCGGCGGGCAAATTCGTCGTTTTGCGAAGCGTTCTCGTTCATGCAAATCATCTGCACAATCGTGTACGGACCGCGTCCCGCCGCCTGCTTCTGCCGCAGGAACTGCTCCGCGTTGCGCACGACCTTGTCAAAACTGTCCGCGCCGCGAATTTTCTTGTACGTCGCCGCGTCCGTGCCATCGATGGAGATGATGAGGTTGGTCAGCTTGGAATCGATGAGCGCTTGGCCGCGCGCCTCGTCCAGCATCGTGCCGTTGGTGGAAATCTCCGTGCGAACGCCCTTTGCCGCGGCGTAGTCGATGAACGCGCCAAAATCCGGGTGCATCAGCGGCTCGCCCGCCAAGTGCAGATGCGCGAACTCGAGATACTGCGCCGCCTCGTCGATGATCCGCTGGAACGTCGCGAGCTGCATGTTGCCCAAGCCGCGCACGGAATCGTCGTCGCGCGGGCACATGACGCACTTCAGGTTGCAGCGGCTTGTCAATTCGATGGAGAAGTCGACCGGCATCCCGTCGCAGAGCACGCGCTTGCCCAAATAGCTGCGGGCGAGGCGGATACGGTTGGCAAGCGAGTCCATGGACGTCCTGACCGACCGGTGCGCGCGGGCGGAGAAGCAACTTAGCGGAGGCTGGGGGCCGAGGCAAGGGAAAGGCGCGCCGGAGGCACCAAAGCACTTGAACATCAAACGGTTGCTCGCCAAACTGCGGCGCGGCGACCGCTGCGACCGGGGCTATTTCCCGACGGCGCGCAGCACCCGATCCAGCACGCCGCCGCCCCAGATCGCCTTGACGCCCTTCAGGAATGCGCCGTAGACCTTGGGCGAATACGGGTACCACCAGAGTTCCTTGCTCATCCACGGCAGCCACGACCGAGTCTGCACGTGCCGCACCTGACACAGGTCGCGCAGGCCCTGAGCGCTGTGCACCTGGCCAAGCCCCGACTGCTTCATGCCCTGCCACGGCGTTCCCGGCGCGCCGTGCGAATCGATGGCGTTGTTGACCATCGTCGTGCCGGCCTCCAGGCGCTCGGCAATCCGCGCGCCCTGCTCTTCATCACCGGCGAACACGTACGCCATCAGGCCCTTGTCGCTGTCGTTGGCGTAGCGGATCGCCGTCTCGACGTCGTCGACCGCGATGAAGGCCAGGAGCGGCGAGAAGCTCTCGTCCTGGGTAATTTTCCAGCCATGTTCGACGTTGTCGAGGACGGTCGGCGGGAAGAATCGGCCGTTGGGCGTGCCACCGCAGCGCACGCGTCCGCCCTGGGCAATCGTGTCCGCCAGGATCGCCTGTCCGATGGCAATTTGCGGCAGGAACGTCATCGCGCCCAGCTCAATGTCCGGATCGAGCGGATTGCCCTGCACCAACCCGCCGGCCAACTCCACGACGCGCGCCGTCAGCTGCTCCGCCAGCGGCCGCGCGACGTACACGCGCGAGATGGACGCGCACACCTGTCCGCTGTTGGCGAACGCGCCCCACAAAATCGCGTGGGCCGTCCGTTCCACATCGGCATCCGCCGTGACAATCGCCGGATTGATGCCACCCAGCTCCAGCACGCACGGAATCAGCCGCTCCGCACAGGCGACCGCGACTTTCTTGCCGGTCGGCACGCTGCCCGTGAACATCACCTGATCCACGCCCGACGTGCACACCGCCGCGCCCGTCAGCCCGCGCCCGGTGACAATCTGCACGAGGTCCGGGTGCAGGCGCGGCTCGTCCTTGCACGCCTCGTCCCACAGGGCCTTGGCTTTGAGCGCGATGAGCGGCGTGACCTCCGACGGCTTGATGACCGTCGCATTGCCGGCAAAAAGCGCCATGACCGCGTCGCCGATCGGGATAGAAAACGGGAAATTCCACGGACCGATGATGCCGATCACGCCGCGCGGGATGCAGTGGAGGTAGCTGCGGCGCTGCATCATCAGGTGGAGCGAGATCGTCTGCGGCGCGAGGATCCTGGGCGCGCGGCTCTCAAAATACGCCATCAAATCGCAGAACGGGAGGATGTCGTGCGTCAGCGCTTCCTGGACCGGCTTGCCGTTCTCCGTGGACACGGCGCGCGCCAGGTCGTCCGCGTGCTGCGCGACCTTGTGGCGAAACGCCCGCAGCGCTGAACAGCGCTCCTTGACCGACAGCGCACCCCAAGCAGCCTGCGCCGTGCGCGCGCGCGCGACCGCCGCCTTGACCTCGTCCGCCTCCATCACCGGCGCTTCGCCCAGAAGCTCGCCGGTCGATGGCGAGAGGATCACAAGCTTGTCGACGAAGCCCGCCGCGTCATTTGAAGTCTGAGCAAGTGCAACCACGTCCGCCTCGCGAGGCCGGGGAAATCCGGCGCGTGCCCGGAACTTTGCCATGGATTGGAGAAGTTGTCCTCTGCTTGAACCGCACGCCAGGCAATTGGACTACGCGTGCGCCGAAGCTGGAGGACCTGGCCTACTCGGAGTCTGGCTGGGCGCGCAATCCGACCTGTACACGCGCACACTGGAACAGGATGTCACGACGTGCCGCTTGGGATGCTCAACCGCCCACCACCGCGAGACCCTCGGCGACATTTCCGCGATGGCCAGCGTGCGCTTGGGCTTCGCCCCCTAACGCGAGGCTTGCCGCCCCAGCGAGCGCGAAGCGCAAGCCGCGGATCCCCAAGCCGCCCCGGCGAGCGCGCAGCGCAAGCCGCGGATCCCCAAGCCACTCCAGCGAGCGCGCAGCGCAAGCCGCGGTTCCCCAAGCGCCCCCCAGCGAGCGCGCAGCGCAAGCCAGCCAATCCCCAGCGCTCACAAAGCCCAAGCCCGGCTTCCCACTGGACAGTCTTCCCAAGCGAGCACCCCGCGCGTGAGCGCGTCGGGTAAGCGCAGCTCCCCGAGCACCGTCGTGCCACCCCACCGGCGTCATGCGGGGCCGAGCACTGCGCGCAGCGCAAGCGCAGGCCAGCGAACGCACAGCCGACTTCCCCACCAACAGCCGCCCGGGCCAAGGAAGAGAGAGCGCGAGAGAGAAACCAGCGGCGAGCTGGTTTCTCTCTCGCATCGCGAAAGTTTCTTTGAAAAATCCCTAAGAACAGGCTCGCGTACCCGCAACTCCGGCCCAAGGCCAAAACCCGCGCGGCAGCGCAATCACCCAAGCGGCAGCGCAAAATCCCGCAGCAGCGCCTAAAAAAACCTCTCGCCGCGCGCGGCCTTATCCAACAACAACTGACAAGGCTTGAACCGCTTCCCGTACTTCCCCTCAAGCGCCTTGAGCTTCTCCACCACCGACTTGACGCCGATGCGGTCCATGTACCGGAACGGTCCGCCTTCAAACGGCGGGAAGCCAATGCCCATCACCGCGCCCAGGTCGCCCGCGTAGCCGTCGCGCAGCGTCCCGTCCTGCAGGCACAGCGCCGCTTCATTGCACAGCCCCAGGATCATGCGTTCCGCCATCTCGGACAGATTCGCCGCCTTGGTCTTGTCGCCCTGCGGCAGGTGCTTGTAGACCGTCTCGTCGACGACCTTCTCGCCCTTTTCCAGCACGGACTTGCCATTCTCGTACTTGAAAAAGCCCTTGTTGTTCTTGCGGCCCAAGCGCCCTTCGTCGATCAGCGCCTGGCTGATGTCCGGCGGGAACTGCATGCGGTCGCTGTAGTGCTCCTTCATGACTTTCATCACTTTGAGGCCAACGTCGATGCCGACTTCGTCCATCAGCGTAATCGGGCCAACCGGGAAGCCGTGGCTCATCGCCGCTTCATCGATGTCCTCCAGCGCGTAGCCTTCCACCGCGAGGAAGATCGCCTCGGTCATGTACGGCACCAGCGCGCGCGTCGTGTAGAAACCGGCGCAGTCGTTGACCACGATGACGTGCTTGCCCATCTTGCGGGCCACGGCCACGGTCGCGGCGGTCACTTCCGGCGCCGTTTGCGGCGTCACGATGATCTCGACCAGCGGCATCTTCTCGACCGGCGAGAAGAAGTGCATGCCGATGACGCGCTCCGGATGCTTGGCCTTCTTGGCGATGTCGGCAATCGGCAACGACGACGTGTTGCTGGCAAAGATGCCGCCAACCTGCGTGATCTTCTCGATGTCGTCGACCATGCGCTGTTTCAGGCCCAGGTCTTCAAACACCGCTTCAATCACCATTTCGCAGCGCCCAAAACCGGCGTAGTCCGTGCCGCCGGAGATCCGCGCCATGCGCTCGTCGTAGCCCGCTTCCGGATAGACCTTGCGCTTGCGCGCCTTGCCAAACACCTTCCGCGCGTAATCCAAGCCGCGGCCAATCGCTTCGTAATCGCGATCCTTCAAGCGCACCGTGTAGCCCTGATCCGCGAGCACCGTGCCCACGCCCGCGCCCATGAGGCCCGCGCCCAGGATGCCCACGCGCGTGACTTTTGGCGCGACAACGCCTTCCGTGCCCGGACCGTTGTCCTTCTTCAGCGCGGTAATCGCGTGGAAGAGGTGCTGCAGGCCATGCGACTCCGCCGTCAGCAGCAGCTCGCCAAAGCCCTGCGACTCCGCCTCAAACGTCCCCTTGGCAATCACGTCCAGGATCTTCAGCGGCGCCGGGTACAGACCCTTGGTCTGCTTCATCACTTTCTTGCGCGCTTCATGCAGCACGATGCGCCGCCCAAACTGGTTGCCTTCCAGCAGGAATTCCTGGACTTCCTCCTGCATCTTGGGCTTCTTCTTGGCGTGCGCGGGCTTGCCGTGCGCCAGATCCACCGCGTACTTGCGTGCCGCGTCCAGCAGCTTGCCCTTGGGCACCGCGGCGTCCACGAGGCCCATCTTCAGCGCCTTGCTCGCGCGGATGTTCTTGCCCGTCAGCATCATGTCCAGCGCGTTGGCCAGACCGATGAGCTTGGGCAGCCGCACCGTGCCACCGCCGCCCGGCAGCAGGCCGAGCATCACTTCCGGCAGCGCCAGCTTGGTCTTGGGCGTATCCGACGCCACGCGCGCCGTGCAAGCGAGCGCGAGTTCCAGACCGCCGCCCAGGCAATCCCCGTGGATCGCCGCGACCGTCGGAATGCCCAGTTTCTCCAGCTTCAGGAACGCGTCCTGCGCGCTCTTGGAGATCTTGGCGCCCTCCGCCGTCGTGCGCACGAGGCCGAGGTCATCGATGTTGGCGCCAGCGATGAAGCCCGCCTCTTTGCCCGAGGCAATGACGACGGCCTTGATGCGCGGGTCGGCGCTGATCTTGCCAAAAACCGCTTCGAACTCGGGCAGAAGGTCGACCGACAGCGTGTTGACCTTGCTGCCGTGGCAATCGATCCACACCGTGGCGATGCCGTCGCCATCCGGGCCGTCAAGGCGGACTGCTGGATTGTTAGCTGCGTGTGCCATGGATTCACCTGAAATGGAGAGGGAAGTCAGCCGGTCGAGCCGTCTGGCCCGATCGCGCGGGCCACTCAGTTGCGCTCGAAGACCATCGCCGTACCCATACCACCGGCTGCGCAAATCGTGCCCAGACCGAACTGCTTGTCTTCCTGCCGCAGCGCATTGAACATCGTCGTGGCGATGCGCAGGCCGGTCGCGGCAAACGGGTGCCCAAAGGCCATCGAGCCGCCGCGCGTGTTGAGCTTGGCCATGTCCACTTCGCCCAGCACCTTGTCGCGGTTCAGCTTGTCGCGGAAGAAGGCCTTGTCGTTGAACATCTTGATGTTGGACAGCACCTGCGCGGCGAACGCCTCGTGGATTTCCAGCAGGTCCATGTCCTGGAGCGTCATGCCCGCGCGGTCCAACGCGATCGGCGTCGAGTACACGTTGCCGAGCAGCATGTTCTCGCGCGGATCCTGGCCGGCAAACGCGAAGCTGTTGATGAAGCCCAGCGGCTCGTAGCCCAGCTCCTTCGCGCGGCTTTCGCGCATCACGAGGACGCACGCCGCGCCATCGGTCAGCGCCGACGACGTTGCCGCCGTGATGGTGCCATTGCGCTTGTCAAACACCGGCTTGAGCTTGGCCAGCTTGCCCGCGTCCATGTCCGTGCGGATCAGGTTGTCCGCGCTGACCGGACCCTTGGGCGTCTGCACCGTCATGATCTCGCCGGCCAGCTTGCCCGACTGCACCGCCGCAGCCGCCTTTTTGTGGCTGGCCAGCGCCAATTCTTCCTGCGAACGCCGCGAAATCGAGAAGTTCTGCGCCATCTCCTCCGCGTGCTCGCCCATGGTCTTGCCGGTATAGCGCTCGGTCAGGGCCGGCGGCGTCGGGAAGAAATCCATCGGATTGAGGTGCGTGAGCTCCTTGATGAGACCCATGCCGTGCAATTTCTGGAGCTTCTGCAGCTGATCGACGACCTTCTTCTTGTACACGACCGGCGCGTGGCTGGTCACGTCCACGCCGCCCGCGAGGACGACGTCGCATTCACCCGACCAAATCTGCTGCGCGGCCGAGGCAATCGCCTGGAAGCCCGACGCGCAAGCGCGCGACACGGAGAAGCCGGAGCAGTGGTACATGCCGAGGTTCATCGCCACTTCGCGGGCCACATTCGGGCTGCGGACGACGGAGATGACGGTGCCCCAGATGACCTGGTCCACGTCCTGCGGGCGCATTTCCAGGCGGAACAGCAGCTCGCGCGCCACCTGCGTCGAGAGTTCGACCGGGTCCACGTCATTCAGATCCGACCACGAACGCGAAAACGGCGTGCGCAGGCCGGCGACAATCGCGATGCGGTCCTGGCCGTTGCCGAGCTTGCGCACCGTGCGCTCCGTCGTCGGCGCGCGTTCCGTCGTCGGCGCGGGCGCCTTCTTCACCACGGCCGGGGCGGCAGCCTTCGCGGCAGGCGCGGGAGCAGCAGCCTTGGGCGCAACAGCCTTGGGCGCAGGCGCAGCCTTGGCAGCCTTGGCGGGCTTGGCGACGACGGGCGGCGCGGCCTTGGCTACGGGCAGGGACTGCTGAACGGCGGCGGTAACGGACTTCTTACGTGGCGGCATACTGTCCTCGCGAAAGTGAAAGGAGAACGCGGTGCAGGCGAAACGCCCGCGGCGCAAGAGTGTGACGCGGTGCGTTACAAACCGTCAAGCTGTGGATCGTGCTGACTTCACACAACGGCAATGGCGCCCGGGTCGTCGACCTCGAGCAACTCACCAATCACCGCGCGCACCAGGACGTCGCGCTGCGAAAGTTCCAGCAGCAGGGCATCGAGTTTCTGCGGCGCCACGGCCATGAGCAGGCCGCCCGACGTCTGCGCGTCCGCCAACAGCAGCTTCATGTGCTCGGCGATCGACGCCGAAAAATTGACGCTCGGCGCGGCATATTCAAGGTTGCGCCGCGAACCGCCGGGGCAAATATTGTCCGCCGCCATGTCCACCGCGCGATCCAGCCACTGCACCTCGTCGACGTGCAAACGCGCCCCCACAGCCCGACCGGACGCTTGGCTCGACGCCCGGAGCACGTTGCCGAGATGGCCCAAGAGGCCAAAGCCCGTGACGTCCGTGCACGCATGCACGCCCACCGCCAGCATCGCCGCGCACGCCGCGCGATTGAGCGTCACCATGGACTCAATGGCCTGGCGCAGCTCCTCGGGTGGCATCACGCCGCGCTTCACGGCCGTGGTCAGTACGCCAGTTCCCAGCGGCTTGGTCAGCACCAGCAGGTCGCCCGGCCGACCGCCGGCGTTGGTCACAATCGCCTTGGGATGCGACAAACCTGTGACAAACAGCCCGAATTTCGGCTCCTTGTCGACGATCGAATGACCGCCAGCGATCACGATGTCCGCGAGACGACAGACGTCTGAAGCACCGCGCAGGATTTCACCCAATTCCTCGGGCCCGCGTTCCGCCATCGGCCATGCGACGAAGGAAAGCGCGGAAATCGGCCGCGCGCCCATGGCGTAAATGTCGCTCAGCGCGTTGGCCGCAGCGATGCGGCCGTAGTCGTAGGGGTCATCGACGATGGGCGTGAAGATGTCGACGGTCTCAACGAGCGCGACGTCGTCGGAGAGCTGATAAACCGCCGCGTCGTCGCTGGTTGCGTGGCCCACGATGAGGCGGGGATCTGCCATCACCGGCAACTGCGCAAGCGCCCGGCGCAGGTCCGCTTGGCCAATCTTGGCCGCACAGCCCGCCGTCGCTGACAGCTCCGTCAGTCGGGGCAAGGAAACCGGTGAAGGCGACGCGGCGTCAGACATGGCGGCAACTCGCGTCGGTTGGGGCGACGCGCGAAGTAACCTAGCGGCGCCGCGCGCTTTTGTCACGTGCTGAAGCGGGAGCGACAAGAATTCCCGCGGGTAGCGAATCCGCGGTGGGATGGCCGCCGTCTTCGTGTTACCCTTTGCAGCGGAGGGATTTTGCGCCGAGAGACCGCCAAGCCACCGGGGAATTGCAGGACGCAGCGGCGATTCTCCGCGGTTTTTTTGGCGATTTTTCCGCTGATTCTGCTCGTGGCGTGCGGCGATGGCGCGACGGCCGGCACGACTGGCGACCTGACGGACGCGACGAGCGATTCCAACGCCGCGGACCTCGCGGGCAAGGACGCTGCCCTCGATCTGGCCGCGTCCTCGACGCCGAGCCTCGGCGCGGGCGAAACGCCACTCGCGGTGCTGATTGACCCGGACCAAGGGCCGACGAGCGGCCTGCAGGTCGTGACGATCCAGGGGCAGTTCCTCGGCCACGTGCAGACCGTGCTGTTTGGCGAAACGCCCGCGCTGCAGGTCGATGTGCAGGACGATGGTCTGCTGCAGGTCGTGGCGCCGCCGCATCCGTCGGGCGTTGTCGACGTGACGCTGCGCGTCGCGCCGGATCCCAAGGCCAAGGCGATTCCCGACGGCAAGATCGTCAAGGGCTACCGCTACGTCGGCAAGGTGGAAGTCACGGCGGTCGCGCCCGCGAGCGGTCCGGCGCAAGGCGGCACGGCGCTGACGATTTCCGGCAACGGCTTCACCGCGCAAACGCAGTTCGTCGTCGGCCACCGGCTGGCGCTGCTGCCGAGTGTGATTGACGAACACACCGCGACGGTCCTCACGCCGCCGGGTCAAACGGGCACGGTCGCGGTCGCAGCGGCGAACGCGGATGGCAGCGGCCAGCTGGAAAACGCGTTCACCTACCATCAACCGCCGCTGCTGGAGAAAGTGACGCCCGCGGTGCTGCCGTTCAAACCGACGGGCGGCGGGCAAATCGTGCTGCAGGGCCATGGCCTGTCGGGCGCGCTGCTGAAGGTCTGGCTGACGGGCGCCAATGGCGCGATCGCCGCGGACGTGGTCGCGACGGACGGTGAGACGCTTGTGGCGAAACTTGGCCTGGAGCCGGCGTCCGGTGCGTACGACGTCAGCGTGCAACAAGCCGATGGCGTGGCGATGCTGCCGCAGGCGCTTGCGCTCGTGGACATGCCGCTCAAGGGCGCGTCGCCGACGGACACGCTGCCGCCGTGGGCGCTGTGGACCGTGACGCCTTCCGCGCAGCCGGTGAATCAGCTCGCGCCGGTGCTGCTTGGCGTTTCCGGGCACGCCCTGCCCGCGCAATGGCAGCAGGCGCAGGTGGCGTTTGGCATGCTGCCCGCCAAGGTGCTGAGCGCGACGGTCGATGCCGATGGCGCGGGCGCGACGCTGGAAGTGCAGCCGCCGGTCACGCCGGAGACGAACCTGCCGCAGAGCGTGAACGTGGACGTGCTGGTGGGCAACCACACCGTGGAGAAGACGCTGGGGTTTCAGTACCTGCCGGCGAGCCTGCACATCGACGCGATGGCGCCCCAGCAAGTGGCGCCGGCAGGCGGGACCGCGTTCACGCTGACGTGGTCGCCGCATTTTGCCGGTCAAGCCCAGCCCGCGGCGGTGCGGATCGGCGCGCTGCCGGCGAGTCAGTTGCACGTGACCGGCGCGGGTGCGCTCACGGGCGTCGCGCCGCCGGGGGCGCCGGGGCCAGCGGACGTCACGCTGATTCTGGCCGATGGCACGCAGGCGACGCTGTTCCACGGCGTGCAGTATGTGGGCGCCGAGCACGCGATCTACGCCGTGCTGCCGGCAGTGGGCGCGCAGGCGGGCGGGACTTGGTGCAACGTGATCGGCGAAGGCCTGGATGGCCTGCACGCCGTCCGCTTCAACGGCGCGCTGGCGACGGACGTCAAGGTCCATGACGGCGGCTGGGCCACGCTCCGCACGCCACGCGGCGATCCTGGCCCCGCGGACGTCGAGGTGATGTGGAGTCCGACGACGCGGCGGACCTTGGCCAATGGCTTCACCTATTTTGACCCCAAGGCCGGCAACGGCGGCACGTGGGGCGCGACAATCGGCGAATCGCTGAACGTCACCGTCGTGCGCCGCTCGGACTCGACGACCGCGATTCCCGGCGCGCTCGTCATCGCCACGTCCGGCGCGACGACGTGGCAAGGCTTCACCGACGACCGCGGCCAAATCACCTTCTCCGGTCCGGGCATGGCCGCGCCGGTCAACGTCCACGCGTCCAAGAATGGGTTCACCGCCGGTTCGCTCATCGCGCTGTCCGCGGAGAACGCGACGATTCGCCTCAGTTCCACAACGTCCTCCAGCGGCAACGGCGGCGGCGACCAGCCCGTCGCACCGCCCAACGGCACCATCACCGGCACCGTGCTCGACGCGGAGAAATACACCGTCCTGCCCGCTGGCACGTGCGGCAGCGATACGGTGAGCGGCGTCAACTGCCTCCCCTGCACCAGCGACGCGGCGTGCGGCAAAAACGCGAGCTGCGAGCTCATCAATCTCGCCGACGCGACGACGGCGAGCGACGGCGGCTCCTGCGCAGCCGTGTGCGTCAGCCTCACCGACTGTCCGGACGGCTTCACCTGCAGCCAATTCGGTGCGGGCAGCGACGCGCGCTGGCGCTGCCGCCCCCGGGTCGGCGATTCGCAAGTCCGCTGCGAGCCCGCGTCGCCCGGCATCTACGGCAGCGGCTCGCCCCAACCGACGGGCATCGTCGACGCCGCGGGCAACTACGCGCTCAGCGTCACGCCCGGCGCCACCGCCGTCATCTGCCGCAGCGGCTACGTGGACAGCCACACGGGCGACTTTGTGGCGCTCGCGCTTGGCGTCACGCGCAACCTCTTCACCAATCCCGGCCAGACCGTGACGGGCGTGGCCGTGCACGTGCGCGTGCCGCTGAACCGGGAAATCCGCGTGCACATGGTGGCGCTGCCGATGGGTCCGGACACCGACGGCGATCAGCGGAGCGTCGTCGCGGCGATCGACCTGGGCGCGGACGGCTACATTCCGATGGGCCAGACGGCGACCAAGCAGAAAACCGACACCCTGCTCCTGACCGGCCAGCCGAGCGATGCGCTGTTCCAGGACGACGGCGCGAGCCTGCGCTACGAATTCTACGGCGGAATTGCCACGAGCTACGGCGGGCCGCCGATGTCGAGTTCAAGCGCACCGGGCCGCACGGTCGTGGGCTTGGAACACGCCGCAGTGTGGCATCCGGGCGCGCTGGAGCCCGTGACGGCCAAGACCGCGCCGGGGGCGTTGCACGCTTTTGCCACGGCGGGTGAAGCGCGGGTGGCGGTCGGCGACGGCGGGCACATCGCCAGTTGGACGGGCGCGGATTTCACGGTCCAGGCGAGCCCGACGGCCAAGCAGCTCAACGCGGTATGGCTCGATCCGGCGACGGCGGGGCTGAACGGCTGGGCAGGCGGTCAGGATGGCGTGCTGGTCCGCCGAACGCCGCTGGGTTGGACGCTCTGGCCGCAGGGGCTGGGCAAGTCGGTCGTGGCACTGCAAGGCCGCAACGCCGACGACGTCTGGGCGCTGCACGAGGACGGCAGCCTCCACCATTGGAGTGGCGACGCGGCGGGCAAGTGGCAGGCCATCCCGGGACCGATGGCGCCTGCCGGTCAGCCCGTGGCATTCCACGCGCTGGGACTGCTGACCGGCAACGGCTTGCTTCTCGCGGGCGCCGGCGGCGCGCTCTGGCTGGGCAAGCCGATCGTCAACACCAACAACTTCGTCTGGCTGGTCCAGGCCAGTGGCACGTCGGCGGCGATTCGCGCGATTCTGATGCTGCCCGACGGCAGCGCCTGGCTGGCCGGCGATCGCGGCTACCTCGCGGCAATGGACGGCAACGGCGTGGCTGGCGTGAATGCCGGCACGTTCAAGAACCTGCTTGGCCTCTACGCCGCCGCGGACGGCAGCATCCACGCGGTCGGCCAGACCGGCACGTGGGTGCGCGTGCTGGGCAATGGCAAGGTCGAGGATCACAGCGTCGCCGACCTGCCGGTGGAACTGCGCGGCGTGCTGCCGACGTTTGACGGCGGGCTCGTGGCCGCCGGCGAGCCGGTCGTGGAAATGGGGCCCTACCTGGAGATGCCCTACCTCACGCAGCCGATGGCAAACGCCGTGCTCGGCCAGACGCTCGATTGGATCGCCGCCCCGGGCCACGCGCCGACGCTGAATCTCATCCGGATCGCCGACGCGACGTACACGACGCGCTGGGAGATCTACCTCCACGGCAACGCGATGCACGCCGATCTGCCTGATTTTCCGGCGCTGGCGCAATTCAGCCCGCTGCCGGCGGGTCAGCTCTACGTGCGGCACTGGCGAATTCTCGCGCCGCAGCTGGACATCGACGCGCTGAATCCCAAGCTGATGAGCCAGGCGTACTGGGTGTCGTGGGCCTACAACACGACCGTCGTGCAGTCGCCGATGGCCAAGGCCGCGCCGTTCAACCCGCAGTTGCCTCCGCCTGACGTGCCGACGCCGATTCCGTGGCCCAAGTAGCCGCTTTCCGTCTGGCCGTTCCACCCGACCGCCGTTAGACTCCCGCCGCCCCGATGGGCCCCGAGCATGCCAATGTTGCGCCAGCTGACCCGAATGAACCTTGTGATTGCGGCCTGTTGTCTGGCTGCTCCGGCAGCTTTTGGCCAGCCCATCGTGCCCAAGCCGAGCGTGCTCAAGCCGACCGCCGCGCCAGCGCCTGGCCAGCCCGTGCGGCCGATGCCACCGCACGATCCCAATGAAATCGATTGGCGCGGCCTGGGCGAAGGGCCCAGGAAGAAAGCGGGCGGTCACGACACGGCGGTTTCTGACCTGATCCGCAACGCGCCGTATCGGGTGGAAGTGGCGACGTCCGATGGCGTCAAGCTGAGCCTGACCAACGCCCTGACGCTGGAGCGGCGGCGCGTGTTCGACGGCCCGACGGTCGCGGGCTACGGATTTGCCCCCGATGGCGCGTGGCTGTACGTCGTGACCAACGATGGCGACCTGTTTGCCGTTGAGCCGGACACGGCGGCAGTCGAGAAGCTGGGTAAGTTGCCGCTGGCCGCCGAGCAGGTCGTCGTGGAGTTGGTCGGCGGCGGGTCGGCAGCGCAGCACGAGTTCACGCTGTGGCTCGCCAAAGGGCCAACGCCCGCGACGGGAACGTGTCCGACCTGGCGCGACCCGCAACGCGTACACGTGCGCCACACGCCGGGTGCGCGCGGATCGGCGATCGCGCCGCCGCAGCCCGGTTGGGCGGAGCCGCCGGAAGCGGGTCGGAGCAATCCCACGTCGCCCAACACCAAGTACCGGGCACAAATCGACAACGGCGCCCTGGCGGCAGTCGCGCGCTTTGGCGGTGGGCAGTTCAAGCTCAATCGCACCGCGTTGCCCGGCAACATCACGGATCTGCAGTGGATGCGCGACAGCGATGGCGTCGTCGCGACGTTCCCGCGCAAGCCGATCAACGGCTGTCGGCAGCGACCGGGCATCCGCGTGTGGCGGGACGACAACCGGCCTGGCGCCGTGGGCTGGCAGGAATGGACGACGCCCGAAAACCTCGACGTCGCGCGGCCTGACGTGCACGGCGGGATGCAATGGGCGCCGGACGGGATGCGCCTCATCGGCGTGGAGCCGCGCGGCGTCGTGTTGGTCGAGCCATCGCCGCGTTTCCGTGGCCCGGTCGCGCTGATCGCGCCGCCGTCCAAGCTGTGGCCAAAATTTCGCCCGGGCGTGCGTTCACTGCCGGCCACCGCCGCGCCCGCGTACCGCCACGCTGAGCTCCTGCTGGAACAGGGCGACATCGACGGCGCCGCCAAGCTCTTGAAAGGCGTCAAGGAAGGCGATGCCAAGGCGCTGCTGGTGCGCGTGAAGAAACTCGAGGAAGTGCGGCTGCGGCGGTCAGAAGAGCTGCAGCTCGATCTGGCGGATCTGCGTTCCGACAAGTCGCAGCACGCCGCGCCCAAGCCGCCGACCGTCGTGGTGCCGGCTGTGACGATGCCCACCGCGGCGACGCCGAGTGCGTTGCCCAAGCCCGTGACCCCGGCCGCTGCGCCGACGCCGACAGGAATGCAATGAAAGTGCGACCTTCCTAGTCCGAGATTGACAGCGCGCCACGCTGACCTAGGATTGCACTTACTGGCGGCGCATTTCGCGCCCTTAGCCGAGGCCGAAAGACATGCACATCACCGCTACCGCCATCCTGAAAGTTCGTGAAATGGGCGACAAGAGCCAGCCGGAGGGCTACGGCCTGCGCGTCATCGTCGACGTTGGCGGCCCGGAAGGCTTCTTCTACGACCTCGACTTTGAGACCTCGCCCAAGGAAGACGACCAGACGATCGTGGCCGACGGCCTGACGATCTACGTCGACGCCAAGAGCTGGGAGCGCTTCAAGGACGGCACGATCGACTACGTCGAGACGAAAGAATTCGCCGGCTTCCACTTTGAGAACCCGAACGCGCCGCGCGGTCCCAAGGATGACGCCTCGCTGGCCGAGCGCGTCCAGTGGATCCTCGACACGGAGATCAACCCGGGCGTGGCCTCCCACGGCGGCACCGTCGCGCTCGTGGAAGTGCAGGACAACAACGTGCTGCTGCGCTTTGGCGGCGGCTGCCACGGCTGCTCGTCGTCCTCGGCGACGCTGAAGTACGGCATTGAGACGCGGCTGAAAGAGAAGTTCCCGGACATCGGCGAGATCATCGACGTGACGGATCACTCGACCGGTGAGAACCCGTACTTCGGCCACTGAGCGAACCGCTCCCGCGCCCATCCGCCGGACCGCCGCGATTCGCCCCAGCACGCACAGCGAATCCGCGGCGTTCGGTTAGTAGCGGACGCGCCCGGTCAGGTGCCGCAGCTTCAACTGCGCCATCGCGCGGTTGATCCGCTCGCGCTCTTCATTGGCTTCAGCCAGCCGCTGGTTCGTGTCGGCTTCCGCCAGTTCCAGGCTCGTCACCGCGCCGGCCACGTACGCCTTGCCGGTGATATCCGCGCCGCGTCGGGCAATGGTCGTCTGCGCCGTCGCCAGCCGGAGCGCGTCCTCCGCCGACTCCAAATCCAGCGCCGCCTGCCGCACCTGGCTCTCCAGTTCCGAGTCGGCCTTTTCCAACTCCTGCTGCAGCCGCACCACGGACGCGCGCCGCTCCCGGGCGTCCGCATACCGCACGCCCCGGTCAAAGATCGGCAGCACCAGGTTGAGGCTCGCCTGCCAAGTCACGTACTCCGGGGCAAACGCCTTGGTGTCGCTCGCACGCGCATACGCCGAGCCCGCGAGCACGGGCAGCCACCGCAGCTCCGCCTCCCGCGTCAACGCCTGCGCCGCCTGCACGGATTGCCGCCGCGCCAGCAGGTCCGGACGCTGCGCCCTCGCCTGCTCAATCCACTCCGGCAACGTCCCCGGAATCGGCCCCGCATCAGCCGCCGGCGCCAGACGCTCCGGCACCGCCGCGTGCGTCAGGATCGCCACGATTTGCAGCAGCTGCTTCTGCGCCTGCCGGGCGTGCAGCATGTCCTGCTCGGCGCGGTTGCGCTCCACTTGCGCCCGCAGGGACGGCAGCTCCGCCTCCGTGCCCTGCCCTTTGCGAATGTTGGCGATCGCGATGCGACGCTCCGCCAACTCCACCGCGCGGTCCGCCGCGGCGATCAGCCGGTCCAAGCCCTGGTAGTTCAGCCACACGTTGGTCAGCTGGTACGCGATCTCGCGCTTGGCCGCCTCCAGCCCGGTCCGCTGGGCCTCCAGGCCCTTGTCCATCGCGTCGGCCGCCAGGATCGGCGCCATCGCGAAGATCGTTTGGTCCAGCGTCAGCACCGCTGACACCGTATCCTGCCGCTGGATGAGCGTCGGCGGTCCCAGCATCGCCAACTGCGCCGCCGTGAGAGGCGGCAGGCCAAACACGCCGGTCAGCCCGCCCGCCATCTGGCCGATGTCAAACTTCTGCTCCGCGGAGTTGTGCGCGTACGTGCCCACCGCCTTGATGTCGGGCAGCCATGCCGTAAAGATGCGGCGGCCCTGCGCGCCGGCTTCCGTCAGCTTGGCCTGCGCCACTTGCAGATCGCCATTGCGCTCCAGCGCCTGCTGGATCGCCGTCTCCAGCTTCAAGCCCGTCGGCACCTGCGCCTGCGTCGCCGTCACGTCCAGCTGCGGCGGCACATCGGCGTCGGCGCGCGTCGCCGGCAACAGCACCGCACCGGCGAGCAGGAGCGTCAGCAGCGTACCGCCATGGCCCTCCAGACGCGCCAGCGGCTCGGCCTGCAGCGGCTCGAGCACCGTCGTGCCCACAAAGTCCTTGCGCGCCGGCGGCGGCGCCTTCTTGCCCGTGAAGAAGCCGGCGATGCGCGTCGGCAGTTGCCGCAGGGAATCAAACCACAGGAACACCGACGGCAGCACAAGCAGCGTCAGGAACGTGGACGTTATCACGCCGCCAATCACGGCAATCGCCATCGGCGAGCGGAATTCTGAACCCGGGCCATTGTTGGTCGCCGTCGGCAGCATGCCGAGGATCATCGCCGCCGACGTCATCAGGATCGGCCGCAGCCGCTTGCGCCCCGCGTCGATCACGGCGTCGATCGCCGATAGCCCGTCGCGCTGGTTTTGCAGCGCTGCGTCCACAAGCAAAATGCCGTTCTTGGTCACCAGCCCCATCAGCAGAATCACGCCGATCATCGCGCCCATCGACACCGTGCGGTCCGTCAGGAACAGGCCGACAATCGCGCCAATCAACGCGAGCGGCAGCGCCAGCATGATGGTGAACGGGTGCAGGAAGGACTCAAACTGCGCGGCGAGGATGAGGAAGATGAAGATCACGCCGAGCAGGAGCGCGATGCCCATGGAGTCGTTGGACTCGCGCATCTGCTTCACCTGGCCGTCGAGCTTGTAGTAGCCGTCGCCGTGGAACTTGTAGGCGATGAGGTTCGGCTCCAGATCGCCCAGCACTTCGCCCAAAGATCGCGAGTTCGGCGCGGCGGTCACGCTGATTTGCCGCGTGCGATCCTGCCGTTCAATGACCTGCGGGCCGGCCTGCGGCTCCACGCGCGCCAGGAGCGACAGCGGCACAAAGCCCTTTGGCGTCGCGATCTGCACTTCCAGCAGCTTCTGGATCGCCAACCGGTCGTCATCGCGCAGCCGCACGCGGATCTTCACTTCCTTGGTGCTCTGCGCGGACACCCGCAGCTTGCCCGCCTCCTCGCCTTCCAGCGCCGCACGCAGCGTCCGGGCGATCATCGCGACGGGAATGCCCAGATCCGCGGCTTTCTCGCGGTCGATGCGGACAATCTGCTCCGGTCGGCCCGGCGAATAGCCCACCTGCACGTCTGACAAGCCCGGCACCTTGCGCGTCATCGCCTCAATCGCCGCGGCGTCGCGCTCCAGATTGGCCATGTCAGAGCCGCGCACCTGGATTTGCAGCGGCGCGCCCGACGGCAGGCCTTCGACAAACGCCGGCGGCTGAATCGAGATCTTCGCGCCCGTCCCCTCCAGGCACTTCCGCGTCCACGTCTTCAGGTCCTCCAGCGTTTCCTTGCGCTCGTTCTTCTGGTTCGCGACCACGCGCCACTGCACCTTGTTCACTTCCCCATTTGGCCCGAGTTTGGCGTAGACCGTGATGATGTTCTTGTTTTCCAGCATCTTCCGCTCGGCCGCCTCGGTCCGCCGCGCGGTTTCCGGCAAGGACGCGCCGGGTTCCAGCTCGATTTCCACCATGAACTGGCCGCGATCCTCCGGCGCCATGAAGTCGGCGCCCATCAGGCTGACCAGACCAAACGAGCCGATCAGCACCACAAGCGCCAGCAACACCGTGATGACGCGATGGCGCACGGAAAGCTTGAGCGTCAGGATGTACGCGTCCTCCATCGCCTTGTGAATGCCCTCAAAGAACCGCACGGGCAACGCGCGCTGCTTGGAGTGGTCGATCTTGACGGCCAGCTTGGAGGAGAGCATCGGGTCCAGCGTGAACGCGACAAAGAGCGAGAGAAGCACCGCGGCGGAGACCGTCATGCCGAACTGCTTGAAGAATTGCCCCACGACGCCTGACATGAACGCGACGGGCATGAAGACCGCGACGATGGTCAGCGTCGTTGCGAAGACCGCCAACGCGATCTCGCTCGTGCCCTTGGACGCTGCGGTGAACGGATCATCCCCCGCTTCCAGGTGTCTGAAGATATTTTCCCGGACCACCACCGCGTCGTCGATCAGGAGGCCAATCGCCAGCGACAGGGCCAGCAGCGTCATCATGTTCAGCGTGAAGCCGAGCATGCTCATGATCCAGAACGTGCCGATGACCGACGTCGGCAACGCGAGCGCGGAGATAAAGGTCGAGCGCATGTCCAGCATGAACAGCATGATGATGAGAATCGCCATCGCGCCGCCGAACACGATGGCGATCTCCACCTCGTGGGCGTTCTCGCGGATGAACGTGCTCTGGTCGATGATGAGCTTGGGCTTGTAGCCGTCGGGCAGGACGCGGTTCTTGACCAGGTCGTCCAGCTTCTTGCCGACCAAATCGGACACTTCAATCGTGTTGGTGCCCGACTGCTTGATGATTTCAAACGCGACCGCGTCGTTGCCATTGGCGCGGATCGACGTGCGCGGCTCGACGAAGTCGTCCTTGATATCGGCGATGTCGCGCAGGTAGACCGGCGTGCCGGCCGGCGTCGTCGCCATCACGATGTCCGCCACTTCCTCCGCCGTACCCAGGTCGCCCGCCATGCGCACGCTGATTTCCTGCTTGCCCGACTCAAAGTGCCCCGCCGGCACGTTCAGGTTCTCCGCACGCAGCTTGTCGACAACGGCCGTCAGCGGCAGATTCAGCGCGTCGAGGCGACGGCGATCCAGCTCCACGCGCACTTCCCGGTCGCGACCGCCGATGACTTCCAGCGCCGCCACGCCCGCCACGCGCTCGATCTGCGGCTTGAGGATGTCTTCCGTGATGCGCCGCAGCTGTTCCTTGGACATGCCCGCGCCCGTCGCGACGTACGTGCGGATCGGCGTCGCGCCCATGTCCACGCGGCGGATCGACGGCTCGCGCACTTCCGTGGGCAAGTTGCTGCGGATGGCCGCCACGCGCTCGCGGACTTCCTGCGTCGCGCGGTCAATGTTGGCGGAGAGCTTGAACAGCACGACGACGGTCGACACGGACTCGCGGGAGAACGAGCGGATGGTGTCGAGATCATTGACGCTCGACACGGCATCTTCCAGCGGCTTGGTGATCTGCTGCTCGATCTCGCTCGGCGACGCGCCCGGGTAGATCGTCGTGATGGTCACGATGGGAAACGTGACGTCCGGAAACAGGTCAGTGCCGAGCGAGCGGATGCTCATCACGCCCATGACCATGAGGGCCAGCATGAGGACGACGGTGAAGACCGGGCGCCGGATCGCGACATCAGAGAGCGTCATGATTGAACTCGTGGCCCGCGGGACGGGCAGGTGCGCAAGGAGGAGGAAGGGCGAAAGGCACGATGGCAGACGGCCTGGTCAGTGCGTCGGCGACGGATCCGCCGCGGCGGGCACTGCGGCCTTGGGCATCACAGTGTTGGACGGCAGCATGTCGCCTTCGCGCCACGTCGCGCCGGGATTGGCGATGACGAGGTCGGTGACCGCGAGGCCCGCCGTCACCAGCAGCTTGTCTTTTTCCGTGCGCAGGAGCGTCACCGCGCGGCGCACCAGCTTGCCGTTCTCAACGACGAGCACCGCCGCCGTGTCGCCCGTCAGGAGCGCCGTCGACGGAATCGCCACGTTGGGCTGCGCGTCGATGAGGACGGCGCCTTCCACGTACGATCCGGCGATCAGCTTGCCATCGGGATTGGGCACGGACGCTTCCATCGGCACGCGGCGCGTCATCGGATCGGCGCTGGGAATCAGCATGTCGATGGTGCCGGTCGCCTTCACGCCGGTGTCAGACTCCAGCTGCAGCGTGATGCCGGCCTTGAGGCGCGAGGCATCGCGATCGGCGATGTTGGCGGTGAACTTGAGCGTCGTGAGCCGTTCAATGCGGAAATACGGATTGCCCGGCGCCGCGAAGAAGCCCGGCGCTGAAGGCGCACGCACGACGACGCCGCCAATGGGCGCGATGAGCTTGGTCTCCTGCTTCATCAGCTCGACAACCTTGCCCTGCGCTTCCGCCTGCGCGATCGACGCCGCGGAAAGATGCGCCTGGCCGCCCGCCATCACGACCTGTTGCTCCGTCGCCGCGCCCGCCGCCACCAGGTTCTTGGAGCGCCGCAGCGCATCCGTCGCCATCACGTCCTGCGCCTTTGCCGCCGCCATGCCCGCGCGGACCTGCTCCGCTTGCGCCTCGACGTCGCGTTGGTCGATGCGCGCCAGCACTGCGCCCGCTTCGACGGTGTCGCCCTTCTTGACAGGCACTTCCACCACGCGCCCCGGCAGCTTGAACGCCAAATCCACTTCCGCTTCCGGACGCAGCGTCCCGCCGACGTGCAGCAGCTCCTTGAGCGGTCCCGGCTCCGGGTACACGACCTTGGGCGCCACTTTCACGTTGGAACTCGCTTCGCGGGCCCGGCCTTCCTCGGCAATGGCGGCCTTCGTCTCGATCTTGCTCTTGATCTTGATGGCAACGACGCCGAGGACGGCGAGCACGAGCACAACGAGGGAAATGATGATCAGGCGAACTTTCATCGTGACTCAGGTTCAGACGACGTCACGGGACGTCGGCAAGCGAAGGCGCCGGCGCGGGAGCGTCAGCAGCAGGTTGGGCGGGGTCAAAGGGAGCGGGCGAAAACGGCAGGGCGGACCGGATGATGGTCGCCACTTCCGGCGGTTGGCCCGCGGCGATCAGCGCGCGGAAGGCCATGAGGTGCTCGGCGGCGAACGGCGGACGATGCTCGCGGATGATGCGGCGCGCGTACATGAAGACGACGCCCGTGGCCATTGTCGCGGCGAATTCTGGATCCATGACGCCCGCGAGTTGCGGAAACGCCTGATTGTGCAGGCTAACCGACTCGCGCATGTGCTGGAGGATGGAGTCAATGAACTCGTCCTGCATGGACGCGTACGGCGTGCCCACCGCGCCGTCCATCAGCATCGCCAGCGGCCGGCGATGCACCCACAGGAAGTCCATGAACTGGCGGTCCGCCTCGGCGACAAGGGCAAATTCGCCGCGCCGAAAGGCCTCGCAAATCGCATCGTCCTGACCGCGCAGCAGCGCGAGGAGCTGGTCGAGGAACGCGCGGGCAATCGCCACGTACGCCGCCTCCTTGGAGGCAAAGTGCAGGTAAAACGCACCCTTGGAGGCACCCGCGCGATCGGTAATGTCGCTGACACGCGCCACAGCCAAACCGCGCGTCGCGAAGATCTCGGTCGCGGCGTCAACAAGTTGCTGCTTCAGGTGCGGATTGGCGGCGCGGGCCATGTTACATTCCCTGAACTGGATGGGGCGAATGACGCGGCGCGTCACGTCAGCGAAGGTAGGGATAACTGACCACGAAGTCAATGACCAGCGGGTCAGTGACTGAGTGGTCAGCGAAACAGCGCGCTCCATCCATTCAGAATTGCGGAGGTTTTCAGATGAGCGAAGCGGCAAAAATCATCGAAAAGCTGGCATTGGCGCGTCATCCGGAAGGCGGCTGGTACCGCGAAACGTGGCGGCATGACGCGGGCGAGGGGCAGCGCGGCGCGGGCACGGCGATCCTGTATCTGCTGCAGCGCGGGGAGAAGTCCCGGTGGCATCGCGTCGACGCGGCGGAGGTGTGGCACTTCTACGCGGGCGCGCCGCTGCGGCTGTGGCAATCCGATGATTTGCAGGCGTCGACGAGCGAAGTCCTGGGGGCCGACGTGCTGGGCGGCGAGATGCCGCAGCTGTTGGTGCCGCCGCACGTGTGGCAGGCCGCGGAATCCTTGGGCGACTGGACGCTCGTCGGCTGCACGGTGTCGCCCGCGTTCGAGTTCGCCGGCTTTGAGACGGCGTGACGGCAGCGGAATCGCCAAAAGAAGTTGCCGCGCCCGCAGCGCCATGCTTTGCTGATCCTCATGACGACGCCTTCCCCTGAGCCCTCCAAACCCAAGCGCCGCGGTCTGAGCCTGAGCCGCCTTGAAAAAGGCGCGATTCGCACGGCGACCGGCTTGGTCAACTGGTTCGAGTGGCTCCAGCGCGAGCCGACGGACGTTGTCGATCGCACGCCGTTCGACATCGTGTTTGAGCAGGACAAGCTGCAGGTGCGCCACTATCGGCCGCTCAAGCTCGATCAGGACATTGAGCTGGGCCGCGAGGTCATGCACGTCGACGCCGATCTGCACCCGATTCCGATCCTGCTCATTCCGCCGCTCATGGTGCGGCCGTTCATCTTTGACCTGACCGCCAAGCGCTCGCTGGTGCGCACGCTGCTGCGCGAGGGCTTCAACGTCTACATCGTCGACTTTGGCGTGCCGGACAAGGCCGATGAGGCCGTGCGGCTGGAACACTACGTGATGGATTGGGTGCCGGCGGCGATCGATGCAGTGCTCCGGCATTCGCACGCCAAACAGCTGACTTTGTACGGCTATTGCATGGGCGGCCTGTTCGCGCTCCTGCACACGTCCGTGCACAAGGACCCGCGCGTGCATTCGATCGTGACAATCGGTTCGCCGATCGACGCGCACAAGATGGGGCCACTGGCGGTGATTGTGCGGCTCGGCCACGGCCAGGTCGACTTCATCTCGCGCAAGCTGGGCAACGTGCCGGGGCCAGTCTCAAGCGCGGCGTTTCGCATGATGACGCCGTTCAAGTCACTGACCCGCTACGGCGACCTCTTCGTCAACATGTGGAACGACGAATACGTCAATGGTTTTGACGCAGTCACGGCGTGGACCGACAACTTCATCGACTACCCGGGCGAGGCCTTCCGCCAGGTGTTGAACGACTTCATGCTCGGCAACAAGTTCAAGGACGGCACGTGGGAATTCGCCGGCAAAGCCGCGGATCTCTCAGCGATTACCTGCCCGGTCCTGGCCTTTGCCGGACGGACGGACAACGTCGTGCCGCCTGCCGCCGCCAAGGAGCTGTTGAAGCTGCTGGGCAGCACGGACAAGTCCTTTGTCGAAGCGCCGGGCGGGCACATGGGCGTGTGCGCCGGTCGAGAAGCGCCGCGCGCCGTGTGGCTGCCGAGCGCCCGATGGCTGGCAGCCCGGCAACCGCAGGCGTAGCGCCGGCACCCGAACTACGGAATCAAGACCCGACCCGGCGCGCCGTTGGTGCCGTCAGCGGTGTGGCAGGAATTGCACGCGCCGCTGGTCTGCGGCGTCGTCATGGCGCGGGCTTTGCCGTTGGCGATGACGCGCGCCGTGTACTTGGTGCCCGCCGGGAACATCTGGTTGGAATTCAGGTAGAAGTTGCCCACGCCGTTGCTCGTCGCGGTGACGGTCTCGCCGGTGCCGACGGCCTTGAGCTCAATCGACACGGACGCGACGCCATCGCAGCCGTCCGCGTCGGTCCCGCTCGAGTAGACAGTGCCGGCGACGAGGTAGTGCGGCCCGCCGTTCTGGTGGCAGGCGATGCAATCCATGCCCGGATTCATGCTCGAACTGCCGCTGTTGCCGCCCGTCCACCGCGTGCCGCTGCTGATGCAACTGGAGTCAGAGCTGGTTGTGGCGCAGCCCGCGAGGAACAGCGCGCCGACGAACAAGGGGGTAAAAATCTTCATGGGGAACTCACTGGGTGGGAGGAACAAGGCAGCCGGGTGGAAGGCCGCGGAAGGGATAGGAGGCATCTCCTGCGTTCATCAGTACAAAACATCCGCTGCGCCCGTCCAGAATCTTCAAACTTCTTTACGGTCGCTTCTTGAGAAGCGGCAACGCGACGATGAACCGCGCGCCCTTCCCCAGCTCGGATTCCACGCGAATCTTGCCGCCGTGGGCGTGCACGATGTGCCGCGTGAGCGCAAGCCCCAAGCCTGAACCTTCGGTCGCCCGGGAGAGCCGGTCGTCGACGCGGTAGAAGCTGTCAAAGATGCGGTTCTGGTCGGCGCGGGAGATGCCCGGGCCATTGTCGCACACCGCGATCTCCACTTCCCGCCCGGCGCGGCGCACCTCAACGGCGATGCGCTTCTCAACGCCTGTGTACTTGAACGCGTTGTCCAGCAGGTTTTGCACGGCCTCTTCCATCGCATCGCTGTCGGCGTAGACAAGCGGCAAATCCTCCGCGATGTGGGTCGTCAACCGCACGTTGGCGTCCAGCATGCGCGGCTCAAAACGCGCGACGACCGTGTCCACCACCTGCCCGACGTCCACCGGCTTGGGCACGTAGCGCAACTGCCCGGACTCCAGCCGCGCGAACTCCAGCAGCCGGTCAATCAGCGTCGAGAGCCGGCCCGTCTCGTGGGACAGCAGCGACAGGATCCGCTCGCGCTTCTCCGGATCCTCGATGCGGTTCTCGCGCAGCGTCTCGACGAACATGCGAATCGACGTCAGCGGCGTGCGAAAATCATGGCTGACTTTGCTGAGGAAATCCGCTTGCAAGCGCGACACGTCAGCCTGGCGACCCAGCGCGACGACAAGCAGGATCGTGCCCGCCAGCAACAGCGCGCAGAAGACCAGGATCAGCACGCCAAAAGTCACGTCGATCGCCGCGCGCCGCGACACAAGGATGAGGATGCCGACGACAATCATGAAGACCGACGGCACCAGCGCGAAGACCGAGACGAGGAACTGCCAGCGTTTGTTGAACCGCAGCATGGCCTACCGCAGCGCGCGGAGTTGATCCGCGAGAAATTGGAATTGCCCGGGCGCGTTGTACGCCTGCGCGGACACCCGGATGAGGCGCACGCGCGGCGACGGCCAATCGATGACCGGAACTTCGATGCGGTGCTGGCGCCACAGATGGTCCTGCAGCGGGTCAAAGAGCGACGGCGGCTGCGGCGGCACGCGCAGCGGCGGCAGCAGCACGGCGGCCATGGAGCCAAGCATCGCATCGGGCGCGGGCGGCGGCACGTCCAGGGCCGCGCACAGGCGATCCCGCGCATCGCACGCGCGGTGGTGGTTCTGCGCCATCAGCGCCGGCCACCCGCCCGGCAGGAGCCGCGCCATCGCCGCAATCGCCGCGGGAATCGTCAGCCATGGCGTCGGGTCGCTGGTGCCGGTCCAATCGTGCTCCAGCCGAAACCGCGAACGGTCCGTCCGCGCCACCGCCATGCCGTGGCTCGTCACCAGCGGCGCAAATCCGGGACGCCGGTCCTCGCGCACGTGCAGGAAGGCGGCGCCCTTGGGTGCGCACAGCCACTTGTGGCAGTTGCCCGTGTAATACGCCGCGCCCAGCGCCGTCAGGTCAAGCGGCAGCATCCCGGGCGCATGCGCCCCATCGACGAGGACGTCCACGCCGCGCGCCTGCAGCCACGGGACGATGCGCGCGACGGGGAAGATCAGCGCGGTCGGACTGGTCACGTGATCGATCAGGCAAAATCGGGTCTTTGGCGTCAGGACGCGATCCAACGCATCAAGCACATCGTCCGGAGACTGCAGCGGAAACGGCACATGGGCGACGACGACGCGCGCGCCAAGGCGCTCCGCCACGCGATCCACCGCATTGCGACAGGCGGCATAACCCTGGTCCGTAACGAGGATTTCATCGCCCGGTTGCAGCCGTAGATTGGCCAGCACCGTGTTGACGCCAACCGTCGCGTTTGTCACGAGCGTCAGGCCGTCCGCGTCGGCGCCCAGGAAATCGCCCAGCGCGTGCCGTACGCCGTCCTGCAGGCCTTCCAGATCGCGGGCGAGGAACTTGACCGGCTCCGCCTCCAGCTGCGCCCGCAGCGCCGTCTGCGCGGCCAAGACTTCCCGCAGGCACGCGCCAAAGCTGCCGTGGTTCAGGAACACCACGTCCGGATCAAGCTGCCAGCGCAGCGCCAGTTCGTCAGCGGAAACCGTCATCAGCAGCGCTCCTCAGCCCTGGGGCGACTGCGGCGCGCGGGCACCCTTGAGCCAGCGGACCAGCCGTCCCAAGTGATGATATGGCGGCGTGCGGGAAGCGTCGTCCTTGGGCTCAAACGGCCCGGTCAGGTACGGCACGTATAGGGAACGTCGCAGACTCGGCCAGCCCGTGCGGGTCGACTGCGCGACGCGGTGCCACAGCCGCCCGTCGTGCACCGTCAGGTCGCCCGCGTGGGTCTCCACGACGATTTCGGCCGGATCGGCCTTCTGCGAGACAAAGTAGAGCTTGCGAAAGCACGTGTCCCAGAAGCCCTGCGTGTGACTGCCGGGAATGAGCCGCAGCCCGCCGTTGTCGGCCGTACAATCGTCAAAATGCAGGCCGATGTTGAGCATCTGGACGGGCATGCGGCCGTAGAAAATGTCCCGCAGGCCGTCCGTGTGCCAGCCGAGGCGCGGATAGGCGCTGCCCGGCACGTTGACGTAGCGGTTGACGACGACGCCGTCCTTCTCGGCGTCGCCAATGCGCGCGTCCTCGCCGATGAGCCGGCGGACGGGCTCGAACCGCGCGTCGCGCACGAATTGCCGCAGCGGCTCGCTGAACATGGACGTGAACGCGAAGCGCTGGAGAAACGGCTTGCCGTCCGGATCCTTGCCAAAGAACAACGGAATTCCGAACACGAAGCGGCGCCGCTGGGCAATCCACTCTGCCTGGATGCGGTCCAGTTCGGCGGCAATCATCGCGAGTTCCGTCGGCGCGGCGACCCTCTCGAAATGCAGAAATCCGTAGTGGTCCAGAAAGCGCTTTTGCTCTTCAGTAATCTGAGGCCCAAGCACAAAACGCGTCGTAACAGGCGGCAAATGAGTCGTCATGTCAGCTCAATTCTTGGTCAATTCACGCAGGTGGTTGAACATGTTGGGGATGGCCGTGCGCTGGCCCTTGCGCAGAATCGCGTCTGGAACTGCAGACTTGGGAATGGCGTGGACGCGATAGATGGCCAGCGTGCGCTTGGGGTCGTCCTCGTAGCGCGTCAGCGTCCAACTGCCGTCATTCACCTCGTAGTCGCCGCGCAGCAGGTGCCACGCGCGCTGCCACTTCGGCGGGCCAATCGTGTGGGTCGACTCCGTCACGCCGACGAGATTGGACAGCGGAAACGGCAGGCCGATCTCGACCTCGCAGACGACCTTCTGGCCTTGCCGGGAGATTTCCTTGGACCGCACGACCCGCTGCATCGTCTTTTGGTAGTTGCCGCAATCCTGGACGATCGCCCAGAGGCGCTCCGGCGGCGTCTCGATGATCGCCTGCGCCGTCACTTCCGGCAGGCTGCTCCCGGCAATCGCGCGCGTCGTGATCTCGACCTCGCCCTTCTCCAGCCGCGCCTTCAGGTCATCGTCGGCCGTCGCGGCCGTCACGGGAAACAGGCAAAAAACCACAAGCAAACGTCGCACTTGGACCTCCATCGGACCGACAGCTTAGCCCTTCGCCAGCCAATCGGCCACCGACGACCAAAGAATCTCGAAGTCGCGGCGCTTGAACCCGCTTCCGCTCGTCAACCAGTCAAAGTGCGGCGGCAAGTGGTTGGGGTCTTCAAAGTGGCCGATGACGTCGTGATGGTCGGCGGTCACGGCGCAGATGACCTCGCCCCAGACCTGGCTCAGCGTCGGCACGATGCCGTCATTGGCGCGCTCGTCGGGCTCGTCGCCCCAGAACGCGCGGATCGCCTGCATCTGCTGCGGATCCGGCCACGTGACGCGATCGGGCGGCGTGCGCGCGGCCAGCGTGTAGAGCGCAACGTAAATCGCGTGGCTTGCCTGCGCGTAGCCGCTCAGCCCCGCCGAGAGCGTGGACGTGATACCGGGAGCCTTGCCGCGGGCGATGACGCTGCCGTAGCGCACGTCCGGCGCGTTGCGCGTCGTTTCGTTGAAAATCTTCAGGTTGGGCGGCAGAAGCTCGCGAATGAGCGACGTGTCCTTGCCCACTTCCGCGAAGAAATCGCGAATCGTCCGCTGGCGATCCTCGCTGAAGTCAGCCAGCAGCAGGTTCCAGACCTGATCGAGCGCGTCCTCGCCCGCCGAGTTGTCCAACCGCACCAGCACGCCGCCCAGGCTGACCAGCGCGCCGAGTGGAAGCTTGCCGTAGCGCAGCACGTAGATCGTCGACAGCGAGAGCACTTTCAGGATGCGCGCGCCCAACATCGAGTTGAAGAACGGCGCGAGCGGCGTTCCGCGATGCGGGGTCACGACCGTCACGACCGAGCGGACGCGCGCCATGAGCTCGGACGCCGGCAGGTGATCCGCAAGCGTCGCACCGGCAGAGGCGAAGAAGCGCGCGTCCAGACCGCCGGAACTATGACCAATCAGGTGAATCGGACCGTCGCCGTCGGCAGTCTCCGCCATCACTTCCAGCAGCCGCATCGCCCGGCGCCGCACCGACGCGGTCGGCAGCGTCCGCACGTAGTGGACCGTCACTTCCAGATCGCGCCGTCGGAGCGCGCCCTCCAGGACTTCCGTAACGTGGGCAAAGTACTTGAGATCGCCGAAATTGGAGAAGCCGAAGAAGCCGGGGATCAGGTAGATGTGATGGCGCATGCAACCTCAAAGCCGGCCACCTTTGTGCAACACGCGGGCGGATTGCGCAAGGAGCCGGTCGCCGAGCAGGCGCAGCGCAGGGATGCCCGCCCGCAGAGCCCGGCGTTTCGCGCCGCGGATCGGCAAGAAGTTGTCGCGACACACGATCGAGGTTGACGTGGCGCCCGGGCGTCCTATCCTGTAGGCGTCGACGCCTGTGCGGTGTCGGCACGCACCGTGAACAACGGCGCACCTTCGGGGGCGTACCGGTTTCGACGGGGATATGCACCATGGTTTGCGCGCCGCGGAGTCTTTGGCCGCGTCAAAAAAAGGCACACAATAAGAGCCAACGACAACGTTGAGTTCGCTCTCGCTGCTTAAGTCTCCAAAAGACCTCTAACAGCGACGGGGATGACATGGCGCCTGCTGCATGTCGTCACCGCAATTTAGGTGGGCTGGCCTTCGCACGACGCCTGCACGTGCGCGGGTAAGATTTATGCGGGCCGTCGCCAAGGGAGTCTGTCGCATGGACGCCCTGGATGCCGTACAAATCATGCGACTACGCGCGTAGACGGCCCTGCTTAGTATTTCCGGACGCGAGTTCGACTCTCGCCGCCTCCACCGAAATTCCTGATATTTTGCAGTTCTTGCGACGGGCGCGCTACTTGATGCCCCGCCACGCGTCGTCGTCGTTTGACTGCAGGCGCGCTGTTCGCACACCCGCAAGGTGCGCCACGCGCGTCTGGATCGACCGCAGATGCTCGATGAGCAGCGGCGTCCATGCCTTGATGGCGGCCAACGCGTCAGGGTGCAGCGCGGCGGCGTACTGCGCCAGCTGATCCGCTTCAAAAGCGATGAGTTCGACCGCGCTCGCCGCGAGGATCTCGTACGGCGATGGCCGGCTGTCGATCAGCGCGAGGAGGCCGACCAGGTCGCCGGGGCCGTGACGGTCGAGTTCGCGCATCGCGCCGTTGGACCGCCGCACGCGGACGGCAATCGCTCCGGATGTGATGGCAAAGCACGCGGTCGGCGCGCCGTCGACGGCCTGCAGAATCGTGCCGGCTTCCACGCGATGCAGCGAGGCGAAACGGAACACGGCGTCGCAATCGGCGTCGCTCAACTGACCCAGGCGCTTGTTCTTGTCGCGCAGCCACGGCAACAGCCGCGTCGGGTCGCCTGCACGCCGGGAGAGACTGGCGGCGGATGGCCTCCCATCGCTCAGCGTATCGAGCTCCAGACGCTGCAACGACCGCGCGCTCGACGCCGGATGCTGAAAGCCGTTGGACGCGGGCCGGAACGTCCGCTGCGCCGCCGCCGCCGACGTGGACTGACTGGCGGGATGCACCGGAGCGACCCTCGGCGCGACGTACGCGGGCTGCGAGAGCGGTGCGCCGATGCCCGACGCGGAACCCGGTCGATGCGAGAGCGGCAGGATCGTCTCCTGGGACGACGGCACAACGGAGTAGCTGGAGTTCGAGATGGGCCGCACGCCGAGCGTCGCCGGATCCCGCGGCGGCAGGGGCGGCACAGCGGCTCGGGACGGCGTGACAGGTTCCAGCGCCGGCGCAGGTACGCGCCAATCCGGCCGTGAGACCGAACGCCACGGCGTCGTCACCGTCACATCTGGGTTCGCCTTCGCTTTCTCGTCGCCCATGGCTACACCAACGCCCTGCCCCCGCCGCCAGTGTACACCTTCCCGGCCCCCTCGGAAGCGCTTTGGCCATCGAACCGTCACCGGACCGAAGTTGTCGGTTATGCCCCGTTCGACTATCCTGCCGCCGCGCCGGAACACCCAGATTCACGGCAAAGGAGTTCCATGTCTTCGAACGCACTCACGCACGGAAAAGCCATCACCGTTGGGCTGGATGGCAAGCTGCAAGTTCCTGATCAGCCGATTGTTCCCTTCATCGAGGGCGACGGCATCGGCCCTGATATTTGGGCCGCCGCCGTCCGCATCATCGATGCCGCGGTGAAGAAGAGCTACGGCGGCAAACGCCAGATCCAGTGGTTGGAGGTGCTCGCCGGCGAAAAGGCGTTCAACCAGACCGGCAACTGGCTGCCCGACGAGACGCTCGACGCGTTCCGCAAGTACCTGGTCGGCATCAAGGGACCGCTCACCACGCCGGTTGGCAAGGGAATTCGCTCGCTGAACGTGGCACTTCGCCAGCAGCTCGACCTCTACGTTTGCCTCCGCCCGGTACGTTGGTTCACCGGCGTTCCGAGCCCGGTCAAGCACCCGGAAGCGGTCGACATGGTCATCTTCCGCGAGAACACGGAGGACATTTATGCCGGCATCGAGTGGACCGGCGGCTCGGAAGAGTCCAACAAGATGCTGCAGTTCCTGGAAGCCAACTACCCGAAAGAGTTCAAGAAGATTCGCTTCGGAACGCAGGTGGCGGTCGATGGCTGGCAGAAGCAGCTGGAAGCCGTGGGCCAGCCGCGGCGGCATGCGATCGTTGAGGTCGGCATCGGCATCAAGGCGGTTTCGGCGCTTGGCACCGAGCGTCTCGTCCACGGCGCCATCGCGTATGCCCTGAAACACAAACGCAAATCCGTGACGATTGTCCACAAGGGCAACATCATGAAGTACACGGAAGGCGCGTTTCGCGATTGGGGCTATGACGTTGCCAAGACGATGTTCCGTCACGACACTGTCACGGAGCGCGAGAGCTGGATCCTTGGCAACAAGGAGAAAAACCCGCAGATCTCCACCGAAGAGAACGCGATCGCCATCGATCCGGGCTATTCGATGATGGTCCCGGACCAGCAGGCTGAAGTGCGCGAGGAGATTGAGACGGCGCTGGCGCTGTGGCCGACGCATGGTGACGGCAAGTGGAAGCAGAAGCTGCTCATCCGCGACTCGATTGCCGACATCACGCTGCAGCAGGTCATGACCCGCCCGGAAGAATTCGACGTCATCGCGACGCTGAACCTGAACGGCGATTACCTGTCGGACGCGCTTGCGGCGCAGGTTGGCGGCATCGGCATCGCGCCGGGCGGCAACATCAACTACCTGACGGGCCATGCCATCTTTGAAGCGACCCACGGCACGGCGCCGAAATACGCCGGGCTGGACAAGGTCAATCCGGGTTCGGTCGTGCTGTCGGCGGTCATGATGCTGGAGCACCTCGGCTGGCAGGAAGCGGCGGACGCCATCGTCCACGGCATCGAGCAGTCGATCGCCCAGAAGCGCGTGACTTACGATTTCCACCGCCAGATGGCAGGCGCGACGCTGCTCAAATGCAGTGAATTCGCCAGCGCGGTTATCGAGAACCTGAAGTAGCCCTGCCGGAACGCGGCTCCGCAGTCTTTCGCGGAGCCGCGTTCCCGCGCGCCTCATCGCCAGCACGCTTTGCCTCGCGCGATTCTTCGCGAACCAGGGAATCTTCTTCACCTCGGCGGTGTTGAACTTTCCACGGTCTGCTGGCGTCCTATCTTGAGTCTTGCCGGGCTGCGGGTCTGTCGGTAAGGTGCTTGAATCAGGAAGGGGGCGATGTGACGGGTGTATCCAAGACATCCAAGCTGCGACAGCTGAGTGCGCTGATCGTGCGCGCGCGGCATCCGTTGCTCGTGGGATCGCTGGCGACCATGGTCGTGGCGGCGGTGGGTTGGCGCTACGGCGTGAATCCTCCGCGCCCGGCGGTTGCGCTGCCCGTGGTTGAAGCGCCCGTCCGCCCGGTGGAGCGCCATGCGCCTGACGACGCCGAGCGGGTCATTGTCACGCTGCGCTGGGGCCACACGTCCGCTTCACCGACCGACGCCGATCCCAATCGCGCGGGAACGGCTTGGGACGGCTATCTGGCGCTGGATTGCGGCGAAATTGAGAAAGTCGAGACGCTGGGCATTGAGGACGAGCCGACGGCCGCGCCGACGGTCGTGCCCGATCTGGAGCGGAATCCGGCGGCCCGCGATCCGAGCGACCGCATCGGTCCCGTCGTGCGCGGCGATGAGGGCGACCAGCGCGTCTACTGGCGGTCCCGTACGCATGCGGACTGGGACGGCGTGCGCGTGACCCTGGCGATTTGCCGCAGCGATTTGGCCGACGGGGCGAGCACGCTGCGCATCGTCACGCCGCAGAAAAGCTACTCAGCGCGGCTGGATTGGAGCGTCGACGACTTCATTTCACTGCGGGCCACGCCCGACGGCAGTTCGTTGGACGTGCACATGGCGTCGACGCACGAGCGCCGCCGTGTGCCCGATGCCCGTGTGACCGCGGCGCCGCAGCCAGGCGGCAGTCGCGACGTGATCCCGGTGAGCGAAACGGCCGAAGTCGAGACGCCCGCGCCGCCGCCGGTCCATTGAGTCCATGAAACGGGCGCTTCAGCGCGGCACATCCCAGTCGGACTGCATGCCCAGCGCCTGCGCCAAATGCGCCTCACACAGCGCGTCCTCGCCATCGGTCGCACGCGCCTGATCGCACGCCGGGCAGCGCGTCGCCTCGTCGTACACGTGCTCCGCGCGCAGCGTCGCGAAGCCCTGCAGCACGCGCATGTCGCCGCGTTCGTCCTGGCGCTCATCCAGCCAAGCGACGCGGTGTTTCGGTTCCAGCTTGCGTGTCGTCATGGCCTGCCTCGGTTCCTGCGCGGTTATTTCGCGGAGCACTTGCCGCTGCGGCAGGAGCCCTTGCCGCAGTCGGAGTCGGAGCTGCACGAGCCTTCTGGCGAATTGGCGCACTTGCCGCTCCGGCACGACGCGCCGCCGCAATCGGAGTTCGAGCTGCACGAGCCGCCCTCCGCCGTGGCGCATTTGCCGCTCCGGCAGCTCACGCCGGGACCGCAGTCCGAGTTGGAGCTGCAGCCGCCGCCGCCCGCGGCGCACTTGCCGCTGCGGCACGAGCCGGAGCCGCAGTCGGAATCCGAGCTGCACGTGCCGTCGGGCGAATTGGCGCATTTGCCGCTGCGACACGACGCGCCGCCGCAGTCCGAGTTGGAGCTGCACGAACCGCCCGCCGCCGTCGCGCATTTGCCGCTGCGGCAACTGACGCCCGGGCCGCAATCCGAGTTGGAGCTGCACGTGCCGCTTGCCCACGCGCTCACGGCGATGAAGGCGAGGACGAGGGTCGCTGCGAGGACGCGAACGGCTTGCTTGAACTTCATGAGAACTCCGTTGGACGCGCGCAGGATGGAAGTGAGGTCGGTGACAACGCGCGCTCGGCTGTCGTTGGCAGGCTATGCCGCGCCACAGCCGAGTGTCAACGCACAGTTGCGCTGCGAGGCGCTCGCCTTTGCATCCCGTCAGGAGGCGAGTACCCTTGGACGACGGGGGCGCATGTTTGAATTGACGACGGCCATTGAAGTGAATGCGAAGCGGAGCCTGGCGTTTGAGGTCCTCTGGGACGCGCAGCGGTATCCGGAGTTCCTGACCGACGTCCTGGACGTGGTCGTCGAGCCGGGCGAGACCGCCGACGTGCAGATTGTCCACTACACGGTGCGCGCGCCGCGCCGCCTGGAGTATTCGCTGCGGATGGAGGCTGAGGCGCCGTCGCGGATCGTATGGTCGCTGGTGAACAGCGATCTGCAGCGTCACAACTGCGGCAGTTGGGTGTTTTCTGAAGTCCCGGACGGCTCGCTCCTGACGTTGGAGATCCAAATGGAATTTCGCCTGCCCGTGCCGGAGGTCATCATGAAGAAACTGGTCGAGTTCAATTTGCCGGTGATGATGCGCCAGGTCAGGGCCCGAATTGAGCAGACAAATCGCGCATTGTCTTGACGTCAAGAAGTGTAAAGCGCACTGTATGCTCGGCGGTGAAGCGGAGACGCCGCGGTATTTCCAACAGCAGCTGGCATGGCCAGCCAAAAGTGGGACGGACGCGCTGCAGCCCTCAGACACCACGGGTCTAGGGCATCGCAGAGCAAATCCGGAACGACAGCGACGGGGAAAACATGCAGCGCAGCGCCCTTTCTCCATTGCACGCCGGCCGATCTTCGAGCTGCTTCGCGTGCGCCGGCCGAGGCGATTCGGAGTGGTGCTCGCTGGAAGGCAATGATCTGAACCTGTTGAATCAGGCGAAGGTCGCCAACACCTACCTCCCAGGCCAAACAATCTTCTATCAGGGCAACGCCTGCCTCGGCATCTTCTGCGTCGAGTCGGGCACCGTCGCCATTCGCAAGAACGACCAGAACGGCAACTCGGTCATCGTGCGCCTCGCCCATCGCGGCGACACGCTCGGGTACCGCTCCTACTTCGCCGGACAGCCCTATCAGGCCAACGCCGAGGCGCTGGTTTCCGCGCGCGTCTGTTTTGTCGACAAGGCGGCCGTGCGGCGCCTGCTGGAACACAACCCGTCGGTCGGCCTCGCGTTCCTGCGCAAGATGGCCCACAACCTGGAAGATGCGGAACAGGAGCGCCTGATGGCCGCCACCCTGCCCGTGCGCGCGCGCTTGGCGCACTTGCTGCTGGTCATGAAGGACCGCTTTGGCAAGGTCGAGGACAATGGCGACTTGACGATCGACCTGCCCCTCTCGCGGCAGGACATCGCGGCGATGCTTGGCGCCCGGCCGGAGACAGTCGCGCGCGCGGTGCGGTCGCTGGAAGATTCCGGCACGGCCAAGTTCAAGGGCCGCTTGGTGTCCGTCCCGGACCTTGATGCGCTGATGGACGCGCTCGAATTGTCCGACTGAGCACCGCCGCCCATCTGACCGCCAAGGCTTGATCGCTCACCAGCGGTGATACGCCGGGTGCCCTTCTTTCACCGCCACGAACACGCCGCGACACGTCGACGTCACTTTGCCGTGGGCGCTCAGCTCCGCCTCAACCGTCACGCGATCGCTGTCCGCCTCCACGACCCACGCGCGCAAGTGCACCGGCGCGTCCATGGGCGTGGGACGCCGCAGCTTGACGTGGAACTCCGCAGTCACCGTACACGGCGGCGTGTCCAGACCGCGCAACCGCATCAGGTGCCACGCGGCCGTCCAGTTGGAATGGCAATCCAGCAGCGCGCCGCAGATGCCGCCATTGAGCATCCCCTCAAAAGCCTGATGATGCGGCTCCGGCTGCCAGTCGCAGACAACCTCATTGCCCTGCGGAATGGACCGCAGCCGCAGACCTTGACCGTTGGCCGGCCCGCAGCCGAAACACTGGTTATGCGGGGCAAAACGCTCTTGCAGACTGGCCTGAATCATGGGCACCTCCGGCATCAGAATAAGCCAGAACGCGCGGCCGCGCCGCCAAGGCTACTGGAACGGCTGACCTATTTGCACACCGGCCCGTCGATGCCGCTGACCGTGACGATCGCGGAGTACGGATACGTCCCCGATTTCGTCCAGCTCGAGCCTGAGTTGCTGCTGGACCACGCGCCGTTGCCGTCGTTGTTGGTCCACATGAAGCCGTTGTTGCTGTCGGCGGCAAAAAGGACCGCGTAGTAGGTCACGCCGGCGGTGACGGAGATGCCGCCGTAGGAGAAATCGTACGAACCCCAGCTGTACTGGTCCGTCACGGTCTGCGAGGACGCGCCGACCGAACTGCCGCCCGCGCCGGGCAATCCGCCGCTGTAGATCCGCACCGTGGTGTTGACCTTGTTGCCGCTCCACCGCAGCAACTGGAGGCCGTTGATCGATGCCAACGTGCCGGTCTTGCTTGGCGTGAACGGGACGGCGAGCCAGTTTGTCGCGTCGTACTTGTTGTTCACGGACAACGCGGTGCCTTTGGCCTGGGACGCCGCATTCATCTGGCCGGGACCGCTGCAGTCGTCGTCAATGCCGTTGCCGCAGACGTCCACGGCGCCGGGATTGACGCTCGCCTTGGTGTCGTCGCAGTCGCCGCCGCCCTTGGCGCAACTGGCGGGGCTGACGTACGGGATGCTGGAATCGCAATAGCCGTCCTTGTCGTCATCGCAGCCCGTGTCGGTCTTGCCGCTGCAGCCGTTGTCCAGGCCGTCGCACTTCTCCGGCGCGCCGGGATAGACGGACGCCGAGCTGTCATTGCAGTCCGTCTTGCCCTTGGTGCAAAGCGTGACGGTGACGCCGTTGGCATACGTCGCACCCAGGCGGCACCAGCCGTCGCCGTCGTCGTCACACCCTTCGTCGACCTTGCTGCTGCAATTGTTGTCGATGTTGTCGCAGATCTCGACCGCGCCCGGGTTGATCGCCGCGTTGCTGTCGTTGCAATCGCCCTTGCCCTTGTTGCAGGACTTGGGCGTGCCGACGATGGCGAGCGCTGAATCGCAGTAGCCGTCGAGATCGTCGTCGCAGCCCTCGTCCGCCGTGCCGTTGCAGTTCTGGTCGAGGTCGTCGCACGACTCCGTCGCGTTCGGGTGGATGGTCGCGTTGGTGTCATTGCAGTCGCCGCCGCCTTGCGGGCACGTGCTCGGCTTGCCAACCGTGGTGATGGCCGAGTCGCAGTAGCCATCGGCGTCGTCGTCGCAGCCGGGATCAAAGACGCCGTTGCAGTCGTTGTCGATGGCGTCGCAGATGTCCGCCGCGCCCGGGTGGACGGAGGCGTCCGCGTCCGCGCAATCGCCGCCGCCCTTGGGGCAGACCGCCGGCGTGCCGACAACCGTCTTGGTCGCCGTGCAGTAGCCGTCCTTGTCGCCGTCGCAGCCTTCATCGGTCGCGCTGTTGCAGTTGTTGTCCAGGTTGTCGCACTGCTCGGTCGCCTTGGGGCTGACGGACGCGTCGTAGTCGTTGCAGTCGCCGCCGGCAGCGACAAAGACCTGGAATGCCGTCGAAAGCGTGACCGGCGAGCACTTGTAGCCAAAGTCGCCGACCCACGTGGAGATGTGGCCGTACGTGCCCGTGACGACGGAGCCGACGGGGCACACCCGCTCGAGGAGCCCCGTGCCGCCGCCGTCAAACAGGAGCGGCGAGTTGGGCAGCATGTCGTCCCAGCCGCTGTACTGGTTGGCGAGGCGGGACATCGTCGCGCAATGCCCGCCCAGACGCGAGACCGAGAGGTGCGACGCATCGGCGCCATTCTGGTCGCCCCACTCGGAGACGAGGACTTCGTTGTTGGGGCAGGAGCCGCCAAACGTCGGACCGCCGCCGTTGCTGACCGTCGTGGCGTTGCCGGAGATACCCAAGCTGCCGTCAGCCATGAGCTTTTTGCACATGAGCGTGAAGGAAACCATGTAGACCGGGCTGGAGAGGAACTGGCCGCTCACGCCGAACGCGATGTAGCCGGTCGGGCAGTTGCTGTCGAACGCGACGCCGCTGGTGTCCGAGCCAATTGTCGCCATCGCCTGCGTCTTGGTCGTGTCCACGACCGCCGATCCGTACGTCTGCTTGGAGTTGGGCGAGTTGCAGTAGCAGACTTTGGCGCCGCCGTAGCCGTCCCCGTCGATGTCGTAGTAGTAGTTCTTGCAGCCGATGGCGCCGTCGCTGTCGGTCAGTCCGTCGCAGTTGTCGTCGTACGCCGTGGCGCAGGATTCCGCGGCGCCGGGGTTGATCGCCGCGTTCGTGTCCGCGCAGTCGCCGCCGCCGTGGATGCACGTGGTCGGCGTGCCAACGGTGTTCATGTTGGCGTCGCAGTAACCGTCCTTGTCGTCGTCGCAGCCTTCGTCGACAACGCCGTTGTTGTTGTTGTCCTTGCCGTCGCAGACTTCAAAGCAGCCGCCGCTGCTGATCGGGCCAACCGTCGCGTCGTTGTCATTGCAGTCGCCGCCGCCGTACGGGCAAATCTTCGGCAAGCCGACGGTAATCCGCGTGCCGTCGCACCACTTGTCGCCGTCCTTGTCGCACTGCTCGTCCGTGCCGCTGACGCAGTTGTTGTCCAGGTCGTCGCACAGCTCGGTCATGCCTGGGTTGATCTGCGCGGACGTGTCGTCGCAGTCGCCGCCGCCGCTCGGGCAGATCGCCGGCGCGCCGACGGTGGCCATCGCCGCGTCACAATACGCGTCGCCGTCGTCGTTGCAGCCCTCGTCCGTGCCGGAGATGCAGTTGTTGTCCTTGCCGTCGCACACTTCCACGGAGCCCGGCTTGATCGCCGCGTTGGTGTCGTCGCAGTCGCCGCCGCCGCTCGTGCAGACCTTGGGCGAGCCGATGGTGACCATCTTGCTGTCGCAGAACGTGTCGCCGTCGTCGTCGCAGCCCAGATCGGTCGTGCCGTCGCAGTTGTTGTCAAAGTTGTCGCAGAGCTCAATGTGATTGGGGGAAACTGCGGTGTTCAAGTCGTTGCAGTCGCCGCCGCCGTGCGCGCAAATCTTCGGCGTGCCCAACGTTGTCATGTTGGCGTCGCACCAACCGTCGCCGTCGTCGTCGCAGCCGAGGTCGATGGCCTTGTCGCAGTCGTTGTCGAGGTCGTCGCAAATCTCGGTCGCGCCGGGATGCACGCTCGCGTGGAGGTCATCGCAGTCGCCGCCGCCCTTCAGGCAAGCGCCGGAGCCGATGATGATGACCTTGTTCGCAGCGCAATACCCGTCGCCGTCGACGTCGCAGCCGGGATCCGTCACGCCGTCGCAATCGTTGTCGAGCAAATCGCACGAGTCCGGATGCGTCGGGTGGATGGTGTACTCGTTGTCGTTGCAGTCGCCGCCGCCGTAGAGGCAAACGTACGGCGCGCCGACGGTCACGCGGTTGCTGTCACACCAGCCGTCGCCGTCCTGATCGCAGTTCACGTCGATCTTGCCGTTGCAGGCGTTGTCAAAGCCGTCGCACAGGTCGGGCGCGCCCGGGTAGACGGAGATATTCTTGTCGTTGCAGTCGCCCGTGCCGTTCTTGCAGACCGCCGGCGTGCCGGCGATGAGCGCGCCAAGCACGCACCAGCCGTCGCCGTCCGTGTCGCAGCCGTCGTCCACGCCGTTGGCGCAGTCGTTGTCGATGTCGTCGCACACTTCCGCGGCCTTGGGGTGGATGCCGGCGTTGCTGTCGTCGCAGTCGCCGCCGCCGTTCACGCAGCCCGCGCTCACGCCCACCGCGCCGGCGCAGTAGCCGTCGCCGTCCAGATCGCAGCCGGGGTCGGTGACGCCGTCGCAGTTGTCGTCCTTGCCGTTGCAGCTGTCGACCGCGCCGGGATTGATGGCCTTGTCGCCGTCGTTGCAGTCGCCGCCGCCGCTCGGGCACGCCGGGAACTTGGCATCGCTCGGCACGGTCGTGGCGCAGTAGCCGTCCGCGTCCGCGTCGCAGCCCTCGTCGGTCTTGCCGTCGCAGTTCTGGTCGGCGTTGTCGCAGATTTCCGTGCCCTTCGGGTTGGTCAGAGGATCGGCGTCGTTGCAGTCGTTGCCGCCGTTCGGGCAGGACGCGCTTACGGCGGCGTTCCCCACGCAGTAGCCGTCGCCGTCCTGGTCGCAGCCGGGATCGGTCACGCCGTCGCAGTCGTTGTCCAAGCCGTCGCAGATCTCCTTGGCGCCGGGGTGCGCAGCCGCGTGCGTGTCGTCGCAATCGCCGCCCCCGTTGGGGCACGCGACCGACGTCGGATCGACCGGCAACGTCGCATCGCAGTAGCCGTCCTTGTCGTCGTCGCAGCCGGGATCGGTCGCGCCGTCGCAGTTGTCGTCCACGCCGTTGCACACTTCCACGGCGCCCGGGAAGATCGCGGCGTTGGTGGGCGAGCAGTCGTCGGCGTTGGCCACGCCGTCGCCGTCGATGTCGGGGTCGATGCAGTCCGCGATCCCGTCCTTGTCGGTGTCGGCAAAGCCCTCGTCGGTCTTGCCGTCGCAGTTGTCGTCCAAGCCGTCGCAGATCTCGGTCTGGCCGGGATAGACCTTGGCGTTGGTCGGCGAGCAGTCCTCAGCGTTGGCCACGCCGTCGCCGTCGATGTCCGGGTCGACGCAGTCCGCGATCCCGTCCTTGTCGGTGTCCGCAAAGCCTTCGTCGATCTTCTTGTTGCAGTTCTGGTCCTTGCCGTCGCAGATCTCCACGTTGCCCTGGAAGACGCCGCCGTCGGTCGGCGAGCAGTCCTGCACGTTGGAGACGCCGTCGCCGTCGAGGTCGTTGTCCACGCAATCGGCAATGCCGTCGCCGTCCGTGTCCTTGTAGCCTTCGTCGGTCTTGCCGTCGCAGTTGTCGTCGGCGCCGTTGCATTTCTCGCTGTTGCCCGGGAAGACCTGCGGGTCCATCGGCGCGCAATCCGCGGCGTTGAGCGCGCCGTCGCCGTCCATGTCGGGATCGTCGCAGTCCGGGATGCCGTCCTTGTCCAGATCGGGCATGCCTTCGTCCGTCTTGCCGTTGCAGTCGTCGTCAATGCCATTGCAGATTTCAGGCGACGGGATCAACGCGTCGCACAACTCCAGGCCGCCAGCGCCGCAAACGCGCGCGCCTTTGCACAGGCCGTCGGAGTTGGTGTTGTAGCAGGTCGTCTTGGCGGAAATCGCGATCGCCGCGCCGTTGCACTCGCACGCCCCGGGCGTGGTGCAGACGAGGTTCTGGCCCGAGACGCCGTAGCTGTAGGAGCACTTGTAGTCAGTCGGGCAGTCCGCCGTCTTGGCGCACGGCGTGGCGCAGAAAAAGCCCGCGGCGCCATGCTTGATGCACAAGCTGCCGGGCGTCAGCGCGTCGCACGCCTCGTCGGTGATGCAGGGCGCGCATTCCGCGGTCCATTTCGGCATGCAGGTCGGCGTGATTGCAGTCTTGTCGCAGGCCCAGCCTCCCGGACAGCAACTGCCGGCGCACGCGGGGGCGCAGCGCTTGCCCTCGGGCGCGACCGCGCACACGCCGGAGGTGCAGTCGCCGTCGCTCTGGCAAGTCGCGCCCGCCGCGCCCGCGGTCGGATTGGCGGCAAACTCACACGCAGTCGTTGGCACATCGGGCGCAACGTCGATGGCATCCGTCGCGCTGTCCGGCGCCGCGTCGGTCGCGCCATCCGCGCTGTCGACTTCGTCCGCGATTGCATCCGTGAGCGCGTCCTGATCCGTCGCATCCGGCGGCGACACCGCGTCGGTCAGGGCATCCTCAAGAATTTCACTGTCCGCGGCGTCTGTTGCCGCCGTGTCGGAGGCCGCGCCATCGGAAGCGTCATCGGTCTTGGCAATGTCGCCAGTCGTCTGTGGGGTGTCGGTTGCGACGGCGGCATCCTCACCGGTGGCGCCTGCCTGCTGCCCACACGCCGCGAGGGCAACCAGCGCGAGAACGCCGATCTGATTGCGCAATCCGTTGATACGCCGACAGATCTGCCCCAGACACCAGCTTTGTTCGCGCATGACGCAGCTCTCCCCGTTCCAGACGCAAGATGGACTTCCACATCATCTCTGTAGCATTCGCCGCATCGACTCCGCAATCGCGAATGACAATGCCCCGCGGTCCGCCGACCGTCGCTGGCAACTATCCTACTCTTTTCAAGCAATTGCCAGTGTGTAGACCTGTGAGCGCCGCCGCGGTCTTTCGCAGGTTGTCACAAGGGGCTTTGCGCCAGCGCATTCCGGCGGCATGCTAGGCGACCGCGGCCCAACTTGCCGCCCTTGGAGTCCGGTCTTGACTGCGCCCGCGCAACGCACCGTGCCACCTCTGGACATCCTGGACGGCCTGCCGCGTCTGGGCTGGGCGGCGGAGCCAACGCCGATCCAGGCGATGCCGGAGTTGGCCGCGGAGCTTGGAATTGGCTGGCTGGGGTGCAAGCGCGACGATCTGACCAAGCCCGGTTCCGGTGGCACCAAGACCCGCAAGCTGGACTTCCTACTCGCTTCGCCGCCGTGGCGCGATGCGCCCAAGTGGATCTCCGTAGGCGCCATCGGCTCCGGCCATCTGGTGGCGTGCACGGCGGCCGCGACCCGGCTCGGCCGGCAACTGGAAGCGCACCTGTTCTGGGAGCCGATGTCAGCCGGCGTACTGGACAACCTGGCCTACACCGCGAGCGGGCCGACGACGCTCATCTACCACAGCTCGCGCATCGCACTGGCGCTCCGCCGCCCCGGCGTGCTGACGGCGCTGCACATGGCGGGCGTGCCGGTCATTCCGCCGGGCGGGACGACGCCGGTCGCGATGCTCGGGCTTGTGCGCGCGGGGCTGGAACTCGCGGGTCAGGTCCACCGCGGCGAGCTGCCCGAGCCCCAGCGGGTCTACGTTTCCCTGGGCTCAGGCGGCACAGCGGTCGGGCTCGCGGTCGGCCTTGCGCTGGGCGGCCTGCGCACGGTCGTTCATGCCGTCGCTGCGGTTGAACGGGCGCTGGCGACCCGCACCCGGCTGCGGCGGCAGATGCATGGGCTGCTCGAGTACCTGCGGGAAATCGGCTTGCCGGAGCTCGCGGACGTCGAACCCAACGCCGTCGTCATCAACTATTCCCAGGTCGGACCGGGCTATGGCCGCGCGTCGGGCTCGTCGCTCGACGCCGTGGGCGTGCTGAAACGGCAAGGCATTGGCCTGGAGCCGATCTACACGGGCAAAGCCATGGCGGCGCTGCTCGTGGACGCGGAGATCGCGCGCCGCGAAAATCGCCCGATGGACGCGTGGTTGTTCTGGAACACCGTGCGGCGTCCAGAGCCGATGCAAGTGGTGGATGGCTGGCGGACCCGGCTCCCGCCCGCGCTTATCGCCCGCCTGCAGCAGGTGGAAGGCGTGAGCGGGTCCGTTCGGGCGCTGCACCGGAGCCGGCGCTGGTTCCTGCTCGGCTCGCTGGCAACGGTCGCGGGCGCCACGGCGCTGGTGCGGATGTCCGGCTACCCGACCCTGCCGCACTGGCATGGCAAGGAATTCACCGCGGCAGAAGCCCACATTCTCGCCGCGGCGGCCTCTGCGCTGCTGGCAGGGGCACCGTTGCCGGAGAATCGCACGGCGATCGCCGAACCGCTGGATCGCTACGTCGCTGCCCTGCCGCCCAAGCTGCGGACGGAAATTCACGCGCTGATTTGGCTTGTCGAGCAGGCGTCAACCCCGCTGGGGGCGGAACTGCATCGCATGAGCGAGCTCCCGCTGGCGACCCGCTCGGCCTATCTGAGCGGTATGCTGCAGCGGCGGGGCATCGCGGGCGATGCGGCGCGCGGCCTGCGCGATCTCGTTGTGCTTGGCTACTACGCCCTGCCGATGGCGTGGAGTTCGATTGGCTTTTCCGGGCCTCTCGTGCCGGACACGCCGCGGCCGCGCCGGGCGATCTACGCGCAGCTCGTTGCACCGGCGGGGCGTCTGCCGGTCGGGATGCGGACGGAATGACCGCAACGCCCGCCACCTCTGTCCAGGAGTCCGCGTGATCTTTGACGCTTCCACCCTGCCCGAAGGCGAATTGACCGTCGACCTCTGCGTCGTGGGCAGCGGCGCGGGCGGCGCGATGGTCGCCATGGTCGCGGCGGAAGCCGGCATGCGCGTTGTGGTGCTGGAAGCCGGCGAGTTCATCACGCCCGACGACATGACCCAGCGCGAAGAGCAGATGCTGCCCAAGCTGTACTGGGATGGCGGCGGGCGCACGACGGCGGATCGGCAGATTCACATCCACCAGGGCAAAGGCGTCGGCGGGTCAACGCTGCACAATCTGAACCTGTGCAAGCGCATCGATCCCGGGCTGCTGGCGTCCTGGCGGCGCGATCGCGGGCTCGCGCACCTGCCGCTGGAGACCTGGGACAAGCTGTACCGGGAGGTGGAATCGCTGCTGTCGGTTTCAGAAGTGCCGCCGGACCTGCGCAATGCGTCGAACCGGCTGCTGCAGACCGCGTGCGAGCGGCTCGGCTGGCGCTGGGCGGCGCTGGCGCACAACCGTACCGGCTGCGTGGGCTCGGGCTTCTGCGCGCTTGGCTGCGCCTTTGACGCAAAGAACAACGCCGCCAAGGTCGCGCTGCCCCGGGCGATCCACGCGGGCGCGCAGGTGCTCACGCGCTGCCAGGCCGTGACGGTCGAACACGATGGCGAGCGCGTCACCGGCGTGCTGGCGCGGGCGCTGGATCCGGTGACCGGCCGCGCGTTCGGCCGCGTGCGCATCAAGGCGTCAACGGTGTGCTTGTCCGCCTCGGCGACCGGCACGGCCGCGCTGCTGATGCGGTCGCGCGTGCCGGATCCGGGCGGTGAGACGGGGCAGTCGCTGCGCATCCATCCGGCGGTCGTCGCGGCGGGCGAATTCGATGAACCCGTCAACGCGTGGCACGGCATTCCGCAGACGGTCGAATGCACGGAATTGCTGGACATCTCCGGCCAGTCGCACGGCAAGCGCGCCACCCGGCTGTGGATCGTTCCCGCGTTTGGCCATCCGGCCGCGACGGCGACGATGCTGCCCGGCCAAGGCGGCGATCACCGGCGGTGGATGGGCCGCTACGGTCACCTGAGCGTGCTGACCGCGATGCTGCACGACCACACGCGCGGCCAAGTGCGGCCGGACGGCGAGACCGGTCTGCGCATCGACTACCAGCCGATTCCGGATGACCAGAAGGAGCTGCTCGTCGGCCTGCGCGCGTGTGCGGAGCTGCTTTTTGCGTCTGGCGCGCGGCGTGTGTGCATCCCGACGGAGACGCCGATTGTGCTGGAGTCGCCCAACGAAATCCGCAAGCTCGACGCGCTGCAATGGCGGCCCGGGCTGCTGCAATTGACCGCCGTGCACCCGATGGGCACGGTGCCGATGGGCGACGACGCGACGATCGCGGCAGTGGACAGTCAGGGGCGGCATCACCACATGCGCGGACTGTGGGTCGCGGACGGTTCGCTGTTTCCGACGTCGATTGGCGGCCCGCCGCAGCTCAGCATCTACGCGCTGGGCCTGCACGTCGGGCGGGCTCTCGTCGCGAGTCGCTGATTGACGCGCGCGGCGGCGATCCGCCACGCTGTGCACCGGAGGTCGTCCGTGTTGGTTCGCCGTCTTGCCGCGCTGATTGTGTCGACTGCGTTGGGCGTCCTCGCCCTGCCCGCGGCCGCCGCGCCCATTACGGTGCCCGTCGACATCGCGGTCGGTCCCGCAGGCCTCTGGTTTTCCGATGACATCGGCCGCGAGCAAGTGGGCCATTTGGGCCTGAAGATTCGCCTGGAAGCGATCATTTCCCGCGAACTCATCAAAGCGCACATCAATCAGGTCCCGGCGAATTACCGGCAGATGGCCCTGCAGATGAGCGAAGTCCGCTTCCGGCCATCGCTGTTCATCCCTGAAGAGTTGATTATTTCTCCAAAATTCGCCCATACCGGCATGTACGGGTCGACCTGGCGGCCGCTGCAGTTGGGGCTCGACCTCGTGAGCGGTCCGTCGCCCGTTTCCCTGTCCGCTGGCCTGGATTTGACTGCGGCGTTCATCCATTCGGACTCGCTCGGTTTCTCGTGGATGTTCCTGCTGCGCCCAGGCATCGACTTGCAGCTGGAATGGGAAATCGCCGTCGCGAAGGAATTCCACGTCAGCGTGGGTTGGCAATCGGTCCTGTACATTCCGCAGCCGCTGGGCGGCGGCGTGTTCGACCTCGGCGGATTCAACGATCGGTCCATTTGGCATGTTGGCCAAGTATTCCTCCTATTTCATGGCTTTACCAACTATCAGGCGAACCTTTAGATCATGGACCTACGCGAACATCGATCCACAGCGCAGCGGCATCCGTGGGAAGTCGCGCGCTTCCAGTTCCTCGCGCAGGTGCTGCGCCGTCGCGGCTTGCTGTCGCGGGTCCATACCGTGCTGGACGCCGGATCGGGCGACGCATGGTTTGCCAATTCGCTCTTGGGCTTGCTGGACCAAACGTCACGTATTGACTGCTGGGACACCGAATATAATTCTGAATCCATAGGCGAATTGTCTGCAGGACTCCCGCACAACATCACGCTCACCGCGACGCGGCCGGCGATGCAGCACGACCTTGTGCTGCTGTTGGACGTCCTGGAGCACGTGGAGGACGATCACACCTTCCTCGCGTCGCTTGTTGCGGAGTCGGTCAAGCCCGGAGGCTGGGTCCTTTTCACGGTGCCGGCCTGGCAGCCGCTGTTCTCCCGCCACGATGCATGGCTGCAACATTTCCGCCGCTATGCGCCGGCGCAGGCCAACGCGGTGCTCAAGGGCGCCGGTCTGAACGTGGTCCAATCCGGCGGGCTGTTCCACTCGCTCCTCGCGCCGCGGCTCCTGACGGTGGGCCTGGAGCGCCTCCGCCCGACGACGCAGCCGCACAAGCCAACGATCGCCTGGACGCACGGGCCACTGGTGACGCGCGCGGTGCAGGCGGCGCTCGACGTGGACAACGCGGTTTCCCACGCGGCCGCGCGCGCAGGGCTGCCGTTGCCGGGTCTGAGTTTCTGGGCGCTCTGCCAGCGGCCTGCTTGAGTGACGCAGCAAATGCTGATTCAATCGGCGCGATGCAAAGCTGAAGCGCGCCGGAACTGGCGCGTCGGCGCGTTGATGGACGAGGACACAATGGCGAAACGAACAGCATTTTTTCTGGGCGAAGTGAAAGCGCACGCGCGTGGCCTGGGCGCGCTGCTCGCGGCGGCAGGCGTGCTCCTGGCGCTGCCCGTCCATGCCGATAACGCCGTTCATGCCGCGGCGCCGACGGTCGCGGCCCCGGTGGTCAAGACGCCAGCGGTCGTTGCGCCCGGCATCGCTGCCCCGGCCAAGCCGGCCTACATCGCGCCGATCGTGCCGCAGCCCGCGGAAATCGCCGTTGCGCCGCAATTTGACGTCGGGATTTTTGGCGGCGCGGCGCTGTTCAGCACCAAGTCGCGCCTCGGTCTCGCCCACGATCCGCTGGATGTCCCGGGCAATGCAGGCGAAGTGGGCCTGCGCGCTGGCTGGGTCGGTCTGGATCGGCACCTGGGCGTGGAAGTGGAAGCGCGCGACGCGTTCTACACGCTGCGTTCGGGCAACGCCCACGGGCAGGTGCTCGGCTTCCGCCTGCAAGGTCTGTGGAATTTCATGCCGGAAGCGCGCGTCCAGCCGTTTGCCCTGCTGGGTGTGGGCGAAGAATTGCTGCTGAACAGCAAGCCGCAGTGCCCGCTGGGCGCCGCGCCGACGGCGAATTGCCTGCCGATGAAGGCGACGCACAACATCCTGACCGGCGTGCTGGGCGCGGGCGTGCGGATTCCGCTGACGTATCGACTTGCCGCGCGGATTGACGTGCACTGGCTGCTGCAGCAGGGCCGCGCCAAGGATGATCAGGCGACGCCGCCGATTCCCGCAACCGCGGTCTCCAGCAACTGGGACATGCTCGCCGGCCTCTCCTGGACCTTTGGCGGCGCGCCCGAGGACAGCGACAAGGACGGCATTCCCGACGAAATGGACAAGTGCCCGAACGAACCCGAGGACAAGGACGGCTTTGAGGACGCGGACGGCTGCCCGGACGTGGACAACGACGGCGACGGCATTCCGGACGACAAGGACAAGTGCCCGAACCAGGCCGAGGACAAGGACGGCTTCCAGGACGACGACGGCTGCCCGGATCCGGACAACGACAGGGACGGCATTCCGGACGCGCAGGACAAGTGCCCGAACCAGCCCGAGACGCGCAACGGCTACAAGGACGACGACGGTTGCCCGGACGTGGCGGACTCGGACGATGACGGCATTCCCGAGGACAAGGACAAGTGCCCGAAGCTGAAAGAAGACAAGGACGGCTTTGAGGACGATGACGGCTGCCCGGACCCGGACAACGACCAGGACGGCATTCTGGACGTCAACGACAAGTGCCCGAATCAGCCGGAGACCAAGAATGGCTTGAATGACGACGACGGTTGCCCGGATTCCCTGCCGCCAGCGGCGCAGCGCTTGCTCGACCAGCCGATTGAAATGCGGTTCCGCGGCGCGGAGCTGATGAAGGGCGCGGACGACGTGTTTGACCCGCTGCTGGAACTGCTGCTGGAGCACGAAGGCGTGAAGATGGCCATCGCGGTCGCGGCGGAAACCGATGATGCCGCGGGCAAGGCGATGGCCGAGTCGCGTGCGCAGGCGGTGCGGGCGGCGTTTGGCGGCAAGGGCATTGAAGCCGACCGCATCACGTGCGCGGCGGGCCCGGTCGTGGCGATTCCGGCTGCGGCACCCGAAGCGACGGCGAAGAAGCCGAAGAAAGCGGCGCGCAAGGTTCCTGCGGCGCCGGTTGTCTCGCGGCCGGTCTCCCTGCGCATCCTGTAGCCCGCATCCGCGCTTCACAAACCGCCACAGGATTGCCCGGATCCGCCCGCCTGCGCCGGACGCACCCGGTTGCCAGTTGTGGAAAACCTGCGTATCCTCACGCCACGTTCGCCTATTCAGCACCGTCGCGGTCGTCATGACTGTGCGACGATGCGACCCGGGCAGCGCAATCGCCGCGCGCCTTGCTCGCCAAGTCGTCGCCTTGAAGCGCTCTGTTAACGGTCCATTGCTTGGCTTCTGAATTGTTCTTGGGAGGACTCATGCGCTCACTGATTACCCGTCGCCTGTCGGCTCTGCTGGCAACGCTCTCGCTGCCCGCCGCACTCGTCGTGGCTTCGCCCGCTCTCGCGGCTGACGCTCCGGCGGCGGCCAATCTGCCGGCGATTTCCGAAACCGGCGACCAGCCGAAGCCGGATCACTGGCCCATGAAGTGGGATTTGGGCTTGGGCGTTGGCTACAACGCGATCTCAAGCAACACCGGCCTTGGCAACTCGGACTACTACGTTGACCCGGCGACCGGCAGCGTCACCTCGAACCGCTTGGTCAAAGTCGGCGACGCCGTGCTCATCGGCGCCCGCGTCACCGCGTGGCTGTTCCCGCGCCTCGGCGCTGGCGATCTGGGCGTTGAACTGGAAGGCAAGTACGTCCCGACCAACCTGACCGGCATCAACGGAGCGACGGGGCGCGCCAACATCTTTGGCGTCCGCGGCTTGGCCATCTACAAGTTCCTCGACGACAGCTACGCCGTGCGCCCGTTCCTGAACGCCGGCGGCGGCGCTGACATCTTCAAGTCGGCTGACTCGGCGGCGACGCTCGCGGTCAAGAAGCTGTATGTCAAGGGCACGGCCGACGTGGATAGCGCGTGGATGGTCGGCGGCGGCGCGCAATGGCAGGCGCTGAGCGACATGGGCGTGCGCCTGGACGCGCGCTTCGTCAGCACCAAGGGCCTCTCCGGGCACGCGGTGACCGGCAACTTTGAAGCGATGCTCGCATTCGTTTACACCCTCGGCGGCAAGCCGGGCGACACCGACGGCGACGGTATCCTGGATCCGTACGACAAGTGCCCCGACCAGCCGGAAGACCGCGATGGCTTCCAGGACAACGACGGCTGCCCGGATCCGGACAACGACGGCGACGGCATCCTCGACGCCGAAGACAAGTGCCCGAATGACGCCGAAGACAAGGACGGCTTCCAGGATTACGACGGTTGCCCGGAACTGGACAACGACAACGACGGCATTCCGGACAACCTCGACAAGTGCCCGGACAAGGCCGAGGACAAGGACGGCTTTGAGGATTCGGACGGTTGCCCGGACCTGGACAACGACAAGGACGGCATCCCGGACAAGCAGGACAAGTGCCCGAACACGGCGGAAGACAAGGACGGCTTCCAGGACGACGACGGTTGCCCGGATCCGGACAACGACAACGACGGCGTTCTCGATGTCAACGACAAGTGCCCGAACCAGCCCGAGACCAAGAACGGCTACCAGGACCAGGACGGCTGCCCGGACACGATTCCGGACGACCTGCAGAAGGTGCTGGAGACGAAGTTCACGGGCGCCAAGTGGAAGGGCATCACGCTGGAAGACAAAGCCAGCGAGAGCGTGCTGAAGCCGATCGCTGAAGCGCTCGCCAAGCACGAGGGCATCAAGGTCACGGTCAAGCTGGTGTCGTACACGGAAGACGCGGCGGGCGCCCAGGCGCGGGCCGAGGCCATCAAGCAGTGGCTGCAGCTGCGCGGGATTGATCCGGCGCGGATTGAAGCGGTCGGCGAGACGGCTGCGACGGTGGCTCCGCCGGCGACGACGGGTCCGGAAGTGAAGGCTGCGCCCGTTGAGGACGACAGTGCCAAGGACACCGGCAAGAAGGGCAAGCACGGCAAGAAGGCCAAGAAAGCCAAGAAGGCCAAGGCTCCGAAGAAGGCCAAGGCGGCGAAGGGCAAGAAGGCCAAGGGCGGCGCTTCGCATGAGCCGTCGGACGTCATCACCATCCAGCTGCGCTAAGTCGCCCTGCAGCAATAGCCCGTCGTGTAGGACGTTGGTAGCTGTGTCGCCAGATGCGCCCGCTGCGCATACGCCCGGCGACACACGTCTGGGACTTGATCGAGTTGTGCTTGCACGAGCCCCAAGACTCAGAGGCACGGCGGGGGATGACGCGACTGAATGACTGGCCACAACCTCTGGCAGCGTTCATGATCCGCATCCCCCGCCGGCTTTCTCTCCTGCTGTTGACCGCGCTGCCGATGCTCGCAGCCTGCAACGCCTCGCAACCCAAGCGACTGTCAGAAGCCAACGGCGATTTCGCCCGCGCTGTGCTTGCCGACCCGACTGCCGCGATGCCGACGACAGGCGAGCTTCCACACCCGGGCAAGTCGCACTGGGTCGCACCGTCCGACGTGCCGGCGCGGCAGCCGGTCCTACCAGCGCCCAAGCGCGGCGAGCCGCCAGCGGCGATTCCAGAGACGACGCGCGGCGGAAGTTCACCGATTCGCAACGGCGTCCTGCCAAACGGGATGTGTCCCGTGCGGCGCCAGAAAGCGCTGTTTCGCGACACGGTCCAGAGCTACGCCGCGCGCAACCGCATTTCAGTCCCGACGTTCCTGAAGTTGAATGGCCTCACCCTGCCCGCAAACGCGCCGCTGACGCACAAGCACCGCTACGTCATGGCGTCCGGACCGCACGGGGAGCACCTGTCGGACGGCCGTTCGATGGGACCGACGACGTCGCAGTACATCGTCGTCAATCCGTCCCGCGCCTGGGGCCAGCCGTTCGCGGTCGACTTGGTCAAACGCGCCATCGCGCAGGTGTACCAGAAGCTGCCGGGCGGCAATCGGCCGGTCATCGAGGATATCTCGATCGAACACGGCGGCTGCCTGAAACCGCATCGGGAGCACCGCGGCGGGCTGGAGGCGGACATCGGCTTCTTCCACAAGCAGGCCAGCAAGCACCTGACGCACGCCAGCCGCGACAACTTTGACGCGCGCCGCGAGTGGCATTTCCTGCGGGTATTGCTGGAGTCGGGGCTGGTGACGCGCATCATCGTCGATCGCAAGGTCCAAGCGATGCTCTACCGCGAGGCGCAGCGGCAAGGCGCGACGGCGGAGCAGTTGGGGCGCTGGCTGCAGTATCCGCGGGCGACCAAGTGGGCGGCAATCATCGTGCACGGCGGTGGCCACGACAACCACACGCACATCAAGTTCCGCTGCCCCAAGGATGGCTGCGCCGCGCCGGTGGACATGCCGGACGTGGACGTGCAGGCGGACTTGCCAGAAGACGACACGGAAACGGACGACGACGCGGATCCGTCAGACGCCCCATAGCCGCGCCGCGTTGCCGCCGGCAATCTGGGCAAAAGCGGTGTCGTTGACGATGCGCCGCGCCAGGACCGTCCGCTCGCGGCCCATTTCATACGGCACAATCGGAAAATCGGTGCCGTACAGCACGCGGTCGGCATGGCGTTCCAGCTGCGCCCAATCCAGCGCGTCCGTGAAGTAGTCCGCGCACGCCATCGCGGTATCGAGGTACAGGTGCGGAAACTCGTCGCAGAGGTCCAGGTAGTCGCTGTACTCGTCCGCGCCGATGTGCGGCACCACGAGCTTGAGGTCCGGCAACTGCTGCAGCACGCGCCGCGTCCGGGACACATTGCAAATCGCGTGGCAATCGACGCCGTACGCGGCACTCGCCGGTTCCCGCCCCGCATGCACGACCGCGGGCACGCCCAGCTCCTGACACGCCGCGAGCACGTCCAACGTCGCCGGGTCGTCAATCGCCACGCGCTGAACGTGGCAGTGCAGCTTGATGCCGCGCAGCCCGTGCACGTCGATGGCCTCTTTGACAATCGCCCGCGCATCTGGCTCGCCCGGCAGCACCGTGCCCACGCCGATGATCGCCGACTCCGCCGCCGCCAGCTGCGCCAGGTACCGGTTGAGCGAGCGCGACGCGCCGGGTTTGTGGGCAAAAACCAGCGCCACCATCCGCGCGACGCCATTGTCCCGCAAATGCGCGACCGCCTCCTCGGACGTGCCGCGGAACGCGATGTGCCACGCGTTCGTGTCAAACCACCGGTGCAACGCGGCGAAGAGCGGCTGCGGAAAGAGGTGCACATGCGCGTCGATCATCCCGTCCAACGCGCCATCGTCACGCCGACGCTGCTCGCGCGCGGCTTCCTCGGGCGTCGGCGGCGCCAACGGCCGCAGTGGCGGGAGGTGCATGTGTTCAGCGCAGCAGGGAACGAGTTCAGGCGAAGGCGTCAGCATGGCGTTGCATGGTAGCCCAGAAGCGCGTTGCATGGCATCCTTCCGGCCTTACTTGCGAGGGTGCCATGCGTCGTGTTGTTGCCAGTCTGTCTTTTGTTGCCGTTGCTGCCTGTGGCGGTGCCCCCGCGCAGGTTGCGCCCGCGCCCGTTGCGGTTCAGCCCGCGACGACCGTGAACGTCTCGCTTGCCGATGTGGGCTTGGACGCCAGCGCGCTCGACCGCACCATCGACCCGTGCACCGACTTCTACCAGTTCGCGTGCGGCGGCTGGATCGCCAAGACGGAGATTCCGGGCGATGAAGCGTCCTGGTACCGCTCCTTCAATGAGATCGACCGGCGCAATGAAGCGGCGTTGCGCGAGATCCTCGACAACGTAGCCAAGGATGAAGGCAGCAAGCTCGGCCGGTACTACGCGGCGTGCATGGACGTGGCGGCGGTTGAAGCCGCGGGCGTCGCGCCAATCGCGGAGCTGCTGAAGGAAGTGAAGGCGCTCAAGGACGTGAAGCAGGTGCCGGCTGAGGTTGGCAAGCTGCACCGCCGCGGCATCAAGCCGCTGTTCCGCCTGTCCGCGGAGCAGGACTTTGGCGACGCGACGCGCGTGATCGCCAGCCTGGATCAGGGCGGTCTGGGCATGCCGGACCGCGACGATTACCTGAAGGACGACGAGCGCGCCGTAAAGCTGCGCGCGGCCTATCGCAAGCACGTCCAGGCGATGCTGGAGCTGGCGGGCTGGAAGCCCAAGGACGCGGCGACGGCGACGGACGACGTAATGGCGCTGGAAACGGCGCTCGCCAAGATCTCCAAGACGCGGGTGGAGCGCCGCGATCCCAAAGGCCTGTACAACAAGATGACCCGCGCGGAGCTGGTCAAGGCCAACGCCAAGCTGGACTGGAACGCGTATTTTCTGCCGCTGGACGTTTCGCCGACGGACGTGAACCTGACGTCGCTGCCGTTCTTTGCTGGCCTGGACGGCATCCTCGCGCAGACCAAGCTGCCGGCGTGGAAGAACTACCTGAGCTGGCACGTCGTGCGGTCGATGGCGGACGTGCTGCCCAAGAAGTTCGTGGACGAGGCGTTCAACTTCAAGAAAGCGGTGACGGGCCAGGCCGAGCAGAAGCCGCGCTGGCGGCGCTGCGTGCAGGACACGGACGATTCGCTCGGCGAGATGCTGGGCCAGCATTTTGTCGCGCTGCACTTTGGCGGCGGCAGCAAGCAGGCTGCGACGGAGCTTGTCGGCGCGATTCGCGCGGCGTTCGCCGACAACCTGAAGACGCTCGTGTGGATGGATCAGGTGACGCGCGACAAGGCCCTGAACAAGCAGCAGGAAATGGCGTTCCTCATCGGCTTTCCCAACAAGTGGCGGCAGTACACGTTTGAGACGGACGCGAAATCGTATGCGAAGAACGCGCTGGCGGCGTCGCTGTATCAGGTGGCGTACGACCTCGCGCGGATCGGCAAGCCGCTGGACCGCGAGCAGTGGCAGATGAGCCCGCCGACGGTGAACGCGTACTACGACCCGCAGCGCAACCACATGGTCTTCCCGGCGGGCATCCTGCAGCCGCCGTTCTTTGACGCCAAATTCAGCCCGGCGGTGAACCTGGGGGGCATCGGCATGGTGATTGGCCACGAGCTGACGCACGGCTTTGACGACGAAGGCGCGCAGTTCGACGCCCAGGGCAACCTGCGCAATTGGTGGTCGCCGGAAGTCGAAAAGCAGTTCAAGGATCGCACGACGTGCGTGGCCAAGCAGTACAGCGGATTTGAGCTGCAGCCCAAGCTCTTCGTCAACGGCGAACTGACCAACGGCGAGAACATCGCCGACATGGGCGGGCTGAAGATGGCGCTTGCGGCGCTGCGCAAAGTGCGCGAAAAGCAGACGGAAGTGAAGATCGCCGACGGGTTCTCAGAGGAGCAGCAGCTGTTCATGGCCAACGCGCAAGCGTGGTGCGGCAAGATGCGGCCGGAGATGGAGCAGACGATGGTGAAGACCAATCCCCACTCGCCGGCGAAATTCCGCGTGAATGGGCCGATGGCCAACATGCCGGAGTTCGCGGCGGCGTTCCAGTGCAAGGCGGGCGCGGCGATGAATCCGGTCAGCCGATGCGGAGTCTGGTAAGGGCGCGGCGAAGTTGGGTAAGGGAGGCGGACGATGCGGAAGTGGCAATCGTGGGCAGTCGTCGTCGCGTTGGGCCTGAGTGCCCTCGCGTGTGGCACCAAGGCGACGGCGGCGGCGGATGATGCGGCGCTCGCAGATGACGCGGCGGCCGACATCGCCGTGGATACCGCGGCTGATGTGTCGACCGTCGTGGAAACGTGCACTGAGCCAGGCGGTTCGCCGTACGCGGAAACGACCCAGCCGGACGTGACGCGCAAGAAATTCGCGCTGTCGCTCTTCCACTTCAACATCGAATACGTCATCGGCGGACTGGAGTACATCGACGCCAAGGGCATCTCCAGCGTCTTCACCGGCAACCCGGAAAACGTCGGCTGGACCAACGACAAAGTCGAGGACTTCATCGTCCGCGAGAGCTTCCTGCCGATCCTGCAGCTGTACGAAAAGCATCCCGGCTGGGGCGTGAATCTGGAGCTGCAGGCGTACATGATCGACGTCATGGCGGCGCGCCACCCGGACGTGTTGATCCTGCTGCGCAAGCTGGCGCAACGCGGTCAGGTGGAGATCGTCAGCTTCCACTACAACGCCCAGTTCTTCCTCGGCTTTCCGCGCGAGGATCAGCACCGCTCGCTGGCCGCGGTCAAGGCGACGTTCACCAAGCAGTGCCTGCCGCTCTCCGGCGTCGTCTTCAATCAGGAAGGCCAAGCGGGCGAAGGCCGGCAGAAGATGCTTGTCGACGAGGGCTACAGCATCGGCGTGCACCCCAAGAACCTGTTCTACTACGTGCACCAGGCGACGCCGAATCCGTGGCCGTACTTTGCCTCGGAAGGCGGGGACCTGATTGTCGGCGGTGCGGGCGTGGATCCGGCTTCTGGCATCCACCTGACGTGGAATTTCCTGGACGACGGCGAACTGCGTGCGGCGCCCGAAGTTTCAGGACAAGCGTTGAATCCATATTTTGCGACGACGGCGGCACACGACCCGGCGCGCGTGGCGGAATTCGAGAAGGAGCTCGCGGACACGGAGGCGGGCGGCTATTACATGGCGCGCATCAGCGACTACGTGCGCCACCTGAAGGCCGAAAAGGTCGAGCAAAAGCCGGCGCCGGCGCTCCTGGATGGCACCTGGCAGCCCAAGAGCACGGATTCTGTGCACCGCTGGCTGGGCGGGCGCGGGCTGTGGGGCGCGGACGAGAACGACTTTGAAGTCCGCAAAGGCAACTACGAGGCGCGGACGCAGGTGGCGGCCGTGCAGGTGCTGGCGGAAGTGGCGCAGAAAGCCGGCAAGCCCGCGGCAGGTCAGGACGCGCGGCTGGCCAAGCTGTGGAAAGACCTGTGGCGCGTGGAAGTCAGCGATTGCTCAGGCGTGAATCCGTGGCTGGCGGAGGTGCAATACGCGCTGGACCACAATCCGCTGATCCTGGCGGACGCCAAGCAGCTGGCGACGGACCTCAAGGCGACGCTCGGCTGGAGCCACGCGCGGGTGAATCTGGCGGCGCGGACGGCTGAGGACAAACCGGGCGTAGCGGAGAGCTGGCCGACCGTGGACGCACCCGCGGAGGTGTCGACCGTGACGGTGACGGTCGATGGCCGCACAGCGACGACGACGTGGCTGCAGATCGCGCCCAAGCAGTGGCGGCTGCAGGTTGCATTCAGCGCGTCGACGCCGGAGAACGACCCGTTTGGCCGTGAGCTGAAGGTCAACTTTCCGCGCTTCGCCGACGTCGTGGAGTACAGCCCCGGCCTGATGGACGACGTCGTGCGCAGCTATCCGTTCAGCGCGTTTGAGTTCCAGGACGACCATGTGTGGCTGCCGGTGCCCAATGGCCTCATCGGCTTGGGCAATGGCTGGTATGTCATCAAGCACGCGCGGCTGGAGAACGTCGCGGCGCGCGTCAACGTGACGACACCGACCATCGGCTTCTGGGACGAGACCGTGCGTCTGGATCTGGCGCCGACCTGGCAATTCGACGTCCTGCAAGGCACCTCCGCGGACGCGCTGGCGGTTGCCAACGCGCTCAATCTTGCGCCAACTGTGGATCTGTAACCCGAGGCTCCCATGCTGCGACTCCATCTTGCTGCGCTCATCCTGACGGTCCTGTCGCTGGCGGCGTGCGAACCAACGCCCTCGCCTTCCGGCTTTGACGCGCAGACGTTTGACGTCCAGACCGCGGACATCGCGCTGGGCAACGACGCGACGGCGAGCGCAGTCGACCTGACCGGCACGTGGGTGCTTGTCACCGACTGGTCGACTTGCGTGGCGATCGGCGATGAAATCGAGCTGCGCAACTACGAGCTGTCGCGGATCCAGGTCATCCAGGATGGCGTGCAGCTCCGCGAGGTGCGGGAGGATTGCAGCATCGCCAATACGCCGCTGCTCGGCTTGACGACGGTGGTGCCACAGCCAGCCATCGACTCGGCCAATCCGATGAACACGGCGGCGTTCTTCCCGGCGAGCGGCACCGGGGCGCCCTATGTGAGCGGCGTGGAAGTGCAGACTTGGGGTCTCAAGTTCGCCAACCCGGAGACGGACACGATGCCGGCCAGCGCGGATGACCCGCACGTCGTCGATTCAGACAAGGATGGCCATCCAGGCGTGACGCTCAAAGTCGGCGGCGTGTGCGACCTCTACGCCGCCCAGCGCGCCATCATGGTCCGCACCGGCAGGCAGGAAGCCGACGGCAGCTTGAGCGGCGACGGCATCCGGCACGTGGTGCAAGTCGCGCTTGGCGCCAGTCAGGGCTTCTGCGCGCAGGCGTTTTCAACCGTGAGCAACCAAACGTTCAACCACTGGAAGATGCTGCGCGTCGACAAGAAGGGCATGAACCTTGATCAGGATGGCGACGGCATCGTTTCGTGCGCGGAAATCGTGCAAAACCAGCCCGTCTTCACCAACTGGATCGAGCCGGACGACACGCGTTGCGCGGCCTTCAAGAAGTAGACGTCGCGCTGGCAAAACCGTGACACATGGGGGCCAGCCATCACTGGCAACGGAACGCGTTTTCTGTCAGATTACGCCCGCCGTCGCGCGCTTGACGGCATTCGGAGTCCCCCGTGTCGACCGTCCTGCACTACAAGAGCAATCTTCGCGACATCTTCTTCAACCTTTTTGAATTCCATGACATCGCCAACACGTCGCTCGGCCGTGGGCCGTTCGTGTCGATGGACGAAGAGACCGCTCGCGACTCCCTGACCGAATACGAGAAGCTCTGCAGCGGCGAGATTGCCGCGAGTTGGGCGGAATCGGATCGCATCCCGCTGGAAGTGGACGCGATCGGCGACGTCACGCTGCCCAAGGCGCTGACCAAGGCGCTGAACAAGTGGTACGAAAAGGAGTGGTTCCGCCTGGAGCTGCCCGAGAACATCGGCGGCTACGGCGCGCCGCCGAGCGTGAACTGGTCGGCGTTTGAGCTCACCGCTGGCGCGAATGCGGCGCTGGCGTTCTACCTGTTCGGCACGTTCATGGCGAAGATCGTTGACCGCCTGGGCACCGAGCACCAGAAGAAGCTGTTCCTCAACGGCCTCGCGGAAGAACGCTGGGGCGGATCAATGGTGCTGACGGAACCCGACGCGGGTTCAGACGTCGGCGCGGGTCGGGCGAAGGCGCGCCACGTGAGCGGCGACATTTGGGAGATCGAAGGCACCAAGCGCTTCATCACTAACGGCGACTACAACGGCCCCGCGAACATCATCCACATGGTCCTCGCGCGCCCGGAAGGCGCGGATCTGGGCACCAAGGGCCTGTCGCTGTTCATCGTCCCGAAATTCTGGGTCAACGACGACGGTACGATCGGCGAACGCAACGGCGTGCGCGTGTCCAAGGTCGAGAAGAAGATGGGCCTGAAGGCGTCCGCGACCTGCGAGATGGTCTTTGGCGACGGCGACGTCCCGGCGCGCGGCTACCTGATGGGCGGCGTGCATGACGGCATTCGGCAGATGTTCCACATCATCGAGAACGCCCGCATGGCCGTCGGCATGAAGTCGATGTCGACGCTCTCCACCGCGTACCTCAACGCGCTGCAGTATGCCAAGGACCGCGTCCAGGGCGCCGACTTGACGCAGGCGTCGGACAAGCGGGCACCCCGCGTGCGCATCATCCAGCACCCGGACGTGCGGCGCATGCTCATGGCGCAGAAGTCGCATGCGGAAGGCATGCGCGCGCTCGGGCTCTACATCGCTTGGCTGCAGGACCAGGTGGAAATTCTCGGCGGGCATACCAACAAGGACGCCGCCAAGATGGACGCGCGCAACGACCTGATGCTGCCGCTGCTGAAAGGCTACTGCTCCGAGAAGGCGACCGAGATGCTGGTGCTCTCGCTCCAGACCATCGGCGGCTCCGGCTACATCCAGGACTTCCCCTACGAGCAGTACTGCCGCGACCAAAAGATCGACAGCCTGTACGAAGGCACGACGGCGATCCAGGCGCTTGATCTCTTCTTCCGCAAGATCGCCCGCGATGGCGGCCAGACCTTGCAGGGGCTCATGGAAGAAGCCATGGCAACCGCGCAGGGCACCGACGGCGGCGACGAGTTGGCCAGCGAGCGCAAAGCGCTACTGAAGGCGCTGGGCGACGTGCAGAGCATCCTCATGACAATGCTCGGCAAGCTCAACGACTCGGTCTACCACGTCGGGATTCACGGCAACAAGATCCTCTTCGCGCTCGCGGAGACAGTCATTGCGTGGCTCCTGGTGCGGCACGCCGCGATCGCCATCGCCAAGCTGCCGACGGCCAAGGGCGCGGACATCGGTTTCTACAAGGGCAAGATTGCCTCGGCGAAGTGGTTCTGCAGCCAAGTCCTCCCGGGCTTGACGTTGACGCGCAAGCTGGTGGAGACCTCGGAGCTGTCGATCATGGAATTGCCGGAAGAAGCATTCTAGAGCAGTATCGGGCGGTTAGGGAGTTCGCACTCGACGCGAGGCATGTTTCTGGCCTCGCGTCGGGCCCTCCCAGGCCTCGCCCCTCCCCCGCCGAAAACGTCCAGCCTAAACGGCGGACGCACCACCACCACCCGGGTCCACGGCTGTTCACCGTCCCGGCGCTCCTTCGGCGGCAGGCGGGGTTTGCCCCGTCGCCGCCCGGCTTGGTTGGCTCGCAAGCACAATGCCCGCTCGTACGCGCGGTTCCTGGGCTTGCGCCGCACGTCGACTCGCGCGGCACGGCGGGCTGGAGCAAGATCCATGCCAAGCCCGCAATCGTGCAATCCCAGCCACTTGGCCGGCCGTGGGCAACTTCTCTCTGAGACTTGTGCGACGCAAGGCGAGACCAAGTGAGACCAATACCGGATGCCGCAACGCCCGCGCCCGGTCTCACTTCAGCATTCGCCGCAGAGGTCGCGGGACTGCCTACTGGCCGTTCGTGATGGTCAACGTGTAGTTCTGGCAGATCGTGCCGCTGCCCGGGTAGCGGCCAACGCGGACGTAGAAGTCGTCCGAGTTGTCCGAGCACCAGTTCATGCCCGGCAGGCCGGCGGGCGGCTGGTTCGGCAGGCTTTGCACGTTGATGCAGTTGCATTCACCACCGACTTCCGGGAGCGGCGACGGCTGCGTGAAGCCGCTGGAGGCGCCCTTGACGGTCTGCGGGCCGTACGGCGGCTTGCCGCTGAACGCGACGGTCCAGCCGGTGTCCGCCTCGTTGCTGCAAAGAAGGGACGTGCCGCCGCAGCTGTGTTTGTACAAGTCCACCGTGAACTGGCCGTCCGGGTTGCCCGAGAGCCAAACGTGGACGTTGAACGGGTCGCAGCTGCCGGACGCGTCGCTGGAGTCGATGGCCTTGAAGTGGAACCAGTCCCCCGGTTCGCCCGGCATGATGTTGCCCGTCTTGATGACCGTCGCGCCGCCGTCGTCGTAGATGTAGCCGAGGTCGACCGGCGAAACGCAGCTGTCGCCCAGGATGCCGTAGAAGTTGTCCGCTTTGCATTCGCAGCCGTTGCTCGCGATGCCGTCGGCGTCGAACCACGACGCGTAGCACTGCGGGATGCATTTGCCGCCGACGCACGAGGGCGTGCCGTTCACCGCGTCGCCGCACATCACGGACGGCAGCTGTTCGTCGGTCTTGCCGTTGCAGTCGTCGTCAATGCCGTTGCAGATTTCTGACGCGTTGGGATGCACTTCCTTCAGCGCGTCGTTGCAGTCGCCGGCTTGCGACGCCGAGAAGAATTGCCCGTTCACGGTGCTCGGCTTGCACAACGACTGGCCCGCGCCGGTGCCGTAGCCGTCGCCGTCCACGTCGACGTAGAACATCGTGTTCGTCGTCGGTTCATCGGTCAGACCGTTGCAGTTGTTGTCGATGCCGTCGCCGCAGATTTCAAACGCGCCTGGGCTGACAAGCGGGTTCTTGTCATTGCAGTCCTTGGCGTTCTGCTGGGTCGACGTGTTCGGGTACAACGGTCCGCACTGACACGCCCAGTTGCTGGCGTACATGTCGCCGTAGCCGTCGTTGTCAAAATCCGGGTAGAAGTTGCTGCAGCCAATCGAGTTGGGCGGGTCGACCAGGCCATCGCAGTCGTTGTCGATGCCGTCGCACTTCTCCGCGACGCCGGGATGGATGCCATTGTTCTTGTCCTGGCAGTCGCCGCCTTGCAGGACCTTCCAGATGCCGTCGGCGCTGCAGAGGCACTTGGTTGAAGTGGCGACGTCGCCGTAGTTGTCGTTGTCTGAATCCGCGTAGTAGACGACGCAGCCGATGGCGTTGGGGTTGTCGACGATTCCGTCGCAGTCGTTGTCCTTGCCGTCGCATGTTTCCGCGTTGCCCGGCTTGATCGTCGGGTCGGAGTCGTTGCAGTCGCCTGGTTTGGTCGTCGAGTACGCGCCAGTCTTGGCGCACAGGCACTTGGCCTTCGCCGTGTTGCCGATGCCGTCAAAGTCGGAGTCCGAGTAGTACACGGTGCAGCCGTCCGCGTTTTCTTCGTCGATCTGCTTGTCGCAGTTGTCGTCGATGCCGTTGCACTTCTCCTTGGCGCCCGGGAAGACGAGCGACAGCTTGTCGTCGCAATCGTCGCCCTTGAAGGTGTTGTACGGCATCGCCAAGCCGCAGACGCATGCCTTGGTTGCTGGGTCGCCGTAGCCGTCCCCGTCTGCGTCCTTGAAAGCCATCACGCAGCCCTGCGCGCCGGGATCGTCGATGATGCCGTTGCAGTCGTTGTCCAACGCGTCGCACACTTCAACCGCGACCGGGCTCACGTTGGCCTTGGTGTCGTCGCAGTCGCCGCCAATCGTCGCCGTCCATTTGTCCGTCGCGTTGCACAGGCAGAGCGCCTTCTTGCTGTCGCCAAAGCCGTCCTTGTCGTAGTCGGCGTAGAACGTCGAGCAGCCAAGCGCGTTGTTGTTGTCCGTCAGGCCGTCGCAGTCGTCGTCAATGTTGTTACAGACTTCCGTCATCGCCGGATTCATCTTCGGGTCGTTGTCGTTGCAGTCGTTGCCCTTGGAAGTCGTGTACGTCGCGCTCGGTCCGCACAGGCACGCGGCCTTGCCGGCGCCGTAACCGTCTGAGTCCGCGTCCTTGTAGAAGCTCGTGCAGTTCAGCGCGCCTTCTTCGTCCTGCTTGCCGTTGCAGTTGTCGTCAATGCCGTTGCCGCAGACTTCCTTGTTGCCCGGAAAGACGTTCTTGTTGCTGTCGTTGCAGTCGCCGCTCACGGTCGCCGTGAAGATGCCCGCGGGTGCGCAGAGGCACTGCGAGTTGAACGTGCCAACGCCGTCCTTGTCGCCGTCCTCGTAGAAGAGGTTGCAGCCCACGGCGTCGGTCGCGCCGCTGTCGGTGTAGCCGTCGCAGTCGTCGTCGATGTTGTTGCCGCAGATCTCCGGCTGGCCCGGGTGGATCTTCGGGTTGCCGTCGTCGCAATCCGCGCCCACGTACTTGCACGCCTTGGTCTTGCCGACGATGACCGCGGTCGCATCGCAGTAGCCGTCCTTGTCCTCGTCGCACGTCTCGTCGGTCTTGCCGTTGCAGTCGTTGTCGATGCCGTCGCAGATCTCCGCGGCGGACGGCTTGACGAGGTTGTTCGTGTCGTCGCAGTCAGTGGGCGAAGTGGAGGAGAACAGGTCCAACGCCTTGCACAGGCATTGGTTTTCGCCGCCGGTCGCGGGCGAGTTGCCAAAGCCGTCCTTGTCGGAGTCCTTCCAGAACGTCGTGCAAAGCGATGCGCCGGCTTCATCCGTGGCGCCGTCGCAGTTGTCATCCAGGCCGTTGCAGACTTCCGCGGTCGGCGACTTGGCGTCGCAGCCGGTCAACCCGCTGGGCTGGCACTGGCGGCCGCCCGTGCACGCGCCGTACTTGTTCTTGCTCGTGCAGTTGGTTGTGAGGCCCAGCGCTTTGGCCTGGTTGGAGCATTCGCACGCGCCGCTCTTCTTCATGCACTGGTTGCCGGAGCCGCCCGCGCCGGAGACGCCGTTCGCGGTGCCCTTGGCGTTCTTGAGGCAGTAGTAGCCAAGCGGGCATTCCGCGTCGAGCCCGGTCGCGCAGGTGCCGCCGCAGAAGTTGCCCGAGTCGCCGTACGACAGGCAGAGGCCGGTCGTGTCGCCAGGCGAATGGCACTGCGAGTCGTCCGTGCACGGGTCGCAGGTGTGCACGAGGTTGGGCACGCAGCCGTACACGGGGTCGCCCGCCTGCGCGACGTTCTTGCAGCCCCAGCCGCCGGGGCAGCAGGTGTTGGTGCACTGCCGCGTGCAAACCTTGCCGTCGGGCGTATCGACGCAGTAGCCAAAATCGCATTCGTCGTTGGTTGCGCAGGACGCGCCGGCGGTGCCCTTCAGCGGGGCCTGCGGGAATTCACACGCGCTGATTTCCTCGACCACATCGATGTCAATCGCGACGTCCGTGCCAATGAGGATGTCCGTGTCGCCGCCGTCGATCGCGTCGGTCAATGCGTCGACGTCGCCCGCGTCGATGTCGTCGGTCGTGTCGATAAGCCCGTCGCCGTCGATCGCGTCCGTCGTGTCGAGATCCGTGCCGTCGGGCAACTCCACATCGTCCGTCGTGTCGACCTCGGTCTCTGGGCCTTTCGTGTCCTTGGTGTCGTGGATCTTGACGTCGGTATCGCCCGTCCCATCGCCTTCGGCGACTGCCGAGCCGTCGTCAGTGGACGCCGGACTGCTGCAAGCGGAAGCAGCGGCGATCAACGCGAGCGCCGACAACGACGCCAAGCTGCGCGAGAAAATCGAACAAGATTGAGCGCATAGATGCATCAACGGACGTGACATCGGCGAGTCCTACCGTGGGGCAAAACGACGCGACATAGCGCCGTGTTGCCATCGTATCAGACACAGGACCCCTGAACAAACAGCAATTCACGGAACTTTGTGACACAGGCGGACGAGTGGGGTATCGTCGCCCCGTGAAGTCGGGGGAGTGGATGCGAAGGCGGTTCGGTGCGATTCAGTGCGGCGGTTTGGCGGTTCTCGTCGGTTGCCTCGTCCAGATGGTCGGGTGCAGCGCGGCGACGAGAGCGCCGTTGAACAGCGCCAAAGTGACGCGATCATCGGTGTTCACCGAATCGGAGAGCCATTGCCTGGCTGGCGACCTCGCCGACTGCACGCGCCTGGACGGCCGATTGGACGAAGCCAGCGGCCTTGGCCCGGACTTCGCCAAGGCCTCGCTCGTGCTCCTCGATGCCTGCCGCCAGGAACGACGGGAGAGCTGCGCGCGGGTCGGCCAGTCGTGGCGATTCGGTATCGGCGCCTCACGCGACCCGGCCAAAGCCGCCGACGCGTTTTCAACGGCGTGCAAAGCGGGCAGCGCGCTCGCCTGCGCGTGGTGGGGCGAACTGTATGCCCGCGGCGCCGGCTCCAGCCGCGATCCCAGCCTCGCACTGAAACTCTTCACCATGGCATGCGAGAAGCAGGAGCCGCGCGGATGCACGGGCGCTGCGCTCGCACTCACGGATGGCGCAGGCGCGCCGGTCGACGTGGCACAGGGCGTCCAATGGCTCACGGCCGCGTGCGACGGCGGTTACGGCCCCGCGTGCGTCCACCTTGGCGCGATTTACGAAACCGGCCATGGCGTCGAGCGCGAACGCCAGCGGGCGCTCCGATACTTTGAGCGCGGTTGCGACCTGGGCGCCGGCGCCGGTTGCCTCGCCATGGGCGTCGCCTACCGCTTTGGCATCGGTCGTTCGCAAGACCCGGAATCCGCCATCGAGTCCTTCAGCAAAGCCTGCAACGACGGCCACGCCACCGCGTGCATGCAGCTCGCGGACTTTCAGGAAGTCGGTGACATGTGCGACGTCGAACCGCGCAAGGCCATCGCGTCGCGCGACAAGGCCTGCCAGTTGGGCGCCGGCGGAGCGTGCCTGACGCTCGGCGAATCGTGCAGCCGCGGTGAAATCAAGTACTGCACCGCGGAGTATGAATCGCTGTACTTCATCCGCGCGTGCGGCAACGGCGCACTCCACGCCTGCCGCATGGCCGGCGAAGCGTACGAAAAAGGCCGCGGCGTCAGCGCTGACCCGGTCAAAGCCAAGGAACTGTTCAAGAAAGGCTGCGCCAGCGGCGACACACAGGCTTGCGGAAGGTAGCGCAGCAGCAGCGCCTAGTCGAGCTTGAGTTCCAGACCTTCCCGCGCCGCAAACGTAAACAACTGGCTGCCAAACATCCGCGCACGCGCCCGGCATTGCTGGACAATCGCCTCAACGTCCGCGTCGCTGTGCATCGGGTCGTGGTGGAAGAGCGCCAACTGCTTCACGCCCGCCAACACCGCCAGATCCACCACGGTCGTCGCGCGCGGATGGCCCCAGCCCACGTGCTTGGGATACTCCAAATCGGTGTACTGCGCGTCCGCGATCAGCAGGTCCGCGCCGCGCACAAACTCCACGAGCGACTCGGGCACTTCCCGCTGCTTTTCCAGCTCCGCCTGGATCTCGTCAAAAGTCCTGGCCAACGTGAGGTCGATCTCGTTGTCGGTCGCATACACGACCTTCACGCCGTTTTTCTCCAGTGAATACGCGTAGCTGGTGCCAGGATGGCGCTGTTCAAACCAGCGCACGCGCACGCCGTCGATCGGCCGCTTGCCGTTGTCGAGGTCCGTGGCCATGATGTGCGAACGCAATTCACTGAAATCGACCGGAAAGTAGTCACTGCGCATCTGCCCGCTCAGCAGGCTGTGAAAGCGGTGATCGCCCGCCGAAGTGCCGTAAATGTTGCACGTGTTGACCGGGATGTACGCCGGCGTGAAGAACGGGAAGCCCTGGATATGGTCCCAGTGCATGTGGCTGAACAGAAAGTGCGCCGTGATGTTGGGCATGCCGCGGCGCAGCAAATCGACGCCCAATTCCCGCAGCCCCGTCCCGCCGTCGCAGACAAAAAGCGTGTCGTCGACGCGAATTTCCACGCAGCTCGTGTTGCCGCCGTACTTGTTGGTGGTCCGGCCAGGCGTTGGGATGGAGCCGCGTGTGCCCCAGAAGCGTACGAAGAACGCCATATTGGCTCCATTGCGGTAGAATCGCCGGCTGGCGCACGCTGCCCGTATCCGACTGCGGCGGCTACTTCCCTTCGTGGTAGATGAACACCGCGCTGCCCAACTGCAACGTGTCGCCGTCGCGTAGCACCGCGGAATGCACCCGAATTTCATTCAGGTACACACCGTTTGAACTGTCCAGATCGATCACCCGATACGTCCCTTGATACCGCTCCAGCCGCACGTGGGTCCGGGAAAGCGACGGCGACGGAATGTGGATGTCCGTCTCAGGACTGCGGCCCAGCACCAGTGAGTCGCCCGCCAGCTCCAGGATCGCCGGCGATCCGGGGCCGCGAATCTGCTGCAACACGTGCGGCCGCGAAAACGGCATGGCCTGAAGCAGCGGGATCTCCGCTTCTTCTGTGTGCCAGCCGCTATGCTCGTTTTCGTGGCTCATTGGCTTCGTCAGGTAGTGGACCCTACGCAGGAATCCAAACGAGCGTAACGCGGCCTGCGGCGTGTCGCAAGCGGCGAGTGGGAAGCGACAGGCCGACGCGGGCGATTTCCGCGAGGCCGGACGCCGCCTGGAAACGCAGCAGCAATTCGCTGTGGCGGCGGACTGGCGCAACACACGCCACCGGCGTAGCATCGCGAAACCTTGGGGGAGGATAACATGTTCGAACAGCCAATCGATCGTTCCACTGCGCGCTTTTGGCGCCGGATCCTGACGGGAAGCGCCCTGCTCTTCCCCAGCCTCGCGTACGCGGCGGGCATGGAGTACCCGGACAACGGCACCATCGCCATCGGCCGAGGTGGCGCGCACGCCGCCAATCCGGAAGATGGTCTCGCGTTCCAGTACAACCCGGCGGGCCTCGCCCAAGCGGTGCAACGCGGCTGGCACCTGTACATCGACGGCCGACTCGCGGCGCAAGCGGTCAAGTTCACGTCAGCGACGCCCGGCACTGTGCCGTCTGAGAACTCCGCGCCGCCGTTCTTCGCGCCATCGGGCGCCGTCAGTTACGGCTTTGGCGCGGTCGGCCCGCTTTCTGACCTGACGCTCGCGATTGGCGCGACCGGGCCGTCAGCCATCGGCAAGACGCAATTCCCGGCGGACGGCGCCCAGCGCTACGCCATCGACCGCACCGACTACTTCATCGGCTACTACTCCGCCGCCGTCGCCGGCGCCTGGACGCGCGGGGACTTCTCCGCCCGTTTCGGCTTCACCGGCCAACTCGTCAAAGGCAGCGCCACCTTCTCGCAGGCCGTCTGGAGCGGCTTTGGCGAATACGACAAGGGCGCCAACAAGCCCACCAACACGGTCAACGACTCGCAGGCGACGTTCTCCGGCACGTCCGGGCTCATTCCAACGTTCGTTGTCGGCGCGGGCATCTCGCCGATCCGCGACCTCGACTTCGGCGTTTCCTACCGCCCGCGCATCGACTTCGACGCGCCTGGCACGTTGGATGTCGCGCTCTCCAAGACTGCAACGGACATCAAGGCGCAGACCAACGGCAACAGCGCGAGCCTAAAACTCAGCCTCGCCGCGATGTTGCGCGCGGGCATCGCCTACCGCGTGACGCCGCGCGTGCGCGTGGAACTGGACGGCGTTTGGGAACAGTGGTCGGCGCTCAAGGAAGTCCGCATCGCCACGCACGACATCACCGTCACAAGCGGCGTCAGCCTCGGCGGCACACCGCTGCCGGACATCGTCTTTCCGCACAACTTTCAGGACACCTACAGCGTGCGGCTCGGCAGCGACGTGACAATCGTGGAAGACCGCTTCGCCATGCGCGCCGGCTACGCTTTTGAGACCACCGCGGCACCCACGGCGTACGTCAGCGTCGATTTCCCCAACTGGCAGCGGCACATCGCGTCGATCGGCGCGAGCATGCGGATGTGGGGCGCGTGGCTGGACGTCGCCTACGCCCACCATTTTGTGCAGACCCAACACGTCACGGACAGCCAGGTCATGAGCCAGGTCTCGCCAAAGCTGGGAACGATGCCCGCATCGGTGCCGTCCGTGGTCGGCAACGGCACGTACGAAGCCGCGCTGGACGTGTTTTCGCTGTCGATCCGGATTCCGTTCGGGGAACTGCACCCGGCGTTCTAGCGCTCAGACCTTTGGCAGCTCAAGCCAACGCGTGTGGACGGCGACGTCCGGCGCATCGGCGCGGCGATAGGTGTGCGCGCCAAACGCGTCACGCTGCGCCTGGATCAGCGCCGCCGGCCCATGGATCGACGTCAGCGCCTGAAAATACGTCAGGCTCGCCGCCATCGCCGGCACAGCGATCCCCGCCTCGATCGCGCGCGCCACGACCTTGCGCCACGCCGGCAGCGCCGCTTGCAGCTCAGCCTGAAAACCCGGATCCAGCGGCAGCGCCGCGAGGTCGGGTTGATCGCGCAGCGCTTGCCACACGCGATCGAGCCACGCCGCGCGGATGATGCAGCCCGCCTTCCAAATGCGCGCGACGGACGCCAGATCGGTCTCAAAACCGTGCGCCTTGCTCGCCGCCTGCAGCAGCATGAAGCCCTGCGTCCAGCCCATCAGCCGGCTCGCGAACAGCGCGTCGGCCAATTCGTCGGTCGTCACATCGCGCAGTCGCGTATCCACCGGCGCGTACTGCGCGTGAACCAGCGCGCGCACGGGCTTCTGCGCCGACAGCGCGCGGGCTTCCACCGCGGCGGTAATCGTCGGAATCGGCACGCCGAGGTTCAGCGCCGCCTCCACCGTCCACTTGCCCGTGCCCTTGGAACCGGCCACGTCCAGCACGCTGCCCACCAGCGCGCCGTGGCCCTGCGGATCGGCGGCATGGACGACCTGGCTCGTCAGCTCCAGCAGGTAGGACGCCAGCGGCCCGCGATTCCACGTCGCGAACACCTCCGCCTGCTGGGACGGCGTCAGGCCCAAGCCGTCGCGCAGCAGCAACCACGTCTCCGCGATGAGCTGCATGTCGCCGTACTCGATGCCATTGTGCACCGTCTTGACGAAGTGGCCCGCCCCGCCCTTTCCGCACCACGCGACACACGGTCCGCTGTCGGAGACCGCCGCGGCGGGTTCCAGCACGGGCTGCAAGCGCAACCACGCCTCGCGATCGCCGCCGGGCATCATCGCGGGGCCGAGCAGCGCGCCTTCTTCGCCGCCAGAGACGCCCATGCCGACGAAGTGGAAGCCCTGCGCGCGGCACCAGGCATCGCGGCGCTCGGTGTCGGTGTAGAGGCTGTTGCCGCCGTCAACGACGATGTCCGCCGGCTCCAGATGCGGCGCGAGCGCCTTGAGCACCGCGTCGACGGCCCCGCCCGCGGTGACCATGACGACGATCCGCCGCGGCGCCTGCAGGCTGGCGACAAATTCGCCGTAGTCGCTGGTGATGGCAAAGCGCGCGTCGCCCCATTGCTGTTGGAACGCCATCGCGCCTTCCGGCTCCCAGTTGTAGCCGGCGACGCGCAAGCCGCGGCTGTGGAAGTTGCGGGCCAAAGCGGCGCCCATGACGCCCAGGCCGATGACGCCAATGTCGCAGCTCATGTCACTCTCCAGCTGTCAGCGAGGTCATCGCCGCGGCGACAAGGCCCGTCGCCGCCGGCCCGTCCAGCAGCACAAACGCCCGCGGATGGTCCAGCAGGCGCGCGAGCGGGAGCGCCTGATCGCCGCGCATCGCCCGCGCGAGCACGTCAGCCTTGCCCTTGCCGCGCGCCAGCACGATCAGCGTCTCCGCCTGCTTCAGGGTGCGCAACGTCAGGGAAATCCGCGCCGCGGGCGGCTTGGGGCTGTCGTGCACCGCGAGGACGCTGTCCTCAACGTCCAGCGCCGGATGCCCCGGGAACAGCGACGCGACGTGGCCGTCCTCGCCCACGCCGATCAGCGCGATGTCCAGCCCGCCGTCAAACTGCTCGTGGAACGCACGGCCAAAGCGCAGCAACTCCACCTTGGCGTCGGCGGACAGGCTCATCGGCAGCACGTTCTCAACCGGCATCGCGACCTTGGACAGCCACTCCGCGTACGCCGTGCGCAAGTTGCTCTCCGGGTCAAACGGCTGCCAATCGCCGGGGTGCTGGCCCACTTTCTCGAGCACGCGTTCATCCGTCCACGTGATCAAGAGCTGGCCGTAGGCCGTCGCCGGCAGCAGCGCCGCCAGTTCGCTGTACACGCACGCCGGCGTCGTTCCGCCCGCCAGCCCCAGCCGGCAGCGGCCTTTTTGCGCGATCGTCCTCAGGATCGCGTCCGCGACCATCTGCGCCGCTTGTTTGGCAAAATCGCCCAGGACGTGGCTCTGCGGCTGGCGCGGACCGTTGGGGTGAAGCTGGATCATGTTCTCCTCGTCGCTGCCGGCGGCAGCTTGTGGCTGAAGTTGGTTACTCACCGTGGCCCCAAACGCCTTCGCAGCCGTGGAACAACTCGTCGGCAAGCTCCGGGCCGCTGGAACCGCTTGGATAGGTCACGGGCGGCGGCGCGCCTTTCGCCGTCCAACCGGCGCGAATGGAATCGGCAAAGCGCCAGGCGGCCTCGGCTTCATCGCCGCGGATGAAGAGCGTCGCTTGACCGGCGACCGCATCCAGCAGCAACCGCTGGTACGGATCGGGCGAATCGCCGGGAAACAGGTCCTTGTAGTCAAAGCCGAGCGTCGCCTGCCGCATGATGTGGCCGAGACCTGGCTGCTTGACCATGAAGGAAAGGCGAATGCCTTCATCCGGCTGGATGCGAAACACCAACGAGTTCGGTCGCAGGCGACACACTTCGGCCGGCGTCGGCCCGGAAAAGAGGTCCGCGGGCGGCACGCGAAACCGCACGACGATCTCGCTGTAGCGCTTGTGCAGCCGCTTGCCGGTGCGCAGGAAGAACGGCACGCCGGCCCAGCGCCAATTGTGAATGCGCGCGCGGATGGCGACGTAGGATTCCGTCTCTGAATCGGCCGCAACGCCGTCCTCCGCCAGATAGCCCGTCTCGCCGCCCGCCGCGACGTACTGGCCACGCACAACGTTGCGCCACACGTCCTGCGGATCCTCAAACGACTCCAGCGACTTCAAAACCTTCACTTTCTCCGTCCGCACGGACTCGGCGTCCAGCGACGTCGGCGGCTCCATCGCAACGAGGCACAGCAACTGCATCAGGTGGTTCTGCACCATGTCCCGCAGCGCGCCGGCGCTGTCGTAGTACTTGCCGCGACCGGACTCCATGCCCAGCGTCTCGCAGACGCTGATCTCGACCGACTCGACGTGCTGGCTCGACCAGATCGGCTCAAAAATCGCGTTTTCAAAGCGGAACGCCAGGATGTTCTGGACGGTCTCTTTGCCGAGGTAGTGGTCGATCCGGTAGATCTGCTCCTCGCGCAGGTGCCGCCGCAGCGTCAAGTTCAGCCACTGCGCGGTCGCCAGGTCCGTGCCAAACGGCTTCTCAATGACCACGCGCCGCCAGCTCTCGATGCGCAGCGGATCGTCCTTGAGCATCCCCGCATGGGCCAGCGATTCGATCGTCGCGGCAAAGAGCGAAGGCCGCAGCGCGAGATGGAAAAGTCGGCCCACGACGTGCTTCATCGGCCCGGCGAGCTCATCCAGATGCCGCCGCAGGTGGGCGAACGCCGTCGCTGAACCGTCGCCAATTGCGTGGTAGTGAACGTTCGGCGCGAGCTCCTGCCAGATGTGCGCCTGCGAGGCGGCGATCTTGGGCTGCAGCTCTTCGCGCCAGGCCTCGCTGGACATCGGCCGGAGATCCACGCCGATGACCTGGACCGGCGCATTGAATGCCCGACGGCACGCCGCATCCACGATCGCCGGAATCAGCTTGCGCCCCGTCAGGTCGCCAGAAGCGCCGAAAATCACAATCTGTGTAGGCACTTGCACGGAAGCCGGCGGAGACAGCATGGACCCTCCCAGCACGCGAGGCTACTACGGAATCGCCAGCGGGACGATGCGAAATCCCAAACCGTCCAGCGTTTGCGGCGGCAGCGGGTCGAGGGCCAGATCGAGCAGCGAATCGAGCAGCTCGTCGACGGCGTCGGCGTCGTCCAGCTCCAGCCGCAAGGACTGCCAACCCGCCGCCAGCAAGCCCGCGCCGAGCGGCACCGGCACCGGCAACGCCGACAAAGGCGGCTCCAGATAGCCCGCCGCTGCCGATTGGGTCAGTGAAACGGCGTCGCCCGCCGTGTGCAGTCGTCCGGCAGCCAACTGCCAAATCAGCCCACCGCCCGCCGGGACCAGCGCCTGGCACGTCGGCACGTTGCGCTGGCGTTTGCGCACGCATGTCAGCCCGTGGAACGCGTCCATCAGCGCAAACACATCGTCTTCTTCATGGGTTGTCCCAACCGCCTGCGGCGACGCGCCGTTGTGGATCGCGTGCGCCTCCGCCAGCACCGTCGCGTCGATGGCTTCCGACCACGGGATCGCACCGCTCAGGACCCGCCACAACCGTTTCTGGGTCAGTTGCCGCGCCAGCCACCGCGCCGCGAGGGTCTGCCGCGCCAGCCAAGGTACCGTCAGACAACCACTTTCGCCGTCCAGTTGCTCATCGGCCGCGGCGACGTCCAGCAGCGCGTTGTCAGCGTCCACCGCGATCATGGCCGCGAGCGCGTCGACCAACCACACCGGCGGCTGCCCAGCGAGCTGTGGCCGCGCCGCAGTCAACAGCAGATACGGCAAGAGAAAACGATCGATAACCGCGTTGGCAGAAAGCGCCGGATCGGCGATCTCCTGGAGCGCCGCGTCGATCAATTTGCCGTCCAGCCGCCCGGAATCGAGCAAATGCTGGAGCGACACGGCCTTTTTCAGCCAGTCAGCCGGCTTGGCCGCGGCCAAAAAGCGCTGTGGCGAAGCGCCTTGGCTCTTGAGCAGTTGCAAGAGCGCGTCGAGCGACTCAGCCAGAAGCGGCAGTCCATTGGCGGAAAACTCTTGCTGTAGACAGCTCTGTCGAAGCGTTGCGTCCATCGATCCTCTGCGCCGGCGGGTTGCCAACTTCGCGCCGCAGCATAGCCTGTAGCGGACAATACTTGCCATGCGCCAAAAAAAACGGCATGCCGCGCCCCGGGAAGTTGAAGTGCTTGCCCAGCCATCTTGCCAGGAGACAGTACCATGCAGTTCGAACTCGACGTCATTGCCAAACGCCTACAGCTGCCTACTCCCCGTGGCAACTCCCCCGCCGTTGAACCGCTCCGTGCGGGCTACGACGATGAATGGGAGGACGACGATGAATTTGAAGAAGACGATGACTTTGACGACGACGCCGATGACGGCGACGACGACTTTGACGAAGACGAGGAAGAGGAAGAGGACGAAGAAGTGGAGCGCGAGCTGAACTTTGACGAAGACGACTACCCCGTCGCGGACGAAGAAGAGGAAGAAGAAGCCGAGGTCGATCCGGAAAAGGAGCTCGATGAGGGCGAAGCCGTGCCGCGCAAGACGCCCGCGGACCTCGAGGACGACGATTTGGACCTCGACGAGGTTGAGGGCGAAGTTGAGCCCGGCGAAGACACGGAAGAAGAGAAGTGGTGGGATTGAGTCGCGAAACGTCGCCGCTCACCGCTCGCGTTCGTCCCCGATCGTTCGTGTCAACTGGGCAAATTGACGCGGCGCGCGTGCTGGAACCCTAGACAAAACTGGGACCATCGGCTACAAGCCGCGCCGCCGCGGGGTGCCACCTTGCGGAACCGCTCGACAGGTTGTCCCTGCTCCGTTCGCCCGGTCGAACAGTTCGCCTCGCGCGAACCCGACTGAGCCTGTTCACCGCCGCTTCCCGGCGCAACGGTGCGCACGCTCTTGAACCCGCGCCCGCCCTTCGTCCCCTTGGAGTCCTGACCGCCCATGAAGCTTCGCCTGCCAGCCTTCGCGACCGCCACCCAGCCGAATCAGGCGGGGTCGATCGCGCTGCTGCGCACGGGTGCAGCACCGGCGCCAACGCACCATCAGGACGGCCAGACGGGCGACGCACGGCACGGCGATGGTCATCAGGCGCCACAGCGCACGTTCTGGCGGGTCGCCCGCGGCCTGCTCGCGACGACGCGGCCTTCCGTCGTTGGCCTCGTTTTCTTCACGGGTCTGCCGGCGCTGGCGATTGACGATGTGGCGTGGCCGAGCCTGGCGCGCGGTTCGGCGATTATCGCGGGCATTGCGCTGTGCGCTGCGGCGAGCTCCGTCTTCAACGCGTGGCTGGAACGCGAGTCCGACAAGAACATGGAGCGCACGCGCACCCGACCGCTGCCGACTGGTCTGGTGCTTCCGGGCGAAGCGCTCGCCTTTGCCATCCTGCTGTCGCTCGGCGGCGTCGGGCTGCTGGGCTGGCAGGCCACCAACGGTGTTGAACAAGCCGCGCGCGTCGGCGGAATGCTCGCGGGCGCCGCTACCATCGCCTTCTACGTCGTCGTCTACACGATTTGGCTGAAGCCGCGCACGCCGCTCAACATCGTCATCGGTGGCGCCGCCGGTGCCGCTCCGCCGATCATCGTCGACGCCGCGCTGCATGGCTCCGTTGGCCTGATGAGCGTCACGCTCTTCACGATCGTCTTCTTGTGGACGCCGCCGCACTTCTGGGCCATCTCCTTGTTCCGCAAGGCGGACTACCAGAATGCCGGCTTCCCGATGCTGCCCATCACGCACGGCAATGAAGCCACGTACGCCCGCATGGTGCTGTACGCGCTGGCCATCGTGCCGTTTGCCACCCTGCCCGCGCTGACGCGTCACCTCTCGGTCGGCTACGGCCTGTTCGCGATGGTGACGAGCCTGTGGTTCCTGTGGAGCTGCGTCACGCTGCTTCGCGGCAAGACCGACAAGCTCGCCCGCAAGACATTTTTCGCCTCGCTCTTGTACCTCCATGCTGTTTTCACGGCGATGATTGTCGACCTGATGATTCATCGCCCCATCGCTTGAGTTGCCACAGAAGGAACGCCTCTGATGTCCAACGCTCTACGCACGCTCTCCAAACGCCTGCCTTCGCTCGCTTCAACCGCTATGCTCCTGCTCCTCGCAGGACTGGCGACGGCTTGCGACGAAGCGCATCCGCGCGACGCCTACGCCCATCCCGCCGGTGACGCCAGCGAGATCAGCGCCTGGTTCTACAATATGTACTTGGTGTTGGACACGATCATCTTCGTCGGCGTGCTCGCGGCGTTCTTCATCGCGCTCATCAAGTTCCGCAAGAAGCCGGGCGACAACACGCTGCCGGAGCAGAGCTTTGGCGACCCGCGTCTGGAAATCGCCTGGACCATCGTCCCGACGCTGGTGGTGCTTGGCATCACGATTCCGACGCTCGGCGGCTTGTTCGAGTTGGCGAAGCGCCCGGACCAGAACCAGAAGATCATCGACATCGAAGTCACCGGCAAGCAGTGGTGGTGGGAGCTGGACTACAAGAAGGAAGGCATCAACACCGGCAATGAAATGCACGTGGAAGTGGGTACGCAGGTCATGCTGCACCTGACTTCCGCGGACGTGATTCACGCCTGGTGGGTGCCGCGCCTTTCCGGCAAGCGCGACGCCACGCCAGGTCGCAGCTATCCGCTGAACTTCCGCCCCAAGGAAGTGGGCAGCTTTGACGGCCAGTGCGCGGAGTTGTGCGGCGCGAGCCACGCGCTCATGGGCATTCGGATCATCGTCCACCCCAAGGACGGTCCGGACAGCTACGAAAACTGGGTCAAGCACACCAAGGAAGTCGCCGCCAAGCCGACGACGCCCGCGGCGGAAGCCGGCCAGAAAGTCTTCATGGGCAAGGGCTGCGTGGCTTGCCACTCGATTTCAGGCGTCTCAGAACTGGCCGTGGGCGCGCGCTCGCGCACGTCTGGCCCGAACCTGACGCACGTGGGCAGCCGCGACTACATCGCCGCGCACACGCTCAAGAACACGCCGGAGAACATCGCCACGTGGGTCAAGAACCCGCAGGCGGTCAAGCCCGGCGCGCTGATGACGAACTTGGGCCTGACGGACCAGGAAGCCAAGGACGTCGCGGCGTTCCTGACGAGTCTCAAGTAGTTGCACGGCCAAAAGCCAAGCAACGCAATACGAATCTTTCGGACCCTTTAGCAAGAATCGCCCCGGAGCAATCACATGGCATCCATCGCGGATTTCGCAGCGGCGCAGAAGCCCATCTACCACCAGGAACGGCCGAGCAAGACGGGCCTGATGGACTGGCTTACGACCGTCGATCACAAGAAGATCGGCATTCTGTACGGCGGCGCCGGCCTGTTCTGGCTGCTGATCGGCGGCCTGGAAGCGCTGTTGTTCCGCATCCAGCTCGCCCGGCCGGATCAGCACATCTTCATCGGCGACACCTACAACGGCCTCGTGACGATGCACGCCACCACGATGGTGTTCCTCGCCGTCATGCCGATGATTGCCGGTTTCTCCAACTACTTTGTGCCGCTGATGATCGGCGCGCGCGACGTCGCGTTCCCGCGTATGAACGCGTTTTCCTGGTGGACGTTCTTTGCCGGCTCGCTGACCATCAACGCGTCCCTGCTCTTCTGCGGCGCGTTTCCCGCTGCGGGCTGGACCGGCTACGCGCCGCTCACCACCAAAGAATTCTCCGGCATGCCGATCGACTTCTGGTGGGCTGGCCTCACGCTCCTCGCCGTCTCGTCGATGGTCGCGGGCGTCAACTTCGTCGTCACGATCCTCAACCTGCGCGCGCCCGGCATGACGCTGATGCGCGTGCCGGTGCTGACGTGGATGATGCTCGTCATCCAGTTCCTGCTCGCGTTCTCGTTCCCGCCGGTCGCCGTGGGCCTCATCCTGCTGGCGTTTGACCGCACGTTTGGCACCGTCTTCTACAGCACCGGCATGGGCGGCGATCCGCACCTGTGGCAGCACCTGTTCTGGCTGTTTGGTCACCCGGAAGTGTACGTGCTGATCCTGCCGTCCATGGGCATCGTCTCGGAGATTCTCCCGGTCTTCACGCGCCGTCCGCTGTTTGGCCACCACGCGGTCATTTTCTCCGGCGTCTTCATCGGCTTCGTCGGCTTTGGCGTGTGGGGTCACCACATGTTCACCGCCGGCATGGGTCCCATCGCTGACGCTGCGTTTGCCTCGACGACCGCGATCGTCGCCATCCCGACCGGCGTCAAGATCTTCAATTGGATCGGGACGATGTACAACTCGAAGATGACGTTCCCGACGGCCATGCTGTTCGCGATCTCCTTCATCCCGATGTTCACGCTCGGCGGTCTGTCCGGCATGATGCACGCGAGCCCGCCGCTGGATCTCCAGCAGCACGACACGTACTTCGTCGTCGCGCACTTCCACTACGTTCTGGTGGGCGGCGCGCTTCAGGGTCTGTTCGCTGGCTTCTACTTCTACATGCCGAAGATCAGCGGCAAGATGCTCAACGAGACGCTCGGCAAGATCCACTTCTGGGTCTTCCTCATCGGCTTCAACGTCACGTTCTTCCCGATGCACTTGCTGGGCAACCACGGCATGCCGCGCCGCATCTACACGTATCCGGCCGATGCGGGTTGGAACACGGAGAACCTGCTCGCCACCGGCGGCGTGTTCCTGATGGCGGGCGCCACCCTGCTCTTCGTCTACAACCTCATCACGAGCTTGAAGAATGGCAAGGACGCGGGCTCGGACCCGTGGGACGCCAACACGCTCGAGTGGATGACCTCGTCGCCGCCGCCCGTGCACAACTTCGATTTCACGCCGGTCGTGCTCAGCGAGCGCCCGTTGTGGGACCACAAGTACACGCCCGGCATGGAGATTCCGGTTCCCGAGCAAGCTGAAGAGATTCACATGCCGTCGCCGTCCTGGCGGCCGATGTGGGTGTCCGCCTCTGCGGGCCTCATCATCGTCGGCCTCCTGACTTTCAGCGGCATCGCGGGCATCCCCGGCTGGCCGCTCTGCATCGTCGGCGCGCTCGGCGTCATCTTCAGCGTCTACGCTTGGGTGACTGAACCCGTCTAAATCTTTCGCGTCTTTACCTGATCGCACGAGAGGCACGCATGTCCGCCCACGCAGATACTTTGACCCACGATTCGCACGCGGCCGACGGCCACGGCGCGCTGTCGGAGAACAACTTCCTCGGCCTGCCCAACATCAAACTGGCGATGTGGGCGTTTCTCGGCTCCGAGTGCATGTTCTTCGGCTCGCTGATCGGCACGTACTTCTTCTATCACGGCAACAGCCTGTCCGGCCCGCTGCCCAAGGACGTCTTCTCCATCGGCATCACGTCGATCTCGACGTTCCTGCTGCTGATGTCGTCCGTGACCATGGCGCTGGGCGTGGACGCGATGCGCCAGCAGAAGCCGATGCGGGCGCGCACGTTCATCCTCCTCACCGCCGCGTTGGGCGCGTGCTTCGTCGGCTTCCAGGTCGTCGAATTCCACGAGTTCTACACGGAGAAGCACCTGATCTTCGCGGGTCCCAACGCGTCGCTCTTTGGCTCCACGTTCTACACGATGACCGGCTTCCACGGCACGCACGTCACCGTCGGCGTGATTTGGCTGCTGATCATGTCCGTGCTCATCACCAAGAAAAAGCTCGTGCCCGGCAAGGAAGCCGTCAACGTTGAGGTCATGGGCCTCTACTGGCACTTCGTCGACATCGTCTGGATCGTCATCTTCACGTTCGTTTACCTTCTGGAGTTCCTCAAATGAGCCACGGGCACGATTCGCACGAGCTGCCACACTCGCATCAGAAGCAATACATCATTCTCGGCGTCGTCCTGTCGATCGTGACGTTCATCGAGCTCGGCATTCCGCTTATCAAAGGCGTGCCGGAGCTGTGGACGGCGGCCAAGGAAGTCTGGGCGCCGCTGCTCGTGGTCCTGTCGATCTTCAAGTTCGGCGCGGTCGTGGGCGACTTCATGCACCTGCGGACGGACTTGACGCTGTACAAGATCCTGTTCGTGTCGCCGCTGTTCCTGGCGATGTTCAGCTTCTTCGCCATCGGCTCGCTGTCGGTTGTGCACTTCCATCCGTTCGGCAAGGGCTACGCGATTACGGCGCAGGACCTCGCGGACGGCTACGTGCCGCCGACCACGGGCGCAACGGCTGAACCGCCGCTCGCGGACGACAAGTTTGAAGCGGCGTTTGCGGATGCGCAGAAGACGAGCTTTGCCAAGGGCAAAGAGACCTTCACCGCGAGCTGCGCCAGCTGCCACCGCGCGGACGGCGGCGGCATGCCCGGCTTGGGCGTGAACCTCTCAGATGACTGCTACAAGCACGGCGGCAAGATCGCTGCGCTCTACACGACAATCGCCAAGGGTGTCAGCGGCACCGCGATGCCGGCTTGGCAGAACAGCATGGACTCTGAGAAGATGCGCCAGGTCGCCTACTACGTCCGCAGCCTGAAGGGCACGAACGTCGCCGGCGGCAAAGAATGCGAAGGCCCCAAGGAATAGCGCCTCGCATCCTGGTCCGCAGCGATTTGACCCAGCAGGAACTCGACATGGTTTGGCAAGCGCGCACCCGGAACCTCCAGCCTTTGCTGGCGGCGCTGTGTGCGCTGTTTGTCCCGTCGCTGGCGTTTGGCCACCCTTCCGGGCTGCCCGCGCTGCGCGAACGCGCCGACTTCGTGTTGGACAACGCCCACAGTTGGGTCATCTGGGAAGTCCACGAGAGCCTCGTCATCGGCACGGTCCTCGTCGTGGCGCTCTACACCTGGGCCATCGGTCCGGGTCGCCGCAAATACGGCTGGAGCGACACGCCGGCGAGTCCCAAGCAGCGCGGCCTTTTCTACGGCACGATGCTGATGATGTACCTGACCCTGGACGGTCCGCTGCATCACCTCGCGGACGAGCTGCTCTTCTCCGCGCACATGGCGCAGCACATGATCCTGCAGCTCATCTGGGCGCCGCTGGTTGTCATCTCCGTGCCGGTGTGGCTGTGGGAGGCGATGCTCCGCCCGCGGCCGATCCACGCTGCGGCGCGGTTCTTCTCGCGGCCGATGACGGCGTTCGTGACCTACAACGGCATCGTGTTTGGCTGGCACGTCCCGCAGATGTACAACCTCGCGCTGACGCAGCACAACTTCCACATCGTCCAGCACCTGATGTTCATGTCGTCCGCGGTGCTGATGTGGTGGGTCATGATTGCGCCGGTCGCGGAATTCCGCGCGACGTACCAGAAGCGCATGGTCTTCATCCTGGCAAACATGCTGGCGATGAAGGTGCTGGGCCTCATCATCAGCTTGTCCGATGAAGTGCTGTACACGTTCTACCTGTCGCAGCCGCGGGCCTGGGGCCTGGACGCGCTGGGCGACCAGCAGCTCGGCGGCATGTTGATGTGGCTCCCGGGCGGCGGTCTGCTGTGGGCGGGCCTCGGTCGCGTGTGGTGGCAGTGGGTCCGCTCGGGCACGCCGGCAAAAGGCACGACGGGCATTGCGGCCATCGACAACGCGCGCGCCGCACGTCTCAAGCTGGCGGAGGCGACGCCGTCGGCCGAGTAAGGAATGGGAATGAAGCGGATGTACCTGGCAATGTGGGCGATCGCGTCGGCGACCGCGTGCGGGAAAGACGCTGCGAAGGCGGAGCCCGCTGCTGCGGTTGCGCCGTCGAATGCCGCTCCGGTTGCGCCGGCCCTTGCGGCACCTTTGCCGGTCGCGGCCTCGCCCGCTGCCGCCTTGCCCGCCGCCGCGACGCCGAGTCAGGCCGTCGCGCTCACGGCGACGGGCGAGCACTACGCGGTGAAATGGCAGTTCGCCCGGCCCAAGGTCGGAGAACTGTTCGCGGTTGACCTGACGCTGACCGACCTGGCCGGCAAGCCGATCGCCAGCCCGACGCTCAAGATCGACGCGACAATGCCCGCGCATGGCCACGGGATGATGACCGATCCCGAGCTGAAACAGACCGGGCCGACGCGCTGGCATGCGGAAGGCCTGAAGCTGCACATGCACGGCGCGTGGCAGTTCGAGGCGCGCGTGGAAAGCGCGGGCATCAAGGAACGGCTGACCGCGGCGTATGAGCAGGCGCCCGCCGCGGCGGATGGGCTGTGAGAACGTCGCGAACCGCCGCTGCGCCCGCATCGCGGAGTGCGTGCGGCTTCGGCCGCCCTTGGGGCCGGCAATGGGCCATCGCCGCCGTGACCGGATGCTTCGCCGTCGGGTGTTCCAGCCCGCCGCAGCCTGACGCCAATCGCCCCTGGACCGCCGCCGAGCGCGCCCTCCTGGGCAGCCTCACGCCAATTCCATCCTTGCCGCCGAGTCCGGGCAACCGCGTCGCCGACGATCCGGTCGCGGTCAATCTGGGTCACGTGCTGTTTTTTGACACCGGGCTGTCCGCCAACGGCAAAGTGGCCTGCGCGACCTGCCACGTGCCGGAGAAGTGGTTCACGGACCGCCTGCCGCTCGCGCAGGGCGTGGGCCAGGCGGGCCGCAATGCGCCGACGTTGATCGGCACGCAGTGGCTGCCGTACCTCTTCCACGATGGCCGCAAGGACAGCCTGTGGGCGCAGGCGCTGGGGCCGATGGAGGCCGAAGTCGAGCATGGGTTTGACCGCCTCGCGCTGGCCCACCGCATCGCCAAGCACTACCGCCAGCCCTACGAGCAGCTCTTTGGCCCGCTGCCGCCGCTGGACGACCTCACGCGCTTTCCGCCGCACGCGCGGCCGGTGCCGTTCCAGAGCAACCATCCCCATCACGTCGCTTGGCTGGCCATGGCGGACGCGGATCGCATGGCGGTGAACGCGGTGCTGGCCAACTTCGGCAAAGCCATCGAGGCCTATGAGCGCAAGCTGGTGCCGCGCGAAGCGCCATTTGACCGGTATGCCCGCAAATTTCTCGCTGGCGATCCGACTGCCGCCCAGGAAATTTCCCCGGCGTCGCAGCGCGGATTGCGCGACTTCATCGGCCGCGCACAGTGCGTCAATTGCCACAACGGTCCGCTGTTCACCGATCGCGGCTTCCACAACCTCGGCTTGCCGCGCGTTCCTGGCCAGACCGGCGTGGACGTCGGCCGATCCCTCGGCGCGCAGAGCGTCAAGGCCGACGACTTCCGCTGCGGCTCTGTCTTCAGCGACACGCAGCGCTGCGAGGAGCTGCGCTTCCTGAATCCGCGCTTTGAGGATTTTCTGGGCGCGTTCAAGACCCCGACGCTGCGCAACGTCGCCCAGACCGCGCCGTACATGCACAACGGCCAATTCGCGACGCTGAATGACGTCCTGGCGTTCTACCGCACGCTGCCCGAGGCGGCGCAGGTCGGGCATCGCGAGCTGGTGCTGACGCTGCTGGACCCGGCCGTGAGTCAGTCCGACCTCGTGGCGTTCCTGGAGACCTTGACCGGGCCGCTGCCGGACGGGCAATGGCTGCATCCGCCGCAGCCCATACCGCCGCCCGATGCGATGACGGGGACAACGCCATGAAGCGACTGCTGCTCCTGCTGCTCACACTCGCTGCCTGCCGCACGCCGCCGGAGCTGGACGACCTGGGGACGCTGCCGCCTTGGCAGATGACGGACCAGACCGGCAAGCCGATTGGCTCCGCGACCCTGCGCGGCAAACCTTGGGTCGCGAATTTCCTGTTCACGTCGTGCGCGAGTTCCTGTCCGCCGCTGGCGCGCGCGACCGAGCGCCTCCAGGAGCTCGTCCGCGCGTGGCAGCCCAAGGACGGCGCTCCGCTGGCGCGCATCGTGTCGATCAGCGTGGATCCGGAGAGCGACACGCCGGCGCGGCTGACCGAGTGGGGGCGCGAGTACAAGAACGACCCGCGGCTCTGGGCGCTGGCGACCGGGCCGTATGAGGCGATGGAGACGCTCGTAGTTGGCGGTTTCATGCAGCCCATCATCCGGAAAGATCGCCAGCCGGGCCAGCCTGCCCCGGACGCGCCGACGCCGATTGACACCGCGCACAGCGTGCGGTTTGTGCTTGTCGACGGCCACGGTCACTTGCGCGGCTTGTTTGAAAAAAATGCAGCGTCGCTGGCCAAGCTCAACGCGGCGCTGCAGTACCTGGCCGAGGAATCCCGATGACCGAGCCAACCGCGCCGCAGAAGAAAGTCTTTCGCCCCAAGCCGCTGCCGACCATCGTGGCCGCCATCATCGTCGCCGTGACGTGCACCGCGGGCACGTGGCAGATGCGCCGCTACCACGAGCAGACGGCGCTGATGAACTGGTACCACCAGCAGTACGAAGTGCTGCCGCCGGTGACGTCCCTCAAAGAGACCGCGCAGGCCAAGGATCGCCTGGAACAACTGCATTTCCGGCAGGTGCGGCTGACCGGCAGGCTGGACATGGCGCACGCGCAGCTCCTGACCGCGCGCGTGGGGGCCGGGAATCAGGTGGGCTACGACGTCATTGTGCCGCTGGAAGTGGAAGGCGGCGCGCATCCGAGCGTGCTGGTGAACCTCGGCTGGGTGCCGCCCGAGAAGCTGCCCGCGTGGTTGGCCAAGCAGCGCGCGGAGACGGGAACCGTGACGCTCAAGGGCCGGCTGCGCGTGTCCGACGTGCCAGTGGCCGATGCGCAATCGGTCGGCACATTCGCTGGGCTGACGACCTGGATGCATCCTGTGCCGCGGACGCTGGCGACGCGGATCCCGGGCCTGGATCCGGATCTGCTTCTGGAGGCGGGCGAGCAGGCGACGGGCAACGTCCTGGATCTGAATGTGATTCCGCGGGCGATTTACAGCTATCCCATCCATCCAGAGCCGAGCCAGAATTTCTCGTATTCGCTCCAGTGGTTCGGGATGGCGTTGACGGCGATCGCGGTGTGGATCGCGCTTTCGCGGGAAGCCGTCAGCGCGTAGCCAGCCTCACTGCCCGGCCACGAGCATCACCAGCGTTCCGTCCGGCGCCACCACGCGCTCCACGTGCGTACGCACCGCGGGATCAAGGCGCGCCTCGTCGCGCGGCGCGACGATGAACGTGCAACGCTGCTGTTCCGGTCGCGCGCTCGCTTTGCGGGTATTTTCCACCGAGAGCTGGCCCAGCGCCCAATCCGTCACGATCCAGGAACCTTGCCGCACCGTCTGCACCGGATGCGCCTGATACGCCGCGGGCGGCAGGCGATAGTAGAAGAGCGCGAAGATGTGCGGCAAAAAGAGGTGGTCGCTCAGCACCAGACAGGGCGGATGGCGTTGCCGGGCGAGCTCCAGCGCTTGCCGGTAGCCGAACTGCCAGTGCGGCGAACTTTCAGCGCCGTAGTCGCCAAAGTAGCGCGCCAGCGGCACGCCCGCGGACATCAGCAACGCCAGCGTCAGCGCGATGGCCGCCGCATTCGGCCGGGGCAACCGCAGCTGCGCCTGCTCCAGCACGTGCGTCGCCCCGCGCGCCGCCAGCAGGATCCAAGCCGGAAGCGCGCCAATGTCGCGCAGCGCATGAGCCGGCTCCGTCAGCGCCGCCGGGATCGCCGCGAGCAGGAGCCACGCCGGCAGCAGCCAATCCGCGCGCTGCCGCTTCCACAGCCCCACGGCGAGCCCCACGAGCGCAAGCAGCGCCACGACCGGGTCCAGCTGACCGCCTTGCGCGACGTGATGCCGCGGATTGGGATCGCCGTTCAGCAGCAGGAACTGCGGCGAAAAGTAGCTCCACAGGTTGGCCAGCCACGTGTCCCGCGGCGCCAACAGGAAGGCACTGCGCGCGCGGCCCTCGGGCGAGAGCCAGTGGCTCGAGAGAATCGCCAGCACGACGCCAAACAGCAACGCGCCGCCAAGGAGGTGGCGACGCGCGTGCGGCCAAAATTCCCCGGCAAAAAGGCCGAACAGCACGAGCGTCAACGTGGGCACGAGCATGCGCGCCGGGCTGTACGTCCACAGCCCGGCGGAGAGCGCGAGCGCCGCCAGCCACAGAAAACGGCCATCCCGCCGCGCGTGCAGCCACGACGCCACGCCGACAAGCAGGCAAAACGGCAGTAATATTCCGCGAAAGGCGATGCGGCTGAACTGGACGTGCCAAGGCGACAGCGTCAAAAGGAGCGCCGCCACGAGCCCCGCCGTACGCCCCCAAAGCTGCCGCGCAGTCAGCCACATCGCCGGAATTGTCAGCGCGCCGATGAGCGCCGCAGGCATGCGGGTCGCCAGTTCGTTCAGGCCCAGCAGCGCGACAAAAGGCATGGCGAGATAGCGGTAGCTGGCCTCGTCGTAGTCGCCAAAGGAGCGGGCAAAAAGCGGCCAAGGCGCGCCAAACTGGTCCTGGCCGGTCTGGAGGAGCGCGTAGGCGTCATAGCCCGCGGAGGCCTCATCGCAAAAAAGGCCGTTGGGCAGCACATCCAGCCGCACAATGCGCAGAATCAAGCCAACCGCAAAGAGGCCCGCAATCGCCAGGAATTCGCGGCGGCGATCGGGCGTCAACTCGGGCATCAGCAGTTCCGTGCGCAACCCGAAAGTGGGCAGGTGGACTCTAGGAGTGCGCGCGGCGAAACGCAAACCGGGCGCGGAGCCGCTCTACCCCTCGGGCGTCAGCCCCAGATCCACAAGCACTTGCGGAATCGTGTGCAGCTCCCGGCCCTTGGTCACGAACCGCTCGTCGCCTTGCATCGCCACCTGACTGCGCACCGCGTCGGACTGCACCGACGTGCAGAACACAACCGGACCGGCGTAACCTTGCGCCCGCATCGCCCGCAGCGCGTGCATCCCGTCCATGCCAGGCATGAGCATGTCCAGCACGACCGCCGCCGGCGGCTTGTGGTCGCGGAGCCACGCCAGCGCAGCGGTTCCCGACGACACCGTCGCGCAATTCCATCCCGCATTCTGCAGAATCAGCCGGAGCAGGCTGCGAATCGATTCGTCGTCATCAATGACCAGCACGCGGCCCGACGCCGCCGTGTTCGGCCTCGCCACCACGCTCGGAGGCGAACTCGGCGGCAGCGCGCGCTCCGCCGGCTTGAGCACCTTGGACCGCAGGGACGGCGGGTCGTCGGCCCACGTCACTTCTTCGTGAGGCGTCAACCGCAGCGTCAGCTCCGCCGACCGCATCGATCGGCTCATCCGCTGCGAGGCCACGTCCGTCAGGTGAACCGCCGCCCAGGCGTCGTGCACTTCCGCGCGCATCGCCTCCCACAGCTCGACAACTTCCGCCATGGACTGCGGGCGATCCTCACGTGACTTCGCCAACATCGACACCACGAACTGGTCCAGCACCGGCGGAATCCAGCTCCCCTTGGCGTGTGAACTCGGCCGCCGCACGGCGTCCTGCACGTGCATCCGCATCATCTCCACCGACTTGTCGGCGATGAACGGCAGGTTGCCCGTCAGCATCTCGTACAGCACGACACCCAAGCCATAGACGTCGGCGCGGGCATCGACGTCCTGACGCAGCACCTGCTCTGGGCTCATGGAAAGCGCGGTGCCCACAACGCGGGAGGCATCGGGCTGCGCCGTCTCACCGGGCAGCGGACGGGCGCGCGCGACGCCAAAATCCAGGATGCATACGTGAAAGCCGGCCGGCGCTGACGGATCGCGCACGAGGTGAACGTTCTCCGACTTGATGTCGCAGTGCACGATGCCCAGCGCGTGCGCGGCCCCGAGCGCCGCCGCCGACTGCGTCAAGACCGTGTCAAAATCGACGATCGGCAGGACCATTTCGCGCCCCAGGCGCTCCAACAGGCTGAACCCCTCAAGCAGCGGCATGACGATGAAGTGGCCAACCGCCGGATCGTGTCCATAATCAATCACTTCAACAACGTACGGATGGCGAACCACTGCGGCGGCGCGCACTTCCTGGCGGAAGCGCTCCACTTGGCGCGCATCGACGGCGCGGGCGGCGTGCAGGATCTTGACGGCGAAGTCGCGTGGCAACCGCTGATGCTCGGCGCGGTACACGGTGCCAAACCCGCCACGACCGATGACCGCGGCAAGCTTGTAGCGGTCCTCGATCACGTGGCCGATCACGCGCTCAGCGTCCTGTTCGGGCGTCACCGCCGTCGTTTGCGCAGCACGCATCAGCTCTTGCGGCAAATCCGTCATGTTGCCGACGATACGCCCGATGCGCGCTTTTGCCAACGCCCCGCGCGGCTCGGGGCGCAGCGGCCCCACGGCCCGCGTCGTACGCTCGGTCGCAGGCCAGCGGCGGGATTGCCGAACAAACTTGATTTCGCGGCGCGCAACCGGCACCTTGTGGCAGAGGTTGTGAATTCCTCGAATTCCCAATCTCTGAGCTTAATGTCTTGATCCGGCGGCCGAAACCGCGGCTTGGGCGAGCCTGTGAAGACAAGTTCTCACGGGCGCTCAGGTCCGCCGCATCGGTGGTCAACCCTTTTTGGAGGCTTTCTGTGCACAACTTTCGTTTGTTCCTCAGCCGCCGCGCGTTTGTTCGCGCCGCTTCTCTCGCGCTGCCGCTCGCGGCCGTGACGACCCTGCCCGCTTGCGACTTGTTCAATCAGGCCAAGGCGTCCGTCGAGAACGCCGCGCAGCTGCCCATTGACGTGACGCAGTCGACGAAGATCTCGATCGACGTCAGCCTGCTGACCGGAACGCTCGCTGGCCAGACGATCCCGCCGGGTCCGGACCTGACCCAGGACCTGACTACGCCGCCGGCGCCGCTTGACCTGGCCAAAGAGCAGCCGGATCTGGCCAAGTACGCGAGCGGGCACATCAAGACGGTCGAGATCAACAAGATCGGCGTGACCCCGACGACCAACACGCTGACGGGCGACCTGCCGGCGATGGATCTGTACTTTGGCCCGACGACGGCCAAGGGCGCCGCGGACAGCATCAAGGTCGCGACGATCCCGGCGATCAAGGCCGGTTCCACCGCGGCGTTTGACGCGCAGATCGACTCCGCAGCGATGGCCAAGGCGGGCACGACGTACCTGAACACGCTGGCGTTCAGCCAGATGATGTCCGGCAAGCTGGTCGTCAAGGCCGGCGAGAAAGTGCCGAGCGGCAAGATTGACCTGAAGCTCGACCTCGGCGTCCACGCGGTTGTGACCGCGCTGTAGTCGCAGCACGCGCAGGCGAACCAAGTCACGCGGCCGGTCCGGAGTCATTTCTGGCCGGCCGCGCTGTTTGCGGCTCTTTCGATTTTGGCGCAGTCCGGACCTGCGGCTACTTCTCGTCGGGAACCGGCAGGTCGTACTCAAGGGTCCTGTCGCCCGCCTGGCCCGACGGCAGCTTGGCCTGCAGGACCGCCTTCTCAACGCACGCCCCCGTCGAGCCCGCGCCGAATTTCTTGCGCAGCGCGGCGCGCTTGACGAGGCCCGCGTCATCCACCGTCACGTCGACCGCGATATGCGTAAAATCGCGGGCTTTCGTCGAATTCGCATAGCACTTCTGCACCGCACCCTGCGTCGCGGCGATCGCGCTCTCTTCCGTCGCGTGGGGCGCGGGCGCGTCGTCCACCTTGGCTTTGGCGGCTCGGCCCGACTTGCGCTTGCTCCCGGTCTCGTCGGCTTCCTGCGCTTCCGCGGGCTTGGCCGACTCCTGATCCGTCGAGCCAGTCAGCTCATCCAGCTTGGCCTTGCCCTTGTCCATCAGCGCGGTGACGCCCTTGAACTTCTCCATCGCGTCCGGATCGGTCTGCGCGCGGTTCCAATACCACCAGCCTGCGCCGCCGATGATGACCGTGATGACGACCAGAAAGATCCACGCGCCAGCGGTCTTGCTGGGTGGCGCAGGCGGCGGCCGACGCGATGGCGCCGCGGCTTGGGAGGGCAGAACGCCACTCGACGGCGCCCGGACATGTCCCGGCGTCGCGGAATTCTGGCCCGGCGCGCGGTTCTGCGCCGGGGTGCGATTGGTTCCAGCTGACGCGGCAGCAGCTTTCACGTTGGCGGAATCGTGGTCAGTCGGCTCCGCCGGCGGCACCCAACTGACCGGATTCTGCCCCTGCGGCTGGGTACCCATCGTCGACAGGAATTCACCAATGCCTGAACTGTAGCGTGGACGCGATTCCACGAGCGTCGGCGAGTCCAGCGCCACCGGGTTCGCAGCGGGCGTCGTCGCCCCCACGGTCGGCGGCGTCCAACTGGGCGCTTGGGGCGCGGGCAGCGGCGCCGGCGTGCCGTTGAAGCCGGGCGTCGCACCCGATCCCGTCGTCGTCGGCAGCGTGCGCGCGGTGTGCGGCCGGCCACGTCCGGTCAGCGACTCACCGGCCGTCTCCAGCACGTGTTCCAACGCCAGGCGCATCTCGTCCGCATCGGCGAAGCGCTCCTCCCGGCGCTTGGCCAACGCGCGCATCACAACTTCCGCCAGCCCGGCGGGCAGCGGCTGGCTGGCGGCTTGCTCCAGCGGCACCGGCCTCTCCTGCAAATGCTTGACGATCACGCCCATGGCGCTCGGCGCCTTGAACGGCACGTCGCCCGTCAGGCACTGGTACAGGATAATACCCAGCGAATACAGGTCGCTGCGACCGTCCAGCGGTTCCGCGCGCCCCTGCTCCGGGCTCATGTATTTCGGCGTTCCGACGGCAAATCCGGTCTTGGTGAGGTCCTGATCCGCCTGCTCAAAGGACTTGGCAATGCCAAAGTCGATGAGCTTCACAAAGTCGTCCTCGCCCCGCATCCGGCAAAGAAACACGTTCTCCGGCTTCAGGTCGCGGTGCACCATCCCCGCGTCATGTGCTTCCGCCAGCGACTTCAACACCGCGATTGCGATGCGAATCGAGCGGATTGGCTCCATCGCCTTTTCGTCGCGCAGCACCTTCGCGAGCTCGTTGCCGTGCAGCAGTTCCATCGCCAGATAGAGCTGGCCCGCGTCGGTCTGGCCAAAATCGTAGACGCGCACGGTGTGCTGGTGGGTCAACTGCGCGGCGGTGCGGCCTTCATTGAAGAAGCGCTGCACTTGGATCGGATCCTTCGCATACTCCGGCCGCAACACCTTGACGACCATCTCCTGACGCATCGTCTGGTTGATGGCGCGAAAGACCGCGCCAAAGCCGCCTTGGCCAATCAGGCTCTCGACTTTGTAGCGCCCGGCAATCACGGTGCCGATCAGCTGCTTGGTGAAGTCGTCCGTCTGCTGCACGAGCGTCGGGATGCCGTGCTGCGGACACACTTCTTCCGTGCGGGATTGACCGCATTCTGGGCAGAAGCGAAGCGGTGTCGCGGGGGTCGTCATACCACCGGTCCAAATGGCGTCGAGATGACGCCTAAACGTGCACGCCGAGACTAGAAGAGGCGGACGACTTGCGCAATGGGCGCGCCGTGAAAGTTGGGCAAAGGGGCGTTGCTGTTGTCGTTTTGGCCCAGCAACGACCGGTCTGCCCTTCACAGTCCTGCACGTTTGGTTGACAATGCGGGGCTGCCACGGTGATCCTTGCAAGCCCGCGTTTGTGTGTGCGGGAAGCGGCGAGCGTTGTCGCCGCGGGTAACGGCTGCCCAGCGCCCGGCGCGTTGATCCTGGGAGGAGCGCGAAGTTGCATCAGGTGCGTCTGCAAAATCCGCCAACTCCAATGGGTTGGGTCCAGTCGCGGCGCGGGCGTACGCGCCAGTGGCTGCTTGCGGGCGCGTGTGCGGGTCTCGCTGCGTGCAGTGGCGCGCCAGCGGTGGAAGAGCCCCCCAAGCCTCCCGCCGATGCGGCAGCTGAAGCGGCGGCTGAGGCCCGGATTCCGCTGCATCCGATCGTTCTGCTGCGCCACGCCAACGGTCAGGCGAGCGTCGTGACGTACGCGCGCGGCGACACCCGCGTCCGCGATGAACAGTATGACGTCAACGGCGTGAAGATCGCCGACGTGAAGTACTCCGACCATGGCCGGCACGGGACGTGGAGCCAATACGGCGCAAACGGCGAAATCCAGGCGTCGTATCACGTCATCGCCGGCAAGAAGGAAGGCCAGGAGTGGCGCTACGACGTCGACGGGAAACGCATCGCCATCGTGCCGTACAAGAACGGCTTGCGCGACGGCGTGCAGTTCGAGTTCCTGCCCACCGGTGAAAAACGCACGGAACTTCGCTTCAAGGCCGGCGATCCCGATGGCCCGATGACGCTGTTCTACCCGACCGGCGAGCGCGAGGCGGTCGTCAACATCGTCAACGAGCGCAAGCATGGCGTGCAAGTTGAGTTCTACAAGACCGGCGTGCAGCGCGCGGAAGTGACATTCCACGACGGCATGATGGACGGCCCAGCGACGTATTTTGACGAGAAAGGCGTCAAGGTCGCGACCGTGACCTACGTGCAGGGCAAACCGCGCGGGGAAGAGACGCGCTATTTCCCCGATGGCAAGGTCAAGATGACGGTGCCGCTCGTTGACGGCGAGCGTCACGGAACCGCGGTGCTCTACATGAGCGACGGTTTCAAGCAGTCTGAAATCCCGTTTGTGCACGGTCACGTCGAGGGTTTCGATCGCCGCTTCAACCGACTCGGCCGCATGACGACTGCGGTGCGGTACCACGACGACCTGCCGGCGGGCGTGGTGCTGACGTTCAAGGAGTCGAACTATCTGGACGCGGAGCGGCGCTACACCGATCTGGACAAGCTCAACGGCAAGGAGACGCGCTACTACGACGCCGGTCCGCAGGACGTGACGCCAGTCGAGGCCAACCCGGAACAGCCGGCGCGGTCGGCCAAGCAGATGGAAGTGCCGGTTGTCGATGACATGAAGCAGGGCGAGGCGTTCATCTTTGACCGCGATGGCACCAAGCTCAGCAAGCTGATGTTTGACAAGGATCTGCGCCACGGCACGGAATCGCGCTACTACCCGCCCGAGAATGGCGTGCAGGTGAAGCAGGCTGAGTACAAATGGGCCAATGATTTGCCCACCGGCATGGCCCAGACCTGGTGGAAGAACGGCAATCGCCAGAGCGAATTCCCGATGGCGAACGGCAAGGGCTCGGGCGTGGAAACACGCTGGGATCCGAACGGCAAGCTGCATTTTCGCGTGCCGCTGGTGCAGGGCCTCAAAGAGGGGAAGGCGGAGCTGTTTGACGCCAAGACCGGTGCGCGCGTCGCGACGATGCAGTACGCCAACGATGTGCAGGACGGCGAGGAAGTGCGGTTTGGCGCCAAGGGTAAGCCGAGCCTCATTTACCTGTGGCGGAAGGGCTACCTCGTTGGCGCGCTGGACGCCAAGCGCCGGCCGCTCGACATCGCCAAGTATCTGACGCCCGAGGAGCTGGAGAACTTGAGCGCGGTCAAGGCGCTGCAGGATCCGCAGGTGGTGATCGCCAAGGCCAAGGCGTGGCGGGCCCAGAAGGCCGAAGATCACCAGCGTGAGACGCTCGCGGCGGGCGCAATGGCGATTCGCGCCGGCACGATCGAGACGTACTTCAAGGGCCAGCCGGGACAGGTGCAGTCGAAATTCCCGGCCAGCGGCAATGGGCTGGAAGTGCAGTACCACAAGAACGGCGAGAAGAGCATGGTGGTGCCGCTGCTGGGCGGCCAGCGCAACGGCATGGCGCGGATCTACGACGAGACTGGGACGCTGTGGGCGACTGTGCCGTTTGTGCACGGCAGCAAGCACGGCGTGGAAGTGCGGTATGCGCGTACCGGCGAGAAGATCGCGGAGTACCCGTACAAGGCGGATCAGCCGACCGGCGTGGCGCGCACGTGGTATCCGGACGGCACGAAAGAGAGCGAGTACAACTTTGAATCGGTGGGACGCGGCACGGAGGTGCAGTACCACCGCAACGGTGAGGTGCGTTTGCACGTGCCGCTTGTCGACGGCAAACGTCAGGGCCTGGCCACGGTCTACACCGAGACGGGCGTGAAATGGGCGGAAGTGCCCTACCTGCTCGGCCAGCGCCACGGCACGGAGGTGCGGCTGGATGCTGAGGGCCACCGCATCCGGGAAATCAGCTGGCGCAACGGCAAACAGATCAGCGACACGCCCGTCAGCGGCAAGTAGCGCAATCCTGACTCCGCTGGTAGAGTTCAGGCGCCTCGCTGGCGTCGGCGCGGCGTCTTGCGGTTTGTGACCGCGGCGCCATGCGACAAACGAGCGCCGTTCACCGCGTTGGTGCGCAACCAGCGCACGGACGACAACCCACCCACTCACGCATCTGGAGCAATCATGGCAAGCAAGGCCCCGGCCCCGCAGCTCAGCAAGGACGAAGTCCGTTTCCTGGAACGTCAACTGGCAGAATTGCCGACGACGAAGTCAGAAGCCGGCCAGAACGACTCCGACGGTTTGCTGAAATTCAGCTACCACCAGAACCCGTACGTCCGCACGTTCACCAAGGTCCTGTGGAGCGGCTTCGCAATCAGCCGCGGTCAGTTGGTCGACGGCAGTCAGCGCTTCGCCCAGGCGCGGCGCGACGCGACGGTCAGCGCGATCGACGCGTCCACGACCAAGTCCCTGGACAACGCTGCGGCCGCGCTGGAAGCGGCGATGGCGCCGAACGGCTCGATTGGCACGTTCCTCCAGGAGCTGCGCGACAAGACCAACCAGCGCCTGTGGGCGCGCGTGTGCGAGACCGCGGGCCTGCCGCCGCCGAGCTTCGCGAGCATCATGCGCACCCAGCCGCGGCCGATGACGGCGGACGAGCTGGACGCGGACGAGGAGGCGGAAATCGCCGCGCTGCGCAAGGTGCCGCTGGTCGTGGAGACGCCGGTCGCGAGCGCAGCCCCGGCGGACGTGGACGACGAGGATGAGGAAGGCGACGACGACGAGGACGCGGAAAACGACGCGCGGCCGAGCGGCGAAGGCGCGACGCAACTGCAGGTGACGATCCAGCGTTCGGGCAACCAGGACATGCTGGCTGAGATGCTGCTGGCGGCGTGCGCGGATGCGCTGCGCGACGTCCGGACCAAAGGCGGCTCGGGCGCGCTGAAAGTGACGGTGAGTGTGGAGGGCCAGCGGCAGGACGGCGGCCAAGGTGGCGGCGGTCAAGGCCGACGGCGGAAGCGCCGCCGCTAGAGCGACGACGCGCAGAGGGGACTGCGACATGACAAAGCGTGGGTGGAGCGTTGCGGCACTGGCTGCAGCATGGGTGTGCGTTGCGTGCGGCCAGACGGCCACGACGGCGACGGAGGACGCGACAAACGGCGACGCCGCAGCCGACGTCACCCAGCCGGACACGTTGTTTCCCAAGGGCTTCATCTGGGGCGCGGCCATCGCCGGCTTCCAGGTCGACATGGGTTGCCCCACCCTGCCCGCGGCCAAATGCGACGACACCAAGAGCGACTGGTACCAATGGGTCACCGATCCGGCGCTCATCGCCGACGGCATCACGTACCTGAGCGGCGATCCGCCCAGCGCTGGCCCCGGCTTCTGGGAGACCTGGCCCGCGTACCTGGACGCCGCCCGCGACAGCGCCCATCTGGGCGGCCTGCGCATGTCGATCGAGTGGAGCCGTATCTTCCCCGACGCGGCCGCGGAAACAGCGACGACCGTTGAGGAATTGAAGGCGCACGCCAATCCGGAAGCCGTCGCGCAATACCACGCGATGTTCAAGGCGGCGCACGACCACGGCCTGACGCTGCTTGTCACGCTCAACCACTACACGCTGCCGCTGTGGATCCACGACGGCAAGGATTGCCACGACAAGGGCCTGGATCCCGTGCCGGTGGGCTGCAAGAACCGCGGCTGGGTCGAGAAAGACCGGATGCTCAAGGCGATTGCGCTCTATTCCGGCTACTGCGGTGCAGAATTCGGCGGCGAAGTCGATCTTTGGGGCACGCTCAATGAGCCGTTTGCCGTCGTGCTCGCGGGCTACATTCTGCCGAGCGCGGATCGCACCAATCCGCCGGGGCTCGTACTGCAGCTTGACGCGGCGATCGCCGTGATGTTCAACATGATGGAAGGCCACGCGCGCATGTACGACGCGATCCACGCCAACGACACGGTCGACGCGGACGGTGACGGCAAGGCGGCGCAGGTCGGCATCGTGGCGAATCTCGCCTACATCGTGCCTGCCGATCCGCAGAATCCGCTGCACGTCGCCGCCGTGAAACACGCGGACTGGGTCTACAATCAGGCGTTCCTGGAGGCGACAATCAACGGCAAGGTCGATCGCAACCTGGATGGCGTGCCGGAGGAGGATCGCCCGGACATGAAGGGCCGCATGGACTTCATCGGCATCAACTACTACAACGAGCTGCCGGTGAACAACAACCCGATTCCGGGAGCGGACAAGTGGAAATTCCTCGACTTCCAGCCGGTGACGTCGGCTTTTGGCACCAATCCGGAAGGCATCTACAAGGAAGTGAAATTCGCGTCGCAATACAAGCTGCCGATCTACATCACGGAGAACGGGACGGCGGAGGCCAAGGCGACGGGCATTGAGAACTTTGTGAAGCCGCACCTGAAGTGGCTGCATCAGGCGATTGCGGAAGGCGTCGACGTGCGCGGCTATTTCTACTGGACGCTGATGGACAACTACGAATGGAACCACGGCGTGGGGCCGTACAAGATGGGGCTGTTCAGCGTGGACCAGAAGACCAAGACGCCCGTGGTGACGCCGATGGCGACCGGATACGCGGCGATGGCGACGGCGAACGGGTTCTAGACGCACGGACCGGGTCCGGTGCCAAAGTGGGTCGATCGGCGCGTACTGTCGGCCGCTTGACCGCCACAGCAGGCAGTTTCAGACTGGCGGCTTCCGGCCCACTTGCGGGCACGGACGGGAACGCCGCCGCCGCGCGCCATGAACCAGGAATCGACAAACGACCTGCGAGCCTTTGCGGCACACGCGCTGCTCGAACGCCTCGACGCGCTGCAGCGGGAATTGCCCGGCGTGCGGCAAGCCGATGATCCGGAATCGATTCACCGCGCCCGCGTCGCTTCCCGGCGGCTGCGGAGCGCGCTGAGCCTGTTCAGCGACGTCCTGCCGCACAAGAAGCTCGTGCGTTGGCAGAAACACGTGCGGCGCCTGACCCGCGCGCTGGGTGACGCGCGCGACACGGACGTGCAAATCGAGCTGCTGGACGCGACGCTCCTGGAGCTGGCCAAGGCGCCGCCGCCTGAACGCCGCGTCCATGTGCCGGGGATCGCGCGGCTGCGGCTGCGCCGGCAACAGCGGCGCGAACGGTTGCAGCGCGCCGTCGAGCGTGCGCTGGCCGACTGGCACGAGAGTGAAGTGGCCTCGGCGATGGCGGAGACGCTCGCCTCCTGGCGCGAGGAAGGGACCGAAGTCCCGACGGATCTGCACGGGCAAGGCAAGGCCAAGCTGCTGGGACTGCTGGACGAGCTGCTGGTGCTGGAGCCGTGTGTCCACAACCCCGAGGACATCGCCGGGCTGCACGCCATGCGGATCGCCGGCAAGCGGCTGCGCTACGCGCTGGAGGTGTTTGAGCCGGCCTACGGCGAGGCCTTCAAGCCGGCGCTGCGCGCGCTGCGGGCGGTGCAGGACGCGCTGGGCGATATCCACGACTGCGACGTCTGGGCGCAGTTCCTGCCGCACTTCGCCGTCAAGGAGCGCGAGCGGACCCGCGCGTTTTGCGGTCACACCCGGCCGTTCGCCCACATCGCGTCGGGGCTGACGTGGCTGCAGGAGGAGCGGGCGCAGCAGCGGATGCGGCGGTATCACGCCCTCGTCGCGCTGTGGCAAAAAGCCGCGCCGCCGGAAGTCTGGGCCGCTTTGCGCGCTGCGATCGATTAGCGCAGACGCCGCCACGACGCCAGGAAGTTGCCGCCCATCACTTTGCGGACTGCTGCCTCGTCCCAGCCGCGGCGCAGGAGCGCGTCGACCAGCCGCACGTGGCCGCGACCGTCGCGCATGTCCGCGGGCGGCACGATCGCGCCGTCATAATCCGAGCCAATGGCCGGCACGTCCGCGCCCGCGACCTTGACGATGTGCTCGAGGTGCTCCGCGACCATCTCGCAGTTGCGTGGACCGCCTGGACGGCCCATGAAGTTGGCGGCGTAGATGACGCCGACGACGCCGCCGGTCTTGGCGATCGCGCCGATCTGCGCGTCGTCCAGGTTGCGCCAATGCGGCACCACGCCGCTCACGCCGGTATGCGTCGCGATCAGCGGCAGCGTCGGGTCGTGCGCCTCCACGGCGTCCCAGAACGACGGCGCGGCGATGTGCGCCAGATCGACAAAGACCCGCGCGCGGTCGAGCGCCTGCACGATTTCCTTGCCCCGCGCGCTCAGCCGCTGGATTTGCTTGAGCGACAGCGGGCTCGACGATTGGCCGTACACGGAATCGACGAGGTGCACCAACGTCACGCGCGTCAGCCAGCGATCCGCCAACCACGCGTCCAAATCCGGCGCGCCCGACAGCGCATTGCCGCCCTGGATCGCCGGCAGCACCGCGTGCACGCCTTCCGCTCGCGCCTGCGCGTACGCGTCGGGCGTGCTGGCAATCACCATCTTGCCGTGGGACGCCGCGACCATCGCCTCGTAGCGCCCGCGGTTTTTCTGCAGCACCTTGAAACGATTGGCTTCCGGCCGGAAGGGATTGGTCGTGATGGACCACATCGCGCCCGTCACACCCTGCTCCTCCATGCGCGGCAGGTCGAGGTGGCCAAAGAAATAGCCCCGCAGCGGGCCAGCGCCGTGGTGGCGCATCACGTCGTAGCCCCAAATCCGCAGCGGAATGAACGTGTCGATATGGAGATCGATGAGATCGGCGTCGAGGCAGAGGTCAAGCGCCCGCTGGGAGACGCCAAGTTTTTGCGCGGTAGTCGTGGTCTTCATGGCGCGACGTGGTAGCAAGAACCCGACGGGATGACAACTGCAATCGCGGGGTTGACGCCCACGGCGCGCGCGGGCAGAGTGGCTTGCGAGGGGAAGGCGAACGTGAATCGGCGGTTGGACAAGGCGCGTGGCGTCGTTGGGATCGGTGTGGCTGCAGCGCTGCTGGCGACAGCGTGCAGCAGTGCGCCCGCCACGGACGCCGACGTCGCCGCCATGGAGGACGCGTCGGCATGGGCGTTTTCGGACGTCGCGAAATCCGCCGCGGCCGAAGCGGACACGCACGATGCGACCGACGCGACGGCAGCCGACGCCCCGCCCGCGGACGACGCCCCGGATGTGCCAGTTGCCGATGTGCCAGTCGCCGCGGGTGACACCACCTCCGATGCCGATGCCGCCGCGGATCCCGACGGCGGGTGCACGCCGGGAGGTTGCCCTGCCGCAAATTCAGCCTGTGCGGTCGCGGTTTGCCACGCCGATGGAACGTGCGGTTTCGCCGCCGCCAGCGATGGCCAAGCGTGCAGCGACGCCAACGCGTGCACGGCCCAGGACAGCTGCCAAAGCGGCGCGTGCGTCGGCGGCGCCATCAACTGCGACGACGGCAACGGCTGCACCGTGGACAGCTGCAAACCCACGGTCGGCTGCATCCACGCGTTCGTCCTCGGACCGTGCGAGGACGGCGACGGCTGCACGCTGAACGACCAATGCCTGAGCGGTAGCTGCGTGCCCGGCGCCGCGGCGATCTGCACGCCCAGCGACCCGTGCCAGGAAGCCGGGACGTGCGAACCCGCGACCGGCGTCTGTCCGTTTGGCGCGGTGCCCAATGGAACCGCGTGTGGCAGCGGCCAAGTCTGCATGGTCGGCACATGCTCCGCCGCGGACGCCTTGCCCGTGGGCGCGCTCGCATGGTTCAACACCGGCAATTGCCCCGCCGGCTGGGCCGCTGAATCGACCGTCATCGGGCGCACGATCGTCCCGAGCGACCCCGCCGGCGCAGGCCAAACCGATGGCGTTCCGCTCGCACCCGGCGAGGACCGCGTGCACAGCCACGGCATCACGGGCAGCGCCACCACGGGCGCCGTCAGTTTTGCCGGCATCGTCGGCTGCTGCAACTCCGGGTTGAGCGCTGCCGGCACCTGGGACGTCACCGGCAGCGCGCTCCCGGCCAGCTCCGGCATCCCGTACGTGCAATTGCGCGCCTGCAAGAAAACCACGGCGATCACCTTTGGCAGCGCGCCCGCAAGCCTCATCGCGTTCATCGACGGCGCCACCTGCCCCGCCAGTTGGAGCAGCATCACCGACGCGATCCACCGTTTCATCGTCGGGACGCCGGTCGGCGGCACCACGGGCGCGCCCTTTGGCGGCGTTTGGGGCAGCAGCCACGCCCACTCGGTCAGCGCCGACATCCCGCTCCCCGGCCACGGTGTCGGCCTCGCATCGGGCTGCTGTGGCGGCGGCTTCGCCAGCGCCGGCACCCTCGGCTTCAACGGGGCGAGCGACGCCAGCGCCAGCGCCTTCCCCAGTGTCCAGCGCGTCGCGTGCGCCGCGAGCGCGACGAGCGACAGCCCCGGGCCAATCCCCAGTGGCTTGGTCGCGTTCTTCACCAGCAACACCTGCCCGAGCGGCTGGAGCGCGGCCTCAGCCGTCGCGGGACGCCTGATCGTCGGCGCGGCGGATGACTGGAGCGTCGGCACCACCGTGGGCACGGCGCTCGCCGACAAGGAAGACCGCGGCCACACGCACGGCATCCTGGTCAGCGTCCAACCGCCCGCCAAGTCGATCGCCGGGGCCAACGGCGGCAATGGCCAGGCCGCGGAGAGCACCAAGGCGGACGGAACCGGCACCAGCGGCAATTCGCCGTCCGGCATGCCGTTTCTCCAGTGGCGCGCGTGCCAAAAAGACTGACGTTCCGCTTGCTGGCGACGCAGCCCTACGCCACACTGTGGGTCCAGCGCCTTCCAGCCCAGGGCCCCCATGAACGCTTCCATGTTCCAGAGCAACGCCCCGCGCGCCAGCGAATCGCCGGTGCTCAGCGCGCCCCACGACGCGAGCACCTTCGCCAAAGCGCCGACCGGCAATCCCAGCCTCGGCGCGACGGTCCAACTCTTCGCGCGGCACTGGAGCCCGCGCCTCATCACGGCGTCGCTCCTGATTTGCGTTCCAGTGCGCCTCTGGCTGGGCAACTGGACCCAGTGGGACGCCGCGCTCGCGCTCGGTCTCATCGCGTTCCAGCCGGTGAATGAATGGCTGATCCACGTCTTTGTTCTGCACCTCCGCCCGCGCAAGATCGGGCCGTGGACGCTCGATTTTCGCCTCGCCAAGAAGCACCGCGCGCATCACCTCAATCCGTGGGACGTCGACACGCTGTTTATCCCGGTGCGGACGCTGGTGATTTCGCTCCTCGTGGAGTCGGCGCTGTTCTTCACGCTGCTGCCGACCTACGCGCTGGCGATGTCAGCGCTGACGACGACCGTGGCGATTGGCCTGTTCTACGAATGGTCGCACTTCCTGCCACACAGCGCGTATCGGCCCAAGCTGAAATGGTGGCGGGACGTGGTCAAGTTCCATCGCCTGCATCACTTCAAGAACGAGAACTATTGGATGGGCGTCTCGTCCAGCTTTGGCGACATGCTGCTGGGCACGTTCCCCAATGTGCGGGATGTGCCTAACTCGGACACGGTGCGGACGTTGCTTTCACGCGGCGATGAAACGGCTGAACGCGCCAACGCGGGCTAGTCCGCGCTACCAACATTCCGGGCTGTGCGCCTGGCCGTGACACGTGCCGTTGCACTGCACGCTGGTCGAGCAGCCGCCGGTCTTGGGGCGCGTCGCGCTGATGCTGCCGGTGTACGGCGCGCCGCTGATGTTCGCGGTGACGTCGCGCAGGCCGTTGACGTGGCTGGCTGATGTCGCGCCCGGATGGCACGTCGTGCAGGCCACGTTGTTCTCGCTGCTCAAATGGTCCGCGTGGTGGCCGGTCGAGGGCATCGCGTCATGGCAGTTGCCGCAACTGCCGGCGTTCCACGTGCCGCCAGCCCAGCGCGGTGTGACGTTGGGCGCGCCGCCGCGTCCGTCGGAATGGCATGCGCCGTTGCACGTCCCGCGGGCGCTCGGGGGCGCGCCGGTGACGGCGTTCACGTCCCAGGTCATCGCGCCGGTGCTGTTGACGTCCGTGGGCGCAGGCGGGAACGTCACATCGCCATGATGCCCCGCCGTCGTCAGATCCGCGCTCGGCGTGTATTGCTGGGTGTGCCCCAGATCGCCCGCCGGCGGCACGATGTGGCATTGCGTACAGGCGAACGCGATGTGGGTGGCGCTGGCGCTCAAGTGCGCAAGGTGGCGGCCGACCGCGAGCGCCTGGCTCGTTGTCTCAGCGGCCACGCCCGCGGGCGGGTTGTTCTGCGCAGCGCTGCCGTGGCAGAAATTGCACGCGTGCCAGTCGCCGCCGGTGCCACCCGCCGGGTTGGCGCCATGGCAGTTGATGGTGCTGTTGTTGCAGGAAACGCCGACCGTACCGCCGGCAAAGTCCGCACCGTGGCATTCCGTGCAGTCCGTGCCCTTGTCGTCCTTGCCGTGGTTGGCGAGGAAGTAGCCAAATCCGTGGTGATTCGGATTGGCCTGGCCAGTGCCGGGCGTGACTTTCGGCGAGACCCAACCGCTCAAGCCATGGTAGCTGCTGGACTCAACGATGCCATCGACATGAAGCGCCGGATTGGCCCACGTCGCGACACCGCCCGTCATCTTGGCCACAACCGCGCCGTGGCAGAGCGCGCAGTTGGCGTTCTGCGGGTGGGCGCCCGCGGGCGGCGTCATGTGGCAGCTCGCGCCGCAAGCGTTGAACGTCCCGTCGACCTGGGTCCAGACCGGCTTGATCTTGGCCGTCGTGCCATTGGCGAGCGTACCGCCGTGGCAGTAGGCGCCGCTGCAGGTCGCGGATCCGGCGTCGAACTGGGGTGCCGCGCCCATCGCCGTCGCGACCGTGCTCCACGCAAAGTCAATCACGCCGTTGGAATGCGTTGCCGAGACCGGCACGGCGTGGCAATCCGTGCAGGCGACCTGCCGGTGCCAGTTGCTGAGCGCAAGGTGCTGGGCGTGCGCGCCGACGGCCAAATCCGTCGTACTCGTCTCGCCTTTTGTCCCCTTGGGCGGCGCGGGATTGTTGCTCGCGGCATCCCCGTGGCACGCCGTACAGGTCAGGTTCTTCACGTCGACCTGACCGTTGATGTGCAGCGCGGCGTTCGCCCAAGTCGCCTTCTGGGTGGCGGGGTCAAAGCCCGCGATCACCGCGTCATGGCACAGCGCGCAGTTGTTGTTCTGCGGGTGCTTGCCCGCCGGCGGCGTCATGTGACACGCCGCGCCGCAGGAATTGAACGTGCCATCGACCTGCGTCCAGACCGGCTTGACCTTCGCGCCCGGCGAATCCGGCAGCGCACCGCCATGGCAATACGCATCACTGCAAGTCGCGGTCGTCGCCGAGAATTGCGGCACGCTCGCCATCGCCGTCGCGACCGCGCTCCAGGCAAAATCAACAACGCCGTTCGCGTGCGTCGGGATCGTCGGCACGGCATGGCAGTCTGTGCACGCCACCTGACGGTGCCAAGTGCTCGTTGCCAGATGCTGGGCGTGCGCGCCGACCGCCAAATCGGTCGTCTTCGTCTCGCCCTTGGTGCCCAGCGGCGGCGCGGGATTGTTCGACGCGGCATCGCCATGGCAGCTCGTGCACGCCATCGACTTCACTTCAATCTGGCCGTTCACGTGCAGCGCCGCGTCCTTCCACGTGGCCTTCTGCGTCGCGGCGTCAAAGCTCGCGATCACCGCGTCGTGGCACTCGGCGCAGTTGCTGTTTTGTGGATGCGGGCCACCCGGCGGCGTCATGTGGCAGCTCGCACCACAGGAATTGAAGGTGCCGTCGACCTGCGTCCACACCGGCTTGGTCTTCACCGTCGCCGCGTCAATCAGCTTGCCACCGTGACAGTACGCGCCGCTACACGTCGCCGACCCTTCGTCAAACGCCGGAGCGCTCGCCATCGCCGTTGCCACGCCGCTCCAGGCAAAATCGATGACGCCGTTCTTGTGCTTGGGCTGGGTCGGCACCTTGTGGCAGTCCTCGCACTGCACGGTCCGATGCCACGTGCTGTCCGCCAAGTGCTGCTGGTGCGCGCCGACCGCGAGCTGGGACGTCGCAATTTCGCCACCCGTGCCGATCGGCGGCGCCGGATTGCCGTTCTCAAGCGTGCCATGGCAGCTGTAGCAGCCGCCCATCGGCTCAAAACCGCCATCCACGTCTGCCCCGGCATCCGCGCTGTCGGCCGCCACGTCAGCGGTATCGGGCGTGGCGTCGGCTGCATCCTGGACGTCCGCCGCCGCGTCGCCATCGGTCCCGTCCAGCGGCGGCAATTCCGCGTCCGCAACGGCATCGAGTTCGTTGCCCGGACCTGCGGTCGTCTTGTCGCTGCACGCCGCGCACGGCAGGAGCAGCGCCGATGCCGCGGCCATGCGGAGCAACAGCCAAGTCAGTGAAACCGAACGATTGGAATGGAAAACGGTTGTCACGACACCCTCACAGCACAAGGAAAGACCGGCAAAGTCGCACTCTGCCAACGGAAAAAACATAGCCACTTGACATCCGCCATGCCATTCATCGCGCGCCTTGCCGCATCAACATTCACAGTTCTTCACAAATCCCGTGCGGACGTGATTTGACATCCTCCGCGCGATGGTCCGAGATCCCGCCGTCCATCGCGGAGTCCAACATGCGTCGTTTCCTGCCCCTTTGCCTTTGCCTGAGCGCCGCATGCGGCACCAAGTCGACGACCGCCGACAGCGCTGACGTCGCGGGCGACGCGGATCACGCGATTTTGGCCGCTGATCCGGACTGCAACCCGATCATCGGCAACGACTGCTGGAGCGGCTGGCCGTCCAGTTTTTGGCTCAAAGACGACGCGACGACGGCGACGCACTTCCGCATCGACCTGCCGCCCGCCAAGATGCCCGCCAATTCCGATGGCAAGACCGTCGCGGCGCTGGAATGGAATCGGCGGGACGGCTTCTCGCCGAATTCGCCCATCGTGATTCTGCTGCCCACGCCGCCGGACCCCAAGCGGCTGCCCGATGAGACGCGGCCCGCGCTGGCGCTGACGCCGGACCTGCCCATCGTCCTGCTGGACGCCGCGACAGGCGCATTTCTTCCGTACATGGCGGAGCTCGATTCAAACGCCGACGGGCCCGCGCGCCAGGCGCTGCTCATCCGCCTGTGGACGCCCGTGCAGGAGAACACGCGCGTGATCGTCGCGCTGACGGACCGGCTGCTGGATGCCAAGGGCCAGCCGTACGCGCCGACGCCGACGTTCCAGCGCCTGCTGGCGGGCAAGGACACAGGCTATCCGCGGATTGACGGGCACCTCGCCGATTGGGCGGCGGACCTGACGGCGCTGGAGAAAGCGGGGCTGGACCGCACGCACGTCTTTGCCGCGTGGCACTACGGGACGGCGTCGGAACAGTGGACCCACGGTCCGGCGCTGGCCATGCGCGATGCACTGGTGGCGGCGGTGGGCGACAAAGGCCTGAGCTACCACATTGACATGGTCGAGGCGTCCACTGAGACCGCCGCGCTGCTGCCGAACCTGCCGTCGCCGACGGTGGACAACCGCATCGTCATCAAGCCGATGCATCCGGACGTGGCCCTGCGCGTGCGCGGCACTTTTGAGGCGCCGCTGTTCCTGACCGGCACGGGCGAGGATGCGACGCTGAACTGGAAGGACGGTGGGCCGGCGCTTGCCCAGAACGGGACCGTCCAGCGCCCGTTCGTGATGTTGGTGCCGCCCAACGTGATCGCGAGCCAGAAGCCGGCGCGGCTGATGCTGTACGGCCACGGCTTTCTCCGCGGCGCGTGCGTGGAGGGCTGCATTGACCCAGGGGCGGCGGAATTCTTCCCGCATTTTGTCCACGCCGCGGGCGTCGTCGCAGTGGGCACGGACTGGTGGGGCCTGGCGCGCACGGAGCTGCCGCTGGCGATCCAGGCCGGCAACGACTTTTCGCAGATGCCGCGCATTACGGACAAGCTCGCGATGGGCGCGGTGCTGCCGATCGCCCTGACGCGCGTGGCGCTGGGCAAGATCGTCGAGGATCCGTGGCTGCAGCTACACGCCGCGAAGCCTCTCTACGATAAGACGCAACCGCTTGTGTATTATGGCAATTCTCTCGGCGGCATCATGGGCACGACGATGACGTCCCTGCATCCGGATTTGACGCGCATGGTCATGAACGTCGCGGGCGGCGGCTGGTCGACGTTGCTGAACCGCAGTTCGGACTTTGCGCCGTTCCTCGGCATCATCAACGGCACGTATCCGGACAAGTTCAGCCAGCAGATGCTGTTTGCGATGTCCCAGTCCCTCTGGGACCTTTCCGACCCGTTCAATTTTGCCGACCACGTCGTCAAGTCGCCGTTCGCCAACACGCAGGCCAATCGCCGCGCGTTGTGGCCGATGTCGATGGGGGACAGCCAGGTGGCCAATCTCACCTCCGGAATGCTCAACCGCATCGCCCAAGTACCTGTCAGCTCGCCGGTTTTTGAAGTGTGGCCGCTGAACATGACGACGGCGGACATTCCCGTCGACGGCAATACCTGCGTGCAGTGGGACTCCGAGCGCGGCACGCATCCGCCGGGCAATGGTTCACGCACGGAGGACAACCTGTCGCACTACGCGACGCGCTGGATGCCGGAATTCGAGCAGATGATTTGGCGTTTTCTCTTTGACGACGGCTTGGTCGAGCAGCGCTACTGCCTCGCGGGCGGGCGCGATGGCGATGGCAAGCTGCCGTGCAATCTGCAGGAAGTCGTGCCGGTGGCGTATGAAGATTCGCCGCCGATGCCGGTGATTCCGCCGCCGCCGATCAAGTAGCGACAGGCTCGTCCACGGCCACGCGGTCGCGGCCAGCCGACTTGGCGCGATAAAGTGCTGCGTCCGCGCGGCTGAGCAGCGACGCGATTCCCGTCTCGCCCTCGGCGAGCGCGGCGATGCCGATGCTCACGGTCACGCTGCCGCCGTCGAGTACTTCCATTGCCGTATCGCGCACTTCCTGAAGCAAACGCCGCGCCGACACTTCCGCGCCCAGGATGTCCGAGTGCGGCAGCAGGATCGCGAACTCCTCGCCGCCGATGCGCGCCACAAGATCGTGACCGCGCAACTGCCGCTGGAACACGCGCGCCACGGTCTGCAGGACTTCATCGCCCGCGGCGTGGCCATATCGATCGTTGACGTGCTTGAAGTGGTCCAGATCGAGCATCATGACCGTCATGGGCCACCCATAGCGATGCGCGCGGCTGATTTCCGTCGCCGCGATCGTTTCAAGGTGCCGACGGTTGGCCACGCCGGTGAGCGGATCGGTCGCGGCGTCTTCCTGCAATCGGGCGTTCGCATCCCGCAGTTGCTCCTGCAGCCGGTTGTTGATGAGCAGGAAAAAGCCGTAGGTCATGAATACGCCGCACGCGGCAAAGGAGGCGTAGAGGGGCACAGCGGTGGTCGGAGCAATGACGGGATCGCCCATCCTCGGCTGGCCGCCCCGGGCGACAAAGCGCACGATCTGCCCGCTCAGCGGCATGAGCATGGCCACAAAGACGTACCACGTACCGAGCGACCACGGCCGCGGCGCGCGCCGGAAGAGTGCAAAGCTGGTCCCGCCCGCGCTCCACGCCAAGGCGGTTGCGTACGCGCCGACGCGCCAGTTGGCCGACGCGACCGCGCCCGGCGAGTCGTCAAAGAACCAGAACAGCGCCAGGGCCAGCCAAGCCAGAAACGGCGGCACGCGCTGCCACGTGCGCATCGGCGGCGCCTCGTAGAGCATCCGGACGGCCACATGGACCGAGTGCGCGCCGTAGATCAGCAACGCGTTGGCCACCACCACGGTGAGGATGCCAGGCGCTTCACCCCGCTGCGACAGCAGGCCCATGCTCAGCGCCAGAGCCGCATTGCCCATGCTCCACCGCGCCATGCCTGAACGCATGGGCCAGGTGCGCCAGGCCGGCAAAGTGACGAGGGTCAGCGAAATGAACTCGATCGCCAACGCAATAAGCAGTGTTTTTGGGTGGATATCGGTCATCAAAGAAAAAATGGCGCCGAGACGACGTGAGATTCGCAGCATGCCGCAGATCGCGTCGAAGCGCCACTTGCCGCACCGGCGGGGAGCGCGCAAGATCGGCGCATTGGAGGTCGCCATGTTGCGCCGTATCGCTCTGCTGCTCCTGATCCTGTGCTTCAGCACTGCCGCCTACGCCCGCTCCGGCGGCAGCATGGGCGGCGGAAGTTTCCGTTCGCGCTCAGGCGGTTCCAGCTTTGGCAGCGGTGGCGGCGGCGGATCGTTTTCCTCACCCAGCTACGGCAGCGGCGGCGGCGGAACGCGCTTCATGCCGATCCCCGTCCCCATCGGCGGCTCGCGGTACTACGGCCCCAGCTACGGCTACGGCGGCTCGTCCGGCGGCGGCGGCTGGATTGTCCTCCTCATCCTCGTCGGCATCATCGTCATCGTCGTTGTCGTGGCGCGCCGCTCGCGTCGCCGCGACGGTCAATCCGGCGGCGACGACGGCATCCAGACGTCGCGCGTGCAGTTCGGAATCCAGATGCAAGCCTGGCCGCTCGTCGAGCGCCTGGAAGCCATCGCCCGCAACGCCGATACCAGCGATTCTGGCGGCCTGCAGAACATGCTCGTGCAGTCGCTCGCGACGATCCGCCACTACGTCTACAACATCGAATTTGGCGCGGCCGAGCAGAAGCCGGCGATGAATCCGCTTGAGGCAGAGCGGCAATTTGGCCGCTGGACCGGCGAGGCGCGCCTCTCGTACGACCGCGAAGTCGTGCGCGCGGATCGGTTTGGCGTGCAGGAACAGCAAAAAGAAGTCGCGACGGACGGACTTCACGACGAGGACGGGCAGTTGGCGGTGGCCGAATTCTTCGTGGTGACGCTGGTCCTGGCGACGCGAAGTTTCACTTTGCCAACGCTCACCAACGTCGCGGAAGTGCAGATGCTGTTGGGCCAGCTCGCCGGGCTGACTGCGAGCGATCTCGTCGCGCTCGAAATCATCTGGTCGCCCGCCGCGAAGTCCGATGCGATGAGCCGGGACGACATGGAAACGACGTTCCCGGCGCTCCGGCCGCTCTAGGCCCGACTCGACACCAGTGTTCGTCGTTCAGACCTGCGGCCTTGCGGACTCGGACCGCGCGCGTGCACCACCGAGGGTTCGACCCACCGGTCGCGCTACGTGGGTCGAAACCGCCGCAAGCGCAGCGCGTTCAACACGACGCTGACCGATGAGAACGCCATCGCGAGGCTGGCAAACGCTGGCGACAGCAGCCACCCCGTCCAGGCAAACAGGACGCCCGCCGCGAGCGGAATCCCAATCAGGTTGTAGCCAAACGCCCAGCCCAGGTTCTGGCGGATGTTGGTCATCGCCGCGCGCGACAGCGCCAGCGCATCGGCCACCGCGTTCAGGTCGTTGCGCACCAGCGCCAGATCCGCCGCCGCCGTCGCAACGTCCGCGCCCTGACCCATCGCGATGCCCACGTCAGCCGCCGCCAGCGCCGGCGCGTCGTTGATGCCGTCGCCGACCATCGCCACGACGTGCCCTGCCGCCTGCAAACGGCGAATGAGCGCGAGCTTGTCCTCCGGCAGCGCCTGGCCCACCGCGTGCTCCAAGTGCAGTTGCGCCGCCAGCCGCTGCACCACCGACTGCCGATCGCCGCTCGCCAGCCAAATCTCCAGATGCAGCGCTTTGAGGCGTTCAATCGCCGCGGCAGTCGTGGGCCGCAGCGGATCCGCCAACGTCACAACGGCGAGCGCCCGCGCGTCGAGCGCCACGACCATGACCGAGTGGGCGCCGGCCTCCGCCGCCTGCAGCAGATTCGCCACTGGCGCCAGGTCGACTTTCTGCGCCAGCAGCCATTCCGGCCGCCCGGCACGCAGGGTCTGTTTGTCGATCTGGCACATTACGCCTTGTCCAGGAACTGACTGGATTGACGAGACTTCAACAGGCACAAACCGCTGCCCATCACCCCAGCGCACAAGCGCCTGCGCCAGCGGATGCTCGGACTGCCGCTGCGCCGCGACGAGCCACCGCGCCAGCTCGGGCGGCGCCTCGACCGTCGCGTGCCACTGAAGGACCGCGGGACGCCCTTCCGTCAGCGTCCCCGTCTTGTCCAGCACCAGCGCCGTCACCTGATGGCCGCGCTCCAGCGCCGCGCCCGACCGGACGAGCACGCCCAGCTGCGCCGCGCGGCCAATGGCGACCATGACCGTCGTCGGCACGGCGAGCCCCATGGCGCAAGGACATGCGATGACGAGCACCGCGATTGCGGCAGAAAGACCATGCGCCAAAGACTGTTCACCGCCAAATAGCAGCCAACACATCACCGTCATCACGGCAAGCACTAGAACGATCGGCACAAAGACCGCTGCGATACGGTCCGCCAGCCGCTGAACGTCCGGGCGCGACGTCTGCGCGTCCTCGACCATCCGCACGATGCGCGCCAGCGCCGAATGTTCGCCCACCGCCAGCGCTCGCACCGTGAGCGCGCCATCGGTGTTCCGCGTCCCGCCGTGAACCCGCGCGCCCGGCTGCACCGGCACCGGCATCGGCTCGCCGGTCAGCATGGCCACGTCCAGCGCCGACTGGCCTGCCGTCACGACGCCGTCCACCGGCACCGTCTCGCCCGGCCGCACACGCAGCAGGTCGCCCGCGAGCACGTCCGCGAGCGGCACGTCCACGTCCACGCCATCGCGCACGACCCGCGCGGTCGTCGGTTGCAGCGCCACCAGCCGGTCCAGCGCCTCGGTCGTGCGCCGCTTCGCGCGTTCCTCCAGCCAACGCCCCAGCGCAGTCAGGCCCAGGACCCAAGGCACCGCGTCAAACCAGCCCTGCGTCGGCAGCCCGCGCTGGCCAAACCAACCCGGCGCCACCGTCACGGCCAGGGAGGACAGGTACGCCGTGCCCGTTCCCAACGCCACCAGCACGTGCATGTCCGCAGTCCGTCGGCGCAGCGCCAGCCAGGCCAGCGTGAACGTCTTGCGCCCCGTGCCGAAGATCACCGTCGAGACGAGCGCCGCCAGCGTCCACCGCAGCGCGTTCGCGTCGAGTCTGTACAGCCCCGGCCACAGGCGCTGCAGCGCCGCATCCACCGGGTGCAGCAGGCGCATCGCCGGATCGCGGTGGTCGGTCATCAGCGGCATGGCCAGCAGCATCGTGGCCACGCCGACGCCCAGCGTCCAGGCCACGCGCCACGGCTCCCGGCGATCCGCGGCGGGCGGCGGCGGACGGGAAAACGTTTGGGCGCGGGGCGCGATCGCCGCTTCATAGCCCAGCTCCGTCACGGTCCGAATCAGCGCGTGCGGGTCCGTCGCCAGCGGGTCATAGACCACGTCAGCGCGCTCCAGGAGCAGGTTCACCGTCGCTTGTTGCACGCCCGGCAGCGCCGCGAGCGCCCCTTGAATCGACGCGACGCACGAAGCGCACGACATGCCGCCCAGGGTGAGGCGGACATCGGCCACGGCGGCAACGGCGGCGGGCAATTCGGGTTCTGATTGCGCTTCTGGTGCGATTGGCGCGGGCGGTGCCGCTGCTCTTTCAGGCTCCGGATCGGGCTCAGCGCCCTCTTCCGAGCTCGCCTTCTCGGCGTCCGGTTCATAGCCCGCCGCGACGACGGCCGCGACGAGTTCCGCCACGGGCACGGACGCGTCATGCGTCACGTCTGCGCGCCCTTGCGTCGCGCTCGCGTGGGCGTCCGTTACGCCGGGAATGGCGCGGAGGCCCTTGACGACGCGGCCTTCGCAGTGGCCGCAGGACATGCCGGCGACCGGAAATGAGGTGTGCATGGTCATGGAAACGTCCTTTTCTTCACTGGTTCCGTCAGTTGACGACAACCAGCCTGCTGGCCTTGCGCTTGCCAAACTGCAGGCGCAAGCGCTGCCAAACGAACTGCGGATCGCCGCGGCCCCGGATCAGGAACCACGCGGCCAGATAGCCGCCCAGGTGAGCGAAGAACGCAACGCGCGAGCCGCTCACGAACAGGAGAAAATCGATGCCGAGACCCAGCGGCGCAAGCCACCGCGCCTCCAGCGGCACGACGAGCATCAGTTGCACGCGTGCCTCGGGCTGCTGCCAGCCAAATGCGGCGATAAAGGCCATCACGGCCGCAGAAATGCCGACCGTCGCCACCGGATCGCCGCCCAGCACATGGACGTGCACGAGCTGCCACAGGCTCTGCGTCACGCCGCCCGCGACGACCGCCAGGAGGAGAAAACGGAGCGTGGCTTTCTTGCCGTAGCGCTTCTCAAAGAGCGGCATGAAATAGAACAGCGCCAGGCAATTGAACAGGACGTGGAACGGATCGCCCAGGTCGTGCGCCGCGCCATAGGTCAGCAGCGTCCAGACACGGCCTTGTTGCAGTTGGTGGAGGGAAAGCGCGAAGACCTGGGAGTAGATTTCATACGCCAGCGACGAGCGCAGCAGGCCGACCGAGATGCCAAAGATGACCTGCAACGTGAGGCACACGGCCATCGTCGTAAACGTGACAGTGCCCAGCCGGCGGCGCAGTGACTCAAGCCAAGGGGGAAGACGGGCCACAAACACCTCCGCGTCGCAAGTTAGGAGCGTTGGCCGCTGAACGCAAGGCTGTCAGTCCGGGCGCGACGTGGTACACTCCCGCGCAGGAGATCCGCGATGCCCCAGCCCATCTGGAAACCTGTTGAGATTGCCAACGATCTCGTCGGTCAGGTGCGTGAACTGTTGCTGGCGGGCGCGCCGGACCTGGCGCTTGTTGAAGCGCTGGAGCGCGATGGCGTGCGGCTGGCAACCGCGACGCGCGTGGTGCAGGAAGTGCGCGCGACGACGGGTGAGGCTCGCAAGACGTCGACCGACGCGGGGACCGTCTACGGCATTGAAGTCACGATGACGCGGCGGTGGCTGCGGACGCTGGACAGCAAGGCGGTGCCGACGGCGCTGCAGGACGCGCTCGCGCAGCATGGGCTGACGCCGACGACCGCGCGCGATCTCGCCGACGACTTGCTGGAAGATTGCCGGCTGCAAGATGGCCGCCAGGGCGTGCGGATGCGGCGGCTGGCGCTGCAGGGAATGGTCGCGGGCGGCTTGTTCACGGTGTTCTTCGCCGGCGTCTCGCTCAATGGCTTTCTTGGCCCAGGCGCGGCCTCCATGGCGCGGTCCGAGGCCCGTTGGAACGCGATAACCGCGTTGATGACGTTGGCGCTGACCGCGTATTCCGCGCTGCTCTGGCGCCGTCACCGCAATGCGCGGTCGTAGGGGCTCACCACGATGCAGGACGTTCCCTTCGCGCATTTGACTCCCGCAGCCCTGCTGCCGCGAACGGTGCGCCAGGTGCGCGAACTGCGCGCGGAGCCATGGACGCTGACTTGGAGCGCCGATCTGGACTTTGCGGTGCGCGCGGACGAGGCGATGCGACCGGCGCTGGTGGCGGCACTCGAGGCGGCGCTGGCGGTCCTGCCAGACGCGCGGTGGCGGACGACGCTGGACGTGGCGGGAACGCTGTTTGCGGTCGCAGTGCACGCGCCGGAGCGGCGAATTGCCCTCGGTTCGCCGCGGTTTGCCACGGAACAAACGCTGGTGTGGGCGTTGCGCCATCAGCCGCAGGACGCGGCACCGCTGCAGGAGCTGCTGGACGCTTGGCACAACGCGGATGCCAACGCCGCGCCGCGGGTCGTCGACACGGTGGCGGCGGCGACTGGCCTGGACGCGCTGCTGACCCGCCATGCCGCGCAGTGGCCGGCGCTGGTGCATCGGCTGGATGCGCGCGCCCGCAGCGTGCACGCCCACACGCAGGCGTACCGCCCGGGGCTGCTGGAGCGCCTGAGCCAGGACGGTCTGGAAGCGTGCGCGCAATCCGCTGTGCTGCGGATTCACCTGCTGCGGTTCGTCGCGGCGTTGCCGTCCTTGGACCACGACGCGAGCGGTCAGGAAGTGGCGCGGCTCCTCCGGGAGACGTTGGGCAACATGGCCGACGATTCCGCGCGGCTGCGGCAAGATGGCGGTTCCGGGGATCGCATTCCGCTGCCGGGCTGGCTGGAAGCGCTGTGCCGGTTGGGTTGGCGGCTGCTACCGCTGATTCCGGCGCTCTGGCTGACCCACGCGACCCGCGCGGGCGTCCGCCAGCTGGCGAGCTACTTCATCGCCGGGCAGACCGTGCAGGAAGCGAGCCCGACGTTGGCGATGCTGCGGGCGACGGGACGCGACGCGACGCTGGACCAGCTGGGGGAGCTGGTCGTGTGCGAGGCGGAAGCGGAGACCTACGCCGAGCGCGTGATGGCGCTGCTGGATGGCGTCGCTGGCCTGGCAATGCGGCAGCGCAACGCCGCGGATCTGCCGCATGCGCACGTGTCGGTGAAGACGTCGGCGCTGTGCAGCGACTTCAACCCGGACGATCCCGACGGCACGTGGCAGCGCGTGGGGCCGCGGCTCGTGAAGATCCTGCTGCGCGCCAAGGCGCTGGGCGCGTGCATCCAGCTGGACGCGGAGCACCGGACGGTGCGCGACCTGAACCTGGCGATGCTCGACCGCGCGCTGACGGAGACGCCGGAACTGCACGACTGGCGCGACGTGGGCATCGTCATCCAAGCGTACCTCCGCGACGCGCCGCAACATTTTGAGAACGTGCTGGCGCTTGCCCAGCGGCGCAAGCGGGTGATGCCGGTGCGGCTTGTCAAAGGCGCGTACTGGGATGCGGAGACGACGGAAGCAGCCGCGCATGACTTCCTCGCGCCGCAGTGGCTGAACAAGGCGGAAACCGACGCGATGTTCCAGCTCCTGACGCTGCGCGCGCTGGACGCGGGCGATGCGGTGCAGCTGTGTGTCGGCAGCCACAACCTGCGCGATCACGTGTTTGCCCACGAGGCGCGCGCCCTGCTCTATCCGTCCGCGCCGCCGCTGGAGCATCAGGTGCTGCACCAGAGCTACGAGGCGCTCTCCAACGCGCTGGCCAAGGAAGGCTGGGCGGTGCGCCATTACGTGCCGGTCGGCAGCCTGCTTGTGGGGATGGCGTATCTGGTGCGGCGGATTCTGGAGAACAGTTCGCAGGTTGGCGTGCTGACCATGGCGCGGCACGGCGCGGATCTGACGGCGTTGCTGCAGATGCCCGGCGACGACCTGGCGGCGCAGACTCAGGCGCGGGACGACCTGAACACGGCCGAGCCGCTGGGCGCGATGCCGCCGTTTCGCAATGTGGCGCCGGCGCGGCTCTACCTGGATGACCACCGGGCGGCGCTGGAATCCGCATTTGGCCACCTGCACTGCCTCGATTTGCTGCCCCAGGAGCCGATTTTCGACCGCCATGGGCCGCGCGAGCCGTGCCCGTCGCCGTCCCAGCCGGAGCGGGTGCTCGCGGAAGTGCGACTTTGCGCCAACGCGGACGTGCGCCCCGCGGTGGCGCGCGCGCTGGGGACGCCGTGGCTGCGCTGGCCGGCGGCGCATCGCGCGGTGGTCCTCCTGCGCGCGGCGGAGCGGCTGCGGGTGCTGCGGATGGATGCGGCGGCGCTGGTGGCGGCAGAGGCGGGCAAGGCGCGGCTGGAAGCGCTGGGCGACGTCGACGAGGCCATCGATTTCCTGCAATTCTACGCCCGCGAGGCGCTGGAACTTGCGGCCGATTCCGAGCCGTTGGGCATTGTCGCCGTTGTCGCACCGTGGAATTTCCCGCTGGCGATTCCCACCGGCATGGTCGCGGGCGCGCTCGCTGCGGGCAACGCGGTGATTCTCAAGTCCGCCGAGCAAACGCCGCTGTGCGCGGAATTCCTGGTGAAAGTGCTGCACGACGCGGGCGTGCCCATCGAGGCGCTGCAGCACCTGCCCGGCGACGGCTGGGAGGTCAGCTCGGTGCTTGTCGCCCATCCGCTGGTGCATGGCTGCGTGTTCACGGGGTCGGTTGAGGTCGGTCTGTCGATTTGGCAGCGCATGCTGCGCAAAGGCCACGGGCGGGCATTCCACCGCGTCATCACGGAAATGGGCGGCAAGAACGCGATTCTCGTGACGGCCACGGCCGATCTCGATGAGGCGGTGAGCGGCTGCCTGCAATCCGTGTTTGGCCACGCCGGCCAGAAGTGCTCGGCGGCTTCGCGGATTCTTGTCGACAAGCGGCTGATGGCGAGCTTCCGCACGCGGTTTGGCCAGGCGGCGGCGGAGCTGGTGCTCGGCAAGGCGGAGACGCCGGGGACGCGCGTGAATCCGGTGATTCGGGCCCAGGAGCGCGATCGGCTGCGGCTGGCTGCGGGCGACGCGGTCGCGGAAATCCTCGCGCTCGGCGGACGTGTGCTTGTGGACCGGAGCCAGGAAGACGTGGACACGGCGTGGACTGTTGGCCCAGTCGTTCTGGAATTTGCCGATAGTCAGGTGCCGCCGGTGAGCTTGGCCAACCGCGAACAGTTTGGCCCCATCGTCCACCTGATCCCGTTTGACGACCTCGCGCACGGCGTGCGGCTTGCCAACCAGACGCCGTATGCGCTGACCGGCGGCGTATTCAGCCAGTCGCCGCGGGACATCGACTTCGTCGTCAGCCGGATGCGCTGCGGCAACCTGTACGTCAACCGGCCGATCACCGGCGCGCGCGTGGCGATCGAACCCTTTGGCGGCTTCCAGTTGAGCGGCACCGGTCCCAAAGCCGGCGGTTCCGGCTACGTCCAGGCATTCACCGCGCCGCACGTGGCCAACGCGCCGCTGGACGCGCAGACGCTGGCTCTGCTCGACGATCGCTGTGGCGTGCCGGGCGCTCGGCCTCACGTCGGCGTTCTGGACGACATCGCGCTCCATGCCCTGACGCTGGCGCTGGCACAGGGCGAAGCGACGCGGCCGATTCCCGGCCAGCAAACCCACACGACCTGGTCGCTGCCGCGCGGCGCAACGCTGGTACTGACCGGCCACGCGCAACCGCTGGCCGGTACGCTGGCGCACGCGCAGGCGGCGCAGCACATGGGCAATCACGTGCAGGTGGCAGCGCTGTCCGATGGCGCGTTTGGCACGTGGCGCAATCTGGGTCGCTATCCGCTGGAGCGGGTGACCGAGCTGTCGCGGCTGCTGGACCTGCTGAACGCGCCACAGTGGGCGACGGTCATCCTGGACGGCGACGCGACGGCGTGGGCGGCGATTGTCGACGCCGTTGCCCAGGTGCCGGGGGAAGCGCGCGACGTTCGGCAGCTGGTGCTGGGTGCGCAGGCGGTGCCGCCGCTGCGTGACTTGCTGAAGCTGCATGCCCACGCCCGCACCGTCGCGGTCCACACGATGCGCCACGGCGCGCCGTTGGTGCTCTGAGTGGCGGACGTGCTGGACAAACAGGAGATTCTGGCGGCGATTGTCGCTGAGCTGACCGTGCAACTGCGCGAGACGGCGGCGGCGCTGCAACAGGCGCAGGCCGGGGCGACCGATGCCGAGTCGCGGCCTGAGAACAAGTACGACACGCGCGCGCTGGAGACGTCCTACCTCGCGGCGGCGCACACGGAGAGGGCGGAGGCGATTCGGCGGGTGCTGGCGCAGGTGCATTTCTGGCGGCCAGACGCGCCGATGGCGGTGATTGCGCCAGGTGCACTCGTGGAACTCGACGGCGAGCGCGCGCCGCGGCTGGTCTTCCTGACGCCGTTTCCGGCGAGCATGACCGTTCGCGTGCGCGGTCAGGCGATCCAGGTGGTGACGACGAACGCGCCGCTGGCAGCCGCGCTGCTGGGCAAGCAGGCGGGTGACGTGGCGACCGTGCGCGTCGCGGGCCAGGTCAACGAGGTCGAGATCCTGGCGATTGACCCGCCCGGGTTGTGAAATCGGCCGGCCTCCGTGTACGATCCGCGCGTGAACCCGCTTCCCCCCATCCGCTGGCAGGTCGTCCTCTTCGCAGTGCTGCTGGCCGCGGTGAGCGCTGGCGTCGCGCAGCAGTATGAGGCCTTCACGTTCCTGCACGGCGACGGCGCGTTCTACGCGACGATGGACCGGTCGATGCTGGAGGGCACGCTCAAGCAATCCGCGTTCCAGCCGCACTCCTGGTACGAAAAGCCGATGGGCTGGAACAACGAACTCGACCAGGGCTGGAGCAACATGTCGCAGGGGCCAGATGGCACCTGGTGGCCCAAGCATCCCATCTTGCTGCCGATCCTCGGGCTGCCGCTGTACTGGCTGCTCGGGCCGGCGGGCGCGCTGTGGACCAACGTGCTGCTGCTGGTCCTGGGGCTGTGGTGTGCGGCGCGGATCGCGGCGCGGCTTGTGGATCCGACCGTCGCGGCGCTGACCGCGCTGAGTTTTGCCGCGCTGCCGTTGATGACGCACAGCGCCTACAGCTACTCCAATGACGTGATGTACGGCACGCTGACAGTTGCCGGCGTGGAAGCTTTCATCGCCGGCGCGTTCGGCTGGTCAGGCCTGCTGCTCGGGCTCGCCGTGTGGGCCAAGCCGCCGCTGGCGATGTTCCCGGGCCTGTTCGGCCTCTCCCTGCTGCTGCGGCGGCAATGGCGGCCGGCGCGGTCCATGGTGCTGGGCGGGCTGGCGCCGCTGCTGGCGATGTGCGTGCAGAACACGTGGATGTTCGGCGGGCCGTTCGTGTTCTCCTACGACCGCATCCTCGTGACGCGCGGCGGGCGGCCAGCGCTGGAAGCGGCGGGCGTGAAGATGCACCGTCCGTTCGTCGCCGGGCTCAAGTCCGTGTGGCAGGACGAGGGCCAAGGGCTCACGACGCAGGTCTCCTGGGGCCTCGGCGCGCTGATCGGCCTGCCCTGGCTTGTGCGACGGCTGCCGCTGGTCGGGGCAACTTTCGTCGCCACACTCGCGGTTTTCTTCGTCTTCTATGCCAAGTACGACTATACCTACGCGCGGTTCTACCTGCCGTGGCTGATGCTGTCCGTGGTGCCAGGCGCGCTGCTGCTGCAGCAACTGGCAGACATCGTCGCCAACCTCGCCGAGTGGCCGGGGCGCTGGCGGTCCGCGCTCCTCGCCCTCCTGATTGTGCCCGCCTGCATTGGCACCGTGATGAGCCACCGGCCCAAGACCCGCTGGTCCGCGACCCGCGCCATCGGCCACGCGCGTGTCGACCGTGGAACGCCGCCCAACACCATCCCCTGCGACTTTTTCAATCCGCGCTGGGGCGGCAAATGGGAGTGCGCGCAGGTGGACCGCGAGCCGTGGCAGACCTGGGGCCTTGCCGTCAACGAGCAATGCAAGCTGGCCGACCCGAAAGAGCCGGAGGCGAACAACCAACCGTGGCTGTGGCTGCATCCCAACCCGGGGGTCGCGCGACGGATTGCGTTTGACAACGTGCCGCCAGGGCCGTTGCGGCTGCGGTACGCGCTGGGACCGCTGTCCCAACAGCGCGGGCTGAAGTTCCTGCTGACGACGGGGAAAGCACCGCCGCAGGCGCTGACGATTGAGGACATCGGCGTGGTCCATACGCTGGTCACGCCCGTGCACGAGGCGACGGTGGTGATCGAGGTGCCCGAGCAGGTGCATGACTGGCGGCAGTTCTGTGTCCAGTTGGACGTGCCGTAGCGGGCGATGGCCTAACGCTTGCCCGGCGCCAAATTCCGGTACAGCGCCCAGGGGCCTTTGCGCACCACAAGTTCAACTTTGCTGCGTTCGGCGCCGAAAGGATTGCGGTTTTCGTTGGCGTCGCGGATCAGGAAGTAGTCGTACCAGTAGCCCTGCTCTGCCATCGTGAACACTTCCGGGGTCCACTCGAAGCGCGGTGGCACTTTGGGCGGGCCGCCTTCGTCGGGAAAGAGCACCGGCGACTGCGGAAAGTTGGCGAACGAGAAGTTGGCCATGCCGCCGCGTTCGACCGTGTAGTACTGGCCAAAATGCAGGAAGGCGGGCCACTTCATCACCCGGCTTTGCGGCTGGTAGATGAGCGAGATCAGTTTCTTGCCGCGCTCGGCTTGAGCCAGCACTTCGTGAATCGGTCCGGCTTCTTCCGTGAATTGGCGGGCGCGGTCGGCGTGCACGTGGGACATCGTCAGCGCCAGAATCGTCGCCGGAATCACCAGGGTAAACGTGCGGTACGGTGTCGATTGGCGGGCCAGCGCGGGCAGCGCCAGGAGCGCGACGGCGGGGACGAGGCGGTCGGCGATGGGCCAAATCCACTTGTAGGAAATCGGGCTGGCGATGTAGATGAGAAAAGACGTGGCCAGCAGCGCTTCCGGCACGTGTTGGCGCAGCGCGTCGCGGCCCAGATGCCCGCGGCGATTGAGGCTGGCCCGGCCGATCACCCACACGAGCGCCAGCAGGATGATCCACGCCAGCAGGATCTTCTCGTCGACGTCGTCCGGATAGGCGTCGAGCAGGAATTCCGGAAACGCCGTGAACCGCTCCAGCAGCGGCTTGAAGCGGATGTCCACGGGCGCCACGTTGCGGCCGCCCATGCCTTTGTGCCATTCCTCGGCGCCGGCAAGAATCAGGGACTGGCGCATCCACCACGCCATCGCCAGCCCCACGGGCGCGAGGTGCAGCACCTGCCGCCACCAGTGCCGCGGATGCAGGCCGCGCGCGCCCAGCAGCACCGTCACGCCCGCCAGCGCGCCGTAGAGCACAAATGCCTGCGCGTGGTCGTAGAACAGAAGCGTCGTCACGAGGATGAGCAGCAGGAGGCGCCGCCAGGTGAACGCGTCCAGGAGCTCCTGCAGGATCGCCAGCGCCCAAAACACCAACGGCAGCGCGGTGACGTAGTTGGCGAAACCCATGAACAGGAAGGGATTGTAGACGAACGGCGCGGCCAGCAGCGCCACGCGTGGGTCGCGACCGTGGGCGCGCAGGAGCGCGGCGATCGACAGCGGCAGGCCGACGGCGTACACGGAGAAGACGACGCGCGCGGCGGTCTCCAGCGGCATCGCGTACGTGAGCCAATCGACAAGGAAATACCACGCAAGGTACTGCGTGCGGCCCAGCTCGATGGCGAAATAGTGGGAGACGCCGAATGCCGGGTCGTTGTAGCTGTGCAACACGCGCACGGTCGCGAGGTGCTGCGGCAGGTCCATGAACGGCAAGAGCCCGGACGCCCACAGCGGCCAGACGCACGCGGCGAGCACGAGGAGCCAAGCCAACGCGGTCAGCGGCTCAGTGCGCAAACGGTCAAGCAGCGGGCGAAAAGGCACGGGCGGACAACCTCACAAAAGGGCCTACAAGGCTAGCATGGCCAACGCGCTTGCGCTAACCGACGGCCTACCGCAGCGGCCGCCAGTCGCCGGCCATTTGGAACGCCGCCCAATAGAACGGCTTCTTGGTCCGCGGCTGCGCCAGCAGCTCCAACTGGGCGCGGCGCAAGGCTTCGCTCCGGCCTTCCCCGCCGGAGAGCTTGCCGTAGAACGACGTCATCAGCGCGCGCGTCGCCTGATCGTCGACGCTCCATAGGCTCATCATCACGGATTCCGCGCCGGCAATCGCCAGCGCGCGGCGCAGACCGTACACGCCAAAACCGCCGGCAACGTCGCCCAGGCCCGTGTCGCACGCAGACAGGACCACGAGTTGCGTGCCCTCCAGATCCAGACTCATCGCCTCCAGCGCGGTCAGCGCGCCATCGTCCGCGCCCGAATGCCGCAGGTTGAAGCCGGCCAGCGCCAAGCCCGACCGCAGCAGCGGATTCTCGATGCGCCGCACCGGATCCACCTGCCCAACGAGCTGCGCGCCCGCCAAATCGGGCGGCGGCTGGGGCAGGAAATAGCCATGCGTCGCCAGATGCAGGATGCGCGGCGCGTGGAGTTTGCGCAGCGCACTCTCCGTCGCGCGCGTACCGGTGAGGAGCTTGGCGCGAAGCAGCGGCGCAATGGCGTCGGCCTCCTCCGCGGTGCCTTGCAACGGGTTGAACTTCAGCCGGGCAAAGTCGGCTGTCCCGGCGCCGCGCGTCGTCGCCACGTCGGTCGCTTTGTCGATGCTCTCGTCAAAGTCCGGATCCGCCAGCACCCACGCATCCCCCCGCGGAGGCGTCGGACCGCGCGGGCGCGCCAGCTCGCGACCGCTCCCCAGCATCGTCAGCGTGTGCCGCTCAATCACCCAGCGACCGTCGGCATCGGTCAGCGCGCCAAACGGCAGGAGCGAAAGCGCCGCGTCCGGGGCGATCAGCCACTGCGGCGCGTCGTTCAAGTGCGCGCGCAGCGGCGCCAGCAGCCGGTCACTCAGCGCCTTCGCCAGCGCCGGGGCATCCTCGCGTTTCGGCGAAGCCATCGCCGCGCGCAACTCCGTCAGCTCCGCCTCAATCGTCGCCGCCTCGCCCAGATCCACACCCACCGGCTCGCCCGCGCTGTGCAGCACGTACGCGGCATAGCGCGGCGGCAGCCATGCACCCGTCGGCGCCGCCGGCTGGTACCAGAGAAACTCGACGAGCACAGCGTCCTTGGGCAGCGCCGCTGCCACCGCCGCCGTCGTCGGCACCGCCAGCCCTGCGCGAAAGCCCGGGCTCTGCCGCGCCAACACCGATTCCTGCGCGTCGATCGCCGCCTGCAGCGCCTTCAACCGCTGGGTGTGCACCTGGACGTCCTGGCCATCGGGACCGCGCAGCGTCAGCGTCGCCAACTGCTCGCGCGCCGCCGCCAGATCGTCAAAGAGGCCACGATCCGCGGAATTCAGCCGCCGCCGCAGCTGCGCCACGGAGTCAGCCATCGCGTCGATCGTCAGGCCCTTGCGCCGCAGGATCGCGTCAAACGCCAGCCGCGCCGCGACCTTGTCCTTGGGGAGATGCTGCAAGTGCAGGCTCACCGTGCTGTACAACTGCGCCATCTGCTGGCCGACAAGCGCCGCCTTTTGCTGCTCGCCGCCCAAGCCCAGCCAGCGCTGCAGATGGCGGTCGAGCGTCGCCATCGCGTCCTTCCGCGCCGCCAGCGCGCCTTTGAGGTCGTTCTGCCCCAGCAGGATGTCCGCGCGCTTGCCCTGCGTCTGTGCCAGCGTCTGCGTGTCCCGTCCCGTCGCCTGACGTTCCAGCGATTCCGCCTGCCGCAGATGCTCCAGCGCCGCCTTGGGCTGACCGTTCGCCGCCTCCAGCGCCGCCAGATTGAATGCCGTCACCGCGCGCGACGGATGCCGCGGCGGCAGAAGCTTGTCCTCGATGGCGGCCGCCTCCTGCGCCCGCGCCAGCGCCTCGGCCCGATTGCCCAGCGAGAACGCCGCCGCCGCGAGGTTGCCCAGCGCCGAAGTCGTCCGGAGATGCGCGTGACCGTAGGTCTTTTCAGCGATCGCCAGCGCCTGCAGCCACGTCGCGTGGGCTTCGCCATAGGCGCCACGAGCGTACAGCAGGCCGCCCAGCGCGTTCAGGATGTCGCCCGTACGCGGATGGTCCGGCCCCAAGCCTGCGCGGGCGCGTTGGAGCGCGTCGCGCATCAGCGGCTCTGCGTGCGCGTAGTCGCCCAGCTTGGCGAACGACTGCGCCCACAGCAGCAGCGTCGTCGTCGTCTCCGGATGCTGCGGACCCAGCGCTTTCTGCCGCACCGTCAACGCGCGCTGGCACAAGGCCTCGATGTCGCCGTACGCGCCGCGCTCCAGCGCCACGCCCGCCAGCGCATCCAGCACAAACGCCACATCGGGGTGTTCCGCGCCCTGCGACGCCTCGCGAATCGCCAACGCCTGCTGCAGCGCCTTCTCTGCCAACGGCCATTCGCCGCGCGCCCGCGCCAGCGCCGCTTCGTGCAGCAGCACGGTCGCCAAATCGGGATGCGCCACGCCTTCAGTCGCCTCAATCATGACCCGCGCCCGCTGGAGCAACGTGCGCGCCTCGACATCGCGCCCCTGCTCCGCCACCACGTTCGCGAGGTTGACGAGCGCGCTCGCGATGAACGGATGGCGCGCGCCCAGCGTCGCTTCGTACGCCGCCAACGCCTCGCCAAACAGCGCCTCCGCCGCCCGTGGCTTGCCCAGCAGGCGCTCGATCTCCGCCAAATTGTTGGCCAGCGTCGCCGTCCACGGATGGGTCTTGCCCAGCGCGGCCACGTCCATGTCATACGCCGCGCGGAAATCTGCCTCCGCACCGCGGTAATCGCCCAGCGCCTGCCGCGTCGTGCCGCGCGCCTGGACCGCCGTCGCCACATAAGGGTGATGCGCGCCAGAGACCGCAACAAACGCCGCGACGGCTCGCTCATGCAGCGGCAAGGCGTCCGCCGGCTTGCCGAGCATCCGCAGCATCTCGGCCTCAGAATTCCAACACGTTGCGACCGCCGTGTTGTCCTTGCCGTAGAGCTGGAGGTAGGCCGCTTCCACCTTGCGGTACAGGTCCAGCGCCTCGGCCGGCTTGCCTTGCATCCGCAGGAGATCCGCGTAGCGGTAGCGTACCGTCGCCAGCGCCGGATCAGTTTGCGGCTGATTTTCCAGCAATTTCATGGATCTGACAAAGCCTTCGGTCGCTTCCGTCAGGTGACCGATCAGGCGCTGCACTTCGGCAAAATCGCTCAGCGCCGCGCCGAACTGCACGGACTTCGCCCCAAACTGCGCCTGCGCGTAGGTCAGCGCCTCGCGCGCCAACTCCACCGCCTCGGGTGCGCGACCTTGCGCCAGGAAATTCTGGATTTGCCCGCTCGCCGCCTGCAATTGGGTCGCGGCCTCCGGCAGCGGGACGGCCGCCTGAGCCTGGCCCGTCAGCAGCACGCTCAGACTCAGGACGAGCAGCGCGCTACGGACCACCGGGCGTCCCTTCCGTCGGCTTGCCGCCCGCGCCGACCCACGACTGCGTGCCAAACGCCGCGTCATCGGGCTCCGCCGCATCGGCCGGATCGCCGCGCAGCGCCACGCTCGAGGCCTCCCGTTCGCACGTTTGCGCACCTGCCAGCAGCTTCTCCGCCTGCGCGCGCGCCGCCGACGGCACGTCGCTCGCAAGGCATTTCTGCAACAACTCAACCGATTTTCCGCACTTCTGCGCCCGCCGATAGGCCTGCCCCGCCGCGCAGAGCACTTGCGGGTGATTGCAAAAATTGTAGCTGATGACAAAAGCCGGCGCGGCCTCCCAATAGCGCTTCTTCTGGAAAAGCCGCTGCGCCTCGTAGTACGCCTTCTCTGCCTGCGGCTCGTCCTGGCAAACGCGGGCGGCGGCCGCAGGCGCAACGGCGAGTGCCACCGGAGCGGGCGCAGTTACGGGCGCGGCGCAAGCCGTCAGGAATGCTAGCGGCAGTACGGATCGAAGGGATCGCATCCTTTCCTTTTGGCCTTGGCCTTCGCAGGATGGACGTCGAACATCGGCGGCGGCGGAATCACCGGCGCGGGCGTCGCTTCTGGCACCGGGGCAGGCGTCGGTTTCGGCGCGGGCGGCGACGGGGGCGCGGCGGGATTGACCTCGGCGACCGGCGGCAGCGGGTCATTCGCCGTCGTCTCCGGAATGACCTGCATCCGCTGGGTATAGATCGCGGCGATCGCCGCCAGGGACAGCAGGATCACGGCGATCGCGCCCAGCATCAGCAGCTGCCGGCGAATCGCCAGCTTGGCCAGGTCCTGCGGCGTCAGCGCGGGCGGCGGCGGCGCCCCCACAATCGTGTTCCTGCGGGTGGTTTTCGGCTGCAGCGACGCGGCATCGACCGTCTCGCCGTTCACCGTGATGCGCGGCATCGCGCCGTCCAACGTCAACGCATCGACTGTGACTGCTGGAATCGCCGACGAACTGACGCGCACCACAAGCTGCGAACCGGAAACGTGACCGCGCTTGCCCATCAGCGCTTGGCGCATGGAACTGGCGTCGGCAAAGCGATCCTGCGGCCGCTTGGCCAGCGCGCGTTCAACGGCGGCGATAAACGGCTCGGAGAGCAGCACCCGCGCCCGGTCGCGCAACGGCGGCGGCGGCTCGTTGACGTGCTGGTAAAGCGTCGAGACGGGGGTATTGCCCGCGAACGGCGTCGTGCCCGTCACCAGCTCATACAGCACCACGCCGACGCTGTAGAGGTCGCTGCGGCGGTCAATCGCCATCCCCTGCGCCTGCTCCGGGCTCATGTAGGACGGCGTGCCCAGGACCTGCCCCGTGTGCGTCAGCGCGTTCTGCGCCGCCAACTCCGCGGAATGGGCGATGCCGAAATCCAACACTTTCACCGTCGGATCGTCGCCGTGAACCTCGTGCAGGAAGATGTTGTGCGGCTTCACGTCGCGGTGGATCAGGCCCTTCTCGTGGGCTTCAGCGAGGCTCCGCAACACCGCATCGGCGATCGCCAGCGCCTCCATCTCCGTGAAGACTTCGCCGCGGCGCAGCCGTTCGCGCAGTTCGTCGGCCAGCGTGCGGCCGTCGAGGAGCTCCATGACGAGGAAGCACGCGCCGCTCGCATCCTGGCCAAAATCGAAGACGCGCAGCGTGTTGGGGTGCCCCAAGCCCGCAGTGGAACGCGCTTCCAGGAAGAAGCGCTGGAACACGACGTCGTTGTCGCCGCCCGGCAGCGCCAGCACCTTGACCGCTACGTCCTGCCCGGTGCCGATGTGCTGGCAGCGAAACACCGCGCCAAAGCCGCCACGGCCGATTTGCTTGATGATTTTGTACTTGCCGCCGACCAATGTGCCGGGCGTCAATGCGTCCAGGTTTGCCTGCACCGGACCGGAAACGAGCGTCGCCATGCCGTCGACTGGACAGCGGCTCTCATCGGTTTCTTGGCCGCAAAGCGGGCATCGGCGGGAAGCGGGAGTCATCTCAGGCCGCATCGGGGCTGAACGCCACGAGCCGTAGACTAGTGGCTGGAGGGGGTTGGGCGCAAGACGTCGCGCACCACTGCATACAGCGCGTGCCGTTCAACGCGCACATCCGTCCGCGCTTCCAGTTGCCGCACGACGGGCGCGAGATCCGCCGCAATTTCAGGCGGGCACTTGGCCAGGTGCTGCTCCCCACACGGCCAATGATGCGCCGCCCAGAGCATGTCAAAGTACGGCACGACGACCGCGTCCACCTCGTTCTTGCGCAGGTTCGTGGCAATCCGCTCGGTGAAGCCCGCGTCAACCTTGCCCATCGCAAAATCCTGCAGCCACGCCGGCCAGTGTTCGCGCGCCATCGCCAGGTTCTTGTCCCCGCCAATGTTGGCCGCGCGCAGGTGCAGTTGCGATGCGAGGTAGTTGATAATGAAGTCATTGCCAAATGGCAGAAATACAACACGTTCATCTGGATGCAGGCTGCCGCCCAGATCGTCGCGAATTTGCCGATCCAGCTGCCGCAGGTTGTCGCGATAGTCGATCGCCGTCCGCCATTTCTCCACAGGATGCGGTAGGTTGCCGAGCAAAATGACAAGTATCACCACAAAGCGCCAGCGCGACCCGGGCTGGGCCAGCCACAGCAGGACCAGCAGCCAGAACCCGAGCGCGCACAACCCCATCCAGCGGTAGCTGGCCCGCATGTTCTTGAAACCCGGCACATGTTTGGAGAGCAGCGAGTTTCCCGTGCGCATTCCGGCGTACTGCGGCGGCATCAGCGGGTCGTGCTGCGCCTGCAATTCAACCGGCCGCGTGCTCCGGTATTTGACCGACGGGCCCATCGCCATGTAGCCGCCAAAAAGCGCCATCGCCAGGCACACAAGCGCCAGGCGCCCGCGCGCACGCCAAAAGGCGTAGGCGCCCAGGAGGACAATCGGCAGCAGGAAGGTCGTTTGCCAAACGGAGGCGTCGCCGAACTGCTCAACGGTCGAGCGCGGTTCGCTGAGATGGAGGGCGTCAAACAGCCAGTGCGTGCCTTGCGTCGGAACCAGCAGGAACCGCAGGTCCAGACCCCAGCCGCGAAACGCCTCGATCGGGTCCACGTGGAACTCCGATCGGCCGACGTAGGCCGTGTACAGCCGCCCCGCCAGCGCCAGGCAGACGACATGCAGCGGCAGGCCAACGCGCACGAGCAGACGGCGCGCGGGCGGCTCCGTCCAGGCCGTCCAAACCAGCAGCGCGGTCGATGCGATAGCGAAAAGCATGAACGTGTAGCCGTCCATGAACATCGCCACGAGCGCCGTCAGCGCGTACTGGCTGCTGAGCAGCCCCCAAGCGCGGCGATGGGCCGGCGGCTGGCGGACGAGCGCAAGCGGCGCCGCGAGATACGCGGGCAGCAGCGCGAAGCCCATTGAGAGCATCGAATAGTGCGCGTGATTCCAGACGATCGGCAGCGTCAGCCACAGGGCAGCGCCGAGCGCGGCGGTCGGCAACGTCAAGCCGAGCAAACGACCGACGCGCATCGCACCAGCAAACGCGACCGCCAGCCAGAGGCAAATGACGAGCGCGTAGGCGTCACCCGGGTGCAGCCCGGTGCCAATCAGGAGGCCCGCGGGCCACGCGCCGGGCAGGCCAAAAACGATGGGCGCCGGCAACGGGCAGCCGAAATTGTGGGCGTAGAAGTTGAAAATACCGCCGTCGATGAACGACGTGCCAAAGCCGGTGATCCAGAGCGCTTGGCCGAGCGTGGGGATGGCGACGAACGGCAGCGCGGTGTGGACGCCGAGCACGAGGAGGAAGAAGCCGAGGCAGAGCGCGGCGTCGCGGGCGCGGTGCGAAAGGTCAGACGGCGGCATCGCGCGGCTCCATCTTGGGCAGGAGGCTGGCCGCCACGAAATAGCCGACGTCACCGACAATGTTGACCGACCGACCGAGCACGATGGCCAACAGCAAGTCCGCCGGCGCGTACCGATGGCCGAGCAGGAACAGCAGCACAGCCTCGCGAATGCCGCCACCCGCGGGCGCGCCAGGCGTCACCAAGCCGATGAGCCACGCCAGTACGAACGCACCGCCGACGACCGGGGCGGTCTGCCAGGCAAACGCTTCGTGCTGCACGAGCGCGAGGACGCCAACAAAAACACTGCCATTGAGCGTGAGCAGGCCCACATCGGCGAGCAGCGCCTGCATCAGCGGCAGGCCAAACCGCCAGTGCGCCAGCCACAGGACGGCGAGAAACACCGGCAGCGCGATGAGCGACGGCACCACCGGCACCAACAGCGGCGCGGCCACAAGCGCGTACAGGGCGCCGGTCACCGCCAGCACACCGAGCTCCCACAGCACTGAACGCGCCAGCGGAACGCCCGGGAGTCCCGCGGCCAGGCCAATCGCTTGCCGCCCGGCGAACTGCAGCACATTCCCCGGCACGTACCGCGCCAACTGGGACACGCCGTGCGCGCGGATCGCCCACAGCGGCTTGACCTGCAGGTCGACCATGCGCAGGAGCCGCCACCAGGCGAGCCCGAGGAAGACGTTGGCCAGCCCCGAGACGACCGCGAGCGCACCGAGCGCGATCAACGTACCGGTCGACAGGCGCGCCAGGTCAATTTGCCCGCTGTAGTCGCGCAGCCGCAGGACCACAAAGGCGATGGCCAGGAGCCCGGCGAGGAACCCGACCGCATGCAGCGCGGGCTTGAGCCACGGCCGACGTTGCGGCGCCGTCATCGGCCCATCCAGCGGCGGGCGGCGAATCTACTGGCGGTCATCGGGCTGCCGTGCGGTGCGCAACTGCGCGAGCTGCTCTTCCGTGTGCTGTTGGCGGAACCGCATGTCCTCAAGCAGCGTGCGATTGGCCGCGAGCAAGTCGGCAATGAACGCCACGAGCAGCGTCTGGAAACCCATACCGAGGAGCACGCTCGCGAGGATCAAGGACTGGATGTGACCGTTGCCGTGGCCGCCGAGATAGGCGGCGAGGAAGCGCAAGCCGATGAGAAAACCCGCGCCAAAGAGGACCGCGCCAATCGTGCCGAAGAAGCGAAATGGCCGGTAGATCACAAAGATGCGGATGATGGTGACCATGCCGATCTTGACGTAGGAGCTGATGCTGCGCACGAGCCGCGACGGTCGCAAGTCCGGGTTGACGCGGATGGGCACGGACGTGATGGCCATGTTCTTCTGGCCGGCCTGGATGATGGTCTCGAGCGTGTAGGTGTAGTCGTTGAAGACCATGAGGCGCTGGGCTGCGGTGCGGGAGATGGCGCGAAAACCGCTGGGCGCATCCGGGATGTTGGTATGGCTCGCGTGGCGCACGACCCAGCTGCCGAGGAGCTGCAGGCCGCGCTTGACCAGCGAGAAATTCTGCATGTTTTCAATGGGCCGCGCGCCGACCACGATCTCCGCTTGGCCGGCCACGATCGGTGCGACGAGCGCGGGGATATCGGCGGCGTTGTACTGGTTGTCAGCGTCCGTGTTGACGATGACGTCCGCGCCCAAGCGCAGGCACGCGTCCAGGCCCGTCATGAACGCGCGCGCGAGGCCCTGATTGCGGGCGTGCGGGATCACGTGGTCAACGCCGTTCTGCTTGGCGACTTGCGCGGTGCCGTCGCGGCTGCCGTCGTCGATGACCAGCCACTCCACCACGTCAAAGCCCGGCACTTCCCGCGGGAGCGCAGCCAGCGCCACGCTCAGCGTCGCCGCTTCGTTGTAGCACGGGATTTGAATGATGAGCTTCAGGGCAGTCGCCTCGTCCGGTTGAACCGCCAGACCATGAGCCAGATGCGGGCGTTTTTGAGTCTGCCCGCGCGCCTCTGGACCGTCAAGCCGCCGACGCCGTCAGCGCCCGAGCACCACAGGGCACAAGGTCGGCAGCGCGTACACCCGCCAAATTCCGTCGCGATGCTGCGGCACGCCCGGCAAGTCGGCGCGTCGCACCAGAAGCCAGTGCGCGTGATGCCGCGCCGCCAGCGCACAGTACTCAGCCGGCGGCAGCGCCTCAAACCGCTCGTCCAGCTCCACCGGCAACGCGTAGCTCCGCTTCTGCAGCGGACCCGGTCCAGCCAGCTCCAGGATCCGCGCGTACCACGCGAGCGCGCCCGCCTCACCCGGCGGAATCTGCTTGAACGTCACGACCACCGGCCGCTCGCTCAGATAGCCCGCCGCCTCGTGCGCCGGCGAAGTGAGGAGCAAGGTGCGGTCCGGTTGCCGTCGCAGCCACGCGCAGGCAGCGGCGAACGTCACATCGTCGGGCGGCTGGACGTTCTGCCCACCGCGCGGAAACGTGCGCAGCGCGCGGATGTCGCCGACAAACGCCATCAACGCGATGCCCGCCGCCGCCAGCGCCACGCCGACGTGCACAGCGCGCTGCAGGACCAACGGGAAGCCTCGCAACAGCGGCACGACGACAAGCGGCAGGCCAAGGAGCAGCAGCAACGACGCGCCGACGCGAAATGGGTACGTCGCCAGAAAGCGGTGCGTCTGGGGCAGGAACGCCGCCGCGAGGCCCAGCAGACAGGGCACGAGCGTCGCGAGCGTGACGCGCGCCATCAGCCGGGCATCGGCGCGGTTCGGCCAAAGCAGCTGCGGGCTCGCCAGCCCGGCGAGCAGCGTGAGGCCGATGATCCAGGTCTGGCGCGCCGCGGACCACGTCGTGGGCAACAGGTGATGGGGCGCGCGCAGATCCACGTAGATCCAGGCAAAATCAACGGGCGACGGCTGATGCGCGCCGGTCACCGCCAGCGTGCAGAGCAGGCCCGGCAGCGCCGCCAACAGCCCCAGGAGCGCAGCCTCGACGACCGTGCGCCACGGCATGGGCGGCCGGAGCGTCAGCAGCGCGAGCGCAACGGCAAAGGTCGCCCAACCGCCGACGAAGACATGGAGCGTCGTGGCGGCGCCGAGGCACAAGGCTGCCGTGCGCAAGCGCGAGTCAGCGGCGGCATCGATGGCGAAGAGCACGAACGCGTAGGCGAACACCTTGGTTTCAAACTGGCCAAACAGCCACTCGCCGGCAAACAGCGACTGGCCCAGCCAGAGAAAGAGCGCCATCGCGAGCACCGCCTCGCCCACGCGCAGACCGAGGCGCCCCAGCAGGCGGGCGACTGCGCCGGTCAGCAGCCAAAAACCCAGGATCCGCCCGACGATGGCCAGCGGCACCAAGGGCAGCGTCGCGGTCAGCGGCCAAATCAGCCATTGGAAGGGCAAGCGCGGCCCGGGCGGCTGGCCCAGGAACCAGTCGCCGGGAATGTACTGCGGGTCGGCAAAGCGGCGCGCGGCCTGCAACGTGTCAATTTCATTACCGCTCATCGTCCGGTGGATCGCGAACTGCAGCGCCACGAGCAGGAACAACGGCAGGTGCAGGCGCGACGGAATCAGCGCGTTGCGGGCGAGTTGCTTGAAACTGGCTTCGCTGGGCATGCCACCTCGCGCCGTCCAAAAGTGCCCGAATCCCGCTACTTCTTGCGGCCAAGCGACGGCGGCGAGTCTGAACGGCCGGGGATCGCCCGTCAACCGCGCGGCGTCGCTTGACGCGTCCCAACCGTCACCCCAGACTTCAGCCGCGGTGCGCGCTTGCCCTGCCGGATTGCCAATGGAACGTCTGCTGTTGGTCGATCTGCTGCGCACGGTGAGCATCGGCCTTGTGCTCGCCGTGCACCTGCATGGCTCAGGCCGCATCGATACCCACGCCAGCGGCCGCTGGAACGCCCTCGCGGAAAACGGCTCCTACGGCGTCTACGTCTTCTTCGTGCTCTCCGGCTTCCTCATCTCCCGGCAGATCTTCGCCAAGGACTTCAGCCGCCGCGCCGACGCCGTGCGCTTCTGGGTCCGCCGCGTCGCCCGCATCTGGCCGCTTGTCGCCCTGACCTGCCTCATCGGCGCGACGATGCTCGCCGCGGTCGCCAGCAGCCCGGCCAGCGAATTCTGCTTCCGCCGCGTCGACAGCCGCACGGACCTCACGTTCTGGCTCGCCATTCCCACGTTCACGCTCAACTGGCTGCGCATCCTCCGCTCCAACGTCGTCGGCGGCTGGGGCTTGCACTGGGACATCCTGTGGTCGCTGGCAATCGAGGAGCAGTTCTACCTTTTCTATCCGCTGCTCGTGCTCGTCGCGCGGCCGAGGTGGAAGCTGGTCGTCGGCCTGCTCACGCTCGTCGCGGCGGGCGGGCTGTTTGACGCGTTCCTGTATCGCCAGGGGCTGCGCTCGTTCCTCTGGCTGACGACAAACTCCGCAATGGGTTTTGCCAGCCTCGCGCTCGGCTGCCTCGCCTTTCTCGGCTACCAGCGTCTGGGTGCCCTGCCCGCCGCGCGCCGCCTCCGCTGGCCGGCGCTCGCGCTGGGGTCGTCGCTCGCGATCCTCAGCTACCGCAAGCTCAGCCTGTCCGACCCGCTGAACTGCATCGCCGGGCCGCTGCTGCTGAGCCTCGGCGTGGCGATAATCGTGGCGTTCTGCGCCGACCTGCTGGGCACGTACCGCGAAGGTCAGCCGCGAAGTTGGCTGGTGTTGCCCGGCAAGCTGAGTTTCGCGTGTTACCTGCTGCACCCGCTCGCGCTGTTCGCGTTGTGGCAGCCGCTGACCGGCCAGAATGTGTGGCTGGCGTTCGGCGCGCTCAGCATCGCGACAGTGGGCCTCGCGCAGCTGTCCTGGACGCTGTTTGAGGAGCCAGCGCGCAAGGCGATCCTGCGGCGGCTCCTGCCACGCGTCGCCAGCTAATCCTGCGATCGGCCTGAATTCGATGATTTGTGTGCTCCGTCCGCACGGATTGGTGCGAACGACAAAGCCCGCCTGACAGCCCGCCTGCACCCGGACGCCTGCACGCACCCGAGAGAGCCGCCATTCGCACCTGATTCCAAAAGATTGCGCGACACCTCTTGGCAATCTGCGGCCAACGCGCGGCGGCGCGCAAAGTCGCTGAAGTGTAAGCAATTGCAAACATATTCGTGCAAAGGTAAAACCCAGTCCACAGTTGACCGGCCCCATGGATCCTACGTGTAGGAGGAACCGTTGGGACAGCCGCGTCAAAAACTCAGCCCGCCACCACAAGGCTTCGCTTGGCGGACGCCCGCGATCCTGATTCTTGGGATCGCCCTGGGCGCGCTTGTCGGTCGGACGCTCGCAGCGACGCCGCAGGTTCCCGTTGGCCCGTCGCCCGCGCAGGTGCTTGTGCGCGCCCCCGCGGTGGGGCTCGCGCATCCGATCCTGGCCTGCACCAGCAATGGCCCGATACCGCCGCGGCTCACGGCCCTGCAACAGGAAGTGGCGGCCACGCTGGACGTCGCGCGCAAAGGCGGGCTGACGCGCGCCGGGGTGTACGTCGCCGATCTGGAGGCCTGCCAATCGTTCAGCATCGGTCAGGAAGAGCGCTTCCATCCGGCGAGCATGCTGAAGTTGCCGATCGCGATGGCCTGGCTGCGGCGGTTGGGCACGGACCCGGCGGCGCTGCAGCAGCAGGTGAAGTACGACGTGGCGACGCCATTTGACCCGCACGAAGACGCCCAGGCGCCGGAGGCGCTGAAGCCCGGAGAATCGTACACAATCGAGGTGCTGCTCAAGCACATGCTCATCGACTCCCGCAACGACGCGAAGTGGCTGCTGGGCAAGCACCTGCCACCGGAGCAGTTTGACGCGGTGTGGCGCGACCTGAACCTGACGCCGCCGGACATGAAGCGCGACGTGGCGTTGCGCGCCAAGGACGTGGCCTCTTTGCTGGAGGCGCTGTACGACGGCACGGCGATGGGGCAGCAGGCATCCGAACTGGCGCTCAAGTGGCTGGCAGCGGCGACGTGGCACGACGGCCTCATGGGCCAACTGCCGCCGGATGCGGTCGTCGCGCACAAGTACGGCCGACGCGGGCTTTCTGCGGCAGGCCTGCCGAGTGACATCGCCCAGCGCGACGCCGCGGGGAAAGTGATCGAAGTCCCTGCGCAGCCCGGTCAGCCGTCGATCCAGCTGTCCGATTGCGGCATCCTGTACCGGCCGGGCCATCCGATGCTCGTGTGCGCGATGACGGAGGGCCTCAACGAGGCGATCGCGACGCAGACGCTGCAGAAAGTCGGGAAGCTTGTCTGGGAGTGGCGTCAGGACTGATCGCCGGCTGCGGTCAGTACTCCGCCGCGAAATCCACAAGCGGCTTGAGGCCTTCCAGCCGCCCCGTGTGGGCAAAAATCAGCGTCTTCACCGGGAGCTTCGCCGCGGCCAATCGCGCCGGCAGGGCCTTGATGGACGCGCGATTCTGCTCCGCGCTGTCGCTGAACACCTTGGGCGCGGGCCGCACTCTGCCGTCCTTGGACGCGCCGGCGCTGTCGCCGAGGAACAGCGCGCCATCGACCCAGAACGCGGCGCTGCCGCCCGTGTGCCCGGGAATCGCAAAGACGTGCACCGCGCGGTTGCCAACCTGCACAACCTCGCCATCGACAAGCCCACGCGTCACAAGCACGCCTGTCGGCTTCACCGGCATCAGGCCCGTCAGGATGCCATGTGCGCCTTCACGGCCTTCCGCGAGCGCGACGTCCGCCTGCAGCGCGTAGGTCTTGGCGTCGGGAAACAGCGGCACGGCGCCCACGTGGTCGGCGTGACCATGCGTCAGAAAAATGGCGACAACGGCGTGGACGTCCAGGTGCATCGCCGCAAGCTCGGCGAGCATGGCCTTGCCGGCCTTGTCGTCCCCGGCGTCGATGAGCATGACCTTGCCGTCGCCGACGTCGACGATATTGGCCGTGACGTAGCTGTCCGGCACCACGTGGATGAAGCCGTCGACGAGGCCGGGTTGGATCGGCGCGTTGCCGATGAAGGCCGACGCGAACAGGCCGCCCAGGAGGACGACCAGGAGCAGGACAACGGCGAGGACGCTGAGGAGGAAACGTTTCATCGGGACTCCGGAGTTGGGCGCGTCAGAACCGCGCGCGCATGATTTCAATCACGCCGTAGATGCCATCGACGCCGTGTTGCACGCCAGCCGGATCGACGATATCACCTGTGTAGCGGCCGTAAAATTGCGCGTAGTCGATGGCCACAAGGCCCCAATTGCGCACTTCCGTCTTGGCGCCGTCCGCGACGAAGCGGAGCCGCATGTGCCCCGCCGCGTCCGCCAGCCGGTACGTCCCCGGCGCGCCGTCGGCGATGAACTGTGGCGGATCCAGCAGCATCAGCTTGCCGTCCACCCACAGCGCATCCTCGCCGGGCTGGTCCTTGGGCGTCATCTGGTCGACAACATTCAGCATCACTTCCCGGCCCGCGGTCGACAGCCCGATGAACGAGCCCCAATGCCAGTGCGAGCGGTACGGGTAGAACGTCTTCTGCTCGTCCAGGCTGCCCAGGTCGCGCTCGGGCTGATAGTCAAACGCCTCGTCGCCAATGCGCAACGTGCCCGCCAACCGCAGCGGCGACTTGTGCGTGTACGTGTGGTGGGACGCGCCAATCGGCAGGCTCACGACGAGCGGATCGACGACGCGCGTGTCCTGATGCAGGACGAAATCCACTGACAGCGCGGGCGTGTCGCCGGTCGCCGCAATCCGCACGTGAACGGTGTGCCGCCCGGCCGTCAGATCGTGGTCAAAATGCAGCACGTTGCCGCCGAGGCTGCAGTGACTGACGCCATGCCACAGGTTCTCAGGCAAGCGCACCTGCCCCGGCAGACCGACGACGAGCCACTCGTATTTGCGCCGCGTCACGCGGTCGTAGAGGTAGACGGTGCCGCTGCCGGCGTATTTGGCATCCTGGATGATCATCGCGCCGTAGAGCCGGGGATGGTCAAAGCCAAAGCCCACCCACTCTTTGAGCCGCAGCCAGCGCAGCGGACGTCCCAGCTTGCCGCCCATCTGATCGGCGTCCAGCGGGTTGACTGTGCGAAAGGGCGTCCTGAAGAAGCCGGTGTGAAAGCGGCCGTTCGCAACGAGCGCCATCGGCGTTTCCTGCACGGCCTGGCTGATGGGCATGAAGCCGTTTTCCCGCGCCATCTTGCTCCCGTGGATCGGCACCGCCCGCCGCAACGAGACTGGACCGCACCTCTCCGCCCGTCAAGCCGCCGCGCCGTGGGCCGATTGATTGCACCCATGGCACGGCGTAAGCTCCAGCCGCTCGATGCGCAGCAGAGGTCAGGGCGGATGCAAGAGGATGACAAGACGCTGGTTGCCGACACGGGCGCGATTCGCCAACTGCTCGCGGAGGCTGAAAAAGCCGCGCCGGCGCTGGTGCTGCTGTCAGGTCCGCCGGAGTTGGTCGGCAAGCAGTGGCCGCTGATTGGACCGGAGCTGGTGATTGGCCGCGCGCCGTCGTGCGAGATCTTCGTCGACGACCAGAAGCTGAGCAAAAATCACGCGCGCATCCTCGTGCTGGGCACGCGCGTGGCGATTGCCGACCTCGCGTCCACGAACGGCACCGACGTCGGCGGGCAATGGCTGGAGCCGCACCAGCCGCGCGAGTTGCGCAACAACGACCTCGTCCACATTGGCAACCTGGTGTTCAAATTCCTGGAGCAAGGCAGCCTGGAATCGCTGAGCATGCAGAAGACGTTCGAGCGATCGCAAATTGACGCGCTGACGCAGATCTTCAACAAAGGCGCGTATTTGACGACGACCAACGAGCTGTTCAAGCGCGCGCGGGCGACGCACGCGGCCTTGAGCGCGATTGTGTTCGACCTCGATTTCTTCAAGAAGGTCAACGACACGTATGGCCATCAGGCGGGCGACTACGTGCTGAAGACGCTGGCGCAGCTCGTGCAGCAGAATTGCCTCGGCGACGGCGCGTTCTTTGCCCGGTATGGCGGCGAGGAATTCGTGGTGCTGCTGCCCGGGACGCCGCTGATGCAGGCGGCGGACGTGGCCGAAAACCTGCGGGCGTGGATTGAAAACCACGAATTCGTGTTTGGCGACGCGCGTCTGCCGGTCACCGTCTCAGCGGGCGTGGCGACGTTGAGCCCGGAAATGGCGTCGCCGGAAGAACTTTTCGAGAAGGCCGATCAGGCGTCCTACGAGTCCAAGCGCAAGGGGCGCAACCGCGTGACGGTGCGGTAGCGCGGCCTACTGGGCGGTCCAGGACACGCTCGCGGCCGGCGACCAGGCCAGCTGTGCCGTCACGTCCTGCGCCAGCCCGTGGCGCTTGGAGAGATTCTGCGGCGACGCGCACGGATTGTTGCCCGGCGGTTGGAAAGCGCCGGTGGGAATCACCAACGCAGCGGCCGGTGGCTCAAGGCCGTTGGTCGTCAGGCTACCAGCAATTGGCGGAGTGCGTCTCGCCGTGGCACGTGCCGTTGCACTGGACGCTGGTCTTGCAGCCACCGGTCGCGGGCCGAACCGAGGTGACGCCGCCGGTGTAGGGAGCGCCGCTGATCGTGGTCAGGACGTCGCGGAGGCCGTTGACGTGGCTGGCCGACGACGCCGCGGGATGGCACGCCGTGCACGCGACGTTGTTGTTCGGATTCAAATGCGTCTGGTGATGGCCCGTGCTGGGAATGGCCGCGTGGCAGTTGCCGCAGTTGCCGGTCGCCCAACTGCCGCCGGCCCAATACGGCGTGACGGCGGGCGCTCCACCGCGACCGTTCGAGTGGCACGCGCCCATGCACGTACCGCGCTCAGCGACGGGCGCCCCAAGCACTGCCGTGACGTCCCACAGCATGGAGCCCGTGCTGTTCACCGCGGTCGACGCCGCCGGGAACGTCACGTCGCCGTGATGGCCCGGGGCGGAAAGGTCCGCGCTGGGGACGTACTGTTGCGTATGTGCGACGTCGCCGGCCACGGGCACCACATGGCAACGCGTGCAGTCGATCGCCGTGTGCGTGGCGCTCGCTGTCACGTGCGCGAGGTGCCGACCCACGGCGAGCGTCAGGTTCGTCGCCTCGTTGGCCACGCCGCCGGGCGGATTGTTCTCGGTCGCGCTGCCATGGCAGAAATTGCACGCGTGCCAGTCCCCGCCTGTGCCGCCGGCGGGATTGGCGCCATGGCAGTTGATGGTGCTGTTGTTGCACGAGACGGCGACTACGCCGCCGCTGAAATCCGCCCCGTGGCATGTGGTGCACGCCGCGCCCTTGTCATCTTTGCCCTGGTTGGAAAGGAAATAGCCAAAGCCGTGGTGATTGGCGTTGGCGACGCCGTTCACGTCGAACTTGGGAATCGTCCAGCCCGCGAGCGCGTGGTACTTGTTGCTCTCCACCGCGCCGTCGACGTGCAACGCCGAGTTGGCCCACGCGACCGCGCCGGAAACCGGATCCACCGACGCGACGACCGCGGCGTGGCACAGCGCGCAGTTCGTGTCCGGCGGATGCGCTCCGCCCGGCGGCGTCATGTGGCAGCTCGCGCCGCAGGAATTGAAGGTGCCGTCGACTTGGGTCCAAACGGGCTTGGTCTTGGCCGTAGCCGCGTCAAACAGCGTGCCGCCGTGGCAGTACGCGCCGCTGCAAGTTGCGGTCGTGAAGTCAAACTGCGGCAGCGAGCCCATCGCCGTCGCCACCGGACTCCACAGGAAATCGACGGCGCCGTTGGCGTGCCCGGTCGAAGTCGGCACCGCGTGGCAGTCCGTGCAATCGACCTGACGGTGCCAAGCGCTCGTCGCCAGATGTTGCGCGTGCGCGCCGACGGCAAGATCCGTCGTCTTCGTCTCGCCCTTGGTGCCCAGCGGCGGCGCGGGATTGTTCGTCGCTGCGTCGCCGTGGCAGCTCGTGCACGTCAGCGCTTTCACTTCGATCTGGCCGTTGACGTGAAGCGACGCGTTCTTCCACGTCGCGGTCTGCGTCGCGGCGTCAAAGCTGGCGATGACCGCGTCGTGGCAGTCGGCGCACTTCGGATTCTGCGGATGCGCTCCGCCCGGCGGCGTCATGTGGCAGCTCGCACCACAGGAGTTGAACGTGCCGTCGACCTGCGTCCACACCGGCTTCGTCTTGGCCGTCGCCGCGTCAAACAGCGTGCCGCCGTGGCAGTACGCGCCGCTGCAGGTCGCAGTCGCCGCGCTGAAAGTCGGCGTCGAGTCCATCGCCGTCGCAATCGCGCTCCAGGCAAGATCCACCGCGCCGTTGGCGTGCGTCATCGCCGTCGGCACCGCGTGGCAGTCCGTGCAATCGACCTGACGATGCCAAGCGCTCGTCGCGAGGTGCTGCGCGTGCGCGCCGACGGCCAGGTCCGTCGTCTTCGTCTCGCCCTTGGTGCCCAGCGGCGGCGCGGGATTGTTCGTCAGCGCGTCGCCGTGGCAGCTCGTGCATGTCAGCGTTTTCACGTCGATCTGGCCATTCACGTGCAGCGACGCGTTTTTCCACGTCGCGCTCTGCGTCGCGGGGTCAAAGCTGGCGATGACCGCGTCGTGGCAGTCCGCGCACTTCGGATTCTGCGGATGCGGGCCGCCGGGCGGCGTCATGTGGCAGCTCGCACCGCAGGAATTGAAGGTGCCGTCGACTTGCGTCCAAACGGGCTTGGTCTTGGCCGTCGCCGCGTCAAACAGCGTGCCGCCGTGGCAGTACGCGCCGCTGCAGGTCGCCGTCGCCGCGCTGAAAGTCGGCGTCGTGTCCATCGCCGTCGCGATGGCGCTCCAGGCAAAATCCACCGCGCCGTTGGCATGCGTCATCGCGGTCGGCACGGCGTGGCAGTCCGTGCAATCGACCTGACGATGCCAAGCGCTCGTCGCCAGATGCTGCGCGTGCGCGCCGACCGCCAGATCCGTCGTCTTCGTCTCGCCCTTGGTCCCGAGCGGCGGTGCGGGGTTATTGGTC
>CAIMLR010000031.1 GCA_903842345.1 uncultured Myxococcales bacterium
CTTCGCGGCGGCCCAGAGATACGCGCGGTAGAGGGACTCACCCACCCGGCGCAGGCTGAACGTGCTGCCGCTTTTTTCCTGCACCGTGGCGCGCAGGAGCGTGGCCGCCTGCATCGGGTGGTCGGTGTAGCCGGGCTCGATTACATTCGCCACGGACAGAAAGGTCTTTTCGGTGAACTCGAACCACGTGGGCAGGGTCGCCACGAGCGCGATAACCACGATCGCGCGCAGGAGCGGACGCACGATGCTCTCCAGGTCCGCGCGGGCCGCGTGGATTTGCACCATGAGCCCGGCGACGCAGAGAAAGAACACCGCAACGCGCAGCGTGACCGTCAGCGCGAGCACATTCTCGCGCAGTCCTGGAGCAAAGCCTTCCATCAGTTGCGACCCTCCTGCGGCAGCTGCCGCTCCTCTTCGCGCCGGAGTTTTTCCATGAGACGCCGGCCGGCCTCGCTGTCCGCGTGGTAGTGGCCCACGGGCGCAAGCCGGATGCTCTGCTGCCAGGCATCGACGGGCGGCAACGGATCGACACTCCGGGGTGCCGGGGCCGCGTCCGCGGGCAGGCGGGTCGAGTGCCGGCGCACGAGAAATCCGCACACGGCGAGGCCGGCCAGAAGCAGGATGACAAAGACGCTCATCTTCATGGCTGCGTGCAGGCCGTGGGCGTGAGTTTCAGGGACTCCTGCCATGCGCCCACCGCGGCAAAGGTCTGGCCTTCCTCGGCGATTTGTTTTTCCAGCAGGTCCTGCCGCTCCTTGGCGGCCTGGTTTTCGTTCAGGATTTGCTGCGCCTGCAGCTGTAGGGCGGCGTCACCGCGCTGTGTTTCCACCGCGGCGATCTGGCCGACGAGCACGGAGATTTTCGCGTGGTGCTTGTCCACCTCCGCCTGGGTGGGTGCGGCCTTGAGCTGCCGGAGTGTGTCGGCGAGGTCGCGTTGCAGCGCCGCGAGCCGGCCGGCGGTCTGCGCAAACACGGTGGCAAGGTTGTCCGCGTGCTTTTCGACGACGGCATAGCGCTGATACGGCGCGGGCTGGCGCGCGAACGGGCGGTTGAGCACCGTGGTGTCGCCCAATTCCTCATAAATGCCCTGCGCCGTGTTCTTGAGCGAAACGACTGCCCGCGCGAGGTCGCGCAGCGCGTCCGCCGTCTCGCCAAAAGTGCGGGTGAAATCCCCGGCCCCGAGGCCGTCCACGCCGACCTGGTCGCCCGCCGTCGCCGGATCGCCCATCACGTCGCGGATCCGCCGCTGGACGTCGAGTTGCGCCCGCATCTGCTCCAGCTGCTGGTTGAGTTTTTCGAGGTCGGCGGCCCACTGGCGCAAAATCTCGACATGATTGGCGACTTGGTCCGCCTGAATCGCGGTGTTGACCGCGGTATTGACGGGATCGTTGACAATCCACTGCGCGCACAGCGGCGCGGCGAGGCAGAGCAAGAGCGCGAGTTTTTTCATGGCTGGGCGGGGTTGATTTCAGTCGCCGGCGGCCGGCGCTGCTGGTTCTGGATGATCCAATACTGCTCCTGCACGGCCTGCCGGTAGCCGCGCTCATAGCCGCGAGCCTCGGCATCGGTTTCCCGTTTGGTCGTGGCGCAGCCGCTCAGCGCGAGCGCAAGAAGAAGCAGGCAGCTAGGCCGCATGGCGTGCCTCCGGCGGTTGGATGTGGCGCAGCGTGCCGCACTGCGGCGGCTGCGCGGTCGGCGTGAAGTAACAGAGCGACGAGTAACGCCGGTCCGCCGGCAGTGTCTCGGGCAGCGGGTAACGCTGGATGGCGTCGAGTGCGGTCTCGGGCAGCGGCAGGTCGCGCGCCAGATCGGCCAAGTCGGCCCGGTCCGACTGGCGCATCAGGAAGAACTGCTTC
>CAIMLR010000032.1 GCA_903842345.1 uncultured Myxococcales bacterium
CGCATCGAGCATCCGGTGCCCGACGACCACAAGGCATGCCCGAAGTGCGGCGGCGAGGCGAAACGGCCGATGCCGCCCAAGCTCAGCGAGCAGTGGGAGTACGTGCCCGGCCACTTCGAGCACCGCGTGCATGTGCGCCATGTGCTGGCGTGCGGGTGCGGGGAGCACATCGTGACGGCGCCGGTGCCGGCGAAAGTCATCGACCGCGGCAAGTACGGCCCGGGCCTGTGCGCGCACGCGGTGGTGAGCAAGTGCGCGGATGCGATTCCGCTGCACCGGCTGGCGAAGATGTTTGCCCGCGCTGGCGTGCCGGTCTCGGACCGTACGCTGGGCGAGCTTTTCCACCTCTCGGCCGAGCTGCTGACACCGATCTACGACGCGCTGATGAGGAAAATCGCCGCCGACGAGGTCGTCCAAGCTGACGAGACTCCCCTCCAAGTCCAAGCGCCGGGCAAGACCAAGCGCGCGTATGTGTGGACTTTCCTGTCGGGCGACCGCATCGGCTATCGCTTCTCGCCGAGCCGCTCGGGCCTGACGCCGCTGGCGGTGCTGGGCGGCACGAATGGCACGCTCGTGGTGGACGCCTACACCGGCTACAACGCGACGTGCACGCCGGACCAGCGCGAGCGCGCGGCGTGCCTGGCGCATGTGCGGCGCAAATTCCACGACGCGCAGTCGAGCGCGCCGGAAGCGGCGGCCGAGGCGATGCGGCTGATTCTCGCAGTGTACCGCGTCGAGCACGAGGCCAAGCGGCTGGGCGTCGTGCGGACGCCAGCACATCGCGAGCTACGCCAGACGGCGGGCAAAGCGGCGATGGCGGCGCTGCACGACTGGCTGCTGGAGCAGAAACCGCAGCACCTGCCAAAGAGCCCGATGGGCGGGGCCATCAGCTACGCGCTCGGTCAGTGGCCGGCGCTGCAGGTGTTTCTGGAGAATCCAGCGGTGCCGATAGATAACAACGCCTCGGAGCGGGCCCTCAGAATCGTGGCCTTGGGCAGGAAAAATTTTCTATTCGTGGGCAACGATGACGCCGGGCAGAACCTGGCGGTGCTGATGAGTCTGGTCAGGAGCTGCGAGGCGGTGGGCGTGAATCCGCAGGAGTATCTGGCGGATGTGCTCATGCGGGTGCAGGACTGGCCGGCGGCGCGGGTCGAGGAACTGCTGCCGGAGAACTGGAATGCGGCTTAGGCCGGGCGGTTACTCCAAATAGATTCATGTGATTGGTCGCGAGCCGAAACCCCGAACCCATGGCCGCTGCAGATCGATTCTCCACGCGTACTGTTGCGAATCATGGCCCGACGTCAACGTAACGTCCCAGTGGCACTTATTACCGCCGATATTTGGTGCACCGCCGTTGTGGCCAGACCGGCCAGAACTCGCCTTGCACAACCATGAGATCCGCGTTCTGATGGCGCCGGAGGCGCACCATGGACCAATCCCGCCAGCAAATCGCCAACCTCTTCGGCCAAGGCCCCGTGCTCCTGTTCTTCGACGGCAGCGCGCCCGCACACCACGGCCTGTCCGACGCCATGCGCCACGCCGTCGTCTGCGCCCAACTCGCCGGTCCGAACGACAAGGCCCGCGTCCTGGCCGCCACCGAGTTCCTCGACGTGACCTACAGCGGCGAGGGCGGCGTCGACCACCACGCCAAAATCGCCATGAAGGCCGTGTTCTGCATCGCCCGGCGTGTCGGCCCACAGCCGCACATCATCGCCGCCGCGAACCTGCCGAAGTGCCTGGGTGACCAGCCGCAGGTCAACCTGTCGCGGATGCTTTCGGGCGCTGGCATCCTGCCGCAGCAGCCGATCTGGAGCTATCCGGACACGCACGCGGAGCTGGACGCGCTGGTCGAGTCGCCGCCGCCGGACAAGAAGACTGCGCTGGACCGGCTTCGGTCAGTTGCGGGCGGCGTGTGGCTGCTGCTGCGCCCGCAAGTCGAGGGGCTGCGCGTGGCCACGGACGCGTCGCACCTGCCTGAGCACACGGTGTTCCTGGCGCAGGAGACGCTGAATCTGCAGCTCGATGACGCGGGTGTCTCCTGGCAGCAGGCCATGCCGACCGGGATGCAGGCGATGCACGTGCCCTGGCTGGCGATTGGCGGGATGCGGACGCCGGACGCCCAGCACGGCTGGTTCTGGCCTCTCGACCTGCCCGAGCCGACCCAGAGCCGCCTCCAGCAGGATCCCACGGTGTGGCAGCGCATGGTGGAACGCGGTTGCGTGTCGCATGTGCCGGCGCCCGCGATGCCGCCGTTCATTGTGATGTCGCCGCCGCAGCACGTGACGCCCCAGCAGGCGCTACAGTTCGTGCAGGATCACGGCGCGGGCATGATTCTGGTCGATCGCCATCGAGAGAACGTGCAGGTGCCCACGAGCCTGCGCACGCAGCCGATTGTCGCGGTGCCGATTGGCATCCACGGCATGACAGCGATGGTGGTGGCCGAGACCGAGGGCCTGACCGCGACGATGCCCGATGCGGATGGAAGGCCGGCGCTGCTGCGGGCGCCGTGGAATGGCGTGCTGATGCTGACGTCGATGGGCGGTATCGCGCACGCGACGTGGAACTGGCCCGGGCACGCGACGCCGGAGCTGCTTCACGACATGACGGCTGGGTCGACCGGCGACGGCGTCATCGCGTTTGACCAGCCGTGTGGACCGCCACAAGCGCAGGGAACGCCGCTGATTCGCGTGGAGTTTCATATCCGGCGCGGCGGCGTGCATTGAGGGGAGGTCCCGTGGCTCACAACCGTCGCCAATTCCTGCGAGCGCTTGCGGCCGCGCCGTTCTTCGGCATCCTCGCCGCCAACACCGCGTGGGCACAGCACTTCCCTGCCAAGCTCTGCAACTCGTGCGGCTTCGGCAGCAAGAAGGACAACTGCGCGCGCTGCGGCAAGTGGATGGGGTCAACGCAGATTCCGGCCATCCTGTGCAGCGACCACGGCTTCGGCAGCAAGGGCAACAACTGTGTCATCTGCGGGAAGTGGGTCGGCAGCGCGACGATCCGTGCGCACATTGGCAACTGCTGCGGGTTTGGCAACAAGAAGGCGAACTGCGTGATTTGCGACAAGTGGGCGCCGTGATCGTGCGCCGCTCGCGCGTTGTGGCAGCCAATGCCCTTCCGGATACCTTTTCAGGTTGCAGGCGCCACTGTGCCGGCGAGATTGGAGGAATCCATGGATGACAGGGTCAAAGCCGCCGCCCACGCCATCCGCACCGCCGACGCGCTCCTCATCACCACCGGCGCCGGCATGGGCGTCGACTCCGGCCTCCCCGACTTCCGCGGCGACCACGGCTTCTGGCACGCCTACCCGCCCTACGCCGCACTCGGCCTCAGCTTTTCCGACCTCGCCGACCCGCGCTGGTTCCGCACCGATCCCGCCCTCGCGTGGGGCTTCTATGGCCACCGCCTCGAGTTGTACCGCCGCACTCTGCCCCACGACGGCTTCGCGATCCTGCGCGCGTGGGAGGCAACGGCTCCATCGGGCGCGTTCGTGTTCACATCCAACGTCGACGGCCAGTTCCAGCGCGCCGGTTTCGACCCGCAGCGCATCGTCGAGTGCCACGGCAGCATCCATCTGGCCCAATGCACCCGCTGCGAACGCCCTGCCTTTGCCGCGGACGACATCGCGCTCGCGATCGACATGGCGACGATGCGAGCGCCCTTGCCCCTGCCGACCTGCGATCGCTGTGGCGCCCTGCTCCGCCCGGCCATCCTGATGTTTGGCGACGGCCACTGGGAAGACTCCATCGCAAACGCGCAACATCGGCGGCTGCAACAGTGGCTGGTCGGGCTGCCTGACGATGCGCGACTTGTGGTCGTCGAATGCGGCGCGGGGACGGCGATTCCGACGGTCCGGTACACCGGCGAGCGGCTGCAGTCCATGCGCAAGGCGACGCTGGTGCGGATCAACCCGCGCGAGTCGAACGGGCCTCGCGGGACGATTTCGATTGCGATGGGCGCGCGCGATGCGCTGAGGGCGATTGCCGCCGCTACCCGCTGACGTCGCGAGGGTGTATTCTCGCTGCCGGTCGCGCCTTTTTGTCCGTCGAGCGCTACCGGAGGATTCCATGTCGCGATTCAGTCTGTGCTTTCTCTTCCCGTGCTACCTGCTCGTCGGCTGCGGCGGTGGGAGCACTACCTCCAGCACCGCGGACGTCGAGGCTGATGTCGCCACGACCGACGTCGAGATGACCGACGCTCTGGATTCGACGGACGCTGCGCCTGGCACTGACGCGGTTTCGGACCTCGCTGGAACTGATGCGAGCCCGGAAGTGGACAGCCAGCCCGGCACGGACGCCATCTCCGACACCACCGACGTCTCGGCGCCGGACGCCACAGTTGATGTCGCCGATACCGCCGATGCCGTCGACGCCGCCGACACGGTGAACATGAACGTCTGTCAGAAGCTCGGCGGCATCTGCGCCTCCAGCAGCGGCGACTGCACCACCGGCGGCGGCACATACCAACCCGCCGGCGACATCGGCTGCGTCTTTGACGACGGCCCCGGCGCGTGCTGCATCCCGCCCAAGATGACCCAGGCCAAAACGACGTGCGCGGATTTCGGCGGCATTTGCGCGCCCATCTCCGGCTGCAACTTCGTCCAGGGCGCGTACGCGGCGTTCGAGGGCTGCAAAGGCATCCCGATGATTTGCTGCGTGCCCCACGACATCTGCGGCGACGAGAACGAGTCGTGCTGCGACAACATGACGACCTACCGCACGGCGTGCGACCACGGTGCGTGGATTTGCACGATTGACGGCACGGTGAAGAAGCCGACGGACCAGTGTCCGAAGTAGGGACGACGATGAACCCTGTCGAAACCGCCATCGAAATGCGCGCTTCCGGCGACCTCCCGGGCGCGATTCGCTTCCTGTACGACGAGCTCGCGCAGGACATTGGCAACCAGGAACTCTACACCACGCTCGCGACAATGCTGGCGGAAAACGGGGAGTTCGACCGCGCCGACCGAATCTTCCAGCGCGCGTTCACCGCCGGCCTCGACACGCCGGGGTTGCGGCTGAACTACGCGGCGTTTCAGGCGTCATCGGGTCAGGATGGCAATTATGTCGAGGTGTTCCGCGGCATGGGCGCGAAAGTGACGCACGTGCTGGCGCATCTGGTTCTTGACGACCCGGGCAGCGCGTTCGCCGAGGACATTTGGCGTTTCGGCATGGCGGAGTGCAACCTGGCGCGCGTTCGGCTGCAGGAGGGCAACCTCGACGCAGCGCGCGACCTGGCCGAGAAGTGGCTGTTTTTCCCGCGCGTTTGGTCGGCGGCGCATGACGTGGTGGTGGCGTGCATCGAGGACGGCGACGAGGGCGACGCCTTCGCGGACCTGCATGCGGATGCGCGGGCCTCGCCGGCGATGATCGCGTGGATGGTCGAGAATACGCGGCTCGCCGACCAGCGTGTGGCGGTGCGGGTGGCGGGGACGGCGTGCAACTATCTGAAATGGGATTGGATTGCGGATTTGGATGACGAGTTTGCGGTCGTGCTGCGGGAGCTGCTGGATAGCGTGAAGCCTGAGGCGCCGGTGATGGATGGGGCGTTGTGGGAGAGTATCGAGATGCTGGAGCGGTTGTTGTCTCGGGGTGCATAGGGCGACCGCTTATTACGCGTGATACGGCGTCAGCATCGCTCTTGCGGCGGCGGGAATTCGAGAAGCTTGAGCAGCCGACTCCGGTCAGGCTTGTACCACGGCGGCGGTGCGTACGGATCGTCGGCCGGTGGCACCCACTTGCGCCCTGCCGTCCTGGGCGGCCGCGGCACCGGAGGCGGTTGGACGCGGTCGGCGCGGGGTTCCCGCAGCTTCTCCGGCAACCCATTGGCCACAAAGGCATCGAGCGTTTCGACGCGAAAGAGGAAAGTCAGCCCCCGCTTTCCATCCGGCCGCAAAGTGCCGCGTTTGATGTGCTCCCGGAGACCGGCCGTCGAATCGAACTTCAGATAGGCCGCCGCTTCCGCCGTCGTCAGCCACGGCGAGTTCACCAGCGCGCGGTGCTGGAGCGACGCGAGCCGTTGTTCGAGGGCCTGGATTGCGGCGAGGACCGTTTCCAGTTTGGCGGTGTCCAATGGTTGGGCTTCAGTGCTCATCGGTTGCTCGCGTTGCCGCGGTCAGGGGCGGCGGATTGGGTTGGGTGGCCGGCCGGTCGGGCTCTGACACGACCCGAGCCCTCGCAGATGCGCCCATGAAAGTCCGCTGCCTACGCCAAGGCAAGCTGCAAACGTGGGTTTTCCAGGATTTCCCATCGCTTTCTGCCTGCCCAGAGTCGCGTCTCGCCGGGCAGCGCCAAGTACATCGCCCGTGCGGCCCCGAGCACGCGATCGGCGCCAACGTCCCAGCGCGCCAGCGTCGCCATCTGTTCAAGCAGTGGGTGCTGCGTCTGCATCCGTTCGCGCCAGCGCTCAACATGTCCTGTCGACGCGAGGAAGTCCCGCTTGTCGCCATTGCACACCGCGTCGGCTGCGACGAGGTTGGCAAGCGCGTCGTCCGGATGCCGCGCCCACGGCAGGAAGTGGTCGACATGCACTGCTCCGCGGTCCAGTCGCCCGTCGCAATAGAAGCACTTCCCCGCCTGGAGTTGCATCAGGCCCTCGCGCACCGGCTCAAGGCTCGACCGCTCCACGCCGAACAGGAACTCGTGCAGCCCCGCCTGCGGCACCTCCTGCGCGTTAAGGCTGGCGACCTTTTCGGCCCAGTGATGCTGCAAGAAGGGCCGAAGCACCGCGTGAAGCCGAGCGAAAGCCATGCCGACGCCAGGCATCAGGTGCACCGCGTTGTTGAACGGACTCGGCTGGCCGCGCTGGTATGCACGCACCGCGGCACGACTCGCCCTCGCGTCATGATCGTTCCAGCCGATCCGGTAGAGCCACCCGACATCCTGCCCACCGACACGCTGGAGCTTGGGCAACGGCATCTCGATGAGGCGCCATTCCACTTTGTCGAGCAGCTCATTCCACCCAACTGGATCGAGCGCTCGAGCCCGCACAACCGGGGCCGTTGCGCCGCCGGCCAGTTCGACGCGCTGCCTGAAAGCGTGGATCCATCCGAGGATCGTGTCCGAGCCGACGATTTGGCGGGTGTCGTTCATTTGCCGCAACAGCGGCGCCGATACTTTCCACACACGGACATGCGGCCAGTAGACGGCGATGACCTTCTCCGCAATTTGCCGCGTCGTCAGCATCTGCGGCGGCGCACCGTGAGCGTCAGCGCCTTCAACGCACAGGTCCAAGAGCGCGGTCAGGAGCGCGTGCTTGTACGTTGCCGAAAAGCGGCCTTCGTCGAGGAGCTGCAGCACGCGCTCGACGATGACGATTGCATCCCCATCACCGTTCGCCATCGTTGCCTGCCACGAGGTAGTTGCCCTTGCCGGGAATCACGTGCCGCACGCCGCCACGCGGATCGGGCGCGTCGCCGTTGTAGCGTGGAATGACGTGGATGTGCAGGTGCATGACGGTCTGGCCGGCGGCGGCGCCGACATTGACCCCGATATTGTAGCCGTCGGGGCGGTGCTGGGCGTCAAGGAGGGCCTTGACTTCAGCGACAAGGTCCATGAGCGCGTGCTGCTCCTCACGGGTCGCGTCGAACCAAGTGGCGACGCCTCTTCGCGGGATGACGAGGGTGTGGCCGGGCGAGACCGGAAAACCATCAGCGAGGGCGAAGGCCAGCGGGTTGCTGGCCAGCCATGCGGAGGGCGGGCGGTCGAGGAACACCGACATTCTGACTCCAGCAGTTGCGCGGCGCGCTCCAGCGCGAACAGGATGGCGCAGGTCGACCTTGATGACCAGCGCTTCCCCTTTGCACTTCAGGATCGAACGGTCTCGCCCAGGCGATTGCGTGCAGCAATCTACCCAGCCCTTGATGCGTCCATTCCGAGTCGACTGTTCGCGCCGTCCGCGCAAAGTGTCCGGCGACCGAGTCGGAGCCGCGTCGAAAATCGGGGAAAGAACGCGATGTCGTCCGCGCCGGAATCGCGGAGTAGCTCGAGTTCGTCGAGCCGACGATAGCCCGAAAGCGAGTCGCGCTCAAACCGGTCACCCGCCCCACGATGCTTACAGCAGGAGTCTCGGGGATGGCAGCGGCGTTGAAGCTCCCGACTGGCGAAGCGTCGGCCGCGCCACGGAATCGTGCCGGTCAGGCAGGGCGACGTTCGCTCGGTTAAGGCGACCGATGTTTCCTCGACGCGGTCAGCTTCACCGACGCAAATGGACGTCTGGTGCGACCGGGCGCCCCGGGTCAATGCTGCTCCCCAGGGATCTGGCTCGGTCACCGCCGTGACCAACACCAGGCGGGTTGCCGACGGACCTGAATGACGTCCTGCCACGGGCTGATAGTGTTGCGTTTCTGGGGAGCTCATGTGTTCTTTCGATGTTTGCGAAGCGCGGCGCGCTCGTGCAGACTCATTGCCGTCTGCAGTCGGTGCGGGGATTGCTGCTGGAGGAAAGTCATGGACACGCCGGTTCTCCCTGAATCGCTGCATCCGGGCGGTGGCGCTCGGTCCCGGTTAGCTCACCAGCTCGGAATGAAGTACCCCGGGTCACAGCCGACCGTCTCTGCGGCAGAAGCAGCCGGATTTGTCGCCAACGGCGCGGCGCTCAGGGCGATGCTCGAAATTGTTGTGGCCCAGGAGGCCTGCCTCGGCCAGTGGCGCGCAGCGTTTCCCCTTTGGTCGTTCGTACTGCTCGAGTGGGCAGAGGCGGGATATCGAATCGCCGGCACGCGGGACGTCGTGCGGATTGTCATTTGCACGGAGATTGGCTCGGTCGGAGCTCAATGGCGCGGCTGCGGCTACGCTGCGTGTCCCCACGCTTCCGATGACGAACCGGATGCGTGCAGGAGCGCTGCCGTCGAGGAACTGGTCGTCTCACGGGTCGACTGCCTCGACATCCACAAAGGGGAGGCCGAACCACCCCGTGCAGGTCGCCGCGCGCCAGAACACCATGCAGCACTCGCAATGGAGGTGAACGCGCCGTCGCCCGACGACCTGCGCGAACTCGGGATTGCCCCGCTGGAGTACGCGGCCTGGACCGCCGCGCGACAGGCTGGGTTCCTCGTCTTCGTCGCGGCGATCCAGCGCGCGCGGCTCGTGCTGAATTGGCACGCTGCCTATGTGCTCGCAGGACCGCCCATACCGCCGTCGCAGCCTACTGTTGTTGGCAGAGCGGCTACGGACGAGGACCCGATGCCAACGACCGTGCGGCGTGCCCGGCAATCGGAAAGGAAGGCGTCGGGTGCGAAGTTGGAGATCGATTAGCGGACAGAAGCCCTCCGACTCTCGGGACCAAGGCCGCAGATCCGCAGCAGCTTCCTACCGGGTCAAGACCCGCTGATTCCAATCGTGTTTTCAACGCAGGCTGAGCTGCCTCCCAGCGACTGCATCGTCCAGATCCTCGAAAGTCCTGTCGCAAATCCTCATGTCCAACTCCTCAGTGGTGATGAAATCGGAAGCGACTTCCGTCAACACACCGTCCAGCCGAGGTAGGAGCGTTGCAACGCCAGTCAATGCCACCCCGCTGGCGCGGTTGCTCGCAACGTCCGGGACCCCGTCAACGGCTTGAACGCGGCAACACAGGACGTTGGGGACGCCATCTATTACCCGTTGATACGTAACCGCCCGGTGACCGCCGCACTGACCGCCTCGCCGGTCTGACCGACACTTCGTCCCGGAGGTGTCCCCATGCTCGAGTTCAGCCCAATCCCCGACTTCAAACCGCGCAAATCCACGCGCCGCGACCCGTGGACCGAGGACGAAGCCCGCGCCGTCCTCTCCGCCGCCAGCCGCAGCGGCCTTTCCCTCGCCGCCTTCGCGCGCCGCCACGGCCTGCTGGATCGCACGCTCTACTGGTGGCGTACCCAGCTCCGCGCA
>CAIMLR010000033.1 GCA_903842345.1 uncultured Myxococcales bacterium
AATTGGCGTCAAGGCGGGGCAGGTCAACGAGGGATTGGGCGTCATAGATGCGTGTCATCGGGATACCTCAGGAGTGTGTGATGGCCAGCGTGGTGCTGGCGGAAAAAGGCTTGCGCGAGAGGTGGAAGGGGTCAAGTTTTTGGTGGGTAGGGGAGGAAGGCGCTGATTCCGAGCGGTGAGATCGCGACGAAGATCCTGGCGCATCTGCGGATGCCGCTGACGGCTGAGAGCTTTCTGCCGATCCGCGCTCCGCCGTGGGGGGTAAGCCCGCTGCGCGCGAATACTTGCAGCGATGCAGCAGCGGGCGCGGCAGGGAATTGGTGCTGGGCGGCGGCGAATGATGAGATCGATCAGCCGTTCTTTGAGGGGCAAGCCTGACGTCGCCGAATACATGGAGGCGCCATGGGGTCAGGCGCGGCAGGGCCAGCACTGCGCGCTCAGGCGCGGGTGCGAGCGGGCGTGTGGACTGGCAGATGCCGGCCGCGTGAAAATACGCGAGTGACCGCTGGTCGCCGCGGGGCTGCCGCGCCCGTGTGCGGGCTTGCCGATCTGTCTGAAGTGACCAAAATCGCGTGGTTTTTGGGCTTGACGCGGGCGCTGGAGGCCGCCCAATGAGGCCGAAGCGGTGATGTGGAAGGGCCGAGGCTGCGGAGGAGCTGGATGTGGCCGGGAAGTTCAGCGAGCAGACCCTATGGGAGTTCCTATGCGCACTCGCAGAGGTCCTCAAACCGTTCATTAGCTTGCCTGCGGCTTTCAATGACCAAGGCCCAGATCAGATCGTCATCCGGGTCGCCGACGGTCTCCATCGCTCTCCGGGCTGAAGGACGCATCTCGAGCCGCTTCCCTTGCTTGTGCTGGAAGAAGATGCTCGTCTCCCCGTTGGTCTTCGAATGCCGCACCGGATCGGCGAGTGCGAGCGTCAACGCCTTCACCAACCGGAATTCGTTAAGCAAATCGCCCTTCACCGAGAGGCAGTGCTGAAAACGCCGCCGCCCGAGCACAGGGACCATCGTCGTTCGCTGAACCGCGAAGCTCGGTGCCCTTCGCGGTAAGAACAACACGAAGTAACGAGGACGTACGTCGCGCTTGGCCACCCACAGGAGGTCTTTCTCAAGTTGAGCGGCCGATGCCGGCTGCGGCCGCCCGGACTTCCGGTGCCAGTACGTCAGGCTCTTGACCTCAATGTCGATGTCGGGGCGATCGGACTGAATATCAGGGCCTTGTGCGGACAAGAAGGCGTCCATACCACCTAGCCAACTCGGTCTCGTAGATCCGCTGGGGCCTACCCTCCATCTTGTCATCCGACCGAACGGCGGAATGCCGACGCTCAGCCTCGACGACCGCGCTCACCCATTCGGACACGGTTCTCGTCGGAGACTGCATGCCCACGTCGTGGTTTTCATCACTCATGCCTCTCCAAGTTACGCCGACGGCACTCCTAGTGGACTCGTTCCCCATAGCTGTAGTAATCGATTTTGTTCGGGGTGTAGTCGCCGCACGAGAGTCCGCGCAAAATGTGTGCGCTGAATGGCGTGGCGTGAATGTCTGCCATGGCAGTCGAATTGGGCCGCGCGCCCCACACTTTGATGCGGATAGCGCCATAACTTTCCTCATACGACGCAAGCGACGGACCGATTTCCTTCTCGATCACGTCCAACACGCTCGTGTCAGTGCCACGACCAAGGTCCCACTTGGCTTGTTCATAGATCTTGTTGTTCAAGATTGCGGGCATCGTCTTCCATCGCGCCTTTTCCGCCACAGCAGCCGCTTCCCGCGCGGCTTGGTCTGCCTCTTGCCGTGCTCTTGCTGCTTTCGCATCGGCCTCGACCTTCTCGCGCTTCGCCTTTTCGATTGCGGGCTGCATTGCCTTCAATTTCACTGCCGCTGCTTTCCCGCTCTCGCTTGTCGCGTCAATCGCGACAGCAGTCTCGCAAGCAGTTTCAGCTGCGATCAGGTCGCCGCTTGCCTCTCGACTCACGCACTCGGCGTAACTTGGCTTCGCCTCGTCGGCGCATCCGCTGAGGAGCATGAACATCCCGACGACCCCAAGCACTCGCACGCTAATCATTTGAATCTCCTGTTGAAAGTCGATCCGGAGTTCGAAGTCTTCCGGTGGCCGGTGTCCCCAAGCATACAGAGCCCATTGCAGCTCCGAATTTTCGAGCGCCGTGCTTGATGTCCAGCATGACGGGGCGAACGAGCCCGTCAAGTGGCACTGCGAAGAATTTCGGCTTCGACAGGTTCGCCTCGACAGGTCCGGCTTCGACCTGCTCGTCCGTCTTCCGACGCTAGGACGGGTTGGCCACGTTGCCGTCTGAGCGGGAGGCGTGGAGTGCCGGAGCGAACGTGCAGGGTTGAGCGCTGGCGACTCGTCGGTAGTGATGGAGTTGGCTCGCCCCTGGAACTGGACGAGACGGTCGATTCAGCAACGACCAAAAACCGCCCGCAAGGGGTCCCAGATTGGTTGCGCGAATGCCCCTTATGTCACCGAGACCGCACCCTGGAGCAGACCGACGAACGACCGACATCCAGACCACACCGCCGCCCAAGTTCAGCTGGTCGCAAGCCATGCGCCGGACCTTCAAGCTCGACGTGCTGAAGTGCGCGTGTGGCGGACGGCGCGAGGTGATCGCGCTGATTCCGAGCGGTGAGATCGCGACGAAGATCCTGGCGCATCTGCGGATGCCGCTGACGGCGGAGAGCTTTCTGCCGATCCGCGCTCTGCCATGGGGCGAGGACTTTGGCTGGGTGGCGGCGAATGATGAGATCGATCAGCCGTTCTTTGAAGACGACTCGGCATAGGCGCTCAGGCGCGGGTGCGAGCGTGCGTGTGGACTGGCAGATGCCGGCCGCGTGAAAATACGCGAGCGACCGCTGGTCGCCGCGATGCTGCCGCGCCCGAGTGCGGGCTTGCCGATCTGGCTGAAGTGGCCAAAATCGCGTGGTTTTGCGGCTTGACGCGGGCGCTGGAGGCAGCACAGTGAGGTCGAAGCGGTGATGCGGAAGGGCCGAGGCTGCGGAGGAGCGGGATGTGGACGGGAAGTTCAGCGAGCAGACCCTATGGGAGTTCCTATGCACGCATTGGAGAGTGCTCTGCTTTGTCGCCTCGCGCGCTCAAGTTCGTGTGGCTCTTCGCGTTTGGCAAGCCTCTGGGCGTCGCGGCCATGTCGCGGCGCAATGTCGCGCGGGTGCTGACCGCCCGCGGTGTGGCGCGCTGCCCTACCGCGTGATCCCGCTGGCGCGGACGCTGCCGGACGAATTGCTGCACGCCTTCCAGCCCAAAGTCGCCGGGCTGCCGCGGACGACTGATGTCGAGCAGATGACGGTGGAGCGCGTCGGCCAAGACCGTTTCGCGCCGGCCTGCGGGAGTACTGGCAGGGCCGCTGCGCGGTAACGGGGCTCGCGGTGCCGCCGCTGCTGCGGGCGAGCCACATCAAGCCGTGGGTGGACTGCGCGAGCGAAGCGGAGCGGCTGGACGTGTTCAACGGGCTGCTGCTGGCGCCGCACTTGGACGCAGCGTTTGACGGCGGGTGGATCACGTTTGAGGACGATGGGACGATGCGGGTGTCGCCGCTGCTCGCTACTGGGGCGCGTGAAGTGTTGGGGTTGGACGTGGCCATGCGGGTCGACCGGCTAACGAACGCTCATCTCGCGTACCTTGATCATCATCGAGTCCGACTGTTCCGGGTGCCCGATGCCAGCACCTCACTCTGAGTTCTTGGTCGCTGGACTCGGTGCCTTTGACTCGTCACCATAGCGGGCAAGGGACGGAGTCTCTGGAACGACCGCGGCGGACGGCAGCGGTTCACGCGCTGAGGAGGAATTACGGTGGCTGGTCACTGGCGCAACAGGTCCTGGCGGTCCGGGCGGAGCCGCGGCGGACCGTCGGGGGTAGCGCGTCAACCTTCTCCCGCGGAAGGCATCGGCGAGGCGTTTGAGGTGGCAGTCGCGGAGTGCATGCGTCAGTTCGGCTGGTCGAGCCGAACGACGCCCAAGAACGACTTCGGTGCCGACGTGGTTTGCAGGTCGGGCCGCGACGTCATGGTCATCCAGTGCAAGTGCTACGCCCCAAACAACTCAGTCGGCATTGAGGCCGTGCAGGAAGCCTATACTGCGATGCCTCACTACGGCGCCAACATCGGGCTGGTCGTGTTCCGCGGCAAGCCGACGAGGCAGGCGAGAAAACTCGCAGAGTCATCCGGTGTGGAACTCTTCCACACGAGCCAGCTGGTACACGGGTGGAAGCACGACAGAAGCGTCGAGTGGCAGCGCCAACGTGAGGAAGCCGAGCGGGCACGAGTCGCCGCCGCGGAAAACGCCCGTCGTGCGAAAGCCCACGCCGAGGAGCAAAGGCGGGCCGTCATCGTCGCGGAACGGCGGGCGCTCGTTGCGCGCCGATGGGCGTTGGAGCGCGCGCGACATGCACACGCACTGGTAGCTTGGCAAGCCCACACGAAGCATCGGCCCCGGCTGCTGGCGGCGGGAGGGATGTTGGTACTCGGCGCGCTGTTGAGCGCGGCCTACTTCCTGGTGACGCAGGGTCGGGTTCCCCACGAGTTCACGTTGGGAACGACCGTCGCTGTCGGCGGTGGTCTCCTTCTCGTCGCCCGCAAGCGCGCCGCGCCAGAGGAACCGACTCCACCGCCGGAGTTGGACGTGAACGAGACGACGATCATCCTCTGCAAGGAATGTGGCCAGAAACTGCGGGTGCCGATGCACAGGGATCTCAAAGTTCGGTGTCCGAGTTGCAAAGCCAGCTGGCCCGTCCAAACCTGACGGCCATTGTCGGTCGGGCCGTGGGCAGCCGCCAAGCGGTGCGGATCGCGTCGTTGCGACGAGGCGCATCTGAAGTGCAGCCCATTGGCATGGCCTGTACTCGCGTGACGGTTCAATCCTGCGTGAGATTTCTCGTCCAGGCGAGCTTGTTCGACAAGTCGGTGCTGGATCCCGACCGGTCCGTGCCGCCGATCCGCAAGCGTGGTGCCCTGCCGGACGATGTGAAGCCGCGCAGCAAGAACTGCACGCAACACAACCGGTTCACTCTGCATGCGAACACCTACATCGCGCCGCTGGATCGCAAGGGGCTGGAGAAGATGATCCGGTATCTCTGCCGCTCGGCGCTGGCGACGGAGCGATTGGAACTGCTGGAGAATGACGAGCTGGTGCGGCTCCGCTTGAAGACGCCGTGGCGCGACGGCACGACAGGCAAGCCCGCTCGCCGCCGAAGACCTGGAGGCGACACGCGCGAAGCGCGCAGGACGGGCGCGGCAGGATCCGGGAGTGGTCGGATACCGCTACCGCGCCCCCCTAGACCGCTTTGCGGTTTGCGGCTCCAGGTATTCGCCGCCGGGGAGCTTGCTGGTGCTGCGCCCGAAGCCGCCGAAGCGCAAGAAGGAAGCGGACGTAGACGCGGACGCGTGCGAGCACGCTGAGCGCGAGGCGAAGCCCGACGATACGCAGCCCGGCCACGCGCTATCGAGGCTCAGCTGGAGTGATGCGATGCGCCGGACCTTCAAGGTCGACGTGCTGAAGTGCGCGTGTGGCGGACGGCGCGAGGTCATCGCGCTGATTCCGAGCGGCGAGATCGCGACGAAAATCCTGGCGCATCTGCGGATGCCGCTGACGGCTGAGGGCTTTCTGCCGATTCGAGCGCCGCCGTGGCGCGAGGACTTTGGCTGGGCGGCGGCGAATGACGAGGTCGACCAGCCGTTCTTCGAAGACGACGCGGCGTAAGCGCTCAGGCGTGGGTGCGAGCGGGCGTGTGGACTGGCAGATGCCGGCCGCGGGTGGCGAGATCTGTCTGAAGTGGCCAAAATCGCGTGGTTTTGGGGCTTGACGCGGGCGCTGGAGGCGGCACAATGAGGCCGAAGCGGTGATGCGGAAGGGCCGAGGCTGCGGAGGAGCTGGATGTGGACGGGAAGTTCAAGTGGCGGACGCCATCGGAAGCCTTATGCGCCTGAAGCCGGAGTGGCCGCGCGGGCTGTAGATGCCGCTTGACGCGAATCCGCGTCACGTTCAGAGTTCACGAGCGCCAAGTGCGCGAAATCTGGAGTCACCTGTGCGATTCGGTCTCGCGTTTCTGCTGATTTCTACCCTGCTCGCTGCCTGTGGCAATCCCGCGACGACGCCGGACGCGCTGGATTCCGGTGGGTTCACGGACGTGCAGACGGTGGAAGACCTGTCCGTCGATGTAGCGCTGGACGCAACGCCGCAGGTCGACGTCGAACCAGATATTCCGACCGATGTGATGGTGTCGGCGGTGTGTCCCAAGGCGCTCATCGCGGTTGCGGAAGGCACGGATGTCGTTCCCGGCACGGTGCTGCACCTGTCCTGCGCGCCGCTCGCGGGGCAGCCGGCGACGAGCTGCTTCTGGACGGTGGCACAGCCTGTCGGTTCGGTCGCGAAGTTTCAGCCGAGCGACACCGGCGTCGCGGTGCAATTCGTGCCCCAGCTTACGGGGCTTTACACGATTCAGGTGGAGGCGAAGTACGCTGGCATTCAGCAGCCGTGTCAGGCGCAAGCGGCGGTGGCCGTCATGAACGACACGGCGATCACAGCCGAGCTGACCTGGCACACGCCGGCCGACAAGGATGAAACCGACAAGGGCGTGTGCGCAGGCGCGGACTTGGACCTGCATTTTGCCCACCCGTGGGCGGACATGGCCGATCTGGACGGCGACGGACTGCCGGATCCGTGGTTTGACCCGAAGTTCGACTGTTTCTGGGGCAATCCAGCGCCGGATTGGGGGTCGGCGGATCCGAACATCGACGACGATCCGCATTTTTCAGGCGACGATGCAGACGGCGCAGGTCCGGAAGACGTGGCGCTCACGCTGCCTGAGGATGGCAAGACCTACACCATCGGCGTGCACGTCTGGAACAGCTGCGGCTTTGGCAACTCGCTGGCGACGCTGCGGGTGTACGCGTATGGCCAACTCCTGTTTGAGGACACCGTCGAGCTCAAGTCCGGCGACCTCTGGCGCGTGGCGACGCTGGATTGGCCAAGCGCCGACGTGCTCGGCTGCCTCAAGGGCAAACAGAAGTGCATCACGCCGTGCTACGCGCCACCTGCCGCGTTGGCGCTGTCCAAGCCCGGTACGCCGACGGCGTGTCCTTGAGCGCGCGCTTCTGCGCTGGACGGTCAGCGCGGGCATGAGCGACCGCTGCCCCGACAAGGCCGCTTGCCGCTGTCCGTGACGGTGCGACTGCTCGTCCACCTCCCCATTCGCGCGGCGACACAGAAGGACTTGTGGCAAAAATGGCGTATGGTGTGCGCCATTGGAGGCTGATCCATGACGCGTTCTCTCTGTTTTGCCCTCGCCGTTTCCGTCGCCACGCCAAGACGCTGCGTTCAGCCCGGGGACCTCGGTGGCCAGAGGTTGAAACGCTGCGTTCAGCCCGCGGACCTCAGTGGACAGAGGTTGAAACGCTGCGTTCAGCCCTAGGCACCTCAGTGGACAGAGGTTGAAACGCTGCGAGTAGCCCCAGGCACCTCAGTGGACAGAGGTCAAAACGCTGCGCTCAGCCCGCGGACCTCAATGCCCAGAGGTCAAGAC
>CAIMLR010000034.1 GCA_903842345.1 uncultured Myxococcales bacterium
CGCCGGACACAGCTCCACAATGCGGTCCCGCAGCTCGCGCTGCGCCGCCCACCCTTCGGCAGAGTTCGGGGTCCTTGTGTCCCGTTCTCCGCCCGGCCTGGTGAATGTGGGCTTCGCGTGGGTGCCCGGGCGCGCGCCCGGGTGCACGAGAAGCGCCGCGCCCGACATGCGCAGCATGAAGGTATTCGCGAGTTCCAGAGTTTTGCCGCGCCTCGTTCGGCATTTTCGTGCAGATTTCCGTCTCACCGCTGCGCCGTGGCCCGGAAATCGGACTCCTCAGGTCCTTCACTTTCCCAGCCAAGCCCTTGTCGCGACTTCGCTTCCCGGCGTACCATCGCGTTGTCGTGCCCGCTCAGGTTGGCGCTTTCCGCCGCTGATCCCGCAACGCGTATCGAAGCCAAGGTGGAGGCCTGCCATGACGTTCTATTTGAATCGCGACGGCCAGTCGACGCCGTTTGAGCTTGAGCAGTTGCGAACAATGGCGCAGACAGGCGCTTTCAAGCAGGACGAATACGTCTTCGATCGCCGCCGCGAGGAGTGGCTCTTTCCAAATCAGATCGAAGAGTTGAAAGATCTCTGGACGATCGGCGAAGAGGACAAGACCGTCGCCATCCAGCTGCCCGCGGACTTCGTCGCGCAGTTGGCCGCGCGGCAGAAAGCTGCCGTGGCCGCGCCGGAAGTGCATCAGCTCGCCGCGAAAGCCGTGGCGCTGACGCCGTACTCGGCCCCGCGTGCGCCGATTCAGCCGCCGGAGCCGTCGTCGCCGCATTCGGGGATGGCGCAGGTCATCCAGCCGCGTTTCGTCGGGCAGGGCGGCGACCTCCTCGTCACGATGCTCGTCGGCTACCTGCTCTCCATGGTGACGCTGGGCATTTACCTGCCGTGGTTCATCTGCAAGTTGCACGCCTACCTCGCCGCATCGACGCGCATCGAGGGCACGCCGCGCGGCACGCTCCAGCTCGAATTCACGGGCAAAGGCGGCGAACTGCTCGGCACCGGTCTCGTCGGTCTGTTGCTCACGATCCTCACCCTCGGCTTCTATGGTCCGTGGTTCCTCGTCAAACTGACGCGCTTTTTTACGGCCAACACGCACGCGATCGCGCCCGATGGCACCCGCTACGGCGCGCGGTTTGAGGCGACCGGCGGCGAGCTGCTCGTTGCGATCCTCGTCGGCTACCTGCTGTGCCTCGTGACGCTTGGCATCTACACGCCGTGGTTCCTCTGCAATTTCCAGCGGATTTTCCTGACCAAGTTGATCCTTCTGGAGGACGGCAACGCCTCAGGTTCGTTCAGCTTTGCCGGTACGGGCGGCGAGCTCATCGGCCCATTCCTCCTCGGCATCCTCCTCACGGTCGTCACGCTCGGCATCTACGCCGCGTGGTTCCAGGTTGCCCTGATGCAGTTCTTCGCGCGCCACACCACCGTCACGCTCGGCGCGCAGAGCTGGCGCGGCCGTTTCTCCGGCACAGGCGGCGAACTGTTGGTGATGAACCTGGTTGGCTATCTCCTGACCGTCGTGACGCTCGGCATCTACGGCGCGTGGTGGCTGGTCAAGCAGTTGACGTTTCAGACGGATCATCATCACTTCGATCCACAGACGTGAACTGCGTCTGCACTTGACGCGCGTCATGCGCCGTCCGGAATTGCCACAATGTACCGCAACATTACCCAGTCGAGCGGCCAGCCGCACCTCACTTTGCGCGAACTGTTGGGCTTCACGCGCGCGGCGCCGCAGCAGGCGTGGCTGGCCGTGCGCGGTGATCCGCAGCTGCGGGGTTCGCGCATTGGCCTGACGTCCGTCCGCCAGTTCATGCCCAAGCTCGCGATCGCCACGTGGCTGGGGCAGACGCCGCTGCCGCGCCGCGTTGTCATCGTCAATTTGTACAACCATACGCCCACGCCGATCGAGGCGGGCTGGAGCGTCGAGGTCACGCAGGTGCGCGACTTCCGCGGCCGTGGGCTGACCTATGACAGCCACAACGGCACGGACTTCGTCGTTCCGCCCGGCACCGCGGTCGTCGCTGCGGCAGCGGGCGTCGTCGTGGCTCTTTGCAGCGAGTACAACCGGGGCGGCCTGAAGCTCTGCATCGATCACGGCGGCGGCCTGTTGACGAGCAGCAACCACCTCGCGCGCGCGCTTGTCCAGGTCGGCGACGTGGTGCAACGCGGGCAAATCGTGGCGTTGTCCGGCTACTCCGGTCTCGATGCGCTTGTCTCTTTTCCGTGGGTTGCGCCGCACGTGCACTACAACGTGAGCTCGGGCGGCGTGCTCGTCGATCCCTTTGCCGCGCTCCCGCATGAATCCGGGGCAGCGTCCCTGTGGCGTGCGCCGATGCCGGTGCCAAGGCGGCCCGCCGCGTCCGCCGCCGATGACGCGGCGTTCTCGCCGACGGTGTTCGACCCCGACCGCGTTGCCGCGCTGCTCGCCGACCTCAAGCACCCGGAGCGGCGCGCGCACATCGCGGCCATCGCCGATCCCCACCAGCGCGCGTGGGAGCTGGTCATCGAGACGTTCACCTATCCGGCGCGCTTTTCGTCGCCAGCTGCGGGAGCGGCGTTGTTTGCCGGCGTGACCCGCCGGAGCGCGCTGGATTTGCCGTTCTCGGCTGAGCACTTTGACGAAGCCGTCTTCGCCGACGACGTAGCGCTTCGCCACGCGCCGCCCCGCACGCGCCAGGCCATGCCACAGGCGCGGTCGTGAGCCAATGCAGCGCGTAGGTCCTTGACGCACTTTGTGCCCTGACCTAGCCTCGCGCGAAACCGGCCGGGCCCGCAGCATGCGGCGCAACCGTGCGGATCGTCCGCTTGCGGACACACGATGGAGTACCCGATGCCCACTTTCAAGAATCGCCGCTGCGCTGCGCTCCTCGCGGCCAGCGCTCTCGTCCTCCTCGCGGCCGGCTGCAGTTCCACCAGCGGCGGCGGCGGCGGTGGCTATTTCGCCAAGGATGGCGGCGGCGATTCCGACGTCGGCCTGCCCAGCGGCAGCACGGCGGACACGGCCTCGGCCGGCAAGGACGTGAGCGCGGACACGCCCGGTGCGGACGTCCAGTCCGGCGGCACGGACGTGATGACGGTTGAGATTGTCGACAAGCCGGACGTCGCCGACGTCCAGACCGGCGAGCCCGACGTCAAGGCCGACGTCAAAGCCGATGTGACAAAGACGGACACGACGGTCACCGGAAAGTGCATCGCGGCCGGTACGTGCGATCCCGTCAAGAACGGCTGCACCGGCAGCGGCGAGGCGTGCGACATCGGCTCGGATGGCGCGGCTGGCTGCTTCCCCCCGCCCAATGACGTCGCGGCTGGCGGCGCGTGTGACAACACCAACGGCCCGTTCTGCCAGGGCGGCTACCACTGCGGCGCGAACGCCACGTGCCAAAAATTCTGCTGCTCCGCCAGCGACTGCGGTTCCGGCAAGGCGTGCACGCCGCTGGGCATCGTCCCAACCGACGCGATTGGCATCTGCGATCCGTGAATGAACGGCCGCGCAACGCCTTGGCTTGACTCACTTCCCACCAACGCGCAGGCTCCCCACTGTTGGGGGCAACATGCGCAGTCTGGCTTTGCTGGTCATCTGTCTGATGTTTGTCGCTTGCGGCACGCCGGCAACTTCGCCCCCTGACACGGTTTCGACCGCAGACATCGCTGCTGCTGACAGCGGACTCACGGACGCATTCGTTGACGCGATCGCTCCGGACGTTGACGCCGCTGCTCCGGACGTTGACGCGCACGAGACCAGCGATGCGGCGCTTGATGCGCTGGACGTGACGCCCGACGCGAGCGACAGCGACGTCCCTCCGTGCGTCTGCCCCGACGGTGCGCCTTGCGACGTCGGCACCGGAAAGTGCGTCGACCCGGGATTCCCGCTCCAGTGTATGCCGTGCAACACCGCGGCGGACTGCAATCCCACCGGCGGCGACGCCAACATCTGCCTGTCGATCCACAGCGGGTTCAAGTGCGGAATGGACTCGTACGATTTGCTCGACGGCTCGTTCTGCATGGCCCGATGCCCGGCGCTCGGCGCGTGCCCAGCAGCCTCGCACTGCGAAGCCGTAGCGCTCGTCAAGTATCTGCCGGCGACGACATCGGTCTGCATGCCCGATGGCGGCCACTGCCTCTGTCACGACGCGTGGGCCGCGGCGGGCAAGTCAACGGCCTGCAACAAGACCAACGACCTCTACGGAACGTGCGCTTCGACGCGGCAATGCCAATTCGACAAGGTCTCCGGCGCGGCGATGCTCACGGCCTGCAACGTGCCCGATCCGGAAGAGGAAAAGTGCGGGGACAACATCGACAACAACTGCGACGGCAAGACCGATGAACCCGGCGCCGGCGGCTGCACCTCCTGGTTCCCCGACGCCGACGCGGACGGATTTGGCACGTGGAAGGGCGGCAGTTGCACGTGCACGGCGCCGCCTCCCGGCACATCTGCGTTCGCCGGGGAATGCGACGACGCCAATCCCGCGATCCACCCGGGCGCGCTGGAAATCTGTGACGGCTTGGACAACAACTGCAACGGCACGACCGACGAAGCCGGCGCGCTGGGCTGCACGCTCCGCTTCCACGACCTCGACGGGGACGGCTATGGCAGTCCCAACGACTCCGCGTGTTTGTGCCCCAGCTACGCCGCCTCCGGCTGGCTGCTTCAGGCCGGCGACTGCAACGACACGCCCGGCGTCGGCGCCGCCATCAACCCCACCGCGACGGAGGCGTGCGACGGCGTGGACAACAATTGCGACGGCAAGACCGACGGCGAGAACGCCGTGGGCTGCAAGCTCTACTTTCCCGATCAGGACGGCGACGGCTACGGGATCGCCGACGCGGGCAAGTGCCTGTGCGCCGGGACGTTCCTGTATTGCGCCGACCTCGCCGGCGACTGCAACGACACCGCCGCGGCCATTAATCCCGACGCCGGCGAGGTCTGCGACGGCTTGGACAACGACTGCAACGGCGCGACGGACGACGGAACGGCCAGCGACGTCTGCCTCTCGGGCGTGTGCGTCGACGGCGCGTGCACGACCGTCTGCCCAAGCGGCTACGTGGACTTGAACGCGAGCGCGACGGACGGCTGCGAGTGCGCGGTTGGCCCCAGCAGCGCGGGCGCGACGTGCGGCGGCGGCTCGATGCTGGGCGACTTGCCAGAAGGCAGCACGCTGACCGTGAGCGGGCAAATCGTCCCCGGCGAGGCGGGCGACTGGTATGCGTTCAAAGCCATCGACTTGCCGGAAGTCAGCACGCAGACCAACTGCGACGAATTCGACGTGCACATCGCGTTCACCAGTAACCCGGGAGACGCGTTCGTGTTTGACGTCTACCGCGGCGCCTGCTGCGCCGATGACCAGGTCTGCAGCGGGGAGACCGTCCACACGTGGTCGGTCAACTTCTACGGACCGACGCCGTTTGGCCCCAAGACCAAGACCAACGCCAAGGGCGGCGGCGCCTACAGCCCGTCGCCCGTGCCTGAAGCCGGCGGCGAATGCGGCTGCGTGGCGCCCAACGCGGTCTCGGGGAAGAAATGCTCCTGGGACTGGGAGAGCCAGAACGTCGGCTGCGGCCCGCAAGGCTTTCCCGGCCTCAACCTCTGCATCGACAACTCTGCGCCATACCACGTCCGCGTCTACCGCAAGCCCGGCGCGCCGCTCGTTTGCGACACCTACACGCTGCAGGCCAGCAACACGCCGGGCGGCGTTCCGCCCAATCCGTGAAGCGCTACTGCTTGACGCAGAAGTAGACGCCGACGTACGGCGGCATGATGTCCAGGTACGGCCCGCCGTTGTTGTTGTTGGCGTAGCTGGCCGTGCCGACGTTGGGCGGTTCCAGGTCCATCGTCGTTGCGTACAGGTAGTCGAACGTGGAACCGCTCGCGCTGCTGCCGATCTTGGGGCTTGTCGCGCTGGCCACGGACAGGCGCCATTTGTTGGTGCCGCCCGTCGCCCCGTACGCGACCGTGTTGCCGCCGTAGGGCAGCGTGCCAACGCCGATGGGCATCTTGCCGGCCATGTTCGGCGTGCCGTTGTTGCCGTTGGCGGGAATCCAGCCGACCGGGCACGTCGCGCTCGTGAACGCGATGATGGTGCCCGCGGGCAACACGTTGTTGGTGCCGTTGACCGTGAGGTTGCCGTCGATGGTCAGGTCGCCCTTTACCTCGACCTTGTTGGCGGACGCGTAGCCGAGCGTCATCGACCAACTGAGCAACTTGCCGTCATACGTGCCGCCGCCGGCTTGCGCGGCCGAGTCGATGACTTGAATCTGCCACGCGCCCTTGGCGATTTTGCCGGACCAGCCTGCGAGATCGCCGCTGAAGACGGGCGTGACGTCCGGGAAGGTCGTGACGATGTTGCCGCCCTTGAAGCCATTCTTGTCGAACAACACGATGACGCTCTTGTCCGGCGCGACGAGGTTGACGGTCAAGTGGGAGATGTCGCTGTTGCTGATGTTGACCGCGACCGAGATGGTCGCGATCGCGTAGCCGCTGGCGATGGTGAGGGTGTCGCTGACGCCGACGACCGCGTTGTCCGGGATGGAGAGGTTGATGCCGCCGGCGGTCGTCGTCGGAAAGACGTTGGCGAGCGCGCCGTTGGAGACGTAGTTGAGCGGGTCGCTGCCGATGCCGCCGCCGGCCGTGCAGACGACCTTGCCGGTGGCGTCGATGCCGGAGATGGCTTGGCCCGTGCCGCACGCCTGGCCGGGCGCGACGAGCGTCGGCGTGCCGGTCAGATCGCCAAACGCGCCGGTGGTGGCGACCTTGGCGAGGTTGCCGGCCGCGGTGATGGCGTCAAAAACCGACGGCGCGAGCGCGGAGGCCTTGATGCAGCCGCTGCAATCCAGATCTTCCGCGACGGCGGCGCGCAGGGCGAACGGCACCGCGGCGATCGGCTTGCGCGGCAGCTCAGGATCGGTGCCCACGGCCAACGCCAGCATCGGCGAGGTCCCCGCAGCCAGGACCGCGCTCGTCAACGGCTTGCTCGCGCCAAGCAACTGCGAGAAACCGCCGCTCTTGACCGCCACCGCCACCGGGCCTTCCACCCACAGCGGCGCCGCGCTCACCGCATCGCCGTACACCGCAAACTTGATCGAGTACACGCCGTCCGCCACGGGCGCGCCGGCAATGTTGGCCAGCGTACCTTCGACGAGCAGCGTGCCGGGCACCGCCGCCTGCGCGGGGAGCGCGATCGCCAGCAGCAACCACGTCGTCAGCCAAATCGGGATTCGAATCGTCATGGGCCTTGTCTCCCTCACCAACAGAACTGCTTGCCGCTCAGGAACGGCAGGGAACCAAAACAGATGCCGGGGCCGGTGCCGCCGGAGCTTGCCGCGCCGCCGAGCCACGCGCTGCCAAAAGTGCTGTGCACGAACGTTGCGCCGCCGCTCAAGCCGTCGAGGCCGACCGAAGCGAACCGCGCCGTGAAGGACGTTGCCGCGCAGCCGCTGTCGGTCGCGCCGTCGCAGTCGTTGTCCAGCGCGTCGCACACGTCGCCGATGGCAGGGACCTGTTCGCCGTCGCAACTGCCCAACGTGCCGGTGGCGTCGCACGTGCCCTTGCCGCCGTGGCAGATGCCGACGCCTTGGGTGCCGTTGGCGCCGCTGTAGCACGCGATTTGCACGCTGGTTTGCACGACGTAGACGCAGCCCTTGGCGGGATCGCAGCTGTCCGTTGTGCACGGGTTGCTGTCGTCGCACTTCGCCTGCGGGCCGGGGACGCAGCCCCAGGTGTTCAGGCCGCCCTTGACCGCGCACTGGTCGCCGACCGTGCACAAGTCATTGTCCGAGCACGACACTTTGGCCCCTTCAAACACGCACTGGCCGGTCGTCGCGTCGCAGCTGTCATAGGTGCAGAATTCGCCGTCGCTGCAGACTTTCTTGACGCCCTGGGTGCAAATGCCCGACCCGCAGTGGTCGTTGGCCGTGCACGCGTCGCCGTCGGCGTTGCACGGGTTGTCGTTGAAGGCGTGGGTGCAGCCGGTCGCGGGGTCACAGGCGTCGGTCGTGCACGGGTTCTTGTCGTTGCAGTCGGGCGCGGGGCCGGGCGCGCAGCCGCCGTCGTTGCACGTGTCGCCCTGCGTGCACAGGTTGTTGTCCGCGTTGCACACTAGGCCGTTGGGCTTGAGCACGAGGTTGCACGAGCCGCTCTGTTTGCTGCAGACGTTCTCCGCGCAAGGCGTGTTCAGCGCGGGGTCGCACGTCACGATGCTCGCCGGGTTGAGCTTGCAGCCCTTGGGCGTCCCGCCATTGTCGCAGTACAGAATGCCGTTGCACGGGTCGCCGTCGTCGTATTGCCCGCAGTCCGCGGTCGTCGTGCACGCGCAGACGTTGCTGGTGCCGACGCACGCGCCGCCCTGGCAGTGGTCGCCGATGGAGCAATCGTCGCCGTCGTAGCAGAACGCGCCGTTGGCGGCGGCATGAACGCAGCCGACCTTGGCGTCGCAGCTGTCCGTTGTGCACGGGTTGCTGTCGTCGCATTGCGTCGCGTCCTGGGGCGCGCCGACGCAGCCCGTGTCCGTGCACACGTCGTTCACGGTGCAGACGCTGCCGTCGTCGCAAGGTCCGGTCGTCGCGCTGTGCAGGCAGCCGATTTTGCTGTCGCACACGTCCACCGTGCAGCTGTTCTTGTCGTCGCACAGCGCGCCGCCACCGACGCATTTGCCGGCGCTGCAGGTTTCGCCCAGCGTGCAGGGATTGCCGTCGGTGCAGGGGACGCCGTCCAGGTTGCTGGCTACGCATTCGCCGGTCGCCACGTCGCACGTCGCGCTGAGGCACGCGTCCCCGGTTGCGCACGCCTTGGCGCTGCCCGCGGCGCACTTGCCGGCCAGGCACGCGTCGTTGACGGTGCAGCCATTGCCGTCCGCGTCGCACGGCGTCCCGTCCGCGGGCAGGCTGGTGCAGCCCTTCTTGGCGTCACAACTGTCGACCGTGCACAAGTTCTTGTCGTCGCAGTTCAGCGTCGGTCCCGGCTGGCAGCTGCTGTCCAGACAGTGGTCGCCTTCCGTGCACACCGAGCCGTCCGCCTCGCACGGCAGGGTGTTGAAACTGTGTTCGCACTTCGCAACCGCGCCGACGTTGTTGCACGCGTCCGTCGTGCACGGCTGGCTGTCGTCGCACGTGCTTTCATCGGTCTGGCCGTTGCAGTTGTTGTCGATGCCGTCGCAGATCTCCGCGGTCGTGCTCGTGGCCAGGCAGCCGCTGAGTCCACCGCCTTTGGGCGCGCCCTTGGCGCCGTCAGGCAAGCACGCGCGCTCGCCCGCGCACACGGCGAGGCCAGCGGACAACGTGCACGGCGTGGTCAGCTGCTGGGCGATGGCGGTCTGCGAGCATGCGCACGATCCTGGGCCGAGAAACACGCACTGTTGCAGCTTGTTGCCGCCGACGTCCTGCGCGTCCTGGCAGCCGTAGCCGGGCGGGCATTCCGCGTTGCCCTTGCAGCCGACCCCGCAAAACGCGCCGCCGTCGGCGTTCTTGACGCAGCGCGCGCCGCTGCCGGCGACGTCCTGACAACTGGCGTTGTCCTTGCACGGATTGCACAGATTGGCGAAGAGCGATTCACACACTTTGGCGGCGCTGCCGTCGGGGCGATTGACCGTCGTGCAGGCAAAACCGGCGGGGCAGTCGCCCGTGCAGGGCGCGGCGCAGTGCAAGCCGTTGGGCGTTTCCAGGCAAAATCCACTTCCGCATTCCATGTTTGCGGTGCAGGGGCAGTTGTCAGGAGCGGGCAGGGCGCCGCAGGTCACCGGGCCATCCGGGGCGGCGTCGACGGCAGCATCCGTACCCGGGCCCGTGTCCTCGGCAACGTCTGAACCCGCGTCATCGGTGGTGGCAACGTCGGCCGCCTCGCCGTTTGTCGTCACGTCGGGCGCGCCGCACGCAACGATCAGGAGAAGCGAGGCGACAAGGCCAAGCGCTGGCAAAAAGGTAAACCGGTGTGGAATTCCTGCTGCCATCCCGCCCGACTCCGCCGCGCCGCACGCCACTGTGCTTGCCGTGGATTGTCACCGCAGTGGCGAACAGGTGCAACGCTGAAATGTGAAGATTTGGCTACGGCCCAGGCTCAAAAGTCTCCAGCGCTTTTGCCAGCTTGGCCTCGACGGCGACGTAGCGCGCGTACGGTCCCGCGGCCTCCACGAGCGTCACGCGGTCGCCGGTCACAAAGATCGTCACCGCGAAGACCCAATCCTCGTTTCCGCGCGGCGCGAGCCACTCCAGCGTGCAGCCGTTGGCGCCGGCGCGGGTCGTGAAGCAACGCTCGGCCTTCTTGGTGTAACCGCGCGCCGTCAAATGTCTTTGCGTCGCATCGGTCCAAAATGGCAGCTCGGCCTTGGGCTCGTTCTTGACGTCGCGGGCCTTGACGCGCACGCCGTCGGCGGTTGTCCACGCAAAGTTGCCGTGGCCTTTGGTGTATTTGACGAAGCCGTCGGGCGCGTCCATTCGGTAGGTCGGACCGCAGGCGCAGAGCAGCATCAACAGGGCAAGTGTAAGCCAGCGCATTATAAACTCCGACCGAGGTTCGAGGTCATTCGTTCCCGAACCACGGCGGGCCACAGGAGGTGCACGCGCGCGGTCCCAGTCGGAAATGCAACCGGTCTGGGAGACGAAGTACGGTGTTGGCAAGAGGTCAGCATGTTTAGAATGCCCCCAAGAACTGTTCGAGATCCAAGGTATTGAGCCACTCAAACGGCGACACGACTTGATCCACGCGCCGCTCCTGATGGAACTGGAACGTCACCCGCACCGCCGCGCTGCGCACGTTGGTCTCCTCGACCTCCAGCTCGCTGCGCAGGCGCTCCAAATCCGTGACGAGCGCCGTCATGGAACTCTCCACCTTCAGCGTCGCCGCCACGTTCGAGTCATCCAGGAACGCCCGCAACCGCTGGAAAATGTCGCGCTTCGTGCGCAAGCGCGCCTGCAGGTCCGCGATCACCTCCGTGCGATCGCTCCGCTGCAGCGTGCGCGCGAGCACGAGCCCCGTCTGGCTGATTTGCGCCAGCACGCTCTCCACCTGCAGCGGCGGAATCCGCAGGTCCAGCCGGCCATCCGAGACAAGCGTCGGATAGCCGCCCGCCTGTTTCGTCAGCTCCAGCACCTGCCGTCGCACCTGATCCGGGTGCGCGACCTTGAGCGCCAGCGTCGCCTCCATCGCCGTCTGGCGCGCGCCGCGTTCGCCGTCGTCGGTCCGCGTCACGTGGCCGGGAAGTGGCGCTGGTTCAAGCGCTTGTGCGCTCATTGGCAACAAGAACATCGCGATCAGCAAGCTTCGCATGGCTAGTCCACCCCAAAAGTTGTCAGCGCCGACAGCACCGCCGCCCCGTGGGCCTTGTACGCGGTTTCATCGGGGAAAAATGCTTCAACGATCCAAGCCTTGTCGCCCGCCGTCGTCGTCGCGATCAGCCACCAACGCGGCTTGGGATCCTTGTTCTTGTAGACGCGCACTTCCAGTTGGCCCTGCCGGCTGGATTCAACAAGCGCCTCGTCACGCCCATCCATCTCAAACTCGACCGCCCGCGCCCAGAACAGCGCGTCGCCCTTGGGATCATTGGCCACGCTCGCGGCGCGCAGCATGGACGTGTCCGCCGCCTGCGCCCGCCACGCGCCCGTGTCGCCCAACAGCACCCATTTTTCGTCAAACAGCACAAATCCCGCCGGCAGCACCATGCGCACGTGCTCATGGCCGTCCAGCAGCGTCACCCGGTGCGCAGTCAGCCCGCGCACCCAGTCAAACGGGGACGCGTGCGACGTCACCACCCCCGCGTTCACCAGCGACTCGAAGTCGATGGTGATCGTGAAATAGTTCGTCAGGTTGCGCAGCGTCGCCAGGGACGACTGCATCGTCTCAATCAGCTCCGTCAGCCGCTTGATTTCCTCGAGGATCTGCAGCCGCTCCTCCACGTCCTTCACCGTCTTCAGCAGCTCCAGCAGCCGCGCCCGCGCCTGCACCGCCACCGCCAACCGCGCGTCCAGATCCGTCACCTGCCGCGTCACATCCACGGCCTGGATTTGCCGCTGCAGCACTTCGCCCAGATTGGCGAATTTCAGCATCGCCGCGTCAAAATCCGTCGCGGGCATTCGCACGATCAGCGTGGACGCCGTTTGCATCTGCACGTAGCCGCCGCCCTCAATCGCCGCCTTGGTCGCCGCGTCGATCGCCTCCAGCGTCCGGCGTACCCGCAGCTTCAGGTAGCCCTGATAGATCACGGATTGCGCGCGCTTGGTCTCCTGCAGCTGCGCCTGCTGCTGCGGCGCGGACTGGCCATGGCCGCCGTTCTTGCCGACGAGCGAGCCGCTCAGCTGGCTGTCCCCAAACTCATACGCCTTCTTGCTGCCGATTGAAACCGGCGTCCCGACCGCGCGCGGCGGGGGCGCCATCGGTCGCGCGGAGTCCGTCGCCGGCGCTCGGTCACCCCGATAGCCCGATCGCGCCGCGGTTGACTCCGCCTGAACCTGATACGCAACGGGCTGCTCGGCGTACGCCTGTTCTTCATACTGCGGCGCCGCCATGCCGGAGCGCATCGCGCCGCAGGAAGGCAGCGCCAGCGCCGGGAAAGCCAGCAGCAGGGCGGTGAGAATCGTTCTGTACAAGCGCATCGGAACTCCTGGCTCCAAGTTTGGGCCATCGGCGCACCTATCCTGCGAAGTGAATTCGCGGGGTTCTACGCCATTGCCAAGCCGCAGCCACGGTTGGGGCGAGGGTGTCGGAAGTTCTCCGACCCTTTCCCCGTCGCGCAGCGAAACGGACCGCGGCGATTGTCGCCGAGCCCTCAGACGCACACAACCTCCAGGCGATTCAATGCGCCGGCAAAATGGTTCGACCTGCCGTTGCGCAAATGTCGCTTGGCCAAATGCGCGGCGATCGACCATCCTCCGCGCCCGCGGCCCTTCGTCGCATCTACCTGAGGCGTCCATGCGTGCCCGCGTCATCGTTCTCCCCCGTCCTGAAATTCTCGATCCGCAAGGCCGCGCTGTGGCCCACGCTCTTTCCGCGCTGCACTTCGGCGGCGTCGAGGACGTCCGCGTCGGTCGCATTGTCGACCTGACGTTGCAGGATGGCCTGGAGCGCGGCGCTGCCGAGCTGCAGGTCCGCAAGATGGCCAAGGATCTGCTGGCCAACCCGATCGTCGAAGATTTCACCATTCAGTGGCTGGATTAGGTCTGACCAAAAGGTCAGATTCACTTTGCCAAGCGACAGGCGGAACCCATGCGCGTCTCAGTCCTGCAATTTCCCGGGTCCAACTGCGACCATGACTGCACCTACGCCTTTGGCAGCGTGCTCGGCTGCCAGACCAGTCTGGTGTGGCACGGCGAGACGGAACTGCCGGCTGACACCGGTCTGGTCATTGTCCCGGGCGGTTTCTCCTATGGCGACTACCTGCGCTGCGGCGCCATTGCCGCGCACTCGCCGATCATGGCCGCGGCCAAGCGCTTTGCCGACAACGGCGGCGCGATCGTCGGGATCTGCAACGGCTTCCAGATTCTGACGGAATCGCGGCTCCTTCCCGGCGCGCTGCTGCGCAACCAGAACCTGAGCTTTGTCTGCAAGAACGTGACGTTGCGCGTGGACAGCCAGAAGAGCCCGTTGACCGCGCGGCTCCCCGTCGGATCGCTCTACACGATGCCGATCGCCCACATGGAAGGCAACTTCACGGCCAGCGAGTTGACCCTCGCGGATCTGGAAGCGAATGGCCAGATTGTGCTGCGCTACGTCGATGAGCATGGGGAAGCGACCCACCACGCCAATCCCAACGGCGCGGCGCGCAACATCGCCGGCGTGGCCAATCGCGCGGGCAACGTCATCGGACTGATGCCGCATCCGGAGCGCGCAATTGAAGCGCTGCTCGGCGGCACGGACGGCAAGTCGATGCTCACTGGACTCATCGCGTACGTCCGCAGCTGATCGCGCATCCTGACCAATTGGTCAGACGCGCAGCGCCAACACCCGCGGCTCGGTGTATTCCTCAATCGCTGACCGCGGCCCTTCGCGGCCCAGCCCGGAATCCTTGACGCCGCCATACGGCATCTGGTCCACCCGGAACGTTGGCACGTCATCGTGGATCAGCGCGCCGACTTCAATGCGCTCAAACGCCCGCCAGATCGCCCGGATATCCTGCGTGAAGAGCCCCGTCTGCAGGCCAAAACGCGAGGAATTCACCCGCTCGATCGCCTCGTCCAGCAGGTTGTAGGTCTCCAGGCACACGATGGGGCCAAACGCTTCTTCAGCGGCGAGCTTGCAGTGCGCCGGCACGTTGAGCAGGACGGTTGGCTGCAGGATCGGCCCGTTCCATTCACCGCCCGTCAACACGCTCGCGCCGGCATCGCGCGCTTCTTTCAACCAGCTTTCAAGCCGTTGGACGGCCGCCGCATTGATGACCGGCCCGCAGAGCGTCGCTTCATCGGCTGGATCGCCCGCGAGTGCGCTTGTTTGCAGGTGCGCGCCCAGGTGCGCGGCAAAATCTTCCACGATGTCCTGCTGCACAAGCACGCGCTGCACGGAAATGCAGGACTGCCCGGCGTACGCAAAACCGCCGATCGCCACGCGATGGACCGATCGGTCAAGATCGGCGTCCGCGCAAACAATCGCCGACGCGTTGCCGCCGAGTTCAAGCAGCACTTTCTGACGGCGCGCCTGCGCTTTGAGCTGCCAGCCGACCGGCGCGCTGCCCGTGAACGTCAGCACTTTCACGCGCGGGTCGCTCACCAACGGCGCCAGATCCAAGAGATCCGGCATCACCACGGAGATCATCGGCTCCGGCAGGCCGGCCTCCAGGGCCAACTGGGCCAGCCGGAATGTGGAGAGCGGCGCGAGCGGCGACGGCTTGAGGACGATCGGACAGCCCGCGGCGATAGCGGGCGCCAGCTTGTGCACGACGAGGTTCAGCGGAAAGTTGAACGGCGTGATCGCGCTGATCAGGCCGAGCGGAAACCGCCGCACGATGCCCCAGCGGCCTTCCCCCGGCTCCGCGAGGCCAAGATCCAGGAGCTCACCGTTGCGCGCCACCTCGCCGGCGGCAAAAGCCAGCGTGTCGGCCGCGCGCCGCACTTCCGTGCGCGCCAGGGCAATCGGCTTGCCGGCTTCCTGCTGGATGAGCGTCGCCAGCTCCAGCTCGTTGAGCATCAGGAGCTGTTGCAGCCGCTGGAGAATTTCCCGTCGCCGCCATGCCGGCAGCGCCGCGGCGTCGCGCTCAGCCTCGTGGCCACGCTGCAGCGCCCGCTCCACGTGATCCGCGGAGGCCTGATGCACTGCGCCCACGACCGTCTGGTTGAACGGATTGTGGACCTTGTGCAGCGCGCCGCCGGCAACTTCCTGTCCGGCGATGAGCGAGGGGAATGTGTACATGGAACCTCCGGGCAGCAGGATAGCGCGGTTGTGCGGTGGTGGGCAGTGGACGGGCGGCGAGAGGTCGCTGGCGCGCGCGAGATCCACTGCGCTTGAACCCGCGGAAAATGGCCAGAACGACCGTCCAGATGCGGCAATCCAGGCCGTCGCCGCCGCGGCTTTCTGATAGTTGCGCAATTGTCGTTTGCCATCGGTGACGCCGATCGCGGAGACTCCGGCCCCTTCCAGCCGGAGGCCCTATGCCTGTGCACGAACACCTGCCCGATGACGTTATTGCCCGCCACAAGCTGACCACTGAGGAATACGCGGAAATCGTCCGCCGCCTCAATCGTCCGCCCAATCTCGTGGAACTGGGTGTGTTTTCCGTGATGTGGTCGGAACACTGCGCCTACAAGTCCAGCCGCGCGCACTTTCACCTGTTCCCGACGGACGGTCCGACCGTCATCCAGGGTCCGGGCGAGAACGCGGGCATCGTCGACATCGGCAAGGACGCGGAAGGCAACACGTGGGGCGCCGCGTTCAAGATGGAATCGCACAACCATCCGTCGTTCATCGAGCCCTTCCAGGGCGCGGCGACTGGCGTGGGCGGCATCCTCCGCGACGTCTTCACCATGGGCGCGCGCACCATCGCGTGCATGGACGCGCTCCGCTTCGGCGAAGCCAGCCACCCCAAGACCAAGACGCTCGTCAGCGGCGTCGTCCACGGCATCGGCGGCTACGGCAACTGCATGGGCGTCCCGACCATCGGCGGCAACTGCGGTTTTGACGCTTGCTACAACGGCAACATCCTCGTCAACGCGTTCGCGCTCGGCGTCGTCCGCAAGGACAGAATCTTCCTCGGCTACGCCAGCGGCGTCGGCAATCCGGTTCTGTACATCGGCTCAGCGACTGGCCGCGACGGCATCCACGGCGCGACGATGGCCTCCGCGAGCTTTGACGAGACGAGCGCCGAGAAGCGCCCGACGGTGCAGGTGGGCGACCCGTTCACGGAGAAGCTGCTGCTGGAATGCTGCATGGAGATTTTCCAGCACGATTGGCTGGTCGGCATCCAAGACATGGGCGCGGCGGGGCTGACGTCGTCGAGCTTTGAAATGGCGTCGCGCGCTGGCGCTGGCATGGAAATGAACCTGGACGCGGTGCCGCAGCGCGCGGCAAACCTGACGCCGTACGAGATGATGCTGTCCGAGAGCCAGGAGCGCATGCTGCTTGTCGCCAAGAAGGGCCACGAGCTTGACGTGCTGCTTGTCTGCAAGAAGTGGGGCCTGGAGGCGGCGGTGGTCGGCACGGTCACGGATTCCGGCCGCATGGTCGCGACCTTCAAGGGTGAAGTGGCGCTGGACCTGCCGATCGCGGCCGTCGTCGATGATTGCCCGCGCTACGATCGCCCGCGCCGGGAGCCGGCGGATCTGGCTGAGCGCCGGCTGATCCCGTATTTTGACGACGCGCCGACGACGCAGGATTGGCTCGCGCTGATGGCGCATCCGGAGATCGCGTCCAAGCGGTGGATCTGGCAGCAATATGACCATTCGGTCAGGACCAACACGGCGGTGCTGCCGGGCCAGGCCGACGCGGCGGTGCTGCGCGTCAAGGAAAACAACGCGTTGCTGGCGATGTCGGCGGATTGCACTGAACGCTATGGTTACGCGGATCCGTACGCGTGCGGCGCCTATGCGGTCGCGGAGAGCGTGCGCAACCTCGCGTGTGTCGGTGCGGCGCCGCTGGGGCTGACGGACTGCCTGAACATGGGCAATCCGGAGATTCCGGAAGTGATGTGGGCGATTCGCGAGGCGATGCGCGGCGTGGGCGAAGCGGCCAAAGCGCTGGATTGTCCGGTCGTGAGCGGCAACGTCTCGCTCTACAACTCGACAAACGACGAGTCGATTCTCCCGACGCCGATGATCGCCGCGGTCGGTCGCCTGCCCGATGGCGTGCAGCCGGTGATGCTCGGTTTCAATGAGGCGGGCGCCGCGGTGCTGCTGCTCGGCAAGTTCGATCCGTCACTCGGTGCGTCGCGGTTCACGCACACGCGGCTGGGCAAGCACGCGGGCGCGCCGTCGCCGGTGGACCTGCACGCGGAACGCGCGGTGGGCGCACTCGTGCGCGGGCTCGTGGCGGAAGGCGCAATCCTGAGCGCGCATGATCTCTCGGACGGCGGCCTCGCGGTCGCGCTGGCGGAGTGCGCGTTGCCGAATCTCATCGGTGCGGATTGCGTGCTGCCGGCCGTGCCGGGCAAGCGCCTGGACGAGCTGTTGTTCGGTGAGAGTGGCGCGTCGATTCTCGTCAGCGTCCGGCCCGATCGCGTGACGGAAATTCAGGCGAAAGCCCGGGCTTTGCAGGTGCCGTGCATGACGCTCGGCACGACGGGCGGTCAGGAAGTTGCGCTCGCCGGCCTGGCTGTGCCGGTCCAGCAGTTGAATGATGCGTGGCAGCACGGTTTTGAACGGGCGGTCCTCGGCCAGCAGCACTGAACAGGTCGATCTGTGTTGGGTACCAGACGCTGCCGGTCAGGCCTGTGGTATTTCGGACTGGAGCGCGAGCAGGCACCTTCGGTGGCGCGCCGCGGATCCAGGCAGGTTGATCTCAGACATCGGTCACGGTGTAGAAACAGGAGTTCCCATGTGCGGTGTTTTCGGCATCTTTGGCCATCCAGAAGCGGCGCGTCTCGCGTCCATCGGCCTGCACGCGCTGCAGCACCGCGGTCAGGAATCCGCGGGCATCGCGTCATCTCCGGGCGGTGAAGTGTTTCTGCAGCGCGCCATGGGCCACGTCGCGCAGATCTTTGACGAAGCGACGCTCGCCAACCTGCCGGGCATCATGGCGATCGGCCAGGTGCGCTATTCGACGACAGGCGCCAGCCGCCTGCGCAACGCCCAGCCGATTTGCCTCGACACGTCGATCGGTTCGCTCGCGGTCGCCCACAACGGCAACCTTGTGAACGCCGTGCCGCTGCGCGCCAAGCTCGCGGCGGAAGGTGCGCTGTTCTCCTCGGGAACGGACACGGAAGTGATCCTGCACCTGCTGGCGCGGCAACAGGGCAGCCTCGGCGAGCGCATGTTGGCGATCATGCCGATGCTGCAGGGCGCCTACTCGCTGCTGCTGACCGACGGTCGCGAAGTCGTGGCGGTGCGCGATCCGTATGGCTACCGGCCGCTGGCGCTCGGCTTTCGCCGCGACGCGCATGGCGAGGCGTGGATGGCCGCGTCGGAAGTGCCGGCGATCAACCTGGTGGGCGGCGAGTTCGTGCGTGAAGTTGAGCCGGGTGAAGTCGTCGTCATGCGCCAGGGCGGCATTCGCAGCCTGCGCCTGGCCAAGCTGCCGGGGCGCAAAGCGTGCGTGTTTGAGCACGTCTACTTTGCCCGTCCGGACAGCGTGATCTTTGGCCACACGGTCTACGAGACGCGCAAGCGCTTTGGCGCACAGCTCGCGCGTGAGGCACCGGCCCTGGGCGCGGAAGTCGTGATTCCGGTGCCTGACAGCGGCATCGCCGCGGCGCTGGGTTATGCCCGCGAGTCGGGGATTCCGTATGAGCTGGGACTGATCCGCAGCCACTACGTTGGCCGCACGTTCATCCAGCCTACCGTCGCGCTGCGTGAAATCGGCGTGCGCCGCAAGCTGAGCCCGGTCAAGGAGATCATCGCCGGCAAGAGCATCGTGGTGGTCGACGACAGCCTCGTGCGCGGCACGACGTCCCGGCAGATCATCGGCCTCCTGCGCGAAGCGGGCGCGCGGGAGATTCACCTGCGCATCTCGAGCCCGCCGACCGCGTGGCCGTGCTGGTACGGCATCGACACGCCGGATCGCGATCAGCTGCTGGCGGCCAACAAGACGCTTGAAGAAATTGCCGCGTTCATCACCTGCGATTCGGTCGGCTACCTGAGTCCGGAAGGCCTCCTGCAGGCCGCTGGCCCCCATGACGGCTGGTGCACTGCCTGCTTCACGGGCGAGTATCCGGAGCAGTTGCTCACCGCCTAGCCAAGGCTTGTCGCGTCCAGGAGGTTGCCGTGCGCTTGCTCCCGATTTTCGCGCTCTTCGTCGCGGCGTGTGCGACGGCCTGCAGTTCGCCGTCCACGGGCGGCGGTTACTACGCGTTGGACAGCCACGGCGCGTGCGACGCCAAGACCGCGGATTTGTGCAGCCAGGTCACGCCGACGGATGCCACGGGTGCCGCGGATTTGTCGGGCGACGGCGCGCTGGCGGCCGATGGCGACGCAACCGATGACGCAGCGACGACCGACGCCGCAGCGGATGCAGGCACGGATCTGGACGGCTTCTTTGACGATCCCGACGCAGACACTGGACCCACGGCGGATGCAGTGGCGCCCAACGGCGATTGCCCCGAGCGCGCCAAGATCGTCTACGTCGTCACGACGGACAACAAACTCTACAGCTTCCAGCCGGACAAGCTGCAGTTCAAGCTCGTCGGCACGCTGAAATGTCCGGCCGGCTTTGGCGCATCGCCGTTCTCCATGTCCGTCGATCGCCAAGCCAACGCGTGGGTGCTCTACTGGAACGGCGGGAGCGCCAGCGGCATCTACAAGGTCAGCACGCTCGACGCCTCGTGCACGAGCACGGGCTACAAGACGGCGTCGCCCAACCTGGAAATTTTCGGCATGGGCTTCTCTGCCAACGGCCCCGGCCAAACGGACGAGACGCTGTTTGTCATCGCCGGCAGCACCGGCTCGTATTGGACCGGCTTTGACACGCTCGCCAGCATCAGCTTTCCCGCGCTCCAGGCCGCCGCGGTCGCCACCGTCGACTTTGCCGGCGGCGCGGAGTTGACCGGCAACGGCAAGGGCGAGCTTTTTGGCTTCTTCGCCGGCAGTTCGCCGCCCAGCGTGCGGCAAATCGACAAAGTCACGGGCAAGACCAACGTCAAGAGTTGGAACCTGCCGACGAGCGATTTTGGCGCGGAAGGTGACGTCGCGTTCGCGCAATGGGGCGGCGTTTTCTACCTGTTCTATCAAGGCCCGGCGGACAGCTCGACGAACGTGTGGAAGCTGGACGCCGCGACCGGCAAGGCCAGCATCGTCAAGGCCAACACCGGCATGACCATCGTCGGCGCCGGCGTTTCCTCGTGTGCCCCGACCGCCATCGTTCCTTGACGTAGCCCGGCGCGATTCTCATCTCCGCCGTTGACGCTCCGTGGTCCGCGCCTACCTTGCCGAATGCAGCACAGTGGAACGTGCTGAAGTCCATGGGTGCATGGCGGGTTCTGGTGATGGCACACGCAAACGTCCTGCGGTCGCTGAATCCGCAGAAGCAACGGCAGCGGGCTGCGGGCTTCTCCCGCTTCATCGTCCTCCTCGGTCTGTGCGCGGCCCCTTTGGTGCATGCCCAAACCGGCAGCGCGGCAGTGCCACCGCCGGCGGTTTCCTTCATCAAAGGCGGCAACGTTTCCGCCTGGAACATCAAGGACGTGGACCGCATCTTCGCCGATGCGCAGCGCTTGGGGCTCGACACCATCACCGTGCCGGTCCGGATGAACATGACTGCGGCGAACGGGCGCGACGTGACCATCGACATGGCGAGCCTCGACTTTGCCCGAAAGGTCGTGAATGCCAATCCAGCGTATCGCTACATCATCGAGCCGTACCCGTGGATCGCCAACGGCAGCGTGCCGGAGACCGAGCTGGATCCGCAGGACAAAGCCGCGTGGTTCGCGTCCTGGCAGGCGTCCGTCGTCGTGCTGGGCATGCAGTTTCCCAACGTGTGGGGCATCTACATCGCGTCGAACCTGGTGAAGCTGGAGGATGAGTCGGAGAGTTGGATCAGCCTCGTTGGACGACTCCGCACCGTCTATCGCGGCAAGATCATCTACCGCACGCAATGGTGGGCCACGGCGTCGTGGGCGCCGGAGACGATCGCCGCCTATCGCGCCAAGCTGGCCAATCCGCTGTTTGGCGCCGTCGACGTCATCGCGATTGCCGCGTACTTTGAGGTGAGCGAGGCGTTCAATCCAAGCCTCGCGGACATCAAGGCGGCCCTGCGCGCGACGACCGTGTATGGGCGCAAGCAGGACATCTACGCCGAGGTCATGGCGCTCAACGCCAAGTGGCACAAGCCGATCTTTTTTGGCGAATTGAGCTGCCCCGCGCTGGATTTTGGCGCGCAGAATCCTTGGGATCCAGCCGTGAGCGAGACGCCGAACGCGGCAATCCAGAAAAACCTGCTGCGGGGCTATCTGGAGACGTTTCCTCAGAATCCGCAGCAGTTCTTGGGATTTTCCCTGTTCACGATCGGGCATCCGACGGCGACGACCTACGAATTGGCGCCGTCGGCCGCGGAGTATGTGCGGGCATTCAAGCCGCAGAACCTTTGAATGGGGCAGGAGCCCTGGCAGCGGAGGTCGGTGATGACAGTGCGGAAGCAACACATTGCGGTGGTTCTGGGTACGCGGCCGGAATACCTGAAACTGGCGCCGGTCGTGGCGGAGTTGGCGCGCTACCCGGATGAACTCGCGGCGGACGTGGTGCTGACCGGGCAGCATCGGGAGTTGCTCGTCGGTCTGGCGGACTTGTTCGATCTGGGCAATCACCATCAGCTCGCGGTGCACAACGACAAGCCGGATCTGCCGGCGCTCACGTCTGCGCTCATCAGCGCGCTGGACGGCGAGTTCCGCGAGGAGAAGTACGATGCGGTGATTGTGCAGGGCGACACGACGACGGCGCTTTGCGCGGCGCTGGCGGCGTTCTATCACCACATTCCCGTGGCGCATGTGGAAGCGGGGCTGCGGACGGACAACCTGGAGGAGCCGTTTCCGGAGGAGTTGAACCGGCAGCTGATCAGCCGGCTGGCGCACTGGAATTTTGTCCCGACCGAGGCGGCGCACCGCAATCTCACGCGCGAGGGCGTGCCCGACGGCGCGATTGAACTCACCGGCAATACGATTATCGACACGCTCCACTACGTCCGGGATCAGAAGATCCCGGACGATTACGAGCACGTGATGCTGGAGAACGATGCCCCGGAGCTCGCGGCCGCGCTGCGACAGGTGCGCGCGGCGGACGGGCGGACCATGGCGCTGTTGACCGTGCATCGGCGGGAGAACCACGGGCCCAAGCTCTCGGAATTCTTCCAGATGATGCGGGCGCTGGCGGACGAGTATCCGGACCATCACTTGATCTACCCCTACCACCTCAATCCGGAAGTGAAGGGTAAAGCTTTTGAATTCATGGCGGATACGCCGAATATTCACCTGATCCCGCCTCTCTCCTACCGACCGTTTCTGTACCTCATGAGTCAGGTCGATTTTGCGATGAGCGACTCTGGCGGGCTGCAGGAGGAGTTCCCAACGTTCGCCAAGCCGCTGCTGGTGCTGCGCGATGTGACGGAGCGTCCCGAGGTTGTCGACGCGCGGATGGGCAAGCTCGTTGGCGTGGAGCCGCAGGCCGTCCACAGCGCGGCGTCGGCGCTTATCGCGGCGGCGCGCAGTCGGACGGCGCCGGAGTGGTTTGCGGCGGGGCCAAATCCCTATGGCGACGGCTTGGCCTCACAGCGCATCGTGGCGCGGATGCTGCGGGACTTGCAGGCGCGCGCAGGGTAGCTGAGGCTACGACGGCGCCGCTGCCGGCCGCGGTCAGTCAAACGCAATCTCGTCGATGAACGTCCAGGATCCCGGCGTGGCGAACCGGACTTCAACGAACACCACGGTCTGCACGGGCAACTTCAGCTTGACGTCGCTGCGATGGCCCGCCAGGAGGACCGGCATGGTGCCGTCTGCCAGCATGAAGGCCTTGTCGCTCGACCACTTGCTGCCGTCCATGCTCACGCGCACGTGCACTTCAGGCGGCTGGGCGACCGCGCCATCCTTCTTGTTGTTCACGCCCAGCCGCACGAACGCCACAGTGCGCGGCTTGGCGAACTGCAGCGTGATCGTCTGCGCCGGCGCCGTCCAGGCAACCCATTCCCACGCCGCGCCCTTGCCGAGATTGGCGTTCCAGTCGTCAACGCCGACGACGCCGTCCTGCAATTGGCCGGTCGCGTAGACGTCGTAGCCCGCCGTGTTGCCGGCACCTGCCGGGCCATTGACGGCGACATTGTGCAACTCGTCGTAGTAGCAGGTCGCGCCGCACTCGGGCGGGACGCTGAACTTGTAGACCGTCGCCCCGCAGATGCCGGGGTCGTTGATGACGCCGTTGCAGTCGTCGTCGGTCCAGGTGTCGCAGTTCTCAGCGGGGAATTTCTGGCCCGCGGCAATCGCGCACGCGCAGTCTACCGCGCCGACGCAACCCGCCGGGCTGCAGGTGTCTTCGCCGGTGCACGCGTTGCCGTCGTCGCACGGGCCGTTGTTGGCGGCGTGACTGCAAGTGCCCGTCGCGGTGTCGCACATGTCGTCGGTGCACGGGTTCGCGTCGTCGCAGTTGACCTTCTTGTTGCCGGACAGGCACGCCGCGCTCTCGCAGGTGTCCCCGATCGAGCACGCATTGCCGTCGCTGCACGCCGCTGTGTTGGCGGAATGGAGGCAGCCGACCTTCGCGTCGCATGCGTCGTTGGTGCAGACATTGCCGTCGTCGCACGTTGTGGCGCCACCGGACAGGTGGACGCAGCCCTTGGTCTTGTCGCATGCGTCGGCGGTGCAAGTGACCTTGTCGTCGCACGTCAGGACTGACCCGGTGCAGACGCCGGCCACGCACACGTCGTTCTCTGTGCAGCTGTCGCCGTCGCTGCACGTGCCAGTGCGGATCACGTTGGTGCAGACGCCCGTCTTGGCGCAGCCGTCGTTGGTGCAGGGGTTGCCATCATCGCACTTGGCCAAATCGCACGGTCCGTAGACGACGTCCGTTGGGGTGCACGCGGTGACCGCCAAGGCGACGAGGACCGTCAGCACCAAGCGGGACTGCCATGCGCGGGTTGAGCCCAGACGCTGGGCCCGATGCAAGCTTGCGGTCAGACACATCGGCCACCTCCAGTTGTCTTTCCGGTCCCTCATTATGGGCGGGCGGTCGGGACCGGTCAACGCGTCGCAATGAGGGGAGCAAATGCCGGTCTGCGCCTTGACAGGGGGGCCGGAGCAGCTTTCGTTCCCCTTGCACGGTCGGACATCTGCCGATACCGCGCACCACATGGAGGCGAGTCCCGTGAAGCGTTCGCGAAACCTACACCGCGCGCTGCGACTGGTCCTTCTTCTGCTGACGCTGCAGTTGGTCGTCGCGCCGATCCCGCACGCGATGGCGGCCAACAAGACCGCGGTCAAGCTCGCGTCTGAGGCGGAACAGGCGCTGGAAGCGCACAATTTTGACAAGGCGATCGACCTCTACGGCGAGGCTTGGCGCGCGGACCCGCATCCGGAGTACCTGATGCTGCTGGCGCGTGCGGAGCATCTGGGCGGCAAGTTCGATCTGGCGCTGGAACACTACCAGGCGGTCCTCGCGGCGCCCAACGCGGCGGCAGAGCGCGTCGTGCAAGCGCGCGGGTACGCCAACGAAATCGAGCGGATGCGCATGGAGGTGCGCGTCCAGAATGCGTACATTGACGCGTACAAGCGCGGCCAGATCGAGGAGGCGCAACTGCGCGGGTCCGAGAGCGCGCGGGAGACTGCGCTGCAGCTTCAGGCGGAAGCGGCGGCGCGCGAGGGCGATGAGAAGTCGGCGGCGTCGCTTTACTTCAGCGTCTACCGTTCGGCGCGGGATCGCGATGACCTGCTGCTCTACAAAGCGGCGGTCGCGGAAGAGTTCGCCCAGCAATGGCGGTCCGCGGCGGGGCACTTGGAGGAGTACCTCAAGCGCGCGCCGCCGACTGCGCCGATGTACTCCGAGGCGGTGACGCGCCTGGAGGCGGTGCGCCGGCGGCTGGGTATCGTGCATGCACCGCTGGCTGCGGCGACCCAGGCAGCGCCGGTCAAGCCGGTGATCGTTGCGGACGCGCCCAGGGACGACGATACCGCGACCATCGGGTGGTCGCTCGTGAAGATCGGCGGCGCCGTAGCGCTCGTTGGCCTCGGTTCGTGGGTCTGGACGCACAACCAGCAGGTCGATTTGGACGCGCAGCTGCAGGTCGGCGCCAACGGCAAGATCCACGACATCTCCCGCGCTGAAGCGGCCGATCGCATGCAGACCATCAACACGCACCTCGTTACGTCCATGGTGCTCGGCGGCGTCGGCGTCGCCGCGGCAGGCGTGGGCACCTATCTCATTCTGCGGACGCCATCGCGCGTCGCGTTCGTTCCCGGTCCCGTGCCTGCCAGTGTGGCAGTCGCTTGGCGGTTCTGATGCACAATCCTGCGACCACCGCGGCTGTCCGCCTCCCATTCGCAGCGTCCGCATGGGTTGCGTGCCTGCTGGTTCCAGTCGCGGTTGGCTGCATGCAGATGCCGCCCGACGACAAGTTCGAATTTGCGACGCAATGGGAGCGCGTCTCCGCGACCGATTCTGACCCCGACGCGGTTGACGCGATCGTTCAGGACGCGGCCGCGACGGACATCGCCACGGTCGATGTGGCCGACACAGGTCCCGAGATCGCCGAGGACGCGGACGCTGCCCCGACCGATGTGGCGACGGACGCGCCCGACGCAGGCGTTGACGCGGCAGCAGACATTGCCGTTGCGGTTGACGCAGGGGAGGACTCGCCGGATGCGGCGACCGACGTCGCTCCAGACAGCGGACCTGCTGCTGACGCAGAGGCCGATGCCGCCACCGACAGCGTAGCCGAGGTCGACGCGGCGCCTGACGCTGGGGCGGACAGCGCAGCCGATGGCGGACCGGACGTTGACGCGACGCCTGACGCGACGCCTGATGCAGCGGGCGATGGCAGTGACGCCGCGGACGCGCTGATCGCCGATGTTCCGCCAGACGCCGCGACGCCTGACTCGGCAGCCGACGCCGGACTTGATGCCGCAGGAGCCGATGCCCCGGACGTCCCAGCGGCCGCCGATGTGGGGGAAGATGCCGCCGATGCGCCAGATGCCGACGTTCCGCTTTGTACGCTGGCAAGCTGCGAGGACGGCAACGCCTGTACGGTTGACAGCTGCGATCTGCAGCAGGGCTGCCTTCACACCGCGACGGGCGGCACGTGCGACGACGGCAACGTCTGTACCAACGGCGACGCGTGCGGCGGCGGCGTTTGCCTGCCTGGCGCGGTCACGTCGTGCGATGACGGCAACCTTTGCACGAGCGACACGTGCGGGGCGACAGCCGGCTGCGGCCACTTGCCCAAGTCCGGCGCGTGTTCGGACGGCAACCCGTGCACTTGGGGCGACTCCTGCGCGGGCGGCGTGTGTGAGGCGGGCATCGCGATGTCGTGCCCGTCGGACGGCAATCCGTGCACGCTGGACGCCTGTCAGGGCGGGACATGCGCGCACACGAGCGTCCCCGCGGGCACGTCCTGCGGTCTCGGCTTGAGCTGTGACGCGCAACAGGCGTGCGTCACCAATGACGCTGCGCCCATGACCGCGCTTGCCGGCGGCCCGGTCGCGATGGGCTCGCCAGACGGGCAGGGCGATGGCAACGAGCATCCCCAACACGTCGCGACGATCGCCGCGTTCGCTTTGGACACGGCTGAAGTTACGGTTGCCCAATACGCCGCGTTCTACGCCACGCTCGCAGTCCCGCAAAAGTGCGACGCCGCCAACACCACCGCGTTCAGCTGTGGCCGCCCCGCCGCCGCCGGCTACTGCAATTGGGGCGTGCCGAGCCTGAGCGGCCAGCCCGTCAACTGCGTGGACTGGTTCCAGGCCGACGCCTACTGCGCATGGGCCGGCAAGCGCTTGCCAACGGAGGCCGAATGGGAGTTCGCGGCCCGTAGCGGCGGCCTCGATCAAGTCTACCCGTGGGGCGACGAGTTGGCCGATTGCAGCCGCGCGATCTGCGACGAAGGTGGCGGCGGCGGCGGGGGATGCGGATCGGGCGGGACCGCTGCGCCATGCGGCAAGAGCGCGGGCGATTCAGCGCAGGGCGTCTGCGATCTGGCTGGCAACGTCGCTGAATGGTGCGCCGACTGGTACGACGCGTACGCCGCCGCGCCTGTGACCAATCCGATCGGCCCGAGCAGCAGCCCCGATGGCACGCGCGTCGTTCGCGGCGGTGGCTGGAACGACGTCGCCAACGCGTTGCGCGCCGCCGCCCGCGCGAGTCAGCTCCCAGGCACGCGGACAGGCCCGACCGGCTTCCGCTGCGCCAAGTCGCCGTAAGCGCGGAAACACGCAGTGCCCGGCCATTTGGCCCCAACGCCGCGCCACGATGGACCTTTCTGGTGGGGAAATTTCCGCAGTCTTCTGGGGTATTTTCCACGGCAAAAATGTCACAATTACATGAGGTTGAGGAGTCAAATAGCGCTTGCATCCGCCGGTGGTGCAGTTACGTTGGGGATGCTCGCGGGCAGATGCCCGGATGCAAAGGAAGGGGGAATCGATGAAGCGCACTATTTCCTTGCTGTGGATAGGAGTCCTGCTCGCCGGGTTGGTTGGGTGTGTTACAGCCAACGACCAGAAGGCTGATCCCGGTCAATCGCAGGCTCTGCAGACTGTTGTCGGCACGCCGGCGAACACAGTCGTCCCGCAAAGCCCGACCATTCCAACGTCGCTCCTGGGCGCCCAGCCCTCAGGGAGCATGAACCAATTCCCCGCCGACTTTGGCGGCGCCGCGCTCCGCAACGGCAAGGAGCGTCCGGTCCCTCAGGCCCGCGGCATGGACCATCGGCCGACCGAACTGGTGCTGCCGAGTCATGAAGTCGAGGTGCCGGCTGGCGATGAGTCCGCGAAGACGCAGACGGCGTTTGCGACGCTGCCGAGCGGCACGTTGGTTCTGTACGACAGCACGGGGCCGTACGGTTGGCTCGGCGAGTTGTACGGCATCGCGGCGATCAATCTGGCGAGCCACTTTGGCGCAACCGCCAGCAAGCCGGTGATTCAGTACAAGGTCGGCGACATCGCCAAGTACAAGGCCGTCATCTACATCGGTTCGACCTATGACGAGCCGTTGCCCGTCGCCTTCCTGGACGATGTCCTCGCGTCCAGCGTGCCGGTCGTCTGGATGTACGACAACATTTGGCAACTGGCCAACCGCGCCGCGGATTTCTTTGGCATGTACGGCTACAACCCGTGGGCGTTTGACGTCACCTCCATCAGCCAGGTGACCTACCACGGCACAGTGCTGACGCGTGATTCGACCAACGGCGCCGGCATCATGCAATTCAGTCCGTTTGACGACACGCGGGTCGCGACCTTGGCCACTGCGACGCGCGCCGATGGCACGACGCTGCCGTGGGCCATCCGCTCGGGCAACCTGACGTACGTTGGCGAAGTGCCGTTTGCGTTCATCGACCACAACGACCGCTACTTGGTGTTCTGCGACCTTCTGTTCGACGTGCTCGCGCCGACCACGGCGACCCAGCACCGCGCGCTGGTCCGGCTGGAGGACGTGAGTCCCATGACGGATCCGACGGCGTTCAAGGCGATGGTTGACTACCTCTACGCCAATGGCGTCCCGTTCAGCGTCGCGACGATCGCGCTGTACACGGACCCGCTGGGCGCGGCCAACGCCGGCAAGGCGCAGACGGCGAAGTGGACGCAAAAGACGGCGATGCTCACGCAGTTGAAGTACGCGGTTAGTCACGGCGGCACGTTGGTGCTGCACGGCTACACGCACCAGTACGGCAGCCTGAAGAACCCGTATTCCGGCACGACGGCGGATGACTTTGAGTTCTACATGGCGCACGTCGACACGGTGACGGATAACGTCGTGTACGACGGCGCGGTGCCGCAGGACACGGCCGCGTGGGCGATGGCGCGCATCACGTCTGCCCAGTCCGCGCTCAAGGCGGCCGGGCTGACGTCGCCGACGATCTTCGAGTATCCGCACTACGCCGGCTCGCCGACCGACTCCAAGGCCATCAAGGCGCTGATCGGCACGGCGTATCACCGCGGCCTCTACTTCAGCGGCGACCTCGGGCTGACGAAGTCGGACATCACGCACAGCATCGGCTTGTTCTATCCGTACGCCGTCACCGACGTCTACGGTTGGAAGATCAAGCCGGAGAACATGGGCAACTACGAGCCCTCGGCTTACAACAACCATCCGCCGCGGCTGTCGGCGGACTTGGTCACGACGGCGCAGAACAACCTGGTGATTCGCGACGGCGTGGCCAGCTTCTTCTTCCATCCGTATGAGCCGCTGGCCGAGCTGCAGGCGATTGTGACTGGCGTGAAGGCGGCGGGGTACAAGTTCGTCGCGGTCAACTCCCTGTGACCGGATGTGGGCGTTGCGCACGTTCGCGCGCCAAGCACCTACGCGCCGTCGCCTGAACCTCGTCACGAGGTCACGCGACGGCCACTAACGGCACCTCCCCGGCGCGTCCCTCCCCCACGCGCCGGGGACACAGGTGCCAAGGGAAGGGTCGACAGTCATGCTGAACACGTGGTTGTCCGTCTATCTTGACGTCCTCAACGGCCTTATCGTCGCAACCGCCTTCGTGATTCTGGTCAGCGGCCTCGACGACCTGGTCATCGACACAGTCTTTTGGGCAGGCGAGTTCAAGCGCCGGTTCATCGACCACCAACCGCGTCCGACCCTCTCCGCCGACGCGCTCCGCGCTCGCGAGGAACGCTGGTTCGCCATCATGGTGCCGGCGTGGCATGAGTCGGACGTCATCGCCAACATGATTGAAAACACGCTGGAGACGCTGGATTACAGCCACTACGTCGTCTTCCTCGGCACCTACCGCAACGACCCTGCGACGGCGGCGGAGGCGGACAAGATGGTGGCGCGCGACCCCGCGCACATTCACCGCGCCATCGTGGACGCTGACGGTCCGACCTGCAAAGCGGATTGCCTGAACTGGATTCTGCGCGCCATCGCGGAGTACGAGGGAACGCACGGGATGCAGTTCGCCGGCGTCCTGATGCATGACTGCGAAGACGTGATCCACCCGATGGAGCTCAAGTACTTCAACGACCAAATCGACGACCATGACCTGATCCAGCTGCCGGTGGCGTCGCTTGACGTGCCGGCCTCGGCGCTGATTGCGGGCACGTACCTGGACGACTTTGCGGAAGTGCACCAGAAAGACGTCATCGTGCGCCAGAAGCTGACCGGCTTGGTGCCGGGCGCGGGCGTTGCGCTCTGTTACAGTCGTCAGGCCATCGGCGCCGCGATGGCGGAGTACGACGGCACGGCCTTCAATACGGGAACGCTGACGGAAGACTACGATTTCAGTTTCCGCCTCGCAGCTCTCGGCTTTACCCGCCAGACTTTTGCCCACACGCCGTTGAAGCGCGTGCCGGCGCGTCGGGCGGGCGATTGGTGGCAGCGGCCCGCGACGGCGACCGGCCTGCTCGTGACGTGCGAGTATTTTCCATCCACCTTCCGCACGGCGTACCGGCAGCGCGCGCGGTGGATTCTCGGGATCGCGTTTCTCGGCTGGCAGCAGTTGCGTTGGCGCGGCAGCTTCTTGAACAAATACATGTTTTTCCGCGATCGCAAAGGCATCATCACCGCGCCGTTCTCCATGCTCGCGTACTTCGTGCTGGCCAATACGCTGGTGCTCCTGATGGTTGGGAAAGGCGGCGGCAGTCAGCCGCTGGCGTCGCACTTGGTGCTTTACGCGCCGTGGCTGTGGCCGGTGCTCGTCATCAACACGTTTCTCCTGGCCAACCGGCTCGTTGAGCGCATCTACTTTGTGACCCGGCTGAACGGTCTGCGACAGGGGCTGCTGAGTGTTCCGCGGACGATTCTCAACAACTTCATCAACTTCTCAGCCGTGTCGCGCGCTTGGCATCAGTACGCGTCGCACCTGATCACCGGCGAATCGATCGCGTGGGACAAGACGAGCCACACGTATCCGACGACGGCCGAGCTGGTGCGTCACCGTCGGCGGCTCGGCGAGATTCTCGTGGAGCATGGCGTGATCACGGCGGCGGAGCTCGAGACTGCGGTGGCGCTTCAGCACGCGCAAGGCGTGCCGCTGGGGCAGTTGCTCATCGAATCCGGGCGGCTGACGCCGGAGATCCTGGCCGACTCGCTGGCGGAGCAGGCGGATTTGCCGCGCGTTCACCACGATACCGGGCCGGTCCACGGGTTGGCGGGCGCGATTCCGCGCGAGATCATCCGCCGTCACCACGTCGTCCCGTTCGCCAAGAGCGACGAAGACACGCTGCAGGTCGCCGTTGCGGTCCTGCCGGACGCGGCTGTGACCCGGCGGATTCACGCGGTCACGGGCATGCACGTCACGTACATCGTGGCGTGTGATTATGAAGTCGCCCAATGGGTCGCGGATGCGGCTCCTGACGACGTTCAGCTCGCAGGCACCCCGTGAGACCTGCATCTCCGCACCCGCGGACGGCGATCGCGCGATCGCTGGCAGGCGGGCTGTTGGTGTGTGGTTTGCTGACCGCGTCCCCTTTCGCTGCGGCCGCCGACGTGCCTCTGCCGGCGACAGTTACGCCGACGGCCGCGGATCCAACCGCGGAGGCGCGCACGGCCTATCAACGCGAGCCGACCAGCGCGTTTCTCGGGCGGAGCCTCCTGGACGCGCTGGTGCGCAGCGGTCAGGTCGAGGCGGCAAAACGGCTGGTTGTCGAGCTCGCCCAGCGTTTCCCTGACGATGCGCAACTGTGGGCGCAGACGGGCTATCTGCAGTTCTCGCTGCGGGAATTCAAGCACGCGCAGGCGGCGTTTGGCCGGGCGCTCCTGGGCGACGACTGGCAGCCGGAGCAACGGCGCAATCTGGCGTTTGCCGAGGCGGACAGTGCGCTCGCGGCTGGCGATCCGCCAGGTGCGGTCGCCGCGCTGATGGCGCTGCACGCCGATGAGGATCCGACGGTGCAGTTGCGCCTCGGTCGCGCGCAGCTGGCCATGCGCGATCGACCGACGGCGTTGGCAACGGCCAAGTGGCTGGTCGTCCATGCCCCGGACGCGGACTTTCAGCGCGCCGGCGAGTCGCTGATGGGGGATGCGCTGGAGGGATTCGTCGATCCCCGCGCGTTCAAGCAGTTGAACCTCGGCTACGCCTATCTGCGGCAGCATGACGATGCCGCAGGACTCGCGGCTTTTGAGCGCGGTTTTGCGATGGGCGTCGGCAAGGCGTTTCACTATGCGGACGCCGCCTACGCCGCCAAGCGCTTGAACGAAAACGTCAAATCCATCCGCTATTTTCGTTTCTGCCTGGATCTCGCCGAGTACGAACACAGCTTCAGCGAACAGCGGATGTTCGGCTATCGCCGGGAGATCGAGGTGATGGAGCGGCGCTGGGGTGTCCTCATCGGCACGCCGTACCACGCGGGCGAGTTGGACGTTTGGCAAGGCGGCATTGAGGTGTACTGGCAGCCGCCCGTGATTGGCTACCGCGACGGCCGGACGGTGCAATTCTTCGCACGGACGTTCCTCAATTTCCGCAATGGCATGAGCGGACCGACCGGCGGGGACACGACCCAGGAATCGCTGGGCGTCCGCTTCAAGCCGCTCGCGTCGCAGAACATCGCGCTGACGGCGGAGCGGCTGTTCGCGGTGGGACGGTACTCAGTGAACGACTGGCTGTTCCGCGTGGGCTACTCGACCGGGGACGGCACCGACCTGCGCGTGGATCGCGGCGACTGGCAGAGTTGGCAGGTGTACAGCGAAGCGGCGTACTACGTGAGCGCGCGGCGGCTGCTGGTGGGCGCGGAGGTGCGCTACGGCGTCGCGCTGCCCATGCCTGGATACAACCACATGACGATCTACCCACATCTCCTGATTGGCGTGGACTATGACAGCGCGTCGCGGGACGAACTGGTTGACGCCGTCGGTCCCGGACTCAGCCTGCGCACCTGGTTTGGCGACGATCGCTACCGGGCCCCCCGCGGCTGGCTGGAATTGAACGGCCAATACCGCTTTGCCGATGCGGAACGCGGTCGCGGCCCCGCGCTGCGTGCCACGCTCTCCTTCTGACCTTGCCGCCGCTTGACACACCTCCTCACGACAGCGAGCCTAGTCCCGGAGGTCCACCGATGGTCACAGTCCGTTTGCCGCAGTCTGAACTCGAGAAGCACCTGGGCGCGCGCGCCAAGCACGTCTTCATTTCTGGCGCGTCGCGCGGGATTGGTGAAGCGATTGCCCGGCGCCTCGGCGAGGCCAACCACCGCTTTTCGCTGGCCGCGCGTTCGCAGAACCAGATGCTCGGTCTGGCGCGCGATCTCGGACTGGAACGCGCCCAGGCGCTGAAACTCGATTTGGCCGACGATCAGTCGATTGACGATGCGATTGTTGCCGCTGAGAGCCGCTTTGGCCCGATCGACATCCTCATCTGCAACGCCGGCACCAACGGACCGACTCCGCTCTCTGACCTCAGCGCCGAAAACCGCGCGCGGTTCCGCCACATCATCGACGTCAACCTGACCGGGACCGTCTTCCTCGCCCAGCTCGCGTGCGCCCACATGCAGCCGGGCGGTCGAATCGTCTTCATCGGCAGCGTGCTCGGGCGCTTTGGCGCGCCGGGCTCCATCGCGTACGTCGCGAGCAAGCACGCGATCCAGGGCGTCGTCCGCACCATGGCGTTGGAACTCGCGCACCGCGGGATCCGCGTGAACGCGCTGAATCCGGGCTGGGTGGATACTGAAATGGCGCGGGCGTCGATGCAGGCAATGGCCGACAAGCGCGGCGTGTCGTTTGAGAAAATCCTGCAGCAGCAGATGGACGTTCAGCCGGTGCGGCGGATGATCAAGCCGGAGGAAGTCGCCGCCTACGTCGAATTCCTCGTCGGTCCGACCGGCGACGTGCTGACCGGGCAGGGCATCGACATCTCGTGCGGCAGCGTGATGATCTGATGTCAGAACGCCCGATCGCCATTGGCCTCTTTCGCGAAGCCGTCGTGCGCTTTGGCGAAGGCAAGACAACGACGGCCTCACGCCTGGCCGATCGCGCCCGCGAGCTGTTCCTCGCGTCTGGCGATATTGACGGCGCATGCGCGGCGGCGCTCCTGCGCGGTCGTTCAGCCTTGCGGGCTGCGCGCTATTCCGAGGCGGCGGATTGGCTGCTGTGGGCGCGCGCTGAGGCGTTTCGCCGCGGTCTGGAACCACGCGTGCTGGCGGCGACGTCTGAACTGGCCGTGCTCGCGGAACTGCAAGGCGATGTGCTGACCGCCGTAGCGTCGCACCGCGACGTGCTCGACAAGCAGCGGTCGCGCGACGACAACCTGGGCATCGCGATGGCGGCGGGCAACGTCGCGCGCCTGCTGCCCAAAGTCGCGGGTCACATTCCCGCCATCGTCGCGGAGGCGCGGTCGCTGTTGACTGAGTCGCTCCAGCGCTTTCGCGACGGTCCGCACGAGGCTGGAATTGCCAACAGCTTGATTTGCATTGGTGATTTGGATCGCGCCGACGGCCAGCTCGACGACGCGCTCAAGCTATTCCAGGAAGTTATCGACATGGATCCGACGCCGGGCGTGCAGCCGATGCGGCTCCTGGCGCTTCACAACCTGGGCAACGTGCTGCGGCAGATGGGCGACTACCGGCGGGCGACCGAGGCGCACGAGGCCGCCCAGGCGATGGCCGAGTCGCTTGGCGACGTGCGCTCCGCGCGGCGGGCGAGCGTGAGCCTGGCGATGACGGTGGCGATGACGGGCCCGCTGACCGAGGCGATGCGGCAGTTGGATCGCGTGGCGGCGAAGCTGGCGACGAGCGAGGATGGCGCCGCGCAGGCGGTGCTGGCGATGAACCGGGCGCACCTCGCGGCAGCGGCGGGGCAGGTCCTGGCGGGGCTCGACTTCCTCAAGCAGGCGCACCGGCACTTCACGCAGCGCGGCGATCGGGCGATGACCGATGAAGTCGATCTGGCGGTCGCTGGCCTGGCGCTGCTCTCCTCCAGCGATCGCCGGGCGCTCAAGCAGATTCGTCGGCGAAAATGGGCCACGCCCGCGCTCGCCCGGGAGCGGCAGTTGCTGCGCGCGGAAGTCGCGTTCCGCCGTCTGGACCTTGCGGATTTTGACGACGCGGTCCTTCAGCTGGGCAAGGCGGAATCCTGGCAGGAAGCCGTGGGCATCGGCGCGGCGTGCGTGGAGCGGGCGGCGCTGATCGGCGTGGACAACCGCGCGGGCTTGGACGAGATGGCCGAGTTGGCCGAGAAACGCGGCGCGCGCGTCGATTACCTGACGATTCGGCTCGCGCAGGCGCAGGCGTCCCTGTGGCTGGGCGATCTCGCGCGGGCTGAGGCGTACGCGGGCGAGGTGCAGACGGAAGCGGCGACCCTCGGGCGGCGCCTCATGGAGTTGAACGCGCGCATGATTTTCGCGCTGGCGGGACGCAAGGCGATCTTTGCCGCGACGTGGCAGCGAGAAGCGCTGGCGTTGGCGGGCGAAGGGGCTGTGGTGCCGGCGGCGTGGGCGGGCGCGGCAGCGTCGTTCGGCACGCTGGACGATGACGCGCTGGATTTGCACATTCGCACGCTGCACGAGGCAGGCGATGAACGCCACAAGCTGCACCTCCTGACCTGGCGCGCTGCCTACGGTCCGGCGGCTCTCGCCGCGCTCGCCATCACAGCCATTGAAACTGCTGGGATTTCCGTTCCGCCGTGGCTGCGTGTCATGGCGGCAGAACCTTCTTGACGTTTGGCGCATCTGAATGAACAGGCGCCCGGCCTTGACTTGATGCCGTCGCGTGCTTGGCTATAGTGAACACAGGACCCATGCCACGCTGGCAAAACAGCGCTGGGTGCGGTTCTCAGGCACGCTGACCCTGTGTCGGCACGGTGAGGAAGCCATGTCATCCGAAAAAACGTCTCCTGACAGCACTGAAATGGCTGAACCGATCCAAACCGGTAGTTCGCTGCACAACCTGCCGATTCTGGCGCTGCGAAATGCCGTGTTGTTCCCGGGTGCGGTGATGCCCGTCGTCATCGGCCGCGGCAAGTCCATCAAGCTCCTGGAAAGCCTCGGGGATCGGCGCGCGGCAATCGTCGGCGTGGTCGCGCAGAAGGACAAAAGCATCGACAACCCCAAGCCGGACGAATTGTACTGGGCGGGTTGCACGGGCCAGCTCATCAAGGTCCTGCGCAACGGCGCGGAGACCTACCACGTCGTCATCCGCGGTGTGGATCGCTTCAAGATCAACAGCATCGTCCAGGAAGACCCGTACCTGTCCGCGGACGTGGAACTGCTGAGCGAAAAGGACGATGCGGATCCGCAGATCCAGGCGCTCGTGCATTCGGTGCGCGATACGGCGATTGAGCTCGTCAACATGGTGCCGGAATTGCCGATCAACGCCTCGGACTTGCAGGAGAATTTTGAGCATCCGGCGCGCCTGGTCTACCTGCTGCTGACGCACCTCGGCGTGACGGTGGAAGAGAAGGTCGACGTCCTGCAGGCACCGAACCTTCAGGAAATGCTGACCAAGACGCTGCATCTGGTGATCCAGCAGGTGGAAATCCTGCGCATCAGCCAGCGGATTAACAGCGAAGTGAAGGGCGACCTGAACAAGAGCCAGCGCGAGTACGTGCTGCGCAAGCAACTGAAGGCGATCCAGAAAGAGTTGGGCGATCTGGAAGGCGGCGAGGGCGATGAGCTCGGCGAGCTGGAAGAGCGGCTGATGAAGGTCGGGCTGCCGGAAGAAGCGCAGAAGATTGCGACAAAGGAGCTCAAGCGGCTCCGGACGATCCAGGCGGGTTCGCCGGAATACACCGTGGCGCGCACGTACCTGGAGTGGTTCTCTGATCTGCCGTGGAGCAAGATGACCGAGGACAACCTCGATCTGAAGCACGCGGCGCAGGTGCTGGATGACCGGCACTACGGCCTGGAGAAGATCAAGACCCGCATTATCGAGTACTTGGCGGTGTCCAAGCTGAAGAACGACATGCGCGGTCCGGTGCTGTGCCTCGTCGGTCCTCCGGGCGTGGGGAAGACGTCGCTCGGTCACAGCATCGCCGAGTCGCTGGGCCGCAAGTTCCAGCGCCTGAGCTTGGGCGGCGTGCGCGATGAAGCGGAGATCCGCGGTCACCGCCGCACGTACATTGGCGCGATGCCCGGCAAGATCATCATGGCGATGAAGAAGGCGGAGTCGCGCAACCCCGTGATGATCCTGGATGAAGTCGACAAGCTGACGCACGATTGGCGCGGCGACCCGACGGCGGCGCTCCTGGAAGTGCTGGACCCGGAGCAGAACCACGCGTTTGGCGATCACTACCTGGACACGCCGTTTGACCTGTCCAAGATCCTGTTCATTGCCACGGCGAATACGACGGACACGATTCCGCCGCCGCTGCTGGATCGTATGGAAGTCATTGAGCTCTCGGGCTACACGCATGAGGAGAAATTCCACATCGCGCGGCGCCACTTGATGCCCAAGCAGATCAAGGAGCACGGCATCAAGCCGGAGCAGCTGATCCTGCCGGATGACGTGCTGGACCGCGTGATTTCCCACTACACGCGGGAAGCGGGCGTGCGTAACCTGGAACGGCGGATGGCGGACATCGCGCGCAACGTGGCGGTGGGCATTGCCCGCGGCGACTACGAGACGCGGACGCTGACGATCGACGATCTGGATGAAATGCTCGGCCACTTTGCCTACGAGCCGGAAACCGCCATGCGCACGGAAGCGCCGGGCGTGGCGACGGGCATGGCGTGGACGCGCGCGGGCGGCGATCTGCTCTTCATTGAAACGTCCAAGATGCCGGGACGCGGCAAGCTGCGCCTGACCGGCCAGTTGGGCGACGTGATGAAGGAGTCCGCGCAGATCGCGCTGTCGCTGGTGGAAGCCAACGCGGAGCGGCTGGGAATCGACCGCAAGATGTTCGAGGAGTGGGACATTCACATCCACTTCCCGGCGGGCGCGACGCCAAAGGATGGCCCGTCGGCGGGCGTTACGATGTACACGGCGCTCGTGTCCCTGCTCACGGGCGTGCGCGTGCGCGGCGATGTGTCGATGACCGGTGAAGCGACGTTGCGCGGCTTGGTGCTGCCGGTTGGCGGCATCAAGGACAAGGTGCTGGCGGCGATGCGCGGCGGCATCAAGAAGATCATCCTGCCGGTGCGCAACAAGAAGGACCTGCGGGACATCCCGGAGCAGGCGCGCGCGGGTGTGGAGTTCGTGTTCGCGACGCGGATGGACGACGTGTTGGAGGCCGCACTGGAAGTGCCGCCGTCCGCGCGGGCGGCCAAAGCAGCCACGGCGAGCGCGTAAATGATGGCGTCACTGGTGCTGGCCGACTGCGTGGTGTGCGTTGCCAATGAGACGCCCAACGGTTGGCTGGCGCTAGCGCTGATTGTTTTGGTAGGCTCTGCGGCGCTGGCGTTTGCGATGGCCTGGATGGACGGGCGCAATCGACCCAAACCGCCGCAGAGCGAGTGACGATGACGACAATTCAAGGTGTGGCGCGCTGTGCGATGACCGCAGCGTTGCTGCTTTTTGCCGCCTGCGGTGGGACGACAGGCGGAACCGGTGGCGTCTTTGCGTCCAACGCCGATGCCGCCGGGGATGGGCAGATCGCCGGTGATGCGACCCCGACCGCCGCGGACGTGGCGGCCGACGATGCGGCGGCATTGAGCGATGCCAGCGGCACGGATGCGGTGGCCGCGGCCGATGTGCAGGAGCCGTCGGACGTCCAGGCGGTCGATGACGCTGTTGCGCTTGTCGATGTCCCGGTCGCCAACGATTCCGGCAAGGCGCCGTGCAAGTCCGACGTGGCGTGCAAAGCGACGAACCAGGTGTGCGATCTGGCCGGCGGCGCGTGCGTGGACTGCAACAGCAAGGTCGATTGCACCGGCGTCCAGGTCTGCGTCGCGCACCAATGCGTGGTCCAGACGATGTGCACGTCCAGCAAGGACTGCCCGTTTGTCTGCAACAAGGCGAGCGGAATCTGCGTGGAATGCGTGACGGACGTCGACTGCGACGCCGGCAAGGCGTGCGCCGCGGACTTCGCCTGCCACGCCAAGGCGTTGGTTTGCATCCCCGGCACCGGTCAGTGCGTGGGCGCGGCGTTCCACCTGTGCCTCGCCGACGGCACCGGCTACGACCCCGCCGGCCAGGCCTGCGCCGACAGCAACGCCTGCACGTTGGACCAGTGCAGCAACACCACCGGCGGCTGTACGCACACGTCGGTCAGCGGCCCCTGCAACGACGGGAACGCGTGCACGACCGGCGAGCAGTGCCTCGGCGGCGTGTGCAGCAGCGGCAGCCCCCTCAGCTGCGACGACAAGGACGCCTGCACGACCGACGCGTGCGACCCCGCCAAGGGCTGCGTCCACGCCGCCATTGCCAATTGCGTCACGGCCGCGTGCGGCAAGGACCCCAACAACACGTGCAGCGGCAAATGCGGCCAAGCCTCCGGCATGTTCAACGCCTGCAGCTGCGCGACCGACTGCAAGAGCAAGGGCACCTGCTGCGGCGATTACGACGCGTGTGCGTGCGCCACCTCGACGCCGCCCACGTGCGGCGCGGATCCGACCAACACCTGCAAGGGCAAGTGCACGACGGACACGCAATGCACGTCGATGATCTGCCAATCCGTGCCGCAGTTCTGCGCGCCGGACTGGGCAGCTTGCTGCAACGTCCCGTGAGACGCCCCACCCACTCCGTCAAAGCCAGGAAGTGCGCCATGCTCCGCCAGAACCTCCTCGTCCTCGCGCTCGCGACCGCGTGCAGCCACACACCCGCGGCCAGCACAATCGACCGCACCTATGCCAGCGCCGGCAGGATCGCGCCCGACGGCGTCGAGCCGACGTGCGTCGCGCAAGCCGTTGACCCGACAACCTGCGTGGCGAGTGATGACGCCGCGAGCGGGGCGGACGGCGCGGGAATGGCTGGCGATGCGACCGGCGGGCAGGACGGCGGCACCGACAGCGGCGCGGCGGAATACGGCCCGACGCACAAGGGCAACGCGGCAGACGACGACGACTGCAAGTACCGCGTCGCGTGGCAATCGAGCGGGAACCTCGTCAACAGCGACGTGTACTTCCTCATCGATGTGACGTTGAAGGCTGACGGCAAGCCGGCGAGCCAGCTCGTCGCGACCCACACGCCGATCTTCGCGGAGGTGTACGTCGACAACGGCGACCCGGTCACCAACCATGCCGCGCCGAATTCGGGCCAGACGGTGGAGGAAACGGCGACGCCGGGGCGCTACGTCGTGGGGCCAATCCATTTTGACCAGGTGGCCAAGCCCTGGACCGTGCGTTTCCACCTGTATGGGAACTGCGACGACGGGGCGACGTCACCGCACGGCCACGTCGCGTTCTACTTCGACGTCGTGGCGCCGGGCGCGTAGATCCACCCGCGGCGGATCGCCGTGGCCATCAGCGTCCCGGCAAGCAGACCCACGACGTACCCGTACGGCAGCCCGACAACGGCGGCAGCGACGAGGAGCGCGACCCAGAGCGTCCGGCTTTCGCTGGCAACATCCGCGACAAGCATCATCAGAGCGACGGCTTCAAACAGCAGCACGATCCCCAGCACCGGCATCGGAAACACGTGCACGAGGTTGCTGAAGCCCGGCGCGAAGAACAGGCCGAGGAGCAAGTACATGCTGCCGTACAGCACCGCCGCGCCGCCGGTGCGGGCGCCAAAGCCGTAGAAGCCGACGAGCCCGCCGCAGCCGTGGCAGATCGGCACGCCGCCGAACCAGGGCGCGATGAGGTTCATGGCCGCGTACGTGAAGCCGATCTTGCGGACTGAGACGGGGCGGTCCGGGAACAGATCGTGCGCCGTCTGGCTGGTGGCGATGACCGAGTTGCCCAGGGAAAGCGGGAGCTGCGGCAGCGCGAGGAGCAGGGCACCTTGGGTCAACTCGTCCGTCGTCGGTACGCGCAGCGTGGGCAGGTGCAACCCAAACGCGCCGCTGAGCATTGACACCGGGTCGTGGCGCACCAGCGCGTAGACGCCGCCGAGCGCCATCACCACGAGCGGCGCGGGCACCCGATGCTGCCGGCGCAGCGCCATCAGCAGGATCAGCGCCACGGCCGCGAGCGCATAGCCCGGTGCACCATCGGCAGCGGCGTATTCCTTCAGCGCGAGCGTCGCCAGCGTGACGCCAAGCCCCAGTTGAATGCCGCGCACCACTTCCTTGGGCACCACGCGTGCGAGCCAATCCAGAAGGCCCGTGGTCGCCAGCACCAGCATCACGACGCCCACGACAAGGCCTCCGCCCGCGAGCGTGCCCGCGGACAGGTGTTTGGCCAGCATGATCGCCGCCATCGCCTTGAGCGGCTGGACCGGCATGGGCATCCCGTAGAAGACGCCGGTCGCGATTTGCATGCCGCCGAACACGATGCACACGCTCGCTGCGTCCAGTCCGCAGGTCGCCACGAGCGCGATGAGCAGGGGCAAGTCCGTCCCGATGTCGCCAAACGCGCCGGCGAGTTCATGGCGATCAAACCGCAGCCGCGGGGTCTTACTCATTGGGCGCGGTCTCTTTCTCGTCGATGCGGAACTTCTCCTTGCACGCCTTGCCCTTGCACAGCTTGGCCGTGACCTGAAACGTCGACTGCACGCCGTCGCAGTCCAGGTCGCCCAGCGCGCTGGCAACAAAAGACGCCGCGTCGCCCGTGCCCGCGGACTCAAAACGATAGCGGAAGTGATGCTGCCCGTCCGGCTGGAAGCCCAGTTCCTGCCAGCCGACCTGCTGCCACGGCGTCGGATCGGCATCGCAGCGCTGATCGCCGTCGCGGTCCACCGCAGGGTCGCAGCAGCTCACGCCCGGCGTCACAACCGTCGTCTGCGGGAAGCGCGCGGGCAGCGCCTTGCCGGTCTTGGCGTCGATGCGCTCGGTCTGCCAGAACAGGACGGCGGCCTGGCGAATCTGCCGCAGGTTCTCGCGGGCCTCCGCGGCCTTGGCCAGCGCGACGTACTTGTTGAACTGCGGGATCGCGACCGCGGCCAGGATGCCAATCATCGTACCGCCCGACCATCCGCCTTCTGACACGCCAGCCGGCCCCATCGCGATCGTCTCCTCCTCCAGCCGCAGCGCGATGCCCGCCAGCCGCGCCGTCCCGAGCACGGCCGTGAACGCGTCGGAGACCGACTTGGCGCTCTCGTCCTCCATTTGCCGCGACTGCATGACGCCAAGCGCGATGTCGCGGGCGGTGCGCAAATCGACAATCGCGCCGAGAATCACCCGCCCGTCGAGCGCATCCGCCATCGCCGTGCTCGCCAGTGACTGCCCGGCGGGCCGCGCGAGCGCTGCATCCAGCGCTTCAGGCGAAGGGCCCAACACGATGCGTTCCCCGTCGCGCACGACGGCGATTGTCAACGGCCCGACCTGCGCGGCATAGCCCTGTTGCCCGCCGATTGTCGCCCGCCGCACGGTCATGCTCAGCTGGTTCTGCGCGCGGTCCGCCAGCGCCGCCAGCGCCGCGTCCGCCTTGGTGCCGTCCTGCACCCCGAACACGACCAGCCAGTCGGGCAGGCGCGCGCCGCTCAGGAGCCCCGGCACGGTCGCCATGTCCAGCCCGCCACACACGTGCCCGCTCCACGCCGCCATCACGTCGCCCGGCGGCAAACCGGTCAGCGCGAGCGCGCCCGTCATGCCAGCCGCCATCATCGCGCGCTCGTCATTGGAGACGGACGGCGGCGTCAGCCGGAGCAGGCCATCGGTGAACTTGTTGAGGTGCAGGGACAGCCGGGCGGCTACCCACCCTTCCGCGGGAATCAGCCCGGCGCACAGCGGCGCGGCCTTCTCCGGCACGAACATGTCCTGCAGGCTCTGGTGCGCCAACGGCACGGTCGCGACCCGCAGCGCCCAGCCGTCGCCCAGCCACCAGGTGAATTGCGGGAACAGCTTGGCAAAGTGCGTGACGTTGGACCCCACGTCGATCTTGCCCGTCAGCGCCAATTCGCTCGTCCGCGCCCACGTCACCAGCCATGGCCGTCCTGCGTCGCGCACCGCCGCCTTCCACGTCGCGGTCTTGTCCAGCGCCGCTGCCGGCATCTGCGCCACTTGCAGGAACGCCTTGACCGCCGCGGCTTTGTGCTCGGGCGTGTCAAGTCCCGCCGCCGGCGTCATCGCGTAATCCTGCCCCGAGTGCGCGAGCCAAATCGTCATCTTGCCGACTTCACAGGTCTCCAGCTCGCCGTCCTGGGCGAAGACCGCGCCCTTGCGCGTCAGCAGCGCCTTCCAGTGCTCGGGATTGCTGAGGCGCACAAAGACCACGACCTGGCGCGAAACCACGTCGCTCGCCGGCCAGCGGTCGTCCATCACGAAGAACACGCCCGCTGCCGCGTCCACGCCGATGTCGTCCCAACCCGCGCGCTTGGTCGGGTCAAAGCCAAACCATTCGATGAGCTTGGGACGTGAAATCGTCGACTGGGTCTCCGCGCGCATCGGATCGGGCAGGGCGTCCAGCGCCGCCATGAAACGCTCGGCGGTCTTGTCGAGGTCCTGCAGGCCGCCGACCAGGTAAGCGTGCTCCGCGTCGGCGTGGCCAGCCAGCGCCACGGCCGTTGGCGCTGCGAGTGCGGCGCGGGCGGCAACTGCCTGTTTTTCAGCAGGAGTCCCACTGCACGCTGCAAGTGAGAGGACGCATCCGACGACGGATAGTGCACGCAACAGCATGGCGAACCTCAGGCGCGGAAGCGCGCGCGGTCGCGAGGCTAGCAGAAAGCGGCGGTGAGTTCAGCCCAGGCTGAGCATGTACGGCGAGGCGCCGCGGACGTTCTCGTCGACCTGCATCGTGTGACGGAGGCTCGGAAACGCCCGCTGATCGCAGTCCATGCGCTCACAGAGGCGGCACGTGACGCCAACGGGGATCGCGGAGTCCAGCCTTTGCAAGTCCATGCCGTCGGCGTAGACCATTTGGCTGGCGTAGCGGACGTTGCAGCCGAGGCCAATGGCGTGGACGGTGTGCGACGCATGGAAGCCGCCGCGGCCCTTGGGAACGGTGCGGGCGAGGCAGAAAAAGCTGTTGCCGTCCGGCATCTTGGACAACTGCGTGCGGATGAGGCCCGGCGTGAGGAACGCCGCGTGGATGTTCCAGCGCGGGCAGGCGCCGGAGAAACGCGCAAAACGGATGCCGGAAGCGCTGAAATGCTTGGAGATGTTGCCGGCAAGATCGACCCGGACAAAGTGCAGCGGCACGCCTTCACGGCCCGGACGTTGCAGCGTTGTCAGGCGGTGGCAGACCTGCTCAAAACTGGCGCCAAAGCGATTGCCGAGCAGCTCAATATCATAACGCTCGCGGCGCGTTACATCGAGAAATGGCTCGTAAGGCATCACAATTGCGGACGCGAAGTAGTTGGCAAGCACCAAACGTCCCAGCGTCCTTGATTCTTGCGACGTCAACAGCGTGTCATCGCTGAGTTTATCGATCAAGACGGGGAACAGCAGCAGGGCGATTTGCACCGCCAACTGGAACCGCCGGCTGTGCGCCGTCAGCACCTCCGACAGAAACAGCACCTTGCGCTCAGGATCGTAGCGCCGCAGCGGCACCGGCCGACTGCCCGAGCGGTGCACCTGCACATCCACGCCCAGATCGCGCGTGAGGACGCGCAGGAGGCCGGCGCTCAGGTCGTCCGCCTCCAGATGCGCGCTGCGCCAGAGGCTCTCGGCGGCTTCCTCCAGATCCGGAAAGAAGTTCATGTGTTGCTGGACAAAATCGTTCACCTCTTCAGAGGGCAACCGCGACGCCGCGACGCCCGGCAGGTTCTGGTCCGCGTACACCTTGGACGCCAGCGTCTCGTTCAGGTTGCGGGATGCCTGCCAGCCCTCAAAAAGCGCCAGGATCGCACGCACGACGTTGGGCGATTGTTCCGCCACCTCGCGCACTTCCGTCGCCATCAGGTTGTGGCCGTCAAAAAACGGGTCGGAGAACGCCTCCATCAGATCGGCGGACAGCCTCTCCTCGGCCCGACCAGACAGCGTCTGGAAGTCGATGGGCAGCACTTGCGCCAGCTTAATCAGCAGTTCCGCCGTCAGCGCGCGCTGGTCGTGCTCGATCAGGTTCAGGTAACTCGCTGAAATACTGAGGCGTCGCGCCAATTCTGCCTGCGACATGAGCTCTTTGCGGCGCAGCGCGCGAATCTTGCCGCCGAGCTTGCCTTGGGTGTTTGGCAGCTTACCTTGAATACTGGGTTTTTGCCCGTCGGCCATCGCTCCCTCCTGTACCGTTGTTTACAGCATTTACAGCTTCGGGTGACTTTACAGACCAAACTTTACATAGTCAACACAGCGAAACGACGGCATCTATTGACTGAGCGCCAGATTTTGTAAACAATGCCCGCGGCTCGGAGGCCTTTCATGACGTTTGCACACAGCTCGACATCGACCCCGACTTTGACCGTTCTCGGCGCCATGCGTCCGGGCTACGAGCGCATTTTGACGCCGGAATCGCTGGCGTTCGTGGCGCTGTTGGAGCAGACGTTTGGCCAGCGCCGCCGCGAGCTGTTGGAGCGCCGCAAGGTGGTGCAGGCGCGGTACGACGCGGGCGGTCTGCCGGATTTCCTGCCGGAAACTGCGGAGATCCGCGCGGGCGACTGGAAGGTGGCGCCGATTCCCGCCGACCTGCGCGATCGCCGCGTCGAGATCACCGGCCCGGTTGACCGCAAGATGGTCATCAACGCCCTGAACTCCGGCGCCAGCGTGTTCATGGCGGACTTTGAGGACGCCAACGCGCCGACCTGGGACAACAACATCGACGGCCAGATGAACCTGATCGACGCGGTGCGCAAGACCATCAGCTTCGTTCAGGACGGCGGCAAGGCATACAAGCTGAACGACAAGATCGCGACGCTGCTGGTCCGCCCGCGCGGTTGGCACCTGGAAGAAGCGCACGTGACGTTGGGCGGCAAGCCGATTTCGGGCTCGCTCTTTGATTTTGGTCTGTACTTCTTCCACAACGCCGCGGCCGCGCTGAGCCGCGGGACGGGGCCGTATTTCTACCTGCCCAAAATGCAGTCGCATCTGGAAGCGCGCCTCTGGAATGACGTTTTTGTCCTCGCGCAGAAGACGCTGGGCATTCCCAACGGCTCGATTCGCGCGACGGTGCTGATCGAGACGCTGCCGGCGGCGTTTGAGATGGACGAGATCCTGTACGAACTGCGCGATCACTCGGCGGGCTTAAACTGCGGGCGCTGGGACTACATCTTCAGCTACATCAAGACCTTGCGCGAGCACGCTGACAAGGTGCTGCCGGACCGCAAGGACGTTGGCATGACGCAGCACAACATGGCGTCGTACGCGCGGCTGCTGGTGCAGACCTGCCACAAGCGCGGCATTCACGCGATGGGCGGCATGGCCGCGCAGATCCCGATCAAGAACGACCCGGAAGCGAATGCGGCGGCGATTGCCCGCGTGGAAGCGGACAAGCACCGGGAAGTGGCCAACGGTCACGACGGCACGTGGGTTGCCCATCCGGCGCTCGTAGCGATTGCCAAGGCGATCTTTGACGCCGGGATGCCGACGTCGAACCAGATCGACAAGACGCCGAATACGGCGCCGGTGACGGCTGCGGATCTGCTGGCGGTGCCGGTGGGCAAGCGCACGGAACACGGACTGCGCGAGAATATCCGCGTGGGCGTGCACTACATCGAGGCGTGGCTGCGCGGCAATGGCTGCGTGCCGCTGTACAACCTCATGGAAGATGCGGCGACGGCGGAGATTTCCCGCACGCAGGTTTGGCAGTGGCTGCACCACGAGGCCAAGCTGGACGATGGTCGCATCGTGGATCGCACGCTCTTTGACGCGTGCATGTCCCAGGAACTCCAGGTGATTCAGGCCGAAGTCGGTCAGGATCGCTGGCAACACGGCCGGTTTCAACTGGCTGCGCAATTGTTCGCAGAATGGTCGACCGCGACCGAACTCGCGGATTTTCTCACCCTTGGCGCGTATCCCTATCTCGATCAGATTTAATCGCGCGCCAAACTTACTGATTTTCGGAGGATTCTCATGGCCCCCTACACGCCCACGACGCCGTCGAGCAACGCTGACCGTTGGAATGGTATCGTCCGTCCCTACAGCCAGGAAGACGTCAAGAAGCTGCGCGGTTCGATGAAGATCGAGTACTCGCTGGCCCGCGCTGGCGCTGAGCGTCTCTGGAGCCTCATGCGCACGGAAGCGTACGTGAACGCGCTGGGCGCGCTGACGGGCGGCCAGGCTGTGCAGCAGGTGCGCGCTGGCCTGAAGGCGATTTATCTGTCCGGTTGGCAGGTTGCGGCGGACGCGAACCTGTCTGGCCAGACCTACCCGGACCAGAGCCTGTACCCGGCGAATTCGGTTCCGGCCGTCGTGCGCCGCATCAACAACGCGCTGCAGCGCGCCGATCAGCTGGAATGGGCGGACGGCAAGGGCGGCGAGCACTATTGGTTTGCGCCGATCATGGCGGACGCGGAAGCCGGCTTTGGCGGCGCACTGAACGTGTTCGAGCTGATGAAGCAGATGATCGATGCCGGCGCGGCTGGCGTCCACTTTGAGGACCAGCTCTCATCCGAGAAGAAGTGCGGCCACCTGGGCGGCAAGGTGCTGGTTCCGACCAGCCAGTTCATCCGCACGCTGGTTTCGGCCCGCCTCGCGGCTGACGTGCTGGACGTGCCGACGGTCCTCGTCGCGCGCACGGACGCGGATTCGGCGACGTTGCTGACCAGCGATGTCGACCCGTATGACCAGAAGTTCTGCACCGGCGAGCGCACGAGCGAAGGCTTCTACCGCATCAACAATGGCCTGGAGATGGCCATTGCCCGCGGTCTGGCGTTTGCGCCGTACGCGGATGTTGTGTGGATGGAAACGTCGACGCCGGACCTGCACGAGGCCAAGCTGTTCTCGGACGCGATGCACGCGAAGTTCCCGGGCAAGATGCTGGCGTACAACTGCTCGCCGTCGTTCAACTGGAAGAAGCACCTGGACGACGAGACCATCGCCAAGTTCCAGGTCGAGCTGGGCAAGATGGGCTACGCGTTCCAGTTCGTGACGCTGGCCGGCTTCCACGCGCTCAACTTCGCGATGTTCGAGCTGGCGCACGACTACAAGTCGCGCGGCATGGCGGCGTACTCGGAGCTGCAGCAGGAAGAGTTCGCGGCCGAGAAGCACGGCTACACGGCGACCAAGCACCAGCGTGAAGTCGGCGTGGGCTACTTTGACGCGGTGGCGACGATCGTCTCGGGCGGCTTGAGCTCGACGACGGCGCTGAAGGACAGCACGGAGAACGCGCAGTTCTAAAGGCTGAGCGCGATTCGTGAGAGAAAAGCGGAGCGCGAGGGGCGGAACTTGGTTCTTCCTCTCGCGTTTCGCGTTTTGGCTCGGGCGCCGCGGGCGAACCGTCAGACGTGAGCGAAGCGCCACACGCCCGCAAGCGCGACCGCGCTCTCGCCGTAATGCGTGTTGCCAAGCAGGTGCACTTCAACGTTGCGCGCGAGGTCAAAGCAGCCGCACGCCTCGGGCGATCAATTCCCGCCGTTGGCCCGCGTGCTCACGCCTGCGCCCCACCACTTGACGCCCTTGGGCGTGGTGATGCCGGCGACTTTGCTGGCTTTTCCGGTCGTCGTGTCCAGCGTGTAGATGTTGCCGTCGTTGGAAACGCCGTAGAACACGCCGTTCCACCACGCCAGGCCAAAGAGCTGATTCACGCCGGTCTCGCCGATGATGCTGATGATTTTGCCGTTCGTCGGATCGATTTGCGCCAGGCTGTCGGTCTTGGAAACGCCCTTCAGCGTCGCGTACGTGCCGATGCCTTCTACGGAAAACGCGTCGCCGCTGGACAGCCAGCCGCCGCCGTAGGAGCCGAGCTTGGTCACGGTTGTCGTGCTGCCGACGAGGTCGATCTTGTTCCACGAGCCGTCGGTGCCGATGCCGATCAGCGTCTCGTTTGTCGCGCTGAGCGTGCCGGTCGGGACGAACGTGAGGCCGTTGAACGTGCCGGTGCCGGGCAGCGTGGCGAGCCATTTGCAAGCCGCGGTCGCGGTGACGCAGATGAACAGATCGTGGTTGGTGACGGCAAAGAGCTTGCCGAAGCGGTCCAGCGCGATGTCGGTGACTGAACCAGAACTCTTGTCGAACGTGAACTTGCCGACGAGTGTGAACGCCGCGGTGTCCAAGCGGTACAGCGAGTCGCTTGTCTGCGCGTACAACTGGCCAACGGGCTTGGTCATGTCGACGTCGGGCTGCGCGTCGGGATCGGGCAATTCGTCCCAGTTCATGTCGGGAATGGCGATGTCAGAACCTTCCGCGTCGGCGATGACAGCGTCCGTTGCGACGGAATCGTCCACCACGTCAGCTGGCGCGGAGGCGTCAGACTTGCCCGAGGTGTCAGATTCTGCGTCGCCGCCCGCCGTTGAATCAGCGGTCTTGCCAGCGTCAGCGAGCGCGCCGGCACCACCGGTTGAGGTTGCAGAACACGCGGTCAGCGCGAGGGACAGGACGATTGCGAGGCGGACGAGCGAATTCAAGGCGGCTCCCGGGGGGCGGCATGGGCCGCAGGCCGGAGTCTAGCAGACCCTTTCGGCGCGAGCGAACAGCGCGTGACGCAACCTTTACACCTGCGAATTGCTCACGGCCGCGCCAATTCGGCCTCCAGCACCTCGGGCGGCATTTCTCCCGATTTGCGCCAGCGCTCCTTGCCATCGACGTACAGCACAAAAACCGGCACGCCTTGGATTTTCTCGCGCTGCGCCAGCGCTTCGCTCTGCTCGACGTCCACAAGCACCACGCGGGCCTTGCCCTTCCACGACTCCGTCACCGCGGCCATCACCGGCGCCATCTTGCGGCACGGCGTGCACCACGGCGTGTGATAGTCCACGAGCACGCGCTTCTCACTCTTGAGGACGGCATCCAGCGCGTCCGGCGTCATCGCGTTCGCGCTCGGCGCCACTGCTTGCGTCGCTGAACGGTCTACGGGCAGACCTGCGCGCGCCCAAGCGCCCAGGCCGCCTTCCAGGTTGTAGACTTCAGCAAAGCCCTTTTCTGCCATCATCTCAGCCGCCGCGCCGCTTCGCCCGCCTGAGGCGCAGTACACGAAGATCGGCTTGTCGCGCTGCATCAAGTCGATCTTCTGGGCGAACCGCGCGTCGTTGATGTCGATGACCGTCGCGTCGGTCAGCCGGCCGCGCGCGACTTCCCCGGGCGTGCGCACGTCCAGCAGGACGCCGCCCTTATCCGCGGCGAGGCGCTGGAACGTCGGCGGATCGAGCTGCGTGACCTTGCCAGGCTGGCGTTGCATTGGTGCGCCTGCAGCTGGCGTCGATGCGGCGGCGGGCGGGTTGTTGCACCCGGCAAGCAGTGCGACGGTGCAGAGAACAAGGGCGGGAGAGGCGAAACTGGCCACAAAGACTCCTTTGGCGCTGCAAGCTCGCAGGCGGTTGTGCGGTGGGAGCCAGCTGCGCGACAAAAGGTTTCAGGACGACGGTCGGCTCCGGGCGATGCGCGTCCGGCCCTTGCGGCGTCGGCAGGACATGCTTCATTCCACAAGGCGTCGACGGTTGGCCGCCGCGGGAGGTTCGTCATGCATGCGGCCAAGATCGCCCACGTTCGTCCCCTTCATCTTCAGGTCCTCGGCCAGCCCGCGCGGGTTTTTGTCGGCGGCAACGGGCCACCGACGCTCCTGCTGCTCCACGGCGGCTGGGGCGGTGCGTCGATGCACTTCTCGCGCGTCTGGGGACTGCTGAGTCAGCATTTCCGCATCGTGGCGCCCGATCTTCCCGGGCTCGGCGACCTGACGCAGCCCGGCCGGGCTTGCCTTGCGGATTACGTCACCTGGCTCAACGACTTGCTGGACATGCTGGGCGTCCGTCAGGCGATCGTGCTGGGCAATTCCTTCGGCGCGTCGCTGGCGTGGAGTTTCGCGAGCCGGTCGCCGGAGCGGTGTCAGGGGCTGGTCCTCGTCGACGGTTTTGCCGTGCCGCATACGCCGGCGCTCCTGGGCTGGCTGGGCCGACTTGCGCCCGGGCGTTCCTTGATGCGCGCGTTGGTGCGGCAGGTGTCGTTTCGGCCGCCGCTGCTGGCTGACGCGTTCGCGGATCCGCGCAGCGCGCCCGCAGAGTTGCGCGGCTGGCTTGTCGACACGCCCCAACGGCGGCTGGAGACTTTTGTCGATTGCCTCATCGCCGGTGACGGTTCGCCGCGGCCGCGCGTGCCGCTGCTCGTCATTTGGGGGGAGGCGGATCACCTGCCGGGGACCAGCTTGGCGGCCGGTCGGCACCGGGCGGCGTCGTTGCCGGGTGCGCAGTTCGTGCCGGTCGCGCACGCCGGCCATTTTCCGCAGGTGGAGCAACCGGAGGCGTTTGCCGCAGCGGTGGATGCTTTTGCCCTCGCGGCGAGCGCGCCGCCCAGCTGACGCGCGGCCTGGTGGAATCTCCATTGGCCAACTGTTGCGACGCAACAAGGATTCGAATGGGCGCGACCACACGAAAGTCGGGCAGTCGTCTGACCTGTCGTGCCGATGCGGATCGGGTGATTGTTTAGTTCTGTGAAGGATCGACGCCTCGCGCCCGCGCGCACGTGGCAAGTCGTGCGGCCTGTCAGTATGTTCTTGCGATGGGCGCTGCGGAAAATCGCGGCAACCGGCGTGATGAGGTCCAATGTTTGAGCGCTCCAACAACCTGTCAGGACTCGCGCGGCGCGCACTGTTGGTTGGCGCGTGTGGGCTGGTCATGGCGTGCAGCGGCAAGGCGACCCACGCGCCCGCCGAGGAAGTGGACGCGGTTGTGGATGTTGACCTGCCCAAGCTCGATGCCAGCGGCACCGATGCGGAGGGGGCGGATGCGCCCGACGTCGCCCCGGATACCGCGGATGCCGCAGCGGACATCGACGGCGGTTTTGAGCCGATGGGCGGCTGCTACAGCTGCCATGGCACGATTGAGAACGGCAATCCGGCGCCGCCGATCGGCACGGGCGGAGAAATCGCCACGACCCAGCTCGCCGTGGGCGCGCACCAGCAGCATCTGGCGGACAGCGCGTGGCACCGGACCGTGCAGTGCGAGGACTGCCACAAGGTGCCGACCCAGCCCAAGCACAAGAACGGCGTGATTGACTTTGCCTGGAGCGGCGTGGCGACGGCGATGGCGAGTTCACCGACGTTTGACGAGGGCACAGCAACCTGCAGTGGCGCGTATTGCCACGGCGGCACGCTGTTTGACGCGGCTACGGCCAAGACGAAGCCGGTGTGGACGCAGGTCGACGGCACCTTCAATTCCTGTGGTGCGAGCTGCCACATGACGCCGCCGGGCGGCCCGCATCCGCAGAATCCGAAGTGCGCGGACTGCCACGACGCGGTGATCGCCAGCTTTGACCCCGCGACGCAGACCGCGACGTGGA
>CAIMLR010000035.1 GCA_903842345.1 uncultured Myxococcales bacterium
CCGGCGAAATCAGGGCGAGCATGGAGGGCTGGGATGGAACGTGACCGCGCATGGTGGAACCTCAGGCAACCTGCTGAGATTCTATGCGATCTGGGGATTGGAGTCGATCTTGTTGGCGGAGATTTTCAACAGCCTGCTAGAAGGCCGATGCCAAAGAATCAGACGAACGATCTGATTCAGCCCCTTCCTGTGCCGGTCAAGCGGACACGGGCAAACACGCAGTCACGACAGCAACACAAGCACGGCTTTGTCAGCATGTTGTTGGATGACCCACGGCTAGACGACGGGGACAAGAAGGCGATCCGCCATGCGTCTGACGTGGGTCTTACGGCGGGTGACGTGGCTGCTCTGGTGGCGTACGAACTGCGGCTTGCACAGAAATTCTACGGGGACGGGATCACGGGGTCGTTGGCAAGCAAGGACTTCATTGTAGCCCTGAACAAGATCGCCAGTCAGGCAGCCGCAGCCGCACAGATGGCAGCAGCCAACGTGGCCACGAACCTACCGAGCAAACTTGAAGTGACCTTCACGTCAGCCGGGGCTTCTGCGGATGTGGACGCGGTTCTTGGTAATGCCTTGGACGCGGATTAGATATGGCATCCATCGCACACATTGACCTTGACGCCATCCTAGATCCGACACCCCCTCAGCGTCGGTTCATAGGCTCAGATGCCCTAATGCTTATGTTCTGCGGAGGCCGGGGCAGCGGCAAATCCCAGGCACTGATCGGGTGGATCTTGCGGAAGGTGTTGCAGAATCCTGATTCACTCGGGGCACTACTTGGCCGAACTTCCCGTGACCTTCTGCTGCTCTGTGATGAGAAACTATTCCCCATGGTGCAAGCCATTCAGGACGCCACGGGAATTTGCATAGTCAAGGAATTCGACCGGGGAAATGCTCGCATTCGGTTCATCAACGGGACGATGCTTTACCTTCGCCCAGCAAATCGCGTTGGCAAATTGCGGGGAATGTCCTTAGGCTTCATTGGCCTAGACGAATCAGATCACGGCGAGTGGGATCACGCTGAAATGTGGTCAGTAGTTACGGGCTGTCTGCGATCCAAATGCCCGCACCCCGGAATTGCGTTCTGCACAAGCCCTCAGGGCTTGAAGGGGACTGTAAAGCAGTTCTATGACGCCCAGAATTCCTACAAGAAGGCTTTGCAGACAGGAGACATAGACGGCATTCGCCAGTGGTCACAGTACTACACGGTTACCGCGACCAGTTTCGAGAACTACCATAACCCGCCCCACTTCTATGACTCGCTTAAGTCAATGAGCAAGCGGCGTTACGATCAGGAAGTGCTGGGCAAGGTCTTGAAGCCGTTGAACACGGTTCTTGACCTGCAAGCACGCCACCTGATTGATTGGGATTGGAAGACGGACGGCAAGAATCTGCCTTGGATACTGGCCGTTGACTGGGGCGGTCAAGACCACCACATTGCGTTGCAAATTCAGATTGATAGAAAGAACAACCGCTATGTGGTGGCGGACGAATTAGTCGGGGACGGCATGCCCCGTGGCAAGTTTCAAGAACTGCTGAGACTGTGGATAACGGCCAAGGGGCTTGACCCAATCGTGGCAGGCGTTGACCGAGCAGCCCCGGTGGAGAATCAGAAACTGCAAGCACAGTTGCGGCACACCCAGATCCTTTGGATGCATAGTCGGGATCAGCAGAAGGTGGCCAACGGAATTTCACATTGTGCCGACCTTCTAGATCCTCTGACGGTTGATCCCAAGTTGGTGTTTAGCAAGTCGTTAGCCCAGGTCACGACCGGACCAACAGCCCCGATCCTTCCTGCAATGCGTAATTATGTTTACCACTTGGACAACCAAGGAATTCCCACGGGCTACCCGAACAAAGACAACACGAATGACCACGCGATCGATGCGATGCGGTATGGCCTGATGGTTGCCAAAGATCACCCCCACGCCCGCATTGTCTAGCGGTGGCTATCGACCCTCAGCAAATAGGGGGTTACATGGCTGACGAACTGGCACTTTCAGACTACGAAGCGGCGGCTGAAGGGCTGCAATCTGCGGCAGATGCGAGCAGCGGTGTAGCCTACGCCACAACCCGTGTACGCAATCGCAACATGACCGATCTGCGTGACAGGTCGTTGCAGATCGCACAGATGCTTGACGGGGACTTCTCCAGTCTCAAGAAGGCCATGCGGGTCACCTTCCCTACGTCCTACAAGACGATGCCGATCAGGGTCTACCCGCTAATTCAACGTGTAGCCCACGAACTGGCCACGATTTACAGCCGAGATCCTCAGAGATGGTTCAACGCCCCCACGGGCACCATAGACCCTTTGGCCTTCCAGAAGTACCGTGACGTGTACATCCGATCCAACGTCAACGATGTCCTGTTGAAGGCATCCCGCCAGTTGATCCCGCAGCAGACGCAGGTGTTGATGGTTCTGCCAGCGGGTGCCCGTCGTGTGAACGTGCAAGCCCTGTCCCCGTACCAAATCGTTGTGACCCCAGGTAACGCGATGACGGCTGACGACATCACGACCGCCAAGGAAGTCCGGCTACGTCTGCCCGTTGCTGCGGATGACCGATGCGTCCTGTTGGGCTGGGCTGTGTTCACCCCGACCCTGTGCTACTGGGACGTTGACGGGACACGTTCAAGCATCTTTGACACCAAGAACCCCGACAACTTGGCGAACCCATGGCCGGGTTCAATCCCCTTGGTCGGGGTTCACGCCGTTTCGCCCCCACCTGGGTGTTTCCTTTCCAGCCTTGCCGACAACATCTTGTCCGAGCAGATCGGCCTGTGCTTGGCCGTGAGCCAACTTGAACACATGGCACGCCACAGCAGCCCGGTCAAAGTCATTCAGCCCGGTCCAGATGGCAGCCTGTTGCAGGAAATGGCAGAGGGCATGCCATCGGGTGCTGACACCTGGGTTGCCCTTCCGGGGCAGGGTTCAAGCCTGTCCGTGGTTCAGCCGCAGCCGATGCTTGCCGAGTATCGGAACCTGTTGGACTGGCAGACGGGCTTGACGGCAACCATGTTGGACGTGGCACCCGATGCGTTCAGCAAGTCCCCAGCGGCGAAGACTTCTGTTAGCCGTGCCTATGACCGAGCGGACAGGGCTGACCATCGGATGAGGTATCAGAGGATTTGGGAACCCGTTGAAACCGAACTTGCCCAACTGATTGCCCGTGTATCGAACCTGAACAACAACGACGGGATCAGGCTGCCTGAGGATGTCGTGATCAACGTGTCCTACGCAGAACCCGATGACAGCCCCGCTGATCCCGTTCACGAGATGCAGGCGATGTTGATGGCGTTCCGTTCAGGCCTAGACAGCCCCGTTGACTACCTTGCCCGCCAGCAGGGGATCAGCAAGGTGGCAGCCTTGGCCAAGGTGACGGACAACCTGACACAGTGGGGCAAACTGGCAGCCTTGATGCCATCCGATGCGATGAACATTGACGCCCCGATCCCCAAGGCCGATCAGTGATCACCGTCCGTGTTGCGTCCCCTCTGCTGAAGGAGGACAGCGATCCCGCAGTCCTTGAAAGGCTGCGACCGTGGATCAACGCCATGGTGCCCTTGGCTTTGGCTGTCAAACAACGGGTGCAGCAGCAGGGCAAGGTAGTAGGCACGCAACCGACCTACAGCCCTACCACGGGGGGCTACAAGGTCACTCCCGAGTATGCATCGGCTGCGGGTGCGGGTGATGGTCACTGGTGGAAGTCCAGTCTCGCCTTCCACGAAGCGGCGGGTGCAAAGGCCGGGACAGGTTCAGTTACTGGCGGCATGTGGCGTGGCTTCCAAGTGCGGACATACGGTCAGAACGCCGTGGTCATCGACTTCGCCGGATCTTCCCTTGGCCGTGAAGGTGTAGCCCGTATCAGCGGGACTATGGACAAGAAAGCGGGCAAGAACGGCAAAGCGATCAAGATGTTGAACTCGGACAAGGCTGGCAGCATTTGGGCAGGCTGGGGCATCAACGTCACGCAGCCTTCTGACGATGAACAGGACGCCTTGACCGCAGCAGTCCTGACGCAGGCACAGATTGCCGTCTCTGTGGCGTTTGGTGTCCGCCCTGAAGGTGGCGTGCCCCCCGGCGTCAACCAACAGTTGTATGACGCCATCACACGGGCTTGGGTCGTCAAATAGAAGGGTGGCTATCGCTTCAGAGAGGTATGGGTCAAGTGATCCACACCACCAAGAGGCGAAACAATGATCGATGCGGCTAACCCCACTCCCCTGATTGAAACCACGTTGCCCGCAGCCACGGAGCTGCTTGCGGCAATTGCAGCCGTTCAGGCCATGCAGGCTGAACTTGCCACGATGCGTGCCGAGTCTGCGACGCGGGCAGAGGCAGAGGCAGTCAAAGCGGCAGAGGCAGAAGCCAAGGCCACGGCAGAAGCCACGGCCAAGATGACCGAGGCACAGAAGACCATTCAGGAAGTCGAGGGTCTGAAGGCACGGATTGCGGCACAGGAAGCCCGTGAGATTGAACAGGCACGCAACGCGATGTTGGACGCCTTGGGGGCTGACCCTGCCTACCGTCGTGTGTTCCCCGAAGGTGACTGCCGTGACCCCAAGGTCAAGGCACAAGTTGAGAAGTTTGCGGCGGATCACCCCCGCTTGCTGACCCGTCAGCCCGGTCCCCCACAGCCGAACGTGCCTGACCTGGCTTCCAAGATGCAAGGCCGTCCCCTGTCCAAGTTGGTCAACCCTGAGGCAATGCGGGCTTCGTATGAATCCGCAGCAGCGGCACTTGGGGGAATGAAGGCGGGCAAGTCTGCCTTCGAAACCTCAGAGCCACGCACCGATCGATAACCCACCACGAAACGAGAGGATCTAGACAATGGCAAATAACACCACCAAAGCAAACCAAGCCCCTGATCTTGAAGTCAAGTCTGACCGCGTTGCGGCTGCCTTGGCCAAAGCACAGGCGTTCGTAGAAGGGTCGCATGACTTGATGGGCACCATATTGGGTCTGTCTGACGATTGCACGGCCTCTTGGTTCGTCCCCGCCGAAGTAGGCCAAGGGCAAGCAGATGCGTTGCGGCGTGACCTTTCGGCACGCGGTTACGAACTCGCCCCCCAAGCCAGTATCTCAGGCGTTGGAAATGCCGAAGTGTGGGAAGTGCCCAATGAAGTTGCAGCCTTGTTGGATGCAGCACGTACGAAACGCAATCGAATGGCGATGGGGCTGACCCCTATTTCCTAACCGACTGCCCATTGCGGGATAAATACCCGCCCGGGAAGTGACCATGGCTAATGTATTTGATGATGTTCTGCCTACAGCGATTGACCTGTTCTGGCAGCAAGTTACGTCCAAGTCCCTTGACTGGAACGCCGTTGCACGAATCCGCACCGATGCCGTTGCAAGTTTGAAACTTGCAGAACTTCGTACGGGTGGATCTGCGGGGTTTGGTGCTTGGAGTGGTGGATCTGTTACCCCTACGGACATCATCGGTGTCCCAGGCACCCCCCACAGCAGCGTTGCCTACAAGAAGCAGGTTGTGATCAGCCGCTACGATGCCGAGGATAACCCATTGGTTGTCAGCGACATCGCGAGCAAGTTGGCACAAGATGCGTCCTACAAGTTGGGGTCTTTGGTCTGGGCTGCCGTTGGTGCTGCAAGCACTACGGATCACCCGACGATCAGCGGCAAGAAGATCTGTGACTCGCATGCCTTTGGCACGAACAAGGGCACGGGGGCTTTGTCGGCTTCCACCCTGAACGCTGCCCGCGTTGCCATGCGTTCTTACCGCAATCACGACGGCGATATCATCCCGTTTGAAGGCTTCAAGTTGTTGGTTCCCAACGGTCTTGAGACCATGGGTAAGCAGTTGACCCGCAGCCTGAGTTACCCGAACGCCCCGACCAACGGTGGTGAATCGGATTTGATCAACACGTTCCTGGGCATGGATTCTGGCCTGTCGGATGTGCTGGTTTGCCCTCAACTTTCGGACGCCAATGACTGGGCGTTGGTCTGCACGGCAAGCGATGCCCGTAAGCCTTTCGATATGTGGATTCGTTCACCGATCGAATTGATCTCGGCTATCGACCCTTCCACGGGTGCGTTGATCTTCAACTGCCAGTTCCGTGCTCAGGTGCTTGCCAAGCCTGATTGCGACACCGGGATCTACTACTCGGCCTTCTCTGCGTAGTCGCTTCTGAACGCCCCTGTGACGGTCTGGTGGGGCTGTCACAGGGGCAGTGACTAGCCCCCGCTGTCTGCCAAATCCCGAAAGGAAAGCAGACAGCGGGGGCACCCACCCCAGACTTTCTAAGGGGTAATTCACCGTGGCAAAGACACTACGATTCGATTGTGCAGCCACCGTGACCCACAGTGACCCAACGGCCATTGTCCCCACTTCTGCTACCTGCAAGTTCATGACCGCAGACGGCAAGGACGCAGCCCTTACAGGTAGCGTCACCTTGCCCACGGTCTCAACTACGGTTGGCCTTCCCGTGCCCCCTGACACCTTTGCCGTGTCCAACCCCTACAACTTCAACGGGGGTGGCAGTGGCGATCCAATGTACACCGTGCCCCCGAGCGACGGGATCACCTTTGCCTTTGGTGCAGATTCGTTTGCCCTCTCAGGGTCATCCGGTGGCACGCCCAACAACGGGGACGGCTTCACGGTCGCCTTTGACGCGGCTGACCACACAGCCACCTACACGTCAGGCACCTTGGCTGACCTGTGCACGGCCTTGGCTGCCACGATGTCGGCAGACCCGAACTATGACGCCACGGGCAACAGCAGCAGCCTTACCCTGACGGCCAAGAACGAAGGGGTGTCCGTTGCCACCGTGACGGCTACCACTTCAAGCAACAACACGACCGTTGCCGTTGTCCACACGACCCCAGGTGTTGATCCCGTTTCTGCCGTTGCAGACTCTTGGACAATCAGCCCAGGTGGATCAGGTTCACCCGCAGACGGCAACACGTTCACGGTCGCGATTGACGGCACGCCCTACGTTGCGACCTACCACGCCCCCGATGACCCGTCCGTACTCTTCAACGACTTGGTGACGGCCATTGCGGCTGATCCCAACTACTCGGCTTCCCTTGGTCAAGGTGTCCTGTTCGTCACGGCCAAGGTTGCTGGTGTCCGCAGCAGCGTGATCACGTCGGCAACAGACGCCATTGACGTGACCTTCACGTCTGACCACACGACCCCAGGTGTTGACCCCGTTGCAGGGGTTCACGACGTTTGGACGGTCAGCCTTACGGTGTCTGACAGCGGTGTCCCTCCCGACCTGTCCACCAACGGCTTCTTTGTCGGCTACTGGCTACAGGCAGGGACTCAGTACAGGCGGGTCAGCAGCCACACCTACACGGACATTGCGGGCACGTTCACGATTGCCCTGGGTTTGGACACGACCTACGCAGCCCCCTACGATGCGTGGCAGACGGGCACGCCCAACAACACGACATCGATCAGCCTGTACCAACACGGGGGCTTGGTCGCAGGTGTTGCCCCTGCCAGCGGGTCTACAAAGGCCGTCGTCAAGGTAGTTGACCCCTCGGGTGTGACCGTAGGTGATCCCTACCTGATCGTTTCCAATGGCGTCCCCGTGGTTGTCATCGCCACCCGTCTGACGGGGCACGCGGTAACAATCAGCCCCAGCCTTGACGTGATCCCCTCAGACGGTTGCACGTTTCAGGGCTTGAAGATGTCCGTGGCGATTGCAGCCCCGACCAAGTCCCTGTTGGGTACGGGTCACAGGCTGCAATGGGAATACACGGACGGGGACACCAACAGGCAACACGTTGAAACCGTGACCGTAGCCCGTTGGATTCCCGACCCACCTATCACGGCAGAAGCGGTCAAAGCCCTGTTGGCTGCCTATCAGCCGTCATCGGCCAACGTGCGGGATCAGGTCTACCTGCAAGGCATCGCAGACCGAGTAGCGGCGAAGATTGAACAAGCCCTGAACGCCACGGGACGTAGGCAAGCCTGCTACGGAGATCCCAACGCTTTCAGCGAACCCGGCAGGACGTGTGCACGCCTCTACTTGGCGGATGACGCCTTCTTTCCTGCGGGGGCTTCGCCAGATGCCTACCTGAAAGAATGCCAGATGAGGCTTGAACAGGAATTGAGGCTTGCCGTTGCAGGTCTTCAGTATGACGACAACGGGGACGGGGCAATTACTGGGGATGAGAAACGCCCCAAGTTCTTTACCTTCAAGGTGTCCCTGTGAACGCCGCAAGCATCCTGCAAGGCATCCAAGATCGTTTGGAAGCCATTGAACCCTTTGACATGGCTGGTCCCGACGATCGGTTTCACGGTCACATCGGGTCAGAACCTCCCTTGGTCATTGACCGGACATTCTCGGTCGGTTCAAGCCTGCCCGCCCGTGACAACGACTTCCTAGATCCCACTGCCTACGTGATCACGGTGGCTATCGCGATTGCCTATTTAGACGGGGATGGTGCCCTTGCACGCATCCTGACCGACGCCGAACAAGTCTGTGAAGCCATTCACGAAATGGGTAGCGACTTGGGGGTGGTAATCGATCAGGTAGCGGAAGGCCAAGTGCACCAAGGCCCAGTCCAGAACACGCTTCTTGCAGCCCGAATGTTCAGGTTGCGTTATACACTGGGGGACTAAATGGCACGTTGGTTGAAGCGGGATTCGTCCCTTGGGTTTGCAGTTCAGTCAAGCGGTTACACTGTGGCTGAAACCACTGGGTTTACCTACTTGCTGGCAGGGGATGACGTGAGCGTTGACCTTGCCCGTGAGAATCAGGCGATCCAACTTCTTGAGGGTGTCGCAGGTGCTAACAGTGCCCCGCTGGCAGGCAGCAAGCACGGCGGGAAGGTGAAATTCAAAGTGCCTTTGCGTGGTTGCAAGGTTGCCTATGACCCGACTTCTACCATTGTCGGCAACACCCCGCCTGAGTTTGCCCTGATGGCGATTGCCCTGGGTTCAGGCGTTGCCAATGCCCCGTTCACTTCTGCCTACGTTGCCGCTGCCTGTGACACGGGGGCTACCTACACGAGCGTGCCAACCACGGCGGGCACGTTCGTGCCGGGTCAGTTCTTTGTGTCTGACTCTGACGGCCTTGGGGGCAATCTGGCTACTGGCTGGGTCAAGTCCAAGTCGGGCACCCCTGCCACGTTGGTTCTGCATGACGCCACGATGTACCGTCCCGCCAGCGGGGACAACATCTATCCAACGGCTACGGCCTGTCTGACAACGACCCAGCCCAGCCCCTTGACCATCCGCTACGTCGGCACGTCTGGCCTTGGCTACGTCCTTGTAGGCTGCGTCTGCGAGTCTGCAACGATCTCCGCTGGTGCCCGTCAGGTGCCCGTGCTTGAACTGTCCTACACGTTCACAAGCCACACCCGTGACGCAACCATCGGCGGCATGCAGGTGCCTGTTGGCTATGAGAGGGTCGCACCTTCCATTAGTTCCAAGGGTTCCCGCCTGTTGGTCGCCGGAGCGGTCAAGGATGGCGTTGCCGACCTGAAGATTGACTACAAGGCCACGCTTGCCTTTGTGGACAGCCACAACGCCCTACAGGGTGTGTCTGAATGCGTGGTTACGTCCAAGACCGTCAAGATCACCTGCTCTATCCCGATTGACAGTCTGGACACGTTGACCAACGGATCTAGCCCGTATGAAACCAGCCTTGAGACCGGGGCAACCATCGGCGGGATCTGCCTGACTACGGGCACGATGCCGGGCAAGATTTGCAGCATCTTTGCCCCCGCAGTCCGTGTGTCTGCACAGCCAAAGTTGACCGACAAGGGCGGCTTCCTGTGTGAGCAGCTCGAATTTGAAGCCGCTGCCTACACGTCGGACGGCACAAGCACCACGACCGTTGACGCTTCGCCAGCAGACACCGTGTTTCGCGTCGCACTGGCTTAGCACCTGAAACGGGATTGCGTGCCTCTCAGGGCATCCTAGGGGCACGCAATCCCAAGTCCCGACACCATCCGCCACCAAGGAAACCACCATGGCAATCATTCTCGCAACGACCAAGGACACGGTCACTCTTGTCCACTGCAATGACCCCGACGTGAAGGCAAAGGAAGGCCAAGAGGGCTTCATTCCTGTTGGCGATGCTGCGGAAGTGGGCAAGGACGCTACCCGCGTCACCATCCGCCCCCTTGCAGGACACGAGATCCTTGCTACCTGGGGTGGCTCTGACTTTGGGGCTAAGTGCGTCACCATCGTCCTGAAGGCCGTGGTCAAGGTGGACGGGCAGACGCCTGACGAAATGGCGATCAGGGAGTGGGGTTGGGATGTCCTCCGGGACTTGAAGGTCATCATTGAAGACCTCTCCACGGGCCCTACGGTAGCCCGCCTCTGATTCTGGACGGTGGGCTTGAACCTGTAGATTGGGTTGAAAGATGGCGGCTTACGGCTGACCTAGCGGCTGACTTGGCCATGGTCAAGATGGATCACCGCTGCGACCCAGACCAACCGTGTGACGGTCAAGGCTGGCAGTTTGACGGGCACGTCTTCAACGTCTGCCCGTATGACGCCCTGCAAGATCCCTACTTCGCAACGGCAAGCCACTTGGCCGATGCACAGGAAACGCAACCCTTGGCGGATTGGCCTGTGGGCTTCTCTTGGGGGATGTCATTCGCCATTCAGGTAATCAGGGCGGGCAGAATCCGAAAGGCTAGACGGGACGCAGCGGGGAACCTCTAACGGTGGCTATCGTGCCCCTGATTTGGAGGTATCTCAGTGGCAATCCCAGCGGCAAAGGTAGAGACCCGAATCAGCCTTGACGTAGAGGATCGGGCTTCCAAAGGAATTCGGGACGCACACGGGGCAGTCCGGGACTTTGGCCATGAGGCTGAAGGCCTTGGGGGCAAGTTCCACGAAGCGGGAGAACAGGCCACGGGTGCAATGTCCAAGGTGTCACGCCTTGGCCGTCCCCTTGCAGGCTTTGCAGGCGAAGCAAAGGGAGAAGTCCAAGAACTTGCCCACGGTTTGCACGGCTTTGCCCTCATCACTGAACTAGTCCCAGGTCCGATCGGCATGGCCGTTGGCGCTATCGCAGGCTTGACCGCTGGCATGTACCTGCTTGGCAAGCACTTGGAAGAGGGCGAAGCCAAGATGAGGCTGATCGGGGCAACGGGTGGCTCTGAACTCAAGTCCAAGTTTGACCTGTCGGCAGACGGTGCCGTGAAGTTGTCCAACTCCCTTGAGACGTTGGCAGCCAAGGGGATCACCCCGACCAATGAACTACTTGAGCAAATCAAACAGAACGCAGAAGCCATGGGTAAGGATGGCGGGGAAGCGATGGCTGCTTGGGCACTTGCTGCGGCAAAGGGTCCCGAGGAACTAAAGAAGTGGTCTGAGGAATTCGGCAAACTGGCAGGAATGATTGACAGCCGTAAGGACGTGGCGATCAGGCTTGGCCTTGACGCGACAGCCCTGGGTATCGCCAAGGAACTGACGGCTGAACAGCAACAGCAGAAGGAAATTGAGGATGCGGTAGACAAGGCAGCGGTTGCACACACTGAGGTAATGACCCTCTACAACACCCGCAATGCCCAACTGGCAGAAGCCAGCAACACGTCCAACAGCATTGATAAGCACAACCACGAAGTTGCGGCAGAAGAACTACAGAAGATCCTCAGGACGCAGGAAGACATTGAAGCCCAGCAGAAGGCCAAACTGGAGACAATCCAGAAGACCCGCGATGCATCCAAGCAGGCAGCCCTTGAACAGGGGATGTTTGACCGTGAGATGAGGGACAAGGCTTCTGAGGCTCTGTCTACTTCCGACAAGAGGGAAGCCAACCAAATCCGTATGAACATTGCCAAGCGGGAAGAGGGACGGGCAACCGTCCAACTGACTGCCTTTGACAAGGCACACGGGGATGTCCTTGACGCGAACTTGCAGAAGGATCGGGACGCCATCGTGTCCAAACTGGACGCGGGCAAAGCCGCAGAAGCCGCAGCCATTGCCGAGCGGAAGGCACTTGCCAAGGCAGCGGCAGACGCAGGCAAGAAGCACCGGGAAGAGGCAGCGGCACACGAGATTGCCTTGGCCAAGGCCGTGGCTGAGACCAAGGCAGGCTATGCCAACCTTGCAGCCCGTTCACAGGGGCCCGAGGCGATGGCAGACGCCAACCTTGCCAACATTCGAGCTGCTGCAATCCGTGAACTTGACGCAATCCGTGCCGACACCAAGAAGAAGGGTGACGTCAAACTTGCAGAGTCCAAGGCCGTTGAAGTCAAACTGATTCAGCAGGAAGCCGACCTTGCACAGGAAGCCGTCACCCGCAAGATCGGGTTGGAACGTGGGGCACAGGATGCTGAGGGGAACTTGGCAACGACTCGGCTACAGGCCGAACGGGATCAGGCTGAACGGTCTGGGGACATCGACAAGACCCGTGCTTTGGACAAGGAACTGAACAGCCGCAGTCTGAACGCTGAACTACTCGGGTTGGAACGGGAACTGAATGACGCCAAGCAGCAACTGTATGGGGCTGACCTTGAGGCGTTCAAGCGTACCAATGACGCCAAGGTCAACGATGCCAGGGCGAAGAACTCATCCAAGAACGCAGGGGATGAGGACAAGAACTATCACGATGATTTGTCCAAGGCAGCCGACAAAGCCTCCGGGGCAATCAGTGCCGTGGAACGTGCCGGGGGCAAGTCGGGGGCTGCCCTTTCAAGTGCGGCTAAGTCTGCACAGCAACTAACAAAGGACTGGAAAGGTATCACCGCTGCTGGGCCTGACATGATCAGTGCTGCGGGTGGCGTTGCGGCTTCCTTTGTGGACGGGGAGAAAGAGAAAGCAGCCATCATGGCAATCACTGAGGCTGCGGCTGCGGCTGCAAGTTTCGCTACGGGCAACATCCCCGGTGGTGTCGGACATGCCACGTCAGCAGCCCTGTATGCCTCTGTGGCGGGTGGTCTGATCGGTGGGGGTTCGTCTGCGGCAGGTGCCCCAAGCGGGGCTTCTGGGGGCACGTCTAGCAATGGCAGCGGGAACCCGTTCAGCCCCTCGGGTGGTGGTGCCAATAGCCCGCCCGTCGTCAACGTCTACTACGGGGTTCTTGGCACGCAGCAACAGCAGGGCTTGATGCTGCAACAGGCCATTGCGGCTACCAAGGGCACTGGATACAGCGGCAAGGGGATCTAATGATCTGCCTGAATACTAAAGACAACTGGGCACTTGCACAGGTGACGGTCACGGTCAGCGGCACGCCGCACAACTGGGCTTGTCCGTCCAACATCCTGTGTGCGTCAGAAGCCATCTACGACTTCACGAACTGGTTTGACGGTGCCTTCTACCCCAAGAACGCCACCCCGAACTTTGACCGCAACGCCACGGACGGCGGGATCAAACTCACGGTGGCATTCACAACGTCATGGGGCGGATCACCGCAGACGGTCACGATTGCCCCGAACGCCACGGCTACGGCCTTGCTGGGCTTCGTGACGGCTACGGGCAACACCCTGACTGCGGCAAGTTCTGCTGCGGGGACGTGGGCACCTGCACAGGCTGGCGGGCTGATCACTTACGGCCTTGACTACCCGATGCTTGAGGGCACCGGGGACGCAGCGGGAGCGGGTGCGATCCGTAGTGGTGTACCTGGGTTGGCGAACTGTAAGCCCGTGGTTGAAGCCGTCTGCAATCCGACCGATGCAGCCCGTTTGGCTTCTGTCCTTGCCCGTCTGCCGACATACCGCAGGGGCTTGATCTACAAGCCCCTTGATCAGACGTGGCACTACCTGTCCTTTGGTGCCGTCAGCCGTGCCAACGCAGGACACACCCTCTACAAATTCTCCTTTGACGTGAGCAGGTAACGCTATGGCCGGTGCACGAATCCAGAGTTACGCCTATTCCGAGGGTCCGTCAGCCGTTGGGGCTGCGGCACCTGCTACGGCAAAGTACCAAGGCGTTCAGACCTTGGCCGTCATTGAACAGGCCTACCCCGCAGACACGACCTATGCACGCCCGTCCACCGCGACGCTTTGGGATGACCTGTTGGTGTCCTGGGGTGTGTCCCTTTCGTCTGCCTATCCGATGGGGGGACATGCAGGGCACTACGCCATCACCTACAGCACAACGACCCAGAGGGTCACGATTGCAAGCACCAACGGGGTTGCCTTCCGTCCTGTCATGGTTGGGCAAGGCAACGTCTACCTGGGTTTCACTCAGGATCTATCGTCGGCTGCGGGGTGGGCAACGACTTGGACGGGTGCCAGTGCCCCCCGTGGTGTCGTTGAACTTGTCGGCTTGACCGTCAAGCCCGCAGAGGATGGGGCAAAGGTCACGTTGACCCGCTATCGCCATGGCCGGGGCGTGGCTACTGGCTGGGGCAATACCTACGTTCACCACGTCACGATTTGGATGAGGGCAGAGGACGGCATCACGGGCAACCTGAACAAGGGTTGGTGTGTGACTGGCCGTGTCCGCTTCTACCAAGGTGCCACGTTGACCGCCTACAGCCCAACGAACCTTGCAGGCTACTTGGACGGCTACGTGGTCAACGCCAGCGGTCTGAAAGCCTACGGGACTTCTGAGGACTTTCTAACGATGGATCTGACCATTGCAACAGGCAGGACGCCATGATTTGGAACGCCTTACAGTACGGATGGGGTGTCAACTGGTGGCTGACCATTGGGGGCATCGATTGTGCGTGGTCAGAAGCGAGTTACAACGGCACGTTGCCCGCTGGATTCAGTCACGGCCTGCGGGCTTTGGAGATCGGCAAGTCAGCAGAAGTTGGCCAAGCGGTTGACCGTGACACGGGTATGGGTCAAGGGCTTCCACTCACGTTCAGCCTGTTGTCTCAGTACGGGGCAGCGGCTTGGATGCAGGCACCTACGGCAACCACCGTGTTGACCGCCAATTGCATCAAGACCGATGGCACGTTGACGGTCAAGGACACGTCGGCATTCCCGGCTGCGTCCTACGGTGCCCCCGTGACGATCTACATTGGCCTTGAGGCAATCACCTACACGGGGAAGACTTCCACGACCTTCACAGGCTGTGGACGGGGCTGCTTTGGTTCGTTGGCCACGGCACACTTCTACGGAACCCAGGGTGGGACGGTCACGGACAAGCCCCGTGTCTGGCGTGGTCGGGAGATCCGCCTGTATGCAGCCCCAGTCAGCCCGGACGGCCACACGACCGGGGCTGTCTTGACGGATGAGTCCTTGGAAGTCTGGCGGGGTTTCATCGATCAGGGCCCGTACAGGGACAAAGCCGACAAGTTCACGATTGAAGCCTTGGCTTTGGATCGCATCTTGACCAATCCCCTGCCTGCGGGCTTGACGGGCACTGTCCTTGGTTTGGATGCACGGGCACCTATCGACCCCGCATCGTACCTACACGTTGCGGTCAACGCCTATGACAACAGCAGCCCCACGCCGTTGGTCGTGACGGGCTACCCTTGGGAAGTTCTGATCACTCCCTTTGCAGGCCTTGCCCCGGGCACGTTGCTGTCCTTGGCAGAGCAGAAGGATCTGATCCACACGGCTTGGACTCAGGCACTGATCGATGTCGGGGCACCTGCTGTCCTGTTGCAGTGGCACGATACGGGCACGGTTGACCCGTCTGCGGACATCGGGGGCTTCCACAGCACAGCCGTGTTTGTCTACCCCGCCAACAGTGCGATCTACAAGACGATCCTAACGGTCAACGTCAACGGGCACTTGAAGCGGGATCAGTTTCCCCAGTGGTGGACGGGTGGCCTTGGTGCCTACGTCGGGGGCAATCCTGAGACCTTTGGGATCAACTGGGTGACGGGGCTACGGCTGCTGCCACCTTCCAACGTGAACTTTGACTATGTTGACTTCCCCTACACCTTGAAGGTCAGCCTTGATTCAGCAGCCGATGCCGTGCCCGCCTACGGCACGGTCAAGATCGGGGACGTTGAACTTCTCTACAAGTCGTCTGTGACCGTGGGCAACGTGGCCTACCTGAACGGCCTAAGCCCTGTGTCCAACACGACGGGCTATGACTGGGTGCCCCCGAATGACACCGTGACGCAGAAGGCATCGATCCAGTTCAGCCGTACAGGCTTGGCACCCGATGTCATCTTGCACTTGCTGCAATCGTCCGGTGGCTTGATGGGGGGCGGCTACTGGGACTCTTGGGGCTACGGGGAAGGCTACGGGCTTCCTGACTCTGCCGTTGATCAGACAAGTATGTCCGTCCTGTTGGGCGGGATTGAAAGCGATCTGAATCTGCGGGTAGGGGGATCTGCCGTCAGCCTTCAGGACATGATGTCGGGCATGCTGGCGTTGACTCAGAGGGGGCTTGTAGCCCGTCCTGATTCGTCCGGTTCTGTCCGCCTTGGTGTCGTCAGCACGAACGTCAACGGCAGTTGGTACAAGACCAAGATCACCGATGACCACCTGTTGGCCTTCAACGGCGATCCGATCACGGCGATCCGCAAACGTGACCCTGTGACGCAGATCAAGGTTGCCTTGACGACCGATGCAGCAGGCAAAGGCGGGTCACAGCCCTACACGATGCAGGAAACGGCGGGAGTCCTTGAGTCTGGCGGGCAGACGCTTGACCTAACCCTGTCGCTTGACGGGGCACAGGCACACGCAGACAGCCTGATCAAGATCTGGGGTGCGGCAATCCTTGCACAGACCCACTCGGTTCAGACCGTGGAAGTCCGTGTGGTTCCGTGGCTTGACGTGGTTACGGGTGACCTGTGCCGTCTGGAAACGACCCACCCGGCGTTGTGGAACTGGGCAACGGCAACGGAAGGGTACACGGGGCAAGCCCGCTGCATGGGTGCCCGTCGTGACCTGGGTCAAGGTGCCCTGATTCTGACCCTGCTGATCCAAGGTGGTCCGACCGTGGCGGGTATCTCTCCCGCTGCCCAGATCGCTTGGTTTGACAGCGGATCTGCCCCTACCTTGGTCAACATTGAAGCCCGTTTCAACGCCTACATGCAGCAGGCGATCACCGAGAACGCGGGCAACCCGATCGTGCTCACGCACTACATGCCGGGCTACGGCACAGAAGCCAGTGGTGGCTATCTGACTGTCAGTGCAGCGGCTTTGGTGAACGTGTCCGGGACGGACTACTGCCAGTTGACGATCAGCAGCCACGCAGGCCTTAGCGGGTCACTGTCCACTTCGCAACGGTCAACCTTGACCCTGCCCGCTGGGGGCTTTGCAGGTTGCACGGACTGGCAGCGGATGTTTGCACACGCCGATGACGGCACGTTCTGGGGGTAGTTCATGGCCGTAACATCGCCCAGCAAGTTGACCATCACCAAGGAAGGGGACTTCTACTTCACGGCGATGTCGGCAAACCCGTTGCAGACGGCCTTGGCCAACAGCAACCACCTGTACAAGTTCCACACGCCCAACCTGCTGTCCTTCAGCCCTCTGGGCGTGCCCGTCAACTTCGCACAGACCTACGTTGTCCCCGTCATGCCCTCGGTTGACGGGCTTTCCTATGACTTCTGGTATTCAATCCTCCCAGTCAACAGTGGCACGATGACCGTCACGGTGGAAGCCAACACGGGCACGAACCCAAGCGGCGGATGGGGCAGCCCGATCTACCCCGCCACGGCAACGGCAAGCCTGACTGCGAACGTCTGGAATAGCACACGGCACACCACCACGATCGCATCCAATGTCAGGATGCTGCGAATCACCATTGGCAGCCCACGGGGCAACTACACCCTTGGTCACGTTGCCGTTCAGCCTTCCCGCGTCAACGTCACGTCTGGCTTCAAGACATCGGGCTTCATTCCCTTTGATGACTCCCTGATCACGTCCAGTAGGGCAGCGATCAACACGGAGATGATCAACCGCTGCAAGACCAACGCCCTGTCTGTCCTGAATGACCGTCAGCAGTGTTTGGCATCCTTGGTGCAGCCCTACGTTGTCAGCCCCTTCACGAACGGGCCCTATGTCGTGACGACACCGGGGGGCTACACCTACGTTGCCAACAGGCTGATCGGCATGGCTACGGCACACGTCCCCGGTCAGAACAAGATGACGGCACACGTCTATTGCCTTGCCTCAGTGGACGGCGGGTCAACGGCTGACCTTGTCACCATTTGGGGATCAGGTAGCGACTCAGTGACCTTGGACGCCACGGGGCATCTTGTGTCCAAGCCTCTGCACTTGCAGGGCAACGGCACGCAGACATCACAGGTGTCCTTCACAGTGCGGGTCAAGGCGAACCCAGGTCAGAAGACCTACTTGCACAGCCTGATCGTCCTGTGGCAACCGGGGGAATTCTAATGCCTAGGAACTGCAAACTACGGGACTGGCACGGGATCACCACGCCTTACAGCCCTCTGTGTGGCCTTGACGTGGCACCACCTGCCAACAGTGCCCTGCTGCGGGAAGCCGATGACATTCAGATTGCCGTGGGGATGACCTACGCACAGACCGCAATCATGACCGAGTGCAACACGGCAACGGCAGGGACTACACGGCGATTCTTGGCCGTCATTCCCCCAGGTCGGAACCATGCCTATCTGGCCGTGACCCGTTGTGCAGCAGGGCAGTTTGCCGCACAGGTTGACCACACGGCGGGGTCTGATTCGTCTGGCTTTGGTGCCGTCCTTGGCGTGCCGACACCCGCCCTTGACCCTGTGAAGGGCAACAGCACCGCAATGGGAACGGAAGTCTACTTGGACATGACGACCAACGGCATAGCGATGCAGTTGGGCTTTGCCAAGGCTTGCGTCACTGACGACAAGGTCAACGATGTCCTGATCCCGCCCGCAGCACCGGGTACCTTGGACGTGACAATGGGCAGCCTCTATCGGGCTTTGAAAGTCGCAGAAGACAGGGTCAGCACGTTGGAATGGATTCAGGCCAGCCACCACGCAGGCGTTGGGCTGATCGTTCACGGGGTCACGACCGACCTTGAACTGCTGCCCTAGGTCGGGACGGGTGGCTATCGGGAACCTTCTAACAGGAAGGTGTACCCATGAATCAGCCCCGCATTCTGTACCGTCACGGTCAACCCGTCAGTGCCAAAGTCATCGCCCTTCACGGCACACGGACTGCCTCAGGTGGCGTTCAGAACGTCGTTTGGGCTGGCAGTGGTGTGGCACGTCCTGTGCCCGCTTCTGCCGAGTTGTTCCACGTCGTTTCTGATTCTGCGGTTGACGCCTTCCCCGTTGCCTTGGTGCCTGCGACCCCTGAGGTTGTAGAAGTCACCTTGGCAGGCGTGCCCGTTGATGGCGTTTCGGTCGCATCGGTCACGGACGGGACACACACCTACTCGGTCACGCACACGACGGGCACCCTTGACGACCTGGCTACGGCCTTGGCCGGGGCGATTGACGGCAACGACGGCTACACGGCTTCTGCCGTTGGTGCCGTTGTGACCGTGAGCGGGGCAACTGGCTACACCCTGACTGACCTGTCGTCCGATGGTGTCACGGCTTCCTTTGCCGTCATTGTGGCAGGAAGTGCCGAGATCCCCGCCGTTCTTGGCACGGGCATTCAGACGGTCAAGGTCTACTACCTCAACAACGGGAACCCCGCTTCTGAATCGATCAACCTGAACGGCACAACCCCTGTTGAATCGACCTACCCCGCCACGGCGATCCTTGCCGTCGTTGCAACTGCGGTTGGCACGGGTGGCAAGGCTGCGGGCAACGTCATCGTGACCGACCCGACCGACACCACGGCTTACGAAGCGATCGCCGTTGGTGCCACGGAGTCAGCATCGGTTGCCTACACGGTGCCCACGGGCAAGACCTTCTACATTGACCGTCTGACCGTCAGCCCAGGTAACGCCACCGTTGGCCGTGTCCGTCTGACTGCAACGGCACGTCCTGAGGCAGAAGAAGCCACGGGGATCACCTACACGATTGCCGACTTCTACGCCGCACAGTTGACCGCGTTGGACTTCCACGATGCCCCGCTGGGTCCGTTCCCCGCTGGCACACAGATTGCCGTGACCGTTGCAGGTGACGGGGCTTTGGTTGCCGTGGATCTGCTTGGCTACCTAGACGACTAACACCCCTTGCGCTTGACCCACTACCTAGGGGACGGAAATGGAACCAGAAGAACTGAAGGAAATGCGGACGAAGTTGGACGATGTCCACACCGACGTTGCCGTCATCAAAGACCGCCTGAACATGACGGGCAAGATCTTCATGTTGTCTTTGCCCTTCATTCTGACCTTCGCAGGTTGGCTGACGTTGCGGGTGGTGGATCTGCCGACCAAGGCTGACCTTTCGCCCCCAAAGACAGCCATTGCCGTGACCGTGCCTTTGCCCAAAGAAGCAACGGCTTCAATCGACTTCGTGGGTCCGCCACACAAGCAGGTTCAACATGATCCGCCCCTTGATCCGCCACCTGATCCCCGTCCTTGTCCTTCTGACTTCCTGTGTGACGTTGCAATGCCGCTACGTCCTGCGGGGTCCTGAGGCGGGGCAAGTCCTGCCCTTTGCCCGCTATCTGCAATGCGATCGGGAAGTCTGCCGTTCAGCGGTCAAGATCCCGAACCCAACCACTCAGGCCGATGCCTGCGAGTAGGACTAACACATGAGCACTGTTGAGATTGTCACCGCTGTCGTTGCTGCCGTTCACGGCTTCAACACCCTGATCCGCCCCAACATCCCGGCTGACCTTTGGACACGTCTAGGCGTGGCTGGGCAACTTGTAGACATCGTGATCTGCGGCAACTACGGCAACACGGCGAACAAGATCCCCGTAGTGGACGAACAAGCCTAGGAAACAAGTAGGGGATCACCTTGATGGATCTTGCTGACAACCTTGATGACCGAGTTGTTGACCATCGATCCCCCGACGTGCCCGCTAAAGAACCGACCGAGGCAGAGAAAGCCCGCTACTGGGCTGAACAGGAATGGCTTGAGGTTCTGCCCCAAGTCTGGCAGCGGGTGCCAACGAAGCCCCAAGGGACACCATGAGCCGAGACACCTACCAAATCATTGATAACGTGGGCTTTGAACGATCCTCGGGCACGCGATGGAAATTCGTTTGCTGCGATTGTGCCCTGACTCACGACGTTGCCCTGATTTCCGAGGATGGCAAGCCGATCGGGATTGCCATGGCACGAAACAAGCGGGCAACGACCTTGCGACGCAAGGCCAAGAAGGCTGCGGCAGAAGCCGACAAGGGGCAACATGAACTACGATGAACTTCTGACACGGGCACGGTCAGCCATTGGCCACGGCATCACCTACAAACTCGGTCACGGCGGGCTACACCCCGCCGATCCTCTGCCAAGTCGTGACGGGCAGTGTGACTGTAGCGGCTTCGTGGCCTGGGTTCTTGGACGCAGCCGTAACCCTGCGACAGCCCCAAAGTTGCCGCACTGGCCTTGGTGGCTGTCCACTGACTCTGTCTTTGCCGATGCCAACGGGGCTAACGTCCTGTTCACCAAGTTGGATCACGCCGTCCCCGGCTGCCTTGTCGTCTATGCAGACTGGCGGGATGCAGACGGTACGCACCACGAAGGACACATAGCGATCGTGGCTGACCCCGACAAGCACACGGTGGTTGACGCCTGCTCCAGCCAGAACGCGATCAGTGAGCACGTTCAGCCTGTGTTCTGGTCGGGACACCATCCCGTGACCTTCTGCCAGTTCAAGGCAGCCTGATCCTGTGCATTGAATCGTCTAAATGCTGTCCATTGAATCGTGCTGAATACCCCTAAGTAGTAGGGGCTTCCTTCAAGTAGACGGGCTTACCACGAAGTAGACGACCCTTCCCGAAAGGATGGGGGCTTACTTCCTGCCCTGACTGCGTAGATGGCTCTGAGGGCAACAACAGCCCCGACAGGTACCAAGATGATCAAGTTGACTGCGTTTCTGATTCTGTTCACGGCCTGTGCCTCTGAGGCTGGCAGCCCCAACTACGATGCGGGCAACGACGCACAAGGGGACGGCGGATCTGCGGATGTCGCGGTCACGTCCCTTTGGAACTGCCAGACCAACGTCTGCGGGGCTGCACACACGGCAACCTGTGGCTGTGTCCCAGCGGGCTATGTTGCCCCACCGGACACGGCATGCACGTCAACGACACTCACGGCCTGTCAGAAGGGCTGCGGCCAAGTGAACGGGTGCCTGTAGTGCTAGTCGATGACTTTGGCGTGCGTGAAGGTGATCTTGGCCTTTGATGCAGCACCTTCAATCGTGCCAGCGGCCAACGTGCCCGAGTCAGTGCTGAATGTGACCGAGTCCCCAGCCTTGATCGTGCCCTTCAACGTGAAGGGGGACGATCCAACGGGGTCACCGTTGGCCGTCTGCCATTCCACATTGCCTTTCAGATCGGCAACCTTGAACTGCGACTTGTTGTCAACGGTCAACTTATTCAACTGGCGATAGTCGTTGATGATCCCCTTGTCAAAGTAGCCTAGATCCCGTTCGTCAAGGTACTTATCGGGGTTGGCAGCAAGATCCTTCTTGGCGGCTTCCTTGGCGTCGGCTTCTGCCTTGGCCTTTGCAGCCGCAGCGTCTTCCATTTCCTTGCGGACACGGGCAGCGATAGCGGCTTCTTGGTCTTCCTTGGCCTTGAATTCGGCCTGTGCCTTGGCCTGGGCTTCTGCCCGTTCTTTCGCTTCGTCCTTGCAGCCCGCTACCAGCACAACCGCAACAGCACACAACAGAATCTTCTTCATACTTCCCCCAATGAGTTGACCTGAACAGGGCGGATCCGAACACAGCTTGCCGCATGTGTCCAGCCCCTTGCCTTTCGTGACCCGATCAGTCCGCCTTGGTCGGGTTGTAGTTGATGTCACTCAGCAACTGAACGATCAGGGTGCCGATGGCTTCTGAATCAGCGGGATTCGCGTTCAGATAGGCAGCCTTGACCTTGTCCAACTCGGCTTGAACACGTTCAACGGCGGTCTTCTTGACGGGTGCGGGCTTGTCCGCCTCGACAGCATCGGGATCAATGCCCTTGACGATCTTCAGCTTGGCGTCACGGGCAACCCAAGCAATGGGACGATCCAAGAAGTCAACGGGCAATTCTGTTGCCCATTGGTTCATCGCCTTCGCGGCTGCCAACAGGTACTTGATCATCCGATGTTGAAGGCCTAACCGTTCAGCCTGTGCCTTCTGCCACGCTTCCACGTTCTTCTTGCCCGCTTCCCGTTTCGGCACGGTCAAGGCTTGCACCATCTTGATACGGACAAGGTTGCTTTGGATCTGCGTCGTGTGACTCTGTTTCGCCAAGGCTGCCGTGTACTTCGCAACAGACTCCCCGTCGTACCTCACCCGTACACTGTTGATCAAGGCATGGGCTATCGTGCCCCAGGGCGGATCGGCTGCGGCGGGTGGCGTTGCGGGCTGTGTCTCTGCCAAGGCTTCCTGCTTGAGTTTGTCCGTGATCGGGCTGGCAGACACGGGCTTCTTGGCGGGCACAGCCTTTGCTGACTTGGACTTGACGGGCGTTCCACCCGCCTTCACTCCCTTGGCAGGCTTGCCTCCTGCCTTGACGGGCTTTGCAGGCTTGCCCGCCAACTGGTCAACCAAGGGTTGCAGCCCTGCGTGAATGCGTGCCTCTAGCGACTTGTCGTGTGTCACGGTCATGATCGTGTCCCCTTGTTTGCCCGTGTTCAGATCAGGGCAGGCGAAGCAGTGGACACGAAAGATCGCGAAAGGTCAATCTGGCGACCTAGTCGCATAAATCATTGAAACTACATCATAACTGCGTGAATTGCCAAACGGTCTGAGTGGGTCTAGGCTGCTGCGACCAACCACGGGGCAGGCAATGACGGACAAGATCAAGCGGTTCATTTACGTTGACAGCAAGGGGCACGTCACCTTTCGGGAAGTGGGCAACGCTTCCAAATCAGGCGACTACCTACAGGCGATCGATCTGGCTACGGGCGGGGTCAAGACCTTCAGAACCGATCGCATCCTTGAACACGTCACGGACACGGCGGATGTCCTTGAACGTGTGCAGCATTGGCAGAGTCAGTACACCCGCAAGTCCGAGTCCGATCGTCCTGGGGGACGGCGGGCAATCAATGGCGTGCCTGAAGTGTGTTTCACAGGTTTCAAGGCAGCGGACAAGACACGGCTGACGGAACTTGCCGTTGCCTCTGGCTACATGGTGCGGGGTGCCGTGTCCGTGTCCTTGGAAGTGCTCTGCTACGGCTACAACGCCGGACCCAGCAAGATGCAGCAAGCCCGAGACATGGGCATCCTGATCTTGACCGAACCGCAGTTCTTGGCCTTCAAGGACTCAGGCGAGATCCCGATCGAAGCCGATCACGGGTAACCGCTTACGATAACGGGCTGAAACTAAACGACTGTGCCTGTTGTTGCGAGGCTGATCATTGTGGAACACCGCAAGTGTTCCCATCTTGACGCTTCTCGTGGTAATCCTGGTGGTAATCCTCCGCCGGCCAGAACGGCTTGGCCGTCTCCACCGTCGTCGCAATCGACCGCCCCGCGAAGCGCGGCTGCCGGCCCAGTTCGCGCAGGAATCCCTCCGCCACGCGCTTCTGGTCGGCATCGGCGGCAAAAACCACGCTGCGGTACTGCGTGCCGACGTCCGGACCCTGCTGGTTCAGCGTCGTCGGGTCAATCTTGGCGAACAGGACCTCCAGCAGATGGCGGTAGCTCACGCGGTCAGCGTCAAACTGCACTTCCACGGATTCCGCGTGCCCCGTGTCGCCCGAACTCACCTCGTGATAGCCCGGCCGCGCCTTGCGTCCGCCCATGTAGCCCGAAGTCGCCTCGATGACGCCCGGCGTGCGCTGCATGATGTCCTCCACGCCCCAGAAGCAGCCGCCGGCGAAATACGCCTTCTGCAGGTTCACCGGCTGCGACTGCGGCGGCAACGGCTGGCCATCGGGCACGAAGAGGAGCGCCGCGGAATTGAGGCAATAGCGCTTGCCCGTCGGCCGCGGACCGTCGTCAAAAACGTGGCCCAGATGCCCGCCGGACCGCGCGTCCAGAATCTCCACGCGCTCCATGCCGCCGGAATTGTCGACGCGTTCGATCACGTGCTCCGGGTCAAAAGGCGCAAAGAAACTGGGCCAACCGGTGCCAGATTCAAACTTGGTGTTGGAGCGAAACAGCGGCAGACCGCCCAGCGCGGAGATGTAGATGCCGGATTTCTTGTTGTCCAAATGGCCGCCACAAAAGGGCGGCTCGGTGCCAGCTTTGAGGAGCACGTTGCGCTGCTCCGTCGTCAGATTGCGCGCGAGCTTGGCGACTTCCGCGGCGGAAAGCGGCGTGACGTCGTAGCCTGACGCGCTGATTTTGCGGTGGACGTAGGGACTCTGCGGCCCAGCCTGGCGGGAGGAATCGGGAGACGCGGCAGCCGCCGACGGCGTTTGCTGACACGCCGCAACCAGAACCATCAGACACAGGGCCATTTGGCGCACGGGCATGAGAACCTCCAACGGCGAAATCGGCCAGAATTGGCCATTGCGCCTTCGCAGTCTGTGTACGCCACTGCGCCTGACAAGCGCACACCGCGCAAGCGGACGAAATCGCAGCGTTCAAGCGACGCAAACAGCCACCGTTCCTGTGCAACCGCGAGGCCGCGGCAGTTATTCCGTACGGAGCTGCAGCCGCCCTGCCCGCACCAGGCGCTGCAACGTGCGCTGGAGGATGGGCCGCTCGCGCGCGGTGAAGCCGATCTGCCACGGCGGCGGCCAAACGCGCGGCGCCTTGTTCATGATCGACGCCGCTTCCCGGCTGTGCGCCAGCCCCAGCACGTGCCCGAGCTCATGCGCGAGCACCCAGCGCATCCCGGTCTGCGACTCGATCACCCAGAACGCATCGCCGTTGCGCCAGGTCACGCCCTTGCGGATCGCCGCCGGATCTTCCGCGTCCGCCAAGTGGCGCACCACGAACCAGCGAAGCGGCGTCTGCCGCCCCAATTGCCCCAGGCGATTGCGCTGCGCCACCGTGTCGATTTGGCCAAGCTCAGCGGGCAGCTGGTGGATGGCCGCGACCTGGACGCCCGCTTGGATGACCGCGAGCCGATCGTTGGCGACTTCAAGCTGCGTCGTCAGCCAGCCGGTGTCGGCAAAATCCGGCGGCAACCAGAGATCGAGCGCGAGGCAGGTGCGCGCCTGACAGCGCGGGAGCGCGGCGGGATCCAGCGCGTGCAGGCGGGCGGGCCACAGGGCGAGGAGCAGCAGAAAGGCGCGCACGAACTTCATCGGCGGGAGCGTACGCCAAAGCGCGCGGGTCGGACACTGGCGCGGCAGTCAGCGCAGGTGGACCGTCGCCGTCGCGCCATCGGCCAATTCCACGAGCCGCACGTCGTTGCGGTGGTGGACGTCGACGACCTGATAAACCGGGAGGCTGCGCGTCGGCACCGGGTCGCTCCAACTGGCCTCCAGCCATTCAAACGGCGCGGCGACGAGGTAGCGACCCGCCGGGCGATCGTTGAAGGCAAAATGGCCGTGCGGGTCGACGTCCGCCCGCCAGACGATGAGCTCATGCTCATCTGGCAGAAAAAACACGTCGTTGTCATTGAGCGCATTCATGAATTCGACGTTGTACGGCGTCGCGGGAAACAGCCACACGTGGGCGCCCATGGGCAGGTGCGGCTCGCCGCGCACGGTCTCCATGATCGCGTCGCCCTCAATCGTGCCGGTCCCGGCGAGCCGGTAGGGCGCGACGTCGGCTTCGCTGAAGATTTCCCGCCGCACCGCGCCGCTGCACGCCACGAGGGCGACCAGGGCGACGAGGAGCAGAACTCGGGTGCACGCGCGATTCATGAGCGGCAGCTTACACCAGACCGCCAACAGGTGACACTGGCGCGGCGCGTGGTAAAGTCCGCCCGCCCGCGCGACGGGTCCCCTTTTGCCTTCCTGCGAGTTCGCCATGACCGACCAGCACATCCAGTTCAGCACGCTTGCCGACGGCCGCCCGGCTGTCCGCTTCACCGGCCGCTTCTTGTTCCTCTATGAGGACATCGAGCTGATTCGCCGGCAGTTGGCGGGCGAAAACGTGCCGTGGGATCCGACCCTGCCGCTCATCGACAACATCTCGACGGACGAAATCACGCCGGCGTGGGTGTGCTTCTACTTTGACGAGACGCTGGGTGACTACAGCCTCGTCGGCCTGCGCGGCGGCGCCATCGAGCGCAACAGCATCAAGAACGGCGACTTCGCGGTCATCGTCAGCGGCAAGTCCAAGGGCTGCGGATCCTCGCGTGAGACCGCACCGTTCTCCGAACAGGCCGCGGGCGTGCGCCTCGTGATCGCCCAGACGATCGAGAAGATCTACGGCCAGAACAGCCAGAACATCGGCCTCCTGACGTCCAACGACTTTGGCCTCATCCACCGCATCCAGGCGGGCGAGGCGATTCCGTTGGCAGAATTCGTCACCGGTCTGGATCCCGTGGCCAGTGAAATCGTCAAACGCGGCGGGCTTTTTGCCTACAACACCGCGCGCCTCAAGGGCGAAATCGCGACGCCGGCCGTGACGACCGCGCCGCGGCCGATGACGCTCGTCGAGAAGATTATCGCGCGCAAGACGATCGTGGACGCCAAGACGGCCAAGCTCGGCGTGCCCGCGGTCAAGCCGGGCGACGCGGTTTTTGTGCGGACGGACGTGCGCTTCAGCCACGACTACACGACGGCGATGGCGCAGGTCGCGTTCAAGCAGGGCGTCGGGGCAACGGCCAAGGTCACGGATGCCAAGAGCATTTTCGCGTTTCGCGATCACCTGACTTTCCTCTCGCAGGTCATGTCTGAGAAACACAAGGCGATGCACCTGGACGAGCAGGCGGCGCTGCTGCCGTTGATCCAGCGGCAGTTTTGCGCCGAGCAAGGCATCCGGCTCTACGACGAAACCGCCGACGGCTCGGGCAGCGAAGCCATCTGCCACAACGCCGTGCTGGAAGACATCGCGATGCCCGGCGACATCGTCGTCGGCACCGACAGCCACACGTGCACCGCGGGCGCGCTCGGGACGTTCGCGTTTGGCGTTGGCAGCACGGACATGGCCAACACTTGGTACACAAAGGACATCCGCGTATCCATCCCCGAGAGCGTGCGGTTCCACGTGACCGGCACGCTGAAGTCCGGCATCGCCGCGAAGGACATCATGCTGCGGATCATGGCAACGCCGTTCATCAAGGACGGCAAGGCCATCGGCAAGGTGCTCGAGTTCTGCGGCCCGGGCGTGGAAGCGCTGTCCATGGACGAGCGCGCGACGCTGGCCAACATGGCGGTGGAAGCGGGCGCGACGACGGGCGTCATCGCCGCGGACGCCACGGTGATCGAGTACCTGAAGCGCAGCCGCCCCGGCGTCGACACGTCAGGCGTGGAATTCCTGCGCAGCGACCCCGACGCCGAGTACCTCGCGAGTTTTGAAATCGACCTCGATCACCTGGACCTGATGGTCGCGACGCCGGGCGATCCGCGCAACGGCGTGCCGCTGAAGGATTTGGGCGAGCGCGTGGCGATCCAGGTCGCGTACGGCGGCTCGTGCACCGGCGGCAAGATGGCCGACATGGACATGTACGCGTCCGTGCTGCGCCACGCGGTGGACAAGGGCCTGCACGTTGCGGACGGCGTCGATTTGTACATCCAGTACGGCAGCCAAAAGATCAAGGAATACGCGATCAAGCAGGGCTACCCGGCGATTTTCGCCAAAGCCGGCGCCAAGGTCATCGACCCGAGCTGCGGCGCGTGCATCAACGCCGGACCGGGCGTATCGACCCGGCCGGATCAGGTGACGGTCAGCGCGATCAACCGCAATTTCCCCGGCCGTTCGGGCCCCGGCAAGGTGTACCTCGCCAGCCCGTTGGTGGTAGCGGCTTCAGCGGTGAAGGGGTACATTGCTTCCCCGGATGACCTGTAACTGCTGCGTTTCGCCAAGTTGAAAGGGGAGTTGCCCGTGAAAGTCGCGCATGTGCTGACCTTGGGTCTGACCCTCCTTGCCGCGCCCGCGCTTGCCGCCGGCCTGCCCGCCTCGGCAACTGCGACGGCGGCCACGTCGCCAACGGCGGCGGAATCCATTGACGCTGGCCTGGAAGCGCTGACGCGGGGCGACAACAGCGCGGCCGTCGCGGCGTTTCGACTCGCAGTCCACGCCGATCCCGATGACCGCGCTGCGCGGCGCCTTCTGGCCGATTCCCTGCGCCGCGTCGACCGCTGCCAGGATGCGCTGACGCAGTACCAATTGCTGCAATCGTCAGGGACCGATGACGACGCGCGCCGCGGGGAAGTCGGCTGCCTGCGGGCCCTGAACCAGAACGAGACCGCGCTGCGGATCGTCCAGGACGTAGCGGCGCGGCATCCGGCCCAAGATGGCCAACGCGACGCGCTGGGGCAATGGGCGGCGGCGGAGCTCGCGTCCTTGGCGCAGGCGCCGCGCGGTGCGCCAGCCCCAGGAGCGGCGACGGCCGTTCCGGTCGTGTCGGTCCCAACGGCGGCGGGTGATGCGCCGCAGCGCGCCGACTCCGACTCGCCTGAAGCCATGGACGCGCAAGGCGAAGCATTTTTTGCCGCGGGAAAGTACGGCGACGCGGCAGCGTGGTTCGGCCTGTCGTCAGAAGCGGCGCCAACTGCGGAGCGTTCCTGGCGGCTGGCAATGGCGCGCTTGGGTGCTGGCGACCTGCTGGCGGCGCTCGTGGCGGTGGATCAGACGCTGGCGCGCGATCCCAGGCATGCGGGCGCGCTCAAGACCCGGCCGATGCTGGCGGAGTGGGTGCGCAATCGCGGCAAGAGCGGAACGGCCGTGCCCATGGTGCCGATGGGCCGGTCGATCCGCATGGCCGTGCTGCAGGCGCTCGTGGACGGCGACGACGTGCTGGCGCGGCAGCTGCTGCCGTTGTGGCGAAACGGCCCGGAAAAGGGCATCGTCGCTGAGCTTGTCCAGGCGGAGCTGTGGCTGCGCGACAATCGCCTCGCGGACGCCGACAAGGTGCTCCGGGCGATCCTCGCGCGGAAGCCGGGCCATCCGGGCGCGCTCAAGGCGCTGGCGGAGGTCGTCATCTTGCGCGGCGAGTTCATGCAAGCGCGCGCCATGCTCAACCTGCCCATCCTGCGCAAGACGCCAGGCGAGGATCCCAACGCGGACCTCTACCGCTTCATGCTCCGGCGCCGCGGCGAGTGGCAGCAGCAGATCCGCATGGCCGTTGACCCGGGCGTGAAGCCGCTGCCGGCGCTGAGCCAGCAGTTGGCGGAGATGCAGCCGCCGCCGCCGCCCGAAGAGCCCGTCGCGCCGCCGCCCCCGCCGCCGCCGCCCGAGCCGGTCAAGGCCAAGCACGTGGGCAAGAAGCTGGATCGGACCATCCATCGCCCGGCAGTGCCCAAGGCGCTGATGACGCACGTGCAGAAGTCGGCGACGGGCAAGCACGCCAAGAAATCAAAGAAATCAGGAAAGTAGGCGCGCATGACCGGCCAACACACGCCAGCCCACGGCACGCTGCGCGGCGCGGCGCTGTTGCCGCAGCCCGATGGCGAGGTCGAATTCCTGCCGCACGCTGAAATCGCTTGGCAGGACGGGCGATTCACTGCGATCCGCGCTTTGCCGACGCCGCGGGCGACGGACGCGCCGCTGCTCCTGCCCGGTTTTGTCGATCTGCACTGCCATTGGCCGCAATCGCACGTGCGGGGGCAGTTTTCCGGGCAACTGCTGCCGTGGCTGCGGGAGTCGATTTGGCCGGCTGAAGCGGCGTTTCGCGATCTCGGGCTGGCGCAGCAGCGGGCGGACGCCTTCCTCGCAGACGTCACGCGCGCGGGCACTTGCGCGGGGCTGTTCTTTGGCGCGCCGTTTGCGGAAGCGACCGCGGTCTTTCTGAACGCGACGCCAGAGGGCTTTTTTGAGGGCCCGGCCATCATGAGCCAGAACGCGCCGGAGACGCTGCTGCGGCCGGCGGAGACGACCCTGGAGCTGCTGCGCGCGCTCAACCATCCGCGCGTGGCCATCGCGCCGCGTTTCGCCCCAAACGTCGACGCCGCGGGGCTGGCGGCGTGTGGAGAAGCCGCGCGGGCGACGGATTGGCCGGTCCAGAGTCATCTGGCGGAGAACGGCGAGGAGCTGGCCTGGGTGCACGCGCTGTTTCCGGATGCGCGCGACTACACGGACGTGTACGACCGCGCCGGGCTGCTGGGACCGCGCACGGTGATGGCGCACGGGATCCATCTTTCCGACCGCGAACTGGCGCGGCTGGCGGAGGCGCAGACGCTGATTGCCCACTGCCCGACGAGCAACGAGGCGCTGGGTTCAGGGCGCATGCCGCTGGAGCGACTGCGGCGCGCGGAAGTGCCGTGGGTCCTGGCTACGGACGTGGGCGCCGGGCCGAGCCTGAGCCAACTCCACGTGATGCAGCGCTTTCTCGCGACGCACGCGGGCCACGCGGATGCGCGCGCGACCGAGGCGCTGGCACGGGCGACCGCGATTCCGGGCGCGTGGCTGGCCCAGTTTGATCCCAAGCTCGCAGGGCTGGGCACGCTGGCGGTGGGTGCGCCCGCGCATCTGGTGGCGCTGCCGCTGCGGCCGGACGGCGAGGACGCGCCAGAGGCGCTGTTGCGGGCGATCCTGACGCGCGCCGCCGATGCCTTTGAGCACCTGCCGGTGGCCGTCGTGCGCTGGGGCATCGCGGTCGTTTGACCGTTTGCGCGCGGCCCTACTTCGTCGCGCCGCAGAACTTGTTGATGCCGTCGACAATCCCGTCCTCGGGCGCCGTCGCCTTCTTGATTTCAGCCTCAGCCGTCGCCGCATCCGTCTGCGCCTTGGCCACGTCCGCCTGCGCCGCTTCCGGATTGGTCTCCGCGGCCTTCTGCGCGGCGGCGATCTTCTGCGTCACGGCGACCATGTCCTTGAACGCCTTGGACGACCCCGCGCACATCGTCTGGTAGTCCTCCGCGAATTTCTTGAGCTCCGGCGTCTCCACTGCCAGCTTCTTGACCTCCGAGGCGCCTGCTTCCACTTCAGCCGACATCGCCGTGAACGCCTTGGCGGCGACCTCCAGCGACGCATCAGCCGGCATGTCGTCAGACAGCTTGCGGACCTTCGTCGTGTGCGGATTGATCGCTTCGATCAGAGACTTGCACTCGGCCTGCTTCTTGGCCTCCGCGCAACCGGTGAAGGCAAGGGCCGCGGCGATGAGCGCGCAGGAGAGAGAAGTGAGCTTCATGGGAACTCCAGCGCTCCAAGGCGCGAGGCAGATGAAAAGGACGCACTGCATTCGCAGGACGGCGCCTGATCAGAGACCACCAGCAAAAGGAGGTCAATCGCCAGGTGGCGGGATTTGTCACGGAAACGCAACGCGGGAGCGCCATCGCCGACGGCAAAGTGGCCGCGCCGGATTGACACCTCGCCCCAAAATCGAGTCTCCTACGGCCGCCGAAGTGGCATACAAACGCGCCACAGGGAGATTCACGTCATGGCCCTCACCCCCCGCGTCAAGAAGATCCTCTCCTGGTACCAGAGCGACAACCCCGGCACGCGCGCCAACCTGGTGCGGATGCTCAACCACGGCAAGCTGAAAGGCACCGGAAAGATGGTGATCCTGCCGGTGGATCAGGGGTTTGAGCACGGCCCCGCGCGCTCCTTTGCGCCCAACGCGCCGGGCTATGACCCGCTGTACCACTTTGAGCTCGCGCTGAAGGCCGGCTGCAACGCCTACGCCGCGCCATTGGGCTTCATCGAAGCGGGCGCGGCGGAATACGCCGGGCAAATTCCGCTGATTCTCAAGCTGAACAACTCGGACAGCGTCGGCGGACCGTCCGATCCGTGCTCTGCCATCACCGGCTCGGTCAATGAGGCGCTGCGTCTCGGCTGCGCGGCGATCGGCTACACGATCTACCCGGGCTCCAACAACCGCAACACGATGTACCAGGACCTCCGCGAATTGACGGAAGAGGCCAAGGCCAAGGGCCTCGTCGTCGTCACGTGGTCGTATCCGCGCGGCGGCAATTTGTCCAAGGCCGGCGAGACCGGCATCGACATCGCCGCCTACGCCGCCCAGATCGCCGCGCAGCTTGGCTCGCACATCATCAAAGTGAAGCCGCCGACGGCGCACATCGAACAGGACGCGGCGCGCAAGGTCTATGAGAAGTACAACATCCCCATCGCAACGCTGAGCGATCGCGTGCGGCACGTGGTGCAGTCGGCGTTCGGCGGCCGGCGGATCGTCATCTTCTCCGGCGGCGAGGCCAAGGGCACGGACGCGGTCCTGGAAGAAATCCGCGGCATTGCAGCCGGTGGCGCGTTCGGGTCGATCATGGGCCGCAACGCGTTCCAGCGCCCGGAAGCGGAAGCCGTGGAGCTGCTCCAGCAGGTCATGGCGATCTACCGCGACGCGCCGTAAAGGCAGCCGATGCCGAAAATCCAAGGCTCCGCGGCGATCCTGCTGGCCGCCCTGCTCTGGTCTTCCGGTGGCTTGTTCATCAAATGGATTCCGCTGCCGACGTTGGCGATAGCCGGCGGTCGCGCGACGGTCACCGCGCTCTTCTACCTGCTGATCCTACGGCCCAACCTGCGGCTGGCGCGCGTGTCCACCGCGCTCGCGTACGCGGGCATGATCCTGACTTTCGTCGCCGCCAACAAGCAGACAACCGCGGCGAGCGCCGTCCTGCTCCAGTACACGGGGACTGCGTGGGTGCTCATCGCCGGCTACCGCCTGTTTGGCGAGCGCGTCACCCGGATCGACGTGCTCGCGGTCCTTGGCTGCCTCGGCGGGATGGCGCTCTGCCTGCTGGACGACACCGCGGGAATCACGTGGCAAGGCAACGCGCTGGGCGCCATCTCCGGCGTGTTCTTTGCGATTGCTGTGCTCCTGATGCGGCGGGACGCCCAGGCCGGCAGCGGGTCGGCGCAGGCGTCGATCACGCTGGGCAACCTGCTCGCCGCGGCGTTTGGACTGAGCCTCGCCGGCGGCGACTTGATCCACGGCCTGACGCTGCAATCCAGCGGCGGGCTGCTGTGGCTGGGCTTGATGCAGATGGGCGCGGCTTACCTGCTGTTCCTGCGCGGGCTTCGCACCGTGACTGCTTCCACGGCGAGCCTGCTGTCGCTGCTTGAGCCCGCGGTCAGCCCGATCTGGGTGTGGCTCGGCACTGGCGAGCGACCGGGGCTGGCGACGATGGCCGGCGGAGCGCTGATGCTCAGTTCGCTGGCGGCGCGCGCGGTGCTGCAACGCTAGCGACCCGGCGGTTTGCGCGAAACTGCGCAAATGCGAGGTCAGAACCGGCTACTTCGACGCCTTGCGAAAGTACAGGATGAACGTGTCCAGCTGGATGTCATTTTCCTTGTTGGGCAGCAGGCCAAACAGGCACGTTCCCTTCACGCACATCGACATCACCTCGGACAGCTGCAACTCATACCCACGCGCCGCCCATTCCCGGACCTTGAGTTCAACTTGCGCCGCAATCTGCTCACCCGCCGTTCCGTCGAGGACGGAGCGCTCCGTGACTTGCGCTCGGACCGAATCCACCCGGTAGTCGTACGCCATGAGGGCCTCCCCGCCGCGGTTCAATCCGCGCACGTCACGGCGACGAAGTTGGCAACCGCTGCGGATACAGCCGCAGTAGCCTGTTGGTTGCGCGATTCGAAGCCAGTGAGGCAAGGATGGGCGCCCCGAGCGGAGGAGTCAAGACCTTTCACTCGCACGATTTTGGCGAAACGTCTTGGAACCGGAGGCAAACCGCACAAACGATAGCGATTTTTGGCCAACCATACGAACGGTCGCTCGTTTATTGACGCTTATCAATAATGTAAAAGCCGCTGCTTTTCCCGACGCGGTTTGGCCCATTTGTCTGGCCACCGGCGGCGCGGAACTGCGGCGCGCCGTCACGGGGGCGTGCGGGCCGTCGTCGTGTGGAGCGGCGCAACCCGCCGACTTTCATGCTCAGCCACGTCCAACGACTGGTTCAGCTTCTTGGCCTTGCCCAACGGCATGACCAGGACTGCCAGCCCCATGATGATGATGCCCGGCGCGAAGAAGAGCATGCTCATGCCCCACTCTTGCAGATAGTTCCAGTTCATGACGCCCTCCACTCAAAGGCTTCGCCAACCGCAGCGAAGCGGCCGCCCCACGCGGCGGTGTTGTGCTTGGAAACGCCCCCCCGGGCATCCCCTCCCCTATAGCCTGAAACGCCTCACGAAGAGGCCGACTTTCAGGCCCCGGCGTGCGCCCCATGCGCATCGCTGCTCTGCGCGCTGACGTCCGCTCCAGGTCCTGTGGACTTGTATTGGAGCTGGCCGAGCGCGACTGGAATGGCAACCTTGATCATCAGCGTGAACGCGAGGAAGCCGAGGCCGAAGATGCCCGCGGCGACCTGCACTTCATGCGCGGTCGGTTGGTACGGATAGATCTCGCCCAGCGTGTCCGGCGTGAGACCGGGGATCACGAGGCCGATGCCTTTCTCAATGTAGACGCCGATGTACAGCAGGACGCAGCCGACGTTCATCGTGAAGAAGTTCTTGCGCGTCGTCGGGACGACGAACAGCACGAAGGCAATCACCGTCGAAATGACGCTCGTCCAGGCATAGATGGCGAGGCCGCCGCTCTCACCCAGGCCAAAGTACAGGTACTGCGTGTGAACGAGGTGATGCGTGTCGCTGTAGTACTCCTTGAAGACTTCCGCGACGAGGAAGAAGAGGTTGAGCGCGATGGCGTAGGCCATGAGCTCGGCGATCTTCCAGATGGCTTCATTCTTGATCTGCAGGCCCGCGGTCTTGCGCAGGATTTGCAGCAGGACCAGGATGATGGCGGGCCCAGAGCAGAACGCCGACGCGAGGAAGCGCGGCGCAAGGATCGAGGCGTTCCAGAATGGACGGCCAGCGAGGCCGCTGTACAGGAACGCGGTGACGGTGTGAATGCTGACGGCCGCGGGAATCGAGAGGAGCACCAACGGCACAACGAAGTTGTTGTTGGGCTTGCGACCGTGGAAAGACGAGTACAGCAGGTACGACACAATCGTGATGTTGAGGATGAGGTACAGGTTCAGGACCATCACGTCCCAGGACAGCAGCGACCGCGGGAAGTTCGGCGAGCCGAAGAACGGAAACAAGTGGAGGAAGCGGTCGGGCCGACCGACGTCGACGCTCACGAATCCGAGGCACATGATGATGGCGGCAATGGCCAGGAGTTCGCCGATGATGGCGATCTCGTAGATAGGCCCCCAGTGGTAGATATACGCCGGGATGACGAGCACGACCGCGGCGGCAGCAACGCCGACAAGGAACGTGAAGTTACCGATGTAGAAGCCCCACATGACCTGATCGCGCATGCCCGTGAGGATCAGGCCTTCCTGGTACTGGTGCGCATAGCCCCAGGCGCCAAAGGCGATGAGACAGCACAGGAATGCGACCCAGATGAAGTAGGTGCGCGAACCGTGCGTCACGTGGCGGATGGCACCGGCGATGAATTGCAGAAGCTGGTGAAACATGAGCGACCTCCGGTGCGGTCAAATGCCAAAGAAGTAGAAGAACTTGGGCTGCGTATTCAGGTCCTCTTTGAGGATGAACACGCGCTTGGACTCGAGCACGGCGCGGATTTCGCTCTTTGGGTCCAGCAGGTTGCCGAACTTGCGGGCGCCGACCGGGCAGATTTCCACGCACGCCGGATACCGGCCCGCGCGCGTCCGCTGGATGCAGAACGTGCACTTTTCCACGACGCCCTTGGGCCGCGGCCGATTGCCGAGGATGTGGGTGTTCGTGTTGACCTGATCCGCCGGGAGATTCGGCTCGGCCCAGTTGAAGCGGCGGGCGCCGTACGGGCACGCGACCATGCAGTAGCGGCAGCCGATGCACCATTCGTAGTCGATGACCACGATGCCATCGGGCTCTTTCCACGTCGCCTGCACCGGGCAAACCTTGACGCACGGCGGGTTCTCGCACTGCTGGCACTGCACCGGCATGTAGAAATGGCCTTCGCGCGGCACTTCTTCCGGGTTGTAGTAGGCGTTGGCTTCGGTCAGGTCGATGCCCTTGTCCTTCTCCATCTCCAGGACCTTGATCCACTGGATGGGATTGTTGTGCGGCCCTTCCGGCGTCGGCCGCGACTGGTTGTTTTCCTTGACGCAGGCGTGCACGCAGCGGCGGCAGCCAACACAGCGCGACAGATCCAACGCGTAGCCGAACTTGACGCCTTCCGCAGCCGGAGTGGCGCGCACATCCACGTCTTTCTTGAACTTCTTCTTGTAGTCGGCCTCCATGCGCTTGATGAGCGCCTGCAGCTCCGGCTGGGACAGCTCGCGCAGCCGCTTCTGGGTGAACTTTTCCAGTTCCTCCGTGCTGCAAGCCGCCGCCGTCGCCGCACCCGCGACAATCGCGCTGTGCTTCATAAAGTTGCGCCGACTCATCGACAGCTTCTGTTCCGGCGTCTCCGCAACTTCGCCTGATGGCGCGCTACTGGAGTCAATTTCAGTATTCTCGGTCAACATCACGTCCTCCGTGCATTCCATCGTTTCAGCGAATTGACTGCGGCCGCACCGGCGGCGCTTCAGGCTTGAGCGGCTTGAAGTGCGGCGAATGCGGGTTGTGGCAGTGCACGCACAGCAGGTACTGCTTCTCGCCGTTCCACATCCCCGTGCGCTTGCCGTGAATGCCACTCTTCCAATCGCGGTACTGCGTGCCATGGCACTGGCCGCACAGCCGGTACGACTCATCAAACGTGATGGTCACGCCGCTCGCGAGGTGCAGCGCGTCGCGGTTCTCCGCGTCGTGACAGTCCAGGCACCAGCGGTTGGCTTCATCGTGGTGGAGCTTGATGTTGGTGTGGTCGTCCTTGAGCTCACGGCGCGTCCGGTTGGGCGGCTGGCTCTCGTTGTGACAGTCGCTGCACGGCCAGTATTCCTTGGACAGCGGCGGCTTGGGCACAGGAAAGCCCTTGGTCTCCTCCTTTTGCCCATGGATCGGATCCGGCGGCAATCCCAACTGCGCGGGCGGCAGCTTCACGGGACCGCTGTGCACCGGATCGGGCAGGTCGATGGCCGCCTTCCCCGCCGGCGCGGACTGACAACTACCCACAAGCGCTATCGCCAAGGGCGCCATCAGGAACGCGCGGAGGAGCGGATCAAACCGCAGGGAGAAAAATTTCTTTGGCGACTCAGCGGCGGCCATGGCAATCCTCGGGCCCTCAACATGCGGGCTGCCCAAGTAGCGATGCATCAAGCGCGCCAAGTTACCGAATATTCGCTTTCAGCCTTTACAATCAATGCCTTAATACCCATGCACACCACCCTGCGATCCGCCTGTCAACCTGACAGTTTGGCATGACAGATTGTCCTGGATTCGCCACTTCATCGTGATTTCAGCATGTTGAATCGCATGACAGGCTGACACGCGTGGCAGTCAGCTTTCCGGGTCCAGGCCGTAGTCGCTGAGCTTGCGATAGAGCGTCCGCTCGCTGATGCCCAGGACGCCCGCGGCCTGCTGGCGATTGCCCGCAACAGCCTGCAATACGGAGACAATGTGCTCGCGCTCCAGAGAATCCAGCGTCCGCATCACCGTCGACTCCGCCCGCTTGGGACCGCGCATGTGCCGCGGCAGGTCCTCGACGTCCAGCACTTCACCCGTCGCCAGCACCGCCGCCGCTTCCACCGCGTGCAGCAGCTCCCGCACGTTGCCCGGCCACTGCCACGCCTGCAGCCGCGCAAGCGCCTCGGCCGAAAAGCGCCGCGTCAGGCCATAGCGCGCGTCAATCCGCGCCAGGAAATGCCGCGCCAACGTCGGAATGTCGTCCACGCGGTCGCGCAGCGGCGGCATCTCCACGTGCAGCGTACCCAGCCGGTAGAACAAATCACTGCGAAATTGGCCGCGGGCAATCATCTCCTCCAGGTTGCGGTTTGTCGCCGCCACCAGCCGCGCATCGACGTGAATCTCCCGCGTCCCGCCCACGTGGCGGAAACAGCCGGTCTCCAGCACGCGCAGGAGCTTCTGCTGCAAACCGAGGCTCAAGTCGCCGATTTCATCCAGGAACATCGTGCCGCCGTCGGCAACCTCAAACAGCCCGTGTTTGCGCTCCGTCGCGCCGGTGTAGGCGCCCTTCTCGTGGCCAAAAAGCTCGCTGTGCAGCAAGTCGTCGTGCAGCGTGGTGCAGTCCACCACCACGAACGGCTGATTGTGCCGCGGGCTGCCTTCATGCACGCGCCGCGCCACCACCTCCTTGCCCACACCGGTCTCACCCAGGATCAGCACGCTGGCCTCGCTCGCCGCGACGCGGTCAATGAGCGCCCGCACCTGGGCAAATGGCGCGCTGGAGCCGATGAAGACGCTCGTGGACGGCGGCGGTTGCAGACCGGCGCGCAGAATCGCGTTGCGCTCCACAAGCCGGCGCCGCTCCAGCGCCTTGTCAATCACGACCCGCAACTCCTTGATCGAGCACGGCTTGGCCACGTAGTCATACGCACCCGCGCGCATGGCCGCGATCGCCGTGTCGATGGTCCCGTGCCCCGTGAGCACAATCGCCTCAGTCTGCGGGCTGACGCTGCGGAGACGCTTGAGCACGTCCATCCCGTCGCCGTCGCTGAGGTGCAGATCCAGGACCGCCGCGTCAAAGCTCTCCTCCGTCGCCAGCACGCGGAACGCATCTTCACGGCCGGTCGCCGTCGTGACGCGGAAGCCTTCATGCTGCATCTCATCGGCGAGCAGCGAGCGGTAGACATCGTCGTCATCGACGACAAGCAGGTGCGATTTCATGCGCTGTCTCCAGGAGTGGCGGCGCCGCGTTCAACGGTGGTGCGCACCGGAAAGCTGACGCCAAACGTGGTGCCCTCGCCCACGCGCGTGCGGACGATGCGCAAGTCGCCGCCCCATCCGCGCGCGAGATTGAGCGACACAAAGAGCCCCAGGCCGCTGCCGCGCTGACGGCGGCTGAAGAATGGCTCAAAGACGCGCGCCGCGTCCTGCGGCGAGATACCGGAACCGGCGTCCACAACGTGCGCCTCCAGCGTCTCGGGCGCGGTCGCGTTCCCGGGCACGCGCACAAACACGACGCGCACCTGCGTGCCGGCCTCGCTCGCTTCCGTCGCATTGATCAGCAAATTCAGCAGCACCTGCTGCACCGCGGACCCATTCGCCAGCACCGGCGGCAGGTCGTCGGTCGCCGCCACCTCGATCGTCACGCCGCGGATCTGCGCGGTCGACCGCGCCAGCCGCGCCACGAGCTCAGCCGTCGCCCGCACATCGACGATCTCCCGCTCCGGTGTTTGTCCCCGCGCGAGATTCATGAACTGCCGCGTAATCGTCCCGCAGCGCCGCACTTCTGACGCCGCGAGTTCCGCGTAGCGCCGGACCCGCTGCGGATCCAACGGCGTCTCAGAAGTACATTGCCGCTCGATCGCCTCGAGGCAGGTCCCAATCGAGCCCAGCGGCGTGTTCAGCTCATGGGAAATGCCGGACGCCAGCATGCCCACGGACGCCAACCGCTGGTATTCAGCCAGCCGCGCCTCGGCACTCCGCCGGTCGGTGATGTCGCGCCAGACCTCCACCACGCCGTCCATCGTGCCATCCGGCGCGTACACCGGGGACGCGCGCAGCTCCTCATGGTGCGTCAGCCCGGCCTCGTCCACGCGCGTGCGCACGGCGGTCATCGTCTGCCCCGATTTCAGACAATTCGCCCCCGGACAGTCCGCCACGTCGCAGCCGATGCCCGCGTGCCCCGCGACCTGCACGCAGTTGTGGCCAATCAGCGCCGGACCCGCATCGCCCATCCGGCGCTTGAACGCATCGTTGGCTACGACGACGTTGAAGCTGCGGTCCAGCACGACCATCCCGTCGTCCACCGCGTTCATCGTCCGCTCCAGCTGCTTGCCCTGGGCTTCCACGCGCCGCAGCAGGTCCCGCCCGGAATCCACCATCGCGTTGAACGCGATTTGCAGCCGCGTCACCGCGTCATTGCCCTCCACCGGCACGCGCTGCGCCAGATCCCCTTCCGCAATCGCGTTGGCGACCCGCTCAAACCGGTACAGCCGCTGCAGCAGAAAGCGCCGGAACGCCAGGCTGATCCCGCCAATCAGGATGAGGCCAAACATCGACGTGCCAATCGCCAGCCGTGACACGGACTTCTCAATGTGGGCGATTGTCGCGCCGACGGGCACGTCCACGATGAGGATGCCGTTGATTTTGTTCTCCGGCTTGTGGCACTCGTAGCACGCCTCGCGGTTGGCGATGGGCTGCACGGACCGCAGCACCGTCCCGTCCGCCATCTCCAGCAGCGCTGACCGCTGGCGATCCGCCGCCGGATGGGCATGGCACACCTGGCAAGCCGGCTCCGTGAGCTGGAACTGCCGCTTGCGGAAGCTGGGATCGCTGCTGAAGCGGACCTTGCCTTTGCGGTCCAGCACCAGGATGCGCTCGGCGTCCTTGTCCGCGGCAAAGCTCTTGACCATGCCCGCGACGAGGCTGCTGTCCCCGGCCTCCAGCATCTGGTGCGTCAGCGCCAGCCGGACCAGCTGCGCCTCGCGCTCCGCGTGCGTGCGCGCCTCCGCCAGCATCTCCTCGCGGTAGGCCAGGTACGTCAGGTGAAAGCCGAGCCCGAGGCCGGCGAACACGACGACGGAGACCCCGAGCGCGAGGCGCCAGCTGAGCGATTCAAAGACAAAGAAGCGGCGCATGCGGCCCGTCCTTCACGCGCCGGACCGACCCTGCGAGGAGGTCGGCGTCTCAGTCCGTTGCGGGATGCTCGAGGGCGGTTGCAGGCACAGCCGCCAGATCCGCAATAATCCGGCGATTCTGACCGTACCCCCGCGGCCGGACCACGGCAAGGTGAAGTCGGCCGTGAATGTCACGACGTTGCCACAGGCCGCGGCGAAGAAGAGGTGTGTACAGGCCATTCCGTTGTTGCCGCGCCGCCATGGGATCGCTACAGTTCAAGGCGCAACGGAAGTTGCCACCTCCGCGACAAAAGGCTCACGAAAATGGATAGAATCGCTGCAATGCGCTGGACTGCGCTCGTTTGCCTGATCGCCGCGTGTGGCACAGCCAAGGCCGTTGACGACGGATCGGGCGGCGCGACGAACGACGTGCAGGTCGGCAGCGACATCCAGTTCGTCAAGAAGGACGGCAGCGGCCTGGAGGGCATCCTCCAGGACGGCTTCAGCGGCGCCGACGGCAGCTCCGACAGCGGCCCGGACAGCGCGGACACGCCCAGCGACACGACGGACGGCAGCGACGGCGGCGACGGGGACGCCACGGACAGCGACGTGAACGGCAGCGACACCACCGCCGACGACGGCGACGCCGCGGGCAGCGACACCGCGACGACGACCGGCTGCGAATTCGCCAAGAATCCCAGCGCCGGCGAACCGGGCGCGACGTGCAAAGCCAACGCCGACTGCGATTCCGGGTACTGCGTCGACTCCGCCAACGGCAAGATCTGCAGCCAGACGTGCTCCAGCTGCTGCCCGACCGGCTTCCACTGCGGCCAAATCACCGGCAGCTCAGACACCAGCTACATCTGCCTTGCCCAGTTCATCGCGCTTTGCCGGCCGTGCAACACGGACGCGGAGTGCGGCACCATCAACGCCGGCGCCTTGTGCGTCAGCGCGGGCGATGGCGGCAGCTTCTGCGGCGGCGCGTGCGACAAGGACGCGGATTGCCCCGGCGGCTACGGCTGCAAGGCTGCCCAGGGCGAAAAAGGCGCGGGACAGCAGTGCGTGCGCTTGAGCGGCGAGTGCAGTTGCTCGCAGAAGGCGATTTTTGACGGCGCGGCCACAAACTGCACCAGCGCGAACAGCTTTGGCAGCTGCGGCGGCACGCGCAAGTGCGCGCTCGCGGGCCTGACCGCGTGCTCAGCCACGACGCCCGCGCAGGAGATTTGCAACGGCAAGGACGACAACTGCGACGGGCTGACCGACGGCGGCGACTCCGCGGACTGCGTGACCTACTGGAAAGACGGCGACGGCGACGGCGCGGGCGTGGGCGCGGGCCAGTGCCTGTGCGCGGCGGTCGGCTTGGCCACCGCGACGACAAACGGCGATTGCGACGACGACGCCAAGGCGGTCCATCCGGGCGCCAAGGAAATCTGCAATGACGTGGACGACAACTGCGACGGCACCATCGACGAGGGCTGCGACGACGACGGCGACGGCTACTGCGACGCGGCGATGGTCATCGTCGGCGCGCCGGTGGTCTGCAAGTTTGGCAACAAGGACTGCAACGACACCGCCGCCAGCGTCCATCCCAACGCGCCGGAGATCTGCGGCAACGGCGTGGACGACGACTGCAACGGCGTGACCGACGACAACGCCAGCACGACGTTCTACCTGGACGCCGACAGCGACGGCTTTGGCAACGCCAAGGTCACGCAGCAGGCGTGCGCCAAGCCGGTCGGCTACGTCACCGTCGCGGGCGATTGCGACGACAACAGTGGCACGGTCCACCCCGGCGCGGCGGAAGTCTGCGACGGCGTGGACAACGACTGCGACGGCGTCACCGACGGCGTCGGCTTGACCGGCTGCACCGCGTTCTTTGCCGACAACGACGGCGACGGCGCGGGCACGGGCGCGAGCACCTGCCTGTGCAAGCCGACCGACGCGTTCACCGCGCTCAGCGGCGGCGACTGCGACGACGCCAATGCCGCCATTCACCCCGGCGCGCCCGAGGCGTGCAACAGCATCGACGACAACTGCAACGGCCTCACCGACGAGGAAAACGCCAGCGGCTGCACGCTCTTCTACCCGGACAGCGACGGGGACACGTACGGCGCCATCGTCACCGGCCACTGCCTCTGCGCCGCGGACGGCGTCAACAAGTCCAGCAAGTCGGGCGACTGCAACGACGACGTCGCCAGCATCCATCCCAAGGCCGACGAGACGTGCAACGGCATCGACGACAACTGCGACGGCGTCATCGACCCCGCCAACTCCGAGGGCTGCAGCAACTTCTACCTGGACGGCGACGGCGACGGCTTTGGCGTCACCAACGGCGGCAGCAAGTGCCTGTGCACCGCCAGCGGCGCCTACTCCGCGCTCGTGACCGGGGATTGCGACGACGCCAGCAAGGCGACGTTCCCCGGCGCGACCGAGGTCTGCAACGGCGCGGACGACAACTGCAATGGCCAGGTCGATGAAGGCGTGCAACTGCTGTTCTTTGTCGACGCCGACAAGGACGGCTACGGCGCCGCCGCCCTCTCCGTTCCCGCGTGCACCGCCCCGCCCGGCTACGTCGCCGACAACACGGACTGCGACGGCTCCAAGGCCAGCGTCCACCCCGGCGCGACCGAGGTGTGCAACGGCATTGACGACAACTGCGACGGCGTCATCGACCCCGCCAACAGCAGCGGCTGCACCGCGTTCTACGCCGACGCCGACAAGGACGGCTTTGGCAGCAACGCCGCCGGCCAATGCCTCTGCGCCGCCGCCGCGCCGTTCACCGCCGCTGGCCAGGGCGACTGCGACGACGGCAGCGCCGCCATCCACCCCGGCGCGACGGAGCTGTGCAACGGCCTGGACGACAACTGCAACGGCGTCATCGACGAAGGCGTGGGCGGGACGTACTACCGCGACCTGGACGGCGACTTGTACGGCGATCCCGCCACCACCGCGCAGGGCTGCACCGCGCCCAGCGGCTACGTGGGCAACTCGACCGACTGCGACGACGCGCACAGCTACGTCCACCCCGGCGCGCCGGAGCTGTGCAACGGCCTGGACGACAACTGCAACGGCCAAATCGATGAAGGCGTCCTCCTCACGTGGTACCGCGACAGCGACGGGGACGGCTTTGGCACCGCCAACATCACCCAGCAGGCGTGCACGCAGCCGGTGAATTTCGTCAGCAACAGCTTGGACTGCAATGACGCGAGCGCCGCCATCAACCCCAACGCCGCGGAGGTCTGCAACGGCGTGGACGACAACTGCAATGGCCAGACCGACGAGGGCAAGACCACGCTCTACTACACCGACACCGACACCGACGGCTACGGCACCGGCACCGGCACCGCGCAGTGCACCGCCGGCAACGGCAAGACCGCGACGGTCGCGGGCGACTGCAACGACAACGACCCCGCCATCCATCCGGGCATCGGCGAGACGTGCAACGGCATCGACGACAACTGCAATGGCCAGACCGACGAGCTCCTGCCGACGACGACGTACTACCTGGACAACGACGTCGACGGCTACGGCACGACGAGCAAGGCGGCGTGCAAGCTCCCCGCCGGCTACGCGACGCTGGGCGGCGACTGCAACGACACGCCGGTGAGCGGCGCGGCGATCCATCCGGGCGCAGCGGAGATCTGCAACGGCATTGACGACGACTGCAACAACCAGACGGACGAGTCGTCCGTGTTCACGACCTACTACCAGGACAGCGACGGCGACGGGTACGGCAATCCCGGCAAGAGCGTCTACGCGTGCAGCAAGCCGGCTGGCTACATCACCGTCGCGGGCGATTGCCTGGACACCAACGCCAGCGTGCCGGGACCGACCGAGCTGTGCGGCGCGAGCAACGCGCCCAACGGCATCGATGAGAACTGCAACGGGACGACAGATGAGGGGTGCACGGCTGTGACGTGCTCGACGTCCGTTATCCAGGATTTTACCGACACCAGCGGCGCACACGGTTGGACGTTGGGCAACGGCTGGACAACCAGCAAGAGCGGCGGCGAGTACAACGCCCCATGGACAATCGCGTATTCGAACGATCCGAGCAGCGGCTATAAGACCGGTGGCGGGACTGCAAGCAAGCTGATCAACATCCAAGCCGGCACCAAGTATGCACAGATGGACGTTTCAGCGTTCTGGAATATCGCGGACAACTCATGCAGTAGTTATGGCAGCGGCTGCACCCCGGACACGAGCAAGTTCGACAGCACCGTGCAGATTTCGATCTCGGTCAACGGCGGCACCGCCGTGGCAGTCGGGCCATTCTCTGCCGACAAGTATGGTTCGAGCACGTTCACGGCCAAGGCCCCGATGCCGGCGAACTGGGCCGGCGGCACCGCGACAATCGCGCTGACTGTCTCCGGCGCCCAATACAATACGTGTATCGTCGCTGGCATCGCAGTCTCCAAGATCGAAGGCGTCTGCAACTAACCAAAAACTTGCCTCCCCCATCCTCCCTCTTTACCCTGCACGCGACCGCCAAGGCCGCGTTGGCCTTGGCTTTCGCCACCATCCCGCAGCAGTAGACGGAGGAATCCCACATGGCCAAGAAACTCACCGCAAACCTTGAAGTCATCGCCGACACGCGCAACCTCGCCAACGTCCTGGCGGGGATGAAGGTGAAGCTGCCCAATGGCCTCGATTCGGCCAAGGTGCTGACGCATGTGGCCGCGACGCAGGCGATTCACGACAAGCTGGAGGCGCTGAACCTGCAGGTCGCCAAGGCGGTGGACGAGCAGCGCGCGGCGGTCCTGCAGTTGCGCAAGGACACCAAGGAGATCCGCACGGGCGTGAAAGCGATGTTCGGCGACGATTCGGCGGAATACGCGATGGTCGGCGGCACGCGCGCCAGCGAGCGCAAGAAGCCCGGCAAGAAGTAGGACGCGTCGGGGGCGGCGTGGGGCGCTCAGGATGCGGTGGGCGTTCGGGATGCCGTGGGCTGAAGCCCGCAGCTATTGTTCAAGAAACCCCTACGGGGTTGGGGCCCACGGCCCGAGTCCGCCCCTGGGGCGGACATCTTGAACCGTAGCCCGGGAGTTCACTCCCAGGTGCCAACGGGAACGGCAACATAACGTCGCGGACGCCGTCTTTTGCCCGACCGACGTTGTCTTTTGCCTCGCGGACGCCGTCTTTTGCCCGACCGACGTCGTCTTTCGCCTCGCAGACGAAGTCTTTTGCTCGACCGACGTCGTCTTTTGCCTCGCAGACGAAGTCTTTTGCCAGACAGACGAAGTCTTTTGCCATGCAGACGTCGTCTGCGACGTCACGGACCTCGTCTTTTGCCACGCGGACGTCGTCCAGCCGTCACAGGTTCTCGATGGACTCGATGCCGGTCGCGTATTTGGAGTTGCGACCCACGCGCCACGGGATGTCGCGCAGCGCCTCGGACGCGTAGTCGCGGTCCGCCACGGCGCACTTGATCTCAATCACCAGCGCGTCAACGGTATGCGCGGGACGCCCCAGCCGCGGCCGCGCGGCGCCCAGCTGCGGCCAGGACTGCACGTTGCGATCCACCGTCAGCCGCAGCTTGCCGTCGCGGGAGCCGTAGTAGCTGCGTTCATAGCGGTTGATGAGCGCCGGCATCGGCCGGGCATCCAGCAGCATGCGGTGCGGTCCGGGCAGGAAGGGCCGCAGGCCATCGCGCCAGCCTTGCCAACTGCGCCGCGTCAGGTCAAACGGCCAGTCGACGCGGGCGTTCCATTTCCAGCCGATGCTGTCCTTGCGGCATTTCACTTCCAGCGTGCCGCCGTTCGCGCCCGCCCACGTCGCGCCGTACCAGCGGAACCGCAGCTTGCGCCGCTCGCTGTCGCCGGCCTGGTTCTGGACGTAGGCCTGGAGGTCGCACGTGTCGAGGTAGACGTTGTTGACGACGCGGTCCGGGTGCAAGGTCGTCCAGCCGCAGCGGCTGCTGACAAGCCAGGCCTGAAGGCGGACTTCCTCGCGCGGCGCGGCCACGAACTTGATCTCGTAGCGCACGTCCTGCGGCACGGGCCAGGAGCAAATCTCCACGTTTTCAGCGAGGAACCGGCCGGCGCTCATGGCTTGGCCTCCGCGGCGGCGTCGCATGCGTGGCGGCGCCCGTCGATTTCCAGCTTGACGCCGGTGCCGCAGAGCACGATGGCCGGCAGGACGGCGGTGAATTGCCCGGCGCGCGCGAGCACGCTGCCGCCCTGCTCCACCTGCAGCTGCGTCAACTGCGCGCGGACGTCATCCAGCCGCAGCGCCACGCCGGGGATGTCGGTAAACCGCAGGTCCGCGCCCTGGAAATGGCCACCGACGAGGCGCATGCCAGCGTTCTGCTGCGACGCGCCGGTCACGGTCAAACCCGCGACGTCGACGTCGCCATCCAGCCACACAAGCGCGGCGCCCGGCTGCCAGACGTCCCGACCTTGGCCGTTGGCACCGGAGACGTGCAGCGCCTGGATGTGCGACTGGTGCGCGCCCAGCACGACGACGCCGCCCCACGCCTGCGTTCCTTCCGCCGCGAGTTCCACGGGCGCATCCACCGTGCCGGCGACCGTCAGCCCGCCGTGCAGGACCAGCCACGCGTTCGCGCCAAACCGCAGCTTGGCGCCCGCCGCAATCTCCAGCCGCCAGCCCTCGGGCAGCGCCACCGTCGTCGGCACCGTCCAGACGCCCGCGGGCACCAGCAGCGCATGGCCGCCCACCGGCCCCACGTCCACCGCAAAGGGCAGCGCGAGGTGGGCATCGGTCGCTTCCTGCGGCAGAAAAACCACCGGCGGCGGCAGCATCGGCTCCACCGGCACGCGCTCGGCGGCCAAGAGCCGCATCGCCCGCTGGCGGACGACGAGCCACTGCTGCTGCCACGTCGCGGCGGCCAGCGTCGGCCACACGGCGTTCAGGTGGCGCTCCAGGCGCTGGTGGGTATCGGGCGCCAGCAGCCTTTCCGCCTCGGCGCGCAGCATCGTCTGGAACACCTGGCGAATCGGCGCGGCCGCCAACAGCCGCGGCAGCAGCGCATCCGCGCGCACGTGCGGCCCGGCGCGATCCGCGTCCAGATGGACAACCGGCTCCAGCCGCAGGGAAATCGGGTTCAGATACCAGCGCAGGGTCTGCCAATCCAGCACGCGGTCGGCCAGCCCGGTCAGCTCCGCCAGCGCCATCAGCCGCGCGGTCGCCTCAATGTCCAGCACCGCCTCGGGCGCCAGCGTACCTGCGCGCAGGCCATCCAGCCGCGACTGCGCCCACGCGGTATGCGCCTCCAGCGGCGTGCCTTGCAGCCCCCGCGCGCTCGTGCTCCAGCGCGCCGCCTGCGGCGTCAGCAACCAACCCGCCGCGTCCAAATCGACGCCCGCCGGCAGCACGGCTTCCCAGCCGACCAGCGCGCCCAGCGGCCGGTGCGCCGCGCGCAGCATCGCGCTGGAAGGTTCCTCGACGAGCACCGCCGCGCCCCAGCGCGCACCATTGACCCGCACGCCCACAGCCTGGATCCGCGGCGCAATGGCGCCCACCCGATCCAGCGCGTGGTACAGCATCAGCTCGCGCAGCAGCGACGGCTGGTTGGGATCCTCCAGCCGGAACGCGCGCATCCCGGCGTAGTCGCCCTCACCGCGCAGCTCCACCCGCAGCCGACCCAGCTCGCCCGGCGCGCGGCTCTGCGCCGGCCCCAGGAGAGACAGCGCCGCTTCCACCTGCCGCGAACCTTGGCGGATGCCAGCAAGCACCGCGCTCGGCTCCGGCGACGGCCGCAAGCCCTGCGTGCGCAGCGCCTGACGCCGGTCGCGCAGGGTCTGCAGTTGCCGAAAATGCACGTCGAGGAGGAGCTGCGGCAAGCGATCGTCGGTCGGGCCATCCACCAGCGTGCGGGCCATGCCGGACAGCGTGCCTTCCGCCGCCGGCCGCAGCCCACCGAGCGCGGCGCCCAGCACGACGCCAATCGCCAGGATGACGGCCATCACGGCGACGCGCTGCGGCCGCGTGCCACGGCGAATCTGCTTGGGGGAGACGTCGATGCGCATCTATGCACTCTGACCGAAGTTCGAGATCAAGCTGCTTCCATCCGCCGCGCGCCGGCCCGCAGGAACGCAAGCCTGGCGACCCAGCTGACGGCGTAAACAGGCCGGAACGTCGCGCTGGATGTGGAGCGGATTGGGTGGCGGCATGGTTACAAGCTCGGCATGCGGCCCTGATCGAGCAGCGTCACGCGCACGGTCGGGTACTGCTGCTCCAGCTCTTCCGCCAGACGCGCAACCATCGCAATTTCACCGATGTCGACGAAATAGGTGAGCTCCACGTGGCGGTGCTCGGTGTCCATGCGCCGCAGGTCGATGCGCTTGCAGTGCTTGGCCAGCACGCTGTTCACCGGCTCCACGACCGACGCCGCCGTGTGGCCTTCCGCCGCGTCCAGGCCGATGTTGACGTACAGGTTGCGCGACGACAGGCGCCGCGACCGCGTCTGGATGAGCGTGACCATGCCGAGAATCAGCGCGACCGCCGCGGGCGTTTCCCGGCGAAAGCCCGCGCCAAGCCCGAGGCCGATGGTGATCGACAGGAAGACGTAGGCGAGCTCTTCAGGCTCTTTCACCGGCGTCCGAAAACGCACGATGGAAAGCGCGCCGACAAGGCCAAGCGAGAGCGCCAGCGAGCTCTTGATGATGCTGATGAGCAGGCAGGTCGTCAGCGCGACGAACGGAAAGACCCGCGTGAAGGTCTCCCGGCTCGCCAGCGTCGCGCCAAAAGTGCGGTAGTGCAGGCCCACGCCAAACGCCAGCGCGCCGGCAATCACCAGGTTCATCGCCAGGTCGGTGATCGAGAGCGGAGCGGCGGATTGAGCAGCGAACAGGCTCTGTACTTCGTTCATGTCCTCAGATCCAACGTTGGCAATGGCAAACTGGGCGCAGCGTGGCAACGACGGCTGCGCGTGCTACTCTAGCCGCCCAAGACCCGGACCGCCAGATTCCTGTACACAATTGCGTGTTTCATTCCAAATGGTCAAATTCCCGATGCTCGCACAACTCCGCGCCCTGCCCAATCGCCTCAAACTGCAGTTTCCGCTCATCGCCGATGCGCTCCACCTGGCGGGCGAGGTCGACATGGTGGACCGCGCCGCCGCGCTCGCGCTTTTCTGCATGTTTGCGGCGGTGCCGACGCTGTTTGTCGTGCTGGCGGTCATCGGTTTTCTGCTGGGTCGCGTGGAGCAGGCGGGCGAATTGACCGGCGACGGGCCCGTGCACGTGCAGGGCCGGGCCATCGAACAGATCCAGACGTGGGTGCACAACGCGCTGCCTGGCGTGACGTGGAATCCCGCGGAGTTCGCCGAGACGCTCGTGCAGCACAAGGCAGCGCACGGTGTTTTTGGCACGCTCCTGGCGATTTCCCTGGCGCTGACCGTGCTGAGTCGGCTGGATCACGCGATTCGCGCGTTTTTTTCCCTGCCGGAGCGTTCGACGTTCAAGGCCGCCGGCTTCCTGTCGCTTCTTACCCTGGCCGCGGCGCTGACGGCGATGTTGGTGACGGTGCTGAGCCCGGCGTTTGAATGGGGCGCGCGGATCGCCGGCAAGAGCGTCACGGCGGTGTCGCTGGGGCAACTGGACGGCATCGCGCTGCTGATCGCGGCGTCGCAGGTGCTGCCGGTCGCGTTCGTGTTCTTCGCGCTGGTGCGCTGGTCCGCGGGCAAGGACGTCTCCAAGCGGCGGTTGAGCAAGGCGTCGCTCGGTTTTGGCGTGCTGTGGTTCCTCGGCCAGCGGATCTTCAGCGCGTACGTGCAGAACGTCGTGAAGATGGACGCCGTCTACGGCGCGCTGACCGGCATCGTGGCGCTGATGATGTGGCTGTTCTACGCCAACCTCGCCTTCATGATGGCGGTCGCGCTGCTGGCGGCACGGGAGAAGCGCGTCAAGCAGGTTGCTGCACAAAAACGCGCGGAGTAGACTCCGCCGCCCATGCCTTTTGAGCTCGCCAAAACCTTCCGCTTTGAATCCGCCCACCGCCTGCCGCATGTGCCCGATGGCCACAAGTGCGGGCGTTTGCACGGCCACTCGTTCCGCTTTGAGGTCGTCGTCACCGGCGATTTGGACGCGCACACCGGCTGGGTCGTGGACTACGGCGACATCAGCGACGTCGTGCGGCCCATCGTGGACGCGCTGGACCACCGCTACCTGAACGACATCCCCGGCCTTGAAAATCCGACAAGCGAGGTGCTCTGCGCCTGGCTGTGGCAGAAGCTGGCGGGCGGGCTGCCGGGGCTGTCCGCGATCACGGTGCGGGAAACCTGCACGACGGCCTGCACGTACCGCGGTCCCAAGCACACCTGAGGCAACGCGTGAAAGAGCGATTTGGCATCCGCCTGGACAAGCAGTATTTCAACTTTGGCTGCGCGCATTTCCTGATCTTCGCCAACGGCGACCGCGAGGAACTGCACGGCCACAACTACCGCGCGACGCTGGAGATCGACGGCGATCTGGACCATGGCCACGTCGTCGCCGACTTCATCGAGGTCAAGCCGCTGTTCAAGGCGTGCTGCGATGAGCTGGACCACCGGACGCTGCTGCCCAAGTACAACGTGCATTTGCGGCTGGAAGAGCGGGACGACGGCATGCACGCGTTCTACCGCGAGGACCACTACCAGATTCCCAAGCGCGACGTGAAGCTGCTGGAATTGGCCAACACGTCGTCAGAACTGCTGGCGCGCTGGCTGTGCGACCGCCTGATGGAGCGCGTGGCGGAATCCCTGCCGACGCTCGTCGTGCACCGCGTGCTGGTGACGGTGCAGGAGTCTCCGGGGCAGTCCGCCGTCTATGAACGGACGCTGACCCGGGAATGACGGACGCACGCGCAGGCGCCGCGGTCGCGCCTGTGAACGCCTGGTGGCGCGATCGCGTGGCGTGGCTGGCGGCTGCAGTCGCCACCGCGTTGACGGCCTGTTGCGCGGCGCCGGCCAACAGTTGGCTCGATTCCGCAGAACTCGTCGCGTGCGCCGCTGAATTGGGCAACATCCATCCGCCCGGCCATCCGGCGTGGCTCTCGCTCGCGCAAATCGTGCGTTTCATTCCGATTGGCCCGTTTCCATGGCGCGTCGCGATCTTCTCCGCGCTGGCGATGGGCGCGGCGCTGTTCCTGCTTGTGCGGCTCGTGCGCGCGCAGCTGGCCGACCACGGCTCGCGGCAAATGACGTCGACGTGGGCGCTGCTGGCGGCGGGCACGCTGTTGGCTTCCGGTTCGCTCTGGCAGGTCACGGTGCGCGCGGAGGTCTACACGCTCGCGCTGGCGACAAACATCTGGGCCATGCACGCGGCGCTGCTCGCCGGGCAGCTCGCGCGGCGGCCCCATGCGGAAGTGCGCCTCATCTTTGGCTATCTCGCGTCGTGGACGATGGCCGTGTGCCTCGGCCTGCTGAATCACCACTACGTCGCGCTGTTCGCCCTGCCCGCGGGGCTCGTTGCGGCGTGGCCGGCGATCGTCTGGCTGCTGCGCCACCACAAGCGGCTCGTGCTGGCGCTGCTGCTGGGCGGCGCGTGGCTGGGCTTTGGCTACCTGGCGCTGGGGCTGCGCAGTCACGCGGATACGGAAATGCGCTGGGGCGATCCGTCGACGCTGCCTGGCCTCTGGGACACGCTGACGGCGAAACATTTCCAAAAGAACCTGACGCAGATCCACGTGGACTACCTGGACAACGCGCTGGTGCTCTTTGGCATGGTTGCGGAAGGGATGTCCCTGCCGGTGGCGGCGCTGGGGGCGCTGGGGCTGGCGTTGGCGGTGCTGTGGCGCGATCGGCTGCAGGTGACGCTGTGGCTGGCGCTGCTGGGCGGGCTGGCGACAAAGGCCGTGCTGCAAATCGACACGCGCAATCCCGATGACCACGGCTACGTGCTGATGGCGCCCGCGGTGCTGGCGATCGGCGCGGGGCAGTTGGGCGCGTTTGTGGCGGGGCGGCGCGGGCTCCTGAGCGCGTGGCCGGAGGCGCGGCGGCTGCGGCTGGCGCAGGTGACGCTGGTGCTGGGACTCGTGCTCGCGGTGGGGCAACTGTCCACGCTGCTGGAGCAACCGGCGACCAATCTCGCGGGGCTGCGCGCGGCGGATGCGGTCGACGCACAACTGCGCAATCAGGCGCCGCCTGGCGCGCTGTACCTGTCCAACTATTACGGGCTGGGCTTCAACGAACAGGCGTTTCGCATCGCGGAAGGTCGCCGCCCGGACATCGCGGCGCCGCATCTGTCGTTCCGCACCGGGGACACGGACCATGGCGCGGCGTGGCAAGCGTGGTTTGCCGCGCGCTATCCGCAGTACGCGGATCTGGCCAAGGCCGCGCACGCGCTGGGGCGCGCGCCCGTGGGCAACCTGCTGGCGCGCGTGGAACAGCAGCCGGTGTGGGCAGAGCAGGACCCGGACCTGCGCATTCCGCCGGGCGTGTACGGTTTTGCCGGCGTGGCGCAGCGTCTCCTGCCGCAGGCGGAGCGCGGGATTGACTACGACGTGGCGGCGATCCTCCAGAAGCATCAGACGATGTGGCCGGAACTGGCCGCCGCGATGGGGCCAAGCGGGCTGCTGGACGGTCCGACGCGCGCCGTGCTGCTCTGGCAACACGCGCTGCAGGCAGCCCACGCGCTGCGGCGTGGCTGGTTGACGGTGGCGCAGGACGAACTCACGCGCGCCCGCACGCTCAGCGCCCATGACGCGCTGCTGACGACGCTGCAAGCGCGCGCCCTGAAGCTCGACGCGGCGTACCGCGCGGGCGATGCCAAACAATTCCGCGACCTGTGGCAGCACTGGCAGACAATGGATTTTGCCGCGCTGGCTTCAGACGCACCTTGAAGGATGACGATGGGACCCAATAGCCCGCATTCAACGCGGCTGGTGATTGTGATGGTGGGCCTGCCGGCCCGCGGCAAGACGTACATCGCCCGCAAAGTGGCGCGGTTCCTGTCGTGGCTGGGCTACCGGGCGCGCGTGTTCAACATCGGCGACTACCGCCGCGCGCTGCTGGGCGCCAATCACCGCCACGATTTCTTTGACCCGGGGAACGCGGAAGGCAATCGCGCGCGCAGTGAAATGGCGGAAGCCGCGCTGGGCGACCTGCTCGCGTGGATGGATGCCGGCGGCGAGGTGGCGATCTACGACGCGACAAACAGCACGCAGAAGCGCCGCGCCACCGTGCGTGCGCGCTGCGTGGCGGCGGGGCTGCAGGTCGTGTTCATCGAGTCGGCGTGCGAGGATCCGGCCATCATCGAGGCGAATATCCGCGAGACCAAGCTCACGTCGCCGGACTACGCCGGCATGGATCCGGAGGAGGCGGTCGCGGATTTCCGCGCGCGCATCGCCCACTACCAGAGCCGCTACGAGCCGCTGGCGGAGGCGGACGCGGAGGGGGCGAGCTACATCAAGCTGATCGACGTCGGTCGCGTCGTCGTCGTGCATCGGCTGGATGGCTATTTACCGGCGAAGCTGCTGTTTTACCTGTTGAACCTCCACGTCGTGCGCCGGCCGATCTACCTGACGCGCCACGGCGAATCGACGCTGAACGAGGAAGGTCGCATTGGCGGGGACGCGCCGCTCTCGCCCGCGGGCACGCAGTACGCGCAGGCGCTCGCGGCGTTCGTCGCGAAGCTGGAGCCGATGCCGGAGGTGTTTACCAGCACGCTCCAGCGCACGATGCAGACCGCGGCGCCGCTGCCTGTCGCGTCCACGCCGTGGCGCGCGCTGGATGAGATTGACGCCGGCATTTGCGACGGCATGACGTACGCGGAAATCGCCGCGAAGATGCCGCAGGAATATGCGGCGCGGCAACGCGACAAACTGCGCTACCGGTACCCGCGCGGTGAGAGCTATCAGGACGTGATTGCCCGGCTGGAGCCGGTGATTATCGAGCTGGAGCGCCAACGGCTGCCGTTGATGGTGATTGCCCACCAGGCGGTGCTGCGGGCGCTGTACGCGTATTTCATGGACAAGGCGCCGGAGGACGTGCTGCGGATGGAGATTCCGCTGCATACCGTCATCCAGCTCGCGCCGGGACCGTACGCGTTTGTGGAGACGCGGCATCGGTTGGTGTGAATCGGGGGCGTCTTGCCCGCGGCGCAATCAGATGCACACGCCGGAGGTGCAGTTCTTGCCCGCGGCGCACTTGTTGCCGCAGTTGCCGCAGTTGTTGCTGTCGGTCTGCTTGTTGACTTCGCAGCCGTCGCCGACTTGGCCGTTGCAGTCGGCAAAGCCAACCGCGCAGATTGTACCGCAGGTGCTGTTGCTGCACACGGCCGTGCCATTGGCCGGGACAGCGCACACCTTGCCGCACTGGCCGCAATTCGCAGTCGAGTTGCTCGTGTTCACTTCGCAGCCGTTGGGGCTGTAGTTGTCGCAGTTCGCAAAGCCCAGGTTGCAGGACCCCAGGCTGCACGCGCCGCTGGAACAAGCCGGTTTGCCATTGGCGAAGGCCGGGCACACCTGCCCGCAGGCGGAGCAGTTTTGCGGGTCGGACGCGGAGTTGATTTCGCAGCCGTTGGCGCCGTTCTTGTCGCAATCGGAATATCCGGTTTGGCAGAGGAAGCCGCACGTTCCGCTGCTGCACGCCGCGGACCCGTTGGTGACGGTCGGGCAGACCTTGGAGCACGATCCGCAGTGGCTGGGGTCGCTCTGGGTGCTCGTCTCGCAGCCGTTGCCGCTATTGCCGTCGCAGTCCAGATAGCCGCTTGCGCACAGGCCGAGGCCGCACGTGCCAGCCGAGCAGACCGCGCTGCCGTTGGGTGGCAGGGGGCACGCCGTCTCGCAGTTGCCGCAGTGGGCGATATCCGTCTTGAAATCAACGCAGGCGCCGGCGCACAGCTGCTTTCCCTGGTTGCAGACGATTTCGCACGTGAACGCGGAGCAAACGGAAATTCCGCCAGCGGGCGCGCTGATGCACATCGTCCCGCAGGAGCCGCAGTTCTGGATGTCCTGGCTGATGTCGACCTCGCAGCCATCGGCCGCGGACATGTTGCAGTCGACAAAGCCGTTGCTGCAGGAACCGACCTTGCAGATCCCGGACGAACAGGCGCGCGTGCCGTTGGCGATGGGTGCGCAGCTCGCCCCGCATCCGCCGCAGTTGTCGGGATCGGCGGCGGTGGCGACTTCACAGCCGTCACTGCGCTTATCGCCGTTGCAGTCATTCCAGCCCGTGTTGCAAGGGCTCGTGCAGACGCCGGCGGTGCAGGTCGTCGATGCGACGCCAGTGGTGGAGCAGGCTGACCCGCAGCTGCCGCAATGCGTGGGGTCGTCGGACGTGTCGATTTCACAGCCGTTTGCCGGCGCACCATCGCAGTCGGCGAACGTCCCGGCGCACGTGCAGGTGTAGCTGCCGATGGAATTCCCGCAGTCCATGTGCGGCGCGCAAGGGTTTGTCGCGCACTCGTCGACGTCGCTGCAGGTGAAGCCGGTGCCCGCGTAGCCCGTGTTGCAGATGCACTGCGTGGCCAAGGCCCCGGGCGCGCATTGGGCGTTGCTGTCGCACGTCGCGCCGGGCTTGCACAGGCCGCCGCTGCACGCATCGCCCTGGGTGCAGCCGTTCTGGTCGTCGCACGGCAGCGCGTTGGGCGTGAAGCTGCAGCCCGCGACGACGTCGCACGCGTCATCCGTGCAGGCGTTGCCGTCGTTGCACGCAATGGCCGGACCCGCCACGCAGCTGCCAGCGGCGCACACGTCGCCGCCGGTGCACACGCTGCCGTCGCTGCAGCTCGCGGCGTTGTCGACCTTCTGGCAGCCGACAAGCGGATCGCAGACGTCGTCCGTGCACGCGTTGCCGTCGGCGCAGTTCTTGGCCGCGCCGGGCTTGCACGCGCCGTTCTGGCAGGCGTCGTCGACCGTGCAAACGTTGTCGTCCGAGCACGCCGCGGTGGCAGCTTTGTGCGTGCAGCCGGTGACGGCGTCGCAATCGTCCAGCGTGCACGGGTTGCCGTCGTCACACGGCTGCACGCTGCCGGGGATGCAGTCGCCCGCGTTGCATACGTCGCCCACGGTGCACACGCTGCCGTCCGAGCACGGCGCGCTGCCCTGCATATTGACGCAGCCGCTGGCCTGCACGCACGCGTCCGCGGTGCACGGGTTGCCGTCGTCGCAGAGAAGCACGGCGCCCAGACATTGGCCTTCCTTGCACGCGTCGTTTGTCGTGCAGCTGTCGCCGTCGGTGCAGGTGACCTCGTTGGCGAGCAGCGCGATGCCGCAGGCGCCGTTTGTGCACGTCGCGGCCTGACAGGGCGTGTTGGCCTGCGGGCAGTCAACCGCCGCTTCGCACCCGCCGGCGTCCTTGGCCACGTCGGTGTCCTGCACGACCGTATCCTGCTGCAGTCCCTCCGTGGCCACAGCGACGTCGTGCGCGCCGAGATCCGTCGGTTCCACATCCCCCTGCGCCAAATCCTCGACAACAGACGCATCGTCGCCACCCGCGGCCGTTCCACAGGCGCTCAGCGCCACCAGCAACAACACAGTGATCCGAACAGTCAACAGGCTCGTTTTCATATTCCCTCCCCCAGGCTGGAATCAGCTTGGAGTCGTGGCGGCGGCGTGTCAATGGAGCGTCAGCGCGCGTGATTGCGGGCTGGAACGGCGTCTGAGGCCCGATTTGCGTTGTCCCGACCGCATTCTTCCACGGCGAATCGGCCGCGCGACGGACACGGACAACGACGACGCCGGACGAAACGTCGCCAGCAGGCGCAATCACCGCGCGCCGTGACACTTCCGTGATGGAGCCAGGGAATCGGCAAACGCGCGCCAGCGCCGGAATCGCCAAGGCTTCCCAAACGCTCGGTCGCGCGGCGTCCACAGCAAGCGCGACGAACGCGTGACGAAACGGCCGCGCAGGAGATAACGCATCGCGTCGTTTTGCGTCACAATCGCAAGACCACGGGCCAAGGACTGCCCCGGAGCACGCCATGGCCGCCGCGACCCTCGATTCCATCCTCGCCCCGCGCACGGTCGCCGTTATCGGTGCCTCACGGCGGCGCGGCACCATTGGCGGGGAACTGCTGCACAACCTGCTGGCGCGGGGTTTTGCCGGCGCGATCTATCCGGTCAACCCGGCGGTCCACGCGGTGCAAGGCGTGCGCGCCTGGCCGTCGATTGAGGCGGTGCCCGATGACATCGACCTCGCGGTGCTCGCCGTGCCAGCGGCCAACGTGCTGGCTGAGGTGGAAGCGTGCGGGCGCAAGGGCGTGCGCGGACTCGTCGTGATCACCGCGGGTTTTGGCGAACTGGGCGCTGCGGGCAAGGCCATGCAGGACGAGCTGGTGCGGCTGGTCAACCACTACGACATGCGGATGGTCGGACCGAACTGCCTCGGCGTCCAAAACCGCGATCCGGAAGTCTGCCTGAACGCGACGTTCTCCCCCGCGTGGCCAGCGTACGGCGGCGTGTCGATTGCCAGTCAGTCGGGCGCGCTGGGTCAGGCCATTTTGGAACACGCGCGGGAGCTGGGCTTGGGCGTGCGGCACTTTGTCAGCATGGGCAACAAGGCGGACGTCTCGGGCAATGACCTGCTGGAGTATTGGGCGACGGACGCCAAGACCCGCGTCATCCTGCTCTACCTGGAGTCCTTCGGCGACGCGAAGCACTTCCACGAGGTCGCGCGACGGGTGACCCGGCAGAAGCCGATCCTGATGGTGAAGTCCGGTCGCAGCGAGGCGGGTGCGCATGCCGCGTCGTCACACACGGGCGCGCTGGCGGGCCTGGACGTGGCGGCGGACGCGCTGCTGGGCCAATCGGGCGTCCTGCGCGCCGATACGCTGGAGGAGTTGTTTGACCTGGCGATGCTGTTGGCCAACCAGCCGGTGCCGCGCGGTCGGCGCGTGGCGATTGTCACCAACGCCGGGGGTCCTGGCATCATGGCGACCGACGCGTGCGTGGCCCAGGGCCTGAACTTGCCGCCTCTCTCCGCTCACACGGAAGCGGCGCTCCGGGCGTTCCTGCCGCCAGAAGCCTCCGTGCGCAACCCGGTCGACATGATTGCCAGCGCCAGCGCGGAAGGGTATCGCAACGCGGTGCAACTGCTGTGCGCCGATCCGGCTTTTGACGCGGTCCTGGCGATCTTCGTGCCGCCGATCGTCACGGACGCTGCGGACGTGGCCGCGGCGATTCGCCTGGGCGCCCAGGGCGCGGAGAAGCCGGTCGTGACCTGCTTTCTGGGCAAGCACGGGATGACGGAAGCGCTGTCCTCCTTGCGCGAAGGCCATTTGCCGTCCTACGCATTTCCGGAGTCGGCGGCGATCGCGCTGTCGCGGGCGGCGCGGTACGGCGACTGGCTGCGGCGGCCCAACGGCGTGCCGTTCGCGCTGGCCAACCATCAACTCGATGCGGTGCGCGACGTGCTGGCGCACGTGCCGGCAGGCGAGTGGCTCAAACCGGCGCAAGTGCGGCAGGTGCTGCAGGCGATCGGCATTCACGTGCTGCCAGAGACGGTCGTGCCGGGGCGCGACGCGACGCCCGACGAACTGGCGGCGGCGGCACAGAAGCTGGGCATGCCCGTGGCGCTCAAGGTCCAAAGCGCGGCCATCCTGCACAAGACGGACGTGGGCGGCGTGGCGCTGGGGCTGGCGGACGGCGAGGCGGTGCGGGACGCGCTCGCGACGATGCGCGCGCAACTGGCGGAGCATGGGCTGCTCGACAAGGTCGAAGGCTGGCACTTGCAGCAGATGGCGCCGAAAGGCATCGAGTGCTTCGCCGGGTTGACGACCGACCCTGTGTTTGGACCGCTCGTGGCTTTTGGCTTGGGTGGCGTCGCGGTGGAAGTGTGGCGCGATGTGGCGTTTCGCGTCGCGCCGCTGGATGACGTCGATGCCGCAGCGTTGATCGAGTCGATCCGCGGCGTGAAGATCCTGGATGGCTGGCGCGGCGCCCCGGCGGCGGATCGGCTGGCGTTGCGCGATGCCCTGCAGCGGCTGGCGCGGCTGGGCGCGGAGGTTCCGCAGATCGCGGAGGTCGACTTGAATCCGCTGCTGGCCCTGGCGCCCGGTCAAGGCGTCGCGGCCGTGGATGCGCGCATTCGCAAGGCCTGAACGCGGCTACGCGGCCACGCTCAAGGTCCGTTCCCGCTGCAAATCCCTGCAACCTTGCCCACCTGCGCGGCGACCTGCGGATTGCCCAGGTACGGCGCGACAATCGCCACCAAGGCCGCCACGTCGCCCGTCGCCAGCGCGCAGAAGGAATCATCCGGCGCCGTGTAGCACGTCGTGTGGGACGCATACGCTTGGGCGGACAGCGCGTCGCACGACGTAGCCGGTTGCGCGAGTTGCACCGCGAGTTCGCGTTGCAGGCAGGCGCGGACGCTCTGGAGCCAGTGTTGGCCGGCGGGCGAGAAATCGGCGCGATGCTGCAAGAAGACGTAGCAGAGCGGCTCGCCAAACGCGAGCGCGTAGCCCTCCGCGCCGCACGGATCGGCGACTTCCAGGCAGCCCCGGTAGAAGCTGCACGTGTCGCCAACCGGTGAGGTGCACGCACTGGCGCTGCTGTAGGTCGGTCCAGCGACGCACGGACCGGCGAGCGCCGGGCTGTAGAGCGTCAAGCAGCCAAGCGCGGCGTCACAGGTGGCCCGATCCGCGGCCGACAGGCGGGCGATGCATGCTGCGCGCGCGGCCAGCGCGTCGGCGGCACTGCAGTAGGTCGCGGCAAGCTCGGCGGCACACGGTCCAAGCGGCGCGGATGAAGTGGGGACGAGGATGACCGCGGCGTCCGCAGCGCCCACGGGGACGGCCGGCGCGGTGGATGCGCATGCAACAGCGCCGGCAACGAGCAAAGCGGCGGCCAGATGCGTTGCACGCCGGGAATGGGCTCGGGCCATGACTGCCTGCGATTGGGTTGATCGGTGGAGGACCGGCACGGCCAGCAGCCCGCGACGGCCCGGCAGTGTGCGAGGGGCGTCTGGACGCGTCAAGCCCGCCGGGGACGCGCGCGCGGCGCATGGCCAGCCTGCCGGCGATGTCCGCTCAAATGCGCGCCAGAATGACCACGTGGTTCTTGCCGTACTTGCGCGCGCACTTGGGGCAGGTCGGGTAGTAGAAATAGACCTGCTGGACCTTCTTGCCCTTGGCCGCCGCATCGGCCAACGTCTCCTTCACCCAGCCGCCGATCTTCCCGTACGGTCCCTCAAAGACCTTGGAGAGGAAAGTGCCGGAGAGCGTCGCCATGCGCGCGCCGGGAACCGCCTTGGCCACTTCAATGAACACGTCCGCTCCCCAAGCCGAGTTCTCGTCCGCGAGTACGATGCCGTCGGCCAGCTTGGCGCCGGATGCCTCGATCCGTTTCATGTTGCGCGTCATCACCGCGCCGAAGTTCAACGGCATGTGCAGGATGCTGCGCACCCGATCCTGCACGAATCGCTTGCCGTCCCAGACAATCTCGCGATCCCGCCACGGCTCGGGGTTGAAGGGCGGGCAGCATTGAGCTTCTGCGTTGTGTTCGGTCACGGGGAACCTCATTTGACGTGAAGCGGCGACCGCGGCTCGACCACCAAGCCGTGGCGCGCCGCGCCGCGAACGCGTCCATGGTAGGTGCGGAAATGCGGGACGCCAGTGGCCGGTCCAAGCGCTCAGTACCCGTCCGGCGACACGTGCATCAGGTCCTTCATTGTGTCGGTACGCTCGCCGCCCCAATGCCAGCCCAGCACGCGCCGAAACGCCGCGACGATGGCACCATCGGGCGTCAGGCTCACCGCCGGGAGACTCCCGGGGCGCCAGAAACCGCCCAAGCGTCGCCGACAGGTGCCCAGCTCCATTTCCGTCCGGGGCGCGGGCGTGTTCCGCTGGCAATGGTGGTACAGGCCATTGGCGTTTGGGTTGATGTCGAGCGCCTCGCCAAAAGCGTGCCAGCCAAATTGCGTGCGCTTGCCACGGACGACCGGTCCGCCCGACCGCCCGACGCGATAGCCGACGAGGGTCTCAATCCGTGCGCCCGCTTTGGCCGCCGCGTGGAGCGCTTCCTCGATGCGTGGCGCGAAGGCGCGGCAGACGAGGACGGGCGGCATCCCCGAGACCGCCACTCGCGCCTGATCCTCGCGGCAGAGCGTGCAGCCGGTGACGGACCAGTCCGGCGCCTTCTCCCCCGGCGTCACCTGCGCGTACGGCTTGCTGACGTGCCGATGCGCCACCGCGCGGCGCGCGACGACGCTCCAAGTCCACGTGTCGTACGTGCACATCGACGGCGATGGCGTTGCCAGCAAGGCGAGAAACAGCGCGAGCAAGTGGTGCATCGGCCACCCTGCAGTGAATGACGTGGCCTAGTCGTCGAGTCGGCGTTTGCCCAGGTACTCGTCGCTGATCCGCTGGTCCATCGTGGAAAACCGCGTCAGGCGACCTTCAAAGTGCAGCATGCAATCGCCGATCGACCCCGCGCGCTGCTTGGCGATGATGAGCTCCGCCATGTGCTCGACCGCCGGATCCTTGGTGTACACGAACTCGCGGTAGATGAACGCGATCAGGTCGGCGTCCTGCTCGATGGCGCCCGATTCGCGCAAGTCGGACATCATCGGCCGCTTGTTGGGCCGCTGCTCCACGCCGCGATTGAGCTGCGCCAGCGCCAGCACCGTGCAGTGCAGCTCCTTGGCCAAGCCCTTGAGCGATCGGGAAATTTCGCCGATTTCCTGTTCACGGCTCTGCCGCGGATTGGTGCCCTTGGCCAACTGCAGGTAATCGACAACGATGAGGTCCAGCGGCCCCTGCATCTGCGCCAGCTTGGCGCGCGCCCGCAGGTCATGCGAGCTCAGCCCCGGCGTGTCGTCGATCAGGAACCGCGCGTTGGACAGCTCGTCGGCGGCATCGCGCAGTGACACTTCGTCGTCGGCGCTCAGCACGCCCTTGCGCAGCGACGTCAGCTCAATCCGCGCGCGCGCCGACAGCAAGCGCTGCACCAGCTCCTCGCGGCCCATTTCCATCGAGAACACAAGCACGCCGTGGTGCATGTTGCCGCGGGCATCCGGCTCCCGCCGCTCGCGCAGCGCCACGTCCAGGGCGATATTCAGCGCCAGCGCCGTCTTGCCCATCGCCGGCCGCGCCGCGAGCACGATGAGGTTGGTCGGGTGCATGCCTTGGGTCAGCAGATCCAGATCGCGAAACCCGGTCGGAATGCCCAGAATCTCGCGGCCGCGCTTCTTGGCGTCGAGGATCTGCTGGAACACGACCGGCACGATCTCATTCAAGCCCAGCGCCGCCGACCGCACGGAGTTCTTCAACGCCTCGGCGACGTTCGTCTCCGCGCGCTGGATGAACTCATCGGGATCGTCGCCCAGCTGAAAATCATTCTGGATCTGCTGACTCGCGCGCAGGATCCGCCGCACCGCCGACAGCCGGGCAATCCGCCGGGCGTGGTGCTCCACCGCCATCGTCGCGCCGACCGCCTCAGTCAATTCCAGCAGGTACGCGAGGCCAACCTGATCGCCGTGCTTCTGCCGCAGCAGGTCGGTGTAGACCGATACGGCGTCGATCGGCTGGTGGCGATCGACGAGCGCGAGCATGGCCTGAAAGATCCAGACGTGGCGCTGATCGTAAAAGTCTTCGGGCTTGACCTCCGCCTGCGCCAGCGGCAACGCCTCGTGATCGACGATGCAGCTCGCCAGCAGCGCGCGCTCCGTCAGAAGATCGGCAGCGGAAACCGCCGGCTGGCCACTGCCCCGCGCCGGATCGGCAGAAGCGATCGCAGGCGCCCTGCCCGCGGAAGTCCGCCCACGCCAATGGGAAACGGTCGGATCCGCCCTCAGACTCACCGTTTCGGCATAGGAATCGTCGCCAAAGCCGATATCGCTACCGCCGCGCGCGTCCGGATCAGCCAGATCAAAGCCGGGATGCTCAGGCAGGCCAGAATCCTCCATTGAATAAGCGGGTTGCCCCGCATTGCCAACATCGGCCGCGCGCGTTCCATCGGCCGCAACGGCGGCTGCGGACACGGGATCGGCGTCTGCCGTTGCATGATCGTTTGCGAAGGGGTCTTGCGGAGTGCCTGCCATAGCGCGAGTCTATCGCAAGTGATGTCCGGCGGTCACGTCCAGTCGACCGCCGACGGAGCCCGCAACCGCCAGACAGCATGCGGTTGCCAGCCACAGGGCGAGTGTAGCAGCCTGACAATACTCAGGTTCCCCACGGGCGACGGCCAGAAAAAACAAAATCGTCGCAGTGCTGACGGGACAGTCCCGCTGGCCGCTGCGCAAGAGCCAAGGCTTGAGCATGCTAAAGGTCGGAGACGAGACAGAGGGCTACTGCCAGCGCTGTCGTCTGAACACGTATCAAGCGGTCGCCGCGACGGATGGCCGCACCATCTTCACCGCGACCTGCCGTACTTGCCGCAACACCGTGACGTGGAAGGCGGAAGTGTCGGCTGAAGAGGTGCGCGCCAAGCAGATGAAGAAGCTCGGGAAGTTGCAGCGCGATCGCCCCCGGATGTCGATGCCGCCCGAGGTGATCTCCAAACGCCCGGCGCGCGGTGGCGATCTGGCTGGGCCGCTGCGCGAGCTGTCCAAGCTGACCGGCAAGCCGATGGGCCTCCCGCCCGAGCAGGATGCCGCCGGATCCGCGCTGCCGAACACGGTTGCGCCCGCGCCCGACCCTGTGCGCCAGACGCGTTGGCAGGAACTGACCGCCAAGCTGAGTTCGCGCGACGGCAAACCGTACCTGTTGACGCGCACTTACAAGCCCGGCGACGTCGTTTTGCACAAAGCCCACGGCCTGGGCGTCGTGGAATCGGTCGTCAATGACGGCGCTTGCCTGGTGCTGTTCCGCGATCAGGAGACCGTCCTGCAGATGAGCGTGTCGCCGCTCTCGCTGGAACGCTGAGCAAAGCTGTTCAACTTTTTTTGAGTACCTGTTCATTTTCCCCTTGCAACCTGTTCATGACATGCATAACCTGTTCACCGTGACCCACGGAGGACAGGATGACCGAGCAAGCAATCATGAACGGCCTGGTGAGCGGAGACCCGCAGGCGATTCGCTACTTTTACCAACAGTTTCGCCCGCGCATTCTCGCGGTTGCGCTGCGACTCGTGCAGAACGAGTGGGACGCTGAAGACGTGCTGCAGGACGTCGTATGGACGGTCGTGCGCAAGGCGGACACGTTCCGCGGCGACTCGATGTTCTCGAGTTGGCTCTTTCGCGTGACCCAAAACAGCGCCAAGATGCTGTTGCGCAAACGCAAACGCGCGCCGTTGTTGATGACGGACGAAGCGCTCGAATTTGCCATGGGCGACGACGCGGCTCCGCGGATTGACGACGTGCTGGACCAGCGCGCCGCGGTTGACCGCGTCTCCAGCGCGGTTGAACAGCTTGACCCGCTCAATCGGGCGATCCTCATGCAGGCGACGATCGACGGCGCTTCGACCGATGAAATGGCCGCGTCGACGGGCCTTTCCACCTTGGCCGTGAAGGCACGCCTGCACCGCACCCGTCATGCCCTGCGCGAATGCGCGGGCTGGGGGCTGCCGGCATGAAGCACGTACTACCGGCTTTGCAAACTGTCCGGAAACCTGTTCAACTTGTCAGCGGGTTGGTGGACAGGGAAAGCGTCGTGAAGCTGTTGAGCATCGGAACTGTGTCAGAAGCGTGCGGAATTCCTATCGATACCCTGCGGACGTGGGAGCGGCGCTATCACTTTCCGGCGCCGCAGCGCACGTCCGGCGGCCAGCGGCTCTACTCACCGGACACCGTCGATCGGCTGCTCGCGCTCAAGCGCGCGATGGCCGACGGCATGCAGGTGTCGCGCGCGGTCCAACTCGTCACGTCGACCGGCGAAGCGGCGCCTGCGCCTGTGCTGGCCGGCGCGCGGTCGCAGGCGAATGAGTCGTACGAGGCGCCCCCGGCGCAGCATTGGCTGAATCGCTGGTTGCATCTTGTGGCAACGCTCGACAGCGACGCGCTCGACCAGCTTTTCCGCCGCGATCACGGGCTGATGGGCACAATGCGTTTCCTCAACGAACGCTGCGGCCCGTTTCTGGAAGCGCTGGGCCAGGAGTGGGCGGCGGGCCGCTTGACGGTCGCCAACGAGCACTTTGCCGCGGAGCGGTTCCGCGAATTCATGGTGCGCGTGTGGGGACCGATCGCGGCGGAGAACACCGGCCCTCTCGTGCTCTGCGCGACGATGCCGGGAGAACACCATCAACTGGGGCTGCACATGGCCGCGGCGACGGTCGCGCTCGCGGGGCTGCGGGTGCTCTTTCTCGGCGCCAACATGCCGCCGCAGGACACCGCGCAAGCCGTGCGGATGGCGGGCGCCGTCGCTGTCGTCGTCAGCATTTCGCGGGCGATCGAACCGCCCACGGTGCGGCGGCAACTGTACGAACTGCGCCTCGCGCTGGGCGACGACGTCACAATCGTCGCGGGTGGACGTGGAGCGCCGGCGAACTACGACACGATCGTCTCGCCCGTCAGCCTGGACGGGCTGGCCGCATGGGCAACTGACCTGTTCAACTCCTGAGACAGTCTGTTCAAGAGTAGCGCAGGCTCACGCCAACCTGTTCACGGCTTGGCCGGCGCCAACGCCTCGGCAAGCGCGTTTGCGGCCGCGGCCGGGTCCTCTTTGCCGGTTGCATGGGTGATGTAGAGGTTGCGATCGCCGACGGTGCGGAACGCCCGCGGTTGGTCGGCCGCTGACGGCGCCAGCTCCAGGCGCGCGGTCGCTGCGCCCTTGCTGATCGCGAGCGACAGATTCCGCGAATCCCCGGGCACACCCAGCTTGTCCACGCGCCAGCCGCCCAGCGTCATGCCAGGCTGGATGGCCCCCAGGCGCGCAGTCTCGTCCGGATTCGGCGAGCGCCAGGCACCGCTCTCCACCTGCACACGACCGGGCGGAGACGGGGCAGCCACCGAGCCGACCGCGTCCCAGGGCCGCAGAATCTGATCCGGACGGATCGCCAGCCAGAAACGCACCGGCGTCAGCCACGCCAAGGCGGCGAGCAGCAGCCCGATCGCGGCGAACTGCAGCATGCTCACGCGCAGCCCCGCACGCGTCACGGCCAGCGTCGCCTCGGGCTCCTGCCAGCGGCGGGCAAGGCGCGGCCACGGCAGGGCAAACGCCAGCGGCAGGACGAGTACGGCCAGGGACGACATCCCAAACAGGACCCGCAGGCTGACGTGGAAGCCAAGGACGCAGAAGCAGACGAGCGCCCGCCAACGCGGCCCAAACAGCGCGGCGATGGCGCCCAGTTCAAACACAAGGGTGAAGACGCCAAGGAAGGTCGTGATGCTGCCGTGGGCGAGGAGAAACGCGATGAGGCGAGCGGGCGGGCTGCTCTCCGCCGGGAGGTAGGCCATCAGGATGTAGCGGACCATGCCGCCGTCGGCCCACTCAAAGCCGGTGCGCAGGATTTTGGAAAGGCCGGCGGCGACGTATACGGCGGAGAAGACCCCGAGCGCGCCGTAGAATCCGCCGATGTCTTCAGCGACGACGTCGCGGACGCGCCGCGCGGACCGCATGACCCGCGCGCCGACAAGCCAACCGAAGAGGCACGCGCCGCCGGTGAGGATTTCAGCCTGGATCGACCCGTAGATGGCGGTGTGCGTTTCATAGCACAGGCCGATGCCGAGGCAGGCCAAGGCGCCCGCGAGGAGGTCGCCGCGGCGGGCAAAACGCCACAAGCCGAACGCGGAGAGCAGGAACAGCACAAGCAGAATCGGCCGATGGGTGCGCAGCAGCTCCAGCAGCCAGAGCGGATGCGGCGCGGGCTTCGCGCCTGCCTCGACGGCGAGGTCGTTGCGGACGAGATCGAGGGCGCCGTCGGCCGCCACGAACGCAAGCACGGCGCGCACGAGGCGGCGGGACGCGGGGCTGCTCCAGCCATCGTTCGGATGCGTTTGGCTCATCGCGTCACTTCGCAACGCGCAATCGCGCAGTCGCGGGAGACTGCCGCACCGTCACGGATGCTCCAGATGCGGCGGATGATTTCCACTGCCTCGCCGCCCTTGCCGGAATGCCAAGCGATCCAGTTGAGGTCGTCCTTGTCGCGCGCCTCGACCGCCTGGATCTCGCCGCATTTGGCGGTGGTCTCGGCGAAGGAAGGCAGCGGCGGCGTGGCGCAGCGCCAGCCCTCGTGCGTGCGGATCTCGCTGACTTCGCCGCGGGCGTCGCGCACGGCGAGCGGCGCAACGCTCTGCGCGGCCGGCATGCTGTACATGTCAAAGATGTAGAACGGAAACGCGTGATGCACGCCAAACGCGATGACCAGATACGCCGCGAGCACGCCCCAGCCGACGCGCGTTGCGACTTGCTGGACGGACACAGTGCGCTCTTCCTCGGTCATCCTGTTGTCCCCGCCACACGTTCGCACGGTCAGCGTAGACGGATCAGGCCTTGCGGACAAGCAACGCCAACGGCTCGCCGACGACGTCCGTCACCGGCAAATCGCCGGGCGCGTCCAGCCAGTAGAGCGCCGTGGTCAGCGTCTCCGCCGTGATGTACGCGCGATTCGCCTCGACCGCCGCGCGCAGGCTCTCGCCCCCCCACAGGCCCAGCGCGATCCGGTCCTCGACTTCCAGCCCGGCGTCCTTGCGGGCGTTCTGCACCTTGGACACGACTTCGCGCGCGAGGCCTTCCATCCGCAATTCGTCGCTGATGGCCGTGTCGAGCGCCACCGTGATGGTGCCCTCCGTCGCGACGATCGCGCCGGGACGCGGCTGGCTCGTGAACAAGAAATCGCCCTGGTTCAGCGCCTCGCCCGCCAGCGTCAGTGTGCCGCCGTCCCGCAGCGTGGCCGTCTGTTCCGGCGTCAACGCTGACGCCGCCGCTGCCACTTCCTTCATGCGCGCGCCCAAGCGCTGGCCGAGCACCTTGAAATTCGGCTTGGCTGAGAAGGTCACGAGCGTCGCGTGTTCGCTCGTCCAAGCCACCGCCTTGACGTTGAGTTCGTCGCGGATGATGCCATCCAGGACGTCCCGCACCAGCTCCGGCCAGTCCGCCGCGCCCGGCGGCTGCAGAATCGTCAGGAGCGGCAACGGCTGACGCACGCGTAGCTTGTGCTGCTCCCGCAGGTTGCGCGCCAACGGCACGACCTGCCGCGCAACGGCCATCTGCGCTTCCAGCGCGGAATCGGCAATCGTCGCATCTGCGTCCGGAAAACGCTCCAGATGCACGCTGCCGCGGCTCGTCGTCTGCCAGCCTTCCAGCCGCTGATACAGCGTCTCGGCGAGGAACGGCAGGATCGGCGCAAGCACGCGCGCGAACGTCGTCAGCACTTCATACAGCGTCTCAAAAGCGTGCTGCTTGTCGCGATCGTTCTCGCTCTTCCAGAAGCGCCGGCGGCTGCGGCGAATGTACCAGTTGGTCAAGTCGTCGATCAGCTCAAGCACTTCCGGGATGACCTCGTACAGCCGGTACTGCTGCATTTTGCCGTTCACGGAGCCGATCACGGTGTTGAGGCGGGACAAGACCCAGCGATCCAACAGCGCGCGGTCCGCCACCGGCGACGCCTGCTCCGGCGGCGCCCAGCCATCGGCCACCGCGTACGTCGCAAAGAAGCTGTAGGCGTTCCACAGCGGCAGCACCACGGACCGCACGACTTCGCGCACGCCCGCTTCAGCAAAACGCATCGGCTCCGCGCGCACCGCGGGCGACGTCACGAGGTACGCGCGCAGGGCGTCCGCGCCGTAGCTTTCCAGGATCGCGTTGGGATCCGGGTAGTTCTTGAGGCGCTTGGACATCTTCTGGCCGTCTTCCGCGAGGATCAGGCCGTTGACGATGACGTTCTGGAACGCCGGTCGGTCAAACAGCGCCGTCGACAGCACCAGCAGCGTGTAGAACCAGCCGCGCGTCTGATCGAGGCCTTCCGCGATGAACGCCGCGGGCAGATTGGCCTCGACCATCTCCTTGTTTTCAAACGGGTAGTGGTTCTGGGCGTACGGCATCGCGCCCGACTCGAACCAGCAATCCAACACTTCCGGAATCCGCTCCAGCGTGCCACCGCACGCCGCGCAGTTCCATTTCAGCCCGTCAACATGGTGTTTATGCAAGTCATGGACGTCCACACCGGACTTGCCTTGCAATTCTGCAATGCTGCCGACGCACTCGAACGCGCCGCAGCCGTCGCACTGCCAGATCGGCAGCGGCGTGCCCCAGAAGCGGTTGCGGCTGATGGCCCAGTCCCGCGCGTCGCTGATCCAGTTGGCAAAGCGCTTCTGGCCGACGTACTCCGGCACCCACCGCGTCTTCTGGTTGTTGCGCGCCATCTTGACGCGCAGCGGCTCGTCGGTGGAACCCGGCGCGACGCTCTCCACGCGCACAAACCACGTTGGCATCGCCTTGTAGATGAGCGGCGTGCCGGATCGCCAGCAGAACGGATAGTCGTGGTCGATTGTCGCCTGATGAAACAGCAGGCCACGAAGCTTGAGGTCGGCGATGAGCAGCTTGTCCGCGTCCTTGACGAACAGGCCGACGATCTGGCCTTCGGCGATGCCCGCGACGTCGCCGGTAAACTTGCCCTCATTGTCCACGGCATCGCGAAGCGGCAGGCCCCACTGTTGCGCGACGCGATGGTCGTCCTCGCCGAAAGCCGGCGCTTGATGGACGATGCCGGTGCCGTCTTCCACGGACACGTAGCCGTCCGAAACCACCCGAAACGCGCCGTCTTCCGCCGCTTCGGCAAAGCAGTCAAAGAGCGGCGTATAGCGCAGACCCACGAGCTCGCTGCCCTTCTTGACCTCGATGACCGTGTGCGGCCCCAGCACTTTCTCGGCCAGCGCCTGCGCGAGGATGAGCCGCTCGGCCGAATCAGGCCGCACCGCGACGACGTAGTCGATCTCCGGGCCAACGCAGAGCCCCATGTTGGACGGCAGCGTCCACGGCGTCGTCGTCCACGCGAGCAGCGACGTGCCCGGCTGGCCGATGATGGGAAAACGCACCGTCACGGCGGGATCCTGCACCTTGCGGTAATCCATCCCGGCTTCAAAGTTGGAGAGCGGCGTGCCCAAACGCCAGGAATACGGCATCACCTTGTGGCCGCGGTAGATGAGCTTCTTTTCCCACAGCTGGCGAAAGACCCACCAGACGCTCTCCATGAACTCGGGATTCATGGTCTTGTAGTCGTTGTCAAAATCGACCCAACGGCCCATGCGCTCGACGGTACTGCGCCACAGATCGACGTATCGGAGCACGATCGACCGGCACGCCTCGTTGTAGCGCCCTACCCCGTACGCCCGCACTTCACTGGGCGAGTTGAGGCCGAGGTCCTTCTCGATCTCCATTTCCACAGGCAAACCGTGCGTATCCCAGCCAAAGCGGCGCTCCACGCGGAACCCGCGCATCGCCTGATAGCGCGGCACAATGTCCTTGATGGTGCCCGCCAGCAGGTGGCCGTAGTGCGGCGTGCCGGTCGCAAACGGCGGACCATCGTAGAACACGAAATCGCCCTGATCGCCCTGGGCGACCTGCTTCTTGAACGTCTCATGCGTCCGCCAGAATTGCAGAACTTCGCGTTCCAGCGCGGGAAAATCGGGATTGGACTCAGGCTTGCGAAACATGTTGGGCTCTCCGTGCAGACGCGGGGGCGCAGAGTGTAGCGCGATGGTCGATTGCTTGCGAGAATGCACGCCATGAAGAAGCTTCCCATCGCGCAACTCGGCCACCGCACGCTGTTTCCCGATCTCCAGGCGGAGGTCTATCTGGCGCACGCCGCCGTTTCACCCGTGTCGACGCCCGTGCGGCAGGCGGTTTTGGCGGTCCTGGACGACTACGCGCGGCTCGGCGTCGGGGCGTTTCCGCCGTGGATTGTCCAGCGCCAGCGCCTCAAGGAGACGATTGCCCGACTCCTCCACGCCGAGGCGGACGACCTGGCGCTTGTGCAATCGACGACCGCGGGGCTGATGGCGCTGGCGCTGTGCCTCGATTGGCGGCCCGGCGATCGCGTCGTGCTGACCCAGGGTGAGTTCCCGGCCAACGTGACGCCGTGGCAGCAGGCCGCCAAACAATTTGAGCTGGAGATCGTCTGGCTGCCGCAGCCCGATCCGCACGCGATCGACGCGTGGCTGGCGGCGCTGGAAACCGCGCTGAACGGCGGCCACGTGCGCGTGGTGGCGGTGAGCGCCGTGCAGTTCCAGACCGGCCTGCGGATGCCGCTCGAGGCGATCGCCGCGCTGTGCCAAGGCGCAGAGGCGGAGCTGGTCGTGGACGCCGTTCAAGCGTTTGGCGCGGTGCCGTTGGACGTGCAGCGGCTGGGCATCGACTACCTGGCGTGCGGCGCGCACAAGTGGTGCAACGGCTTGGAAGGCGCGGGATTCCTGTACGTTGCGCCGCAGCGGATCGCCGCCCTGCAGCCGCGGATGGCCGGATGGCTCAGCCATGAAGACGGCCTGGGATTCCTGTTTCGCGGCGCGGGGCTCCTGCTGCACGATCGGCCGATTCGGCAGCGCGCGGATTTCCTGGAAATCGGCAACCTTTCAACAGCGAGTTTCGCCGGAATGGGCGCCGCGGTTGACCTGCTGGAGACGTTGGGGATCGACGCGATCTACACCCACGTGCAGCCGATTCTCGACGCGCTGGAGGTGCCGCTTGTGGCGCTGGGCTTCACGAGCATGCGTGCGCGCGACCCGGGGCTGCGTTCTTGCACGCTTTCCCTGCTCCCGCCGCCGGACCTTGACGTGCTGGCGCTTGGCAAAGCGCTGACCGCAGCCGGCATCGCGATCTCCGTGCCCGACGGCTACCTGCGCCTCGCGCCCCACTGGCCCAACGCGCTCCATGAAATACCGGCGGTTCTGCGCGCGGTACAAGCGGCATTGGCGGCGAACCGCATCACCGGGGCCTGATCGCCGCAGCGGGGCACCACCCTGCCCTCGTCGCGTCGGTGCCCATTCGGGCGCGTCCGAAACGTGCATGGGCATCGACGCAGGCGGCAACGGCAGCGGCGACGGCGGCTGCTGGTTCGCCAACCGCAAGTCCGCCTGCAACTAGCCAATCTCGAGCGTCGACCCGCGCGCTTCATGCCCCGCGGCGTCCACCGCGCGCACGGGCTGCAACTCGCCTTCACCGTGCACCGCGATGTAGTCCTTGCGCAGACCGTGACAGAGCGTCCGAACCGCGCACGTCGCGCACGCGTCCGGGTAGGTACCCAGCTCAAACGTCGACTGCTCCAGCATGAACGTGTGCCCGCCCGGATTGACGACGAGCAGGCCCATGCCCGCCGCGTCGAACTGCATGCGCCACGCGTGCGGCGGAATCAGGCAATGGGGCGTGTTCAGCGAGCAGAGCGTCGCGCCCAGCGCCTCGGCGTTCTGCAGCGCTTGAAGCAGGAACGGCACGGTGTCGCTCAGCCGCGGTACTTCCGCGCGCAGGTCCTGATCGCCCTGATCCGCCAGCGAAAACAGCCACACGTTGAAGTGGCGAAACCCGCGCGCCGCGTAGTGCGTGACCAGCTCCGGCAGCTCCTTGTAGTTGCGCTGGGTCAACAGGAAATCCCCCTCCAGGCGCACCGGCAGCGCGCCCAGAACATCCACCGCCTTCTCCAGCAGCGCCAACGCGCCCGGCTTCTGCATCATCGCGTCGTGCAGTTCCGGCCGCAGGCTCTTGACCAGCAGGTTCACTTCCGTCATCCCCGCGTCCACCGCCTTCTGCGCGAACTGCGGGTAGGAAAACAGCAAACCATTGGTCTGCACCTTGATCCGCTGGTAGCCCAGATGCTTGGCCGCGCGCAACGTGGCGAGAAAATCCTTGCGCAAGGTTGGCTCGCCGCCGGACAGCCACAGGTGCTGCGCGCCCTGACGCCGCGCCGTGGTCAGCCAGCGCAGCACCTCGGGCCAATCCATCTGGTCGCGATCCGCGGCGCTGCACGAGTAGCAGCCGGGACACTGAAGGTTGCAGGCAAAGCCGGGGCTGAGTTCGATCCACTTCATGCCGGCAGTGTACGGAACGCATGGGGATTTGTCGCGGCTGCGGTGCACACGCGCGATCAGCGCAGAATCTTCTCCACCAGCATGTTCGCCACCTCGACCATGATCAGCAGGATGATGATCCACTCCAGCAGCGTACTCTTGCGGTTCTGGCTCAGCTCGCGCAGCAGATCCAGATTCTCCTGCGCCATCTGGATGTCCTCGGCGATGCTGCGGTAGCGTGTCTGGATATCAAATGTCCGCTTGAGCGCGCGATCCAGCCGGTCCAGCTCCTGGTTCTCCCAGGTCTCGTCGGGCGAATCGAGGATGTAGAGGCTGCCCACGATCGTGTGCTTCAGGTTCATCGACCGGGCGATGTAGCGCACGAGTTGGTCGCCCGTCAGGCCAATCCGGCCTTTCTTCTCCAGGTTCAGCGACAGCACTTTGCTCTCCGCCAGCAGGTTCTGCGCCTGCGCGGCAAAGAAATCCAGCGCCACGGACTGCGCGACGTACGTCATCAGGATGCGCACCGTCTCGAGGTTGAGATCCGGCACCGTCACGGACGTGTGGCCCACTTTGGCCTGCCCCGTGTGCACCTCAACGTCCAGCACCTCAGACAGCCGCTCGCTCAGCGGATCCAGGCAAAACGGCTCCAGAAAGCCGAGGATCTTGCTCTGCTCCAGACCGTCCAGCTCGGCAAACGCGACTGCGCCATATTCAAAAACGGCAAAATGTCCTTGCGCGCCATAGGCATAAACCGCCTCCGCGCTGTCACCCGCGAGCATCGGCGTCGCGAACGCCTTGCGAAATTCGCGCATCTGGATCTGCTTGGCGACTTGAAAAGCGAGGACTTGCGTCATGAAACGATCCCGCCGAAATCGCACCGGCGCACCTACACGCAAGGACTCTGGCGACCTTCGCGCAACCGTGGCATGGTCCGCGGCGAGGAGAAACCATGCAGCGCATTGCGATTCAACGACCCGGCGGACGCGACCAACTGCAACTGGAGACGGTGCCCGACCTGCAGCCCGGGCCGGGTGAAGTGCGCGTGGCCGTAGCGGCGATCGGCGTGAATTTTGCCGACATCGCGATCCGGCTGGGCCTGTACGAGAGCGCCAAGAAGTATGTCGGCTGGCCGATCACGCCCGGTTTTGAGACGGCGGGCGTCATCGACGCGATGGGTCCAGGTGCCGAGGTGCAGCTGGCCGCGCAAGGTCTGGCGCTGGGTGCGCAGGTCATCGCCGTGTCGCGTTTCTTTGGTTATGCGAGTCAGGTCGTTGTGCCGGTCGCGCATCTGGTCCCGCTGCCGGCGGGCTGGTCGCTGGCGCAAGGCGCGGCCTTTCCGGTGGCGTGGCTGACCGCGTGGTACGGCCTGCACCACCTCGCCCACGCGCGGGCGGGCGAACGCGTGCTGGTGCACTCGGCCGCGGGCGGCGTGGGTCAGGCGCTCGTGCAGTTGGCGGTGGCGCAAGGTTGCCGCGTGATGGGGACCGTGGGCAGCCCCGGCAAAGTGGCGTGCGTCGCGGCGCTGGGCGCGGAGAAGGTGGTCGTGCGCGCGCCCGGGCAGCTTTGGCCGGCGGTGGAAGCGTGGTCGCCCGGCGGAATCGACATCATCCTCGACGCCAACGGGCTGGAAACGCTGGCCGACGACTACCGCCATCTCGCCGCGGCAGGTCGGCTTGTCGTGTATGGCCACGCGTCGATGCTGGATCGCGGCGGCGCGCGGACGCCGCTGTGGAAGCTGGCCTGGCGCTGGCTCCGCACGCCGCGCTGGAATCCGCTGGACATGACGACGGCCAACAAGTCCGTCCTCGCCTTCAACCTCTCGTTCCTGTTTGACCGCACGGAGCTGCTGCAGGAGGCGATGGCGTTCCTGCTCGCGCGGGTCGCCTCGGGCCAAGCGAAGCCGCTGCCCGTGACCCTGTTCCCGCTGGCGCGCGCCGCGGACGCGCATCTGGCGCTGGAATCCGGGACGACGATGGGCAAGCTGATCCTGGAGCCGTAACGCGGCTTCCCTACTGCTTTTCGTACGTCCCCATCACCACCGCTTCCGCCAGCACGTGACCGCGCATCGCCGTCAGCACCTCCGGCTTGGTCGGGTGCGCCAGCTGCGGCAGCAAGGCGTCCAGCGCGTACAGCTTGAAATAGTACCGATGGCGGCCGATCGGCGGACACGGACCGCCCCACGCCTGCTTCTTCCAGTCGTTGACGCCAAAGCGCGCGCCGGGTGGCAGCGCGTGACCTTCAGCGAGCCCGCCCAGCGCGGGCGGCAGGTCGACGAGCACCTCGTGCACCCATGTCGTCTTCGGCGCCCTGGGATCCGGCGCATCGGGGTCATCGACAACGAGCACGAGCGACTTGGTCGCCGCCGGCACGTCCTGCCATCGCAGCGCCGGCGCGAGGTCCTGGCCCTGACACGTGAACTGCCGTGGGATCGCACCGCCGTCGTCAAAATCCGGGGACTGCACCTGCATCTTGCCTCCTTGCGCCGCCAAGGCGCTGGCCGCGAGCACGGACGCGAGGGCCGCCAAGGACGTTTTCACTGAACGATGCATGTGAAACCCCGCTGACGCGCGCACTTTCCGCCACTGCGACAGCACGTAAGGCCGCGGGCGCTTCGGCGCTACTCGACGCTCACGGTCGCCGCGAGAATTTTCACTTTGACCGGCACGCCCTCGCCGACCGTGCCGCCCGCTTCAATGGCGCTCAGCGTGTCGCTGCCGGCGATGAGGTTGCCAAACACACTGTACTTGCCGTCCAGCGAGGGCTGGGGCGCGAACGTGATGAAGAACTGGCTGCCATCGGTGTCCGTTCCCGCGTTGGCCATGCTGAGCACGCCGCGCGCGTCGTGTTTGGCGGTCGTGTTCACTTCCAGGGCGTACGCATAGCCCGGACCGCCGCTGCCGCTCCCCAACGGATCGCCGCCCTGCGCCATGAAGCCGAGGATGATCCGGTGGAATTTCAACGTGTCGTAGAAGCCGAGCAGCGTGAGGTAGATTGTGCTCGTCACGTGCATCGGCGCGTCGGCGGGGCGAAATTTGAGCTTCAGTGGGCCTTTGTCGGTGGACAGCAGCCAGTAATAGGTCCGCCCCGGCGTGAACGCGACGAGCTTTGGCTTGGGCACCTTCGTGCGCCAGTTCTTGACCGAGGTATCGATGGCGAGCGCGTCGACCTGCGCCTGAATCGCCGCGATCGCCGGATCAAGGCCGGGCGCTGCGACGTCGGACGCGGCATCGGCGAGATTGGCCGCATCGGCGACCGCAGTTTCGGCGGCAGCGACCGTATCTGCCACAGCCGCTGCCTCAGGCGCAGCGGTTTGGCCACAGGCGGTTGCGAGGGTTACGGCAAGAAACGCGAAGGCGGGACGAAACGGCATGGCCAACCTGCAATGCCCGACGGACGGACGCGCGCATGGTAGCGCACGGCCACGGCAAACGGCTACGGCCAGTTGCCCAGCCAAAGCTCTTTGTACAGGCCGGGATACGGTTCGTCCTCCGGGGCTTTGCGGTAGTGGTCCGCGATGAAGGTCTGCAATTCCGCAGGCTCCACACACGACGCCTCGTAGACGTGCCCCCAGGACACCAGCGCGATGGCGCTCGGCAGGCCCGGATACGGCGTCATGACCCAGCGGAAAGGCCCGGTCGCGTCCGCGGGCTTGGCCAGCGCGACCGCGCGCAACGCCTCAATCAGCGCCGGCGGCGCGCACGGGTGATACAGGAACGCGATGCCGCCGTGCTCCAGATTGTGCAGCCAACGCTGCTCAGGCAAAAACTCGTATTCGCCCCACACGCCCCACATCGGCCGGTGCGTGCCGGAGCTCGGCGGCACGTCGGCGTACGTGATCGCATTGGGCAAATCCACGTGATAGCCCGGCAGCAGCGCCGGCGCCATCGTCATGCCAGGCGCGCACGTGGGCGCTTGCCAGACCGCGTCGGTGCAGCTCCAGCTCAAGCCCACGACGTCGATGTTGGTGGGACTCGTCGGCAATACGACGAAGCCGTCGCTCGTGTCGCTCACGTCGCTGCCATCGGCCGCCACGTCGACATCGGACGCGACATCAGCCACTGCATCGGCGACATCAGCCGCATCGGGGGCCGCGTCAGGCCCTGTGTCGGCGCTCGGTGTGGCGTCCGCGGCCACATCGGACGAGTCGGCACCATCGGCATCGGCCGGACTGACGTCCGCCGCCGTATCGGCAACGGCAACATCGGGCTTTGTCCCCGTGTCCGCGCCCGCGTCGATCACCGCATCGGCCTTGGTGACATCCGCGGTCGCATCACTGGTTTCGACCTCGGGCCCCACGGGCTCGCACGCCGCCAGCGCCACAACCGCGCTGAGGAGCAACGCCCACTCCATCGTCATCTTTTGCATCGCCTGATCCCGACCGCGGACTCGCCGCGCGCACATCCGGAGCGTACGTGTCAACGGGCGCGGCTGCAACGGCGGCTAACGCTGGGGGCGCGCGCCCCTCACTGCTTGGGCTGCTTGTCGGATTCCGCGCGCTTCGCGTCGCTGGACTTGTTCTGCTCGTCGATCTTCTGCTCGATGCGATCCAGCTTGTCATCCATCTTTTCCAGCTTCTCCATTTCCAGGCCGCTGAACCAGGAAATCGCGATGCCGAACGTCGTCAGCGTGAGGCCCTGCGAGACATCAGCGGTCGACGTGTAGTTGTTTTGCGTGTCGCTGAACGTGGATTTGTAGCTCTCCACGATGTGCGTGAAGTCGACAAACGGCCGCAGCGCGAACGTCTTGCCGCGGAACTCAACGCCAATCGCGCCGCCAAACGACGGACCGCTGCCGCTGAGCGTGCCCGACAGGCTGTTGCTGCTGGAGCCGCTGCCCAACTGCGAGAGACTCCAGTAGCCGCCCTTGGCGCTGGCCAGCACGGAGAAGCTCTTGGAAAATTCATAGGTCACGAGGACCGGCAGCGTCGCCTGAACGATCTGCACGAAGATGAACGGCGCGTAGCCAATCGTCGGGTCGATCGCGAGGTGCAAGCCGCCGGTGTGGAGGAAGCGGTATTTGACGTCGGCTTCAAACGTCAGCGCGCCCAGCGACGCGCGGCCGCCAATTTCGACGTTGTCCGCGACGCCAAGGTGATAGTTCACTTCCGGCAGGATGTTGGGCACCACGAAGGCGCCCGACTTGTTCGGCTCGACGACCGTCTGGCTCACGCCCTTGGAATCCGTCATCTTCATCGTGACGTCGCCGGCGTCGTAACGCGTCGCGGTCCAGCCCAAGCCCCATTCGCCGACGCCGGGCGAAAGCGTCCGGGCGCTCCGCAGCGTGCCGCCAGTCAAACAGCCGCTCAGGCTGGCGACGAGGCCAACCGTCAACACACACTTCAGGACACGATTCATCTGGGTCATTGCGGGCTCCTTGGCGCGCAACCTAACACGGGAATTGCAGAATCAGCAAGGCGCGGGCGGGCTTTCCGCAGGGCGACCGCGCTTGACGACCTGCCGGAGCGGGCCCAAACTGGCCGCGGTTGTCGGTACGTGCAGGCTGATGGGGCGTGCGCGCGCGGAAACCGGGGTGTCCCGTGGTTGGCAAATGGTCTCGCCGATTCCATCCGGCGATTCGGCAGTGCGGCGTCCTCGCCGTGCCGCTGCTGCTGCTCTGTCCCGCCATCGCCCCGCGCGCCCATGCGCAGGGCGCGAGCGACGAGCCCGTGAGCATGCGCGGGCCCTTCACGTGGACGCAAAAACGCGGCCAGTTCGGTGCGATCGTTCAAGGCGACCTCAAGATCCGCCTCCTGCCGGCCGCCGGGACGTTTACCTGCTTTGTGCAGGGCCAGGGCAAGCTGGAAGGCCAGCTCAAGGTCGGACCCAGCACGACGCGCATCGACGGCAACGTCACCTTGGCCGCGAGCAGCTGTTCCGGCACGTGGAACGCCGCGAGCGGCGCGATGGCCGGCACCGCGCAACTGCACGTCAAGACCATCGGCAAGACGACGGTCGACATCCACACCCAAGGCGTGAGCCAGCACCAGGACGAGCCGATCGATGCCGATTCGAGCGACGCGCTGATTCTCTCCGGGACGCTCGCGCCCCAGGGCGGCACGGGCAACGCGCGCTACGTCAAGGGCGGCGCTTTTGCCTGGACCGTCGCGGCAGACGGCGGTGTGGCGCCGACAACGCCGCCCGTCGCACCGGAGCCACAGCCACAAAGCCTGACGCAGAAGCTCGGGCAGGCGCTGGGTCAGGCCTTGAGTCCGCCGCCGGGAACGCCGCCGCCGGTCGTCAAGAAACCGCATGGCGCGGCGTCGCAGGCGGACCTCGACAAGCTGACCGCGCAAAAGCAGCAGTACAAGGCCGATTTGGCCAAGGCGCTGGACGACGAGAAAGCCCACAAGGAGTTTGTGAACGGCCTGGACGAGTCGGCCGGCAAAGGCGCGCTGGATGGCCTGAAAGCGACGCTGGAACACGGTGCGGCGGTGCTGGACGAGGCGCTCAAGAAGAACAAGTGGGACGAGCACGCGCCGCCCGGTGCCGCAAGCAAGACGTGGTCAGCGGTGGACAAGCTCATGAAGCTCAAAGAAATGGTGGGCGATATTCAGGAAGTGCGGCAGACGTTTGAGGGCGTGGACAAGGACGTGAAGAACGGCGTCTACAACGCCAACCGCGGGCAAATGCTGAAGGGGACGGCCGTGCTGGGCAAGACGTTGAAAGTCGTGGTGGACAAGCTGCCGATCGTCGGGTCCGCGGGATCGGAGATCGTCGACAAGACGTTTGGCACGGTGCTCAAGGTGGCCACCGCGCGCGCCAAGTTGGGCACGCGTTGGGACTGCTGCACCGCGGACCCAGAAAGCGACTGCTGCTTTGGAGACTGACATGCCGCTTGCACACATGACCCTGCACCGATTCGCGTTGGCGGCGACCCTGCTTGGCGCGGCGCTGGCGAACGCCGGTTGCGACAAGGCGCGCGCGTTTGTCCACGAAAAGACTGCGGCAGCGCCCGTCGCGCCAGTCGTCGCCGCAGCGGATGCCACGCCTGCGCCGCCGCCGCCACCGCCTGCGCCACCCCCATTGCCAGTCGCCGCTGCGGCGCCCGATGTGCCACCGACTCCGCCCGAGCCGCCGCCGCGCCCGGTTCGTCCGTTGGAACCGGCGACCGTTCGAGCCCGCCTGGCGCTGGCAGAAGTGGGCATCGCGCTGGCGGAGGATGCCGTCGTGGAAGAGGGCGGGACGCTGCGCGTGAACCTGGAGGCGAGCGCGGCGACCGACTACGATCGGCAACTGCTGACGCAATGGGCCCTTTGTTTTGGCACGCTGGCGCCCTTTGCCCGCGAGGACGTGCGCATCGTCAACACCGTGGGCGGCGTCCCCGCGCTGAGCGTGACGGCAACGCGGGGCAACATCGAGGCGCTGGCCAAAGGGGAAATCGAGACGGCGGATTTTCTCGCGCAGCTGCACCTGGCCAAGCTGCTGCCGTCGCCGGTCCAGACGGCGGCCGATCCCGCGCCGCCACGGCCGCAGCACCCTGCCCCGACGCTGCATCCGCGGCCGACGCCTGCGCGCCAGGCGCCGCGGTCGATGCGCGCGCCGTCGACGTACCGGACGCGCTAGGCGCTACGGCGTTTGATGATCCCGCACGAGCGCGAGCTGGACGTCAGCCGTCAGATCCTTCAGGCCAAAATGGCCATAGGGCGCGGTCGCAAACGTCACTTCCGCCGTTTGGCCCGGCAGGCGGCTTGTCGGCTGCCCGTACACGATGTCCGCATAACCGATGATTTCGTCCACCGTCGACCACAGCGCGCAGCGGAAGCCGCCCTCGTAGCCGGATGTCTGCAGCAGGTCGGTCAGATACGCCGAGCGGCCGGCCACGGTGACGCCCAGGAGCGTGCCGGGGTACAGGCCGTTGGTGGCGCTGCAGGTCGGCGTGGTCGGACCCGTCAGGAAGCACGAAGTGAGGCCGAGGTTGGCGCCGGCGATGCCGACAAACGCATCGACGTGATCGGTGAGGGGCGCGCCAACTGCATACGCGCCGCCATCGCCCGGATCGTTGGCGCTGCCGCCGAGTACGACTTTGCGCGCCAGCGTGACCCCCATGGAATGCGCGACGATGTCGACCTTCTGCGCCCCGGTGTACGCCAGGACCGCTTCCACGAACGCGCGGAGATGCTGGATGTTCTTGCGCGAATGGTCCTGTTGCGCCGCTTGCGCAGCATCCGCTGGCCCCCACGTCGTCGCGTAGAGCTCCGCGTCCGTGTAGCCGTGCTGCGCGAACCACGCGCGGGAGGCCGTCCAGCCCGTCTGGCCCACCGCCGTTCCCAGCGCCTTGTCCGAGTTGCCGTGGATGAAGATGACCGGGTCGTGCGGGATCGCCTCGCCCGCGTGCGCCCGCCCGCCAAAGCTGCCGCCGATCAGGTCATCGCGCGCAAGATCGGCGACGTCATACTGGTGCGCGACCAGCCAAGCGCGGAAATCGGCGGTCAAGCCTGCGGTCGCCGCAACGCCAGAATCGGGCGCAGCGTCTGCCGCCGTGTCCGCTGCTGCATCCACCGGGGCGTCGCTCGTCGCGCCATCGGCCGCAGCGTCGGGGGCAACGTCGGGCGCGGCGTCCGGCGATGCGGTGTCGCTGACCGTCACGTCCAGCACGGCGGCGGCGTCGACCGCCGCAGGTGCCGCAGCACCGCCGCATGCGCCCAGACACAAGGAGAACAACAGGACTGCGCGCTTCACGATGGCTCCGGGGGCAGATGCGGGTGCATCCGGTGCAGCGGTGTGCCACGACGGCACGGTGAAGCGCAAGCGGCGATCTGAGTCAACGTGAACAGCTCGGCGCGGGAATCCGGGTGCAGAAGGTCGGTCGAACGCGGCCCCATCAGGTGACGCGGCGCGCCGGAGGGTTCACAATTGCGCCACAAACCAAGGTGATGTCATGCCAAACGAAATCCCCGAGATCAAGGTCGATGCCCTCGTACCACCGGAGATGGCCGCGAAGGCGGAGGACGTCGGCGTCAAGAAGGCGCAGTTGGACGCGCTGGACATGTTCGCGCTCGCGGTCCTCGCCGGCGCCTTCATCGCCATGGGCGCCGTCTTTGCCACCACCGTCACTTCCGGCGGCATCGCCGTGAAAGCCGCCGACGGCGCCACCGCCTTCACCACCGCCCTCCCGTGGGGCATCACGCGACTGCTCGGCGGCGTGGCGTTTTCCCTCGGGCTCATCCTTGTCGTCATCGGCGGCGCGGAGCTGTTCACCGGCAACAACCTGATCGTCATGGCGTGGACCTCCCGCAAGGTCAGCACCGGCGCGCTCCTGCGCAGTTGGGCCATCGTCTACGCCGGCAACTTCCTCGGCGCGCTGGCCACGGCGGCGTTGATGTTCGTCAGCAAGCAGTACCTGTTTGCGTCCGGCGCCGTCGGCGCAAATGCCCTCAACACCGCCAACGTCAAGGTCGGCTATGACTTCGGCCAAGCCTTCGCGCTCGGCATCCTCTGCAACGCGCTCGTCTGCATGGCGGTCTGGCTCTGCTACTCCGCGCGCAGCACGGGTGACAAGATCCTCGCCATCGTCTTTCCCGTCACCGCGTTTGTCGCCGCCGGCTTCGAGCACAGCATCGCCAACATGTACTTCATCCCCATGGGTTTGTTCATCAAGGACTTCGCCAGCGGCGATTTCTGGCGGCTCATCGGCAGCGCGCCGGACAAGTTCGCCAACCTGACGTGGCACAACTTCTTTGTCGCCAACCTCCTGCCAGTCACGCTTGGCAACCTGGTCGGCGGCGCCGTCATGGTCGGCGCCATCTACTGGTTCGTGTACCTGCGCAAGAAAGCCAAAGGCATCGCCCGCTGACGGCGCAGCAAATCTTGTAGCCCGACGCGCCAGCGCGTAGCCTCCCGCGCAGCCGCCGCGACAACTTCTTGCCGCGCGTGGGCAACCAAGCCGAGCTTCCCTGTCTGCTCACTGGAATCGTGCTCATGCCGCCGGACCCGCACCGCCCAAGCCGTCTGTACCCGGCGCTGCTCTTGCTGGCGCCGTTGCTCGCGGGCCTGGCGTGGTACTGCCCGCCGGGTCAGAACATCGGCGACGTCTGCGACTTGCGCTTCAACCTCTTCATCATCGAGCACGGCTACCAGTGGCTCACCGGCGGCGTCGCCGACTTCTGGGACGCCGGCATCTTCTACCCCGCGACCCACAACACCGTCGCGTTCTCCGATCACCACATCGGCAATCTGCCGCTGTACGCGCTGCTGCGTTCGTGCGGGCTGGCGCGAGAAAACGCCCTGACCGTCTGGCTCCAGCTGGTCTGCGTGCTCAATTTCGCCGCCGCGGCCTGGGTGCTCAAGCGGTTGAGCGGCAGCACGCTCGGCGCGGCGATGGGCGCCTACCTGTTCACATTCGGCATGCCGATGATCAGCCAGATGCTCCACATCCAGTTGTGGCCGCGCTATTTCGTCCCGCTGGCCGTGTACTTCTGGCTGGCGGCGCTGCGCACTGGCGCGCACCGGCCACTGGCTTTGGCGTTGGCGGCCGTCGTCGGCCAGCTCTACACGAGCATGTACACCGGCATCTTCCTCGTCGAACTGCTCGGCTGCTTCGGCCTCGCGCACCTGATCCTGCCGGCGACTCGACCGGGGCTGCGTGCGTGGCTGTGGCCCGTACAGGCGGCGCGCGTGTGGACCGTCCGGCTGGGCTTGGTGGTGCTGGCGCTCCTCGCGCTCCTGCCCGCCGCGCTGCCCTACCTGCACGCGTTCCGCGATCTCGGCGGCCGCAGCTGGCCGGTCGTCGCCTCCCTGCTGCCCACGCCGCTGACGTACCTCTCGCCCCCGGATCACACGCTGGTGTGGCGCGCGCTGACCGGGTTTGGGCGCTGGCAGAACACCAACGGCGAATACCGGATGTTCGTCGGTGGCACGCTGTTCCTGCTTGCGGCGCTGTACTGGCGCGCGCGGCGACTGGGCCGCGGCTTGGCCGATGAAACGCTGCTCTGGACGACGCTGCTGACCGTGCTGATCGCCGGGCTGTTGACCGCGCGGTTGTCCAAGTCGCTGTCGCTGTACTACGTGCTGTACCTGCTGCCGGGCGTCGGCTCGCTCCGCGCGATTACCCGCATCATGCTGGTGCTGCTGCTGCCGTTGGCGCTCCTGATGGCCCTCGCGGTGCGCGCGCTGGAAGCGCAAATGGCGACGTGGCGGCGGCCGTGGCTGCGGCAGCTGGCGGGGCCGGGGCTGTTAGTGGTGCTGCTCATCGATCAGACGGTGCTCGCGTACCCGCACCACGTCACCGGCGTCGATGCGCCACGTCTGGCGGCGTATGCCGCGGCGCTTCGCACGCGCCGTCAAGGCTTCAAGGCGTTCGCCATCGTCGGACCGAGCACCATCGTCAACGCCACCGACTCGCTCTGGGTCGCGCAGGAAACCGGCTTCCCAACCACGAGCGGCTACAGCGGCAACTTCCCCAAGGACTGGCAGTTCCCGGCAACGCGCGCGGAGGTCAGCGCGTGGCTGGACGCCTGCAACCGCAGCGGCAAGTATGGCACCCCGCTGCGCCTCGACGACATCGCGATTCTGGAGGAGAAATGACGGATTCACCCGGCCAACCCGACCCGCCTCTGCCGGCTTGGCAGCGCGTGCTGCAATCCGTCCCGGAGCGCGTCGTGAGCAGCCTGTCCTCGCGGTTTTGGCTGCGCTGGGGCATGCACGTGGCGCTGCTGGCGGCGCTTCTGGTCAGCGCGACGGTCGTCGTCGGCACGTGGCGGATCATCCGCACGCCGTACACGGTGGAGTGCGTGGAAGCCGGCATGGTGCAAATGGTGGATCGCGTGCTGGAGGGCAAGCCGCTCTACACGCAGCCGGAGCTCGATTATTCGCCGTATCCGTACGGTCCCGCGATGTTCCACCTCGCCGCGGCGATGGTGCGCGCGGGTGCCGAGCCGCTGATGGCGCTGCGCTGGCTGAACGCGCTGGGCATGTTGGTCGCGTGTCTGGCGACGCTGCTGCTGGCGCGGTCCTGGCGGGCAAGCTGGCCGCTCGCGCTGATCGCCGGCCTGTGGCCCCTGCTGAGCAATGAGATTACCGGCTTTTTTCTGGGCGTCGCGCACTCGGACGGGCCGTATCTGGCGTTTCTCCTGCTCGGCCTCCTCACGCTCTTCCGGAGCACAACGTGGCGCGGCGCGGTGGTCGCCGGCGTGTGCTTTGGCCTCGCGATTCCGTTCAAGCAGTCCGCGCTGATGTATGGCGCAGTTCTCGGCGCGGCCTGGCTGACCGTCAACTGGCGGCAGGCGCTGATCTTCGGCGCCGCGACGCTTGCCGCCGCCGCGCCCACGCTGCTGCCACCGATTCTGCACGGCGACACGTGGGCGCAGTTCTGGCTCTTCAAGTTCGCGTCCGACTTTCCGTTCCATCCGCTGTCGATCGCGATTTTTGGCCGCGGCCTGCTGGGGCGCGAAGTGATCGCGGCGGTCGTGACGCTCACCGGTGTCGCGCTGGTGATGCACAACGGCCAGAACGAGCGCGCGCGGCGGATGCTGGCGATCGTCGTGGCGACTTGGCTCCCGTCGCAACTGCTGGTGATGGGCGTCGCGTACGCCAACAGCTTCTATCCGGCGGCCGCGGTCATCGGCGCGGGCCTGGCGATGGGCATGACGGAATTGGCGCGCGCTGTGCCGCCAGAAGGCCAGCGGGGGCGGCTGCTGCTCGGGTGCCTGCCGCTCATCACGCTGTTCCAAATCGCCGCGCTTGTGCACGACACGGGCAAGTACGCGGGCACGCCGGAAACCAACGCGGCGTGGCAGCGCTACGTGCAGTGGCTGCGTGCGGCGCCCGGTGAGGTCATCGTGACGGACGATCGCTGGACGCCGCGGTTTACCCAGCACCCGCTCACGGCCTCGGACACCGTCGTGGGCGCGCTCGGCGTCGCACCGCATCAGGGCAAGCAGCAAGCGGCGCGGCTGACCGCAGCGATCCTCAAGAAAATCAAGGACGATCGGCCGATCGCAGTGGTCACGTTCAGTTGGCCCGGCAAGATGGAGGCGGACGGCGACTACGTATACGTCGGACCGCTCAACACCGTCGCGCAATGGGGGCCGGCGATCGGCACGGCGGGCTACGTGTGGCAGGTCTTTTTGCGCAAGGACCACGCCAACCAGCTCCAAGCGCGGTCGCAAACCGTGATGGAGCGGCTGCAGCGCGGTGAGACCATTGGCTGGCCGGTACCGCCAATCAAGTAGCGTCAGGGACTTTCAAGCGCTATGGCCTTGCCCGAAACCCCGCACGCGCGCACACTTCGCGCGCGCCCATTGGCGCATGAGCCAGCCATGACCCGCCCGCCGCAGAACAAGCCCGCCTCCCATCGCCCGCCGAACGACCGTGCGCAGCCGCACCGTCCGACCCAGAATCGCCCGCAGCAGAGCCGCCCGCGGCCGCAGCAGACGCCGACCGCCCTGCCCGACCACCTGCCGCGCTATCCCGGCTTTGTGACAATCGTGCTGCGTGCCGGCACGGCGACGCCGGTGCTGTCCGGCCACCCGTGGCTGTTCAGCGGCGCAATTGGCCATGTGGTTCCGCCCGAGGGCACGGTCGCCGAGTCCGGCCAAGCCTGCGCGGTTTTTGACCCGCACGGTCGCTACCTCGGCCACGGCACGTATCACCCGCAGAGCCAGATCGCCGTACGCCTCGTGGAAGCGGGCATGGACGGCCTCGAGCCCGCGACCCTGCCCGACGGTCCGACGATCGTCACCAAGCGCCTGGAGCGCGCCACGGGTCTGCGCCGCGACGTCGGCCTGCCGTCGGCGGAAACCGACGCGTATCGGCTCATCAACAGCGAAGGCGATGGCCTGCCGGGCGTCGTCATCGATCGCTTCGCCGATGGCGCGGTCGTGCAAATCACGACGGCCGGTGCGGCGCGCTGGCAGCAGCCGATCCTCGACTGGCTGCGCGCGAACGGCTGCGCGTGGGTGCTCGTGCGCGTGCCCAATGACGTGCATCCGGCTGAAGGCCTCGTCGCGGGTCATACCGCGTCGTCGGGCGAAGTTCCGGCGGAAGTCATCGTGCGCCACAACGGGCTGCAGCTCCGCGTTGAACCGGGTGGCCAGAAGACCGGCATGTACGCCGATCAGCGCCCCAACCACGCGCGCGTCGCGGAGCTGGCGAAGGGCCGTTTCGTGCTCGATACGTACAGCCATGTCGGCGGTTTTGGCCTGCATGCAGCGCGCGCCGGGGCCAAGCGCGTCGTGTGCGTGGACGCCTCGCAGCGCGCCATCGATCTGGCGATCCAGCACGCGTCCGACAACGGCGTGGGCATTGATGCGCAGTGCGCGGACGCGGTCCACGTGCTGGGCCACTACGCGAGCTTGCCGCCGGAAGCGGAGCGACCGTCGCTTGTCATCGTCGATCCGCCGAAATTCGCCACCAAGGCGTCCGCGCTGGAGCAGGCGATTCGCAAGTACACGCACGTCAACACGCTGGCGATGCAGGCCGTGGCGCAAGACGGGTTCCTCGTGACGTGCTCGTGCTCCGGCCTTGTCGACGTGACGCAGTTCCTGCGCGTGCTCGGCCAAGCGGCGCACAACGCCGGCCGTACGGTGCAATTGCTGGAACTCCGCGGCCCGGGCGCGGATCATCCGGTGGCGCCGGCGCATGCGGAAGGTCAGTACCTGAAAGTCGCGATCTGCCGCATCTCCGCGCGGACAGTCTAGCCGCCAAAGGACCAAACCGCGATGCGACTGATCCTGGCGTGGTCGAGCGTGGCAAGCGTCAGCATGTGGCTGCCCGTCGGCATCGCGACCGCGTATGCGTGGCTCGCGCGGCAGGACTTGGAGCAGGCGCCGCCGCTCGTGCGCAATCTCGCGACCGCGTGGCTCGTCGTCGGGGGCAGCTATCCGGCGGTCTCCACGATGGCTGTGCTCCTCGCGTGGCACTTTCACCGCAAAGGCAAGGACAACGTCGCCGCGCGCTACATCGCGATTCCCGGCGTCTTCGTCGCGACCGTGTTTGTGCTCGCTGTGACCGTCATCGCGCTGAGTCGCCCCTACATGAAGTGACGGCGCGCCCCGAGTCCGGTTATCCTGCGGCACCTTCTGGGAGGACTCCATGACCGACTTCTTGCTCGCCATTGACCAGGGCACCACCGGCACCACCGCGCTTCTCATCGACCGCGCGCTGCGCGTCCACGGCAAGGTCAACGTCGAATTCCCGCAGATTTACCCGCAGCCGGGCTGGGTGAGCCACAATCCCGAGGCGATCTGGCAGTCCGCGCTTACCGCCATCGCCAAGGTGCTCGCGCTCACGGGCGTCGACGGGGCGCAGATCGCCGGCATTGGCATCACCAATCAACGGGAAACGACGGTCGTCTGGAACCGGCAGACGCGCAAGCCCATCGCGGACGCCATCGTGTGGCAATGCCGGCGCACCGCGGACGTCTGTGACGCGCTGAAAGCCGCGGGCCATGAAGCCGACGTGCGCAGCCGCACCGGGTTGCCGATCGACGCGTACTTTTCCGGCACCAAGGCCGCGTGGCTGCTCGACAACGTCGACGGCGCGCGCAGCCAGGCAGAACGCGGCGAACTCGCGTTTGGCACCATCGACTCCTGGCTCGTCGCCAACTTGACCGACGGCCGCGCGCACGTCACGGACCCGTCCAACGCCAGCCGCACGATGTTGTACGACATCAGCGAACGCAGCTGGAGCACCTGGCTGTGCGATTTGCTGCGCGTACCGCGCGCGATGTTGCCGGAAGTCCGACCGTCGGCCGCCGTGTACGGCCACACGCGCAACGTCCCCGGCCTGCCCGACGGCATCCCGATCGCCGGCATGGCGGGCGACCAGCAAAGCGCGCTGTGCGGCCAACTGTGCCTCGCGCCCGGCAGCGCCAAATGCACGTACGGGACCGGCGCGTTCCTGTTGATGCAGACGGGCACCGAGCGCATCGAATCGCGCAACGGCCTCTTGACCACGGTCGCGTGGCAGGTCGGCGAGGATTTCCACTACGCGTTGGAAGGCAGCGTGTTCATCGCCGGCGCCGCGGTACAATGGCTGCGCGACGGCTTGGGCATCATCCAGAAAGCCAGCGATGTGGAGGCGTTGGCGCGGAGCGTGCCCGACTCAGGCGGCGTCGTGTTTGTGCCCGCGCTCACAGGATTGGGCGCGCCGCACTGGAACCAGGACGCGCGCGGCGTGATCACCGGGCTGACGCGCGGGACGACCAAGGCGCACCTCGCGCGGGCGACGCTGGAAGGGATTGCGCTGAGCTGTGCGGACCTGCTCGCGGCGATGGAGCGCGACCTTGGCCGCAAACTTGTGGAACTGCGCGTGGATGGCGGCGCGGCGGAGAACGACCTGCTGATGCAAATCCAGGCGGACCTGCTGCAGACGACCGTGGTGCGCCCCGACGTGATTGAGACGACGGCGCTGGGCGCGGCGGTGCTGGCGGGCATCGGCATCGGCTGGTTCAAGACGCTGGACGATGCGGCGAGTTCGTGGCGCGAGAACCGCCGCTTCACCCCTGGTCCGGCGCACGCGGTGGCGGGGCTCAAGGTCGCGTGGCAAGCGGCCGTGAAGAAGGCGTAGCTCATGGCCAGTCAACCCCTGATCGCGGACGGTTTGATCGTCTCAGACAACCTGCTGGAACTCAGCCACGGCGAGCATTGCGCGGCGGGCGCGTGCCAGGCTGCGTGCTGCGTGGGCGGGATCTGGGTCGACCTGCTGGAAGTCCAGCGCATTCTCGACCACGCCGAGGCGCTGCGACCGTACCTGGCGCCGCAGTACGCGGGGAACGAGGACTTGTGGTTTGAAGACGAGGACTTCCTGCACGCTGATTTTCCCAGCGGCGTGGCGCTCGCAACGCGGACCGTCCCACGCGCCGCCGATGCGACGCAAGACGGCTGCATTTTCCTGCGCGCCGACCACCTCTGCGCGCTCCACGTCGCGTCAGACGCGCTGGCGTTGGGCTGGCCGGGGCTGAAGCCTTTTGAATGCGCGACGTATCCGATCCGCCAGTCAGAAGGCGTCGTCGGCTATGACGAAGAAACCGCAGCCGCGAACCCCCACGCTGATTGCCAAAGGCAAGGCGGGGAGCCGCGACCGCGGTTCTTGGTCTTCAAGACGGAGATCGAACTCGCGATTGGCCAGAAAGCCTGGCAAACGCTCGCTGATCGCGCGAAGTGATTACTTGGACTCAGCCGCCGGAGCAGCGAGGCCGAAACGCTTGTTGAAGCGATCGACGCGGCCGCCGGTGTCGATGAGGCGCTGCTTGCCCGTGTAGAACGGGTGGCAGTTCGAGCAAATGTCGATGTGCAGGTCGCCAGCGGTCGAGCGCGTGACAAACGTGTTGCCGCAGCCGCACTTGACGTTGGCGGTGAGGTAGCGGGGGTGGCCTTCTTTCTTCATGACGACATCCTCGGTTGGGCGTGCGCATTGCGACGCGCCGGCGGGTGGCTGGACAAATCCAGCGGGGGCAGGAGTCTAAGTCACATCACCTGTTGTGGCAAGGGGAATCACCGGCTAGGCTCAGGGACGATGACCGTTTCGCGCAGACATCACCTGCTCCTCCTCCTCGCGCTGCTCGGCGCGCTTCCTGCGCACGCCCAGCCGCCGCCGGCGTCGACCGCGCCGCTGCCGGACATTCCGCCTGCGCCGATCTACGACCCGAGTTGGCACGCCCTGGACGGCTTCAGTCAGGCGTGGCAGCGCGTGCTCGTGCGCAAAAAGGGCCATCTTGACGTGCTGTTCTGGGGCGCGTCGCATACAGCCGCAGACATTTGGACGGGAGAACTGCGGCGGCGCTGGTCCGCGGATCTCGGCGAAGGGGGCCACGGCTTCGTGTTTCCGTTCAAGTGGGCGCCAGGATCGCGGGCCCAGGATCTGGTGGTGGAGGCGTCCAAGGGCTGGCAGGTGACGCGCGACAAGTTCGAAGGCGAACGCAAGGTTCAGGCCCTGGGCATGATGGGGCTGCTGGCGACGAGCGCGGATCCCAACGATTACACGGTTGTGCGGACGACGAACGACAACGCCCTCGGCCGCGAGTTCAACAAGCTGGAGATCTGGCTGCAGGCCAATCCGGACGGCGGCACGGTGCGCGCGGAGATCGACGGCAAGCCGCAGGAACTCCCGACCCACGGCGCGGCTGGGTCGGCGATCGTGCACACGTACACGCTGGCGATGGGGCCGCACGAGATCAAGCTCGCGCCGGTCGGCAATGGCCCGGTTGGGATCTACGGCGTGGTTGTGGAGCGATCGACGCCGGGCGTGGTGATCGACCAGCTGGGAATTCCGGGGATGCGCGCGGAAGTCATGCTGCACTGGCGGGAGGACGTGTTCCGCGGGCTGGTGGCGCGCCGCAAGCCCGATCTTGTGGTGCTGGCGTACGGCACGAACGACGTCGGGGACGAAAACGAGCCGATCGAAACCTACCTGCAGAACTGGCGGAAGGTGCTGCTGCAGGTGCGGACCGCGGCGCCGGATGCGAGCTGTCTGATCGTCGGACCGACGGATCGGCTGGCCAAGGACGACAAGCGGACGATGCCGCGGACGCCGGCGGTCATCGCGGCGCAGCGCAAAGTGGCGGCGGAGTTTCGCTGCGCGCACTGGGATCCGCAGGCCGCGATGGGCGGTGCGGGCGGCATGGCGGTATGGACTCGCGCCGGGCTGACCGCGGGCGATGACGTGCATTTGAACCGCGCCGGGTACGAGAAGATGGCGATGCTGATGGACGCTGAGCTCGCGAAGGTGCGCGCGGGCGTGAAGCCAGCGGGCAACCGGACGGGCCAGGCGGCCAAGGCCAAACCGCGTGGTCGGCGCTGACGCGAGCCGCGATGCGCGCGCGAGGCCCGACGGCGACCGGGAGCGTGTCGCAGGCGCTCCGACACACGCCTAGCGCAGCAGATCCAAAGTCAGCAGCCCGCGCATCGGCGTCATCGGCCACGCGCGGACGGCCGGAAACGCGTCGGCAATGGCCGCGGCGATGGCGTCGGCGTCGTCCCCCAGGCACAGGGCCGCAGCTTCCACCCCGGACCGGCCCAGAATCTGCACGCCCGGGCGACCGGCGAGGGCCGCCAGCCATTGGTCATAGCGCGCCTCCAAACGCGGCAGGAACTGCGCTTGCCACTCGGGCCAGCGCGCCACACCATCCAGCACCGCAAACGCCCGATCCGCGAGCAGGTCAGGCACTGACGTCGGGCCAATCGCGATGCCCAACGCGTGCCCTTGCGCGTCCGGGGCGACAAGCGCGTGGAGCACCGGCTCCGACGGGGAGTCCGGATCGCGCAGCGCCACAAGCGTCAAGGTCTGCCGATCCGGCAGCAGCGCCGGTCCCAGCGGGTCTTGCACCCGGCGTGCATCGACGATGACGGCGCGCAGGGGCAAACCGGCGATCGCGGCCGCATCGTCCGCGCCACTCCAGGACGGCGACTCGACAAGCGCGACGGCCTCTGGATGCGCAACGGCCGCGCGCTCCGCTGCTTGCCGATTCCACGCGCCCGTGGGCGTGGCCCCATCGAACCGGCGACCGACATCGACGTAGCGTGCGCCGGCGCAGAGCACCGCCGTCAGCCATTCCGGGGCCAACGGCAGCGCGAGCAACGCGACGTCATCGGGCGCCAGAAGCGCGTGAACTGCCGCGCGCATCGCGTCCTGCGCGGTCGCGAAGAGCACGATGTCTTCCGGACGCGCCCGCAGGTGATGCGACCAACGCGCGGCAACGGCCATCGCCATCCGCGTGTCGGCCGCCAGCTTGGGCGGCATGCGCGCCGCAACCGAGTTGGCCCAACGGCGGCCGGGAAAACGTGTGAAGTCGGTCAGCGGCGTCGTCATGGTCGCGTAGGATAGCGGGGCGCAACGGAACCGCAACCGCGCACGATGGCGACCGGTGCGCAGCGGCCGCCCATGCCGTCAGGGCTGCGGGAGCTCCGGCGCGTTTCGCAGCGTGGCAACCGACAAGTCTTCCAGCCGCACCGGGCGGAACTCATTCCAACCAAAGCGCTCCACGTACAGGCGATACATGGATTTGGGGCAGTACGCCGCCAGGACACACGAATTGACGTGCGGACAGCGGTACGTCGCCACCGCATTGAGCTGAGCGCCGCGATTGAGATTGGCGTACAGGTCCGCGGACTTGACGTACTCCGTGCCTTGCAGCGCCGGATCGGGCTCATACGTCCACCAGGCGAACGCGGGATAGCCAAGGTCGCGCTCCACCCAGAACGGCACGCACGGATGAATCCCGCGCACATAGTCAGGCGGCGCGTCGCGGCCCACCGTCTCGACGATTTCCCGCAGCGACACGACGCTGTCCAGATAGGGGTCCTGCCGCGATCCGGACATCGGGAACGCGAGGTGCGCCATGAAGCCAAGCTGGTGCTCCCGCGCGTAGTTGGCAAGCGCCGGGAGCGCCGCGAGGTTCTGGCGGACGACGACGCTTTCCAGCTCAATGTGCTTGGGATCGCAGCGCGCCAGCAGGTTCTCAAGGCCCTGCCACATCTCGACAAACGACCCGGGCGAACGGGTCACCGCGTCGTGCGACTCCGCCGTCAGGCCGTAAATCGGCACGTTGATGCAAAAATCCTCGGGCTGCGCCGCCAGAAAACGGTCGCAGAACGCCGGGTCGGCAAAGGCGCGCGCGGTCGTGAACGTGTCGATCGACGTGAAGCCCATCTCGCGGATGAGCGCCAGCAGCTCCCACAGCCGCGTGAACGTCAGCGGGTCGATGCCGTTCAGCCGCAGACGGTGAATCCCGGAATCGCGCGCTTCCACCAGTTGCGCCTTGAGCTTGGCGAGCGTGATATCGCCTTCATCGCGCGGCGGACTGACCAGCATCAACGAGCAGAACACGCAGTTCTGGTGGCAGGGCGTTCCCACGCCGAGATTCAACTCGCGCGCCTCGTCGCGCACGACCGCGCGGCTGGACAGCATGATGCTGGACCCCGGATCGGGCAGGACGATGAGTTCGGACGTGTCCTTGGCGCGGACGACTTCCACGACGAACTGGAACAGCGGGCTGGTCAAGGCGATGTCGGCGTCGCGGCCATCGGCGCCCCAGAGCGCGAACGTGCGCAGGCCAAAATGCGCGGTCAATTCGTGTGACTGGTCGCCGGGACGCAGCAGGCTCATCGCGATCGTCGCCGTCTCGTCGCGCTCGATGCCGTTGAAGACGAGGTGGTAGCTGTCGACGTTTTCCTCGCGGAGCGCGGTCGTGCCGTGGCGGATGTCGACGAGCCGCCACTGACCCGCGCTCACTTTGCCTGCGCCCACTTCTGGGGCGAGAAAAGCGGCGAGACCATCGGCGGAGAACGTCATCTCCGTCATCGCGCGGCGCTGCGCGGTCGGCTCGGGCTCGTCGTCAAAATCCACGAGCGTGACCGTGGATTCCGTGCCCTGCACGGTCTTGGCCAGCGCCTCCAACAGCGCCAGATCGGACTTGGCCACACCGCCGGGCACGTCGCCGTAGCCCAACTGGAAGAGACGGGTGCGCTTGTACGCCGGCTTCGCTTCGTCCGACAGCGCGAAATGAATGTGAAAAGGCGCGGCGCCGCCCACGACGGTCAACTGCCAGGCGCCGCTGCGCCACGCGATCGCCTCGAACGTACGACCCTCGCTGACCTCGCTTCCGAGGCGCCAAGTTTCGCCGAGCAGACCCAAGACTTCATCGCGGTTTCGAAAACTTAGCTTCATCGAGGCAGTATAGAAACGCGGGGAAACCGCGTCAAGGCAGGCGTTCAGGCGACGGCGAACCCGTGCGCCACGCCGCGCGGAACAAGCGAGACGCCCCGCGGGTTGGTCTGGTAGCGTCGCCGCGCAGGCGCTCTACGGCGCATGGACGGCGGCACGATGACGAGGAAGCGGCAAATTGGCGCGGGGATGGCGCTGCTGGCAGTCGCAGCGGCGAGCTTGGCGTTCTGGCTGGACGCGTGGGGCCATCGCGACGAACCCATGGCGCACGCCGATGCGATTGTCGTCCTTGGTTGCGCGCTCCAGGCGGACGACACGCCCGGACCGTCGCTGACCGAGCGCACGCGGCATGCGGTTGCGCTGTGGCAGGCGGGACGGGCGCCGATGCTGCTGTTTTCCGGCCACGACAACCAGTTCCAGCCCAGCCAAGCCCAAGCCGCCGCGCATCTGGCCCATCGCCTCGGCGTGCCGCGCGCTGCGATGCTCACGGAGGATGCCTCGCGCGACACGTGGGAGAACGCAGAATTTTCGGCGGCGATTCTGCGGCAGCGCGGCATGCACCGTATCGTGCTGGTCAGCGATCCCAGCCACTTGTGGCGCGCCAGTCAGCACTTCCGCCACTTTGGCCTGGAAGTCGCGGTCAGTGGTGCTTCGGCTTGTGATGCGCTCGGTGTTTCTTTGCGTGCTTGGAAGGCTTGCCGTGAGGTTTTGTCCGTGCTGCGTGATGTGATTTTTCTTCGCTATTGGACTTGACCTCCGCCTTGGGCGGCGCCGCGATCGGCGGAACCACCTTGGGCGGCGAAATCGCCACGGCCGCCGGCGCTGCGGGGCGCGTCACACCCGGCGACGCGATCTTGAAGGCGCGGAGCAGCGCGCGGTAGGTCGCGACGCCCATGAAGGCCTCGCCCTTGGGTGAGAAGTGCGCGTAGTCGGCCCAGCCAAGGCCAGACGACACCCAGCGGCCCATGGAGCCCTCGCCGCCCATCGCCGCGCGGGAATCCCAGAAGGCGCAGCCGGTCTGTTTGGCCAGTTTGCGCTGCCAGTCGATGATGCGGACGATGTCTGTGTCGCTGACGACCTTGCCCGCCTTGCGAACGCCGTGGTCGCCCGGGCCAATCAGCAGGCAGGAGCGCGCCGGCTGCGGCTTGCCGCCCTGCTCTGGCACCAGCACGAACCGGTTCACGACCTTGCCCATGCGCTCCAGGTACTGCGCCTCGGTGATCTTGTCGATGCGCTCGTTGCCGCCGTAGTTGAAGATGACAAGATCCGGATTGCGCTGCTTCAGCGTCGTCGTCAGGTGCGCTTCATTCGCGTTCAACCACCGCGTGCCGCGTGCGCCCACTTCGCCGAGGCTGTCGTAGACAACGCCGCGATCGGTTTCCAGCGCGCCGCCAAAGAGCCGCACGTTGCCCGCCGTCACGCGCCAGGTCACCGTGTGCGGTCCAAGCGGCAACTTCCACTCGCGCACGCCGTCCACGCCGGCTGCCTCGTTGATCTGCAGTGCTTCCGCGGTCTTGCCGTCCACCTTGACGCTCACGACGGCCTTGCCGGCGCTGCGGTAGTAGAGGAACGCGTGGGAAACCGGATGCTTCTGGGAGTCGAGCGCGAACGTTTCGCCCGGTCCGCCTTCCACTGCAACGCCGCCGTAGCCGTACGCGCCATCGGTGCCGTTGCCGTTGAGGAAATTGGTGATCTTCCAGCCTTCGCTGGCCGTCCGCTTGATGCCGCGGTGTTTGTACCAAGCGGTCCGCGCGTGCACGAGCGAGAAGCCGTGCCCCCCGTCGCCAAAACGCCGCTGCAACATCTTGCGCGTGACGTCCGTGATCCCGTCGTTGGCCATGTGCGAGTCGCCGTAATGGGCGATGCGCACGTACTGGCGCTTGCCGTTGGCGAGATCGGCGACGGCCTGAATGAAGCCGTCGAGCGCGTGCGGATTGCCCTCGATCCACGTCTTCTGATCGCCCAGCTGATCGTCCGTCACCGTCAGCAACTTGTCGGCAGCCACCGCGGCGGCCGGCAGGTCCGTTTCAGGCGCCGCCGGCGGGACGGTCAGATCCTGCGGCATCACCTTGGCCGCCTCAGCATCAGCCTCCGCTTCCGCTTCATCGTCGTTCGCGGCGTTCGCCGGCTGCGGCGGTTTGTCAGCCAGCTCGTCCGGCATCTTGATGGGCGCAACCGGCGTCTGCATCCGCAACGCAAGCGAGAGAGGCGTCGGATCCAGGCGATCCCAATAGCGATAATCCCGCAGCGACGGAACGGCGTAGGGCACCAGGCTCGCCAGGATCACGAGGGTCAGCATCTGGGCGAGACGCGACAACGCCTCCAGAGGAAAGCGCGGTTCTTTTGGCAGGTCTTCGTATGAATCCATAGACTTCTGAATCAGCTAGAACTGAAAATAGATGAAGGGGACAACTTCCGTTTCGGCCACGGCGGCCATGCCGACCGCGACGCCCACGAGCGCCAAACCTTGGACATAGCCCGGAAGGGCCCCAAAGCGCAAACGCAAACGCTCCGGCCAACCGACCGGAAGCCAATGCCACGTGTAGGATGCCAGCAGAATCAGCCAAGTGCCACGACTGACGTTCGCGAGCCCCCAACCCTGGGTCCACAGCGCGTTCCATACGTCGCCCGCGCCATGCAGGCTGGGCGCGCGGAAGAGCACGCGCGCGAGCACGACGAAGTGGAACGTCAGCGCCACGCGCCAGACGACGCTCCAGCCGCGCAAACTCGCGTGAAACTCCGGCTTCTGGCGGCGGTGGAGCGTGCGGTTGACGGCGATCGCGATGCCGTGGATCAAGCCGTAGATCACGAAGGTCCAGTTGGCGCCATGCCACAGGCCGATGAGCACGAGCGTGATGATCGTATTGCGATGCGCCTTCCACACCGGGCCGCGCGAGCCGCCCAGCGGAAAGAAGACGTAGTGCCGAAGCCACGTCGACAGCGTCATGTGCCAGCGCCGCCAGAAATCCGCGACGCTGCGGGCCTGGTACGGACGATGGAAATTCTCCGGCAACTGATAGCCGAGCAGCTGCGCCGAGCCGATGGCAACGTCCGTGTAGCCGGAAAAATCGCAGTAAATCTGCATGGTATAGGCGTACAGTGCGATCCACGTTTCTGCGGACGTGTAGAGGTTCGGGTGGCTGAACACGCGATCGACGAGGTTGACGGCGAGGTAGTCCGCGACAACGACTTTCTTGACGAGGCCGCGCGTGATGCGGAACACGGCGTCGCTGACCTGATCGGCGCTGAGCGTCGGGTGCGCGCGCAGTTGCGGCAGCAGCTTGTGGGCGCGAACGATGGGACCGGCGACGAGCTGCGGAAAAAAGGTCGAAAACACCAGAAAACGCAGGAAGTTGCGCTCGGCTGGGATCTCGCGGCGGTAGACGTCAATGCAGTAGGACATCGTCTGGAAAGTGTAGAACGAGATACCGACCGGCAAGATGATCTTGAACACCGGGATGACGACGTCGAGGCCGAGCGTCTGTGCGGCGGTGGCGAAGTTCTGCAGAAAGAAATTCAGGTACTTGAAGTAGCAGAGGAGCGTCAGGTTCATGCCGACGCTGGCAAAAAGCAGCACGCGACGGCGGACCTTGGCGGCGTCGGGCGTGCGCTCAAGCAGGCGCGCGACGCTGTAATCCCAGCAGGTCGAGCCGAGGATGAGCAGCAGGAACTTGGGCGAGATGCCCATCGTGACGCAGGCGGACGCGTAGAAGAGACACGAGAACGCGGCGATGAACGCGAAGCGCGCCGACTTCCAACGCACAAGCAGCCACGACCCGAAGACCGCAACGGTGAGAAAATAGACGTAGAGAACGCTGTTGAAGAGCATGGCGCTATTGCGGGACTACGCCGCGACTTCCTGGACCCACGCGCGGAGCGCCTCGCGCACCGGCTCCCACTGGGCCTCGTCGCGCCGCAGGTTCACAAACGTCAGGTAGAGGGAATCGACGACGTTCTCAACCTCGTCCAGCAACCGCAGCCGCTCTTCGGTCTTCATCGCGTCATCGCCCGCCATCAACGCGGGCAGTTTGACGCCGGCGTACGTCAGCGTTTCCGCATCCAGGCCGACTTCAAAGTGCCGCTCGCCCAGATCCAGCAGCAAGCGGGCGCGGGCGACCTTCTTGCCAACCCGCAGCGCCGTACGCGCTTCTTCCGTCTGCGACGGCGCATCCGCTGAGACCGTCGAGCCTTCGCGCACGTTGCCCGCGGACTCCAGCGTCAGGCGCTGACCGAATTCCACGCGCACGTTGCCGAGCTCCGGCACGGCGACAAAGCCGTTGTTGGTCTCACTGGCGAACCAGAGCCAGGTCAGGAACTCACGGCCCAGGAACGCAAACCGATCGCGGCTGTCTTGCATGGCCAACTCCTAGCGGCGAATCAGGTGAAAACGTTCGGGTTCCAAGCGGGCCAAGGCGTCGATGTCGTCTTCCTTCATCCCGCGCAGGGCCAGCAGCTTGAGCAGGCCAACCGGGTCCAGCTTGATCTCAAAGCTCTTCTCAAACGCGTCGATGAACTGCGCGGCAATCGCCTTGGACGTGGCCGCCAGCCGCACTTCGCCGGTCGACACGTTCCAATCGATTTCAACAAGCTGCATTTTCGGCAAGGACCGCAGGCGGAGCTTCTTCTTCACGTCGAGCTTCAACTGGTCGCGTTCTTTCTTGCTGAGCTTGTCGCGGTTGAGCTTGACGCAGCGCTCGCGCTCTTCCCGGGTTGTCCAAGCCTTGAGCGTGACGTTGGGAATCCGCAAGGTGTCGATGCGCAGGCGGAACAGCATGTGGCCGCCCGCGTCGAGCAGCGTCGGCGGCTCAAAGTTCGCCTCGAACGCGTCGTCAAAGCGGACCCAGCCGCGCTGGATCTCGACGTCCGTGCTCGGGTCGATCTCGTGAAACGCGTGGTTGTTCAGCGCGTCACAAAAACGCACCTCAAAGCCTTCGGGCAGGTCGCCCGATACGAAGCGCAAATAGCTGACTGTTCCTGCGACGATGCCCATTCTGACTCGCTCCTCGGAAGGGCGGTTCTTCTAGACCGTGCGGCCATTCAAGTCAATCCGAGCAACCTTTTTGCCGTTCAAGGCAACACAACGCCGCCATCCGTTGCCGCCGATGCGATCGGCAGTTACACTACAGCCCCTTTCGCTCAGCCACCGGCTGGGCGCGCATTGGAGACGCCGTGAGCGCGAATATTTCCCTTCCTGAGAAGATCAACCAACGCAATGCCACGGTCGCCGTCGTCGGCTTGGGCTACGTCGGCCTCCCGCTCGCCACGCGCTGCGCGCAAGTGGGCTTTCCGACACGCGGTATCGACGTCCAGCAGGCGCGCGTCGATCGCATCAACGCCGGCGTTTCGGACATCGGCGATGTGCCTTCCGAGATGATGGCGCCGCTGGTGACTGCCGGAAAGCTGAAGGCCTACACGACGTTTGAGATCGTGGCGGAAGCCGACGCGATCGTGATCTGCGTGCCGACGCCGCTGTCCAAGACCCGCGATCCGGACAACAGCTACATCATCCGCGCGCTGGACTCAATCGGGCCGTTCATCCGCAAGGGCCAGCTGTTTGTGCTGGAATCGACGACTTATCCGGGCTTCACCCGCGAAGTCATGGTGCCGCTGCTGGAGAAGGCTTCCGGCCTCATCGCCGGCAAGGACTTCCACGTCGCGTTCTCGCCCGAGCGCATCGATCCGGGCAATGAAAAATACGGCGTCAAGAACACGACCAAGATCGTCGGCGGACTGACGCCGGAATGCGGCGCGGCGGTGCAGGCGCTCTACGGCAGCTTCATCGACACGGTGCGGATCGTCTCCAGCCCAGACACGGCGGAGATGGTCAAGCTGCTCGAGAACACGTTCCGCGCGGTGAACATCGGCCTCGTCAATGAAGTCGCGCTGATGTGCAACAAGCTGGGCCTGAACCCGTTTGAGGTCATCGACGCGGCGGCGACAAAGCCGTTCGGCTTCATGCCGTTCTATCCGGGCCCCGGCCTGGGCGGTCACTGCATTCCGATTGACCCGCTGTACCTCTCCTGGAAGCTGCGCACGATGAACTATCAGGCGCGGTTCATCGAACTGGCCGACACGATCAATACGGCGATGCCCGCGCACGTGGTCCAGCGCTGCCAGGATTCGCTCAATGAAGCGGGCAAGGCGCTCAAGGGCGCCAAGGTGCTGATCCTCGGCGTCGCGTACAAGCGCGACATCGACGATTACCGCGAAAGCCCGGCGCTGACGATCATCGATCTGCTGGAAAAGAAGGGCGCGCACGTCGAATACTACGACCCGCACGTGCCGAGCTACCGCGAGGACGGCCATTCGCGCAGCAGCGTTGCCAACCTTGCCAACCTTGAGCAGTACGACGTTGCCGTGATCACGACGGATCACACGGCATTTGACTATGCGGACATCGCCAAGCGCGCGCGCATGGTCGTGGATACGCGCAACGCCACCAAGAAAGTGACGGCGCGCGCGAATATCCACCTGCTGTAGACCGCCTGCACGTGACGGCAATCGCCCCGCATAGCGCGCCACCTGCCGCGCCGACCCGGACGTGGCTGCGTTGGCTCGTTGGCTTGGCCATCGGCGCGCTGTTCACGTGGGCATCGGCGCGCGCATGGCCGATGGAGAAGCTGTTCGGCGGCAAGATGGCGCTGGGCGATTTGCACGGCGCACTGAGCCTGTACCTGCACGAGCGCGACTCCGAGATCGTGCTGTGGTCGGTCAAGCTCTGGTCGCTGGCGGCGTATTTCCTGATCCTGTCGACGATCCACTGGCTGCGCGTGCTGCGTCAGAAGCCGCTGCTGGCGCCGTATGCGGAAGTGCCGCTGGCCGAACTGAACCGCACCGGCGCGATCGGCTTCATGTCCGTGTTCCTGCTGCCGCTGCGGTTGGGCGAGTTCGTTCGGCCGCTGCTGTTGACCCGTGAAGGGACGACCCCGGCGGGCGGCGTGCCGTTTGGTGCGAGTCTCGCAAGCGTGGCGCTGGAGCGCGTGCTTGACGGCCTGCTGGTCTCCGCGCTGCTGTTTGCGGTGCTTGTCGGCGTGCCGGCGGCGACGATCGAGCGCTTTCCGCAGGTCCAAATCGGCGCGTGGGCGGCGCTCGGCGTCTTTGGCGGCGCGCTTGTGGCGCTGAGCTGTACGTTCCTGGCGCGCGAGTGGACCGTCCAGACGACCCGCCGCGTCGTCGGCAAGATCGCGCCCGGCCTGGCGGACAAGTTGATCGCGCTGCTGACCGCGTTCGTGGACGGCCTCAAGTTGCTGCAAAGCCCTTGGCACGTCGCGCAATTCCTCGGCCTGACGTTCGTCTACTGGGCCATCCACGGCATTGGCATCTACACGATCGCCCACGGCTTCAACATCGACATCCCGATGAACGGCGCCTACGCGATGGTGGCGTGCGTCGTCGTTGGCATGATGATTCCGAATTCCCCCGGCAATGTCGGCAGCTTCTGGTATTTCCTGTTGTTGCCGGTTGGCCTCTGGGGCGTACGCAGCGACACACCGACCGCGATCGCCTTTGGCCTCGGCGTGTGGCTGATGCAGACGCTGCAGATCGTCACGTTTGGCGTCTGGGGCAGCTGGGCGGATGGCCGCGCGCATCGCCGCGCGTAGTGGCGCCAGAGACCGACTGGCCAGCGACGACGGAAGTCTTTTTCCCGTCGGTGCGGAAAGTCGCGCGGCAAACTTCTGGAACGCGCGAATACCTTCTTGCTGCGCATGTCGGGCGCAGTGCTTCTCGTGCATCCGGGCGCGCGCCCGGGCACCCACGCGAAGCCCACATTCACCAGGCCGGGCGGAGAACGGGACACAAGGACCCCGAACTCTGCCGAAGGGTGGGCGGCGCAGCGCGAGCTGCGGGACCGCATTGTGGAGCTGTGTCCGGCG
>CAIMLR010000036.1 GCA_903842345.1 uncultured Myxococcales bacterium
CGCACCTCCGCCTTCCCCACCAACAGGTGCCCGAGCCAAGGAAAGGGGAGTCCGAGGGGAAGACCTGCCGCAGGCTGGTTTTCCCCTCGGATCGCGAAAGAAAAACCAGCTCTATCCGTCAAAACAAGCGCGCGTATCCCAAGCCCGCGCCGCAGGCGCATCGCCGGCGCCACCCCATCGCACCCTCGCACGGGTCTGTGCCCCAGGGCTCGCGCCGCAGGCGCACGCCAGACAATCCACTACGCGTCGAGCACGCACGCGTCCACCGGACAAACATCCGCACACTGCGGCTTCTCGTGAAACCCCACGCACTCGGTGCACTTCACCGCATCAATGACGTAGTAGTCCGCGCCTTCCGTAATCGCGTGATTCGGGCACTCGGGTTCGCATGCGCCACAGCTGTTGCAGTCATCCGTGATCTTGAAAGCCATTAGGTCCTCCGTGAAAAGTTGCCCCGGCGGTCATTGCCCCAGGGATTGCAGCCAAGCGGCGGCGCTTGCCCGCACCGACTCGTAGACCGTTGGCACCACGCCCAGCAGCATCGATGCTGCCGTCGTCACTGCCAGTCCCGCACTCAGCATCCAACCGGGCTTGAGCGGAACTGCGCCCTCGGCTGGCGCTTCGATGTACATCTGGCGGACGAGCCGCAAGTAGTAGTACAGCGACACCGTAGAATTGACCGCGGCCACGCCGACCAGCCAGTGGTAGCCAGCCTGCGCCGCGACGGAAAAGAGCAGGAACTTGCCGACAAATCCGGCCAACGGCGGAATGCCGCCCAGGCCGAAGAGCCCGAACATCAGCGCCAGCGCGAGCAGCGGATTGAGCTGCGACAGGCCGCGGTAGTCCGTGAGTTCCGTGCTTCCCGTCTGCTGATTGTGCAAGATGATGACGGCAAAGACAGACAGGTTGGTCACGGCGTAGACCAGCAGGTAGAAGACCATCGCCGCCGCGCCAACGCTGCCGCCGGCGAGGAAGCCGAGCAGCAGGTAGCCCGCCTGGGAAATCGCCGAAAACGCCATGAAGCGCAAGATGTTGCGCTGCACGATGGCGACGAGATTGCCGATGGTCATCGTCACCGTGGCCAGGACCGCAATCGCAAAGCTGACGTCGTGCAGGAACGGGCGGAACACGCGGAAGAGCACGAGCATCAGGACGCTCAGGCCCGCAGCCTTGGAGGCCACCGACAGCCACGCAGTCACCGGGGGCGGCGCGCCTTGGTACACCTCCGGCGCCCACATGTGGAACGGCACGAGCGTCAGCTTGAACCCGACGCCGGCGACGATGAGCGCAGCGGCGTAGAGCGTCGTGCGATCCGCGTGCAGGAGCGCGGGCATCGCGTCCAGGCGCATGGTGCCGGTCACGCCGTACAGCACGCCAAAACCGTAGAGCATCAGCGCGGACGCCAGCGCGCCAATCACCATGTACTTCAGACCCGCTTCACCGCCCAGCGCGTCGCGCCGCCACGCCGCGAGCAGGAACAGCGGAATCGTCGCCAGCTCGAGCGCCACGTAGAGCGTAATGAGGTCGCGCGTCGACGCCAGCAGCAGCATGCCGGTGAGGTTGAAGAGCAGGATCGTCAGGAATTCGCCCGGGCTGTGCAGCTTGCGCGGTTCCGGCGCGGCGCTCTCCAGCAGGCCGGAGGTCAGCATCACGGTCACAAACGCCGCGATGAGGAACGTCAGCTTGAACCACCAGGCCAGCGGATCCATGGCAAAGCGACCGCCCAGCAGCACGCCGTGGTCAGGTGTCAGCCACAGCGCACCCAGCGCGGCCGCGATGCCCGCGAGCGCCAGCGGCACCAACAGGTCGCGCTGCTTCTCGGTCAGGAAAAGGTCGAGCACGAGCAGGATGAAGCCCGTCGCGACGATGATAAGTTCTGGCAGCATCAGCATGGCGCGCTGTCCTTAGGGATGACCGGCGACCGCAAGGGCCCCGGTCGCGTGCAGACGGTTCACAAACGGCAGGAGCGAGCTCTCAATGAGGTCGATCAGCAGCCCTGGCACGAGGCCAACGATGGCGAGCGTCAGCACGAGAATTCCCGTGGCGAGACGTTCGGTCAGCTTGGCGTCGGTCAGTTCGAGGAAATGCGGGTTGGTAATCGGCCCCTGGAAGACCTTGGCGAGGCCGCGCAGCACGTACACGGCCGTTACTACAATCGAGAGCGTCGCGAGCACCGTGAGCGTGCGGGTCAGCATCGGGTCGGACCACTCGTTGCCAAAGAAGCCGCCGAGGAAGACGTGCGATTCCGCGATGAAGCCGGCGAAGCCCGGCAGGCCCAGCGACGCCATGCCGGCGATGTAGAAGCAGACCGCGAGCCACGGCATGACTTTGGCCAGGCCGCCCATGTCCGGGATGATGCGCGTGTGGGTCCGGCCGTAGACCATGCCGATGAGCGCGAAGAAGAGGCCGGTCATGACGCCGTGGCTGAACATCTGGAGGACGGCGCCTTTGAGGCCCATCAAGTTGAGGCTCGCGACGCCGAACAGCACGAAGCCGCAGTGGCTGACCGACGAGTAGGCGGTGAAATACTTGAGATCGGTCTGCTTGATGGCGCCGAACGCGCCGTAGAGGATGTTGATTGTCGTGAGGGCCATGAAGAACACGCCCCAATACTGCGCGCCCTCCGGCAGCAGGTAGACGCCGATGCGGAGCGCGCCGTAGCCGCCGAGCTTCATCAACACGCCGGCGTGCAGCATGGAAACCGCTGTGGGCGCGGACGCGTGGCCATCGGGCGACCACGTGTGGAACGGGTACAGCGCGCCCAGCACGCCAAAACCGATGAAGATGAGCGGGAAAACCCAGCGCTGCATTTCCACCGGATAGTGGTGCTGCGCGAGCTGCGTGAGGTCAAACGTCGTGCCGCCCGCGTAGTGGTAGAGCGCGAGCATGCCGACGAGGATGAACGCGGAGCCGACCATCAGCATGAGCGTCAGCTTCATCGCCGAGTATTCTTTGGGACCCGTGCCCCAGACGCCGATGAGGAGGTACATCGGCAACACGGCGACTTCGTAGAACATGAAGAACAGGAAGAGGTCAAAACTCAGGAACACGCCGAAGACGCCGGTGACGAGGACGAGCAGGAGCGCGAAGAATTCCTTGGTGCGATTGACGACGTTCCAGCTGGCCAGCACACCGGTGAAGATGATGATGGACGTGAGGATGACCATGGACATGGTGATTCCGTCGATGCCGACCAGGTAGTCGACGCCGAGGCTCTTGAACCATGGCACGCGCTCGACGAAGTAGAGCTTGGTCAACGTCGCGGTCTTGGCCATGCTGATGTCCGCGGACGCCAGTTGCCAGAATTGCAGGGTCGTGAACGCCGTGAGCACCAGATGCGCGCCCGTGCCAACAAGCGCGACCCAGCGGATCAGGTCAGAACGCCGCGACGGCACAGCGAGCACGCCGAGCGCGGTCAGGAACGGCAACAGAATTAGCCAACTTGCCAGGCCCATGAGCTAATTTCCCCCTGACTTCAAGACACCCCAGAGGACAAAGACCACGGCGATGACGCCCGAGACCAGCCACGACCCGTACGTCTGCACTTGGCCGGTCTGCAGCTTGCCGAGCAGCAAGCCCGCCGTGCGCGCGAACCAGCCGCCGAGATTGACGAGCCCGTCGACGATGTTGCGGTCAAACCAGGCGATCGGCTGCGCGACGAAGCGGAAGATGACGCTGTGGGTGACGAAGAGGTAGAACTCGTCGAAGTAGAACTTGTTCTTGGCCGCAACATAGAAACCGCCGAGCTTCTTGACGAGGTTGTCGACGCGCTCCGGCGCGCCGCCGTAGAGCAGCCACGCGAGGCTGATGCCCGCAAGCGCGAGGATCGTGCTGGGAATGGCGACGGCGAGGTCAATGCCCTCGTGTTCGACCGGCGCGCCGGGCAGCTGCACCCACTCCGGGATCGGCACGAAACCCGCGCCGATGCTGAGCACGCCGAGGAACGCCATGGGCGCGAGCATGACCCACGGCGACTCGTGCGGATGCGCCGCGTGTTCGCTGCGCGGCTTGCCCCAGAACGTCACGAAGTAGATGCGGAACATGTAAAACGCGGTCATGCCGGCGACCAACAGGCCAACGCCAAAGACGACGGTGTGACCGGAATGCAGCGCGGCGGCGAGGATCTCATCCTTGGAGAAGAAGCCCGCGAGCGGATAGATGCCGGCGATGGCGAGCGTGGCGATGAGGAACAGCGCGTGCGTGATGGGCATGTGCTTGCGCAGACCGCCCATGTGCCAAATGTCGTTGGAGTGCACGGCGTGAATGACCGAGCCCGCGCCGAGGAACAGCAGCGCCTTGAAGAACGCGTGCGTGAACAGGTGGAACATCGACGCCGAGTAGCCAAGCGGGTGGGCGAACGACGCGACGCCCAGCGCGAACATCATGTAGCCGAGCTGGGAGAGCGTGGAGAACGCGAGCACGCGCTTGATGTCGTCCTGCGTGCAGCCGATGACCGCGGCGAACAGGCTGGTGAAGGCGCCGATGGACATGACGACGGTGAGCGCCTCGCCCGACGTGGCGAAGATGGGGAAGCAGCGCGCGACGAGGTAGACGCCCGCGACGACCATGGTTGCCGCGTGGATGAGCGCGGAGACGGGCGTTGGCCCTTCCATCGCGTCGGGCAGCCAAATGTGCAGCGGGAACATGGCGCTTTTGCCCGCGCCGCCCATGTAGATGAGGACCGCGGACAGCGTGAGGACGCCAACGCCGAGGAAGTGGACGTTCAGGCCAGCGAGGCGCGCGAGCACGTCAGGGCGCGTGAGGAAGGCGAAATCGAGCGGCTGCTGGCCGTGGAGCAGGTCGGGCGCCATCGCGCCGTGGATCTGGTACGCGTAAAAGCCGATGACGAGGATGCCGAGCAGGAAGCCGAGGTCGGCAAAGCGCGTGACGATGAAGGCTTTCTTGGAGGCGGAGACCGCGGACGGCTTCTCAAAGTAGAAGCCGATGAGGAAAAATGAACTGGCGCCGACCAGCTCCCAGCACACGTACATCTGCACGAGGTTGGGCGCGAGCACGAGGCCCAACATGCTGAACGTGAAAAGGTTGAGGAAGGCGAAATAGCGGGCGTAGCCGGGTTCACCGTGCATGTAGCCGGTCGAGTAGATGTGGACGAGCGTCGAGACCGTCGTGACGACGACGAGCAGCATGACGGAAATCGGGTCCAGCAGCGTGCCCAGGTTGATGGCGAAGTTTTCCTGGAAGTGCAGCCATTGGAACGACCAGGGCACGAGCGCCGGGAGTGGCTGACCATGCGGCACCAAATGCAGGAAATCCCACGCCAACAGCCAAGAAAGCCCGGCGGACGTACCGACCGCGAGCGTCGCCACGAGGCCGGCCAGCTTCTGCGACACCGGCCGCAGAACCAGGCCGACGAGCAGGAACGACAGCAGCGGAATCGCGGGAATCAGCCAGGCGTGGGTCAGGATGAAGGAAAGCGGCGGCATGGGATCAGTCCTTCAGTGCGTCAAGGCGTGTGACGTCGACGGTCCGGCGTTCTGCGTACATCGCCACGAAGATCGCCATTCCGACGACCACTTCCGCAGCGGCGACGGCGATGACGAAGATGGTCATGACGGCGCCATCGAGCCGCTCCGCGCCCCCCTGCGCAGTCGGCGCCAGGTAGCGATTGAACAGCACGAAGTTGACGGCCGCGGCGTTCAGGCACAGCTCCAGCGACATCAGGACGCCGACGGCGTTGCGACGCGTGAGCATCCCGTAGAGGCCAATCGCGAACAGCGCCGAGGTCAGGACCAGCCAGTGCGTCAGCGTCGGCGCGTGGGCGGTGAGGAAATCAGCCATGGAACGCCTCCGGCTTGGCGGCTACGGCCGGCTTGCGGGCAATCACGATGCCGCCAATCATCGCCGCCAGCAGCAGCAGCGACACGACTTCAAACGGCAGCGCGTAGCCATTCTCGCCGGTGTCCAGAAGCGCCCGGCCAATCGCCGCGACGTCGTTCTTGGGCAGCGGGCTCAGCGTCCGGCCAACAAAGGCGTCAGCGGTCATCATGTTGTAGGACAGCAGAAAGAACCCTGTCGCCACAGCGCCGCCGACGATTTGCCGTGCGCGGGTCGGATGGTCTTCCAGCAATTCCGTCGTGCGCGTCAGCATCACCGCAAAAACCAGCAGCACCACGATGCCGCCGACGTAGACGAGGACTTGCACGCCGGCGAGGAACGGCGAGTCCAGCAACAGGTACAGCCCCGCGCTCGCCGCGAGCACGCCCATGAGGGACACCGCCGCGCGCAGGATCCGCCGCCCCGTGACGACCGACCACGCCAGCGTCAGCGAAATCGCCGCCAGCAGGTAGAAGACCAACGTTGGGATCGCGCTAGCCAACATCTTCGGCCTCCGGGGGCGGCTCAGGTTGTGCTGCTGCCGCCGCTGCTGCCGCTGCCGCCTTGGCCGCAACACGCGACGCTTTGGCCGCCTCGCGCGCGGCGCGTTCAGCGATCTTCGTGGCTTTCTGCTTCTCAATCAGCGCGGCGATGATGGCCGCACCGGAGTACGGATCGCGCGCTTCCATCGCGGCCTTGCGCGCTTCCGGGTCTTCCATCTTTTCCAGCACGGACGCGACGGGGCCCGCGTACTGGTTCAGCGTGTAGGAAAGCAGGCGGCGGTCGTACACGGACGACTCGAACGTGCCGTCAAAGCGCAGGACGTTGAACGGGCACACGATGACGCAGGTGTTGCAGAACGTGCAGCTGTCCAGCCGCCAGACGAAGGAATCGAGTTCCTTCTTGCTCACGGCCGGCTTCTCGCGGCCCGTGATGATGATGGAGACGTTGGGGCAGGCTTCCTCGCAGATGCGGCACAGCGTGCACTTGTGGTAGCCGTTTTCGTCGTGATTGAACGCCAACTGCGCGCGGAAGCGGTCGGGCAGCTTGAGCGTCTCGCGGTTCTCCGGGTACTGCTGCGTGACGACGGTCGACGGCCGCATGAGGTAGCCGCCGGTGATTTTCATGCCGCCAAAGAGCGAGCGGATGGCGCGGAACACGCCGCCCACGGCGCCGGTCTTGTCGATCCAGGGGACTGCGCCGAGGATGGCGCCGCCAACGCCGACGTGCTTCTCCGGCGGCGGCAAAACCTCCGGGGTCGCAACGGATTCGGCTGGGGGTAGAACAGAGTCGGCTGGCATGACCACCCTATCGCGCAAAGAAGTAGCAGCCCGTCACGACGCACGCCGCCGAGACGAAGAGATTGACGAAGCCGATCGGCAACAGAATTTTCCACTCGAGGCGCATCAGCTGATCGACGCGCAACCGGGGAAACGTCCAGCGAAACCACATGATGAGGAAGATCATCCCTGTGGTCTTGAACGTAAACCAGAGGCCGGGCGGGATGATGTCCATGACGCCGTTGAAGACGGTGAAATGGCCGATGTGCAAGGGCATCCAGCCGCCGAGGAAGAGCGTGGACGTCATCGCCGCGAGGACGAACATGTTGAGGAATTCAGACAGGAAGAAGAACGAGAAGCGGAGGCCCGAGTATTCCGTGTGGAAACCGGCGGTCAATTCGCTCTCGCCTTCCGCGAGGTCAAACGGCGTGCGGTTGATTTCCGCCGTGCCCGCGATGAGGAAGATGGCAAATGCGACGATGCCGCAGCCGTGCGCGCGCCAGATCCACCAGCCAGCCTCCTGAGATTGCACGATGCCGGAAAGCTGCAGCGTGCCGGAGAACAGCACGACGACGAGCAGCGCCAGCGTCGCGGACACCTCGTACGAGATGATTTGCGCGCCAGCCCGCATCGCGCCGAGGAGCGACCACTTGTTGTTGGAGCTCCAGCCACCGAGCAGGATGCCCAGCACGCCGAGACCGCTCACCGCCGTCACGTAGAGCACGCCGATGTTCATGTCCGCGACTTGCAGCGACGGGCTCATCGGCAGCGCAATCATCACCAGCAGCATGCCGGCAAAGCTGAGCACCGGCGCGAGGATGTGCAGCAGCGCATCGGCGTCGCGCGGAACGATGTCTTCTTTGAGCAGCAGCTTCAACGCGTCGGCGATGGTCTGCAGCACGCCGTGCCAACCCACGCGCATCGGCCCGAGGCGGCACTGGAAATGCGCGGCGATCTTGCGCTCTGCGTAAATCAGCACCAGCCCGGTCACGGTCATGAACGCCGTCACCGCGAGGATCGTCAACAGCACGTAGAGGGCAGCCGTCCACGGACTGCCCGGCAGCAGGTCGCCTGTGCGCTCAGCGATGGTTTTGACGGGCCAGGACATGGGCTTTCCTTAGCGATCAATGTCGGGAACGACGATGTCGATGGAGGACAGCATCGCGACGAGATCGCCGATGCGGCCGCCGGTCGCCATTTCCCCGATGCACCACAAGTTGTTGAAATTCGGCGTGCGGCAGTGGATGCGATACGGCGCGTCCTTGCCGTTGGACACCAGCAGCACGCCCAGCACGCCGCGCGCGGTCTCCACGTGGCTGTAGTGGACGCCCGCGGGCACCTTGATCTTGGCCGCCGGCTTGACGAGGAACGTCTTGCCTTCCGGAATGTTGTCGATCAGCTGTTCGACGATCCGCACCGACTGCCGCATTTCTTCCATGCGTACCCAGTAGCGGTCCCAGCAATCGCCAACCGTACCCACTGGCACGTCAAAATCCACTTGCGAATAGAGGCCATACGGTTCGGACTTGCGCAGGTCGTGGGCCACGCCGCTCGCGCGCAGGACCGGACCCGTCGCGCCCAGGGCGATCGCCCGCTCCGCGCTCAGCTTGCCGATGCCGCGCAGGCGTTCCTGGATGATGACGTTTTCCGTCATCAGCGCGTCGTATTCCGGCATCTTGGACTTGAAGTACGTGAGGAAGGCTTTGACGTCTTTGACGAAATCCGGATGGATGTCAAACATCACGCCGCCGGGCTGGATGTAGTTCATCGTCAGCCGCGCACCGATGGTTTTCTCAAAGATGTCGCAGATTTGCTCGCGGTCGCGGAGGCCGTAGAAGAACGGCGTAAAGCCGCCCAGATCCATGCCGAACACGCCCCACCACAGCTGGTGGCTCTGGATGCGCTGCAGCTCGCAGACCAGCGTGCGGATGGCCTGGATGCGGTCGTTGGTCTCCATCTTGGCGGCTTTTTCAACCACCATCGTCACGGCCCAGTTGTTGGCCAGCGCGGAGAGGTAGTCCATGCGGTCGACGAGGTGCACAAACTGGCGGTAGTTGCCGTGCTCGCCCATCTTCTCGATGCCGCGGTGGATGTAGCCGAGGACGGGCACGACTTCCCGCACCGTTTCGCCATCGAGCCGCAGCACGAGGCGCAGCACGCCGTGCGTCGACGGATGCTGCGGCCCCATGTTGACGAAGTATTCTTCCGTCGACAGCGGACTGCTCGCCGTGCTCTCGCCGGTGATGCGCGCCTGCAATGTGGATACGTGCACGCTCATTCGGGCCGCTCCAGCATGAAATCGTCCTCGTAGTCTTTGCGCAGCGGAAAGCCGACCCAGTCGTCTTCCAGAAACAGCCGCCGCAAATCGGGGTGGTCGTCGTAAAGAATGCCAAACATGTCGTACGCTTCCCGTTCCAGCCATTCGGCGATCGGGTAGACCTTGCACAAGGTCGGCACCAGCGGCGCGTCGCGGTCCACGGAGACGGACAGCGTCAGATGGTGGCCGAGCGGCACCGACGTCAGCAGATACAGCAGCTCCAGCCGATCCTCGTCGAGCCAATCCACGGCCGTGTGCGTCTCCAGCAGGTCAAAGCGCAGCGCCGGGTCGTCGCGCAACCGCGTCGCGAGGGCCACGAGCGCGTGCGCGGGGACGATGAGCGTGGGCCGATCGGACTGCGCGCGGACGGTCGCGTCGGGTTGCAGCGCCTGAACGGCTGCGATGAGGTTCGGCGCGTCCATGGCTTAGAAGTCCTTCAATTCAGCGGAGTAATGGGCGCCTTCCGCGGCCGCGTCCGTCATGTTGACGTTGGCGTCGTGGGAAAGCAGGTCCTGCATCTCCTTGCGAATATCATCCAGCGTCATGCCTTCTGGCAGCGCCGCCAGCACCGGCCGCCGCCGTTCCCCCGGATGGCGAATGCTCTCACCCTCGCGGATCATCTTCTGCAGCGTCAGCAGCCCGTAGAAGAACGCCTCCGGCCGCGGCGGACAGCCTGGCACGTAGACGTCCACCGGGATGATTTCATCGGCGCCGCGAATCGTTGTGTACGAGTGGTACATGAACGGCCCGCCGCAGATCGCGCAGGAACCGGTCGCCATCACGTAGCGCGGCTCGGCCATCTGCTCGTACAGCGTGCGCAACCGCGGCGCCATGCGCTTGACGATGGTGCCCGCGATGACCAGCAAGTCCGCCTGCCGCGGCGAGGGCCGCGCGACTTCCGCGCCGAAACGCGCCATGTCGTGCCGCGCCGCGCCGGTGGCCATCATCATCTCGATGGCGCAGCAGCTCGTGCCAAACGTCAACGGCCACAGGCTGTTGGAGCGGCTCCAGTTGATCAGCTGGTCAACGGCGGTCACGAGCACGGAGCCGCCCGGAAGCGGTTCGAGCACGCCTGGCAAATTGTCGGTGATTACACCCATTCGAGCGCTCCTTTGCGCCACGCGTACAAGAGCCCGACCATCAGCATGGCACCGAAAACACCCGCCTCGATGAGCCCCGTCGTCCCAAACTCGCGCAGCACTACGGCCCACGGGTACAGGAAGGCCGCCTCGACGTCAAATACCAGGAACATCAAACCGAAGAGGTAGAAGCCGACGTTGAACTGGATCCAGGACGTGCCGATGGTCTTTTCACCGCATTCATACGTGTCATTCTTGGCGCCACCGGGATGATGCGGGGCGACGAGGCGCGAAATGCCAAGCCCACCCAGCACCATGACGGCGGAGAAACCGAGAAAAATGAGCACGTAGAAGAAGTCCATGGCGTCCTCTTACGCTGCCGTCGCAGGCGCAGCTACCGCACCAAGCAGGCTGATGTTGCCCGCCGCATCTTCAACCCACGCTTCCGGACCACGGAAAACCCGCGCCAGGTCGCCGCCTTTGGGCGCATAGTGGTCGTCATAGACCGTCTGCTCCACGCGGCGGAACACGCCCACGGGCACCGGCAAGTCTGGATGCTCCATGTTGGAGAGCAAGAAAGCCAGCGAAGAATCTTCGACCGCGACGTCGTGAATCAGCGCGTTCGCCGGCAGCGGACTGCCCGGCGTGTACGCCTCCACTTGCGGGCGGAAGCCGTCAATCGTGACGATGCGGTCCCGGGCGTTGCCAAAGACCAGCGGCTGCTTGTCCTTGAGCTGCACCGTCGTGTCCTGCTTCACCGCTTTGTCGGTCAGGTGGCTGAACGTGCCATCGTTGAAGATGACGCAGTTCAACAGCACTTCCACAAACGCCGCACCGCGGTGATCCGCCGCCTGCTGCAGCACGTCCGCCATCAACTGGCCATCCGTATCCGCCACGCGCGCGGCAAACGTCGCGCCCGCGGCAATCGCCATGGACAGCGGCCGCAACGGCGGATCAATCGAGCCGTACGGCGTCGATTTGGTCTTTTTGCCTTTGGACGTCGTCGGCGACGCCTGGCCCTTGGTCAACCCATAGATCTGGTTGTTGAACAAGATGACCTTGATGTTGGGATTGCGGCGGATCATGTGGATGAAGTGGTTGCCGCCGATGGAGAGCGCGTCGCCATCGCCGGTCATCACCCACACGCTCAGGTCCGGGCGAGAGAGCTTCAAGCCCGTCGCGACCGTCATCGCGCGGCCGTGGACGGTGTGGAAACCGTACGTGCCGACGTAATACGGCGTGCGGGAGGAACAGCCGATGCCGGAGATGACCGCGAACTTTTCCTTGGGCAAGCCCATCGTCGGAAAAGTGCCGGTGAGCCAGCGGAGGACGCTGTAGCAGCCGCAGCCAGCGCACCATTTGGGATCAACATTGCTGATGAAATCCTGGCGCTTCAGGCCAAGGTTGGCGGTAGGGACGACAGTCATGACAGCGCTCCGTGTTTAGCAGTCAGCTTGGCCGAGGCCGTGAGTTCGGGCATGGACAGAATCTTGGCTTCAATCTCGTCCGCGCGGAACGGCTGGCCTTCGACTTTGTTGAACTGCTCGATGTCGATGAGGTACTTCGCGCGCAGGTGGTACGCCAGCTGCCCCGAGTTGATTTCCGGCACCAGCACGCGCTTGTAGCTGAGCATCAGCGCCTTCAGGTCCGGCGGCAGCGGGTTCATGTGCCGCAGGTGCGCCGCCGCGACGGGCACGCCGCGCTTGTTCAGGTGGCCCACGGCCTGCTCGATGACGCCGCGGGTCGAGCCCCAGCCGAGCACGAGCACGTTGGCATCCGGGTCGCCGTAGACTTCCGTCTTGGGAATGTCCTGCGTGATGCGCTCAATCTTCTCAGCGCGCAGATCCGTCATCCGCTGGTGGTTGGCCGGGCTATGGCTGATGACGCCCGAGCCGTCTTCCTTCTCCAGACCGCCAATGCGGTGCTCCAGACCCGGCGTACCGACCGCCGCCCACGGCCGCGCGAGCGTTTCCGGGTCGCGCGAGTACGGCTTGAACCCTTCCGGATTGGTCACCAGATGGGTCTTCAGGATCGGCAGCTCGTCCAGATCCGGCACGCGCCAGACTTCTGAACCGTTGCCCACGTAGCCATCGGTCAGCAGGACCACCGGCGTCATGTACTTGAGCGCGATGCGCGCCGCCTCAATCGTCGCGTCAAAGCAGTCGCGCGGGGAGGACGCCGCGACAATCGCCAGCGGCGACTCGCCATGACGGCCAAACATCGCCTGCATCAGGTCGGATTGCTCGGTCTTGGTCGGCAAGCCCGTCGACGGACCGGCGCGCTGCACGTCCACGATGACCAGGGGCAGCTCGGTCATCACCGCGAGGTTGATGAACTCGGTCTTGAGCGAGAAGCCTGGGCCCGACGTCGAAGTCGCCGCCAGCGCGCCGCCAAAAGCCGCGCCGATCGCCGAACCGATGCCCGCAATCTCATCTTCCGCCTGCAGCACGTTGCAGAATTCGCGGTTCTGCTGGAGCACCTGCATGATGTCGGTGGCCGGCGTAATCGGGTAGCTGCCGAGGAAAAGTGGCAGGTTGGCGCGCTTGGCCGCAGCCAGCAGGCCGTACGCCGTCGCCGTGTTGCCGGAAATCTGCCGGTACACGCCCGCGCCGCGCGGGGTCACCTTGGCGCGCGTCGCATACGTGCGCTCGACCAACTTGCCGCTCTTGCCGTAGTTCAGCCCCGCCTCGAAGGCGCGCTGATTGGCGTCGAGCACGTCCGGCTTGGTGCCAAACTTCTTGATGATCCAGCGCTGCGTCTGCTTGATGTCGCGGTTGAACAGCCAGTAGCTGAGGCCCAGCGCAAAGAAGTTCTTGCAGCGGTCGACCTGCTTGGCGCCAAGCCCGCCCGCGCCGAGCGCTTCCTGCGTCTCCTTCACCATCGGCACGCGGAGCACGCGATAGGCGGCCAACTCGTTGGTCTCCAGCGGATTCGTCGCGTAGCCGGCCTTCTCAATGTTGCGGGCGACGAACGAATCCTCATTGAGGATCAGCGTCGAGCCCGGCTTGAGATACGGCATGTTGGCGCGCAACGCCGCCGGGTTCATGGCGACGAGGAAGTCCAGGCTGTCACCCGGCGTGAAGACGTCGCTGGTGCCGAAGCACACTTGGAAGCCTGAGACGCCGCCGATGGTGCCCGCCGGCGCGCGAATCTCAGACGGATAGTCCGGAAGCGTCGCGACGTCATCGCCCATGAGCGCAGAAGTACTGGTGAATTGGTCGCCTACCAACTGCATGCCGTCGCCCGAATCGCCCGCAAAGCGGATGACTACGGTGTCGACTTCGTCCACTGGGTACGCGAGATTTTGCTGTGTCATTGACCTTCCTCCGTCGGACTGCACCGCCTTCCATCGCGGTCCATTCACACGACGGATCAGGCTCCCGATCGCGTCCAAGGTCAATGGCGTCTGTCACAGCCGTGTCTAGCGAAGGGCGCGCTTTGTCACGACTTTGTCAGCCGCCGACGCCGGCGCCTGAACGCGCACGGGCGACCGAGGGGAGCGCCCGGAAGGCACCTCCGCAGAATGTCGCAGCAAATCGGCTAAATTCGGTCGTAGTTGGCGCGCGAGGCGCGGCGCGAGGCAAACGGCGCCGGCGCGGCGGAGCTACAGGTTCGGCGTGTCGACTTCGTCCCAGCTGCGATCCGGGTCATCGTCGCCAGGCACGCGAGCGAGCAGGTCAGCCACAAGCCGCTGATGCTCCAGCTCTTCCGTGCGCAGCTCCAGGAACAGCTCTTTCACTTCGATATCGCTGACGTGCGCGAGCGCCGCATCAAAGAAGTCGTACGCCTTGCGCTCGGCCGCCAACGCGATCTCCAAGGCCTGACGCGTGCTCATGTAGTTGCGCGGCTGGTTGGTCTCCGGCGCCTCGACGTCGACAATCGCATCCGGGTTCACGTGCGACGGAGCGTCGCCAAACAGCGTCTTGCGGCGGGTCTGCAGATTCTCCCGGTGCTTCTCTTCGTTGACGACCATGGAATCGAAGAACGTCGCCGCGTCGCCTTCATAGCGCTTGCCGACGAGTTCAGAGAAGTCCGAGTAGCGCTGGCGCGCTTCTTCTTCAATCAAGATGGCGTAATCCAGCGCGTCTTGCAGGGTAATGCGGGCAAAATCGATGGTTTGGAACGTCATGGCAAACTCCTGTGGGCGCAGATGGGCCGAAAAGGCCACGCCGAGCGGCAGGGAGCGTAGCAGAGGCAACGCCCGGGAATCCACGGATGGCGCGGATTGTTTGTCACGGGCTTGTCGCGCGCGCTGTCGGCGCCGCCTCTGTCACAATCCTGCCACATTCAGTGTGTACGCCTCCTGAATTGCGGAGCACAATCGCCCGAGAGAAAGCCAGGAGGCACCATGCGCAAGCCCACATTCATCACGGTCGACGGCAACGAAGCCGCCGCTCTCGTTGCCCACAAGCTCAATGAAGTCATCGTCATTTACCCCATCACGCCCTCGTCGACGATGGGTGAACTGTGCGACGAGTGGAGCGCCAACGGCCGCCAGAATCTCTGGGGATCCGTTCCGGAAGTAACTGAAATGCAGTCAGAAGCCGGCGCCGCGGGCGCGGTCCACGGGGCGCTGCAGGTCGGTGCGCTGGCCACGACGTTCACGGCGTCGCAGGGCCTGCTGCTGATGATTCCCAATCTGTACAAGATCGCCGGTGAACTGACGCCGTTTTGCATGCACGTGGCCGCGCGCACGCTGGCGACCCACGCCTTGTCGATTTTTGGCGACCATTCCGACGTGATGGCGTGTCGGCAAACCGGTTTTGCCCTGCTCGCGTCCGGTTCCGTCCAGGAAGCGCACGACTTCGCCGCGATCGGCCAGGCCGCGACGCTGCGGTCGCGCGTCCCGTTCATGCATTTCTTCGACGGCTTTCGCACCTCGCACGAGGTTGCCAAGATCGCCGCGCTGAACGACGACGACCTCCGCGCGCTGATTGACGCCGATTGCATCGCGGCGCACCGGGCCCGCGCGCTGACGCCGGATCATCCGAGCGTGCGTGGAACCGCGCAGAATCCCGACGCGTTCTTCCAGGCGCGCGAAGCCGGCAACCGGTTCACGCTGGACTGCCCGCACATCGTCCGCGAAGTCATGGCGCAGTTCGGCGAGCGGACGGGGCGGGTCTACCAGCCGTTTGACTACTTTGGCCACCCGGAAGCGGAGGACATCATCGTCGTCATGGGCTCAGGCGCGGAGACCGTGCGGGAGACCGTCGACTGGCTCGTCGCGCGCGGCCAGAAGGTCGGCGTCGTGCAGGTGCGGCTGTATCGGCCCTTCGCGATTGAGGATTTCGCCAAGGTGCTGCCGGCAACGACGCGGCGGATCGCCGTGCTGGATCGCACCAAGGAGCCGGGCGCGCCGGGCGAGCCGCTCTATCTGGACGTCGTCGGTGCGCTGTCGGCCATGCGGCGGGACGGCGAAGGGCTCCTGCGCGAGCCGCTTGTCGTCGGCGGACGCTACGGTCTGTCCTCCAAGGAGTTCACGCCCGGGATGGTCGACGCGGTGTTTCACGAGCTGCGCAAGCCCAAGCCGCGCCATGGCTTCACGGTCGGCATCGTCGATGACGTGACGTTCCTCTCGCTGGACGTCGATCCGGCGTTCTCGATTGAAGCGGCCGATGTCGTCGGCGCCGTCTTCTTCGGCCTCGGGTCGGACGGTACGGTGGGCGCCAACAAGAACTCCATCAAGATCATCGGCGAGGAGACGCCACACTACGCCCAGGGCTATTTTGTCTACGATTCCAAGAAGTCCGGCGCGATGACGATCTCGCATCTGCGCTTTGGCCCGCGGCCGATTCGCGCGCCGTACCTCGTCAAGCAAGCGCACTTCGTGGCCTGCCACCACATGACGTTCCTCGACAAGTACGACGTGCTCGGTTACGCGGCGCCGAATTCCGTCTTTCTGCTGAATTCCGCCTACAGCGCCCAGGAAATTTGGCACCACTTGTCGGCGGAGGTGCAGCAGGAGCTCATCGACAAGAAGCTGACGTTCTACGTGATCGACGCCCACAAAGTCGCGCAGGAAACCGGCATGGGCGGCCGCATCAACACCATCATGCAGACCTGCTTCTTCGCCATTTCCGGCGTGCTGCCGCGCGACGAGGCGATTGGCCACATCAAGCACGCGATCGAGAAGAGCTACAAGAAGAAGGGCGCGGACATCGTCCAGAAGAACTTTGCCGCCGTCGACCACACGCTCAAGCATCTGGAGACCGTGCACATCCCCGGTCTCGCCACTTCGCCGCGCCACATGCCGCCCATGGTGGACAGCCATGCGCCGGACTTTGTGCAACGCGTGACGGCGGTGATGATGGCGGACAAGGGCGATGCCCTGCCCGTCAGCGCGTTTCCGATTGACGGCGTCTGGCCGATGGGGACGACCAAGTGGGAGAAGCGCAACATCGCGTTGGAGATCCCGGTGTGGGACGCGGCGCTGTGCATCCAGTGCAACAAGTGCGCGCTCGTTTGCCCGCACGCGGCGATTCGCGCCAAGGTCTTTGCGCCTGAATTTGCCACCGACGCGCCGCCGACTTTCAAGACGGTCGACTACAAGGGCCTGGAATTCCGCGGCGACAAGTACACGATCCAGGTCGCGCCGGAGGATTGCACGGGCTGCCAACTGTGCGTGGAAATGTGTCCCGCGGTTGACAAGAAGGACGGCCACAAGGCGCTGGTGATGACGCCGCAGCCGGATCTGCGCGCGGCGGAACATGAGAACTTCCAACATTTCCTGACGATTCCTGAGCCGGATCGCCTCAAGGTGAAGATCGACGTCAAGGGTTCACAGTTCCTGCAGCCGCTGTTTGAGTTCTCGGGCGCGTGCGCGGGCTGCGGCGAAACGCCTTACGTCAAGCTGCTGACGCAACTGTTTGGCGACCGGCTGCTGATCGCCAACGCCACGGGTTGCTCGTCGATCTTTGGCGGCAACCTGCCGACGACGCCGTACACGACGAACGCGGCGGGCTTGGGACCGGCTTGGGCAAATTCGCTGTTTGAGGACAACGCGGAGTTTGGCCTTGGCTTCCGACTGGCGGTGGATCAACACGCGCTGCATGCCCGCGCGCTGGTGCAAGAACTGGCGAGCGTCGTTGACGAGGAACTGGCAACGGCGCTGCTGACCGCGGATCAGTCCACCGAGCAAGGGCTGGCCGATCAGCGGGCACGCGTGGCAACGCTCAAGGAAAGGCTGTTGAAGAAGCCGACGGAGCACAGCCGACGGCTTGGGCAAATTGCCGACTTCCTTGTCAAAAAGAGCGTGTGGATCGTCGGCGGCGACGGTTGGGCGTATGACATTGGCTACGGCGGCCTGGACCACGTGCTCGCGTCGGGTCGCGATGTGAACGTGCTGGTGCTGGACACGGAGGTGTACTCCAATACCGGCGGTCAGGCGTCCAAGGCGACGCCAATGGGCGCGGCGGCGCGGTTTGCCACGGCCGGCAAAGCGATGGGCAAAAAAGATCTGGGGCTGATGGCGATGAGCTACGGGCACATCTACGTGGCCCGCGTCGCGCTCGGCGCCAAGGATGCCCACACGGTTCGCGTCATGCAGGAAGCGGAGGCGTATGCGGGACCGTCGCTCATCATCGCGTACAGCCACTGCATCGCGCATGGCTACGACCTGAGCGAGGCGCTGGAGCATCAGGAAACCGCGGTGCAATCGGCGTACTGGCCGCTGTACCGCTACGATCCGCGCCGGCAGGCGGCCGGTGAGAATCCGCTGAAGCTCGATTCTCCGCCGCCCAAGAAGACGCTGGCGGAGTTTGTCAGCCAGGAGAACCGCTTCAAGCAGACGGAAGTGCGCGATCCCAAGCATTTTGCCGAGATGATGGACGAAGCGCAGCACGCGCTCACCCGGCGTTACGCGCTGTACGAGTACCTGTCCAAGATGGCCGTGACGGAGTAGCGCGCGTCACGCGCCGCCCGATCAGTTGTTGTTCGGTCCGGTGCAGGTGCCCGCGATGCCGCATTTGTCCGGGCTGGTGTTGACGTCGCCGTCGTCACAGGTCTCCCCGCTGCTGAGGATGATCCAACCGTACTGGCTGGGCGCCTTGCCCGCGCACAGGCGGCACGAAGCGTTGCCGGTGCTGCCCTGATACGCGCCGTCGGCGATGCACTGGCCACCGATGAGGCACGTGTTGGCGGCGAGGCCGTGCAGGCACAAACCAGACGAACAGGTGTCCGCGGTGCAGGCGATGCCGTCGTCGCAGTCGCCGTCGAGGGTGCAGTCCGGCACGTGCTGAACGGTGACCTGGAACACGATCTCGCAGGAATTGTCGAGCTGGCCCGCGCCTGCCGGCAAGTCGAACAGCGTCGCCGTGGCGGTGCCGGTGCCCTTGCCCGCGCCAAAGGTGACGACGCTGGTCTGCACGGACGTCACGCCATAGGTCGCGTCAACCTTCACTTCGCAGCTCGCTTCCACGTTGCTGACAATCGTGCCGACCTGCGCCGTCGTGCCGCCCGGCGCGTAGTCGCAGCCGCCGACAAAGTTCATCGGGTGCGCATTGCCGGTCTTGGTGTAGCCGACGTTGGCGCGCGGCTCGACGAGCTGGATGAGGCTGTTGCACGTCGTGGAAACGGTCTTCGTCGTCACCGTCCAGTTGCCGCCGGTGTAGAACGCCGGCTTGGACGCCGCGTCGCACGTCGGGAGCGCGCAGATCTTGCCGTTGGCGAGCGGCGCCGTGGGCGGCCACGGGTCAACACACGAACCAGCTGCGCAGGTGCCGGCCGTGCCGCAGGTGAACGACTCGTTGGCGGTGTTCCAGCCGTTGTTGCTCGTCGTCGCCGCGCACGCCTGACAGCCGTTGGCGGGGTTGCCCTGTCCGTCGGCGAAGCAGGCGCCGGCGATGAGGCAGTTGCCCGTCACGATGGCGTGCTTGCAGGTGTGTGTGACCGGCTCGCAGCTGTCCGTCGTGCACGCGAGGCTGTCGTCGCATTGGGTGACGTCCAGGCAGTCCGGGACGCTGCCCTTGCAGACGCCGGTGTCGCACGTGTCGGCGATTGTCGCGGCGTTGCCGTCATCGCACGTCGTGCCGGAGAGCTTGCTGTTGACGCAGCCGTTGGTCGGGTCGCAGGAGTCCGCAGTGCAAGGGTTGAGGTCGTCGCAGTTCTTGGCCGCGCCCGTGCAGGTGCCCGTGCCGCAGTTGTCGTTTTCCGTGCATGTGTTGCCGTCATTGCAGGTCACGCTGCTGGGGAGCGCCACGCCGACGCAGCCCTTCACCGCGTCGCACGAGTCCGCGGTGCAGGCGTTGCCGTCGTCGCACGCCTTGGCCACGTGCTGGCAGAACATGTTGGCGCAGGAATCCGCCGTGCACGCGCTCTTGTCGTCGCAATCCGCGTCCGCCGCGCAGTTGGGCGCCGGGAAGCCGCTGCACGTGCTCAGCGCGTTGCCGCAATTCTGGGCCGCGCAATCCTTGCACTGCTGCGAGGTCTGGCTGGTCAGGCACTCCGTCAAGCACTTGTTGCCCACGCAGACGCCCAACTCGCCAAAGCAATCGGCGCATGGCGTCGACAGGTTGCCGGACGTCGCGATGCAATCGCTCAAGCACTGCGCGGTCAGCGCCTGGATGCAGCCCGTGCCGCACTTGCCGAGCGCGGTGATGAAGCCGTCGTTCAACGTCGACTGCCATTCGGCCTGGCCGCAGCCCGCGGTCGGACCGACGTCGCCGGTCGCATCGCCGCTCGTGTCGCCCGTCGTGTCCGGACCGGTGTCATCGGTCGTGTCCGTGCACTGGCCTTTGCCGGCGCAGGTGCCCTGCTTGCAGTAGTCGTTCTGGGTGCAGGGGTCGCCGTCGTCGCACGGGCCGGCGTTGTACGGGTTGGAACAGACGCCCTTGAGGCAGACGTTGTCCGTGCACGGGTCGCCGTCGTTGCACTCGGTGTTCTTGACGCACTGCGGCGCCACGTCGGGCGCAGCGTCGTCGGCGACGTCGGTCTTGGACTGCACGTCTGAGGTGTCGAGGCCCGCGTCCGTGGCGGTTGCGTCCGAGCCCAGCGCCGCATCGTCCGTCGCCGCATCCGTCGCAACGTCATCGCCGGTCTGATCCGCGGTCTTGGACGAACTGCACGCGAGCGCGCCCGTCGCCAACATCGCCAACACAACCATCGGCAAACGCCGCTTGAGCACCAACAAGGCCATCTTCATCGCAAACTCCGTCGTTTTTGGCTGCACGCCGCAAGGCCAGCGCGTGACCGGATGGGCCAACGCGGCGCGCGGGATAATACGGGTGGGCTGGAGGATGCGCAACTTGTTGCGGAAAAGCCCGCGCCGCTGCTACTGCCGCACAACGCTGCGCCCACAGAGCGTGGCGAGCGCGAGAATCGCCGTCTGCGGATTCACCCCGGTTGCCGTCGGAAACACGCTGGAATCGGCAATGTAGAGCTGCGCGACCGTGTGATGGCGAAAATCGGGGCGGACCACCGCGTGCGCCGGGTCCGTCGCCATGCGGCACGTGCCAAAGAGGTGCGTAATCGCGCCGTGATAGGCGTTGGGCTGGCGCGGACCCTCGGTCTCAAACCGCGCCATCTCGCGCGGATCGGTGACCATGGCCGCCCAACCGTGCACGCCGGGCAGGACGCGCTCGGCGCCCGCGGCAAAGAACATTTCACCCAGCACGCGGACGCCCCGGCGGATGCAGTCCACGTCCCGCGGGGTCAGGCTGTACTGGATGATTGGTCGGCCGCGCCACCCCAACCGCACGCGGCCACGCCCGTGCGCGCGCACGGCCACGCCCCAATGCGCCTCATGCGCGAGCTTATCGAGGTTGCGGGCGAACGCTCGGCCCATGCCGTCCATGCGGCTGGCGATGATCGACGGGTCATAGCCCAGCGCCTCAAACTTGATGCCATCCTTGCGCAGGCCAATCACTTCATGGCCCTGCGTCGCGCCATTCCACATCCGCACGGTTTCCTTGAACTGCCCGACGACCGCGACGCCCGGATGCGCCTGCAGATTGTGGCCGACCGGCCCGTGGCGAATCCCGCTCTTGAGCAACAGCAGCGGCGTCTGGATCGCGCTGGCGGCCAGCACAACCGCATGGCGCGCCTGGACCGTGACCTTCCCGCCGCCCGCCGCCTGGCCAATGACGCCAACCGCGCGGCCTCCCTCGGTTTGCACCGCCGTCACGGTCACGCGGCTGAGAATCTGCGCACCGTGCGCGCACGCCAACGGCAGCAACGTCAGGTCCATCGACTGCTTGCGGCCATGCGGGCAGCCCTGCAGGCAGCGGCCCAAGCCTTCACAGCCGCGCGTGTTGCGGGAAATGGCCCGATGCTCCAGCCCCAAGGCGTCGGCGCCCTTGGCCATCAACAGGTTCTTGGGCCCGGCGACGCTCGCGCTCGTCGGCGCGATCCCCAGGTCCTGCTCGATGCCGTCAAAAAGCCCGCGCAGCGCGTCGGCATCCAGCGTGCCCGCGAGCCCCGGATCCGCCGCTACCCAGCCCGCGCGCACGTCCTCCGGCAGCCGCCAGGAAATCGCACCGTTGACAACGGAAGTCCCGCCGACCGCGCGGCCCTGCAGCACCGGCATCGGCGCGTTGCCCAAGGCGACGTTGGCGCCCATGTCCCGATACAGCATCGCCATCGAGGAGAAACCGTCGACGGGGTAGTCGCGCGGCTGAACCCACGGCCCCTCCTCCAGCAGCACAACGCGCAGCCCCGCCTCCGCCAGCGTCCGCGCCGCCGCGGCACCCGCCGGTCCTGTGCCGACGATCGCCACGTCGCAGGCCACGTGATGCGGGCTGGCAATCGTCGCCCCATCCAGCACATTCATGGCACGACTCCAAGCGCGCGGCGCGACGCCGGATCGCGAAAGAGGGCAAAGCAGGCGATGACCTTGAGCGTCGCTGCCAACTGGCGCAGGAGAAAAACGTTGGTTCCGCCCATGCTGCTCAAGAACGCGTCGCGCTTGTCCATGGACAGGGCGAAAAATGGCCGGAAGTAGCCGGGCAACACCAGCGGCAGCCACGTGAACGTCCAGGTCGTCGCGCGCAGACCCAGACGCAGGAGCGGCGGCGCGGCGCGGGCCAGTTCGGGCCAAAATGTGGCGAGATCGACGCCCGGCAGCCCGGCGCGCTCCGGCAGATCCGGCACCGTCGCGTTCAGCAGCAGCCGGAGCCAACGCATTTCAATGGCCAGCCAGCCGTTCATGCGCCACCGCCTTGCGCCGCGACGAACTGCGCAACCTCCGCCTGGAACACGCCGATCAACTCCTGCACTTCCGCCTGCGTCGCCACGGACGCCTTGAAGTTGAAATTCAGCGTCGCGGCGCCGGCATAGTTGGTCAGCGTGAGCACAATCGCCGTGCGCGGAATCAGCGGCGTGGACACGCGCACGTCCGTCACCTGCCAATCCGGGCCTTGCAGGCGCGGAATCGGAATCGCCAGCACGTTGCTGAAGTTGAGGTTCACGACCGTACGCGGCGAACTGAACAGCAGCTTGCGAAAGTCCGCCATCTTCAGCGTCAGCGCGAACCAGCGTTCAAAGAGGTAGCGCTTCAAGTGCGCGCGACGATCGTTCTGCGCCTTCACTTGCCGCTGGATCTCCGGCATCACGTCCGCGATGCCGTGAAACCGCGTGAAGTCGATGTCCGGAATGTGAAACGCCAGGTGGTTGGCAAACGAGCGGAACGGCTGCCCGCGCGGCCGGGTCTCGGCGGCGGTCGTCGCGTTCATCCGCGTCACTTTGACGCCGTGCGCTTCATTCCAGCGCTTGTTGGCGACCATGAACGCCGCCGCCAGCATCCAGTTCAGGTTGCCGCCCGCGCGCTTGGCGGCGTCTTTCCAGGCGCCAAGCTGCGCCGCCGACAGCGGCACGTGCAGCGTGCGATTGCCACCCGAATAGTCCAGCGACACGTTCTGCTTCAGGACCGTCAGCGGCCGGCGCACGGTCACGAATGCGCTGCGAATGTACTCGCCAATGCCGGCCAACAGCAGCCAGAAACGCTGCCACGGCGTCAGCTCAAAGGCGTCGAGTTCGGCGCGCCGCGGAATCACCGCGAGTTGCTGCGGCGTCGGCGCCGTGCCGGCGAGCGCGTGGTTGAGAAAGAGCGCGAGGTCCGGCAGCATCTCAATCATCGCCCGACCGTCCGCCAATCCATGGTGCTGCTTCACGAACAGCCGCGCGCGGTTGTTCGGCAGCCAAGCGAGAATGAGCTGCAGCGGCGGCCGCGTGAAGAGGTCGAGAAAACGGTCGTGGACGCCTTCGCGCAGGCGGTCAATCGCGTCGACGGGCTCGGCGCGCAAATCGTGAAACTCCAGCATGTGGTCGAGAGGCGGCAGCTCCGGCAGCGACCAGGCGAAATGCTTGGCGGAATCCTGCGTGCCATCGAGCGGCACCACCGTCGCGGCGCAAGTCGGATAGGCAACGCACAGCCACTGCAGCGCTTGGCGAACGGCGTCGGGCGGCGGCTGACCGTCGATCAGCAGCTCCCACGTCGGCGCATTCGAACAGCCCAGCGGCCCATTCGTCGCGGCCAGGCAAGCCTTGTCCAGATACTCAAACGGGAGCATCGCCATCGGCCGCCTCGGCTATTTGCACGGTCCCAGGAGGTCACTGAGCGTCTTCTGGCGCTTGGTGATGTACTCCGCGAGGCTCACGTAGTTCGCATCGATCTGGGTGGCCGTGTAAATGCCCTTGGGATCGCTGTAGACGAACGGCTTCAGCGCCGCCTGATACGACTCCACGATCGGCAGCAGCGTCGACGCCTTGAACAGCCCGCACTGCAGCGCCTGGAACTTGGCCAGCAGCTTGGCCTTGAGCACCGGATTGGCCCAAATGCGCAGGTAGAGCTGGTCGGTCCGATTGCCGCACCACGCGTTCGGCGGCCCCCACGGCGTCAGCAGGTCGTACCACGCGTCCGCGAAGTTGCCGAACGTCAGGTCCACGCCCGTCGCGATCAGGTGAAACTTCTTGGTCTTTTCGTCGCCGTAGAACGTGAAATTCTGGCCCGCGGAGGCAAAGCCGTCCAGGTTCGACAGGAGCGCGTCCACGGCGTAGTCCGCCAACAGCTCGTCCGTGTAGAAGTACTGGTCGAGCACCGCCGGCAGTTGCTCATCGGTCGCGTTGGTGATGGCCTGCGCGGCATCGACGATCGCCTGCGCGTCGCCGGGACTGCCCACGTACACCGGTTTGAGCGCGGCACAGCCACCGGACGCCGGACAGTCGATGCCCAGGCAGCCGACGACCGGCTCAAACTTGGTGCCGTCATTGTTGCCAAAGAAGTTGTGGAAAAAGCGTTTGTCGACGCTCTCCTGCAGCTCGTAGGGGCCAAAGTCCGCGCCGTTGATGGTGACGTGTGCCCAGCTGAAATGCGGTCCGTTGCCGCCGACCGCGCGCAGCATCGCGCCGGCGATCGGTTCGCGGATGAACGAGGGGTCCTGGCCAGACGCTTTGAGACGGAAGGCCTTTTCACCCTGCGGACCCATGCCCGTCGTCACGAACTGGTCGAACTTGACGCGGACGTTCGGCTTGCCCGGATTGTCGATCTGGCTGCCGTTGCCAAAACCCTTGATGCCGACGGAGGCGTAGGCGACGCCGTCAACTTCCAAGTCGGCTTGGTACCAGTTGTAGACCTTCATGCTGTCGGGCTTGTCGACGCCCGCCATGTACGCGGTCCAATCCGCGGCGTTCAGCGTCAGCTTGACTTCATGGATGCCCTGGACGTCAAAAAGCGAGGCAGCGGGCGTGATCGCCGTGATTTCAGAAGGCAGGCCGCCACCCACGTCGGCGATGACGTCGCTCTTGGCAGCGTCCGGCGCGTCGGCCGCATCCGGCGCATCGCCAGCCGCATCCGTACCGGCGGCATCTGAACCGGTGGCATCCGCAACGTCAGCCGTGTCGGTCGCATCGATCGCGTCCGGGACGATCGCGTCCTTGCCAGACGGTTTCCAGTCCGCGAACTCGACGTCATCAGCGGCGTCAAGGCCGCCCCCTGGCGATCCTTCATCCGCGCCGCACGCGCCCAGCAGCACGAGCATTCCGGTCATCACCCACAGATTCAGCAACCGCATGTGTCCCCCATCGTTCACCCCCCGCACGATAACCTATCGCGCACGAGCCGGCCAATCGCGAACTACTGGCGCCCTTGAGCGGCATGCCGTATCTTTCTGCGACCCGCGGAGGGCGGTCGTATGCTGCGTTTTTGCCTGTACAGTCTGCTCCTGCTCGCACTCAGCGCCTGCACGGATACGCCCGAGGCGCACCCGGAAGTCACGCTCACGCCCGGCGTCGCACAGTTTCGCACGCACGGCGATTACTTTGAGATCGACCGCGGTCAGGGCTGGCAGAAGTTCATCGTCAACGGCGTGGATCTGGCGATCGCCAAGCCTGGCTTCTACCCAGGCGAGCTGGCGGCGAAGCGGGACGACTACGACCGTTGGCTGGCCGGCATCGCCGAGATGGGCGCCAACGTCATCCGGATCTACACGCTCCACTATCCGGTGTTTTACGAGGCGCTGCGCGACTGGAACGTCAATCATCCCGACAAGCCGCTGTACCTGCTGCACGGAATCTGGCTGGATGAGCGCGAAGACGGCGACTACATGACGGATTCGACCGCGCTCTTCGAGGACGAAATCCGCAAGGACATCGACGCCATTCACGGCAATGCCGACATCGCGGAACGTTTTGGCAAGGCCTCCGGGCACTATACCGCCGACGCGTCGCCGTGGCTGATGGCCTGGCTGCCGGGCGATGAGATGGACGGCAACCTGGTGGCCAAGTCCAATCAGCTTTGGGCCGGCTACAACGAGTACAAAGGCCGCTATCTCCACATGAAGAAAGGCGGGCTGCCGCTGGAAGGCTGGGTCGCGCACGAGATGGATACCGTGCTGGCCTACGAGCACGACCGCTATGACGTGTTCCGGCCGATTGGCTGGTCGAGTTGGCCGGCGCTGGATCCGATCCACCACCCGACCGAGTCGCCGAATTTTGGCCAGGACATCGTGGACTGCGATTTTGGCCAGTTTGAGCTGGTGGCGCCGTACGACAAAGGCATCTTCACCAGCTACCACATCTACCCGTTCAACCCCGAGTTCATCATCTACGACCCGAACTACGGCAAGACGCTCGATGCGGCTGGCGCGGTCAACAGCTACCTCGGCTACATGAAGGACCTGAAATCGCGGCACAAGGGCCTGCCGGTACTCGTCGCGGAGTACGGGATTCCGTCCAGCCAGGGCGTCGCACACGTCAACCCGTACGCGTACAACCACGGCGGGTACAGCGAGGCGGAGCAGGCGGACGTCGTCTACGACCTCTATCACAGCTGCCTGGACGCCGGCATGGCGGGCACGGTCGCGTTTGAGTGGATCGACGAATGGTTCAAGCGGACGTGGATCACGACGCCGACGATGCTGCCCGCCGATCGCGGTCGGCTGTGGCTGGACGTGATGAGCCCGGAGGAGAATTTCGGCATCCTGTCCTACTACCCGCTGCCGGATTGGTCCAAGACGGTGAACGGCAAGATCGACGACTGGACGGACGCGGACTTCTTCGCGGCGCAGCAATCCAACGCGGCGTTGGTCGGCGGACAGCCCACGCTTGGCGCGGAGAACCCAAACGCGATCACGGCCGTGCAGCTCGCGGCGGATCCGGCGTTCCTGTACTTGCGCATCCAGTTCGCGACGGCAAAGACGCCCGATCTGAGCCAGCTCCAGTTGCTGATCGGCCTGTCAACGGCGGAGGGCGATGTGGGCAATCACCAGTTGGGCGCGCTGACGATGTTCTCCGACACGACGCTGACGACCGCGCAGGGGCTGGGCTTTGAGTCGATGGTGCTGTTGGACGGCGACACGCGCGAGCTGCGGATCGACGCGGCGTACGACGCGATGCCGCGCATCAACGGCGAGAAGAAGACCGGCGGAACGCCGCTGGCGACGCACGACGGCCAATTCGCGCTGCAGAACCAGCTCGTCAACAACAACGCGCAGTACATGGCGATGGACGTGGAGGTCGACGGAAAGCAGTGGCCGCCGCCGCCCAAGCAGTTCCACCCGTGGGGCAAGCTGCAGGTCGGCAATGCGTTGACGAACACGCTGGCCAACGTCCAGCCGGGAGCCAACGGCGTGCTGGAAATTCGCTTGCCGTGGCACGCGATCTGGGTCACGGACCCGTCCAGCCGCAGCGTGCTCTGGGACGACCCGGCGACGCCTGACTGGGACGTCAAAGTGACCGAAGGCATCCGCGTGTTTGTGGCGACGGCGCAAAAGACCGGGGATCACTACCGGCTCCTCGACGCCGCCCCGCGCGCCGCTGTGCAGGGCGCGACGATTGCCGCCGATCTGCTGCCTCTCTTCACCTGGGCGACCTGGGACACGGTGCCGAACGTGGTCGAGCGTCGCAAACCGCTGTTCTACGCGCTGAAAACGGCGTTTGCGGAGAATCCGTGATGATGCGTCGCCTCGCTTGCTTGCTGTGCAGCTGCTTCATCGCGACGACCGCGTTCGCCGCGGTGATTCCCAACGCCGGTTTTGAGCAAGCCGACGCCGATGGCGGCGCGGGGCCAGCCAACTGGGCGCCGGACCAGTGGGGCGGCGTCAAAGCGACGTTCACCTGGACGATGGCCGGCCACACCGGCCGCGGCGCGCGCGTGGACGTGACGGCCGACGGTGGCGGCGGGGACGCGAAATGGTGGGGCGTCGACTTCGCGGCCGACGGCCAGGACAAGACCTACCAGGTCGGCGACTGGTACCGCGCGACGGTGCCCAGCACGCTGTTGCTCTGGGTGCGCTACGCGGACGGCACGGAGTCGTACATCACGGCGACGACGCTGCCGCCGTCCGACAAATGGGCCCACGTGAACGCCACCGTCACCGTGCCAGAAGGCGCCAAGCGGCTGCGCGTGCTGCATGCGGTCGGGCAAATCGGCAGCCTGGAGATCGACGACGTGTCGTGCCAGGGCAACGAGGGCAGCACCACGCCCGTCACCGGCAAGTTCAAGGCCACAGTTTCGTTCACTTTTGATGATGGCTGGCTGTCCGCGTACAACATGCTGATCCCGCGCTTGGACAAGAGAGGCTGGAAGGGGACGAACTTCATCATCACGACCTACCCCGACAAGCCGGGCTACCAGTCGGACTACATCCTGTCCAAACATGTCAAATCGCTGATGGATCGCTGCCACGAAGTCGCGAGCCACACGCTCACCCATCCGGACTTGACGACGCTCCCGGCGGCGCAATGGTCAGCGGAGGTCTTCGACCCGATCGCGACGCTCAAGGGCTGGGGCTCCGGCGCGCTGGGCATCGCTCCGCCGTACGGCGCGTACAACGCGGATATTCTCACGGTGATGACCCAGCGCTACGCGTACATGCGGACGCTGCATCCGGACATCAACCAGCCGCCGTACAACGTCCACGCGTTGAACGGCCACGTGTTGACCAACACCTCCCAGAACAACGAACTGGAAGAGCTGCTGACGCGCGCTGAGCAAGTGGACGGCGGCTGGGTGATCCTCGTGTTTCACCGGGCGTCGGCGGATGCGCCGAGCGACGCGTACGTGAAGCCCGATCAGTTCCAGAGCTTCCTTGATCTCGTCGAGAAGCACGGCGCGAACGTCGAGACGATCGGCCAACACCTGGGGCTGTACAAGTGCGCGGAGCTGCCGACCCAGCCGACGCTGGTCGTGGGCGACAAGACCCTGGACGCGCCGACTGCGGCCACCGAGGCGACGCTTGCGGCGGCGGATGCTCCGGCGGCGGGCGGGTGTCAGGCAGGCGCGCGGCCGCAAGCGATGTGGCCGCTGATGCTCGCGTTCCTGCTGCTGGGACTGCGCCGGCCCGCGACAAAGTTCAATGTGCGACCGTAGTAGTCGGATTTAGCTTGGCACGCCGCGGTCGGTCCCCTACACTGCGCACGCCGGCCGCCTGCGGTCGAGAGGAATCAGCCCATGGGCGGCGTCAATCCGTATCACAAGTCTACTGACATCCCGCCGGCAAAGCGGCCGTTCACCGTGCGTCTCGCCGGGCATCCGACGTTGATTGAGGTGCGCCCGGAGCAGTTGCCGTTTGGCCGCGACGGTCGTCCCGGCTCGCTGCTGGACATCTTGCTGAACGGCGCGCACGTGGAAATCGACCACGCGTGCGGCGGCGTGAATGCGTGTTCAACGTGTCACATCGTCGTCAAACAGGGCCTGCAGAGCTGCTCGCCCGCCGATGAGGCGGAAGAAGACATGCTGGACACTGCGCCGGGCCTGACGCCGCAGTCGCGCCTCGCGTGCCAGTGCGTGCCAGACGGCAGCCAGGACCTCGTCGTGGAGATTCCCAGTTGGAATCGCAACGCCGTCAAAGAATAGCCGAGCCGGAGTTTGACCATGGATGAGCGCACGTTTCGCACCGTTGTTGAGGCGATCTACGCCAAGGTGCTCAAGCGCCTCGACCTGGAAGATCCGGACGTGATTGAGGGCGAGACCAACGCCGGCGTCGTGCGGATTCGCAGCGGTCGCGGGCAGGTCTACGTGCTCAACGTCCAGCCGCCGCTCCAGGAAGTGTGGTACGCGGCGGGCGATCGCGCGTGGCACTTCAAGCATGCCGACGATCGCTGGATCGACCCGCGCAACGGCGACGATCTGGGCGCTGTGCTGGATTGGACCGTGAGCGAGGCCGCGGGCAAGCCGATTCAGTTTGCGCTGTAGACGCCGCGCCAACGGCTTCTGTACCATTGGCGCATGAAATTGCCGCCCCGCCTCGCCGCTCCGTTTCGCTTCATCGCCGGTCTTTCGCTGGCCTTCAGCTTCAGTGCCATGCTGGACGCCCGCGATGCCGCCGCGTTTTCCGTCAACACGCACCGCTTCATCACGGAGCGCGCCCTGCGCGGAATCATCCCGATCGGCAACATGTCGGGCCTGCCCGAGGATTCCCTCGTCAACTTCTGGGTCTGGTTTGGGGAAACCTCAGCCGTGGACGAGATGAAGGCCGGCGATCTGGACGGCTGGCGCTTCCGTCAGCACTTCCCGGTGCCACAAGCGTTCGCCGCAGCGGCGGTCCGCGGGTATCTCGGCCTGAACTTTGACGTGCGGCGCAAGATTACCGGGCTGGACACCATCGAGGGCTTGAACGGCACGGAGCGGTTTGACGCCCACATTCAAGGCTCCGCGCTGCCGGACCTGGACGGCCGCAATCAGGACCGCATCCTGCTGGACCGGCACGGCGAGCCGATGCACCTGAAGTCCGGGCAGCTGGTGCCGTTTGACCCGATGACGCTCAACATGGGCGAGCTGACCGGGCTTTCCAGTCAGGCCCATGCCCACTATCAGCTCGCGGCGGACAAGCCATCAGACGACATCGAAGTGCTGAAAAAGGAACCGTGGAATTTCGTCATGGCCATCGGCTTTCCCGGGCCGGTGACGACCTACGCCGCGTGGATGGCGCAGATGCATCTGGACGTCTCGACGCTCGCGGAATTCTGGGGCCACGTGAAGATGACGAGCGCGGCGGAGCCGATCCAGGTCACGTGGCTCGGCGCGGGGATGCACTACGTCGAGGACGCCGCAGGGCCGTTGCACACAGTGCAGGTCGGCAGCTACGAGCTGTTCAAGCGCGCCAAGCTCGCCTTCTGGGCCGAGGCGGTGAAGACCTGCGGCGGCTACTGCGGGACGCTGCCGTCGTTTCCAAAGATCGGCCTCGGCTTTCTGCACAACCACCACTTGATGGCGGAAGCTTGGCTGGAGGACCAGGTCTACAACGCAATTGCCAAGCGTCCGGCGCACCCGGAAATCGTCAAGGCGTGGGCGGCGATGGATCAGGACGAACCCGAGCTGATGGCGGCGCTGGGCGACAAGCTCAAGCCGTACATGGCCGGCCCGACCAATCCCGCGCCGTGGGAGGATGGCCGCGGTCTGGCCTCGGTGCTTGTGGAAACCGAAGCGAAGCTGGCGTCCCACGATGGCGCAGCGCTGTATGAGGCAGCGCTGTTGGCGGGCGCGCCGACGCTGACGGCGCTGGGCACCTACCTGCCCGATGACGGCGGCTGGCATCCGGAGTATCTGGCGGACAGCAAGGATCCGACGGTCAAAGCCGCAATCGACACGATGGCGCGCATCCAGGCAAAGTCGCTGCGGCGCGCGGCGACGGCGGTGCGGATTTATTACAGGGCGCTGGACACCGCGAGCATTGACGCGTCCGGCCGACGGCTGCGGCGGGCGTGCCTCGACAACCTGGAGGCCGCGGAGAAGCGCCGCGAGAAATACGCCGCAGATCCGCCGCCGGATGCAGTCCACGTGGTCAAGGATCCGTGGTTCCTCGCGGGCGATGTCGTCGGCTTTCTTGTGTTTCTGGCGCTGATTCGGCTGCTCGTGCGCCGTCTGGACCGCAGCAAGACCACCTGACCGGGACCCACGCGATGTCGACTCTCCTGCTCCTTCTCGCCAGCAACGTCTTCATGACGCTCGCCTGGTACGGCCACTTGCGCTTCAAAAATGTGCCGCTCTGGCAGGCCATCCTGGTCAGCTGGGGCATCGCGTTTTTTGAGTACTGCCTGCAGGTTCCCGCCAACCGCATGGGCTATTTTGGCAAGTACAGCGCGTTCCAGCTGAAAATCCTGCAGGAAGTGCTCACGCTGGCCGTCTTCATGGTCTTCGCGGTGCTGGCGTTGGGCGAAACGCCGCGCTGGAATCACGGCGTGGCGTTTGCCCTGATCCTCGCGGCCGCGTGGTTTGGTTTCCTGCCAACGGGCGCGAAATAGCCGCCGTCAGACGGCCAGACCCTGCTGGTCAAACACGCCTTCAAACAGGATGCCGCTCAGGTAGCGCTCACCTGAATCCGGCAGGATGACGACGATGGTCTTGCCGTCGAACTGGCCCGACCGCGCCAGACGCGCCGCGACCGCCGCCGCCGCGCCGCAGGAGATGCCGGCGAGGATGCCTTCTTCACGCGCCAGCCGACGGGCGTACTCAACCGACTCTTCATTTGTCACCTGCTCCACGCGGTCGACAACCGACAGGTCCAGTGTCTCGGGAATGAAGCCCGCGCCAATGCCCTGAATCTTGTGCGGCCCCGGGACGATCTCCTGGCCGGCGAGCTTCTGGCTGATGACCGGGCTCGCGACCGGCTCCACCGCCACCGCCAGGAACGGCGCGCCGGCTTTTTGCTTCTTGATGTAGCGGGAAACACCGGTGATCGTGCCGCCCGTGCCCACGCCGCTCACGAGCACGTCAACGGCGCCATCCGTGTCGTTCCAGATCTCCGGGCCGGTCGTCTTCTCGTGGATCGCCGGATTGGCCGGGTTCTTGAACTGCTGCGGCATGTAGTACTTCGGGTCGCTCGCCGCGATCTCCTCCGCCTTGGCGATCGCGCCCTTCATGCCCTTGGCACCTTCGGTCAACACCAGCTTGGCACCCAGCGCGGCGAGAATCTTGCGCCGCTCCACGCTCATGGTCTCCGGCATGGTCAGCGTAATCGGATAGCCCCGCGCCGCCGCAACGTACGCGAGCGCAATGCCGGTGTTGCCGCTCGTCGGCTCAATGATTTCCTTGCCAGGCCCCAGCAAGCCGCGCTCCTCCGCGTCCCAAATCATCGCCGCGCCGATGCGGCACTTGACCGAGTACGCCGGATTGCGGCCTTCGATCTTGGCCAAGACCGTCACGTTCGGATTGTCGATGATGCGGTTCAGACGGACCAGCGGCGTCCGGCCAATGGACTGGGAATTGTCTGGATAGATGTTGCTCATGGTGCGGTCCTTGCTGGGAAAGAAAATCGCGAAAAGCTGTGGGCGCAGCATGGGGAGAGCCCCGCGTGCCGTCAAGGTCAATAACAAGGCCTGCGGCTAATGTCAACTACGGTGATAGGGTTTATCTAGTACCGCGCAGGAAACGCCGCGGGCGAGCACGATGGCCTCGCAGGCGATGGCCAAATCCGCTAGGCTCGTGCCTGGTCAGCCACCCGGACGTGAGGCGATGCTCCAACCGCTGCGCAAAATTCTCGTCGTGCAACACGTACCGCACGAGCCGCTCGGCACGCTCGATCGGCTGTTGCGCCACCACAAAATTCGCATCAAATTCGTCAACTTCTCGCGGACGCCGGACGCTGTGCCAGATATCGCCGGGTATGACGCGGTCATCGTGCTCGGTGGGCCGATGAACGTCGACGAGGGCCATCTGCACCCGCATCTGCTGACGGAGATGCGCGTCCTGGAAGCTGCGCTGCGCGCTGACCTGCCGATCCTGGGCATTTGCCTGGGCGCGCAGCTGCTGGCGCACGTGCTGGGCGCGCGCGTGGGGCGCAACCGGACCCAGGAGCTGGGGTGGCATGAAGTGCGGCTGACGGCGGCGGGACGCGGCGATCCGGCGCTCCGCCACCTGGGCGATGGCAAGCAGGTCTTCCACTGGCACGGCGACATGTTCGCGGTCCCGGAGAGCGCAGTGCTGCTGGCGGAGAGCGATCTGTGCGCGCACCAGGCCTTCCGGTACGGCGCGCACGCCTACGGGCTGCAGTTCCATCTGGAGGCGGACGAGCCGGTCATCGAGCGCTGGCTGCGCATCTATCAGGCGGACCTGGCCGCGGCGGAAGGCCTGGAAGCGGGTCAGCGCATTCACCTGGCCACGCGCACGCACCTGCCGCCGATGCGCGCGCTGGGCGACGCCGTGTTTACCGACTTGCTGCGGGTTTTTGGCTGGCAAGGTCGCGTCGGACCCGTGCAGTTGGGCCACCGGATGACCGTGCCGATTCCGCGACTGGATTGACTACGGGCTGCCGACCGCCGCCAGCGCGACGTGGGGATCGTGACGCGTCGCGTTCTCCAGCGCATGCCGCAGGGATTCGACGCTCGGCGGCTTGGCGAGGCGTCCGGCAAACAACGGTTCGCCTTCAGCATCCGCACGCTCGACCCACCCGGTCATCAGCACGACGGGCAAGTTCGGCCACGCCTTGCGGATGTGGCGCGCCAAATCGCGGCCGTTCATGTGCGGCATGCCCAGGTCCGTCAGGACGACGTCGAACTGCCTGTCCGCCGGCATCTCCCGCAGCGTCTGGAGCGCACGCTCAGCGGATTCCGCGACGACCGCCTCATGCCCCAGGTGCGCGAGCATGCGGCCCATCACGCGCAGCACCAGCGGCTCGTCGTCCACGACCAACACCCGCAAGCACCGCGTCGACGGCGCGCTCTGCGGCGCTGCCTCCTGCGGCTGATCGTGGACAACCGGCAGTTCCAGCGCGACGGTCGTCCCGGCGCCGAGGGCCGAGCGGATGTCCAGACGGCCGCCGTGCTGCTCCGCCGCCATTTGTACGGAGACCAGGCCAAGGCCCGTGCCGCCATCGCCCTTTGTCGTGAAATACGGCTCCAGGCAACGCGCGACCGTCGCCGCATCCATCCCCACGCCGGTGTCGGACACCTCAACCACGGCATGCAGCGCGCCGTTGCGGGTCGTCAAACGCGTACGCAGCGCCAGATCGCCGCCATAGGGCATCGCGTCGACCGCGTTGAGCACGAGGTTCAGCAGCGCCTCGCGCACCTCCGACTCCGCCGCGGAAAAATGCGGCAGATCGCTGTCCAGATCCTCCTTGATGCGAATCGCGATGCCCTTGGCCTGCGCCGCATCACGCCACCGCACCCGGGACATCTGCACGACCTGACGCACAATCGCGTTCAGCTCGACCGGAACGCGGCGGGCTGGCGCTTCTCCGCCCTTGACCAGCGCGCGCATCCGCGTGGCGACCTGCACCACGTCGCGGGCTGAGAGGTGGATCTGCTGCAAGACGTCGCGCATGTTGGCATCGAGCGCCTCCGGGGTGCTCAGCTCCAGCTCTGCGAGACAAAGAACCGGCGTGATCGCGTTGTGGATGTCGTGCACCACGCCAGCGGCCATCGCGCCGAGCACGGCCAGCCGTTCCTGGTGCGCGTTGACCTGCCACTGCTGCGCCACGACTTCCTCCACCCGGCGCTGCGCCTCCGCGAGGCGAACGTGGTCGGACGCCACCCAGAACTGGTGCGCCAGCGCGCGGAAGAACTCGCGGTCAACCGATGAGAACGCGCCGGGTTCGCGCCGCGCCACAAGCAGCAGCGTCCGCACGCGATCGGCGGGCTCGCAGGGAATCAGGAGCGCGGACCGCATGCCAAGCCGCGCGATCGCGAGGTGCGCCGGACGTTCCGAGGCCGCAAGATCCGTGTAGGCAACCTCCTCGCCGAGCAGCACAGCCTCCGCTCCCAGCGCCTCAATGGTGTAGACGTCACGCTTGAGCCGCCCCGGCACCGCCTGCATGGGCGCCCCGCTCTGTTCGCCGGGCAACGTGCGGGTGCGCGCCAGGACGTGGGCCACGCTGCGATCCGCGCTGACGATGGCGAGCGATGCGTAATAGGCAAGCTCGTTGGCGCCCAGTTCGAACATCACCGCTTCCGCCAAGCTCGGCAGATCCTCGCAGCGCACGCCGGCCTGATTGACGCGATTGACCAACTGCAGGCGCTTGACCTGATCCCACGCCTCGCGCTCGCGGCTCGTCTCAGCCGCGACCGGGTGGGCGATGCCGATGATGATCACCTCGCCATCGACTTGAGCGCGGCCGACCGCCAACTCCAGCGGAAATTCGCTGCCATCGCGGCGCACGCCAACCACGATGCGCTTGTCCATCGGCCGGGACTGCGGGTCTGCCGCGTAGCCCGCGCGATGGCGCTGATGCGCATCGTGGAACCGCTCGGGCATCAGCGTCTCCAGCCGTTGCCCGACCAACTCCTCCCGAAGCCAGCCGAACAGCCGTTCTGCTTCCGCGTTGACGAACCGAATGACGCCTGAATCATCCGTCAGGATGACAGCGTGGAGGACGCCCGCCAACAGTTGTTCGAACGTGGAGAGGGGCACACTTCCGCCAATGGCTAGCTGGTTTGAGCCTGACCGTATAAGAGCAGGGAGTCGGCGGCTGTCAACGTTTCGCCGTCCGATTCTGGACTTTTCCCGCTTGGCTCAGGCCTTCGCGGTCGGTAATGACCCAGCGCTTGGTCTCGCCGCGGATGCAGCCGTCGCGTTCCAATTCGCCGAGCGCCCGACACGCCGTCTCCTGCGCCAGCCCCACGACGCCCGCCAGATCCGCGAGCGTGATGTTCTTGGGAACGCACAGTTGGCCATCGTCGCACTGCCGCACGTGCCGGGTCAGCCACGCCGCCACTTTGGCGGTCGACCGCACCGTCCCCAGGCACACCTGAAGCGCGCGCGCCTCGCGCAATTGGCCAATGAGCCGCCGGGTCATGTACTTGCCGAGCTGCGGCGAGTATTTGAGCGCCTCAACCATGTCCAGCTTGGGCACGCCACACACTTCAGCTGAACGCAGGGCAATCGCGGAGACGTTGTGGATGCCTTCATCCAGCGTATCCAACCCCAGCATCTCGCCAGCGCCAAAGACGCCCAGCACGTGCTCACGTCCGGTGGTGTCCACGGTCACGATCTTCACGGAGCCGGAGCGAACGGTGTAGACGCCCGTCGCCGCTTCACCTTCGCGAAAGAGCACTTCGCGCGCCTGCAGCTTGCGCGCGACGGCGCGTTCACAGACGGCGCCCGCGGCAGCATCGCCAGCCATCAACGCGCTATTGAAGATGCATTCGGAGCAACCGGAAGAGCGGACGGGTTTGTTGGAAACGGTCTTCAATCTGTCACCCGAGAGCGGGGCAGTCTTTGGCTGCTACAGACAGGCCGTAGCTGCCGCCGATGGACTGCGTCAGAAGGTATCGCTGGGACGGTGGAAGTCATTGACGCTTGTCAACTTTTGGCTGACCAGCACCCGAACGGATGCATTCCGTTTGCACAACTTCACACCTCTTCACTGATGCGCAGGACCGCCCGGAAAGGCAGCCCGGGCTCCTGGCTGTGCTGACTCGACCAGTCAGCTGAGGAGCGCGCTAGTGGCCGCGGTGCCCGGACGGCTTGGCGTGCCAGATGCGCAGGCACAAGAGAAAGCCGATGACGCCAAACGGGAAGAGGAAGAGCGGCCAGTAGCTCCAGCTTCGGGTCGTCAGCCAGCCGAGCGCGACGGACTGGAGCGCGGTGCCGAGGTAGACAAAGCCGTCGATGACCCCGACCGCCGTGCCCGCGCCCTGCTTGCCGCCAAAGTCCATTGTCGCGGTGCCGGAGAGGACGCCGTGCACACCGATGACCGACAGGCTGACGAGGAATGCCATGAGGCCGAGCCAGAGCGCGGACAGCGGCAGCACCGGCTGATCCTTCAGGAGGCGCTTGTCACCGGCGCGCTGGATGGGCAGCGGATCGCGCAACGCAATCGCCTGGTCCACGCCGCCGCGGTGGATGCGCGCCGGAATCGTCATCGCGGTGGCGACGACCTTGCCAGTCGGCTTTTCGCCCGTGCAGGCACACGTCTCCGCGTTCCAGACCGAGTCCTGACAGACCGGCGGCACGCATGCGACGGCAGGCGTCACGTCCGCCCAGCCCTTGACCGGCTTGCCGGCGATTTCCAGGACCTCGTCCCCCGCTTGGAGGCCGCTCTTGGGATCGGCGACGGCGACGACGTTTGTCGGCGGCGCCAGCGCGAGCCACATGCCCACGGCGAGCACGCCCAGCAGCGCGTAGAGCCCGCCGGCGACAGGACCGCGGCGGCTCTGGAAGAGCAGGTCGGAAAGCCAGCCCGCCAGATTGCCGCCCACGACGCCGGCGATGAAGAGTAAACCGCCCCAGCCACCCTGGAAGAACGGCACGAGCACCGTCAGGCTGGCGACAATCACCAACCAGCCCTTGACCTTGCCGCGCGCGCGGCTGGCGATGAGCGCGGTGACGATGCCGATGGCAAAGCACGCCGCCAGCAGCGGCATGTTGGTCCACGCGCCCATCATCAGGACGTGATCCTTGGGCAGGATCCAGACTTCCTTGGCGTAGATCGGGAACCAGTGCATGACGCCGTTGCGCAGGACGCCGGTGCAGAATTCGATGCCGGCGACCGTCAGGATGACCGGGTTGGTCAGGATCCGTTTAAGCAGCACGCGCGTGGGCACGGGCTCGTCGGATTCGCCAGACGATGCATCGCCGGTGTCAAAATCGCCGTGGCCGGATTCGCTGGGCTTGTCGCGCAGCAAGAACGTTTCCACCACGCCAAAAACGAGCAGCAACAGCGCGGGACCGACGAAGACGCTCCACTGGTTGCCCTGGCCTGGCCACAGCGCATTGGCGCCGTCCAACAGCCAGCCGTTGACCGTGAACGCGAGGAAGATGCCGGACGAGATCATGGTGCCGAAGATGCCGGAGAAACCGCCCCGTTCGCCAACATGGAACCAGTGGGCGTTGACTTTGACGATGGAGACCGCGCCAAAGCTCTGAAAATACATGTTGATGGCGTAGAGGACGCTGAGCCAGAGCGTGACGTGCGGCGTGTGGCCGAGCGCCATGTTGTAGACGAAAAAGCCGATGGCGAGATTGGCGGTGGCGCTGCCAAAGGCGGCGGCGAGGATGCCCCGGCGGCCGCCGAGCCGGTCAACGAGCGGACCGTTGACGAGGAAGGAAATGGCGTAGACAAGCGTGCCGGCGCCGAAGATGTAGCCGAAATCTTCTTTGGTAATGCGCTCGCCGAGCGAAGTCTTGGCGACCGTGAGGTTGTAGCGCGCCATGTACAGCAGCGCGTACGTCAGGCCCATTGGAAACCAGTTCCAGAACCGACGGACGCGAAAAGCCTGGCTGTGCTGCGGTACGGACATGCGCGGCCTCGATGGCTGATTGCCGGCGCGATTCTTCGCGGTTGCCGGCCAAAGCGCAACTACCACGTGTGCGACAGCCGCCCGACGGGAATGTGACAGCTTGGCGACACTTTGCTACGGTGGAGGTCCTGATGACCCTTCTCCGCCACCCCGATGTGCCTCCCAGTCCCGACGCTCCGCCGCTGCAACTCCGTGTTGCGGCGCACGATCAGTCGCGCGTGGAGTGGATTTGCACGGTGCCGATGGCACCCGCTGGCGTGACGCACAACTACCAGGTGACGTGTGAATTCGAGGTTCCTGACGCGATCTGGGTGCCGCATGACCCGTGGCATCGCTATCAAGTCCGCACGCGCCTGACCAGCCCGACGCTCCGGGACACGCCGCTGCAGCCAGGCGCGAGCGATCCGCGCGATCGACTGCGCCTCCGGGCCCTCTCCGTGGCGCATGCGTTGCGGATGAGCGGGCGCGTGCCGGTGGCGATCCTGCGCGCCGTGCAGCGTCGCGATGGTGTGCTCACTGAAGACGACGCTGCCCAGATTGTTGCCGGTCTGGACGCCGCCTTGCGCTACGCCCGTTCGCACCGGACCTGGCTGGCGGCGCACGGAACGACCGACGACGCGTCGCTGCACCGGGAGCAGCAACTCGCCGACGAGTATGTCTCAGGCCACGTCCTGCTGCTGCTGACCCGCGTGCGCGCGTCCCTGCAAGTGCGCCACGGCCGCAAGCCGCAACTCCTTGCAGGCGCGACGGAAAGCGTGATGACCGCACTGACGATGGCGCTCCGCGCGGAGCACGCGCACCGCCAACACGTGCAGATGCGCCAGCCCGCGCCGCATTCGTCCGCGGACGTGGAGGCCTACGTCAATCGCGCGGCGCAGCTGAAAAAGCACTTTCAACAGGCGCTTTTCCTCGACGCGACCGCGTTCATGCTGGATGAGCGTCTGCGCAATTGGATCGCCGCGACGATGGCGATGGTGGCGGCGGTCTTCTACTTTGCGTGGCAGATTTCCGTGCTGAACGCGGTGACGACGGGGGCGACGACCGTGTCCCTCGCGCTGGCTGCCGTCGTGGGCGCGCTTGTGTACGCCGCGAAGGATCGCATCAAGGAAGTCGGGCGCTCGTGGCTGGCTGAGAAGCTGAAGCACACCTATGCCGACCGCATCGCGCGGCTGCGGCTGCAGGAGCGTATGGACCCGCAGTGCAGCGAATTTGTGCTGGCGCGGGAGACCATCACCGTGCAGAAGCACTTGGAGCCGGACCGTTTCAACCCGGAGCTCGGCCGCACAACGCCTGTCCACCGGCTGCGAATCCGCGAACGGCTGCGCCATACGGGCCAGGCACAGCTGCACGCGCAAGGGCTGCTGGGCCTGAAGCACGTCTTCCGCTACGACCTCTCGCCGCTCCTGGCCAAGCTCGACGATCACGAGAAGCATGTGCCAGTTCTCGGTCCAAACGGCGTGATGTTGCGCGCGGGCTCGCGGGTGTACGTGCTGCCGGTCGTGGTGCGGCTCTCGCGTCAGGATGCCGATGGCGACAAGGAATTGCTTTGCCAACGCGGCCATTTGCTCCTGCGCGGTCGGCGGCTCGTGCGTTTTTCGCCGTCGGCGCACGGCCAGCCGACTGCCGCGCCGCCCGGAGCGCCGGTCGCCAATCCACGTGAATTTGGCTGAACGCGCAGGCTTGTGGCAACCTCGTTCGTCCCACTGTGAGGAACCAATGCGCATCGTCGACAAACCCTGGGGCCACGAAGAAATTTGGGCCGAAACCCCGCGCTACGCCGGAAAGTTCCTGATCATTTCGCCCGGCGAGATGCTGTCCAGGCAGTACCACGAGATGAAGGAAGAGACGATTTGCGTGCTGGAAGGCGAGCTGATCCTGGAGATCGGCCGCGATCCGCCGCAGCGGCTGCTGCTGCAACCCGGCGAGTCCTATCACGTCAAGCCCGGCACAGTGCATCGTTTTTGCGCTGGCGCGACGGCCGTGCGGCTCGTGGAAGTCAGCACGCCGGAGCTTGATGACGTGGTGCGCTTGGAAGACAAGTACGCGCGCTGATTCGGTGTCTTGGATGCTTGTCGAGGGCAGTTTCGCCCGCTAGACTCGCTCGCAGTATCTGGTCCGCTGGCATTGTGCCGCGACCTTGGACAGGAGCACGCTTTCGATGCAGCAGCCGGCCGGTAGTGCAGCTCTGCCCATCGAGGCGGATATCGAGAAACTCATTGCGGTTTTGCGCAAGGACGCCAGTGCGCCCGTGCTCGCGGAGACGGCCAACCGGCTGCTCCACCTCGCCGCGGCTGAACTGCATCCGCGCGTGCGCGCCGCCCTTCTCGATCGCGCCGCGGCCTTCTGTGGGCCCGCGGATCCGCAGCGCGCCCTGAGCCTGTGGCTGGAAGCCTTTCGCCTCTTCCCGGACGCGCCGATGGGCCGCCGCCTCGCGCTGCTGGCGTCGGACGATCCGGGCTTTGCCCGCCTCAACCGCCTGGGCAATCTTGTGGACGCGATCGCCGAGCTGTCGCCGCCGGGGCAGCGCGTGGACGACCTCGTGTCGGCTGTGCAGTACCACTTGCAACAGGGGCACGGCACTTCCGCGCAGGCGGCGCTGGCCAAGTTGGCGGAAATCGCGCCGGACCATCCCGCGCTGCTGGATTTGTCTGACGTCGCGCTGCAACAGGCAGAATCCCGGGCTGAGTCGCTGCAGGCGATGCGCGTTGAGCTGGCCGATGCCACGGACGACGAGCGCGCGCGTTTGCTGATTGGTTACGCAGAGATGCTGCTGCACGGCGATGAGCCATTGACCGATGCCGCCGCGGTGCTGGCGGATGCGGTCGATGCCGGTGTGGCGGCGACGGAAGTGGCGCCCATGTGGGTTGAGGTCGCGCGCGCCTTGGGCGACGACGCCGAGCTGGCTCGGGCGTTGGCGCTGGCCGTGCAGGACGAGGCGAGTCCGCAGCGCCTGCAATTTGCCGACGAGCTGGCCAACCTGCCGCACATCGAGCGCAGCCAGCCAGAAGCGGCCGTGACCGCGCTGCGCCTGCTTGCGGCGACGACGCCCGAGGACGGTGCGCTGCACGCGCGACTTGCGGTTGCTGAAGCGTTTGGCCAAGGCGTGGGCGCTGAATCTGCGCTGGAAGCGTTGCGTCTCAAGGCGCTGCAAACCCGCGACCGCGTGCTGGAATCGGCGGCATGCCTCGCGCTCGCGCAGATCGCCCAAGCGACCGGCGATTTGGAGAAAGCCGAGCGGCATTTCCGCCGCGTGCGCAGCCTCTCGCCGCACAACGCTGAAGCATTGGACTTTTTTGAGCAGTGGTACCGCCGAGCGGGTGACCATCGCCGCCTGTTTGCCGCGCTGACGCAACGCGCCGCGCAGAGTGAAGGCCGCGTGCTGGTCCGCATCGCGCTGGAAATGGCGCAGCTGGCGGAAGGCGCGCTGGCGACGCTGGACCCAGCCACTGCGACCGATCGCGCGATCGAGGCCTACCAGCGCGTGCTCAGCGTGCAGCCTGACCACATGGACGCGATTGCCGCGCTGGAACGGCTGCTGACGGCCGGACATCGCTGGCCGGAGCTGGCGGCTCTGCTTTCGCGGAGCGCCCACGTCTTCGCGCCGCGCGCCGTGATGGACAGCTCCGCGCGCGATTTTGCCATCGCGATTTGGAACCGCTTGGCCGCCCTGAACGCGGACGCGGATCGCCTGCCCGATGCTGGCGCGGCGCTGGAAGCGCACCTTCGCGTGCTCGATTTGGACCCGCGCAACCCGGAAGCGCTGCGTGCAGTGCTCGCGGCGCTGACGAACAGCGGCGACTGGTCCGGCGTGCGGGACATGCTGCTCACGGCCGTGGACGCCGCGGAAGACCCGCACGAGTTGGCCTCGCTGTCGCAGGATCTTGGCGAACTGTACCGCGATCATCTGGACAATCCGGATGCGGCAGCGACCTGGCTTGACCGTGCGGCGATGAGCGAGCCGGATCGCGCCGATGCACGCACGCAGGCGCAGTCGCTGTGGCGGGCGCGCGGGGATCGCGATCGCCTGCTGGACGCGCTGCTGACCGACCTTCGCTCGCGCTGGGGCCGCCATCCGACCGAGATTACCGCGCAGGAAGCGCGTGCGCTGACGCCTGAGGCCGAAAGTGACGCGGTCGCGGCGATCCTGGAAGAAGCCGCGCAACTGGCGACGCACGTGCTGGGCCATGGCGCCGAACAGCACGCGTTCATCGCCATGCTGTGGAGCCTGTTGCTGGGCATCCAGCCCGGCCACCTGCAAGCGTTGGACGCGCTCCACGGCCTGTGGGCGGAAACTGCGCCGGAGCAGTTGCTGGATGTGCTGCGCAGTCAACTCGCGCTGGACGCCCTGCCCGACGCGCGGCGCATCGCCCTCCTGGAGCGGCTGTGTCCGTTGCTTGTGGCGCGCTTGGCTGACGACCCGGCGGCGGCACACGAGGCGATCGCGGTTGCCCAGCAGTTGGCCGATTGCGTCGCAGATTCGCCCTTGGCGCGGACGACGCAACTGCACGCGCTCGTCGCACTCGGAGACGTCGCTGCGCTGCGGGCGACTTTCGCCAACGACGAGAGTGGTGCGGCGGCCTTTGCCGAGGCGATCGCCGCCGTGGCCGATGGCAAGCCCCTCGCCGGTCGGGTTGCGTTGCTGCAATCGGCGGCGGATGCCGTTGCGGGCTCGGGCCACATGGCGCGCGCTGCCGAGCTTTTGGCGGACGCCCTGCAAGCCGCTGAACGCCTTGAGAATCCCGACGAACGCCAGGCACAGACCGTGGCGACGGCGGTGGCGCTGCTTGCCGCGGCGCGTGACGCAAGCCTCGTCGGTCTGGAACGGCTGGCGGTGGAGACGCTCGCGGTGCACGCGCCAGCGACCGATTTGCCGCGCTACAAACAAATGCGGACCGCGCTGCTGGTCACGGCTGGCCTGTGGTCGGACGCGACGGAGGCCGCCGCGGATTGGATCGAGGAACTGCTCGCGGCAGGTCGGCTTGGCGCGCTGCACGAAGCGATCGCGGAGTTGAAAGAGGCCGCGCGGCGGGCTGGCGAGTTGGATACCGTGCCGCATCGCCTGCTGATGTGGGCAGAAGTGGTTCCGCCCGAGGACGACACGCACCGCCTGCGCGTGCAGTTGTGGCTCGACGCCGCGCAGCTGCTGCTGACGGCGGGAAATGACCTGGAGACTGCGCGACACGCCATCGATCTGGCGACGGAAGCGCAACCGGACGCGACGGATGTGTTGGGGCTGCGCGAGTACGTGTGCACGGAACAGGCGGACTGGCCAGCCGTGGTGGCGACGCTGGAGCGACTCGCCGAGCTGCAGACGGGCAGTGAGCGGGTCGACACGCTGCTGCGCGCCGCCAACTTGTGTGACCACGCGCTGACGGAGCCGGGGACGGCCGCGCAACTGTACCGGCAGGTGCTGGACGAAGCGCCGGATGCGGTTGAAGCGTGGTACGGCCTGGCGGCGGCGCTGCGCAAGGCCGGAACGCTGGATGAACGCGCTGACGTGCTCGACGCCCTGTTGGCCCGCGATGACGTGAGCCGCGATTCGCGCGGTCGTCTCGCCGTGGAACGCGCGGATTTGGCGCAGCAGCGCGGTGAATCGGACTTCGCCTCGCCGGCGTTGGCGGTGTTGGCGCGTTTGGCGGCGACGCTGGACTCGGAACCGACGAGCGTGCTGCCGCTGAACGACAGTGAAAACGCGCTCGTCGCCGTAGCGCTGAGCCAGCTGGACGATGCCGGGCAAGGCGTGGCCATCGCTGAATTGCTGCTTCCGCTGCTGCGGACGATGCGGGAAAGTGATCCGTCGGCGCAGCACGCGCTGCTGCGATGCCTGGACACGCTGGTCGCCGCTCCTGGCGCGACGCAAGAGGAACGGCAGGGTTGGCTGGAAGAGGCGGCTGCGGCCGCGGGCAGCGATCCAGAGCGCCGATATGCCGCCGTGCGCGCCCTCGTGGAGCGGGCACCGGACAGCGCGCACCTGGACGCCCTGGCCGATTCCGCGACGGCGGCGGGTGAGGACGGCAACTGCAACGCGCTTCTGGCGGCTGTCGCGGCGGGCGAGCATCCACCGGAACTGCGCAAGCACGCCGCGCTGCTGCTCGCCAATCGCGCGGAGAACGCCAACGACAAGATGGGCGCGATCACAGCCTGGACGCTCGCCCATGAGCTGGAGCCGGAGGCGCTGAAGCCGCTGACGCAGCTTGCGGCGCTGTTTGCGGAAGTGGGGGACGTGGACGGCCTTGTCTTTGCCCTGCGCCAACAGACCGTGCTGGGGGACGATGCGAGCCGCGTGGCGGCGTGGCTGCAACTGGCCAGCTTGCATCTGGACACACAGCGCGATCCGGCGGCGGCCGCGGCGGTGACGCGCGAGGCGCTGGCGACCCACGACGGCGACGCTGAACTCTGGGCGCTCCACCTGCGCGCCCTCCGCGAGGCGGGCGATGCGGCCGCGTTGTTGACTGGCCTGCAGCTGCGCGTTGCCCAAGCCCAGGTGCCGGACGAGACGCGGCTGGCCCTCCAACGGGAGATCGCCGGACTCTACGACGAAGCGGGCGATCGCGCGGCGGCGCTGACGGTGTGGCTACAGCTGGCTTGTGACGATCCGAACGACGGCGAGGCGACTGCGCGAGCGACTGCCGACCTGCTGGAACTGGCGCCGGAAACGCTGCCGGAAGACCTCACGGCAGCGGCGCGGGCGCTGTCCGACGTGCTGGATCTGCGCGGTGATCAGGAGCGCCTCGCCGCGGTGCTGACGCTGCGCCTCGGGCGCACGACGGCGGACGAGAAGCCCGGGCTGCTGGAGCGGCTCGTGACGCTGCGCGCTGAGGCGGACGATGCGGCGGGCGCGTTTCATGCGGCGGCGCACCTGCTGGTGCTGCAGCCCAGCGGCGACCAGGCGATCGCCCGGGTGCAGCGCTTGGGCCAACAGGCCGGCGTGAGCCAGGAGCGTTTGGCGGCGACTTACCTTGCCGCCGCGGAACATGCGGACCTGCCGACCCGCCGCGCGCTGCGGGAAGCCGCGCTGGCGACGCTGCCCGACGACGACACGACGTTGGCGGTGCGGCGTGAAATCTGCGAGATGGCCCTGGCGGACGACCCGCAGGATGCGCAGTGGCTGCAGCGCGCCGACGCTTGGGCGCAGGCATCCGACGATGATGGCGCGCGGCTGGCCCTGCTGGCGCGGCGCGTGGCCGTGACGACGAATCCGGAGGCCCGTCTGGCGCTGCAGCAGGAGCGGGCGCGGCTGGCCGATCATGCGGGCGACTCAGCAACGGCGCGGACGGCTTGGCAGGACGTGTTGGGCCACAGCGACGTCGATGCGCGGCGCGAGGCGGCGGCGGCGCTGTGCGATTTGTGTGAACGGCTGGGCGATCGCGCGGGCGAAGCGGCGGCGCTCCTCGCACTGCGTGCAGATACCGACGACGCGGAAGCACGCGTGGCGCTGTCGCTGCGGGCAGCGGACGCGTGGCAGGGCGCGGGGGACACGGCGCAGGCGCTGGCGACGCTGGAGTCGGAGGCGGCGGAACAGCCGTCCGACACGGCCCTGTACCACGCGATTGCGACGCTGCTGCCCGATGGCGAGAAGAAGACGCAGCACCTCGCGCAGGGCTGGCAGCGCGTGCTGAAAGACGACAATGAGCGGATCGCGGCGGCGTCCGCGTGGCTGGCGGCGCATGGCGATGAAGGCGCAGGGCCGGCGTGGCAACGGCTGACGCAAGTGCTGGATGCCGGCGTGCGCGGTGAGGACCTTGTCGAGCGGCTCACAGAACTGGCGGCGGCGGATGACGATGCGGTTGCGGTTGCCGCTGGCACCCGGTTGGCGCATCGCGCCGCGGAACTGGCAGACCTGACCGGCGAGATTGCCGCGCGGCAGGCCATGCTGGCGCGGCTGGTCGGCGAACCGGCGCGCGCTGAACGGCGCCTGCTGGCTGCGCTCCTCGAGCGCGCGGGCGAACGCGAGGATGCCGTTGGACACCTGCGCGTCATCCTGGCGGAAATCTGGGACCGCGGCGTTGCGGAAGAAGCGTTGGCACTGGCACGCGTGACGCCGCTACACCAGGAAGTCGCCGCTGAAGTGGCGCAGGCCGCGGCGCGTGGTGTGGACCTTGGGGCGCTGGCGCAGATTCACGCGTTCACGGCAACGCCGGCGCTTGCCGAGGTGGCGGGCTCAACCCTGTTGCAGCGACTCCTGGACACGCCGGACGTGCCGGAGCGGGCTGTGCTGCTGGGCTTCCTGCTGGCGCTCGCGGAACAGCATGGCCTCCAGACGCTGCGTGACAAGACGGTCGATGCCGTGAGCACGGGGCCGCACCTGGCGGAACTGCTCGCGGCGATGGAAGGCGATGAACGGGTCGCGCCGCTGCGGCTGCGTGCCGCTGAACTGGCGCTGACCGAGGCGACGTCGGAAGGCGCGTCGGTGGCGGCGCGGCAGTTGGCGGAGCTGCGGGCTTCGGTCGGTGGCGACGTCGCGGGCGCGCTTGATCTGCTGCTGCGGCGGACGCCGGACGGCGATCCGACTTCGGCGTTGACGGAAGCGCAGACGCTCGCGGCCAAACACGGACGGCTGGACCTTTGGCTGGATGCGGCTGAGAACCTGTTGATGGACCCGGATCTGACGGATGCGCAGCGCGTCCACGTTGCCACGGTCGCGGCGGACATCGCGGTGCAGCAGCGTGAACCTGCGCGCGCTGCGGCGTTGTGGCAGCTCGTGTGGGACGACGATCCGGAAAGCACCGTCGCCCGCGATCACGTGCTGACCTTCCGGCGGCAGGCCGGCAATCCGGCGCCCTTGGCGGCCGCGATTGAACGCGCGATGTTGCTGGGCGGCGATGTCGACCGCGGCGCGCTGCGCGTCGAGTTGGCGGACCTGAAGCGGCAGTTGGGCAACGCGCGTGAGGCGCTCCGGCTCCTGCAGGATACCGTGGCGAGTGAGCCGGACCGGAGCGACGTCATTCCCGTCGCCGAGAGCCTGCTGAACGAGCCGCATCTTGTCAGCGAAACGCTGGAACTGCTGGAACGCCTGTACCGCCATCACGAGCAGTGGCCGCAGTTGGCCACGGTCCTGCAGCAACGGATGGAACGGACGAGCCGACCGACTTCGCGCTTTGTGCTCGCGCAGGCGCTGGCAACCGTGCAACAGCAGCACGGCGATGTGTCGGGCGCGGTTGCGGCGCTGATGGCGGCGCTGCGGGCGGCGCCGTCGATGGAGGGACTCATCGCCGTCGAACGGCTGTGCGACGCCCAGACGGAGCCGGAAGCGCTGGCGGAAGCCTATGCCCTGATGGAAGACGAGCAGCTGCCGGCGGAACAGCAGGAGACGGTCCTGCGGCACGCCATCGCGTTCGATCTGGCGCGCGGCGCAATTGGCCATGCTGAAGGTCGGCTGATTGCGCTCGTGACGCTCAAGCCCGACGACGACGCCGTGTTCGCGCAACTGAGCGAGCTGCTGCATTCGATCGATCGGCGCGAGGACCTGATGGCGGCGTGGCAAGCGCGGCTGGCGGCAAACCCCAAGGAAATGCGGCAGCGCGAGGGCTTGCGGGAGATCGCGGCGTTGGCGCGGGCGCTGGGCCATCTGGACGTGGCGGTGAGCGCCGCGCAAACGTGGGCTGAGCTGGCGCCGGACGATGTGGACGCGCTTGAAGTGCAGGTGGATTTGCTGCGCGAGATGGATCGCCCAGCGGAGCTGGCGGCGGTCCTTGTGGCGCTGGCACAGGCGACGGCGGACCCGGGCGATCGCGCGCGCATCCTGATCGAGACGGCGCGGCAGCACGAACAGCTTGGCGACATTGACGCCCAGCACGCGTCCTATGAGGGTGCTTTTGACGCCGATCCGTCCAACGACGAAGCATTTGTGTTCCTGGAGCGCAAGGCGGGCGCGGACCCGGAGAAGCTGATTCCGCTGTTTGCCCGGCGCAGTGAGGCGCTGCCGCCCGGGCCGTCGCGAACGCTGATGTTGCGCAAGCTCGCCAATGCGGCGGCGGAACTGAACGACGGGACCACGGCTTGCCGCGCGCTGGAAACGGCGATCGCGGACGATCCGAGCAACGTCGCTGTGCTGGATGAGCTGCTGCGCATCGCGGAGCAGCAGCATGAGTGGCCGACGTGGCTGCGCGCTGCCGACAAGCGGCTCGCCGCGGAGACGCGCAAGGAAGGCAAGGCCAACCTGCGGCGGCAGATGGCGCGCGTGACGCTGACCGATCAGGTGGACGCGACGGCGGCGGCGGAGCACATCGCGGCGCTGGAAAAGCTGGCGCCGGACGATCCGGGCGTTGTGCAGTTCAAGACGATGCTCCAGGCCCGCAGCGCCGATCCGCGGGAGGCGGCGGCGGGTCTGGAAGCGCTTTTGAAGGACGCGACCGATACCGCGACGCAGACGTCCCTGCACCAGCAGTTGGCGGACCTGTACGCGGGGCCGCTGGACAATCCGGGCAAGGCGATTCGCGAGCTTGTGCGGCTTGTGCAGCTCGACCCGCGGCGTTGGCAGGCGCGGCGGCGGCTGTGCGACCTCTACAAGGCGCGCAGTTCAATGGAAGCGTATGCGGAGTCCCTGCGGCAGTGGCTGCAGACGCTGGGCGATAGCCGCGATGCCAACACGCTGAGCGCTGAGCGGATTGGCCAGTTGGGTGCGCTGCAGTTGGAGCTGGGCGAAGCGCTCGCGGCGGTCGGTCAGGTCGCAGAAGCGGCGAGCGTGCTCAAAGACGCGCTGATCCTGAACGGTCACAGCGCGCGGCTGGACAGCATTCTGGCGCAGATGCTGGAGGCGACGAGCGATACGGCGGGTGCGGCGGAGCTGGAAGACTGGCTGGTGGGCCACCACGCGCTGGGTGATCGCGAGCAGATGGCGGCGCACGCCCAGAAGGCCGCGCAGTTGTGGGAGCAGCTCGGCGAGCACGCGAAGGCGCGCGACGCGTGGCGGCGGGTGCTGGAAGTGCGGCCGGAAGATCCGCAGGCGACGCTGGGCCAAGGTCGCGCGTGCCTGGATCTCGGCGATACGGACCGCGCGCTGCGGCTGTTCGACACCGTTTCCCGCAACACCAAGGCTTCCCCCAAGCTGCGCGCCGATGCGCTGGTGGGCATGGGCCGCTGCCGGATGAGCCGACTCGCGTTGGATCAGGCGCGCAATTGCTATGAACGCGCGTTGCAGCTGGTGCCCGGTCACCGCGGCGCGCTGGACGGGCTGTCAGAACTGTAGCCCCAGATTACCCTCATGCTGGAGAATCCCATGAATGAAGCCTCGATCGCGCACCTGCCGCGGCCGGTTCGGGTGGCCATTATTGGCGCGACCGGCTATGGCGGCGCGGAGCTGATTCGCCAACTGGCGCCGCGGCCGGACATCGCGTTGACGCGGCTGATCGCCAAGGACGGCATTGGCAAGCGGATTGGCGACATCCACCTCTCGCTCGCGGGCCTGCAGAACCTCGAACACTTGCGCGTTGAGGACGCCGAGCCCGACGCAGTGGCGCCGGACGCGGACGTCGTGTTCATCGGCCTGCCGCACCGCGTCAGCGCGCAGGTGGGCGCCAAGTACAGCGATCTCGGCTGCGCGGTCATCGACCTGTCAGGCGATTACCGGCTGCGTGACCTGGACGCCTACCAGCACTACTACGAGGCGCAGCATCCGCACCCGGAGCGCCTCGGCACGTTTGTCTATGGCCTGCCGGAATTCCAGCGCGCGGCGATCGCCAAGTCCCGGCGCATCGCGAGTCCCGGCTGTTTTGCCACGACGATCGCGCTCGCGCTCTGGCCGCTGGCGCGCGCGGGGCTGCTGACCGGGCGCGTGCAGGTGTCGGCGATGACAGGCTCGTCGGGTTCGGGCGCCAATCCGCAGCTGGGGACCCATCACCCGCTGCGCGCGCAGACGCTGCGGCCGTACAAGCCGCTGGGGCACCAGCACGTGCCGGAAATCATCCAGACGCTGACGGACGAGGGTGCGCGCGAGCTGACGCTGGAGTTTGTGCCCGTGTCCGCGCCGCTGGTGCGCGGAATCCTCGCGACGTGTTTTGTCGAAGTGCCGGCCGAGGTCGACGCCGCGCGCTTGAAGCAGCTGCTGCACGACGCGTATGACAGCGAGAAGCTGATCCGCGTGCTGGACAGCCGGCTGCCGGAAGTGAACGCGGTGGCGGGGAGCATGTTCGTGGAGATCGCGGGCACGGCGGGTGAGGCGCACAACGGCAAGCGCACGGTGGTGCTGCACGCGGCCTTGGACAATCTCATCAAGGGCGGCGCGGGCCAGGCGGTGCAGTCGCTGAACGTGATGCTCGGCATCGATGAATTCACCGGGCTCCTGCAGCCCGCGCAGTGGCCGTAGACGATGGCGCAGAACCGCAAAATCCTCGTGAAAGTGGGCGGCGAGACGCTGCTGGATGCCGGCGATCGCGCGCGGCTGGCGGCCGACTTGCGGCAAGTGCTGGACGCTGACAGCAACCGGCGCCTGTGCGTGATTCACGGCGCAGGTCCGCAAATCACCGCTCTGGGCGAGCGGCTGGGGCTGCAGTCAACGTTTCGCGCCGGGCGTCGCGTGACGGACGCGCCGATGCTGGACGCGGTGGCGATGGCGATGTGCGGCCAAGTGGGACCGGCGCTGCTGGCGTCCTGCGTCGCGGCCGGTTTGCCAGCGGTGTCGACTCCGGCGGCGTCAGGCGGGCTGGCGGTAGGCAAGAAGCGCCCGCCCAAGCCGGTGCCGGGAGAAGCTGAGCCGGTGGACTACGGCCTTGTCGCGGACTTGGCGAGTGTTGACACGCGGCTCCTTGAAACGCTGTGGGCGGCGGGGTTTGTGCCGCTGCTGTCGTCGCTGGTGAGCGATCCGCGCGGGCAACTGCTCAACCTCAACGCCGACAGCCTGGTGACCGGGCTGACGCGGCAGCTGGCGTTTTCTGACGTGGTGCTCGTGACCGGCGTGCCGGGCGTCTACCGCGATCTCAAGGACCCAACGACGCATCTCCCGGAAGTGCGGGCTGGCGACATCGAAGGGCTCATCGCGTCGGGCGCTGTGCAAGGCGGAATGATCGCCAAATTGCAGGAAGTGCAGGAGATCCTGGCGCGCGGCGCGGACACCGTGTGGATTGTCGGGTTCCGCGAGCCCGGCGCGATCGCGGATGCGCTGGCGGGCAAGCCCGGAACACGGACGCGGGTGCGCGCGTAGCCATCAATGGCCGCTCTTGGCCGCCTTCGCCGCCGCCTGACGCGCCTTCTTCTTCGCCGTCCAACCTTCAATGTTCCGCTGCTCGGTGCGCGAGAGCGCCAACGCGCCCGCGGGCACGTCGTGGATGATCGTGCTGCCCGCGCCGACGTACGCGTCATCGCCCAGCGTCACCGGCGCAACGAGCTGCGTGTCCGAGCCGATGAACACGCCCGCACCGAGCGTGGTCTTGAACTTGTTCACGCCGTCGTAATTGCACGTGATAGTGCCGGCGCCGATGTTGCAGCCCGGGCCAATGTCCGCGTCGCCGAGGTAGCTCAAGTGGCTGGCCTTGGCGCCCACGCCGAGCTTGGCCTTCTTGGTTTCGACGAAATTGCCGACTTTGACGTCCGCGGCGAGCTCCGTCCCCGGCCGCAGATGGGCAAAAGGCCCCACGTGCGCGCCCGGACCCACCGACGCTTCTGCCGCGACGCTGTAGGCCAGAAAATGCGCGTTCGCCGCCACCGTCACATCGCGCAGCACGCAGCCGCGATCGATGCGCGCACCCGCGGCCACCCGTGTCTGGCCGCGGAGTTCCACGCCAGCACCCAGGCTCGCGTCGGGCTCGATCTGCACCGTCGTCTCGATCCAGGCCGTCTCCGGCTCGTCCATGGCCACGCCCGTCATCATCCACGCGTGATTGATGCGCTTGCGCAGCACGCCCGTCGCCGCCGCCAGCTCCGCGCGATTGTTCACGCCCTGGATTTCGTTGGCATCCGCCGCGATCGTCGCGATGCCCGGCCGCCCGGACTCCGCCGCCATGCCGACAAGATCCGTCAAGTACAGCTCCCCCTGCGCGTTGTTCGGCGTCAGCCGGCTGAGCGACGTCTTCAGAAAATCCGCGCGCACGGCCATCATCCCGGCGTTGACGGCCGTGATGGCGCGTTCCGCCGCGCTCGCGTCCTTGTGCTCCACGACGCGCGCGATCTCCGCGCCGTTCAGCACCACGCGGCCATACCCCGTCGGATCCGGCACGTGCGCCACCAGAAGGGACAACGGCCGATCGCCGCGATCGCGCACCAGCGCATCCAACGTCGGCACCCGCAGCAGCGGAACATCGCCATACAGAATCAGCACTTCACTTGCATCCTCCCACGCCGGCTGGGCGCACAGCATGGCGTGCCCCGTCCCGTTGGGATTCACTTGTTCAATGCACGTAATCGGCAGCGGATTGGCGCGGCTCGCGAGCCAGGATTCCACCTGCTCGCGGCCATGGCCGGTCACCACAACAATGCGCGTCGGTTCCAGCGCTTCGGCCGCGCGGAGCACGTGGGCGAGCATCGGTTCGCCCAACACCGGATGCAGCACCTTGGGCAGACGCGAGGCCATGCGTTTGCCAAGCCCGGCGGCCAGAATAACAACTGTCAACTTCGCCTGCGCCATTGCCGTCTCCTTTGTCGTCTGTGCGGCCGCATACGTAGCCGCAAGCCAGATTGTTTGCAAGTTGTCACAGCCCCACAGTAAGCGGGGTTTTGGCGTTGTCAGCGGCTTATGGCTGGGCTAGGCTCCTCCCCCTGCCGGTTTCGTTACCTCCGGCAGGGGGAGGATACGATGTCCGACGTGCGCGTTTGGCTCAACGGCAAGATGGTTGAGGCGGAAGAAGCCCGCCTTCCACACCTGACTCACACTTTCCACTACGGCCTCGGTGCGTTTGAAGGCATCCGCGCGTACCAGCAACACCAAAGCGGCTACGGCGCGGTGTTTCGCTTGGGCGATCACATCAACCGGCTGCTGGCGTCCTGCCATCTGGTGACCCTGGATCAGGGCCTGACGTATGACGTGCCGACCCTGTCGCGCGCGTGCGTCGACACGCTGATCGCCAACGGCCTGGATGAAGGCTACCTCCGACCGGTGATCTACATCGCCGACGGCGCGATGGGCATCGGCGCCAAGGGCAATCCGATCCACGCCATGGTCGCGGCGTGGAAATGGGGCGCGTACCTCGGCGAAGAGGGCCTCGCCAACGGCATTCGCGCGTCGATCAGCTCGTTCAAGCGCCCCGGTCACGCATCGGTGATGTCCAAGGCCAAGCTGACCGGCCAGTACATCAACTCGATCCTCGCGAAGCGCGAAGCGGTTTCCAACGGCTTTGACGAGGCGATCCTGCTCAACGAGCAGGGTTACATCACGGAAGCAACCGGCGAGAACATCTTCATGGTGATCGAGGGCGAACTCGTGACCCCGCCACTCTCCGCCAATATCCTCTCGGGCATCACCCGCGCGTCCATCATCGAGATCGCCCGCAAGCGCGGCATCCGCGTGACCGAGCGCTTGTTCGCCCGCGACGAGATTTACTGCGCCGACGAAGTCTTCTTCACCGGCACCGCCGCGGAAGTGACGCCGGTGCGCGAGATCGATCGCCGCACGATCGGCCGCGGCGCACGTGGGCCGATGACGGAAGAGCTGCAGCAGGCGTTTTTCGACATCGTTCGCGGCCGCAACGACGACTACGCGCACTGGTTGACGCCGTTCAGCTTGGACACACTCGCAGACGGCGAAACGCGCCAAGCCCGCGTCGCGCTTTCGGTCTAGTTTCCGCGTTTCAACAGTCAAGACAGCGGCGCAGCACAGGTTGGCCGCGGGTCCCGCGACAAGAGCGGAACCGCGCGTCGACGCGCATTGCATCGGGATGAACAGTGGCACTTTTCTCTGAAGAATTCGCTGGTTGGCAAGACAGCGACTTTGCCGCCTTCGATTCCGCGAAGTGGCGCTCCAATCGCTTTACGCCTGAACGCACCAAGGTGCGGTTGCGGCTGGCTGCGGCGCTGGAGAGTGCCGTCGCAGCGGCTGGGCTGAGTCCGGCGGGATTGGAGCTTTGGTCCAGCCGTCAGGAACCGGCTTTCACCAACCAGCATGAGGTGCGGTCGCTGACGGTTGCGTGGACGCGCGCAGGCGCGGAAAACGTAGACACGGCGCACATCTACGCCGGTGTTGTGATCGACCAAGCAGGCGTGACGCTGCGCTTGCGGCTGCCGGGCGAACAACAGGCGGCCTGGCGGCCGATGCAGGCGACGCTGGCGGAGCTGGCCGGTCTGGCCGGCATGGGCGTCAAGCTGGGTGAGGCCGAGCTGACGCCGGAAGCGCTGACCACGTCTGAACTGGCGGGCGATCTGCTGCTGGAGCGCGTGTTGCCCCGGACCGAGGCGATCGGCGGGCTGCTGACGGTCGACGAACTGGCGGCGTGGAGCGGCGTGGTGCTGCCCCTGCTGGCGCAGTTGCTGGGCGTGACGTTGGCGGCGGTGACGCCGGTTGTCGCCGCGGAGACTGAAGCTGAACCGGAAACGGGACCTGAGCCAACGGCCGACCAGACGGAGGAGGCGGAGGCCGAGTCGCCGAAGCAGCCGTCGTTGCCGGGCGCTTCGCGCGATCCGCCGGCCCGGCGTGGCTACCGGCCGCAATGGGCACCGCAAACGCAAGCGCGCGCCGGTCAGGCGGAAGCCATTCGGCCGCCGATTGACCGAATCATGCCGCCGACCTGGCATCCCGAGCCGATCCGCCGCCCGGAGCCGATGCCCTACGCACCGCCGCCGCGCCGTCCTGAGCCAATGCGGCAGCAGCAGCAGACACGCCGCCCGGATTTTCAGTCGCAGCCGCCGCGGTCAACGGAGCGGTCTTCCAGCTTCGCCCCAGGTCGGCCGTTTGAGCTGGGTCCCACGCCGCAGAAGCCGGCGGCGAGCACAGGACTGCTGGCCGCGGGCGCACGCGTGGAGCTGCAGAAGGGCCTGTTTGCCGGCAAGACGGGCACGGTCGCGGAAGTGTCAGGTGCGCACGTCCAAGTGCTGCTGGGTCTGATGAGCGTGCGCGTGCCGGCGACGGATTTGCGGGTTCTCTAGCGGCTACAGCCGCCCGGAACGCACCAGCCACGCGACGAGCATCCACGCAACCGTGAACACGAGCGCGCCAGCGCCGACCGCGAGAAACTGCAGCGTCGCCTGTTGCGTGGGCCACCACAGCGGCCGGATGACGGGCGTCTGCAACCGGTTCGGCGCGACCGGCACTTGGCTGACAATCGTGTACGGTGACTGCACAAACGACGTCCGATCGAGATGGGGCAGCGGCGGCGTCGCGATGTCCGACGGCGCGCGCGCCTGCTCGGGCGCGTCGGCGAGGATCCCCGCAACGAGCGCGGCGAGCGCTTGCGGGCCAAAAGTCGGTGCCGCGACGGCGAGCCAGGCGTCCAGGGCATCGGCGACTTCCGCCGCACTGCCGGGACGTTGCGCGCGATCGCGATTCAGGCAACGCGCGGTGATGTCCGCGAGCGCTTGCGGCACGTCCGGCATGACGGATCGCAGCGGCGGAATCGCCGCCTCCCGCACGGCATGCAACACGGCGAACGGCGACGCGGTCTCCTTCTGCCGGAACAGCCCCTGCGCCGCCAGCAGCTCAAACAGGCAGATACCCAGGCTGAACACGTCGGACCGGGCATCGAGCGGCTCCGCGGCGGCCTGCTCAGGGCTCATGTAGGCGTACTTGCCCTTGATGACACCGGCGATCGTCTGCTCGATCTTGGCCGCGACCTTGGCGACCCCAAAATCGATGAGCTTGACCTCGCCGCGCAAGCTAATCAGCACGTTCTGCGGCGAGACGTCGCGGTGCACGATGCCCAGCGGCCGCCCATCCGTGCCCTTGAGCTTGTGCGCGTGGTCCAAACCCCGCGCCATCGCTGAGACGATGTACGCGACCGCGACCGGGTCGAGCCGCTCACCCAGCGCCGTGACGACGTGCGCGAGCGCGCCGAGATCGATCCCGTCCACGTACTCCATGACGAAGTACCAGACGCCGTCGTGGTGGCCAAGCTCGAACGTCTGGGCGATGGCCGGATGGTCAAACCGCATGCACAGCTTGGCTTCCTGAACCAGCATGTCCACGGCCGAACGATCGTTGCTGAGCTGCGGATGCATCCGCTTGACGGCGACGAGCCGCGGTTGTCCCTGACTTGACGGCGCTTTGGCGAGGAATACTTCAGCCATACCGCCGCGACCCACTCGCCGCAGCAGTTCATAGGGACCAAAGGGCTGGGGAAAGTCGCCTCGCACGCGCGGCAGGGTAGCGGCGTGCGAGGGACTGTGCAAATCGGCGGCGAAATGGCCGGGCGCGAAGGGCCGGGCGCGGGGCCGGATGGCCTACTTGGGGCACGCGCTCTTGAGCGCCGCCGCCGCCTGAACGAGCCGGAACGTCAAGCCCGTCGCGCCGTCGGCAACCGGCTTGCCCGTCTGCTGCAGCAGCTTGTCGAGCGCGGCGTTCGTCAAAGTCGGCTTGCACGCGAGCACCAGCGCCGCAACGCCAGCGGCGACGGGCGAAGCCTGCGACGTGCCCGACATTGTGGCCGTGCCGCCGCCCATGCCGACGGACACAATCGGCGCGCCGGGCGCGACGAGATGCAGGTGTTTTCCGCGGTTGGAGAAGCAGGTCAGCGTGCCGGCTTTGGGCGCCTTGTCGGCGCACAGCCCGGGGTAGTTCGCCGCTGAGAGGTCATGCGTGTACACCGCGCCGACGGGGTGAACTTGCGCGAGGCAGGCCGGATTTCCCAAGCCGTTCAGCTCGCCCTCGTTGCCAGCGGCGGCAAAAACCGCAACGCCCTTTTGGCCCAGAAGCTTCACGGCGCCGGAAGCCGCGGGATCGGATTTGTCGCACGCACCCGCCCAGCTCTGCTGCGAGCCGAGGCTCATGTTGATGACGCGAATGTTGAGCGCTTTGGCGTGTGCCGCGACCCAGTCGAGACCGGCCAGGATGTCCGAGTTGCTGCCGGACCCGCTCTTGTCCAGGACGCGCACCGCAACGACGTCGGCGCCCGGCGCAATACCCGGCGCGGCGACCTTGCCCGCGCTGACGAGGATACCAGCGACGTGCGTGCCGTGGCCCTCGTCGTCCGTGGCGAAGCTGGACTCCGCCGTGCCGTTCGGCGGGCACGCGCCCTGCGTAAAACAGTGCTGCGCGGCGACGTGCCCAGCCAAATCCGGATGCTGGGCATCGATGCCGGTGTCAATCACCGCGATGCGCACGCCCTTGCCCGTGAATCCCAGCTTGTGCGCGTCCGTGGCTTGCACCATCGGCGCGGCGAATTTCAGGTTCATCTGCATCCGCAAATCGTCCTGCACGGCTGCCACCTCCGGGAGCGCGGCAATCGCCTCCCGCCAGTGCTGGGTCGCCCGCAGAGCCACCGCGGGGAGCAGAGTGTACGTGCGCGCCACCGTCACGTCCGCAGCGGGCAGGCGCGCCAGCAAAGCCTCGCGCGCGGCGGCGATTCGCGATGTCCGCGCCGCATCATCGGCATCGTCTGCCAGATCGACCCGCAACGTGACGATGAACGGCTGCGGACTGTCCGCCGGGGTGGGAACTGCAGCTGCGAATCCGCCGGGCGCAACGCGCGGCGCGTCGCCAACAGCATCAGACCCAAGGGCGGCATCGCGGTCCCCTGCATCACCGGCAGGCTCAGCGGCGCACGCGGTGAGCCAGACACCGAGCAACGCGGCGCAGCAGGCGGGCGGAAAATAACGGGTGAGGGCGAGGTGCATGGAAACTCCGTACGCGGGCGGTCCAGATGCCCGCAGCGGACGGATGTGCATCGGCCGTGCCAACTTGCGGATCGGCGGATTCAAACGCATCAACAATGGGTTACAGAGCATCCTCGACAACTGCCGGAGCCAAAGTGAGACCCAAATCCGGTCTCACAAGTCTCACTTGCAGTCGCCGCTCTCACTCAGCCGCCGCGATTCCCGAGCGAAGTGAGACCCATGAGACCTGTTCCGCGGCGCTCAGCAGCCGCATCAGCTCCGGCGCGCGCGCCAGCCGACCCGCACGGGCAGGTCCCATCGGCAGGTAGTGCGCCATCACGTTCAGGGGAATTTCCGGGTAGTCACGCGCCATCGCCGCAACGACGGGCCGCGTGCAGCAATCCAGATGGCCCGGCATCGCGAGGTGGCGCAGCATGAGGCCGCGATCGCGGGCGAATTCCAGCGTGCGCGCGACTTCCCGAGCGTTGAGCGCGCCATCGATGCCCGCCACCCGCTGGGCGCAGTCGGGGTTGCCGAATTTCACGTCAACGAGCCACGTCGCCACGACCGGTGCCAACAACGCGCGCGCGGTGTCGCTCAGCAAGCCATTGCAGTTCCAGACCACTGGCAGCCAATCGGCATCAGCGACCTGCGCGAGCACTTCGAGCACGGCGACAAGGCTCACGGTCGGATCGCCACCCGCGAAGCTGACGGTGCGCGCGCCCTGTTGTCGGCGTTTGTGCAGTTGCGGCAGGAACCAGTCTGCGGTCAGCAGCTGCGCGGGCGACGCGCGCGGATGCACGACGTGGGACCATTCCGAGCAGAACAAGCAGCGCAGGCTGCATCCGCCGAGATCGACGAGCCAGGTCGGTGAAATGGCTGACTCTTCGCCCAGCGAGAGGAGTTCGCGGTAGACGGTGGCGTTCCCGTCCAGCCGGCAGAACGCGCCACTGCTGCTGACGGTGCGATCGACCGCGCACCCGCGCGGACACAAGCGGCATGCGCGCAAGTTCGCCCGCGCGTCGGCGAGCTGGTGCGGACTGATCCTACTTGATCCGGTTGCCATGATGGTCGGGCTTGACGGAAGCGGGGTCAGGCGCCTGCGCCAGCACGGTCGCGAGCTGCGGGTCATGCACCGCCGCGTTCAGCGCTTCGGCCATCGACAGTTCGGCGAGCCGCCAGGTCGCATCGTTGAGGCGCCGCTGGGCCTTGCGCACGGGCTCCGCCTGCTCGGTCCGCACGGCAGCCGCGAGGCCGGCGATCGCGCCATCAATCTCTTCGCGCTCCTCGGGTTCCAGCCGCGCGCCCGCGGGGCCCAACAGCGCGCGCTTTGTCGCCTCCAGGATCAGCTCCGCCTCGTTCTTCGCGTCCAGGAACATCCGGTTGTTCAGATCGCCCTCGGCGTTGTCGAACGCGTCTTCCAGCATCCGCAGCACTTCATCGTCGGTCAGGCCATAGCTCGGCTTGACCTCGATCGACTTCTCGCGGCCCGTGCGCACATCCTTCGCCGTCACGTGCAGGATGCCGTTCGCGTCGATCAGGAACGTCACCGCCACGCGCGCCAAACCCGCCGGCAGCGGCTCAATCGGCACGACGAACTTCGCCAGGCTGCGGCAATCCTTGACCAGTTCGCGATCGCCTTGCAGCACGTGCACGACCACGCCCGTCTGGTTGTCCACGGACGTCGTGAATTCCTCGGTCGCCGACGCGGGAATCGAGCTGTTGCGGTTGATGATCTTCACCACCACGTCCCCGACGGTCTCCATGCCCAGCGACAGCGGCGTCACGTCCAACAGCAGCATGTCCCGCCGGCCGGTCGTCATGATGTCGGCCTGCACCGCCGCGCCCAGCGCCACGACCTGATCCGGATCGATGTCACCCCGCGGCACTTTGCCAAACAGCTCCTGAACCTTGCGGCGCACAAGCGGAATCCGCGTGGAGCCGCCGACGAGCAGCACTTCATCCAGCTGCGCCACCGTCAGCCCGGAGTCGCGCAACGCCTGACGGCACGGCGCAAGCGTCCTTTCCACGAGCGGCGCGATCAGCGTTTCAAAATCGCTGCGGTCAAACGCCAGCTCCATGCGCTGGCCCACGACGAGTTCAGCTTGGACCGTCGCATGCTCCGCGGCCGACAGCGCGATCTTCAGCTCAATACACGCTTTGCGCAGGCGCTGAAGCTTCTCCGCGTCGCCGTTCACCGACATGCCCGCGCGCTCCAGCTGCGCCGCGACGGTCTCCACAAGCAGCCGGTCGAAGTCGTCGCCGCCCAAGTGGGTATCGCCACCGGTCGCCAGCACTTCAGTCATGCCTTCGTGCATCGCGAGAATCGACACGTCAAAAGTACCGCCACCCAGATCGTAGACAACGATCCGGCCTTCCGGCTTCTTGTCCAGACCGTACGCCAGCGCCGCCGCCGTCGGTTCGTTGACGATGCGGAGCACCTCCAGCCCCGCGAGGCGTCCCGCGTCCTTGGTCGCCTGACGCTGCGCGTCGTTGAAATACGCGGGCACGGTGATGACTGCCTTGTCGACGGTCTGGCCCAGATGCGCCTCCGCGCGCCGCTTGAGTTCGCGCAGGACGTAGGCGCTCAGCTCGGGCGGCGTCAGCTTCTGGCCCGCGACCTCAATCCGCACCGCCGCCGAACCCGGCGCGGTGTGCACCTGGAACGGCAAAAGCCCCAGCTCGTGGACGATTTCATGGGCGCTGCGCCCCATCATCCGCTTCACCGAGTAGATCGTGCGATCCGGATGCGTGAGCAGCGCCGCGTTGGCCTTGTGACCGACCGCGGCCAGCTGCCCGTCCGCGTCAAACGCGATGACGGACGGCACCATCGCGCCATCTTCGCCCGCGATCACCCGCGGCTGGCCGTCAGGACCGACGTAGGCAACGAGGCTATTGGTCGTGCCGAGGTCAATGCCAACGGCGACAACGGGTTTTTCCTGGCGCTTTTCGCCGCCAAACGAGATCTGGATTGCCATGAATTGCTCAGTTTGCCGGGTAGGCCGCGTCCGGGGCGGAGAGGGCCGCGCTGGCTCGGCCGATCAGGTTATCGATGTAGCGCGCTTGACCGAGCACGGCACGCAAGTCCGCGCGGGCAGTCAAAGCCGCCGCGGGATCCACCGCAGCTTGGGCAGCATCCCATGATGCCGCAGCCTGCGCCAATGCCGCGGTCAGAACCGCGCGCTGGGCTTGAAAATCAGAAAGGAGTTCGAGAAGTTGCACGCGCGCCGCGGGGTCATTGCCCGCTTCGTCAATCGCCTCGTTGGCTTCCATCACCTGCATCAGCAGCTGCGCTGGCGGCCGATACCGTTCGTCCAGATTCTCGCCGGCGAGGGTCAGCACATACGCCGCGCGCTGCTCCAGCGTCTTGAGGCCGCGCCACGCGTCATTGACCCGCGAAGAATGCGACTGCGCCTTGGCGACGGCTTGCGGCCCCTGCGCGTGGAAGCGATCCGGGTGCAGGCCGCGAATGAGGCTGCGGTGGGCGATTTCAATGGCGTCCGCGTCCAGCAGGATGCGCTGCGGCAGGCCGAGGATGGCAAAGTGGTCGGGCTCAGGCTCACCGGGCAACGGCTGGCGATCCAGATCGACCGCGCCCGTCTGCGGATTGACGACCCAAGGCCGCACAGCGCGCGGCGCGTCGGGAGAGTCCGCGGCAGGGTGGTCAAATTGCTCGGCCATGGCGGATTGTCCGGGACGGAGGTCAGGCAGCGAACGACGAGCCGCAGCCACAACTGGCGGTGGCGTTGGGATTCTTGAAGACGAAGCCCTTGCCGTTCAAGCCGCCTTCAAAGTCGAGCGTGGTCCCGTCCAGAAAGACGAGGCTCTTGCGGTCGACGAAGATCTTGGGGTTCTCGCCAAAGACGCGGTCGCCGAGGCGGGCTTCTTTCTCAAAGTCGAGCACATAGCTCAACCCGGAGCAGCCGCCGCCGGTGACGCCGACGCGAATGCCGGACAGCTCGACGTTGGCTTCTGCGGCAACAATCTTCAGGCGGTCAATGGCGCTTTCAGTGACGACGATCATCGTGTGCCTCGCTACGCTTACGCGTTCTTTTCTTGTTTCGCGGCAAAATCAGCCAGCGCCGCGCGAATCGCGTCTTCCGCCAGCACGGAGCAGTGAATCTTGATCGGCGGGAGGTTGAGTTCCTGCACGATGTCCGTATTGCGGATCAGCGCCGCTTCCGCGAGCGTCTTGCCCTTGACCCACTCCGTCGCGAGCGACGACGAGGCGATCGCCGAACCGCAGCCGAACGTCTTGAAGCGCGCGTCTTCGATCACGCCATTGGCGCCGACCTTGATCTGCAACTTCATCACGTCGCCGCATTCAGGCGCGCCCACGACGCCGGTGCCGACGCTGGGATCGTCCTTGGGCAGCGCGCCGACGTTGCGCGGGTTGTTGTAGTGATCCAGAACTTTTTCAGAATACGCCATGGTTACACGACCTCGTTGCTGTCAAAAACCCAAGTTGCTTCAGTGACCCGTCCAGTTGACCGTCCGCAGATCGATGCCTTCCTGCACCATCTCCCACAGCGGCGACATCTCGCGCAGCCGCGTGACGACGTCGACGACGCGCTCAATCGTGTAGTCGATCTCTTCTTCTGTGTTGAACCGGCCGATGCCAAAGCGAATCGAGGTGTGCGCCAGCTCATCGTCCACGCCCAGCGCCTTGAGCACGTAGCTCGGCTCCAGGGAAGCGGACGTGCACGCGCTGCCCGACGAGACCGCGATCTCACTGATGCCCATGAGCAAGGACTCGCCTTCCACGTACGCGAACGACACATTCAAGCTGCCCGGCGCGCGCTGCGTTGCGTGGCCGTTCAGGAAAATGTGCTGCAGTTGCGACTGCAAACCGCTCCACAGCCGCTCGCGGAGGGCCAGCAAGCGCGCCGTCTCTTCGGCCTGGTTGACGGTGATGAGCTCCGCCGCTTCGCCGAACGCCACAATCAGCGGCACCGCGAGCGTGCCAGAACGCAGGCCGCGCTCGTGACCGCCGCCGTGCATCATCGCTTCCAGACGCACGCGCGGATTCTTGCGCCGAACGTACAGCGCGCCGATGCCCTTGGGGCCGTACATCTTGTGCGCCGTGAACGCGAGCAGGTCGATGCCCATCTCTTCCACGTTCAGCTCAATCTTGCCGACAGCCTGCGCCGCATCGCAGAAGAACAGGATGCCGCGCTTCTTGCAGAGCTTGCCGATCTCAGCCAACGGCTGCACAACGCCAATCTCATTGTTGACCGCCATGATCGACACGAGGATCGTCTGGTCGGTCATCGCCGCTTCCAGTTCCGCCAGATCGACCAAGCCGTCCGGCTTCACCTTCAGGAACGTCGTGCGAAAGCCCTCGCGCTCGAGCGCGTGGTGGCTGTCGAGCACCGCTTTGTGCTCCGTGCACACGGTGATCAGGTGGTCGCCCTTCTCCCGGTGCATGTGCGCCACGCCCTTGATGGCGAGGTTGTCCGACTCCGTCGCGCCCGACGTAATCACGATTTCCTTGTCCGACGACGCGCCAATGGCCTTGGCCAACTGCACGCGCGCCTTGTCGACCGCTTCTTCCGCAGCCCGGCCAAACGCGTGGGTCTTGGACGCCGCGTTGCCGTAGATCTCGGAGAAGTAAGGCAACATCTTCTCGACAACGCGCGGGTCAACCCGGGTCGTCGCATGATTGTCCATGTAAATCGGCAGTTTGACAGTCATCTTTTGTTCCTACAGCTGCGCCAGCGTCATCGTTTCGAGCACTTTCATGACCGCGTCGTTCAACGTGTCCAGCGGACTCTTGATCTCGCAGCCTTCCAGCCGGCTGCACTGGCCCATCAGGTCGCCCTGCTGACACGGTGCGATGTGCTGCTCCCCGTCCAGGATGCGCACAACTTCCGCGACCGTAATCAACGCCGGCTCGCGCGCCAGCCGGTAACCGCCCATCTTGCCCATCGACGCGTCCACCATGCCCGCCGTCACCAGCTTGGCCATGACTTTCGGCGTCAGATCCTGCGGCAGGTGATACCGCTCCGCGAGCTCACGTGCGGACAATGAATCGCCCGTCGGCAGGCCGCTCAGCGCCTTCAAGGCGACGAGACCGTAGTCTGCTTTGCGGGAAAGTCGGAGCATCAGCGTTCGTCCCTGGGGCGGCTTCAAGTCCGACCATCCAAGTCGCAGATTAGGACTCGTCCGTTTGAGTGTCAACGCCAAAGTGTCGCGACGGCCATCCCGTGTCACGGTTTTGTCAGTCTGTGCGGCATGTTGAGGTCGACGGATTGACACCCTGTGGCTGTCATCCCTATACCGCCGCGCTGCTGCGCTTGGCGCCGCCACAACGCGATACCCGGGAGAAGACGATGCCCTTGAGCCACGACGACGTGATGGAAGCCCTCTTGACGGTGACGGAGCCCGACCTCGGCCAGGATCTCGTCTCGGCCAAGCTGGTCCGAGACATGGACATCAGCGATGAAGCGCTGGCCGTGACGATCGCGCTGACGACGCCGGCGACGCCGCACAAGGAGCGGATCCGGGCGCTTGTCGAAGGGGCGCTGCGGCCGTTGCTGGGTCGCCGCAAGCTGTACCTGACGCTGCAGGCCGATGCGCCGCAGGGTCGCTCCAAGCTGCCCAATGTGCGGCATGTGCTGGGTGTCGGCGCGGGCAAGGGCGGCGTGGGCAAGTCGACGGTCGCGGTCAACATCGCGCTGTCGCTGGCAAAGGCGGGCGCCAAGGTCGGCCTGCTGGACGCTGACGTGTACGGTCCGAGCGTACCGATCATGCTGGGCCTGAAGGGCCATAAGCCGGTAGTCAACGCCGATCGCAAGATCGTGGCGTTCGAGGCGCACGGCATCCGCTGCATCTCGATGGGCTTCCTTGTCGGCGAGGATACGGCGGTGGCGTGGCGCGGCCCGATGGTCGGTCGCGCGGTGCAGCAGTTCGTGGAAGACGTGGATTGGGGTCCGCTGGATTACCTCATCGTCGATCTGCCCCCGGGCACGGGCGACGTGATCCTGAGCCTGTGTCAGGCGCTGCCGCTGACCGGCGCGGTTGTGGTCTCGACGCCGCAGGACGTGGCGTTTGCCGACGTGCTGCGCGCGGTGAAGATGTTTGGGATGCTGAAGGTGGACGTGATCGGCCTCGTCGAGAACATGAGCTACTTCCGCTGCCCGGACAACGGCAAGGACTACAACATCTTTGGCCCGAGCCACAGCGAAGACCACTGCAAGGCGCAGGAGCTCGAGTTCCTCGGTCAGCTGCCGATCGATCTGGCGCTCTCCGCGAATGCCGATGCCGGTCGCCCGATCGTCGCCGCTGAGCCCGACGGCATGCTCGCTGAAAAGTACCGGCAGATTGCGGGCCGCGTGGCATCCAAGCTGGCCGTGCTGGCGTTTGCCGCCGAGAAGACGGAAGCCGGCGGTGAAGGTTTCTTTGGCGCGCGTCCCAGCGCCTGAACGCCGTGACATCCGCATGACAGACGCCCGCGCCCCTTTCGCGCGAGGACGCTTGATTCCGCGGAGTTGGCGCAAATCGGACCAGCAGAACGTCTTGACCAACGGTGGAAATCGTCGTTAGCTGACTCCACGGTTGTGCATCACATCGCCCGTGCGGCGAGCGGCCAACCGGATCGCGTGAACCAAACACATGTTCCATGTGATGGAGGATCCGCCCATGCATCTGATGCACGTGAATGAAGACGCCTTGAAGATCAAGCTGCGCAAGGAAGACCCGGAATACGCGGAGTTGGAACTCGCGCACCGGAGGCTGGATGACCAGTTGATGCGCTATGAACTCCACGTCTACCTGAGCCCGGAGGACGAACAGACGCGGCGCGAATTGCAGAAGAAGAAGCTGGCGCTCAAGGACCAGTTGGCGGCGATGCTGGAGCGGGAAGCCGCGCACGTGAACTGATCAGGCGCGTTCGATGGCCTTGGCTTCCTGCCAGAGCAGCTCCAGTTCATCCAGGCTGGCGCGATAGGCTTTGCCGTGCCGGGCCTCGATGCCCTGCTCCACGTGGCCAAAACGCCGGGTGAACTTGTCGAGCGTCCCGCGCGCCGCTTGTTCAGCGTCCACGCCCGCGTGGCGCGCGAGGCTCGTCAGGGCAAAGAGCAGGTCGCCGAGTTCCTCTGCGATGTGGGCCTTGTCACCGTCGCGCAGCGCTTCGCGCAGCTCCAGCAACTCTTCGTCGACCTTGGCCAGCACGCTCGTCACGTTGGGCCAGTCAAAGCCAATGCGCGCCGCTTTCTCGCCCATCCGCTGGCCGCGCAGCAACGCCGGCAGGTTCTTGGGCACGCCGTCCAGCGCGCCTTTGCCCTCCTTGCGCTTGCGCTGCTCCCACGCGTCCAGCACTTGCGCGGACGTTTCGTGGTGCTCCGTCTCCGCGGTGATGAACACATGCGGGTGGCGGCGCACCATCTTGTCGGCGATTCCGCGCGCCACGTCGTTGGCGTCGAACCACCCCATCTCTTCCGCGATGCGCGACTGGAATGCGATCTGCAGCAGCACGTCGCCCAGCTCCTCGCGGAAGTGCGCCACGGCGGCAGCATCGGCGGCAAATGGCGCGGCGGCCGGCAGCGCATGGGCAGCGGCCCCCAGCGCGTCGATCGCGTCCAGCAGCTCATAGGACTCTTCAATCAGATAGGCGCGCAGCGTCGCCAGTGTCTGTTCGCGATCCCACGGACAGCCGCCCTGGGCCGCGCGGAGCGAAGCCATGACGGCGGTCAGCCGGGCAAAGCCGTCCGCGGGCAAGAGCCCAGGATCAAAGCGGGTATCAGACATGGTGGGCGCGCCAGACTACGGCTTGACGGCTGGCGCGGCGGGCAAAGCCTGCACGGCACCCGGCAGCAGCGGCATCGCGCGGCCAGTCGGCAGCACCGCCGGACGCGTCGGCGCCGCGGCATCGCCCGGATTGTTCGCGCCGTTGGCCAGCACGAGCGTGCCCGCGCCACTGAGCTGGTGGAAGTCGCCGCCAACCGGCGCCCAGGTCACCATGTGCTGGAAATCATGCGTGCCCTTGTCGTCGATGCGGTAGAGGTTGGCCAGGAACTTCGCGCCTGCTTCCGGTGCCTTGTCAAAGCCCAGAGACTTCCAAGGAATCGCCGCTTCCACGACCCAGCCCTTGTCCGCGCCATCCGCGTTCACGGCGCCGTCGACAACGACCTTGGACGTCATGTTGCTCTGAAACTTGGCCGCTTCTTCCCAAGCCGGCGCGCGATGGCCGGTAAAGTGCGCGTCAAACGTCGAGCCAGCGGGCGTCCACTGTAGCTCGTAGTAATCTTCCTTGCCCGGCACCTGGAGGAACAGCTCGACCACGTCGCCTTCCCACGTCGTGTCGTCGTTCTTGGTGTGCGTGTTGCGCGCGTCGTCGTCCTTGATGGTCGCGCCGAGGTACAGGTTCTCGCTGTCCCAAGCCAGCTTCACGTCCGCCGCCATCGTCTCAGCCGCCGCGCCGCCGTTGGGCTGCTTGAACGCGCCAACGGAATGGCTCGACGTCCACACCGCTTCATCCAGCTTGCCGTCGATCGTGATCTTGTCCGTCGCCTGCGCAACCGCGTACGTCGGGCCTTTCTGCTGCGGCGGCTGGGCATTGCCCGCACCACCCGCTGGCGCGCCCGCACCGCCGATGTCGATCGTCGCCAGCAACAGGCGATCTTCCGATTGCGCCGCGCCCGCCGGGGCATTGCTGATCTTCAGGCGGCGATTCTGCTGCGCCTTGTTCCACGCGCCCCAGTCAAACACGCCAATCAGCAGCTGCGTGTTGCTCTTCGGCCAGTCGGCCGGAATCTCCATCGTCACGGTATCTTTGATGATTTCACCCTTCTTCCACTGCGCGAGCGGGTACAGCCCGCCGACGCCGTAATGGTCAAAAGGCTGGCGCTTCAGGCCCGGCGCTTCCATGTGCACAAAGATCTTCCAGTCGCCCGGCAGCGGCTGATCGACGCGCCAGAAGAGGGAGAGCGTCAGGCTGCCACCGGCCGCGGCCTTGTCCTTGGGCTCCAGCTTGTAGCCGAGCAGCGTGAGCTTGTCCTCGAACTTCACTTCGAGCTTCTGGTCCAGATCCGCCGGCGGAGCGGTCAGAACGGAAGCAGCGATCTGCTGTTCCTGATCTTTGGTCAGGACAATCGCCTGTGCAGACGGGCGCTTGCATCCCGTGACGGACAGCGCGACAGCGAGGGTGGCAATCGACAGGACGAGGGTGCGAAGGGTGCGCATGCCGGTAAACTCCGTGTGTTCAATGGCGCTTGATGGCCAAACGTGGCGCGGAGGATAGCGGAAGTCCGGCAGCGGTTCAATTGCGCGGGAGCATGACAAGAATGTCAGGGAGCGTGACACAAATGTCAGCAGCCTCCCCCGCAGCGATCGGTGCTGCTGCGGGAAAGGCCAGACATGCGGTGGGCGTCGCGCCTAGCTCTCCACCAGGTACTCCAGCATCTGACGGTGCGCCGGGGACTGCAGCTTGCGCAGCGCGCCGGTCTCAATCTGGCGAATCCGCTCGCGGGTCAGATTGAACATCTCGCCGACCTGCTCCAGCGTCAGGCAGTCGTCGTTGCCGATGCCAAAGCGCAGGCGCAGCACCGCTTCTTCGCGCGGGTGCAGGCGCGTCAGCGCGCGGCGCGTCTGCTCGCACAGGTCTTTTTGCAGCACCACGTCCAGCCCCTTGGCCGCGGCATGGTCCTCCACGAAATCAACGAGCTGCGCGTCATCTTCACCGACCGGCGCATCCAGGCTGAGCGGCGACTTGACCATGCGCAGAATCACTTCCACCTGGTCGAGCGGCTGCTCGGTCGCGATGGCGAGTTCTTCCACCGACGGCTCGCGGCCGTGCAGCTGCTCCAGGCGCGTCCGCTCCCGCAGGATGCGGTTGAGCGCCTCAATCAGGTGCACCGGGATGCGAATCGTCCGGCCATGGTCGGCGATCGACCGGGTGATCGACTGGCGAATCCACCACGTGGCGTAGGTGGAGAACTTGTAGCCGCGCTGCCATTCGAACTTCTCGACCGCCTTGATCAGGCCGATGTTGCCTTCCTGCACCAGATCCAGCAGCGCCATGCCGCGGTTCAAGTAGCGCTTGGCAATCGACACCACCAGCCGCAGATTGGCCTGAATCATGACGGACCGGCTCTCGGCGATGATCCGCTGACTGTTGCGCAAGGTGCGCATGTCACGCGACGCCTGTTCCGCTGAAAAGCCATAGGCCTTCGCAGCTTTGCGCGCAGAATCGCGGCTACCGCCCTCGTCCCCGCGGCGCGCGCGCTGTTCCGAGCGCACGGCGTTGCGCGCCTGCTCGTTGAACAGGTCCAGCGCCTTCTGGATGAGTTTCTCGCCCGTGCGATCCTCCCAGAAAGTCCGATACTTGGAGCGCTTGGCCTGGACGAGCAGCGGGCTATCCGCCTCGCCTTCCACGGTCAGACGGGCGATTTCCGCGTCCAACTCGATCACGCGATCGCGAAAGCGCTCGGCGCGCGCCAGCGTGGTGATGCGGGCGTCGCGGTCGCGCCACCCATCGGCGTCGGTCCACTGCTTGAGCAGGTCATGATCGGCAGCCATCGCGATCGGCAGTTCTGAAAGCAGCGGGCGGCAAGCCGGCACGCGCATCAGCAGGTCCAGGATCGCCGCCGACGCATCTTCAATGCGCTTGGAGACTTCCGCTTCACCTTCGCGGGTCAGCAGGGAAACGCGGCCGATGTGCTGCAGATACAGCATCGTCGGATCAATGAATTCCTGCGTCGGGACGCTCACGTGGCCCTGACGGGGCCGGCGGCGTTCGTCTTTGGCGTCCGCGGCATAGCCTTCGCTGATGCCGGTTTCGTCGTCGATGGGCAGCATTTCGTCGTCGGCGAAACAGTCCGTCTCACGGGTGGCGGGCGAGTTCATGGGCGACTCCTGAGCGCGACGACCTTGGTCGCCGCAGTGATTGGCCGTCTGCACGGCACATCAGGAGAGCATTGCAAGCGGCTTGCCAAGCGCTGAGAAAATCCGCTTTCTCCTGTATCCGCAAATGGTTGGATGTTTCCAGTCGCACAGGCACGCGCGGCGGACGGCGCAGAAAACGACAGCAATGTCATGGCTGTGGATGGCCCGAACGCCAGTTCGTCTGCCAAGATGGCATTTGATGCGGAACTTCAGCGGGTTGGGCGTTGACGGGCGCTGTGACTTTTGGATCAGGCCAGCCGATTCTCGCCACCTGTTGACAACCCCACAGGGACCTTTATCCTTTTGCGCGAACCGGCTGTCGATGCGATTTAGATTCGTGTGCGACAGGCCACCAACGAAATGACTTGGAGGATTCTCACTATGCTGAATTTCAATCGTATCCTGATGACGGTCTGCGCGACGTCGTCCATGGTCCTGGCCGCTTGCGGCGCGACGACCGCCGCTGACGGCGACGCCACCGACGGCACCAGCTCGGACGCCACCACCGGCGACACCGCCACTGACACCGCGATGGGCGACATGTCCATGGGCACCACCTACAAGTCGATCGTGATTTGGGACAAGTCCGCGGACCCGTCCTTCATCAACGGCAAGTGCGGCTCGAGCCCGGGCGCGGACATCGACGCCGTCGGTCTGTACCGCGCGGGCAAGCTGATCGCTGTCGGCAAGCCCGGCACCGCGAGCTACGTGACCTCGGCCGCGTCGACCTGCACCGACACCAAGAACATTCCGTCGACTGCGGAAGGCCCGCTGAACGGCCACGTGTACGCGTCGAACCCCGACACCGGCTACATCAGCCTGAACGGCGGCTCGCTCGAGATCCAGTTCGGCGCGTGCGTCACCGGCACCAAGATCACCGACTGTGACGGCGCTGGCGCCCTGACGGAAGTGATGTCGGGCGACGAGATCGACGTGTGGGAAGTGGACACGTCCTACAAGGCTGGCAGCGGCACGGCGGCTGACGGCAACGCGTACAGCGGTTGCGTCTGCTACGCCGACGAGTACGAAGTCGATGCCCGCCCGGCCGTGGGCGTGGACACCGGTTCGGTCGCGCTGCCCAAGGCTGGCGACGGCAACTCGGCTGACAAGAAGTGGTACGCCGGTTCGACCACGGTCAAGATCCCGTAGTCTGACCTGAGCGCTTGACGCAGCGGAGGGCATCGTTGGCAACAACGGTGCCCTTCGTGTTTTTGGCTTGACCGCCGGACGTGCTACTGTCGCGCGGTCTGGAGGTCGTCCATGTTCGTCCGCGCCCGCGTTGCTCTTGGCCTTGTCTGCGCGGCCATCCTCGGCTGCGGCGCCAGTCAAAGCGCGTCGGATCTGGATGCTTCCGGCCCCGACGGCTGCACCCTCGCGATTCCCGTCGCGGACGCGGTCGCCGACGCCGGAGACGCTTCCGCAACCGCGGCGGGCTACACCGCGATCACAATCCGCGACCGATCAGCCGACCCTGCGTTCATCAACGGCAAGTGCGGCAGCAGCCCCGGCGCGGACATCGACTGCGTCGGGCTCTACCGGGATGGCAAGCTGATCGCGGTCGGCAAGCCCGGAACGGCAGCCTTCGCGCCCGCGCCCAACGCGACGTGCGCCAATCCACGTGACGTCACCGCGGCGACGGCGGAAGGCGCGCTCGATGGCCACGTCTACGGCGATCCGCTGCTCGACACGGGCTACATCAGCCTGAACGGCGGCGCGCTGACGCTCCAATTCGGCGCCTGCTCCGGCGCCAGCAACATCACGAATTGCCACGGCGAAGGCGGCGTCGTCACCGTGCTACCCGGCGACGAGATCGACGTGTGGGAAGTCGACTCTGGCTACCTCACCGGCAGCAGCACCGCGGCCGACGGCAACGCGTGGAGCGGCTGCACGTGCTACGCGGACGAATACGAGGTCGACCTCACACCCAGCGCCGGCGGCCCACCCATCACCCTGCCCCGGGGCTGCGGCGGAAACGGCATAGGCGGACGCTGGTACGCCGGCACCGCGACCGTCGCGATTCCATGATGCGGCTCCGGATGGTTTTTACCGGGCAAAATCGCCAGTGGCTGGACATGGCCGAGAACCGCGCTAGCATGCGCAGACGGTCGCGCGCGCGGTCCGAGGTTTGGGTGCGTCGGAATTCCTGGCACAACTTGCTGCTGATCCTGGTGTTGCTGGCGCTGCCGGCGACGGCGATGGCTGCGCGTCACAAGGCCAGAGCCAAGCCGGCGACGCAAAAAGCGCCCGCGATGGACGCCAAACCGGACGCGAAGGCGGACGGCAAACCGGAACCGAAACCCGAGGCCAAGGGTCCAGTCGACGCCGATGCTGAGTACGGTCCGTCGGTCGACGCGCAGGACGGCCCGGCGTATGAGCCGGTTGAGAGCGGAACGCCAGTGGGCGAGGACGCGCTGCGCCTTGGGCCGTTTGTCGCGCCGCCCAAGCCGTTTCCATTTCCGCTGCTCGGCGACGATCGCCAGAAAGAAGTATTCGTCGACCGCGAAGGCAAGCTCTACAAGGATCGCCCCTACAGCGGCCAAGTCCCCGACTGGAATAGCGAAGTCCCGTCCAACGCCACCGGCCGCTGCAAGGTTGAACCGCAGATGCTGACGTGGGTCGGCTTTCAGAACACGGCCGATGCGTCGCGTGTCTACGTCCAGTTGGAACACGAGGCCTGCGGCTACGTCTACCGACCCGACGACGCGCACATCGTGATCGACTTGCCGCAGGTCGCCATCGCCAATCCCAACTTGCGGCGGGAGATCCTGACGGGCGCCTTTCCGACCCAGATCGACTTCATCCGCGCGGAAGACGTCGTCGGCCGCGGCACCCGCATCGTGATTTCGCTCAAGGACAAGCGCAGCTACCTGTCCGCGCACTTGGGCCGCTACGTCTTTGTCGACATTCCGCGCTAGGTTTCTCGCGCGCACCTCCGACGAACAACTGCGACAAAACTACCGTGACTGACACACCGCCACCGAAACAACCCGCGCGTTCCAAGGCCAGGCCGCGGAAATCCGCGAATCTTCAGACGGATTTGCCGCTGCTGGAAACGCCGCCGATCGCGGCGCCGCCAGCCCCCGCGCCGCCGCCGCCGCCCCTCGTCATGCCGGTTGCGCCTGTCGTGAAGCCGGTGACGCCCGTCGCGCCCACTGCGCTGGCTGACCGCGCGGCCCGCTACAATCGCCACCGATCGCCGCTGGACGATCGGCCGTTGGCGCAACAGATGCCGCAAACCCAGCCGGAACCGCGGCCGCTGGCGCCAGCGCGCCCGTATCTGCACCCGCGCGCGCCCGAGCCGGTCCACGTGGACGAGTCCAAGCCCAAGGCGCTCGACATGGCGGCGATCGCGCTGCGCAACCGGCAAGCCCGGGACGCGGCGCGCGACGAGAGGCCGATGGCCCATCCGGTGCCGATGCCCTCCGCGCGGCAACGCCACGAGCGCCCGGAGATCGCGACGCCCAAGCCGGAGCCGACGAGGCCGCGTGACGACACGATGTTGGCCCGCGCCGCCCGCCACAACACGCTGCTGCGCGACGAGCAGGAACGCAGTCAAGCGCTGGCGCAGAAGCCGGTGGAGACCAAGGCGCCTGTGCCGCAGCGGCAGAAGCAGGAGCCGGACGCGCAGTCGATGGTCGGTCGCGCTGCGGATGCGACGAAGCGGCGGCGACAAGCGCTGGGCGGACCACTGCCCGCGGAGACCGCGGAGGAAATGGCGGCGCCGCCGGTGCATTTGGCGACGACGGCGTTTGTGCTGATCAGCCGGAACGACGGCGGGCGGGTTGTCGATCGGCTTACGGCATGGCGCGCGCTGATCGAGGCGCCGGATGTGCGCTGGTGGCTTCTGGATTTGGGATCGGTGGATGACAGCGTCGCCCATGCGGAGGCGCTGCACGCGCAGGTCGTGGTGATTCCGGGGGGTACGGTCGCCCCCATGGCGACGCTTGCGGCGCTGCTGCGACGGGTCGATGCCGACACGGTCATCCTCGCGGATGCGGACGCGCTGCCGGACCGGCGGGCGCTGCGGGTGCTGGCGGATGTGCGCGCGGGTCGCCCGGTGTCCGCGGCGCCATCGGATCGGCCCGGCGTGCTGGCGATCGACCGCAAGGCTTGGCAGCGCGATGGTTTTGGCTCCGCGACCGATCTGGCGACGTGGACAGGCAAGCCCCAGCCGGGCGCCGTGCCGCTGCTGGCCGCGACGGGGCCTTTCATTCCGCGCCTGCTGCACGCGCCCAAGGCCATGCAATTGCTGGCGATGGCCCAGCCGCTGGTGCGCCGCCTGCGCAAGCTGCTCAACCGCTAGTCGCGCCTACTCTTTGGCCTTTTGCGCCTTGAGCTCGCCAGAACCCTGCGACGGCGCGGTCTTGGCCCGCTGGGACGGCGGCGTCTCCTGCAGGCTCTGCGCCCGCTTGCGCGCCACGACCTGCGCCTGCGCGGCTTTGAGCGCCTGCTGCGCGGCCTTGGCGATCTTGTCCTCGCCGGCATTTTGCGCCGCCACGACAAGCTGCTTCAGCGCCACAACCCGCTCCTCCGGCGTCTGCGCGTCCTCCACGGACTGCCGCCAGCGCTCCACCGCGTCCGCGGCAGCTTTTCCCGCAACCTGATTGCGCGTGCCAGCGTTGCGCGTCTCCGCGTTGTCCTTCTGCTGCGGCTCGGCGGCCATCTGCGCGGCAACTGGCGCGTTGTCCTGAGCCGCTTGCGCCCCGCTCGCCGGCGTCCGATAGCCCGCGCGTTCGTTGGCGACATCCAGTTTGGCCTGCTCCAGGTTGGCGAGGTTGGCCTTCTTCCCTGCATTGTCGCGGTCATTGGATGCCGTCGCGGCCTGCAGGGTTTCATCGGCCGCAGCAACTTCCGCCTTGGCTTTCCCCGCGCTGGGCTTCTGTTCCGCGTCCGCCGCCACTTCGCGCTTGGCCAGCTCTTCGCGTGGCGCCGCGTGGCCGGTCGGCGCATCGGCGGGGGACGGCCCCAGCGACGCCGTCTGCGCTTCGATTGTCCGCATCGGCCTTGCCATGGGCGCGGCGGGCGGGGCCGCGGCAGCCGGCACTTCCGGGGCTGCAACGACGGCGGGCGGTTCGGGCGTCGGTGCAGCAGCAGGCGCAGGGGCCGCGGGCGCCGGGTCTTGTGCCGCAAGCGCGGGCGCGGCGGGCTTGGCGACTTCCGGAGCCGCTTGCACGGTCGGCGCGTCTGCCATCGCAACGGCGCTGTCCTCGTGGGCGCCCGCCAAAGGCGCGTCCTCATGCCGCACAGACACAGCGACAAGCACTGCCGCCGCCGTCACCGCCGCCAGCAGCGGCCCCGGTCGCATGATCCAACTCAGCGCGCGCACCAGCGGCGATTGCGCGTTCAGCCGCGCCGCGTGTTCCTGCGCGCCCAGGGCGGCCGCGGTCAGCACCACGGAACGCACACCCAGCGCCACGTCGCCCTGCGGCAGGTTCGCGACGCGCTGGTGCAGCGAAACGTAAGCGCTCAACTCCGCCGCGGCGATTTCCGCCTCCAGCGCTGCATCCTCAGCAGTTGCAGCGTGACCGGCAACGCGACGCTCGTAGGCATCGACAACAGCCGCATCCACGCGCTCTTGCGCTGTGTTTTCTGTGGCTTGCCGCCGTGTCATCGTCCCCTCTCCGCCTGTTTGGCCCGGATCTACGCAATCCAGCCCGCGTCCAAAGTGTAGCGCATTTCGCGGCCCTGCTTACAGGAAGTCGCTCAACGCCTCCCGCAACTGCTTGAGCGCATAGCGCATTCGGCTCTTCACCGTGTTCTCGTTGCTCGCCGTCGCCTCCGCGATCTCGGCGAAACTCAGCCCGGACAGTTCGCGCAAGGCAAACACCTCCCGCTGCTCGTCGGGCAACTGCGCCATGGCCGCGTCAAACGCGGTCTGGAATTGGCGATCCGCGAGGTTGCGGCTCGCGTCCGTGCCAATGCTGTCGTTGGCGATGCGATCGCCCAGGGTGCGGTTGTCCTCGCTGCCCGTCGGCGCGTCGAGCGACGGCCCGGAGCGAAACCGATCGCGTCGCGACGCATCCACGCAGAGGTTGCGGGCGATTGTGTACAGCCAGGTGCGAAACTTGGCTTGGCCCTGAAAACTCGCGCCATTGCGCACCACCCGCAGGAACGCATCCTGCACGATGTCATCCGGTCGCGCCGCTCCGCGCTGTTGGGCAAAGGCCCGCAGCGGCCGCGCGTGGCGGTCGTACAAAGTCGTCATGGCCCGCGCGTCACCGTTCTGGTAACGCGCGAACAGCGTTTCATCGCTGACCGGCTCTTCGCCGAGGACCATCAGGAGCCAACTCAGCACCCATCACCTCAGACGCGCGAGGCGCCCGTTCGATCTATCCGCGCCGAACAGTAGCAAGATCGGCTGCTTGGGCCAAGCCTCAGGACTTGCGCAGCCGAACGACCGCTTCCACGTGTGGCGTGTGCGGAAACGCGTCGATGACGACCGCGGATTGGACCGCGTAGCCCGCACCCTGCAGCAGTTGCACGTCACGCCGCAGCGTATCCATGGCGCACGAAACGTAGACGATGTGCTCCGGCCCTTCCATCGCCGCTTGCTGACAGACGCCGCGCGCACCCGCACGGCCGGGATCCAGCAGCCAAAGCTCGCCCGGCACAGCCGCATCGACGAGCTCATCGACGTCGCCGCAGAACAATTGCACCTCGGGCGCGGCCGCGAGTGTCGCACGGGCGCGGGTGACGGCGTCCGGATCGCGCTCGATCGTGCGGATCACGGGCGCGCGACCGATGCACAGCGTGCTCAAGTTGCCTGAACCGGCGAAGAATTCCTGGATGCGTGGCACCGGGCCAATCGCGTCGAACGCTTCAACCACCGTCTGACGAATCGCGCGGTTGCCCGCTTCCGTCGCTTGGCAAAAGCCCGCCGCATCGACGCGCACGGGCCACTGCCCAACCGTCTCCGGCAACGTCACTTCCGCCAGCCCCGCTTCCTCCGTGAAGCGCCCAAGGGACAGCTTGATCCCCGCGACGCCCAACTCGTTGAGCAGGTTGGCCGCTTGCGGCATGAGGCGAAAATCGTTCGGCAGACCGTGCAGGGACAGCAGGACGCCTTCGACGCCCTCCACCGCATACGCCTCGCCCGTCTTCAGCCACGGCCGCGCGACGTCCGGCAGCTTCTGGAGCAACCGGCTGAGCGCTTCAGTCAGGACGAGACAATCGTCCACTTCCGCGATGTCATGCGACGCGCGCGCCATCATGCCCGCCACGAGCTTGCCCTTTTCATGGCGCAAATGCAGGCGCACCCGCCGCCGATGCCGCCACGGCTCGATGGGCTGCGCCGCGATCGCGACTTCCGCCGTCCGGCCCAAGGCGTGGCGCAGGAAGCTCGCTTTCTCAGTCTGTTGCGTCGTCAGGTCGATGTGCTGCCACGTGCAGCCGCCGCACTTCTCGAACACCGGGCACGGCGGCGCCTGACGATGCGGCGATGGCGTCAGAATTTCAGCGATCTTGCCGCGCATCGTGCCGCTCTTTTGCGGCAGCTGCTCGATCAGCAGGCGATCGCCCGGCACGGCGTCCGGCACCAGCACGACGCGGCCGTCTTCCAGGCGGGCGATGCCGTCGCCCAGACCGCCCAGCGCCGTCACATCGACGATCGCCATCTCCGTCATGCGCGACTTCTCGCGGGGTTTTGGCGGTGACACTTGACGTGAACGGGGTCGCATCCCTAGCCTCTGGGCGCCGCAGGACGGCGTGGGGACTGCGATGAGAACGCGTTTGTGGGGCTTTGTCACTATTCTCGGCCTGAGCGGCTTGTTCGGCTGCGGCGCCAGCACGGGCGGCGGAGGTGGCGGCGGCGCCATTTACTGCGGAATCGGCGGCGCCTGCCCCGCAGGCTTCAGCTGCAATCCCAACAATTTCTGCATCCCGGGCAGCGCGGACGCAGGCGTGACCGACACGGGCAGCAAGAACGACACCGGCAGCGCAGGCACGGACGCGACGTCCGCGGACACCGGCACGGCCAAGGACAGCCAAGTCGACACGAGCAAGCCGGACGTCGCGCCGGCCGACACGTTCACGCCGGACGTCCAGACCACCGGCACCACGCAAACGGTCACTGAGGTCGAGCAAGCGCCGTCCAGCGCGGCGTGCAGCACGCCCGACGCGATCGTCGATTCCGCGAGCGACGTGACGTTGGACCTCGTCGTCGTCACCAGCCCGCCGACCAAGCTGAAGGGCAGCGGCACGACCTATTTCACCAGCTTCTTCGCGAAGTCCCAGAGCGGCGCGGCCAGCGACGGCAGCTGGGCTGGCATTCAGGTGATCGTCAACTCCGACCCGTTCGCGATCAGCGTCGGCGACGTCGTCCGGGTGAAGGGCACGGTCAAGGAGTTCTACTGCATGACGGAAATCTCCGCCAAGCCCGAGGACGTGACGATCTACGGCAACGACGGCGAGCCGACGCCCTACAGCGCGCAGGTCAGCCTGTTTGGCACCAGCAACGCGGAGGCGTTTGAAGGCGACCTCATCAAGATCAGCAACGTGCAGGTACAGGATCCCAATCCGGTCTCCACGGACGGCAAGAACCACGGCGAGTGCACGATCAACCACAACGGCGGCGCGGACTCCGTCAACATCGCACCCGCGCTCGGCTCGGCCTACCTCACCGCCGGCGCCAACGGCACGATGACCACGTTCAGCGCCGGTCAAGGCTTCCTGAGCATCACCGGCAACCTGCAGTGGTCGTTTGGCCACTGGGTCGTCCGCGTGCGGTCAGACTCCGACATCGTCCTCAAATGACCGGCGTGCGTTTGAGCTGGCCTGGGCGCCAGCCGCCGGATGCGCCCACGCTGCACACGCTGACGTCGCTGCTGACGATTCCGCAGCAGAGCTCCACGGTTGGGCCCGCGCGGCTGCTGGCGGGCCAAGCGCTTGCGGTGCTCGATCGCCTGCTGCAGGAAGGCCGCGCGGGGCAGATTGACCTCGTGTACCTCGATCCGCCGTTTGGTGCGGGCGTCGCCTGGCCGCGGCGGCGGGATGTGCAGAATGCGCTGGGACAGACGACGCAGGACGTCGTGGCGTACGAAGATCCCGCCGATGACCTCGTCGACTGGCTGCAACATCTCGACACAGTGCTGGATCGCGTGCACCGGCTGCTGTCCCCGCGCGGATCGGTCTACGTCCACCTCGATTTTCGCCGCGCGCACCACGCCCGCCTGTTGCTGGACGAGCGCTTTGGCCCGTCGAACCTGCGCAATGAGATTGTGTGGGCCTATGGCCTCGGCGGTTCGAGCAAGGATCGCTTTGGCCGCAAGCACGACGTCATCCAGTTCTACGCCAAGGACGCGCGGCACACGTGGTTCCAGGCGCCGCTCCAGCGCGCCACGTCCCAGCGCATGAAGGGGTTGGCCAAGCGCGCGACGGATGTGTGGCAAACGCCGCACGCGGGCGCAGATGCGCCGATCCTGGGCGCGTGGCCGGATACGCTTGTCGATTTGACGCTCTCCAACAGCGACAGCCAGCGCACGGGCTATCCGACGCAGAAGCCGCTGGCGCTGCTCGAGCGCATTGTCCACGCGTCCCTGCCGCCGGGCGGAATCGCGCTGGATCCGATGGCGGGCTCAGGCACGCTGGGCGTGGCCGCGGTGCGAGCGGGCAGTCAGGCGATTCTGGGCGATCGCAGCCTTGTGGCGCTGGACGCGAGCCGCGGGCGACTTGTGGAGGCGGGCAGCGCGGTGCAATTGGACAACGTGGACGACACGCTCGCGGTGCTGGCGCTGCCGCACCCGGGCGCGCGGATTGTCGGCGAGCGGGCGCAGTTGCTCCCGCTGGCGATGGGCGCGCAGGACGCGGACGCGCTCTCCGCGTGGGGCGTCGCGGATGCCAACGGGCAGGTGCTGGCGTGGTGGGATGGCGGCGCGCAGCGGACCCGGACGCAGGTGCCGCAGGAACTGCCGTTGCGCGCGGGTCAACCGCAGACGCTGGTGGCGATCGATACGAGCGGGCGTATGTGGCAGGGCGAGCTGTTGCGGTAGCCGCGACGCGCAGGGACGGACGCCGGAATCAGACGCCGTCGCCGAGGCCTTTGCCGAGCGCCGCGAGCAGGTCCAACAGCGTCTTGGACTCCGACTCAAAGGCCGAGCGCTCGCGGGCATTGACGGCCGGCTGCACCACGTCGCCGAGCGACGCCGGGTCCAGATACTTGCTGTTGTGCTTCACGCCAAAGTGCAGGTGCGGCCCGGTCGACAGGCCGGTTGACCCGACGAAACCGACGACCTGCCCCTTGTGCACGACGTCGCCCGGCTTGACCGAAGTGACAAAGCGCTGCAGGTGCATGTATTCCGTGAGGTAACCGCCCTCGTGGCGCAGGCGAACCACATTGCCCGCGGCGCCAGCGCGATCGGCCGAGACGAGGTGGCCATCGCCCGCAGCGTAGACCGGCGTGCCCACGGAAGCGGCAAAGTCGACGCCAAAGTGCGCCTTCATCTTGTGCAGAATCGGATGCAGACGCATGCCGAAGTTGGAAGTCTGGTGCCCGACCTGCAGCGGCTGGCGCAGGAACAGCGGCTCCAGGCCTTCGCCGTCGGGCGCGTACAAATCGCCGTGGAAATTGAGCGCCACGGTGTGGCCGTCGTGCGGCTTGAGCACGCTGCGGTGCTCCAGCGCGGCGACGCCGAGGTAGCGCTCGACGTGATCGCCGTCGACAAGCTTGTCGAGCACGATGCGCAGCTCGTCGCCCGTGTGGAGTTCGATCGGCCGCAGCAGGCGGTCCGTCAACATCGGCTGCAGGAGTTCAACGAGGCCTTCGCCCTCGCCGCAGCGGCGGAGCGACGTTTCCAGCGAGCCGATGATGCCGCAGCGCAACGCGGTGCGAACGACCGTGCCGGGCAGGCCACCTTCGCTGACGTCAAAACCGTCGGCGGTGCGCTGGATGGTCATGCCTTCCGCGTGGCTCGGGGCAATGACGAGCGTCTGCAACGCGCTGGCATCCATGACGCCGGCTGTGTCAAAGCGCGCCCACAGACGCCAACCGGCTTGGAGCTTCTGCGGATTGCGGAGCTGGCTGTACGCCGCGATGACTTTGCGCGCCGTTTCGCCGTGAATGAACAGCCGCGACAGGGCTTGCGATAGGCTCTCGCCCTGCTCCACCAGGACGGAACGCGTCACACCCGGCGTGCTCTCAGGCTGGCCGCCCGGCGTCGACTTGGTCGTGGACATGCGCACCGCGGGCTGCGCCTTGCCAAACACGGCATCGACGCGCGCGCCGCTCGGCTGACCGGATGGGGCAGAAGCCAAGGCGCTGTCCGGGAGCGCCGATTTCTCCGCCGCGTCCTGCAGCGTGCTCAGGCGCGCCATGGGATCCATCGGCGCCAATTCCGGCGAGGCGTGCCACATCGACCAGCCATTGGCCACCACAACGCCGAGAATGACCGCGACCGCGCCCAGGGACGGCAGCACGGAGCGTTTCTCGTAGCGATGACTCAGGCTCAGGCGATTCAAGGCCAGTGACTCCGGTGACGGTCGGTTTCGACGGGCACGGAGATAACGCAGACGCAACGGCTCTGTCAACTCCAAACGCCCCCGGAATTGCCACGTCAGTGTCAGCGCGGACCGGCCGGCGCGGACCTTGTGATTCATCGGGCCGGGCGCTACACTACAGCCCCTTTCACGCACCTGTGGCACCGTGCAAATCCGTATTACCAACAGCTTGACCCGTCAGAAGGAACCGCTTCGCACGCTGGAGCCCAACAAGTTGGGCCTCTATGTCTGCGGCGTAACGGTTTATGACTTCAGCCACGTCGGCCACGCCCGCGTCTACATCGTGTTTGACGTCGTGCAGCGCACCGCGCGGCGGATGGGCTACGACGTGAAGTATGTCCGTAATTTTACCGACGTAGACGACAAGATCATCAATCGCGCCAACCAGAACGGCGAAACGACGGAAGCGCTGACCAACCGCATGATTGCGGCGTTCCATGAAGACATGGATCGTTTGGACTGCGAGCGGCCGGAGATCGAGCCGCGCGTGACGACGCACATGCCTGAAATCGTGGCGATGATTGAGCAGATCATCCAGCGCGGTCACGGCTACGTCGTGGCGGGTGAGACGCAGCCTGACGGGTCGATCGCGCAGGACGTCTACTTTGATGTGCGGACGTTCCCGCCGTACGGCGCGCTTTCTGGCCGCAGCCAGGACGACAACGCCGATGGCGCGAGCGAGCGCGTCCAACACGATGCCCGCAAGCACAGTCAGGCGGATTTTGCCCTGTGGAAATCGGCCAAACCCGGCGAGCCCTTCTGGACTTCGCCGTGGGGCAAGGGCCGGCCGGGCTGGCACATCGAATGCTCGGCGATGGCGTGCAAGCACCTCGGCGAGACCTTTGACGTCCATTGCGGCGGCAAGGACCTGGTGTTCCCGCACCACGAGAACGAGATCGCTCAGGCGCGCGCCGCCAACGGTCAGGAATTCGCGCGGCAGTGGATGCACAACGGCTTTGTGACGATCGATTCCGAGAAGATGTCGAAATCGCTCGGCAATTTCTTCACGATTCGCGACGTGCTCGCACGCTTTCATCCGCAAGTGCTGCGCTACTTCCTGCTGACGGCGCACTACACGCACCCGCTGAACTTCAGCGATCGCTCGCTGGAAGAGGCGCAGAAGCGCGTGCTGGCGATCTACGAGAAGCTCGCGGCGGCCGATGCGCTGCTGAAGGCGCGCGGGATCACGAGTGGCGCGATCGCGGACGACCCGGAGCTGGACCTCGTGGTCAAGGCGCGCGACGAGCTGCGGGAAGCGCTGTGCGACGACTTCAACACGCCGCGCGCGTTGGCGGCGCTCTCAGAGCCGATCACGGCGCTGTCGCTCGCGCTGGACAAACCGAAGGCGACCGGCGCGCTGGACGTGATCACGCAAGTTCGCGCTTTCCTGAAGGAAGCTTCAGGCTGGCTGGGATTATTCCAACATCCTGCCGCAGATACGGTAGAAGCGATTGTCGCTCAGGCGCGCGATCGCCTGTTTCCGGCAGGCAGTGAAGCGCTGGCCAACGTGGAGCGCCTGCTGGTTGAACGCCAGGAAGCGCGTGCCGCCAAGGACTGGAAGCGCGCCGATGAAGTACGCGATGCGCTGACGCAAGTCGGCGCGGAAGTGCGCGACACGCCGCAGGGCACAGTTTGGCGGCCACGACTGACCGACTAGACGCGACAGACGGAAAATGACAGACGCAGGCGCCGCGCGCCCGCAGGGAGAGACTGATGGATCCAGATTTCATTCGTGAGTTCAGCGTGCTGGCGGGCTTCGCCGGCCTCTACATCGTCGGTTCGATTTTTCTGCTCAAGGGCCACAAGACCGACCTGTCGGCCGTGGGCACCCATGGCGCGCTGTCGCCTGAGTCCGGCGTGCCGACCCCGCAGCGCCTGAATCGCCGCCGCAAAGCCATCGCGCGCGAGCAGTCGGGCAAGTCCGCGGAATAGCCAACGCCCCTGCGGTGTCTTGCCTGGACGACGCCAAGACCACGTCGTGACAAGCGCTGCGCCAATTGGCGGTGGACGAGCCGCGTCCGCGCCTCGAGTTCCGGCAGGAAGTCGATTTCCGTCAGGGAGTTCTGTGATGACCGCAAGCGCCACCTCGGCCAAGCCGCGTGAAGTCCGTGATTCCGTTGTCATCCGTTTTGCCGGCGACTCCGGTGATGGCATCCAGTTGACCGGCAGCCAGTTCTCGGCCGCCTCGGCGCTGGCCGGCAACGACACCGCCACGTTCCCTGATTTTCCCGCGGAGATTCGCGCGCCTACGGGCACACTCGCGGGCGTGTCGGGCTTCCAGCTGCACTTCGCGAGTCGGGACATCCTGACCCCGGGTGATCGCGCCGACGTGCTCGTCGTGATGAATCCAGCCGCGCTGGCAGCCAATCTCAAGTGGCTGAAGCCAAATGGCATCCTGATCGCCAACGCCGATTCGTTTCAGGCCAAGAACCTGCGGATGGCCGGCTATGCCGAGAATCCGCTGGAAGATGGCTCGCTGGCCGACTACCAGCTGTTCCAGATCGATCTGAGCCGCCTGACCAACGACGCGCTGCAGGGCTTTGGCCTCTCGGCGAAGGAAGTCGAGCGCTGCAAGAACTACTTTGCCCTCGGCCTGGTGTTCTGGCTGTTTGAGCGCAACGGCGAGATGGTTGAAGGCGAGATTCGCCGCAAATTCGCCGCCAAGCCCGTGATGATGGAAGCCAACCTGAAGGTGTTCCACGCCGGCTGGGATTATGGTGAAAACACGGAGCTTTTCGCGCTGAGCTACTCAGTGCCGGCCGCCCAGGACATCGCGCCTGGCACGTACCGCAGCATCGCCGGCAATGAAGCGACAGCGCTCGGTTTGGTCGCCGCGGCGCACAAGGCTGGCCTGGATCTGTTCTACGGCAGCTACCCGATCACGCCCGCGTCCGACATCCTGCACACGTTCGCCGGCCTCAAAGAGTACGGCGTGCGCACCTTCCAAGCTGAAGATGAGATCGCGGCGATCTGCGCGGCCATCGGCGCGGCGTATGGCAATCAGTTGGCCGTCACGGGCACGTCGGGACCGGGCATCGCGCTCAAGTCAGAAGCGATGGGCCTGGCTGTGATGACGGAACTGCCGCTGGTCATCGTCAACGTGCAGCGCGGTGGACCGTCAACGGGGCTGCCGACCAAGACGGAGCAGGCCGATTTGCTGCAGGTGCTCTACGGCCGCAATGGTGAATCGCCGATGCCCGTGCTGGCGGCGCGCAGTGCCGGGGACGCCTTTGACACGGCGTTTGAAGCGGCGCGCGTGGCGATCAAATACCGGGTGCCGGTTGTGCTGCTGACCGACGGCGCGATTGCCAATGGCGCAGAGCCGTGGCGCATTCCGGACGTGGACGCGCTGCCGACGATTGAGCCCAATCTGCTGGATGACGCGGCCAAGCTCGAGGGCGGGCCGCTGCTGCCCTACCTCCGCGACGTCGAGACGCTGGCACGGCCGTGGATCAAGCTCGGCACGCCGGGGCTGGAACACCGCATCGGCGGCATTGAGAAGTGGGACAAGACGGGCCACATCAGCTACGACCCGCAGAACCACCACAACATGGTCAAGCTGCGGCAGGCCAAGGTGGACGCGATCGCCGCGGAGATTCCGCCGATGCATCTGGAAGGCGCGCCCGAAGGCGACGTGCTGGTGCTGACGTGGGGCTCGCCGTATGGCGCCGCGCTGACCGCGGTGCGCGAGTTGCAGGCGCAAGGCCGCTCGGTGACCCATGCCAACCTGCGCTGGCTCAATCCGCTGCCGCTGGATCTGGGCGCGCTGCTGCTGAAGTTCCGCACGGTGCTGGTCCCGGAGATCAACAATGGCCAGTTGGTCAAAGTGCTCCGCGCCGCTTATGCCTTGGATATCAAGCAGTACAATCGCATTTCCGGTCAGCCGCTCTCCGTGATGGAGCTGCGCGACGCCATCCTCAATGTCCTGCCGCACTAAGCGACCCTTGCCCCTGGAGTAGTCGAACATGACGCTCGCGACCGACATTGCCCTCAAGCCCAAAGACTTTGCCACCGACCAGGACGTCCGCTGGTGCCCCGGCTGCGGGGACTACGCCATCCTCGCGGCGGTCCAGCGCGCGCTGGCCAAGCAGGGCATTCCGCCCCATCAAATCGCCACGATTGCCGGCATCGGCTGTTCGTCGCGGTTTCCGTACTACATGGCGACCTACGGCTTTCACACCATCCACGGCCGCGCGCCGGCGGTGGCGACTGGGCTGAAGGTGGCGCGCCCGGACCTGCAAGTCTGGGTAGCGACGGGCGACGGCGATTCGCTGTCGATTGGCGGCAACCACTTCATTCACCTCCTGCGCCGCAACGTCGACCTCAAGGTGCTGCTGTTCAACAACCGCATCTATGGCCTGACCAAGGGCCAGTATTCGCCGACGTCAGAGCTGGGCAAGAAGACCAAGTCCTCGCCGCAGGGCTCGGTCGACAACCCGTTCCTGCCGATGTCCTTGGCCGTTGGCGCGGAAGGCAGCTTCCTCGCGCGCTCGATTGATGTGGACGCCAAGACGCTGGCCGACGTGCTGGCGGCGGCGGGCGCGCACCAAGGCACGGCGCTCGTGGAGATCCTGCAGAACTGCAACATCTTCAACGACGGCGCTTGGGATCACCTCTCGAGCAAGGAATTCCGCGCCGACCAGACGATCCTCGTGGAACACGGCAAGCCGATGATTTTTGGCGCCAATCGCGACAAGGGCATCCGCCTGAACGGCCTGCGTCCGGAAGTCGTCAAGATTGGCGAGAACGGCGTGACCGAGGCCGACCTCTGGGTGCATGACGCCCACGATGAAGACCCGACGCGCGCGTTCCTGCTCTCCCGCATGGAATACCCGTTGTTCCCGGTGCCGGTGGGCGTTCTGCGTTCCGTGCAGCGGCCGGTGTACGACGCGCTGGTCAATGCCCAGGTCGACGAGCAGAAGGCGACGCGCAAGGCCAATCTTCAGGGTCTTCTGAACGGCCGCAGCACGTGGGTCGTCGGCTGAGCGCCCCGTGACCGGACCATGATGGAACGCTGGGGTCCCGGCGGCCAAAGCGAGACAGAAACGCCATCGGGCGGGCACAAAGGACTGGCGTTGAATCGCCGACCAGCTATGCTGGAACCATGGTGCTTCACCATCCAGGAGGAAAGAATGGAACTTACAGTCGCTACAAAGTTGGGCTCGGAAGGGAACATCGTCACGGTGGACGGTTCAGTTGAGAAACACCTGGAGAAGAAGCTCGAGAAGCTCGAAATCCGTTGGGGCAAGCCGGTTGCGGCGCGCGCGGTCCTGGAAGAAGTCGCCGTGGGCTATGACTGCACCCTGACGGTCACGCTGCACGGCACGCCCGAACTTATCAGCCACGGCCATGCGGATACGCTGGTCAAGGCCGTGGACACCGCCGTCGAGCGCGTGACCCGGCAGTTTGAAGCCGAAGCCGACAAGCGCACGGGCCGTGAACGCCAGCGCAAGAACGGCGCCGAGAAGCCCGTCATCAGCTGAAGTTGTCGCCGCATCAGGGCCTGAAAAATTGCCCGGCGGAACTGGCGCAGCAACCCCACCTCGCATAGCATCCACAACGTCGCGATTGCGCGATGGGGTGTCGTCATGCTCAGGAACGGCCTTGCTTGTGCTGCGATTTTCGGGGCGATGCTCGCGCTTTCGGCGTGCACGAACTGGGACGTCGGCGTCAACGGCACGATTGCAGTCTCCAACGACCCGCGCGGCGTCGCCGATGTCGACCGTACCGGCCTTGTGTGGTGGGAGACGCAGGGCACGGCCGGCGCGGATGGCCTGGTTGCCAGCGACACCGCCGAAGATGCGACGACGACCGAGGATGCGACGGCCGGCAGCGATGACGTGCTTTCTGTCGAGATTCTGAACGGCGACGTGGTTGGTGCGGACGTGGCCGATGCCAGCGCGCCGGATGCGGGCCAGGATGGCTTGATTGCGCCGGACGGCGTGCTCGATTCGGTCAATCCTTGTGGCGGCGCCGACCGGCCCATCGGCTGCGCGTGCCTGAACAGCCAACAATGCACCAGCGGCCTGTGCGTCTACGGCGCCAATGGCTTGGTCTGCAGCCCGTCGTGCACCAACGTCCAATGCCCCGCCGGTTGGACGTGCACAATGCCGGCAATGGTCTGCAAACTCGTGCCTGACGCAACGGTCGCCGACGCCGGTCCGACGGACGCGAACGGTGTGGACGCGATCCCCGACGGATCGCCGGTGGACGCGGTTGAACCTTTTGACATCGCGCTCGTTGACGGCGCCGCAGACGACGCGCAGCAAACAGACGCAGGCCTGACGGACGCGGCCGAACCCGACGCACTCGTGGCCGACGGCGAACTGGCCGACGCAAGCGCAGTGGATGCCGGCGGCGATGCGGCAACCGACCAAGCCGATGTGCCGGTACCGGACGCTCAGCTTGTCGACGTTGGGCTCGCGGATATCGCCGTCACCGACGCCAGCAGCGACGTGGACACCGACGGCTTGACCGGCCTGGACTGGCAGGGCTACCCCGACGCGAGCTTCCCCGACGACGCCGACATCTACGGCGGTGCCATCAACAGCTGCCTCAGCCTCTACCTGTACCAGCAGGAGACGTGCGGCAAGAACAATCCGACGGCGGCATGCATCGACGGCGTCGCCAACCAAGGTTCGCTTTACGCCAACTACCTGTTTGAGCCCGTGCGCGCATGCCAGGACGCCCTGTGCGTAGACCTCTGCGCGGCCGCAACGGACGAAACGTGCATGAACCAGTGCATCGGCAAGAACTGCCCCAATCAGTTCTTGTCCTGCGTCTCCAACGACCAGCACGGCACCGCGGACTGCAAGGCCACCTTCAGTTGCTCGATGGGCTACCCCGGCAAGCTCCTGACAATCGGCGCCAAATGCTACGCGAACGGCACGCTGGATGCGCAATTGCAGGTCGGCGGCCTGATTTCCTGCGAGACCAAGCCCAACATCGACAGTTGCTTTCAGGCCATCGGCGACTGCTACGACCAGGGCGCGGCGGCAACCAACACGTGCATGCAGACGATCACGTGCACACAAAACTGCGCGGGTGCCCAGGAGTGCGTGTGGCAGTGCCTCGGAAAGTCGACGGCCGCCGCGCGCAAATCCGTCGACGCGCTGGGCGATTGCATGGTCCTCGTCTGCGGCCCCAAGTGCAACGGCGACCAGAACTGCCAGAACGCGTGCCTGAGCACCGACTGTTCCGCGCAGTTCGGCAACTGCATCAGCAACTGAACAAGCTGGCTGTTGGCGAACGCCCAAACGGGGCGGTCAGGCAGCTGTAGCCCACCTGACAGCGCTCAACCCGCAGTGCTGGCGCGCACCCGCAGAACCTCGCGCCAAATCCGCTCCACGTCCGCCGGGTCCATGCCCAGCGCCGCACCGCGCTCACGCAGCCGCAACAGCACCGCGGCCTCGCGCGCCACGTCCAGCCTCTCCAGCCCAGCCGCCTGCTTGAGTGCCCACGCCGCGCGCACGAGCCGTCCACGCTGCGCCAGAAGTTCCAGCAACTGCGCATCGGTCGCGTCGATCTCCGCGCGAATGGCCTCCAGCGTCACGGCTGACCTCCCAAGGTGCGCATCGTGCCGGCGGTGACGCCGAACTGCTCATGCGCCTCAATCTTGCGAACCAGATCCGCCGGCTGGAGCGTCCCCGCCAGAAGCGCCTGCCACGCGGTCAGCACGGCCAGCGCCTCGTCGTGGGTCTCCCGCACGAACTCGACGCGGAACCGCTTCACGCCGCGCGCCAGCAGCGTCGGCACCACGCTCGCTGCGCTCTGCGCCTGGGCGTTGAAAACCGTGTTGCGGCAGCCCACGTCCACGATGACCGGATGCATCTGGCCAACGTGGTCGCGCAGGCTCAGCGCGTGCTGCTCGCAAGGCCGCCCGCAGGTGCGAAAATCCTTGCCCTGGCTCAACACGTGGGCGTACACGCAGTGCTCCGTGTGGAACGTCGCGATGTGATGGTGCACCGTCACCGTCAGCCGTTCCGCCGGCACCCGCGTCAGCAACGCCAGGAGCTGCGGCTCGTCCAGGTCGTGGGCGACCGTCAGCGTGTCCGCACCCAGCGCCAGCAGGTGATGCGCCGTCAGCGAATTCGTCACGTTCAGGGAAAAGTCGCCGTGTACCGCCGGCCGTTCCGTCAGCGGCGACTGGGCAAACTGCATCAAGCCGCCCCAATGCCGCACCAGCACGCCGTCTGGCTGCAGCCGGGCGATGCGCCGGTCGTAGCCATCCTCGCCCGGTTTCTGCACGCGCACCGTCGCGATCGTCACGCGCAGACCCGCCGCGCGCGCCTTGTCGACCGCGCGCGTCAGGCCGACCAACTCCATCCAGTCGAGTTCCACCTCCGCCAGCCCGGCGGCGATCACGGCATCCAGTTGCGCGTCGTTGCGGCACAGCGGCAGGAGCTGCGGCGTCTGGGTCGGCTGCCACGGCGTCACCGCGCGGCGTGCCATCGCGGCTTCAACGAGCGCCAACGCCTGCGGCTGCGGGTTCACGGCGTGGCGGTGCTTGGCCTCAACGGCGGGCAGCAGTTTGTCCACGAGCGCGCGGCGCAGCGCTTTCAGCGCCGAAACCGGAACGTGCAGCCCGGGCTGCAACTGCGCGACATCGAGATCCTGCAGCCGGAACGGCGTGCCGCCCAGCGCGGCGAGCTTGTCCTTCAGCACGGCAGCATCCAGTCCGCCCGCGGACGCCACTTGCAGCAGCGCCTCGGTCTGGCCGGAGACCGTGGCGCCCAAGCCGATCGGCCCCGTCGCGGTCAGCTGCACCGACAGCGGCACGTCCGGCGCGCCACGGACCGCGAACGTCACGGGAATCCGCCCGGTCGGCAGCTGCCGCAGCACGTCGGCCGTCTCATTCGCCACCTTGGGATCGCCCGTCAGCCACACACGATCGCCCGCGCGCACGCGCCCAAGGTCCGGCCCCGGCTGGCCAAAACGCAGCAGCCACCCGTCGTCGCGCACATCCACGCCAAAAAGCGGCCCACCCGGCTCGTCCGACTCGGGTCGGCCACGCTCAAACCCCACGCCCATGCCCGCGCGCGGCGCCAGCGGCGGCATCTCCGGCGTTTGCGGCTGGGCATCGGTCGTCAGTCCCAGCGCCACGCCGCCCGTGCCCGTGCGGGCCTGCGCGCGCACCTTCACCGTGTTGCGGCCCACCGCCGTGACTTCGCCCAGCAGCAAGCCGCGGTGCTTGGGAAAGCGGCCTTCCACGAGCGTCTGGTGATCCGTGCCGCCCAGAAAGCCTTGCGAAAACCCGCGGCTGTACGACAGCGCCATCTGCGTCGCGGCATCCTCCAGGCGAGTCGGCGTGGGTCGGCCAGCGATGCCGTCCAGCCGCTGCCGATAGGCCTTGACCGCCGTCGCGACGTACTGCGCGTTCTTTTGGCGGCCCTCGATTTTCAAACCGTGCACACCGATCGCCGCGAGATCCGCCACGACGTCCAGACCCGCCAGGTCCAGCGGGCTCAGCAGGTACTCCACGTCGCCCAGCGGCCGCACGACGTCGTCGACAACCAGCTGGTACGGCATCCGGCACGACTGCGCGCACTGCCCGCGATTGGCTGAACGGCCGCCCCAGGCTTCTGACGTCAAGCACTGCCCCGACCAGGACATGCAGAGCGCGCCGTGGATGAACACTTCCAGCTCCAGCGACGTCCCCGCGGCGAACTGGCGAATCTCGGCAACAGAAAGTTCGCGCGGCACAACGACGCGCGTGCAGCCGAGCGTCGCAGCAAACGCCGCCGCTTCCGCGGAACTGATCGTCATCTGGGTCGACGCGTGAATCTCCAAGGACGGCGCCAGCGCGCGCGCCAGCATCGCGACCGCCGGATCCTGGACGATGAGCGCATCCACGCCCGATTCCGCCACCGCCCGCAGGATCGTCTCAACCGCCGGCAACTCGGGCTCAAAAACCAGCGTGTTCAACGTCAGATAGGCGCGGGCACCGGCCGCGTGGATCGTCGCGACGGTTGCTGCCAGTGTCTCCAACGAGAAGTTCGCGGTGCGCGCCCGGGCATTGAAGCCGAGATCGAGGCCAAAGTAGACGGCATCCGCGCCCGCGGAAAGCGCAGCGCGCAGCGCCTCGGCGTCGCCGGCAGGTGCCAGCAGTTCGGGAAAATGGCCTGGCGGCATCAGTTTGGTCCGGGGTGAGTGCAGATGGGGAGGCAGCGCGGTGCGGAACGCACGGGATCAATCAGCGCTTTCAGCAGGATCGCGCGGAAACGGCGTTGTCGGCAAGCTCGCGGCATCCAACTGCGCGGACAGGCGGTCATTCTCAGCCAGCGCCTCCGTCAGCTGCCGACGCAATTCAACCGCTTCCGCCTCCGATTGGTCGTCCAGCCCGCGGAGCGCCGTCTGGGCCGCCGTGAGCTCTGCGCGCAACCGCTGCATTTCGCCGTCCGCGGCCGGACTCGGGCGACCCGCGCGCGCCGCGGCAAGTTCAGTCAGCAGCGCCTGTTCCGCCGCCGCGTACTGACCATCCAGCATTTCCAGACGCGCCGACAACTGCCGCCGCGCCGAATCCGCCTCGGCAAACGCCGTTTGCAGGTGGTCGCGCTCAGCCTGCAAAGCGTCGGCACGGGTCGCCGCCGCCGCGGCTTCCTGATGCGCGTCGGACAAATCGGCCAACGCCTGTCGCCAAAGCGCCGTTCGGGCTTCCACTTCCTCGCGCGCCGCAACCAGCAATTCACCGAGCGCGGCATCATCGGCCGCCGTTGCCGTCGCGTCGGCCTCAGGCGCCGCGATCGCCGCTTCCGGCTCTGCGGCTGCTTCTTCCTCGGGCGCTGACTCGGGCTCGTCGGCCGCATCGCGCGTGGCTGCCTCTTGCTCGGGCAGAACGGGCACGTCCATGCCAAAATTGTCGTCCAGAATCGGCACCGCGTCCGGCTCGTCGATCGGCCCCGCGGGCGCTTCCTCCGGCCAGGCTTCCGGCGGCGCGGCCTGGACAGCGGCTTGGGCCGACGAAACGTGAATCTTCACTTCCTGATGCGCCTCGTTGCCCAAGGCAAAACCGGACGTTGAGGCGTCTTCAATCGACGACTCCACGCGCGGGGACGGCGGTGGCGGCGGGGGAGGCGGCGGCGGAATCGCGAAAGGCGGCGGCGGGATCTGCATCGGCGGCGGCGGAATATCAAACGGTGGCGGCGGGATGCCCACTTCCGCGTACACAACCGGCTGCTCCAACGTCGCGTCCAGCGCCTCGCGCTCAAACCGCAGTTCAAACGCGCCGCAGCGGAAGATCACACCGTCTTCCAGGATGACCGGGACGTTGGGATCGAGGCGGTCCGTGAAATAAAACGTGCCGTTGGACGAACCGAGGTCCTCCAGAACGTACAAACCGTCCTGCCAACCGATGCGCGCGTGCTTGCGGGACACGGAATGCCCGGCCGTGCGGATCTGGCAATCGGAGGACCGCCCCACCAGCACATCGCCAGAAGTCTCATTCACATCAATCACTTGCGGCTGATTGTTGTCATCCAGATAGTGAATCCGCGCCACAGGAGCCTCCGTTCGCAAGAGCCCGATTGTCGGGGACTATGGCCGCCGTCGCAAGTTCCGCCGGATGGGACTTTGGTGCGGCTACTGGCGCAGCGACGAATTCCGGTTAGAGTGCCGGTGGGCGGCCAGCGATGACGAGGGGCGGAGCCGATGAAACGATTGTATTTTCTGATCCTTGTGATGACGGCCGCACTGCCGGCGCACGTCCATGCTGCGGGCGTCAAGCCGGGCATTGAGGTGCTTGTTGAAGAGCAGCTCGATTTGGTGCGCGACAAGCGCGTGGGATTGCTGACGAATCCATCCGCGGTGGACAGCCAGTTGGTGCCGACCCTCGATCGCCTGCGCAAAGTGGGCGTGGAAGTGACCCAGCTGTACGCGCCGGAGCATGGCATCGCAGCGGCGCTGGCCAACGGCAAGGGCGGCGACAAAGGCGTGGATCCAGGCAGCGGGCTGCCGGTCGAACCCGTGTGGGGCGCGCATTTCTCGCCAAGCAAGGCGTCGCTGGAGCGCATCGACGTGCTGGTGTTCGACATCCAGGACCTCGGCTCCCGCACCTACACGTTCGCCACGACGCTGGGCAAACTCATGATCGCAGCGGGCGCCGCGGGCAAGACGGTGATTGTGCTGGACCGACCCAATCCGGGCGGCGGGCTGCTGTTTGAAGGGCCGATCATCGAAAAGAAGCACAAGAGCCTGGTCGGCTGGGGACCGCTGCCGGTCACGCACGGCATGACGCTGGGCGAGTTGGCGCGTTTCTACCAGCAGGAGCTGAACATCAAGGTCGACCTGAAAGTCGTGCCGATGAAAGGCTGGCGGCGGGACATGGTCTGGGAGGATACCGGCTTGCCGTGGGTGCCGAGTTCGCCGGGCATTCCGCACGAGCTGAACGCGCACCTGTACGTCGCCACAGGCATGGTCGGCGGCTGCGGTGCGAACGTGAATGAAGGCGGCGGGAACTCCATGCCCTTTGAGCTGATTGGCGCGCCCTACATCGATCCGCAGAAGCTCGCAGACTGCCTGCGCGCGGAAAACCTGCCGGGCGTGCTGTTCCGGCCGATGAGCTGGAAGCCGCGCGCCGGGGCGCAGTTCTCCGGCAAGCTGGTCCACGGCGTGCAGTTGGTGCTGACCAATCCGCGGATTTTCAAGCCGCTCAAGACCGCGCTGGCGATCCTGCACAACCTGTACAAGCTGTTCCCGGAAGAAATGCAGATCAAGGACGTGGGCAAATTTGGCCGCGTCTGGGGCACGGAGCGCGTGCTGACAGCGCTGAAAGAGGGCGTGGACTGGCGCAAGATCGAGGAGAGCTGGCAGCCGGAACTTGCGCTCTTCGCCGTGCGACGCCAGAAAGTGCTGCTCTATCCGTAAGTTCCCCGGCGCGTGCGCCAAGGTGTGCTGCCGATGCCGACCAAGACGCCGAACCTGATGACCCTCGCGCTGCTGGCCGGCGTTGCCGCGCTGTGCTGGTGGCTCTCCGGCGTGCTGCTCCCGCTGGTGCTGGGCGCCGTGCTGTCGCTGGTGCTCGCGCCGATGGTCGAGCGGTGGACGCCGCGCGTCCGGTCCCGCGTGCGGGCGATCGCGCTGGCGCTGGGCGCCGTTGTGCTGGTGTTTGGCGTGCTGGCGGCGATCGCGGTGCCGATGATGATCGCCGAAGCGCGGCACTGGACCGTGGCGGTGACGGGCGAAGGCGGCGCCGCGATGGCGACCGTGGACCACCCGCTGGACTACGGCAGCTACGCCGATCCGGACCTGACGCAATGGCAGGGCGCGCGGCTGGCGAGCGAGGCTCAGGCGCACGGCGCGCCCGTCGAGACGGTGCGGCTGCTGCGCGATTTGCCGGCGCCGAGTCGCGATCAGACGCTCGCGGAGGTTGTCGGCGATCGCGACGGCGATGGCCGACTGGAGCCCGGCTATTCCCGGCGGCTCCGGCTCCTGCAGCGCGATCGCGCGAGCAGCGTCGGCCAAGCGATCGGCTGGCTGGACCGCAATGGCGTGTTGCGCGGCGCGCGGCGGGCGGTGCAGCAAGCGCTGTCGCGTGAGCGCGTGGTCAAGCTGCTTTCCGGGCCACAGCTGTCGGCCGCCAGCGACGTGGGCATGCGCGTGCTGGGTTCCGTGGGCGACGTGCTGATGGCGCTCTTTGGCTTGGCGGTGACGGCGATTCTCACGCCGCTCTACGCTTTCCTGTTGCTGCTGGCGCTGCCGCGCTGGCAAGCCTCGCTGCCGCACTACGTCCCGCAGGCGCAGCGGGCGCATTGGCTGCGCATTCTCGGCCGGATCGGCGAATCGATCAGCGCGTTTGTCCGCGGCCGCGTCGTGGTCTGCGCCATTGTCGGCGCAATCACCGCGATCGGCTGGGCCTTGCTGGGCGTTCGCCTCGGCATCCTCGCGGGCTTGGCGATCGGCGCGCTCACGCTGGTGCCGCTGGCCAACGTGCTCGCGTTGGTCCCGGTGCTGCTCATGAGCGCCATTGAATGCGCGACCGGCGCGCACGGCTGGGGCTGGCTGCTCGGCGTTCTCGGCGTTTACGCGGTCGGCCAGATCGCGGAATCGGTGCTCAATCCGCTCATCGTCGGTGACGCCGTTGAGTTGGATCTGCTGACGATGATTGTGGCGCTGACCGTCGGCGGCGCCGTCGCGGGCTTTGCCGGCCTGGTGCTGGCGGTTCCGGTCGCGGCGACGCTGCGCATTCTGGCCGAGGAACTGTGGCTGCCGCGGTGGCGCAATTGGGCCGCCGGTCCGGTCGAGCCGCAGTAAACGCAGTTGACAGGACAGCTTTTCGCGCTTTTCTGATCGCGTCGTGCTTTTCCAAGCGAATCAGCACATTTTCATGCCGTTGCGAGGCACCTTGCCGCGGACGGTCGGGGGCAACTGGCAAAGTTTTGTGAACTTCTGACGGAATTCTTGAAGCGCCGCGCGGAAACCCCTAAAAAGCACGGTTGGCGGTGGCTACTCGCTGCCCGCCGACAATTTCTTGTCCTTCCCCCATGAACTCTGGAGCTCACCATGCGCACCCTGTCCTTCCTCCGCCTTGCCCTCACCGGCGCCGTCCTGACGGTCGCCCTCATCGCCAGCGGCTGCGGCAGCACGACGTCGTCGAGCGGCGGCACCACCGACACCGGCACGACTGAAGACACCGGCGCGGGCAGCGATGCCGCCAGCAGCGACACCTCGACGGACACGACCACCGGCACGGACACCACGGCTGGCACGGACACGACGAGCGGCGTCAGCTTCTCGACGATCTACCCGAAGATGGCGGCGACGTGCGCGGCGAGCGGCTGCCACACGACCAAGGACGCCAAGTTCAGCGGCAAGCTGGACCTGAGCGCGCAGGACACCGCCTACGCGGCGCTCGTGACCTCGGGCACTGCCGACGGCGTCTGCGGCCCGACCCTCCGCGTCAAGGCCGGCGATCACGCCAACAGCTCGCTGTGGATTCGCCTGAATCCGACCGCCACGACGTGCGGTGGCGCCGACACCGGCAAAATGCCGTCCGGCGGCACGCCGTACACCACGGCCGAGTTGGCCGCCGTCGCCGCGTGGATTGACGCGGGCGCTGCCAAGTAATTTCGCAGATTTCGCCTTTGATGCGCGCGCCACGCCTCCGTTTGCAGCAGCTGACGGGAGCGTGGCGTGCGCGTTTTTTGCCCGATGATTGGCGCGCCCTGCGCTGGCTGCTGGCGCTCCACGTCGTCCTGCAGCTGACGGGCATCGGCTGGGATCTGCCGTGCTCGTTTGAATGGGAAAACGACGGCGTGGCGCCCCGCGACTTCTTCGCCGGGATCGCGCTCAACCTGCCGCCGGGCCACGGTCACACGTACCCGCTGCTCCACAACCTGTTGCTGGGCGTTCTGAACCTGCCGGTGCTGGTGGTGAGCGCGCTGACGGCGCCAGCGTGGACGCCCGACGCGATCCTGCACCACGTGCTCGGCTATCCGACGATGACCGCGGTCCACTTGACCGCAAAGCTGCTGTCCGTGCTCATGAGCGTCGTGGCGCTGGCTGCGCTGGCGCGGATCACGGCGCGGCTTTTTGACCGCCGCGCGGCGACGTGGGCCGTGCTTTTTGCCATGGCCAACCTCTCGTTTGCGTACTACGGGCGGACGACAAACCTGGATGGCCCGTACCTCTGCTGGATGGCGCTGGCGGCCGATCGGCTGCTGGACGTTGTGGACACCGGTGCGTGGCGCGACTATCGGGCTTTTGCACTGCTGCTTGCCGCTTCGATCGCGACCAAGGACCAGGCGTACGCGGCGTGGCTCCTGCCGGGTCCGCTGCTGCTGATCGTCTGGCCGCTTCTGCGCCCGGGCGCGCTGGCCGCGGGTCGCGACCACTGGCGGCTGCTCGGCAAGGGGCTTCTGTGGGGCGCGCTGGGGCTGGCGGCGTTCGGCGGCGCGCTGTGGAATCCGCCGGGCTTTCTGAATCGGCTGCACACGCTGACCGGTCACGCGAGCCAGGATTGGCGCAGCTATGAGGCCACGGTGACCGGCGTCCTGCAAAATCTGCGCGACCTGGCCATCGCGACGCCCGACGAGTGGTGGCCGCTGCCCGTCCTGTTGCTGGTGCTCGCCGGGCTTCTGGTCGCGCTGCGCAGCGCCACGGCCACGCGGTTCCTGCCGCTTTGGCTCGCCGTCAGCCAAATCACGTGCTTCACGCTCGTCGTCGGGCGCATCGGCCACCGTTTCGCCCTGCCCACGGGTTTCTGGCTGGCGGCATACGCGGGCGTCGGTGCGGCAGCGCTGATTGGCCGCTATCGCGCCGTGGCGCGCGAAGGCGTTGCGCTGCTGTGGCTCTGGGCGCTCGCGCACACCCTGACCGTCCAAGTCGCGCAGTGGACCGACGCGCGGCGGCCGGTCGAGGACTGGCTGGCGCAGTTGCCGGCACAGACGCGGATCCGGATCGCAGGTCCCGTGGTGTCGCAGCCGCGCTGGGGACGGACGGCGGTGGCGCAACTGGACGTGACGCGGCTCGGGCCCCAGGCGGTCGACCAGCGCAACCCGCTGCTGGGCGTCAAGGAGCTTCAAGGCGACCTCACGGACTTGCCGAACACGCGCCCGGATGCGATCGTCCTGCCCGCGCCGTTCGTCAGCGAGTTCGTGCCGCACGCCATGCGGTCGGGTGAGCGAGTCCAGGTCGTCGTGCAGGAACGGCGGGCGGCGGGCGGCCAGACATTTTTCCAGGACGTGGCGGCGGGGAACGTGCCCGGCTATCGCGTCCTGCAGGTGGCCAATCAGTGGCCGCCGTTCCTGGATCGAATCGGCCTGCACGTGCCGCACGTGCACAGTTCCGTGGGCGAGGCGATGGTGGTCTTGATCCGCAATGACGCGCACCTGCCGCCCCTGCCCGAAGGCGTAAAACCGTGAATCCGTCGCCGCGCATCCTCCTTTTTGGCGAAGCACCGCCGCCCTACGGCGGCATCCAGGCGCACTGCACGCGTCTGCTCGCGTGGCTGCGTACGCAAGGCGCCGTCGTCCGACTGGCCAATACCCATTCGCGCGGCGTGGCGGCGTCTTCGGTCGCCGATCCGGACATCGTGCCGTCCCGCAACGGCGTCATCCCGGCGCTCCGGCAGATCCGCGCGTTCCAGCCCGATCTCATCCACCTGCACGTCTACCGCTGGCGCATTACGGCGCTGCTGGGCTGGCTGCGGTTGCATCCGCGGGCTTTTGGCACCGCGCCGCTGCGCACGGTCGTCACGATCCACGGCGAGGCGCACTTCACGACGATTCCGCACCTTGTCCGGCCGCTTGTCCATGAAGCGCTCCGTCGCGCCGACGTGCTCATCGCCGACAATCCCATGCTGCTCGAGCACCTGCACACGGAGATTGGTGCCGATCCGCAGCGCACGCGGCTCATCGGTGCGTTCCTGCCGCCGTCGGCCGCCGAGCTGGATCGCGCGCTCCTGCCACCGGCCGTGCTGGCGTTCGCGGCGGCGCATTCGCCGCTGATTGTCGGCAATGGCGCGGTCGCGACGTTCAAGGATGAAGACAAGTACGGCGTGGATCTGCTGATTGCGGCCATCGACGCGCTGCGGGATTCGCATCCGGGCATCGGCGCGATCTTCTGCATCACGGCTGTGCATGACCGCGCCCGCATGCAGATCCTGGAGAAGGACCTCGCGCAGCGCGGGCTGGCTGATCGCTTCGTTTTTGTGCAGGATTTGCCGTCGCTGGCGCCGCTGTTCGCGATGGCGGACGCGACGGTGCGCGCGACAAACACCGATGGGGACGCGCTCTCGGTGCACGAATCCGCGATGCTCGGCACCCCGGTGCTGGCGTCAGACGTCGTGTCGCGGCCTGCGTACGCGGATCTCTTCCGCAACCGCGACGCCGCCGACCTCGCGCGCGTGATGGGTGAAGTGCTGGCGCGCGGCCGTCTGGATGCGGACGTGGCGTCCCGTGTCGAGCACGCGGGCGCGGCGCTGTGGCAGCTGTATCAGGAAGTGCTGGCGAAGGCGGACTAGCGTTCTGACCGGCGCTCTAGTGCGCGTTCAGCGCGCCCTGAATCAGCGGGGCAAGCTCGCCGCTCTGGAACATGTCCATCGCGATGTCGCAACCGCCGATGAGCTGGCCGTTGACGTAGAGCTGCGGAATCGTCGGCCACTTGCCGTAGATCTTCACGCCTTCGCGGATGTCGGCATCTTCCAGGACGTTGACGGACTTGATCTGCGCCGTCGACATCCCGCAGGCCTTGAGAATTTCCGCGGTGCGTGCGGAGAAGCCACACATCGGGAAGCTCACGGTGCCCTTCATGAAGAGGACGACCGGGTTGGATTTGACGAGCTGATCGATCTCAGCGTTGACATCACGCATGGCACACTCCTTACTGCATTGGTCTTGGTTAGTTGGCGAGGACGCGGGTCTTGAGCGCCAGCGCGTGGATTTCCACGCCGACACGGTCGCCCAGAGCGTCGTACACCATCCGGTGCTGTTGAATCATGCTGTGACCGGCAAACTGCGGGGCAGCGATTTCGACCTCAAAGTGGTCGCCGCCGCCCGTGGTGTCGGTCACCCGCATTTCCGCGCCGGGGAATGCAGTGCGTAGGGTTGTCTCGATGAACGCGTGCATAGTCACCCTCGCGCCAGAAACGGCGTCCGCGCAAAGTAATGCGTTTGACGCGCCGCGCAAGGGGTCAGACGAAAACTCTCGTCGCACACGACGCTTTTGTTGTCCGCGCCGGGCAAGTTGGATGCGCCACAACATCGTGCTACCATGCTCCAGCGGCTTGTGCGCCGGCACGTTGGAGTTTTGATGACCCGCAATCGCCTGTCGTTCTTCGTGATGCTTCTGGCCGCAGCCGTGTTGCTGCCCGCCTATCGGCCGTTCGCCAACGTGCAGACCGTGTGCCCGAATTGCCCGGAGAAGTCCGACAAGCTGATTCTGCCCGACGGCAAGACGCAGCTCGGGGACGTCATCGCCAAGAACCAGGATGGCTACGTGGTCTCGCGCTTTGGCGAGCTCCGCTTCATCCAGTTTCCGGAAATTGCCAAGGTCCAGTGGGCCGCGGGCAAGGAGCCGGTCGGCTTGGAGAACGACGACCAGATCCTGTTGAAGAACAAGGACCAGACGGTGCTCAACGGCACGCTGTTTGAGAACGAACCGGGCAAGCGGATGTCCATGCGCAATCGCAAGGGCGTTGTGTACGTCGTTCTGCCCAAGGAAGTGCTCGTGTATTATCAGCGCGGCGTGCGCAAAGCGCCCGTGCTGACCGTCCCGCAGTAGTCAGCCCGCCGCCATCCGCAGCAACCGCGCGACCGCAATCAACGGCAGGCCTTCAATCGCCGTCGGATCGTCGGTCTGGATCGCGTCAAACAGCCACGGCCCGGCGCACTCGATCTTGTAGCTTCCCGCGCAATCCAGCGGTTTGTCGCGCGCCACGTAGGCCTCCGCCTCCGCCCGCTTGAGCGGCCGCACCCGCACCTGCGCGACCGAGGTTTCCTCCCATTGGTGGCCCGGCACGTCCAGCACCACGTGGGTGCGCAGCTCGTGCGTCTTTCCCGCCATCTCCAGCAGCTGCTGCACCGCGTTTTCGGCCGTATGCGGCTTGCCCAGCAGACGCGCGCCCGCGTTATCCTGCAGCACAACACCCTGATCCGCCGCGAGAATCCACGCCGACTTGTCAGGATGCGCCAACCGCGTCGCCAGCGCCTTTTGCCGCGCGTGGTGGTCGATGAGCTGACGCGGATCCAGACCGGCGACGGCATCCTCCGCATAGGGCGGCGCAAAAGCGGTGAACGCCACGCCGAGGCGCTGCAGCTGCGCCTGCCGGTACTTGGACGTCGATGCCAGCACGAGAGGCGCCGGCAAGGGCCACCAGGTCATGGGATGCTCCGTGGGTTAGTGCAGGGTATGGCCGAGCGCCGCTTCAACCGCTGCGACGATGGCGCCTGAACGCACCAGGCGCGTCGCAGCTTCCAGATCGGGGTAGAGCACGCGGTCATCGCCCAGCGGCGCCACGTCCTGCCGCAGCCGAAGCCACGCCGCCCGCGTACCCACGCCCGGACCGAGCGGCGCGCGCAAATCGAGCCCTTGGCCCGCGCACAGCAGCTCAATGGCGCACACGCGCTCCGCCGCTTCCACAACGTCCGTCAGGCGGCGCGCGGCGATCGGCCCCATGCTCACGTGATCCTCGCGATTGGCCGACGACGGGATGCTGTCGACCGACGCCGGCATCGACAGGCCCTTGCACTCGCTGACGAGCGCCGCGGCGGTGACTTGCGCAATCATGAAGCCGGAGTGGAGGCCCGAGCTGCGCGCGAGGAACGCCGGGAGGCCGGACGACAGCGCCGGGTTGACGAGCTGCTCGATGCGCCGCTCCGCCATCGACGCCAACGACGTGAGCGCCGACCGCGCCGTGTCGCAGGCGTGCGAGACCGGCTGACCGTGAAAATTGCCGCCGGAGACGATGACCGAGCTCGCGGAGTCGTCGTCGTCATCGGGGAAAATCAGCGGGTTGTCCGTGACGGCGTTGACCTCGATCTCCAGCGTGCGGCGCAGGAACGCGATGGCGTCGCGCACCGCGCCATGGACCTGCGGCATGCACCGCAACGAGTACGGATCCTGCACCTTGTGGCAGTTTGGCCCGGCGTGCGACGCGATGAGCGGGCTGTCGTGGCACAGTTCGCGGAGATTCTGGGCGGTTTCAATCGCGCCCGGATACGGCCGCACCGCGACGATGCGCGGGTCAAAGGCGCGCACGGAGCCCAACTGCGCTTCAACGGTCATGGCGCCGACAATGTCCGCCGTCTTCAGCAGGTTCTGCGCGCGCGACCAGGCCAGCAGGCCGATCGCCGTCATGACCTGCGTGCCGTTGATGAGCGACAGGCCTTCCTTGCCGCCGAGCTTGATGGGCGCCAGCCCGGCACGCCGCAGCGCCTCCGCACCTGGCAGCCGTTCACCGCGAAACATCGCCTCGCCTTCGCCGATCAGCACGAGCGCCAAATGGGCGAGCGGCGCGAGATCGCCCGAGGCACCGACCGATCCCTGGCACGGCAGCACGGGCAGCACGTCGTGTTCCAGCAGCGCACACAGCGCGTCCACAAGCTCCGGCCGCACGCCGGAATGGCCCTTGGCCAGCACGGCCGCGCGCAAGAGCACCACCGCCCGGACGATTTCGGCATCCAGCGGCGCGCCAACACCGACGGCGTGCGAACGCAGCAGATTGACCTGCAGCGCTTCAACTTGCTCAATCGGAATGACAACTTCCGCGAGCGCGCCAAAACCGGTGTTGATGCCATACCGCGGCACGTCGTGTTCACGCAGGAACGCATCCACGACCGCGCGCGCCCGCGCAACCCGCGTGCGACCCGTTGGCCCAAGGTGGGGCAGCGCCTCGCGATTGGCAACCGCGACTGCGCTCGTCAAGCTCAAGGGTTCGGACAGATCGATGGGGCGCAGTGCCATGAGATGCCTCGGGTCGATGGCCAACTGCGGCGACCGCGGATGCACGTCCGGTCAGCCCGGCGCGCCCGCCTCTTCCTCGCCGACGCCGTGGCATTTCTTGTACTTCTTGCCGCTGCCGCACCAGCACGGATCATTGCGGCCGATCTTCGGCTGGGCACGCCGGTACGTCTCCACTTTCTGCTGCTCCGCCGGCGCCGCCAGCGTCTCCGCCGCGTCATCGTCGTCGCTCTCGGCCTCGCCGTGCGCTTGGGACGCCGCCTGCAGCGCCCGCAGTTGCGCGGCCTTCTGTGCCGCCAGCGCCTGCATCCGCGCCTGATCGCCCGTGTTCGGGGCGGCCTGCTGGGTATGCGAAGCCTCGTCGTGCAAGCTTTCCACGTCGTGCTGCTCGCGCATCGCCTTCGCCGCGCGCAGCCGCTTCACTTCCGCTTCCGCCGCCATCTTGTCGATCTCGCGCCGGCCCTGCACTTCCACGTGGTACAGCGCGCGCGTCAGATCCGCCTCGATGCGTTCAATCATCTGGCGGAACAGTTCGTAGCCTTCTTTCTTGTAGATCAGCTTCGGGTCTTTCTGGGCGTACGCTTCCAGGTACACGCCTTCTTTCAGGCCGTCCATGATCTTCAGATGTTCGCGCCAATGCGTGTCGATCTGCTCCAGATACAGCTGGCGCTCGACGACGATCCACTCTTTCTCGGCGTTCTTGGCCAGCTCCGCTTCGTCGACGACTTCCTGGTCCTCGTCCTCGTCGTCCCCGCGCTCCGGCGTCATGCTGTCGGCAATCCGGCTGATCTGCGCGTCCCGCCGCTCGATGAACTCATCGCGCAGCGTCGTCGAAAGCGACCGCACAAGCCCGTCGTAGTTCCGCTGCACTTCGCCCAGATCGAGATCGAGGTTGGTCAGCTGGAACACCGCGTCTTCCAGCGGCTCCAGGTTCCAGTCCAGCGGGTTCTGACCCTGCGGGCAGAACTTGTCCACGAGCGTCAGCACCACGTTGGCGATGGCATCCGTGACGAGCTCCAGCGTGTTGTCCACCGCCAGCGTCCGCCGCCGCAACGCGTAGATCGCCTTGCGCTGGAGGTTCATCACGTCGTCGTATTCCAGCACGCTCTTGCGGGCGTCAAAGTGCTGGCCTTCCACGCGTTTTTGCGCGCCCTCAATGGCCTTGGAGACCATGCGGTCGACGATCGGCTCGTCCTCCGGAATCTTCAGCCATTCCATAATCTTGCGCACGCGATCGCCGCCGAACACGCGCATCAGGTCGTCGTCCAGCGACAGGAAGAACTTGCTCTCGCCCGGATCGCCCTGACGCCCCGCGCGACCGCGCAGCTGATTGTCGATGCGCCGGCTCTCGTGCCGTTCCGTACCCATGATGTACAGGCCACCGGCGGACAGAACGCGCTGCTTTTCGTCAGCGCACTCGCCGCGGAACCGTTCCATCGCGGCCAGATAGTCCTCATTGGTTTCGTCAAAATGCTCATGCACTTTGCCGGGGCCAAAGGTCAGCTGGCGCGCCAGAAGTTCCGGATTGCCGCCCAGCAAGATGTCCGTGCCGCGACCGGCCATGTTCGTGGAAATCGTCACCGACTCAAAGCGACCGGCCTGCGCGACGATCTCCGCCTCGCGGGCATGCTGCTTGGCGTTCAGGACGTTGTGCTCGATGCCGCGCTCGGTGAGCAGATGGCTCAGGAACTCGCTCTTTTCCACAGAAATCGTGCCGACCAGCACCGGCTGGCCCTTCTCGTGCGCCGTCGCGATGTCGTTGATCACCGCCTTGAACTTGGCGCGCTCCGTCTTGTAGATCACATCGTCGTGGTCCAGGCGCTTGCGCGGCTTGTTGGTCGGAATGACCAGGACGTCGAGGTTGTAGATCTTGCCGAACTCCTCCGCTTCCGTCTCCGCCGTGCCGGTCATGCCGCAGAGCTTCTCGTACATGCGGAAATAATTCTGGAAAGTCACCGTCGCCAGCGTCTGCGTCTCCTGCTGGATCTGCACGCCTTCTTTGGCCTCGATCGACTGGTGAATGCCGTCCGACCAGCGGCGGCCCGGCATCTTGCGACCCGTGTGCTCGTCGATGATGATGACTTTGCCGTCTTCAATCAGGTAGTTCACGCCGTTGCGATACAGCGTGTGGGCCTTGAGCGCCGCGTTGATAAAGTGCAGCCACGGCATGTTTTCCGCGTCGTACAGATTGCCGACCTTGAGCCGCGCTTCCACGCGATCCACGCCCGATTCGGTCAGCGTCACGGAGTGCGCTTTCTCGTCGATCGCGTAGTCCAGATCGCGCTTGAGCAGCTGGACGACGACGTTGGCCTTCATGTACGGCTCGGGACTGTCGTCGGTGTTGCCGGAAATGATGAGCGGCGTGCGCGCTTCGTCGATCAGGATCGAGTCCACTTCGTCGACAATCGCAAACGGCAGCAGCTTCTCGTTGGCCTTGCCCGTCGCGTTGGGCAGGTAGCGGTGCACGTACTGATCCAGCGAAAACTTCATGTTGTCGCGCAGATAGTCAAAGCCCAGTTCATTGTTCTGGCCGTACGTGATGTCCGCGCGGTACGCCTGCTGGCGCTGCCAGCCGTTGGGCGTCGACGTCGTGACAACGCCCGTGGTCAAGCCCAGGTAGTTGTAGACCTGGCTCATCCACTCACAGTCGCGCTGCGCCAGGTAGTCGTTGACCGTGACCACGTGCGTGCCGCGCCCCGCGAGCGCATTCAGGTACGCGGGCAGCGTCGCGACCAGCGTCTTGCCTTCACCCGTGCGCATCTCCGCAATCATGCCCTTGTGCAAGGCAATGCCGCCGATCAGCTGCACGTCGTAGTGACGCTGACCCAGCCGCCGCCGAGCCGCTTCACGCGTCACGGCAAAAGCGTCAGGCAAGATGTCATCCAGCGTCGCGCCGTTGGCCAGCTTGGCCTTGAACTCGGCGGTCTTGCCGCGCAAGCCGTCGTCGTCCAGCGCCTGGATCACGCTCTCCAACGCGTTGATCTGCTCGACAATCGGGCGGATCTTCTTCAATTCACGGTCGTTTTTGGTGCCAAAGGCCTTGGCGATCCACTTCTGCCACATCGTTTGATTCCTGGCCCGAGCCTATTGGGCGGCCGCATAGGGTAAGTTGCACCTTGCTTTGGCGCAAGCGCGGCAATCTCCTTGCCGCAAGGGCAGGCAAACCGGTATTCTAACGTGGGTTGAACTCACCCGTGAGTACCCGGAGCGAAACCATGCGCCTGTCCTCCCCGTCGATCCTGCGTTTGCTGTGTACTTCTGCGCTGCTGGCGTCGCTGACAAGCGCGACCGCTTGCACACAGCTGAGCGCGCTTTTTGGCAAGAAGACGGCCGACACCGCGGAAGAAGATCCGGGCACCGATGACGTGGACCAAACGACCGACGAATCCGATGTGATCGACGACGTGGAAGACGTGGTCGACATCAAGGACACCAAGGATACCAAGGACACCAAAGACACGAAGGATACGAAGGACACGGGGCCGGATCTGGAAGATGAGCCGACCGACGAAGACGTGCCGACCGACGACGTGGACGACGCCACGGACCTGACGGACGCGATCGACGACGTGGACGCGGGCTCCGATGCGGACGATGTGGACGTGGGCGTGGATGCGCCGGACGTGGATGCGGCGACCGACACGGGCATCACCGTCGTCGGCTGCAAAATCGACAGCGATTGCGGCGTGGTGCCGTCGAGCCCGTGCGCGGCGAAGTTCCTTTGCCTTGTGGACCCCGCGACGCAGATCGGCGCGTGCGTGGCCAGCCTGCCGGCCGAAAACGGCACCGCATGCGACGACAAGAACCAGTGCACGGTCAATGACGTCTGCAACGCCGGCAGCTGCCTCGGCATCGCCAAGGACTGCGAAGACGGCAACCCGTGCACGCTGGATTCCTGCGTCCCCGCGCTTCCGACCGCGGGCGGCTGCAAGCACGACTCGGCCAAGGCCGGCTCGGCGTGCAGCGACGGCGATTCGTGCACGGTCGGCGACGGCTGCGTGGGCAAGGTCTGCCAACCTGGCAACAAAAACATCTGCGACTGCAAAGTGGACGCCGATTGCGCCGTCCAGGACAGCCCGAACGCGTGCGACGGCAAGCACGTCTGCTCGAACAACGCGTGCATCCTCGACCTGACGACCGTGACGCCGCCGTGCGCCGACCTCGGCCTGCCCTGCCAGACCAACGTCTGCAATCCGACGACCGGCAAGTGCACACCGGTGAACCGCAACAACGTGTCACCGTGCAATGACGGCAACGTCTGCACCTACCCGGACTTGTGCCTGGACGGCGCCTGCCTCTCCGCGCCGCTTGTCTGCAACGATGGCAACCCGTGCACCGACGACAGTTGCGTCCCCGGCAAGGATTTGGCCAGCGGCGCCGGCTGCAAGTACACAAACAACGCCGCGCCGTGCGACGACGGTGACCTGTGCACCGGCGACGGCTACTGCAGCTTTGGCTCATGCGCCAAGGGCGCGCTCGACCCGGCGATGTGCGGATGCGCCGTGGACGACGACTGCGCCAGCTTGAACACCAAGTGCGGCGGCACCTTCCATTGCAGCGCGACCAAGTGCGTGCTGGACACGACGACGGTCGTGAAGTGCTCCAAGGCCGCCAACACCGCGTGCCAGACGTACGCGTGCGAGGAGGCCTCGGGCACATGCCAATTCGCCTATGCCGACAACACGACGAAGTGCAGCGACGGCAACGTCTGCACGACGGGCGACCACTGCGACGGCGGCGGCAAGTGCGTCAAGACGGCGACCGCCAATTGCGCCGACGCGGATCTGTGCACCAACGACTTCTGCTCGCCGATCGTCGGCTGCATTCACCCGTTCAATTCCGTGGCGTGCGACGACGGCAACACGTGCACGCAGGGCGACAAGTGCACGTTGGGCCAATGTCTGGGCAACGCCTTTGACGCAACGGGCAAACTGTTCTGCCAGTGCACGACCGACGCGGACTGCAAGAAACTCGACACCAACAAGTGCCAAGCTCCGCACGCGTGTTCCTCGACGCAGTCGTGCACGCTGACCGGCACGGCGCCGGCCGATCCGTGTGCGAGCGTCACCAAGTCGCCGTGCCACACGTATTCCTGCAATCCCACGACCGGCGGCTGCAATCAGCCCAACAAGCCCGACGGCGTGACCTGCTCGGACGACAACTGGTGTACCACGGCCGACGCCTGCTTCGCCGGCAACTGCACGGGCACGCTGAACAAATGCGACGACGGCAACGACTGCACGACCGACGACGCGTGCGATCCCGCGCAGGGCGCGCAAGGCTGCTCCTCGCACCCGGCCATCGACGACGGCACGACGTGCACGCTGAACGACAAGTGCCAACTTGCGCCGACCTGCACGTCGGGCAAATGCGCGGGCACGCCGCCGAACTGCGAGGACAACAATCCGTGCACCGTCGATTCGTGCGATCCCAAAGTTGGCTGCAAGCACTTCTCCGCGGTCAATGGCTCCGCGTGCACCGACGGCAACCCGTGCACGGGCGAAGACGTCAAGCTCGCGGACGGCTCAGTGAACATCGGTCAGGACAGCTGCATGTTCGGTAAATGCGTCCCCAACAAGGCCAAGGACTGCAAGCCCGCCAGCAACGCCGTTTGCTACACAAGCACGTGCGACGCCGCGAGCACCTCGTTTGATTCCATTACCAAGAAGTACGCCTGCATCCAGGCGACAAACAACAACCCGTGCCAGGGCGGCGATTTGTGCATCGTCGGCCAAACCTGCAGCAACGGCCTGTGCCAGGGCGGCGGCGACAAGAACTGCGACGACGGCAACGTCTGCACCACCGACGAGTGCCAGAAAGCCGGCGGCATCGACCCGTTGAAACCGCCGGGGAGCTGCCAACACTCCGGACTGACGTCGCAGACGTGCGATGACGCCAACCAGTGCACCAAACAGGACGTCTGCATCGGCAGCACGTGCACGGGCAAGTTGTTGAGCTTTGACGACGCCAACCCGTGCACGCTGGATTCCTGCGACGCGGTGAACGGACCGACGCACGTCAACAACCCGAATGGCGACTGCGGACCGCTGGCGAAGTGCAACAACGAGGCGATTCCGTCGTGCGTGTTCGCCACCAAGCCGATCGTCATCAGCGAGCTTTACCTCGGCGCGCCCAACGACGCGAGCGACGACTGGATCGAGATCCACAATCCGACCGTGAACGACGTGAGCATTCCGTCGTATGCGATCGAAGTCGCGGAAGCCAAGCCGGCGGTCGGCATCGGCTGGACCAAGCTCGCGGGCACGGACACCGGCGCGGTCATTGCCGCGCACGGCTACCTGTTGTTCGGCCACAGCGCCACGGTCACCGGCGGCCAAGCGCCGGACGTCATCTCCTCGGCGCTCGATTTCCGCCACGCGGCGCAGGTCGACAGCAAGGGCGTGCAGATCTTTGACCAATACGGCGTCGCGCTGACCATCAACGTGGGGCAGATTCGCCTGCGCGACGGCGTGACTGGGCTGGTGCAGGATCGCCTGTGCCTGGACGCGGGCGGCTGCACGGACCTGGGCATGGACGTCACGCCGCTGACGCTGGCCAAAGCGTCTTCCGCCAATTCGCTGGAGCGCAAAGCCGACGAGACCAGCTCGGCGGACACGATGGCGTATCACCACGTTGAATGGCTGGCCGGCAACGACTACACGGAAGGCGCGATGCCGAACGACAACTACGTCGTGCGCTTGACCCCCGATCCGCAGACCAAGAAGTCCGGCGTGTATGAACCTGCGTGCGGCGGCAACTGCCCCGCAGCGCCTTTGCCCATGATCTGCAACTTCAACGCCGCGTCGGAATCGTGCATCGACGACGTCAAGTGCGCGGTGGGCTGCGGCAGCGGCAAGTTCTGCAACGGCGACGTGCAGACCTGCATCCCGAACCAACCGGGCTTGCTCTTCTCCGAGGTCCTGCCGGGTGGCCAACTGGACGCCAACTTGCAGTTTGTGGAGCTGTACAACGCCAGCGCGCAGCCGATCGACCTGAGCGGGTTCGCGATCCAGCGCAAGGTGGCGACGGCCACGCCTGCCGATCCGTGGACGCTGCTGTTCCAGTTGCCCGCGGGCCTGACGCTGCCGTCGCATCGCTACTACACCGTCGCGACGCAGGCGTATGCGCTGACTGAAGGCGGCGTGGATGCCGTGCTGGCTGGATCGATGGGCCTGGATCCGGCGGGCAGCGCGCTCCGGCTGTGGGATCCGCGGACGGACGTGGAATTGGACACGGTCGGCTGGGGCAACGCGCTCTCCTACAGCAACGGCGCCAACGCGAGCTACATGGCCGCCACGGCGGTCACGCCCGGCGACTCGCTGGAGCGCAAGTCCATGAGCGCTGACTACTCCGAGACGATGGCACCCGGCGGGCTGCATTGCCTCGCCGGCAACGCGTTGGACACGGACGCCGACGACAAGGACTGGTTTGAGCAGGACACGACCGGCGCGCAATCCCTGGCGTCCGGCCAGTTTGAACCGGCGTGTGGCGGCATGTGCTCCAAGGGCCTCCTGTGTCCGTTCACCGGCACCGACGGCGGCAAGTGCGCCGACCCGCAGTGCGGCGGCTTGTGCAACCTCCAGAGCGCGACATCCGGCGGCGGCTTCTCCTGCAACACCGCGCTGGCGACGCCCGTGTGCGACCCGAGCGGCTTGGTCATCGCGGAAGTCAGCCCGCAAGGCCCGACCTCGACGGGAGCCAGCGGCGGCACGCTCGCAGCGGCGGCCAACGAGTACATCATGCTCTACAACCGCAGCAACCAGGACATCGTGCTGGACAACCTGTACATCACGTACCGCTATTCAACCGTGGGCAACATGCTGAAGGCGACGGACGTGGACCTGACCAAGAAGCCGCTGACGGGTGTGATTCATGCGCACGCGTACTTCCTCGTCGCGCCCAGCACGTACGATAGCAAGCTGCCCGGTCCGGACTTTGTCGCCGGGCTGACCTGGGGCCTCGATCCGACAATCGGCGTCGTGCGCTTGAACCGCTTTGACACGGCCGGCAGCGGCGTCGTGCTGGATCGGCTGAGCTGGGGCTTGAATCAGACGATGTGGGGCTACGGCGAAGGCAATGGCGCTCCGGCGTGCCCAGACGCCACCCAGCCGTGCGCCATCAAGCGCCTGCCTGCGCCCGGCGTAAGCGCGGACGACGTGGTGTCCCTCTTCTCCCCGTGGTACTACGCGGGCGCAGGCTGGGACACCAACAGCAACAAAGACAACTTCGTCGCGACCCAAACACGCACGCCGCGCAACAACTGCATGCAGTCGGTGGGCGTCTGCGGGGCCAACTCAAGCAGCGTGCCGCAAAAGCCGTAAAGTCACTTCATGCTTCAGCTCCAGAGCATCGCCAAGTCGTTTGGCCGTCAAGCGCTTTTTGCCAACATCCAATGGCAGATCAAGCCCAAGTGCTGCTATGGCCTCGTGGGGCCAAACGGCGCGGGCAAGACCACGTTGTTGCGGATCCTGGCGGGCGAACTGCCGGCGGATTCGGGCGGCATCGTGCGGCCCAAGCAGTACAGCATCGGCTTCCTCGCGCAGGAGATGGAGGAGTTCGGCGAAGGAACGGTGCTCCAGGCGGTGCTGTCCGGCATGCCGGGCTGGATCGCCGCGCGCGACGCGCTGACCGGCATCCACGAGCGCATGGCCCACGACCACGCGTACGGCCAGACCGAGCAGGCGCTGGCTGATCTGGACGCGGTACAGACGCGTTTTGAGCGTCTGGGCGGCGAGGACGTGCCGATTCGCGCGCAACAGGCGCTTGGCGGCCTTGGTTTTACGCGCGAGCAGGTGGAACTGCCGGCTGGCGCGCTGTCAGGCGGTTGGCGGATGCGCGCGGCGCTGGCGCGGCTGCTGGTGCTCGCCCCGGATCTGCTGCTTCTGGATGAGCCGACCAATCACCTCGATTTCGAGTCGTTGGCGTGGTTTGAATCCTTCCTGGAGAACTATGAAGGCGCGATTGTCGCCGTCAGCCACGATCGCTACTTCCTCAACCGCGTGCCTAGCCACATCGTCGAGCTGACGCCCAAGGGCGTGTTTGAGCACGTCGGCGGCTACGAGGACTTCCTGGAAGGCAAGGCGCTGCGGCTGGAGCAGCAGGACGCGGCCAAGGCCAAAGTCGACAAACAGCGCGCGCATCTGCAGAACTTTGTCGATCGCTTCCGCGCCAAGGCGAGCAAGGCCAAGCAGGCGCAATCGCGCATGAAGATGCTGGCGAAGCTGGAGAACGTGGACGTGGAGGGCGATGCGGCGAGCATCACGCTGCGCTTTGCCGAGCCGCCGCGGACGGGCAAGGAAGTCATCCGGCTGGAGCACGTGAACAAGGCGTGGGGCGCCAACACGGTCTACACGGACCTGAGCACGACGATTTGGCGCGGTGACAAAGTCGCGCTCGTCGGTCCCAACGGCGCAGGCAAGTCGACGCTGCTGAAGATCCTCGCGGGCGTGACGGACATCCAGGGCGGCGAGCTGATCTACGGCGCGGGCGTCAAGACCGATTACTACGCGCAGCACCAGCTGGAGCAACTCGACCCGGCGAGCTCGGTCATTGACGAAGCGCGGCGCGCGGCGGCGAGCGATGCGACGATCTCCTCGGTGCGCAGCCTGCTGGGCTCGCTGCGTTTCTCCGGGCAGATGGTCGACAAGAAGATCAGCGTGCTTTCCGGTGGTGAAAAGGCGCGGGTGGCGCTGGCCAAGATGGTGCTGCGGCAGCCCAACGTCCTGTTGCTGGACGAACCGACCAATCACCTGGATCTGACGAGCCGCGAGGTCCTGGAAGACGCGCTCTCCGAGTTTCCGGGCACGGCGGTGCTTGTGAGCCACGATCGCTACTTCATCAACGCGGTTGCCACGCACGTGCTGGAAGTGCAGCCGGGCGGGCAGACGACGCTGTATCCGGGCGACTATGACGCGTATTTGTACCGCAAGAGCGGCGGCGATCCCGCGGTGATTGAACGGCTGCTGCGCGGCGAAACGGTGCTGGATCGCGAACCGGGGCGGGCGTCGGCACCGGTCGCACAGGCGGGCACGGGCGAGTCGCGCGCGGACGACAAGGCGCGCAAGCGCGAGGAAGCGGAGCGCCGCAATGAACTGGGTCGGCGCACCAAACCGCTGCGGGAGCGCTTGACTGCAACGGAGGCGGAGATCGCCACGGCAGAGAAGCGGCTCGGGGCGATCGCGACGCTGCAATTGGACCCGGAGCTCTATGCGGACGGCGAGCGCGTGCGGACCCTGCAGATCGAGCAGGCGAGCCTGCAAACTGCGGTCGACGCGGCGATGGCGAAATGGGAAGATCTGGCGCTGCGGATCGAGGCGATCGAGTCTGAACTCGCCGAAACGGCCGCGTAAGGACTCGGGATGCTGAAACTGGCCCTGGCAATGGCGACGCTGCTGCTGTTTGGCTGTGCAACGGGCGCGGTCCGCCAGACGCGCGTGGCGCCGCTCGCGCAGTATGACGGCGTGCGGGCGGTGCGGGTCGTGGCGACGGAGCCGGATTCGCAGATGGCGGCGGAGCTCGTGGCCGGCGCGCGCGTCGGGCTGCCCAAGGCCGGCTGGCGCATGGCCAATGACGGCGAGCCGGCGTACACGCTGGAGCTGCACATCGCGGAGGCGCAGACGCCCGTGGCCGCGGAAGCGTCGCTGGAAGACCAGATTCTCGGCGGCATGGCGACGTTTGGCGGCTTTCGCAATGCCGATCGCGGGCTGCTGGAAGTTGAAGCGACGCTGCGCGGTCCCGATGGCGGTGCTGCGCTCGGCGCGTCGCGTTGGCAGGCGGTCGGCGCACCGGCGAGTCTGGCGGGGACTGCCGGCATCGACCTTGGACGCGCCGTGGGCAAAGCGATGACGACACAGCAGAGCGAGTGGTATCCGCGCCGCGGCGCCGACGAACGGCTGTTTTTCACGCCCACCGCGCGCACGGTTCCCGACGGCGCATTCGTCCTCAGCGACGATGAAGCGCTGCTCGTCCGGGCCGCGTATGGCATCACACGGCGCCTGCAAATCGACCTTTGGCTCGGTGGCCTGCCCGTCCCGGCCGTCGGCGGCGGCGCCCTGCCCCTGCCCGGCGCGATCGTCGCGGGCGGCGGTGGCGGCGGCGCACTTTTTGGCATCTTCGACCTCGGCCTCAAGTTCGTCGCGCTGGAAGAAACCCGCACGCTGCCCGGCATCGCGATTTCCTACGACATGCTCGACGTCTTTGGCACCGCGATCGGCGGCGGCGGCGGCGTGGGCATCGGCGGCAGCGGTCTGGGCGGCGCTGGCTTCGTGGGCATCGGCGGCGCCAACGCGCAGTTCAACCTGTTCACGATCACCGCCGGCAAGCACTTCAGCAGCGGCACGCAGGTCACGCTCGGCGCCTGGCTGCTGGACAACCACGCGTACCTGCCGCAATCCGCGCACTTCACAGCGGCGTGCGGCGTTGCAGGTAGCACCGGCACGACGTCGGGCGCGGCGATGACCAAATGCAGCGGCGGGGCGGATCTCCCGCATCTCCCGCTGCAGTTCCAGAGCTTCTTTGGCGTGGAGCAGATTCTCAACGACAGTTGGTCGGTCGCCGTGGAAGTCCTGCCGCGCAATCCGCTCAGCAACACGATGTGGACCACCGGCGTGCGCTGGCTGCCGGGGAGCGACGCGCCCGCGGGCTTTGTCGCGCTCGATCGCATCAAGCCGCGCATTGATCTCGCGCTTGCGTGGATGATCCTGGAGGCCAACGCGGATGCTGGCCGTCCGCACGCTTCGCCCGTGTACTTTCCGTGGATTGGCGTTGGACTCTACGTGTGGTGAACGCGGCCGCGCCGACGCAAGAGCAACGCGCTCGCGAACAGCGCGCCCAGGAGCCAGCCGCCGCTGCCTGCACGCCGTCCCGCGGTGCAACCCGATGAGGCCACGCCCCCGCCGCCAAAGTACTTCACGTCTGACTTGCTGCCGTCGCCGCTGATGCCCGCGCTGTCGCCGATCGCGCCCGCGTCCGCCACGACGTCGAGCCCGACCGTGCCGTCCGCCATCGCGTCCTTGCCGCTGCCGCCATCCTTGCCGCTGCCGGTGTCGCCAGGGCCGCCGACGTCGCTCTCGCCGACGTCCGTTGCGCCGGCGTCCGGCACGCTGCTCTGCGTCATGCACTTGCCCAGATAGCAGACCAGCCCGCTGGCGCAGTTCTTGTCCGGATCCCAGCCCAGGCAGCCGCCGACGCCTTTTTGGCACGTGTGGTAGCTCGCGCCGCCGACGCATGCGCTGCTGTACAGCTTGACGCACGTGTCGCTGCAGCCGGCGCCGCCGACGCACGCGCCGTTGACGCATTGCAGGCCGGTGGAGCACGGGCAGTCGACGCAGCACGTCTGGTTGGACTCGTCGCCGGCGCACTGGCCGTCGCCGCAGACCGAGACGCAGGTGTGGTTGGCTGTGCACGTACCGCCGCCGATGCAGTCCCAATTGGCGTTGCACTGGACGCACTGGCCGGTCGCCACGTTGCAGACGTTGGGGCACTGGGCGTCGGCGGTGCAGCCGCTCGGTCCGCCGCCGGCGTCGAACTGGAAGATGTCCAGGCTGCCTGCGTCCTTGGCGCACGGTCCGCAGTCGGTGGCGCAGTTGCCGCACGTCTCCCCGCTGCCGCACGTGCCGTCGCCGCAGTAGCCGGCGCAAGGGCCGCAATCGGCAGGACAACTGCTGCACGTCTCGGCCGAACCGCACGTGCCGTCGCCGCAGACGTCGGAACACGGGCCGCAGTCCGTGGCGCACGTCGTGCAGTCCTCCGTGCCGTTGCAGCTGCCGTCTCCGCAGACTGGCGCGGCGGTGCAGTCGGACGCTTCCCAGGTGCAGAAACCGCCGCAGTCGCAATAGCCGTCGTTGCCGTAGCCGCACGCGTTCGCCGTTGTGCAGCACGGATCGGTGCCGGTGTAGCCCGGGCAATTGGGCGCGGCGCAGACGCCCGCTTGGCACGATTCGCCGTTCGCGCACGGGCAATCGCCGGGACACGAACTGCAGTCTTCCGCGGCGTCGCACGTGCCGTTGCCGCATGCGTTGGCTGGACCGCTGCCGCCGCCGGCAAAAGTCTGGAGCGAGGCGAGGTCGCCGTTCCACAAGTTCATGTCGCAATCGCCGCTGACGCCCGCGACGGTGCCTTTGTCGTCGTATTGCCAGATGACCCAGTCGGTCCAGGGCTCGGGAATCTTGGGGCAGCAGTTGGTGCAGTAGTAGGATTCCCAGAGCGGCAAGCCGGCCTGCGCCGCGCTGTTCACGCTCGGGTCCCAGAACCAGTTGCCCGTGTAGACGACCGGCGCGACGCCGAGCTTGGCCTGCACGTAGTCCACCCACTGCTGGACCGCTGCTTCCACTTCCGCAGGCGTCAGCCCGCCGGTCGCTTCCACGTCGAGCGTCGGCGGCAACATGCCCGCTTCCATCGGACCCATCTTGTTCAGCAGGATGTCAGCCTGGGCGATCGGGTCCTCAGCCGGTTCAAAATACTGGTAGGCGCCGCGGATCATGCCGTTGGCCTTGATGTCTGGCCAGTAGCTGTCAAACCACGTGTCGAGGTACGTGCCGTCGCTGACGCGGGCGATCACAAACTGCTGGCTGCCGGCGACCTGCGTCCAGTCGACGGCGCCCTGCCACTTGGAGACGTCGATGCCGGGCGTGGTGGTGCCGGCGGCGCAGACGGTTGGACCGGCCAACGCCGCGCTGCTGACGAGGAGACTGCCGAGCAGGCTGAGGATAAGACCGTGTCGCATCATCGCTGGCCTCGCGCGTGCTTGGCCTGCAGGAGCGCTTGGACTTCAGCCGCGCGTTCCCCGCGATCCAGCGCGAAATCGGCCGCCAACTCCAGCTCGCCCTTGGCATTGCGCCGCAGGAACACGAGCACCTGCGCGCCCGGATTGGGCTCGCGCGCCAACTGGCCACGGTAGCGATCGCCGACCAACTGTGGACACGACTCCGGCGCGCGGCACTGCTGCCACGCGGCATAGCGCGCCGCCCAATGCGGCTCATCCACGCGCAGGTGCGCGGGCACGTGGCCGCGGAATGTCGTCAGCACGTCCAGATGGCGGCGCATGCGCTGATACGGCTGGCGCGCGTGCAGCGCGGGCAGGTCTTGCACGTCCATGCGCGGGTCCGCCACGCGCGCGAGCACGACGATCGGCGCGCGTGCGAGCACACCCGGCAAGTCCAACTCCGCTTGCGGCGGCGCTTGCAGCCCGGCGCACAGTGTCAAAAGAGCCCAGAGCATTGCGTTTGAGTCCTCAGGCGGCCCACGGGTGGACAGCGCGATTATTGGCGAACGACCCCGCTTTGTCCAAGCGTTTCTTGGAGTTCCAAACCTACGCAGCGGGTCGGCTAGGAGGCGAACAGCTCCGTGGAGAAATAGCGCTCCATGCGGTCGGCAAACACCGTCACGACCTGCGCATCCGGCCCCAGCTCGCGGGCGATTTGCTCCGCCGCGCAGAAGTTGAGGCCGGTCGACGGCCCCACCGGAAAGCCCTTGCGGATGAGCGCCTTGGTCGTCCGCAGCGCGTCCTCCTCGTCGACGTCCAGCTCGCGCAGGCCCGGCAGCGCCGCGTGCGTATAGAGCTTGGAGATGCCATCGACGACGCCCGGCACGCGGGTAGAAAAACTGCAGCACTCGATTTCCGCGTGCGGACCCTCGCCACCGACCCGGACGGGACGCGCGGCCACGGGAATGGTCGGACAGCCCGCCTGACTGAATGCGCTGTACAGGCCAACGATCGTCCCGCCGGTGCCAACGCCGCTCACGACCGCGTGGACCATGCCGCGCGGAATCTGCGACAGGATCTCCTGTCCGGTCCACAGCCGGTGCGCCTCAGCGTTGTCGGGATTCTCAAACTGCCGCGTGTGAAGCGCGCCGTGCTGTGTGGCGTAGCGCTCCGCCGTGTCGATCGCGCCGCGAATCCCCGCTTCCCGCGGCACCAGGATGATCTCGGCGCCATACGCCCGGATCATCAGGATCCGTTCATGGCTCACGCCTTCCGGCATGACGGCCACAAATTTCAGGCCCATCTGCGCGCACGTCAGCGCCAGCGCGATGCTCGTCGATCCCGAGGACGCCTCCACGACCGTGCCGCCTTCTCGCAAGTGCCCCATGCGCCAGGCTTTCTCCAGCATGTAGCGGGCAATGCGATCCTTGGTCGAACCGGACGGATTGAGGAACTCCAGCTTGCACCAGATCATCGGCGCGTCGTCGCGCAACTGCACGGGCACCAACGGCGTTGGCCCGCACAGGTTGAGAAAGCGCCCCAGTTGCGGGAGCGGACGATACACGTTGACGTTGGCCATCAGTCACCCCGGGCGGAGGCTAGACACTGCGCGGCGGAAGGGCAAGCCGCGGCCATTGACCTGCATCAAGGACGCGCGTGATCCCGGTGAATGCGCGCGCCGATCAACCGGTCCAGCATGGGTTCTTGGCCGATGCGTTCGCCCAGCGGACGCCAGAAGGGGGAAGCGCCATGACCATTGAACAACATGATTTGTATCGTGAATTTCCAGAATATCGCGCGGTCATCGCGGCCCTGCGCGCCGCCGATCCAGCTTTCGCCGCGCGGATGGCGATGTACGACGAGCTGGACGCGGAGATTCACCTCCACGAGAACAACGTCGCGCCGGTTGCCGACGAGTATCTGGAAGCCAAGAAAATCCGCCGCGTGCAGCTGAAGGACGAGCTGTACGCAGCGCTCCGGACGTCCGGGTTGAACTGATTTTGCCCGCAGCGCCGGTCTCCGCTATGGTGGCGGTCGCGACGAGCGGGAGCGGCGAACATGACGATCAAGATGTGGAATGCGTCAGCACGCGTGCTGGCTTGTGTGGTGCTGTCAGCGTGCGGCAATGCAGCGACGTCAGCGACGGCGACCGATGATGCAGCAGCGGCGGCAGATGCGAGCGACGCGGCACTGGACGATGCAGCGCCGAGCGTGCGCGAGGATCTGACGTGGCCGCCGGACAAGCCTGGGCCGTTTCAGGTCGGCTATCGGACGTTTCCGCTGACCTACGTGCCCGCGCCCGACGGCGTGACGCGCACGATTCAGGTCAACGTGTGGTATCCGACCCACGATGCGACAGGGACGCCGTCGGTTTACTTTGACGCCTATCCGGTGGCGCATGACGACGTCTTCAAGGACGCTTCACTCGCCCATCCCGTGGATGCTGCCGGCTATCCGGTGCACTTGTTCACGCACGGCCATCTCGGCTTTGGCGGCTCCGCGCCGTACATGGTGAAGCATTTTGCGACGCACGGTTGGATCGTGATCGCGCCGGATCACACGGGCAACACGCTGGTCAACAACGCCGATCCCAAGCCGCCGGCGATCTACTGGTGGCGCGAGACCGACGACGAAGCGTGCCTGGATTGGCTGGAGAAACTGCCGCCTTCTGACCCGCTGTACGGCAAGGTGCGAACGGACAAGGTCTTCCTCTCGGGCCACAGCTTTGGCAGCACGGATGTCTGGGCGCTGGCCGGCGTGCCGTATGACGCCAAGATGATCGCGGCGAACTGCGCGGCTGGGAAGACCAACATCGATTGCGCGCAGGTCGCACAGGCCAAATACAAAGCCGGTTTCGCCGACAAGCGGATCGCAGGCGCGGCGCAGTTGGCCGGCGGCGTCGATGACGGCGTGTTTGCCCCGGAAGCGCCGACCGCGGTGACGATTCCGATGCTGATCATGACCGGCACGGACGATCAGGGCCATCCGTCGGCGCCGCTTTGGGATCCGTTGCCGCATGGCTGGTGGGTGGAAATCACCGGTGGCTGCCACCAGACGTTTGGCCTGGGCGACTGCAATCCGCCGATGACCGCTGAAGTGGGCCCGCCGATCGTCTGGACCTACACGCTGGCGCTCGCGCGGCGGGCGGTGCTGGGCGACACGGGGGATCAGGTCAAGGGCCTCCTGGACGGCACGACGCAGGTGTCGCCGCTGGCCGCGCTCAAGACAAAATAGCCGCCGTCACGCCTTCTGGAGCTGCGCCGTCAGCCGCGGCAGGATGCCCGACAGCCCGCGGTGGCTCACGCTGAGCACGAGATCGCCGCTCTGGCGGTAGTGGATCGTCGTGTCGTGGTCGACTTCACTGCCGCCCCAAATCACGATCAGCCCGCGCGCCGCCTGAGCCCGCTTGCCCTCGCCGGGCCGCTTCTTGCCCACAGCGTCGAGCGCAAAGCCCGGATTCAGTTCGCGGTGCAGCGCGCGCAGCGTCTCGCGGTAAGCCGGCGATCCGCCGATGAAGGTCACGCTGGGCAGCCGCGCCACGCCCATCCCTTGGGCAAACGCGCGATAGGCCGCGCGCAGATCGGACCCGCCGCACAGCTCACAGCGTTCGACCGGCACCGCGAGCAGCAGCGCCTCGCCCGCGGGCTCGCACGTCGGCGCGCCGCAGACCAGCGCCAGCCGATCATTGAGCAGCTGCGCCAAGGGCTGCGGCTCCACCGCCATCACGGCCGCCAGCAGCGCCTGCGGTTGCGCCGCGGCCAACAGGCCAAGCGCTTGGAGCACTTCCGGCTTGGTCAGGCCACGATCCGTCCACAGCGCCGACTTGTCCGCCGCGGCGAGCCGCATTTCCAGCTCGCGCACGCGATCGCGGGCGTCCTCCGCGCGCTTGTCCGCCAGCCGCCGCTCGCGATCCAAGCGATCCTGCGTCGTCCGGGCCACTTCCAGCGCCGCGCGGGCCTGCGCCACTTCCGCCTCGATGCGTTGCAGCGCGGCTTTTTGCCCGGCAACCTCCGTCCGGAGCGCGACAAGCTGCGGGTCTTCCGGCGGCGGTGCCGGCGGCAGCGCCTTGGCCGCCAGCGGTTTGGCCGCTACCGGCTTGGCGACAAAGCCAGTTTCCTTGCGCTTTTCCTGCTGGAACGCACCCAGGAAGTCGTCCTCACGCATTTCATCGAGCTTTTTCATCCGCATCTCCTGCCCTGCACACTACGGGCGGGCGCAGCGGGGGGCAAGCCCGCTCTCGCGCAGACTGGGCTTCACGAATGCGCGCCCGCACCGTACACTCGCCGCATGAAGCTGACGGCCTCCGTACACGGCGATTCCTTTACCTTCAAGAGCCTCAAGGACGCGCTGAACAAGGCGTCTGAGCTGAAGTCCGGCGATCGCGCAGCGGGCTTGGCGGCGCACAATGCCCGGGAACGCGTGGCGGCAAAGCGCGTGATCGCCGACATGCCGCTGCAGAAATTCTACGAATTTCCATCTGTTGCCTATGAACTGGACGAAGTGACGCGCGTCATCATCGATGACCTGGATGCGCGCGCTTACCAGAAAATCAGCGGCTGGACGGTCGCGCAACTGCGCGAGTGGATCCTCGATCGCAAGACAACGGCGGATGAGATTCGGGCGATTTCCATGGGCCTGACGCCGGAAATGATCAGCGCGACCGCCAAGCTGATGTCGACGATGGACCTCGTGGTCGCCGGCAAGAAGATTACGCAGGTGCGGCGCTGCAACAACACGATCGGCCTGCCGGGGCGGATCTCGTCACGGCTGCAGCCCAATCACCCCGTCGACGACGTGCCGGGCATTCTCGCGGCGATCAAGGAAGGCCTGAGCTACGGCAACGGCGATGCCGTGATTGGCATCAATCCGTCGACGGAAAGCGTGGAGAATACTGCGGCGATCCTGCACGCGGTCAAAGACCTGATGCGGCAACTGCGCATCCCGACGCAAGTGTGCGTGCTCGCGCATGTGACCGTGCAGATGGAGGCGATCCGCCGCTACAAGGCGCCCGTCGACCTGTGCTTCCAGTCCATCGCGGGTTCAGAGAAGGCCAACCGCAACTTTGGCGTCAGTTTGTCCCTGCTCGACGAAGCGTATGACCTGACCAAGCGCGAAGGCACGGCAGAAGGGCCGCACGTCATGTATTTTGAGACGGGCCAAGGCACCGCGCTGTCAGCCAACGCCCACCACGGCACCGATCAGACGACGATGGAGGCGCGCGCGTATGGCTTGGCCCGCCGCTATACACCGTTCCTCGTGAACACGGTTGTTGGCTTCATCGGCCCGGAATACCTGCAGAACGGCAAGCAAATCACCCGCGCCGGGCTGGAAGATCACTTCATGGGCAAGCTCGCGGGCATCTCCATGGGCTGCGATGCGTGCTACACGAACCACGCAGACGCGGACCAGGACGATCAGGAAAACCTGGAGATGCTGCTGGCGAGCGCGGGCGTGAACTACCTGATGGGCATTCCGCTGGGCGACGACGTGATGCTCAACTACAACACGACGAGCTTCCACGACAACGCCCAGGTCCGCGAACTGTACAGCCTGCGACCCGCGCCGGAGTTTGAAGCGTGGCTGGAGAAAGTCGGGCTGTGGCGCGCCGGCAAACTGACCGAGCGCGCGGGCGATGCGACGGTCTTTGAGAGTCCGTGGAGCCTGCGTGCGGAACGGAAATACACGTCGACGCCGTAGCGCCGTCAGGCGCCGCGCAGCAAGAACCCGTCGTGTGGGACGCTTGTCGCTGGGTCGCCAACTGCGCCCGCTGCGCGGTACGCCCGGTGACACACAGCTGGGACTTGATCGATTTGGTCTTGCACGCGCCCTTACGCCATCGGAATGCGCCAATTGCGCTTGCTGATCGTTGAATCGATGACGCACAGACCCAGCGTTCGCGTCTCGATGCTGATCGCCACGCGCGAATCCGCCTGGATCTTCTGCCACGCCCGCTTCATGCCGTCGGACCAATCGACATCGTCAAATACCAGCAGCGCGCGCGGCGCGAGGTGCGGCAGGAGCTGCTCAAAGTAGTCCAGCGTCGCCTGCTCATCGTGATGGCCATCGATGAACGCGTAATCCACCGGCGCGGCCTCCGCGATCACGCCGTCCAGCGTGTCCTGAAAGCGCCCTGGCACGACGGTCACGTTGTCCAGCGCGAGCTCAGCAAAGTGTCCCCGCGCCACCGCCGCCAGCTCCGAGGCGCCTTCCAGCGTCCACAGCCGGCCGCGTTCGTTGAGCTTTTGCGCCGCGGCTTGATAGCTGGCCGAGATGCCCACGCAGCAGCCGAGTTCAATGATCGTCTCCGGCTGGAACTTGCGCACGAGGTGAAACAGCACGGACGTCCACAGATACGGCTTTGACGCGTGGCTGAACGCACCGAGCGTCTTCTCAATGAACCGGCCGCGGTACATCTCCTCCGCGCTCAGATTGGCGGTCGGCGAACCCGCGCCAAAGTCCTCCATGCGAATCATGTGCTTGGACGCATCAGCGCGCTTGCGCAGCGCCTCGATGCTGTCGACCCACGCCCGCTCGCGGGTCGTCAGGCGGTCGCCCAGCGCAGCGTCCAACGCTTCGGCCAGCAGCCGGGACGGTTCGTCGCCGATCATGCGCAACTTGTCGATTTCCCGGTGACTCGTCAGCAGCCACGGCAGGGTGTGCGGCGTCAGGACCGCCTTGCGAATGAGGGACATGGGAACTCCGGTGGCAAGTGGATCGTCAGCGACTGGGATACGCCAAAGCGCGCGACGAGGCGGCAGTCGACGAAGGCGGCGGCGCAGTAACCGGGACGAGCGGCGCCACGCACACCGCTTGGGCGCGGATCCAGGAGTCGCCCGGCATGCTCACGCCAACGGCGTCTTCCATCGGCAGAACCGGCGTGAACAGGTCCACAAGCGCCGCGCCTTCGCGCTCCGCCGGCGCTGAGGCCAGCCGGACGTGATGGTGCGCGTCGTGCCCCTGCGAGACGGCGATGATGTCCTGCCACAGCAGCGTCGCCTTGGCTTCCGCGGGCAGGTGCTTGGCAAACAGCGTGCGCACCTTGCCGTCGATGAAGATGCGCTCCAGCGGCGTGCCCGCCGCGCGCGAGGTCTCGTCCAGCAGCTGCCACCAGCGCCAGGTGCCCATCACATCGATGCGGTTCAGCCGCACGCGCAGGTGGTCCGTGTTGTCGGCCGTCACATAGCTGATATCGGCATCGCGACCGCCCGCGTGGGTCATGTGGCCGGCCTCACTGAGCATCAGCCAACGCTGCCAGCCGCCTTCCGTGGGCCGCCAACGCACTTCGCCGTTGCCGTTTCCGGGCTTGCGATCGTGCCAGCGCGACAGGCGGATTTCGATGGCGCTCTGCGGATCCAGCGTCGCCCCGGGAAGCGCGCGCGCCAGCACGGTGATCTGCAAGCCAGCGCGCTGGTCGACCTTGTGGACCATCCAGACTTGGCGCTGCCCCGCGGCCGGGTCAAAATCGTTGACCTGTTCGCTCTGAATCGTCTGACCGCTCGCCCACAGCTTCTGCACCGCGCGGGTCATGCCCGCCACGAGGCGCTTCTGCTGGCGCGGCTTCGGCAGGTCCGGCAAGAGCGCGTAGCGACGCGTGGCGACGCGCAGCACGGTACGGCCTTCGCCGTCCTCCGACAGCCCCCGGGCGAGGATGCGATGCTCGACGAGGACCGGCTGGCTCTGGCTGTGAAAGCGCTCGTGCTCCAGCGGAAAGTCAGCCGCCGTGTGCATTTCCGCCGCGCCGGCCTGACCGACGAGAAACTGCACTTCCGCGAGCAGGCGCTGCGTCTCGGACGGACCATCGCCGTCCAGGCTCGCCGCGTTCAGACCGGCCACGCGACCCGCGGTCGCCCGCGCCTCAGCGGATTGGCCGTCTTCCACCATGCGCACCAGTGTGCCGTAGGACAGCTGCCCGCAGCCCGGCTGCGTCGCGTCGGCGACCGTCACCCAATTGGTCGGCCGTTCGGCGCGAAACGCCTCGTGCGCGCGCAGGACCACGCGCGCCAGCGCCGGGCGCATCCAACTGCGGCCGCGAAACTGGTCGCGATAGCCAAAGCCACCGGTGCGCACAGCCGTCAGGCCGCGAAAGTCGATCAGACCGCGGCAAGCCATCTGCTCCAAGCCCGCTTCCGCGACTTCATGCAGCTGTTCCTTGGCGTCGCCGAGGCCGCGCACCCGCGCCAGGGTGTACTCGATGGCGTCAGGCTCCACCCATTGCAGCGGCGCAATCGCCGCCAACGCGCGCGGATCGGCCGCCAACGCCGTGGACACGGGCAGGCTCAGGAGCGCGGCAGCAACGGTCAGGATGAGCTTCTTCACACGGCGAAGATGCACCCGACCGATAACTTGCGCCAGTTTTGTCAACTTTGGTTGCAACAACTTGAAATCCCGACTCTTTTCCAAATGCAAACGGTCAACTGCCAGCTTGATGAACGCAACCCTAAGCCAGTACCTTTTGGCAGGCCGCGCGTCAAGCGTCGGGAGCAGGTGCCCAACGCGCCGCGGTGTGGCAGAATCGCACGGTTCCTGCTGGAGCTCAGCCGCGCACCGGACGACTCCCGGAGCAAAGCGCGAACGTGCGGGCCTTTTGGCGCCGGATACGAGGCAAAATGACAGAGTTGCACGCGGCGCCCAGCCACATCCAGGAAGGTTCGCAGATCCACGTTGGCCGCTTCCGCGGGGCGATCGCGAACCCCAACGTAACAGCGCCTGGCGGCCGTTGGCGCTTGAAAGAATGGAACTATTTGTCCATTGTCACGGAAACGCACTTTGTTGCATTCGCGGTTGTGCAACTCGGCTACGTCGCCAACCTGTTCTGCTACGTCGTCGATCGCCAGACACACGCGGTGTGGCAGATGGAGGCGATGTCGGCGTTCGGCGTCGGCCTGGAGATCGCGCCAAGTTCGCTGGACGGGCGCACGATCTGGACGCGCGGCGCGAACCGCGTGGAGATCGAGGCGATCCCGCGGGGCTGGCGCGTCGACTTGGCGGTGCGACTGGGCGACAAGTGGCTGCGTGGCTCGGCGGCAATCGATCGCGGCGAAGGCCTCGGGCTCGTGTTCCCGCTGGCACCCGGGCGGCTCGCGTACACGCACAAGGACGCCGGGATGCTGGCCGAAGTGCAGTTGACGCTGGATGACCAGCCGCTGCCGCGCCACGGCCTGGCGACGCTGGACTGGACGCGCTCGGCGGCGCTGCGCACGACGCGCTGGAATTGGGCGTCGACGTCGACCCTGTTGCCCGATGGCCGGCGGTTTGGCCTGAATCTCTCAGCGCATGTGTACGACAATGTCTCGGGGGCGAGCGAGGAGAACACGGTGTGGCTGGACGGCCGCCTGCACCCGCTGGGCGGCGTGACGTTCAGCCTGCCCGCGTCGCCCGGTTCGGAGACGTGGCATGTGCGCGGTGCGGGAATCGATCTGGCCTTTTCGCCGCTGGGCGCGCGGCAGCAGAACGTGAATCTGGGCTTGGTGCGCAGTCGTTTTGTCCAGCCGTATGGCCACTTTGCCGGCACCGTGACGCTGCCGGACGGCGAGGAACTCCTGATCCCGCCCGCGTTCGGCGTCGTTGAGGACCACTTTGCGGTCTGGTGACCCTCGCCGGCCGTGACGTGCAGGTTCCAGCAGTTGCGGATCCGTCAAGTTTCCCGGACCGCGGCCACTGGCTTCACCGTCGCGCTTTCGCGACTTCAATTGTTTAGAGTTGTTAGCCTTCCGTCGACTCTGGCGGGGGAAGCGCATAGGCTGTGTTCAGGAGGTGCACTATGCAGCCACTGGACACTACGAAGAAAGTCGCGGCCGCCCTGTTCATCCTCTCGACGTGTGCGCTGGCGTTGCCGGGTTGCGTTGGCGAGCAGAGCAGCTACGGCGCCGACGGGATCAGCCACGACGCCAGCGACGCCGCGAGCTACGACCAGGACGGCGCGCCGCCGAGCCCCATTGAAGGTCGGCCCTGCACCAGCAACGTCGATTGCCAGACCGACACGCCGTGTGGCGTCGGCGTTTGCCTGGAGGCCAAGTGCCGCCTGCAAGCTGGTCCCGACGGATTTGTCTGTGACGACAACGACATCTGCACGCTCCACGACGCCTGCTTCAAGGGCGCATGCATCGGCTCGGCCATCCAGTGCTCCGACGGCAACGCGTGCACGCTGGACGCCTGCGATCCCAAGGCTGGCTGCGTCCACGCGCCGACCAACCAGTCCTGCAGCGACGGCGATCCCTGCACCGCCTACAAATGCACCGACGGCTCCTGCTATGCGATCGGCTCGGCGTGCGACGACGGCAATCCGTGCACGCAGGAAGACTGCAGCGGCACGCTCGGCTGCCACACCGTCGCGCTCAGCGGCCCCACCTGTGATGACGGCAACCCGTGCACGCTTCAGGACACCTGCACGTTTGGCGCGTGCAAGGGCGGCGGGCTCTGCGACGACGACAATGCGTGCACCGCCGACAGCTGCGAGGGCACCGACGGCTGCAAACACGTGAACTTGACGCAGGTCTGCTCGGACGGTCAGGTCTGCACCAATTTTGACACGTGCGTCAACGGCACCTGCAAGGGCACGATCAAGACCTGCGACGACGGCAATCCGTGCACCGCCGACACGTGCGACCCGAAAAACTCCGCGTGCACCAACGTGCCGATCCTCGACGGCGGCGATTGCGACGACGGCAACCCGTGCACGTACGCGACGACCTGCAAGCAGAGCATCTGCAGCGGCTTGAGCTACGACTGCAGCGACGGGGACGTGTGCACCGACGACAAGTGCGTCTTCCCGAGCGGCGAATGCCTGCATACGCCGTCGTTCAAGTGCTCGAAATAGGCGCGCGGACGCTGGGCGGAGCCTGGCGGGCGAGCGACGCGGCGCGATCGCCAATTTCGTTCACCGATTTTCACGCAGGTTTGACGGCTACCGCAGCCGGATGACGCCGCGCGACACTTCGCTGGCGGCGTCCGTGAATACGCGATCCTTGTCCGAACCATCGCCCGTCAGCACGACCTCAAACGGCTTGCTGGCCAGCGCGGCCATCGCTTCAATCGCGTTGGGCTCGTCTGAATCGGCGGCGGCGCCGTCGGTCACGGCGATCGATTCGCCCAGCGCCAGCAGGGACAGGCGATACGCGCTCTCAGCCCAACTGCGCCGCGGCACAAAGTTCGCCAGCTTCTGCGAACCACCCTTCTCCGCCAAACCCGCGATGTCCGCGATGAAACGATCAAGCGCCGTGAATTCAGGCAGATCCATCTGACCAGCCGCGGACTCGTCCGGCGGACCATCGGCCCAGCCCAGCGCGTACAGGTCGTCGGGCCGCGCCGGCACCTGCACGTATTCGTACTCCGCCTCGGAAAGGACGTTGTCCAGGATCAGGAACATCGGCGAGATCGGCTGGCTGACCATCGGCGCGCCAAAATCGGCTAGCGTTTGCAGATCGCAGCGCATGAGGAACGTCGTGACGTCGGTCATCGACAGCCCGGTCGCGCCCAACTGCACGCGCTTGCGGCTCAGATCGCCGATTGCCCGCTGCAAAACCGCTTGCCATTGATGCAGTTCAGACAGCGCCGAGCCGACGTCCTGCGCCGCGCGATAGGCTTGGTCGTTCTCCAGATCGAGGCGTTCCACGCACGTCCGCGCCCGGCGCGCCCACGCGAGGTTGCGCTCAATCCGCGATTGCGCTTCCAGGACCCGAACTTCCGAGTGCGACCGCGCCGCCTCTTCCGCCGTGCCGACGATGCGGCGCAAATTGTGATGCAGATGTCGCAAAGCCGGCGCCTGCTCGTGGCCCAGATCGCGCGTCAGCTCGACGTTGAGCACGCCCAGCGCGAGGTCGCCTTCCTCCGGCTTGATGCCGAGGACGCGGCTGATGACCGCGTAAAGCGCCTCGCCGCGCTCGGTCAGCTGATGACAGCCTTCGATCACCTCAAGCCAGCCACCCTTGCGCAGCGACTTCAACACCGAGGAGCGGGCCTCCGCCGTCAGCCAGGAAAAGTGCCGCGCCAGCACTTCCACGTCCCATTTGGTGCGATCGGAGCTCGCCAGTTCCGTCAGGACCGCGAGACGGACGACAAAGCCCGCTTCGCCGAGGCGCACCAAATCGCGCAAAAGTGTGAAGTACGCCATGCCGGCCTGCGCGGCGACGATGGAAGGCACCGAGCTGGCGGGGAAATTTGGCTCGAGCAGGGCCTCGAGATCGTCGCTCATGACCTCGTCAACCTCCGTCTCTGCAGACGAAAACGAGCTTGCGACAAGGACACGGGGAGCGGTTTGATTGCGGCGTTTGGCGAGCGTCATGGCGCGCGAAGCATGGCAGAACGCGGCTATTGCCGGCAAGTGCCGGTTGACCGAAAGCGGTAGACGCTGCACGATCAGCGCCCCATGGCGCAGACTCCGCACAACCCAGATCAGCTCGGCGACCGCAAAGGCGATCACCTCCGTATTGCCCTCGACCAGCAGGTGCAGCGGCCGGGCGCGGGCAACGGCCTCGCACGCTACCGATTTGAGCTGCTGTCCCTGCCGGAACTCGATCTGAACCGCATCGACATGCGATGCCAGTTGCTGGGCAAAACGCTGGCGGCGCCGCTGCTGATCGGTGCGATGACCGGCGGCACGAACGAAGCCGGGCGCGTCAATCGCATCCTCGCGGAAGCGGCGGAGCGCACCAACGTGGGTTTCTGCCTGGGATCGCAGCGGCCCATGCTCGAACGACCCGCTGAAGTCGCGAGCTTTGATCTGCGCGACGTCGCGCCGCGGACGCTGATCATCGGCAACATCGGCGGCATCCAACTGCGCGATGAACTGGACGCGGCCAGCCTGGAAGCGCTGGCGCAAGCGGTCGGCGCGGACGCGATCTACGTGCACCTGAATCCGCTGCAGGAGGCGATCCAGCCTGAAGGCGATCGCGATTGGCGCGGCGTGCTGGATTCAATCGGCGAAGTCGCGGCGGGCGCTAACCTGCCGATCCTCGTGAAGGAAGTCGGCTGTGGGCTGGGCGAGGAGACGCTGCGGGCACTGCGCTCGACCGGCATCGCGGGCGTGGAGACGGCGGGCGTGGGCGGTACTTCCTGGGCGCAGATCGAGGCGCTGCGGCAGCATGCACGGACGCCGCGGGCGGTTGCCGGTGCGGTGCTCGCGGATTTCGGCACGCCGACGGCCGAGAGCATCATCCTGGCGCGCCGGGCGCTGCCGAATCGGCTGGTGATTGGCTCGGGCGGGCTGCGCGATGGCCTGGAAGTGGCCAAGTGTATCGCGCTGGGTGCGGACGCGTGCGCCATGGCGTGGCCGTTCCTCGTCGCGGCGCAAGAGGGCGTGGATGCTGTCGTTGCGGCGATCGACGGCGTCATTGAAACGCTGCGCATCACGATGTTCCTCGCCGGCGCGCCGGATCTGTTGCAGCTGCGGCAGGTGGATCTGCGCTACATCCAGGACGCTGACCCGCGGGATCGCCGATGAGCAGGACGGCGACGGGCCACGGTCACGGCAAGACGATCCTGATCGGCGAACACCACGTGATGGACGGGGCGCGCGCGCTCGCCATCGGCCTGCCGCCGTTTCGCACGGACGTGACGCTGACGCGGGGTGCCCCGGGGACGCTCCACGTCACGCTGGAAGACGACGTCGACCCGGTTGTGGCGAACGACACGCGGCACATGTTCCTCGCGGCGGCGCAAGCGGCTGGCCTGAGCGGGGAAATTCGCGCGCGCATTGAGTCGACCGTCCCCATGCGCCGCGGGCTTGGATCGTCGGCCGCGCTGGCTGTGGCAGCCGTGCGCGCGGCGTGGCGACTTGCCGATCGCGCAGAGCCCACGGCCGCGGAACTCCTGCACGCGGCGCGGCAATGCGAATCGATCGTTCACGGCAACTCGTCGGGGCTGGACCCGGCTGCGGCCGCGGGTACGGATCCGGTGCTCTTCCAAAGCGGCCAGGTGCTGCAGCGCGTGCATGTGGCGCCGGTGCTGGCGTCGGCGCGCTGGCTGCTGGCGGACCTGGGCGCCTCCGTGCCCACCCGCGACGCCATCGCGATCGCGATGCACCACCGCCGCGAGCTGGGCGTGGACGCCGTCAAGGAACTGAACGCGCAAACGTCCGCGGCGGCGGATCAGGCGATGGCCGCGCTGGAAAGTGGCGATCTGACGCGGCTGGCGATCGCGCTGCGGTCCGCTGGCGAAGCGATGGAGCCGCTGGGCGTGGTCAATGTGGCCATGCGCGAGGCGCTCGTTGCGATGCGCGCCGCCGGAGCGTTGGCCGCCAAGCAAACCGGCGCGGGCTTGGGCGGCATGTTGCTGGCCTTGTGCACGACGGAAGCCGAGGCCCAGGCGGTTGCGGCCGCCATCGCGCCGCGCATCCGCACCTTCTGGACCCTGGCGATTTATCCGGAGCACTCATGAGTCTGCAACGCGTCACGGCTTTTGCGCCGTCCAACATCGCGCTCACCAAGTATTGGGGCAAGCGCGATCACACGCTCAACCTGCCGCTGGCGTCGTCGATTTCCGTGACGTTGAGCGAGCTGGGCTCGCTGACCGTGTGCGCGCCCGAGCCGGGGCTGAGTCACGACGTCATGGCCGTGGACGATCGGCCGCTGGACGACGCGGGCATGATCAAGGTGCGGCGCGTGCTCGGCATCATTCGCGAGATGGCCGGCTCGGACGTCCACGCCGGCCTCAATTCGATCAACACCGTCCCGACGGCGCGCGGTCTGGCATCGAGCGCATCGGCGTTCGCGGCGCTGGCGATGGCGGCTTCGCACGCGTACGGTCTTGACCTCGACAAGGCCACGCTCTCGCGCCTGGCGCGCACCGGGTCTGGCTCCGCGAGCCGGTCGATTCACGGCGGCTTTGTGCAATGGGAATGCGGCCAGAAGGCCGATGGTTCGGATTCCGAAGCGCGGCAGCTGTTCGCGGCGGACCATTGGCCGCTGACGATCCTCGTGGCGCAGGTCCGCGACGGCAAGAAGAAGGTCTCGTCGACGAGCGGCATGCGCATGGCAGCGTCGGACTCGCTGACGTTCCGCGGCTGGATTGAGCAGTGCGAGAAAGACGTCATCGCGTGCCAAGCTGCGCTGGCGGCCAAGGACATGGAGCGGCTTGCGGACGTCGTGGAAGGCAACGCGATGGCGATGCACGGTACGATGATGGCGAGTCGGCCGCCGCTGCTTTACTGGCAGCCCGCAACGGTCGGCGTTATCCACACGGTGCGCAATCTGCGCGCTGAGGGCACGGCTTGCTGCTTCACGATCGACGCCGGTTCGTCCGTCGTCGTGCTTGTTGAACCGAGTGACGCGGGTCCCGTGGCGGAAGCGCTCGCGGCGATCGACGGCGTTGAGACGGTCCTGCAAACGCGCGTCGGCGAAGGCGCGCGGTTGGTGCCAGAACGTGGCTGAGCTGCCGCCGGTCCCGGGCAAGCTGATGCTCGCCGGCGAGTACGCGGTGCTGCGGGCCAATGGCGTGGCGCTGGCGGTTGCGGTTGGTGAAGTGGCGCTGGGCGAGCTGACGGATGGTGCCGCGGACGTGACGCTGCACGCGTTTGGCCAGACATTTGTCCTCGCGGCGGGAACGCGCCATCCCATCGGCCTGCTTGGTTTTGTCGCGCGCGCCTTGACGTGGCTGGAGCGGCATCACGACGTTCGGCTGAAGCGGCACTTGACGCTGCACGTGGCGGGCGCGGTCGGCGGCGCCAAGGTCGGACTCGGCACGAGCGCGGCGGTTACGGTCGCGACGCTGCGCGCGGTGCTGCAGGACGCCGGCCTGCAGTGGCCAGCGGCGCAGGTGGCGGACGCTGCGCGCCAGATTCACGGCGCGGGACAGGGAGCCGGCAGCGGCTATGACGTGACGACAATCGCCCATGGCGGCTGCGTTGCCTACCACCGGACGCCGGATCGCGCCGTGCGACTGGCGTGGCCAACCGGCTTGCACGGCGTGGCGCTGTTCTCCGGCGAGCCAGCACCGACCCAAGCGGCGCTCGACAAACGGCCGATGGCTGCGGCGCACTTGGACGCGATGGACGAAGCGGCGCGGGATCTCCTGAGCGTCTGGCAAGGCCCGATAGCGGCGATCGTCGACGCGCTGCGGCGCTGCGACGCGGCATTCCTCGCAGCGGCGGCGGATGACGCGAGCCTGGTTCCACCGCACGTCGTCGACCTGCGCGCACGGATCGCCAGCCATGGCTGCCTGGCCCGGGCATCGGGAGCGGGTGGCGGCGACTGCGTCCTGGCATTCGCTGACGACGCGGAGGCGATCGCCCGCCTCGCCATCGACTGGCAAAGCAGCGGCGGCCACTTGGTCGCGCTCCTCCCTCATGACATCGCCCCGGAGGTCGCGTGAGCGCACCGCAAGACCAACCGCATCTGGAAACGCTGATCGCGCCGTTCATGGCGGACTGCGAGGAACTCGCGCTCAGCCTGCTGGTCCTGCCGCAGCCACACGTGCCCGCGGGCGTGATGCGGCCGGCGGGGCAGGAATTGCTGACCGCCATGTGTCGCGACCAACTGGCCAGCGGCGGCAAGCGGTTGCGCGCGCTGTTGACGCCGGCGCTCGTGGCGGCGGCGAACGGTCCGGTGGCAGCGGCGCGGGTGTTTGGCGCCGGCGTGGAGCTCATCCACAACGGCACGCTGGTCCATGATGACATCCAGGACGGCGACACGCTGCGGCGCGGCCGGCCGACGCTCTGGACGCAGTTTGGCGTGGCGCAGGGCATCAACGCCGGCGACGCGCTGCTGATGGGCGCGGTCGCGGGCGTGCTGCGCTCGGACGCGATTGAGATGGACCTGCGCGCGACGCTCGGGGCGCTGCTGGCGGAGGCGCTGTGCGAGACGATTCGCGGGCAGGTCGCCGACCTGGCGCTGCGCGACCTCCCGCAACCCAGCCTGCAGGACGTCGAGTCCGTGCACTTGGCCAAGACGGGGCCACTGTTTTCGGCGTGCTTTGTCGGTGCGGTGCGGCTGTTGCGGCGCGGAGCGGCAGCGGAGAAGGCCGCGTTCGAGCTGGGCCGGGAAATCGGACTGGCGTTCCAGATTCGCGACGACTTGTTGGACCTGCTGGGCACCAAAGGTCGCGGCGACGCGGGTGCGGACCTGCGCGAGGGCAAGCCGACGTGGCCCGTCCTCGTGGCGCTGCGCGACGTGCCGGGGCCAGAGGCCGATGGGATCCGCGCGCTCCTGCGACAAGCGACGCAAGGATCGCCGCCGAGCGACGCGGACGTCGCACAAGCCGTGGCGTGGGTGCGTGCGGTGGGCGGCGAGGCGACCGCACGCGCGCATCTGACTGCGACGCTGGAACGCGCCGAGGCTGCGGCTGGCGAAGCGTTCGCGCCCGACGCGGCTGTCGTGGCACTGGCGCTGTGTGAACGGCTCGCACGGCTGGATGGCTGAGCGGTCAGCCCTTGCCAAACACGGCTGACACCGCACTGACCCACGCCGACTTCTCGCCCACTTCTCGCGCCAGGAGCCGCGCGAGGTCGCCCGCCAAGCCGGGTTCGCCAAATGCCGTCGCGCAGTCCTTGAGGCGCAGCAATTCGTCCTTGAGCGTCCGCGCCGCCACGTTCGTCACGACCAGCGAGTGCACCCGCAGCGCGCGCACCCGGAACGCCGCTTCCGGCGAGAGCGCCTCCAGATGCAGCAACGCCTCGCGCTGGAAACGCTCGCGCAGCGGCCATTGCAGCGCCACGTCCAGCAGCGCGTTCACCGCATCGGGCTCCAACGCGAGGCGCTCGGCCAGCCACGCGAGGTCGTCCTCTGCGAGCGCCTGCGCCGCCAGCGTGTGCCGTCGTTCCGGCCAGGCGGGACCCGCGTAGAGTTGCGCGAGTTGGTTGAACGTCGGCAGATTGGGACCGCGCTGCCACGCGACGCTGGCGAGCTGCTGCGCCGACTTGGGGTGTTCCGGAAGCGCCGCCGCCAGCGCCGCCGCCATCAGCGCCTGCCACGTCTCACCGCGCGGATCGTAGTGCTCGGCGACCTGCAGCACCTCGCCCGCCCGACCTTGCGCACCGAGGACTTCCGCGAGCGCCAGCGCTCCCGATCGCATCGGTGGCCACAGTCGCGCCAATTCCAGCGCCGCGGGCACGTCGTCATGACGCACCAGCGCGACGACGAGGCCATCGGCCAGCGCATCGCGGGAAGTCGGTGTCGCCACCTCGCGCCACGTCGCGCGCTGCGCCAGAACGCGGCCCGACAGCATCTCTGCGAGCGCCACAGCGAGCTCCGGAGATTGAATCGCCGCGTGTTCCAGGCCAATGGCCAAGTGCACGGCGACCTGCGGATGCCCCGCTTCCGCGAGATCAAACAACAAATTCCATTGCGGGCCCAAATCCAGCGGCCGATCGAGGGCCATGCGCGCCAGCAGCCGAATGGCCGGCTCAACAGCCTCCGGCATCCCGCTGAATACGACCTTCGTCGCGCCCAGCGCCGACAACAGCCGCACCGCCAGCTCGCGGGCCAGCGCATGGTCCTCGCGCGCCTGCACTTCCAGGCGATCCACGAGCGCGAGCAAGTCCTGGATGTCATTGGGGCCATGGCGCAGCGATTGCCGCCAACTCAGCGCGACCATGTCCACGGCGGCGTCCAACGGCAGTCGCGCCAGATCGCTCAGCATGCGCGCCGGCTCCAGCGCCTTCTCGGCCGCGTTGGGACGGGCCAGCCGGGACCGCAGCGCCGCGAGAACGTCGGTCTGTTGCGCCACCGCGGCGTGCGCTTGGCGGGCCAGCCGCGCCGACTCCAGCGCGACCGCCACCGCGTGGGCGCATGGCGCATCGCCGCAGGAGCACGACGCATGCAGTTCTTGACGGACGATCGACAATTCAACACGTTGCGGCACGCCGTCAAAAACCGATGCAGTCAGTAGGTTTTCAGCCAACGGGCGGACGCGCCCGACCGCGCCATCGCGCTGCAGCCGCGCGCCTTGCGTCCCCGCGCGCGCGCCGGCCCAGGTCACGGTCGACAACCGCTGCAGGAGCGGCGCGAAGGTCGCAAATACGCTGCGTTCGTCGATCTTCATCGGGTGCCGTTGCGGAGGGCCGCGGTGCGCAAGTGTTCCGCGAGGATGTGGGCGATCGCCGGCTGGCACGTGCCGCCGCAGGGGCCGCAGCCCGCCCAGGTGGCGTCAAAGATCTGGGCGAGGGTGCACGCGCCGTCGGCGATGGCCGCGTCAATCCGCGAACGCGGGACGGCGTTGCACAGGCAGACGAGCGGATCGCGGCGATCGTGCTTGGCTTTGCGCATGTCAGCCCAGTTGGTCCAGCAACGCTTGATCCAGCATTGCCAGCACTTGCGCGGCGAGCTGGGTCTTTTCGCCCGTCAGCGTCGCGCCGGCAGCGTGCTCATGACCGCCGCCACCAAAATGCTGGGCCACGTGGCCGATCTTCACGGCGGCCTTGGATCGCAGGGACAGCTTCCACTCGCCGGCATTGCGGCCGGGCTTGAGCTGCATCGCGATGAGCACGCCTTCGATGCCGACGAAATGCGGAATGGTCTCGCCAATCGCGTCACTCTCCAGGTTCAGCCCCGCGCCGATCTCCGGACCCACGGCCGCCCACGCGATGCGATCGCGGCTGGCAAACTGCATCTGCGCGAGCACCCGGCCAAGGAGCAGCGTTTCGTCGCGGGTCCGGCTGGCAAAAAGCGCTTCCTGCACGGGATTCGCGTCAAAGCCGGTGTCCAGCAGCTCAGCCGCCACGCGCAACGTCTCTGACTGGTTGCGCAGAAAACGAAACGAACCGGTGTCGAAGCTCATCGCGGCGTAAAGCGCGCGCGCCGCGATCGCGTCGATCGGCCAGCCGAGCGCCTTCAACAGCCGAAAAACCAGCTCGCCGCTTGAAGAAAACTCCGTCGCGACGCAGCCTTGCAGGTCCAGATCCGGCTTGACCGCGTGGTGATCGACGACCCACACGTCCACGCCTTGACGCCGCAGCGCCTGCGCCGGCCGCCCGGCGCGATCGACTTCATGCGTGTCGAACAGCAGGCCAAAATCCGCGCCGAGGAGCTGTGCCGCATCGCGGTCAAAATGGCCAATATCGCCATCGGGATCGAGCCACGCATGGCGCTTGGGCAGCGGATCCTCGTTCACGACCAGCGCAGTTCGCCCCGTCGCGCGCGCGGCTCGCACAAAGGCCAACTGGGAACCCAGACCGTCCGCGTCGGGCCCCTGGTGCGTCGACAACAGGATGTGCCGCGACGCCTGGATACGCGCCAACAGCCACGGTTCAAAAGGCACGCCACTCAAACGCCGCATGGAACCTCGTTGACCGGGTAACGGTCGATGCAACAGGATCGGTTGGCGGCGGCGCGGTGTCAACGCGAATCGCTTCCGTCCGTCCGGCGCTGCACCTATACTAAGACGCTGGGAACGTTTCGCCGTGCGCAGGTGTTGCAGCCCGGGAATGAATTTGCGCAGGGTAGGCGAGCAGACATGAACCTCGATCAGTTGCGGCATCTTTTTGAGCTCGGTGGCCCGACGATGTACGCCATCGCTGGACTGGGCTTTGTCGGTACCGCGATTTTCGTCGAGCGCGTGCTGGCGGTCCGCGCCCTGCTGACGCACGTGCGGTCGCTGGATCGGCGAATTCGCGATGCTGTGGTCGCGGGCAATCTGCCGGCCGTCGTGTCGCTGTGTTCCAAGGCGCCCGCGGGACTGTCGCCCGTGCTGATGCGCGGCGTGGAAGCGGCGATCCGACAGGCGCCGCGGGACGACATTCTGGCCGAGATGAGCCGCGATGGCCGGCGCCTGCTCCTGCGCCTGAAGCGCGGCCTGGGGATGTTGGCGACGCTCGGCTCCATGGCGCCGTTCACCGGGCTGTTCGGCACCGTGCTCGGCATCATGCAGGCGCTCAAGAACATTGGCCAATCGGGATCTGGCGGCTTGGACGTCGTCGCCGGCGGCGTGTCCGAAGCGCTGGTGAGCACCGCGGGCGGTCTGGCGGTGGCGCTGGTCATCGTGCTGCTGCATCAGTTCCTCAAGGCGCAGCTGCAAAACGCCGTGCTGGAAGTCCAGGTGCTTGTGGAAGATGCCGCCGACGATTTGGCGCGCCTGCCGCCGCAAGCGCTGATTACCGCGATGGGCAACCAGAATCGCTCGGCTGGAGATGGCAATGGCGCGGTTTGACTGGGGCACAGCCGATGATCTGGAAGGCAGCGAGTCGGTCGACCTGAACCTGACTTCGCTAATCGACGTGGTGCTCGTGCTGCTCATCATCTTCATGGTGTCGACCGCGGCGGTCGTCACGGATCAGGGCCAGCGCGATGCTGATGCCGCGACCGCGCTCGATTTGCAGCTGCCGTCGGGCATGGTGCCGAGCGACCAGCCGCCGGCGCAGGATCTGGTCGTGAAGATGACCAAGGACGGCGCGCTGTACAACGCCGGCGCCGCGACGGATCCCAAGACGCTGGAGCAGGACGTCATCAACCGGCTGACCAAAGAGCCGAATCTGCAGGTGCGCATTGAGGCCGATCAGGAACTGAAGTACCTGCAGGTCGCCGAACTGCTGAGCAAGCTGCAGGGACTGGGCGTCAAGAACGTGTCCTTGGGCATGGGCGGCAAACCGAAATAGCGCTACGGCGTGAGCGTGATGGGCAGCTTGGCGACGGCGGCGAAGGTCTCGGTCGTGCCGTCGGGCAGTTGGTGCTCGCCGCTGACGGAGACGCTGAACGTGTAGCTGCCAGCCGGAAAGGCGGGACCGGGCTGGTTGCCGGTGTCGGACGGGCCGTACCAGTTCATGCCGTCCCAGGTGAACGCGACGTCGTAGCTGCCGGGCGTGCTGGCGGTGAACGGCGGCTTGGTCGGCGCGCACAGGCCGGTGTCGCACACGCACCATTTCTGGCTGTTGCCACTGACCTGCTCAAACGTGGCGATGCCGCCGTGGATGCTGCTGGCTTGCGGCAGGCAGCCGCCCAGATCGCCGCCGATGCTCAACTTCGCCGCCGACTCGACCGTCAACTTGTAGCCGAGGTTGAAGACGCCTTTGGCGGCGCTGAGTGAGAACGCGCACGGGGTCTTGGACAAGTCGAGCTTGGCGCCGGGGATGCCGCCCTCGTAGGTGGGCGCGCAGGCGGAAACCGGGACGTCGGGGCTGCTGTCGGCGGTGATCGCGTCGGTGCCGCTGGCCACGTCGGTGGCGGCGTCGCTGATCGCGTCGGTTCCCACGGCGTCCGTGCCGCTGATTTGCAGATCGCTCGTGGCAGCGTCGTCAGCGCTTGTGGTCGTCGAGCCGGTGGAATTGCCGCACGCGGCGTGGGTGACAAGTGTCGAGACGAGGAAGAACGTGCTGATTCGGGTCATGGCGGGTCCTGATCGGCTGCACCTGGGGATGATGCGAATTCACCGTAGGCCGCCTCAAGAGGCGAGTCAAGGCGCGACGGGGCGTGCGGCGCGGGTGCGGGAGACGGCTGGCCTCGCCCGCCCAAAAAGCCAAAAGCCGCCGCAGTTTCCCGCGACGGCCTTTGGCCATTCTTACCAGAGCTGCGATTGCCCTCAGCTGACGATGGCGCGCTCAGTTCGAGTCGAGCCGCGCGTGCGCCCACAGCAGCCCGACCGAGCGTACTTGACGTACGCGACCGAGGGCTGCGAGGACGTAAGCCGCGGATCGGCCGAAATGCGCGATGCCATCAGTCCGCGGACTCGATCGTCAAGGTGATCTTGGCCACCACGTCGTTGTGCAGCTTCGCGGTAATCGCGAACTCGCCCAGCGCTTTGATGTTCTCCGGCACGATCAGATCGCGACGGTCCAGGTTGAAGCCCTGCTCGGCCAGCAAATCCGCGATTTCGCGCGAAGTCACGGTACCAAACAGACGGCCGTCTTCACCGGCATGGCGCTTCACGGTCAAGGTCACACCGTTGAGCTTCTCCGCGACCGTCATGGCTTCAGCTTTCGCCTTGGCCAGACGCGACGCGACCATCGCTTTCTTGTGTGCCATCTCGCCCACGGCGCGCTCGTTGGCGAGCATCGCCAGGTTGCGCGGCAGCAGGTAGTTGCGGCCAAAACCGTCAGCAACCGTCAGGATATCGCCAATTTTGCCCACGTTGGGCACGTTTTCACGCAGAATGACTTTCATGGCGTTTCTCCTTAATCCGCGGTCGCGCTGGAGAACGGCATGAGCGCCATGATGCGGGCGCGCTTGATCGCTTCCTGCAACTGACGCTGATGCGGTGCACACACGCCGGAAATGCGCCGGGGCACGATCTTGCCGCGTTCAGAAATGAACCGCTTCAACATGCTGGGCGTTTTGTAGTCGATGTAGAGCGTCTTGTCGGCGCAGAACGGGCACACCTTGCGGCGGCCGAAACGACGCTGACGTGCGGGTTCAGCCGCGGCGCCATTCGGATCTTTCTCTTTGGTGTTGGTCGGCTTCATACGAGGTCATCCTCCATGCCGTCGTCCATGTCGTCGCGACGACCACGGCTGCTGCGGTATTCATCGGCGCGGCGAAGGTACTGTTCTTCTTCGTCCTCTTCGCGCTCCGGCGTCAAGCTCTCAACGCGCTTGGTCTCTTCCTCGATGCTAAACGACTCCAGCTTGGCCAGTTCGCTGAGGCGAACCGTCTGGTAGCGAATCACATCCGGGGCCAACCGCAGCTGACGCTCCAGTTCCTTGACGAACGCAGGCGCCGCCAAGTAACCGTAATACCAGTAGTTGCCTTTCTTGTGCTTGCCGACTTCGTAGGCCAGCTTGCGCTTGCCCCAATCGACCAATTTCAGCTCAGCACCACCCATCGTTTCCATCGACTTGGCAAGACGAACGCGGATTTTCTCCACGGTCTCTGCGTCCGCTTCCGGCTGGGTGATGAACAGTGTTTCGTACATACGAACCAGCATGTTCTTCCTATCTCCCTATGGTTCCGCAGCTTTCTACTGCGTTTGCGGGTTGATTCCCGCAGGGTTCGCCGTCGGAAATTCCGACGACGTTCTCGTGGTCGACCTTGCAGTCAACCGCGTCTAGGTCGGTGCCGGACCGCCAACGGGTCCGTTCACCTTGTTCATTGCCGCGCGCACGCCGAAACGCAGGCACGCTTCCACAGCGTCACGCGCACGATCCAGCACTTGCGGCAGCTCAGCGCGTTCCATCGGCGAGAAGGGCATCAGCACCCAATCGACGACTTCACCTTTGCCCGCTTCCGGTCGGCCAATCCCCAGTCGTACCCGCGCGTAGCCTGGACTCGCCAGTTGCGCGTGCAGTGACCGAAGCCCGTTGTGCCCGCCGTGCCCGCCGCCCGACTTCACCTGCACCCGGCCAAAGGCCAGATCCAAATCGTCGTGCAGCACCAGCACTTCTTCAGCCGTGATGCCAAAGAACGCGCACATCGCCTGCGTCGGATGCCCGGACAGGTTCATGAACGTCCCCGGCTTGAGCAGCAGCAGCTCCTTGTCGGCGATCCACGCTTTCGCGAACTCGCCGTTGAACTTCTGCTGCCACTGCACGGGGCCAGCGAGCCGATCCAGCGCCATCCACCCGACGTTGTGCCGCGTCTCCGCGTACTTCTTGCCGGGATTGCCCAACGCGACGATCGCGCGGATCGGCAGTTCAGGCGGCAGCGGTTTCTGCTCGGGCTTGGCCATGACGAGCTCTCAGTGGGGCGGCAATCCGGCCCCTGCGCACAGCAACGGCCGTACGGATTGCCTGCCGATCGACTACTTCTTCTTGCCAGCCGGCGCAGCAGTGGCCGCAGCGGTCTCGTCGACCTTGGCAGCGTACAGTTCCAGGATCTTGAAGGTCTTCTTGAAGACCGGCACCACGCCCTCGGGCAGCGGCAGGCCTTCGGCGAACATCACGTAGCCGTTCTCAAACGGCGTGACGTCGATCTCGATGCTCTTCGGCAGCGTCGCCGGCGTGCAGGACACCTTGACGTGGCGCGTGATGAACTCCAAGCGACCGCCGGCCTTCTGGCCCGCGGAACGACCCGAGAGGATCACCGGCAGCGTGACAATCATCTGCGTATCCGGCTGGACGAGCAGCAGGTCGACGTGTTCCAGCTGGCGCGTGAGCGACGCGAGCTGCACTTCCTTGGCGATCGCGAGGAAGCTGCCGCCGCCCTGCACTTCCAACTGGAACAGCTGGTTGCGACCGTAGGCGCTCGTCAGACCCTTGCGCAGCTGGCGCGGATCAACGGCGATCGGCGTGGCGGTCGTGCCGGCGCCGTACATGATGGCCGGCAGCAGGCCAGCGCGACGAATCTTCTTGGAGATGCCGGAACCGGACAGGTGACGCGGGCGAACGGCGAGCGGAAAAGTAGGCAGCGACATGAGAAACTCCAAGTGCGTAATCGTCCGGGCGACGCCGCTGTGGCGTCTGCGCGGCAGCAGGGGAGCCGAAGCCCTGATCCTGCTGGCAGAACCGGATTTCTCAGGAACTGCGCCGAGTTAGGCCGCGAGGCGGCGAATAGCCGGGAACGCGGGGAGCGCAAGTATAGAGGATTATTGTGGCGCGTCAATCGCGGACGGCCCCGGAAGGGTCATCCGACGAGCTTGCGACCGGCGACCACGATGCCATCGACGTCCGCGTAAACCCATGCGCCGGGCGTCCAGGTCACGTCCGCAAACTGCACGGCGACGTCGCGATAGCCCGCGCCCTGCTTCACCGACTTGCGCGGATGCGTCGCCAGCGCACGGAGGCCCAACGCCATCGGCGCGATCGCCGCGCTGTCGCGGATGCAGCCCCAGACGATGACGCCGACCCAGCCGTTCTGGACCGCGAGCGCGGCGATCTGGTCGCCCACGAGCGCGCAACGGAGCGAACCACCGCCGTCGACGACGAGCACGCGGCCAGCGCCCGGCTCCGACAGCGCGGTCTTGACCAACACGTTGTCCTCAAAGACTTTAACCGTGGCGATCGGCCCGCAGAACGCCGCGTTGCCGCCAAACGATCGGAAGATCGGCGCGGCGACGTGGACTTCAGCCTCAAAATCGTCACACAGATCGGCGGTTGCCCAAGTCGTCATTTTTTCCTGACCACGCAGTAGAAGACCGACGCGCTGTGCAGCGACTGCGGCAGCAGCAGGAACGGCAGGTCGAGCAGCTTCACGGGAAAGAACAGGAACAGCGACACGTTGACCAGCGGCCAGAAGAGCCGCTCGTTGCCGAGGCAGAACAGCGTCGCGAAGGTGTAGCAGAGCCAAACGTTCAGCGTGGAAAACGGCCCGGAGCGCGTGCCGATCGCCACCATCTCAAAATCCTTGAACAGCAGGCGCAGCCCAGGCGCGGTCCAGCGGTGAAAGTCCGACGGCGAGGCGTGAAACGGGTAGAGGAACGGCGTGCTGACGTAGCCGATGCCGCCCGGCTCGAGGATGCGGTGCATTTCCCGCACGGCGGCGGGCACATCCGGCACATGCTCCAGCACGTTGTCGCAGACAAAACGCGCCACGCTGGCGTCCGGAATCGGCAGGTTGGCAATGTCCGCGACGATGTCGACCATGGGCGCCGGCGCAATGTCGATGTTCTCCACGCCGGGTCCAAGCCGCCGCACGCCCGCGCCGAGGTTGAGGCAGCGACCGGGCCGCGGAAATTTCTTGAGGAACCAGCCAGGACCAAAAACCAGCAGCGCCGGGCCAAAAACCACCGTCATGGTGCGATAGAACAGCGGCAGGCTCTTGAGGCGCTCGCGCAGGCTGTCCTGGCCGGGATCGGTGGGGTTGCTCATGCGTCTCCAAATCGGGCTCGTGGGCCGCGTGCGAGGCTAGTGACGGCGCCGTTGCCGGTCAAGCCTTCCGCCGCGCGCATTCTTGCGAGTCCCCGCCCGCACCAGTATCCTCCCCGCGCGCTGAATTTGCCCCACTTGCGCGATCGCGACCTGATGCCCCACGACGCTCCGCCACTGCTCCCGCCTCTGCCCAAATGGCTGCCCTGGCTGTTCGCCATCGGCATCGCCGCCAATCTGCTGCCGATCTGGACGGTGAAGTGGCTGCCCATGGGCGATCTGTTCGGCCACGTGCAGCTGATGGACATTGTGTTGCGCTACGCCGATCCGGCGACAAGCTACCGCTACATCTACCTGCTGCCGCGCTCCCTCGATCCCAACACGCTGTCGCTCTGGTTCGCCCATGCCGTGCCAGGAATGGGCGCGTTGACGGCCGCGCGGCTCCTGCTGAGCGCGTACGTGATGGGGCTGCCGATCTCGTTGATCCTCCTCGCGCGGGTCTGGCGGCGTTCGCCGTGGCTCGCATTGCTGAGCCTGCCCCTGACGTGGAACGCCTTGGTCAACATCGGCTTTCTCAACTACATCATCGCCCTGCCCGTGCTGTTTGGCGTGCTGGCGCTGGCGCGGCGCTACGCGGAGTCCGGACGTTGGCAACGCGGCGTGGCGCTGGCGCTCCCGCTGGTGCTGCTGTTTTTCTGCCACGTCATCGCGTTCCTGATCGGCATGGGCATGACCGTGTTCGTGCTCGTGTGGCACGGCGAAGGGCGAGAGCGCCTGACGCGGCTGTGGGTCGTGCTGGCGGCGGCGCCGATTGGCGGCCAGTGGATTTGGCGCAAATTTGTGGCGCTGGAAGCGACGGTGGAAGGCCGCACGTTCGGCACGCGCTCGGGCAACCTGGGACTTTGGTTCCTGAAGCCGCGCGAGCTTGTCGGCCAGTTGTACGAATGGTCGCTGCAGTATTTCCGCGATGGCGTCGATCGCAAGATGGCGTGGACCGCGCTGGCGATCTGGCTCGTGCTGATGGTCGTTGGCCTCGTCGCCCGGCTGCGCGGCACGGCGGAGGTGCAACTGCGCTGGCGCGATCGCAGCCTGGAGCTGATGACGGTGCTCTGCGCGATCGCGTATTTCTTTCTGCCGTCGCACATGAACGAGATGTCGATCATCACCGAGCGCGTCGTCATGCAGGTGGTCCTGATGCTGACGCTCTGGCCGCAGCTCGAGTTCACGGCGTGGCGGCGCTTGTTGATCGTGCCGATGCTGGCGCTGGCGATCGTGTACGCGTGGACGGTGCGGCTGGAATTTCGGCGCTTTGAGCAGTTGGAGATCGCCGGGCTGCCGGACGGGCTGCGCGATCTGCCGACGAAATCGCGGTTCTGCTACGTGCTCGTGGAGCGCGACAACGAGACGACGTTCATGGGCGCGGTGTGGCACGTGCCCCGGGCGATTTTTGCGCTGCAGCACGGCGGTCTGGTGGATGACAGCTTTGCGGTGCGCCCGTACACGCCGGTGCAGTACAAGCCGGGCGCAATGCCGACGCCGCTGATCGGCAACTTCTGGACCAATCCGCATCTTTTTGACTACGACAACGTCCTGGTGCGCGCCGCGACGGCGCCGGTCTATGCCGACATGTCCCCGTATTTGAAGCGCATCTGGCATCAAGGCCATTTCTGGCTCTACCGCGTCATCCCCGGCGACCGCACGCACGTGCACGTCAGCAGCGTAGGCGGCGGCGGCGGCACGGGCGAATTCAGCGACTGCGCGCGCGGTTTCGCCATGAACGGGCTTGTCGTCCAGCAAAAAGACGGCGTCGTGCGCACGTTCACGCCGCTGTGTGGCGACATCAAGGGCCGATCGGCGCCGCTGCTGCCGCCGACAGCTCCGGCAGGGCGACCTCACGCGCCGCAGTTCGCTGCGACGGACGCCGCGCAGGACGAAGCCAAGAAGACCGGACGGCGCCTCGGGCTTCACGCGCCAGACGCGGAAGATGTGCGGCTGACGTGCCCGGCGGATACGTTCGTCGTCGGAATGACGGGGCGTGCCGCGCTGTTTGTCGACGCGATCGGCCTGTTGTGCGCGCCGATTCCGTGGCCGGGAGACGCCAAGCGCCTTGCCACGACGCGCGTCGTCGGCGGACCCGGCGGCGAACCGTATTCGTTCCAGTGTCCGCTGGGCGAAGTCGCGGTCGGCGCCCAAGGCGCGTTTGGCGAAGTCGCGGATCAAGCAGGCGTGGCGTGCGTGGATTGGTCCACTTGGTAATTCCCAATCCTTGACACCGCGAATGCACCCTCCTAGCCTTTTGCCCCTGTTGCCGTACTCACTGGCACAAATTTGCGAGGCACGCGTTCATGAAGAAAGAAACTGGCATTCTCGTCGTCCTCTTTGCCACGCTTTTGGCGTTCGGCGCTGGTCGCATGTCGGCCAAGGTCTCCTCTCCGCAGCAAGGCGCAGCCGTTGCCGTTGCTGAAGGCGGCGCTGCCACGGGCGGCGATGGCGTGCTGCCGGCATCCCTGCCGGTCCACGGCGCCAAGGACGCGCTGGTCACGATCTTTGAGGTCTCGGACTTTCAATGCCCGTTCTGCGGTCGCGTCGGTCCGACGCTGAAGAAGCTGCAGGAGGAGTACCCCAATGACGTGCGCATCGTGTGGGCCAACCAGCCGCTGCCGTTCCACGATCGCGCCAAGCCGGCCGCCACGGCTGCTGCCGCCGCGCACCGTCAGGGCAAGTTCTGGGAAATGCATGACAAGCTGTTTGCCAACCAGCGCGATCTGACGGACGACAACTTCCAGAAGTGGGCCAAGGAAATCGGCCTGGACGTCGCCAAGTTCAACGCCGATCTCAAGGACGAAGCGATCGCCAAGCAGATTGACCGCGACGTCGCGATCGCCAACGCGCTCGGTGCCCGCGGCACGCCGGCGTTCTTCATCAACGGCAAGCTGCTTTCGGGCGCGCAGCCGTATGAGAACTTCAAGAAGGAAGTCGACGACGCGCTGGCCGCCGCCAAGCCGCTGGCCGCACAGAAGAAGGGCGTGGACTTCCTGATGGCGGCCTTCTCAGCGCGCGATGCCGCGACCGGTGCGAACGTGGTCAAGTACTACGTGAAGGGCGAGACGCCCGCGGGCGAAGCGCCGGCACCTGCGCACGAAGCGGAAGCCCATGATGACGGCCCGGCGAAGGCGCCGCCGGACAGCTACGACATCTGGAAGGTGCCGGTCGACGCCAAGCGCGACGCGATCAAGGGCGATAGCCAGAAGGCGCTCGTCACGATCGTCGAATTCAGCGACTTCCAGTGCCCCTTCTGCTCGCGCGCCGCCAACACCGTGACGGAACTCGAGAAGGCGTACGGCGACAAGGTTCGCATCGTCTTCAAGCACACGCCGCTGCCGTTCCACCAGAACGCCAAGCCGGCGTCGACGGCCGCGATCGCCGCGGGCATGCAGGGCAAGTTCTGGGAATTCTATGATAAGTGCTTCGCCAACCAGCAGGCGCTGACGGAAGAGAGCTTCCAGGCTTGGGCCAAAGAGCTGAACCTGAACGTCGACAAGTTCAACAAGGATCGCAAGGACGAGTCGATCGCCAAGCAGATCGAGGACGACATCGCGGCCGGCCAGCTCGTCGGCATTCGCGGCACGCCTGGTTTCATGATCAACGGCCGCAAGGTCGTGGGCGCGCAGCCGGCCAACGTCTTCAAGGCCGTGATCGACGAAGAGCTGGCCAAGGCGGAAAAGGCCGGCAGGAAAGGCCCCGCGTACTACGATTCCATCATCGAAAGCGGCAAGGTGTTCAGCGAGCTCGGCGACAAGAAGGAAATCGACATTGAAGGCCTGCCGTTCAAGGGCCCGAAGGACGCGGCGGTGACCATCGTCGAGTTCAGCGACTTCCAGTGCCCGTTCTGCTCCAAGATCAACCAGCCGATGGACGCTGCGCTGGAAAAAGACAGCAAGATCAAAGTCGTGTTTGCGCACTACCCGCTGTCCTTCCACCAGAACGCCAAGCCGGCGTCGATCATGGCGCAGGAAGCCTGGGAACAGGGCCCGGAGAAGTTCTGGAAGCTGCACAGCCTGATGTTTGGCAACCAGAAAGACCTGTCAGAAGAGAACATCACCAAGTGGGCCAAGGAAGCCGGCGTGGACGTCAGCAAGCTGACCGACGCGCAGAAGAAGAAGCACGAGGCGTTCCTGACCAAGCTCCAGGAAATGGGCAACAAGGTGGGCGTGGAAGGCACGCCGACGGTGTTCATCAACGGCCGCAAGTGGGAGCCGTCGAGCGGCTTTTCGCCTGAAGCGATCGTCGACGCGGCGAGCAAGGCCGCCAAGCTCAAGTAAGCGCGACGTGTTGAGCCGGCGGACGCAAAAGTGGTGCGGCCGCCGGCTCCCCGCGCGAATCCCTCAAGCGTCCGTCGCCACGGTCCACTTGCCCGCCACTGGCGCGCTGGCCTGAGCCGTCGCGAGCTTCGCCAGGAGCGCCTCGACCGTATCCGCCACCTGGATCATGGCGAAATGGCGCGGCTGCACAAAGCCCGCCGCAACGGCGCTCTCCAGGAACGTCAGCAGCGGCGTGTAGAACCCACCGACGTTCAGCAGTCCCACCGGCTTCTGGTGCATGCCGATTTGCGCCCACGTCAGGATCTCAAACAGCTCGTCGTACGTGCCGAAACCGCCGGGCAGCGCGATGAACGCGTCCGCCATGTCCGCCATCATCGCTTTGCGCGTGTGCATCGTGTCGACCACATGCAGCGTCGTGAGCCCGCCGTGCGCCACTTCGCGTTCGACGAGCCGTTGCGGCATCACGCCGGTGACCGTGCCTTGCGCGGCCAGGCAGGCATCCGCAAGCGCGCCCATCGTGCCCACGTGCGCGCCGCCGTAGACGAGCGCGATGCCCTCGCGCGCCAGCAGCCCGCCCAGTTCAGCGGCGGCCAAGCGATACGTGTCGCCGACGCCCAGCGACGAGCCGCAGAATACGCAGATTGTCTTCAAGGGGTTCACGCGTCGTCGTCGTCGTCATCGTCGTCGCGGCTGCCCACGATCATTTCCGCCGTCTCGCCAATCGCCTCGACCACGCGCCGCACCCGACCGCGCCGCCGCGCGCTTGGCGCTTCCGCAACCACCGGCGCGGGCGCCTTGGGCTTGCGCGGCTTTGGCGCGGCTTTCTTCGGCTTCTTGGCGCCGGTCGACCGCACCAGCGGCTTCTTGCTGCGCTTGATCTCCGGCTTGAGCCCACCTTCGCCGTTCGGCACAAAGCGGATCGTCGTCGCGACCTCAAAGCTCACGCTTGTCAGGATCTTCTTGAGCTCGTCGCCCACGTTCAGGTTCTGCAGGAACTGCTGCATCTCCCGGCCAATCATCGCCACGGCGTCGCGCTTGGTGCTGTCCACCTGCGCGGCGACGTTGTTCATGAAGTCGCGCGGCAGGAGCGACGAGAAGAAGCGGCGGCGCTCATCCTCGCTGTGCAACACGGCGTTGACGCTGCGCTCGATGGTACGGCGGAGCATCTCAGGGATGAAGCCGCCTTCCTCAGGGTCACGCGGTTCGCGGTCTCTCACCATGGTGCTGACCTTTGGCCAAAGTCTGGGGACGCTCGCTTAGTGACCCGACGACCGGCCGTGCGCCGTGCCCTCGTGGGAATGCGCGCGGTGTTCGCCGCCCTGCGAGGCGATCGACACGCTGCCCAACGACATCAGGTTGATGACGCCAGCCTTCTGGTCGCGGCGCGTGTACGACGGAATCGTGTGCACACCCGAGTCGAGGCGAATGGCATCGCACGGGCAGGCTTCCTCGCAGAAGCCGCAGTAGATGCACTTCAGGAGGTCGATGTCGAAGGCCGACGGGGCCTTTTCGATCGTCGGATCGTCGACTTCCCGGGCGAGAATCGTGATGCAGTTCGCCGGGCAAGCCGTCGCGCAGAGCATGCAGGCCACGCAGCGGACGGACTTGTCGTCGCGCAGCATGAGGCGGTGCTTGCCGCGAAAACGCGGCGTGTACGGCCGACGATCATCGGGGTACTGGACCGTGACGATGTCTTTGCGGGCGAACAGGTTGCGGGCGAACTGCCGCGTGGTCAGCGCGACGCCCTTGAACACCTCAATGACGTACGACTGGGTCGCAAAATCTGGGTGCAGGCGGTTGACGACTTTGGCCATTGGCGGGTCTCCAGGTATTCCGTGCCGTTACGCGCGTTCGATAAAGGTCAGGACGATGCCCGTGACCACGAGGTTGAGCAGCGCGATCGGCAGCATGATTCGCCAACCGAGGCGCATGATTTGATCGTAGCGGAAACGCGGCAGCGTCCAGCGCAGGGTCATCTGCAGCCACACCAGGAACAGGCTCTTGAACAGAAAACCGCCGATTTCCAGGACGACAATCCACCAGGCGTCGCCGTGCAAGCCGGGGATGGTCCAGCCGCCAAGGAACAGCGTGGTCCCGACGCAGCCGATGAGCACGATTTCAATGAACTCCGAGAGGGCGAACACGGCGAAACCCATCGCGGAGTATTCCGTCCACCAGCCCGCCGTCAGCTCGGCTTCGGCTTCACCGACGTCAAACGGCGCGCGCTTGTTCTCGGCGATGGCGCAGGTCAGGTACAGCACGAACGCGACCGGCTGATAGACGATGCCCCAAGCCGGAATGAAGCCCCAGAGCAGCTCGCCCTGACGCGTCGCGATGTCCTGGAGGTCCAGCGAGCCGTAGATCATGAAGATGCCGCAGAGCGACAGGCCGATCGCGACTTCGTAGCTGATCATCTGCGCGGAGATGCGCAAGCCGCCGATCAACGACCACTTGTTGTTGGATGCCCAGGCGCCGATGACCGCGCCGTACACGTTCAGCGAGGAAATCGCGAAGATGAACAGGATGCCGAGGCTGGTGTTGGAGATCTGGAACGTCTCGCCGGGACCGAACGGAATCACCGCAAAAACCACGAGCGCCGGGACGAACGCCATCAGCGGCGCCAGGCGGAACAGGATCGGATTCGGCGTATTCGGCACGAAATCCTCTTTGGTCAGCATCTTGATCGGATCAGCGAGCATGTGCAGCAGGCCGCCCGCGCGGATGCTGCCGATGTTTGCGCGGTTCGGACCGATGCGGTTCTGCAGCAGCGCCGAGTATTTGCGCTCAGCCCAGGTCAGCACGGTCGCCGTGCCCATCACGAACGCCAGCACGAAGCCGGCGAACTTGACGAGCGTCATCAGGACGATGTTCAGGAGGACGTTGTCTACCAGGTGCATGGCAAATTCCTTGGCCTATCAGGCGCCACGACGGAGGTGGAACGGACGGTGGTACGTCGGCGAGACCGGATCGGGCTCCCACTCGGGCGTGCCGTTGATGTGGGCGCGCGCCGGGGCGAGGACGCCGTCCTTGGGCAGACCGCGACCGTGGTCGGCGATTTCCGTGTAGGACAGCCCGGCGAATGCCGGCACCGCCGCAGTCAGGCGATCAAACAGCTCAGCCGCGCGGGTCTTCTCCGTGAAGTCGAGCGCGAGCGCGTGTTCCCCGTGACCGAGCACCGCGTGGGCGAGGATGGCCGCAGCCACCGTTGGGGTAACCGTCGTCACCGACGGCTTGAGCGGCGCAGCCAGACGCTGCACCCAACCGGCAACGTTGACGACCGTGCCTTCGCGGGCATGCAGCTGCGTCACAGGGACGACGACCGTCGCTGCGTCCGCCAACTTGCCGCCGAGGTCCGTGAGCACCGCCACGTTGCCAATGTCAGAAATCGCTTCCACCAGCTTGGCTTCCGCGGCGATCTCGTTGTCCAGCACGAGGAGCGTGTCCAGCGTCGCGGCATCCTGAGTCAGCTGCGCAGCATCGCCAAAGCCCGGCGTCAAGGCCGTCAGAATCGCGCGGACGCCGGCGTCGTTGCAGTCGCGGTCGGCGCTGCGGAGGATGTCATCGCCCTGCCAACCCGCGCGTTTCAGCAGGTAGACCTTGGCGCCCAGCTCCTTGGCGAGGCGCGCCCACGCGTAGGCGTCCTCGTTGGTCACGGAGGCGGAGATCGCGATGCCAAGGCCGGCGTGCGATTCCTTCAACCAGCCGCCAATCGCGCGGAGACCGTCCAACGCCGGCGCTTCCCGGGTCGTGTCATTGGGACCCGGCACACTACCCAGCGTCAGGGCCTTTTCGCGCCGCGCGTTCAGGCTGCGGCGACCATCGTCGCACATCCAGTACTTGTTCACGTCCGGATTGTACCGCGGCACGATGCGGTCAACCTTGTTCTTGTGGCTGTCCACGCGCACGGAACAGCCGCGCGCGCAGCCGGTGCAGACGCTGTCCTTCATGTCCAGGAACCACACGCGCTGCTGGAAGCGGAAATCGCGCGAGGTCAGCGCGCCGACCGGGCAAATGTCCACGACGTTCAAGCTGTACGGGTTGTTCAGCTCGACGCCTTCGGGCGTTGTGATTTCGCTGTGCTCGCCGCGCGATTCGACGGTCAATTCGTTGGACTTGCTGACTTCTTCGCAGAAGCGCACGCAGCGGGTGCAGACGATGCAGCGTTCCGCATCCAACACGACGGTCGGTCCGAGGATCTTGGCCTTGGGCTTGCCGACCTTGTCGTGCATCAGGCGCGACGGCTTGGCGCTGTAGGTGATGTAGTGTTCCTGGAGGACGCACTCGCCAGCCTGATCGCACACCGGGCAATCGACGGGGTGGTTCAGGAGAATGAACTCCAGAACTGCCGCCTGCGTCGCCTTGATCTTGTCCGACTTGGTGCGAACGACCATGCCGTCCGTCACTTCCGTGTAGCAAGCGGGCAGCGGCTTTGGCGCCTTCTCGATGTCCACCAGGCACATGCGGCAGTTCGCCGGAATGGTCAGGCCGGGGTGGTAGCAGAACACCGGCACATCAACGCCGGCTTGCTTGGCGGCACGGAGAACGGAAGTTCCAGCTGGAACTTCTACTTCAACGCCGTCTACGGTTACTTTCGCCATCTCTGCCTCGCGCACAAAGCCGGTTGGGGCTAACGATCGACTTCGCCGCCAATCATGTTCAACGTGTCAAAGGTCGGGATGATGTCGGCCAACATGTGGCCGACAAGCATCTTCCTCAGGATACCCATCGCGTAGAAGCACGGCGGCCGCACTTTCACCCGATACGGCCGGCCATTGCCCTGACTGACGATGTGGAAACCCACTTCGCCATTGCCGCCTTCCACGGCAAAATACGCTTCGCCCGGCGGCACTTGATGGCCTTCCGTCACCAACTTGAAGTGGGCAATCATGCCCTCAATCGAGTTGTACACCGCGTCTTTGGGCGGCAAGCAGACCTTCCAGTCGCCGACGTTGATCGGTCCCTTGGGCATCTGCTTGAAGATCTGGCGGATCATCTTGACCGACTGGCCGAGCTCTTCCATGCGGCAGAGGTACCGGTCGTAGTTGTCCCCGCGCGAACCGACGATGACGTCAAAGTCCAGCTCGTCGTACGCCAGGTACGGCTGATGTTTGCGCAGGTCCCAATCGACGCCGGTGCAGCGCAACATGACGCCGGTGCAGCCGGAGCTGATCGCGTCTTCCTGGCTCAGCACGCCGGTGTGCATCATGCGGTCGTAGAAGATCCGGTTCTTGGTCAACAGCTTGTCAACCTTGATCATCAGGCCTTCCACGTGCGCCAGCGCCGTGTTCATGTGCTGTTCGTAGCCGTCCGGAATGTCCTTGGCCAGGCCACCAATGCGCGTGTACGACGTGGTCAGGCGCGCGCCCGTCAGCTCTTCCACCAGCGGGTACAGCGCTTCACGCGCCTCAACGCCGTAGAGGAACGGCGTGAAACCGCCGAGTTCCAATGCGCCCGCGGCGATCGACGTCAGGTGGTCGGTCATGCGGCTGAGCTCAGAGATGAGCATGCGGATGTATTTGGCGCGCGGCGTGATCTCCACGCCCCACAGCTTCTCCACCGCGCCGACGTAGCCGACGTTGTTGATGAGCGGTGAAACGTAGTTCAGGCGGTCGGTGTACGGCAGGACCTGCTGCCACGTCCCGGCTTCCGCCATCTTCTCAAAACCGCGATGCAGGTAGCCGATCGTGATGTCCACGTCATCGACCGTCTCGCCGTCGAGCGTGAGCACGAATTTCACCGTGCCATGGGTCGCCGGGTGCGACGGGCCCATGTTGATGATCATCTTGTCATTGATGATTTCCGCTTCTTCCGTGCGCAGTTCCGAGCGGATTTGCGTGAGCTTCTGGCTGGCGGTCATGGTCATCTTGCGGCTCCGCTTTCCGGTCGCGTGTGGGCTCTCGCCCGTCACGGTTTAGCGATAGATCTCGTTGTCGGCGTAGTCCGCCAGATTCGGCATCGGCACAAGCGGCTGATAGCCGCGCTGGGCAAAGTCCTTGCGCAGCGGGTGACCGACGAACTCTTCGTACATCAGCACGCGCCGCAGATCGGGGTGACCGTCAAACTGGACGCCGAACATGTCGTACGCCTCGCGCTCGCCCCAGTTGGCTGAAATCCACAGGCTGCACATCGTCTGCACGTGGCAATCGTCTTCAGGCAGCGCCACTTTGACGCGAATGCGCTGGCGGTGCGGCATGGACAGCAGATGGTAGACGACCTCGAAGCGCGGCAGACCCGCCGAGTTACCGGCGTCCAGCGGGGTCACCGCGTGACGCAAAGCCGGGTCGAATTCCGAGTAGTCGACCGCCGTCACGTCCATCAGCACGTCCATGCGGCAGCGCGGGTCGTCGCGCAGAAACGTCATGACGTCCAGCAGTTGCTCGCGAACGACGATCACCGTCGCGTCACCGGCGGCGACAGAACTGCCCACGATGGCCGTGGGCTTGACGGTGCGCAGCAGGTCGATCAGGGATTGGGACATGTCATCAGCTCCGATGCCAGGAAGCGTCGCGCCGAGGTCATTCTCCGCGCGTGGGTCATTCTCCGCACGGTCATTCCCAGTCGAGCGCGCCGCGCCGCCAAACGTAGGCCAAGCCGGCGCCGAGAATACCAATGAAAACGAACATTTCGCCGAAGGTCGACCAGCCGATGAGCGGCTCGGCGACCATGCCGCGGAACAGCGATGCCCACGGGTACATGAACACCGATTCGATGTCGAACACGATGAAGAAGATGGCGACCAAGTAGAATTTGACGCTGAACCGGTGTCGGCCATCGCCGATCGGATCAGAACCGCATTCAAACGGCGCAGATTTGACCGCGGACATGCGCCGCGGGCCAACCAGCCGATTGATCACGAGAATAGCCACGCCCAGGACGGCGACGATGGCCAGCATGAGGAGGATGGAAATGTAGCCGTATTGACTGGCGAGCATGGTGCTCCAGGTAGGCCGCTCTGAGGCCGCGGCGGAGATAGCGCAGTGAGGGCGTTGCGTCAAGGCTCGCGCCGCTGATCGGGCCCGTCCGGGTAGACGACTGAATCAAATCCGCTACCCTTACGTTCTCCACCCTGACCGCATGGCACGTCGCCGCGCGATCGTTATCTGGGCCATCGCCCGCCATCGCAGGAGTCCTTTCATGAAGAAACTGTTCGCCACCGTCATCGCCGCCGCCTTTGCCCTCTCCGCCACGTCCGCCTTCGCTGCCAACGCGCAGCAGACCAAGATGGCGACCTGCAACAAGGAAGCCGGCGAGAAGAAGCTCAAAGGCGACGAGCGCAAGAAGTTCATGTCCGAGTGTCTGAAGGCGGGCAGCGAGCGCGCGCCGTCGACGCCAGAAGCCCCGGCGGCCGGCCCGTTGGCGCCCAAGGACGCGATGAAGGCCTGCATGAACGCGGCCAAGGGCAAGAAGGGCGACGAGTTCAAGAAGTTCAAGGCGGACTGCCTCGCGGCCAAGGGCCCGGCGAACATGAAATAAGCCACCGCGGGGCCTCCGGGCCTCAGCAGTCGGCCACCTGTGTTGCTGCAAACCTCCCGCCCGCGTACGCTTCCGGGCGGGAGGCCCTTGCATGCTCGACCGCGCCAAACGTGAACCGTTCAAAGTCCAGGGCGTCGTCGTCGGCATCGTCGTCGACAACAAAGACCCGGACAAACACTACCGCATCAAGGTCAAATACCCGTGGGTCAGCGAAGCTGGCCAGTACACGGACAAGGCCGACGCGGAAGATTTTCGCTCCACCTGGTGCCGCATGACGTCGTTCATGGCCGGCAAGCAGCGCGGCGCGTTCTGGCTGCCAGAAGTTGACGATGAAGTCCTCATCGCCTTTGAGCACGGCGACGTGCGCCGGCCGTTCGTGATCGGCAGCCTGTGGAACGGCGTTGACCTGCCCACGCACAACAACGAGAGCCAGAGCGGCAAGAACGACTTCCGCGACATCCGGAGCCGCTCGGGCCACATGCTCCAGTTCGTCGACAAGAAAGGCGACAAGACCGAGCGCATCGTCCTGCAGACCAACGTGCAGCCGGCGGACACGGAGAAAGATCCCAAGCAGCGCGACGGCCACTGGATTTGTCTCGATCAGTCGGGCGATGTCGACCAAATCGAGATCTACGACCACACCAAGGAGCACTACGTGCTCATCGACACGAAGGCCAAGAAGATCACGATCGAGTGCAAGACCGGCGACATGCTGATCAAGACCGAGAAGACGCTGACGCTGGACTGCAAGGACCTGGTCGTGAAAGCGTCAGCGTCCATCAAGCAAGAATCAGGCGCGGCGACGGAGATCAAGGCGGGCTCGACGATGGACGTAAAGTCGTCCTCGACCATGACGCTCAAAGGCGCGACGATCAACCTCAACTGACCATCCGGCCGGAAACTGCTATCCTGTCAGCAGGCCCGAATCCTGAGCTGCGCGAGATAGCGACCTTTGTCACATAAAATCCATGGAAATCTGAGCGGTCTCGGCGCGATTGAGCGCGCGGGCCTTGAGCGGCTGTACCACCATCCCTCGGAGGCGCGCGAGCTGGCGTCGGACGCGCTGGTGCAGCGGATGGTCGGGCTGGCGGTGCGAATCGGTCGGCAGGTCGGCGTGCTGATCGACCGACGCGGCGAAGTGACGCACGTGCTGTGCGGCGACGACCACGAGCTGCTGTTGCCCGATCTGGGACGCTGGGGCGCGGAGAGCGGGCGGTTGCGCGGGCTCCGGCTCGTGCACGTCCACCTGAAGAACGAGCCGCTGTCTGAGGATGACCAGAACGACTTGGCGCGCTTGGGTCTGGACCTCGTGTGCGCGGTGACCCATCGCCGCGGTGTGCCGGATCTGGCGTATGTGGGCCATCTGGCGGCCGATTCGCAGACCGCGGATCACAAGTCCGTGCGGCCGGTCACGCTGCTGGCGCCGATGCGCTGGCCGGCGGAAGCGCTCGACGTCCAGGACTTGCTGAAGTCGCTCGACGAGCAGCTCGCGCGCACGCGTCCGGCGGGGCGCGTGGTGAATGCCCGCGAGACGGCGCTGCTGGTCCACGTGGGGCCGGAGTCGCTGACGGACGCGGAGGACAGCCTCAACGAGCTGGAAGAGCTGGCGCGGACGGCGCGGGTGCAGGTCGTCGGCCGGGTGATTCAGCGCAAGCGCGAAGTGGATGCACGCACGCTGTTGGGCGCGGGCAAGCTCAGTGAAATCAAGCTGAAGGCCATGCAATCGGACGCGACGTTGCTGATTTTTGACCGGGAATTGAGCCCGTCGCAGGCCAAGGCGATCTCCACGCAGGCCGATTCCAAGGTGCTGGACCGCACGCAGCTGATCCTGGACATCTTCGCCGGTCGCGCGAAGTCCCACGATGGCCGCCTGCAGGTGGAGTTGGCGCAGCTGCGGTATTCCCTGCCGCGCCTCGGCGATCGCGACAACGCGCTGAGCCGTCTGGCCGGCGGCATTGGCACGATCGGTCCGGGCGAGACGAAGCTGGAAGTCGACCGCCGGCGCGCGCGCGACCGCATCCATCGCATTGAGGAGCAGTTGAAGAAGCTGCGCAAGGGCCGCGAAACGCGCCGCAAGAGCCGCACGCTTTCCGAGGCGCCGAGCGCGGCGCTGGTGGGCTACACCAACGTCGGCAAGTCGAGCTTGCTGAACGCGATGGCCAAATCCGACGCCTACATCGAGAACCTGCTGTTCGCGACGCTGGACCCGACGTCGCGGCGCGTGCACATGCCGGAAGGCACGAGCGTGGTGCTGACCGATACGGTCGGCTTCATTCGCGACCTGCCCAAGGAGCTGCTGGGTGCGTTTGAGGCGACGCTGGAGGAGGCGATGAACGCGGATTTGCTCGTCATCGTCTGCGACGCCAGCCACCCGCAGTTGGAAGCGCAGCTGCGCGCGGTCGAGCGCATTCTTGGCGAGCATGAGATGGCCGACAAGCCGCGGCTGGTGGTCCTGAACAAGTGCGACGCGATCCAGGACCCGGCCACCGTGCGGGAAGTGGCGTCGACGCGGCGCGCGCTGTTGACCTCAAGCGTGACGCGCGAAGGCCTGCCGGACTTGATGGCGACAATCGAGGGTGCGGTGCTGGCTGCGCGGCTGCGGGTTCCGCCCGCGCCGGAAGCGCCGCCGGAGTGGACGCCGCACGACGACTAGTCGATCGATGTCGGCAAGCCCGCGGCCGTCCATGCCCGCCAGCCGCCGTCCATCGACAACACGTTGCGGTAGCCCATCTTCTGCAGGTTCTCCGCCGACAAAGCCGAACGGAAACCGCCGCCGCAGTACAGGACGATCTCCGTGTCCTTGTCCGGAATCGCGTCGACGATATCCCGCTCGATGATGCCGCGGCCGAGATGGATCGCGCCGGGAATATGGCCTTTTTGCCACTCGTTGTCCTCGCGCACGTCGACGAGCACGAAGGGCGCGCCGATCTGCTGACGGCTCTGCACGCCGGCGACGTCGGTTTCGCGAATGTTGGCGCGCGCTGCCTGACAGAGCGCCTCGAACTCGGGGGAATGGGCCATGGAACACCTCCTGACGCGATTCTGGACTGCCCAGCACGGGACAGCAATGCTATGTTCCGCCGCCCGGAGGTGAAATGAAGCACAAGGAAGGTGTCCAGCAGAGTGAAGCCGTGCGGCTGGTGGCGCAGTGGCCCGGCGCGTGGCTGCTCGATCACGACGGCGCGGTGATTGCCAACGGGCCGATTGCGCCGATGCTGGCGCGGTTTCTGCCCAAGGACGCGCGCGGGCTCACCTTCTTTGCCGACGTGCTGCCGCTGGACGCCAGCGAACAGATCGCCGGCGCATTTGCCTTGGCGATGGAAGATCAAGAGTTGGCGCTCGACATCGACGAAGGGCTGCGCCTCACGCTCAGCGGCACGGGGCTGGACGTGCGGGTGCGACTGCGGCGCGTCGAGGGCCTGGGCGCCGCGACGGCGCTGCTGACGCTGGAGGACAACACATCGCGCAAAACGACCGAGCGGGCGCTTGCTGCGGCGCTTGGCGAGACCGGCGATCAGAGCCTGCGGGACGAGGAAACCGGGCTGTTTGGCCAGCGGCAATTGGAGTTCCTGCTGCCGATCGAGTTGCGCCGCGGCCAGCGTTACGGCATCCAGACGACGCTGTTGGCGCTGCAGCCGGAGCTCCAGCGCAACGGTCGGTTCACGCCGGCAACGCCGAACGCGGCGCTGCTGCGGGAGCTGGGCGATCGGGTGCAAACCGCGCTGCGCCAGACGGACGTCGTGTTCCGCGTGCGTCCCGATCGCCTGCACGCCGTGCTGACGCATACCGACGGTCCGGGCGGGGAGATCGCGACCCAGCGCGTGCATGCGGCGCTGGCGGCCGCGCCTCTGGCCGATGGGCGCGTCGTGCGCGTGCGCGCGGGCGTTGTGGCCAGTGGCACGCCGGCGTCACCGCCACCTGCGATGCAATGGGCGCACCAGATGTTGGCCGACGTGGACGCGTTGCTGGACTCGCCGCGCTGACCGACGAATTCTGGCAAGAGAATGCGGGTCAGAAGGGCTAAGCCGCGCGCTTGCGAAATACCCAGAACCGCGCGACGACGTAGTTGGCGATGGTGCCGACGCCGATGCCGATCAGGTTGCCGATCAGCTTGCGCAGCGCGGGCCAAAACGGCAGCGGCGAATCGACCGGCAGCCAGTGCAGCGCGAGCGTCAGGATGCCCAGTTGCAGGCCCAGACCGCTCAGCGCGCCGAGGTAGTACCGCCACAGCCGCTGAATCCCCGCGTGATGGAAGTCGTGATCGGCAAAGGTCATGCGGTCGTTCAGCACAAAGTTCGTCGTCACCGACACCAGCCAACCCGCGACGGCGGCGACGTGCGTCGTCGCGGCACCCAGCGCGTCCTTGGGGAGCGCCCACAGCACCGCCGCGAAGACCGCCATGTTTACGAGCACGCCGGACGCGCCGACGATGCAAAACAGGATGAATTGGCGCTTGTGTTGGCTCGCCGCCGCCTGCAAATCCGCCATCGATTAGCCCAGTACGGCGAGGCCGCTTTCCGTGCAGACCAGCTGAAGCGACTGGTCATGCGATTCAAGAGGCAGCCACGCGACGACGCACGCCGCCGGACACACCGCGATCGTAACTGCGTCCGCGCGCAGATGCGGCAGGAAGCGGTCAAAATAACCGCCGCCGCGGCCAAGGCGCTTGCCATCGGGCCGCACGGCTTGCGCCGGAATCACGAGGCAATCGAGTTGAGTCGGCAACAGCGCCGGTCCAACCGGCTCCATGAGGCGACTGCGCGGCCGCGGCTGCAGCGCCGCCGGACCGTCCGCGAGGACAAAATCCATCGCCTCGCCGTCTGGCCGCACGCGCGGGTAGGCCAGTTGCACGCCTTGCACGATCAGCGCGTTCGCCAGATCCCGCGTCTCCACTTCCGCGCCGATGGGACTGTACAGGCCAACAATCCGCGCATTCAGCTGCGCCGCCAGTCGGGTCACTTCCGCGACGAGCACGTGGGCATGCTGCTTGCGCTCGGGCATCGCGCGGGCGCGCTGCTGGCCATCCGCCCACGCCCGCCATGCGCGCTTGTCCTGCGGCTGCGGGTCGGGCAACGCGTTTTCAGTGGCCTTGGGCAGTCCGCTGGCAACCATCGGTCAACCGCCCGTACCGACGCCGCGCGACGCCAGCGACGATTTCAACCGGTCGCGCAGCCGCTCCGCCCGGACTTTCAGCGGCGCAAACCGCTCGCCAGCGCCCTGCGATTTCAACAGCTCGCCCGCCAGCTCCATGCCCACAAGCATCGCCAGCGTCCCTTCAGGCAGCGCGGCTTTCTTGCGCAGGGCGTCAATCCGGTCGTTCACCAGCGTCGCTGACGCTTGGATGTACGACTCGTCTTCCTCCGTTTGCAGCGTGAAAGTCTTGCCCTGCAACGTAACTTTGACGGCTTTGCTCATGATTGGCTCCTCAAGCCCCGCTCGCTGTTCCGTATGGCGCGGCGACGGGCTCGTGTCAAGGCGGCTGGAATGGATCGCCCGCCCGAGCGGTTGCAACTGCCCCGGCGGACGGCTACGCTGCGCGCGCTTTGGGAACTTGAGGTGTTCATGTCGCAGCTCCGCTCCCAGCTTGGAACGCCCACCCCATGCCGTTGATTCCGACCGATCCTGCCAAGCGCAAGCGTTTCCACGCGGAACTGCGCGAGCGTTGCGTCTACCTCGACGAATCGGGCGGCCGCCTGCTGCGCAAGCACCGCAAGGTGCTCCCGGATGACGTCGCGCTGTCGTTGGAGAGCCAGTGGCAGACGCTGCACGACCTGCTCAAGGCCAAGTCCAAGGACACGGCCGCGCTGCTGGCGATTGCCGAGCCGTTTGACCAGGCGCTGGACACGCACTTGGGCAAGTGGCGCAAGTCGGCGACGCGCGAGTATTTCGACTCCATCGTCTGGGCCGTGGTCCTGACGCTGCTGATCCGCATCTTCGTGTTTGAAGCGTTCAAGATTCCGACGGGTTCGATGATCCCGACGCTGCAGATCCACGACCACCTCTTCGTCAACAAGTTCCTGTATGGCCTGAAACTGCCGTTCACGCGCATGAAATTCCTGACGCTGCGGCATCCGCACCGCGGCGAGATCATTGTGTTTGAGTATCCGTACAAGGACGGCTCGGGCTCGGAGGATAAGGACCTGATCAAGCGCGTCATCGGCGTCGCGGGCGATCGCTTGCGCCTCATCGACAACGTGCTCCAGATCAACGGCAAGCCGATTCCGCGCAAGGTCATCGGCGAGAACGCGGATTGCGGCCAGGAAGGCTCAGGCGCCCGCTGCGTGGTGGCCCGCGAGTGCCTGGACGGCGTTGTCTACACGACGCAGCACCACATTCCGCGGCCCGATGAGCCGTTTGCCAATGGCCGCCCGGACTGGCCGACGGCGACGGTGCCGCCCGGCGCGGAGGACAACGCGGCGATCTACTCGCTGCCGCTGAACAAGGACTTCCCGGATTTCGTCGTGCCGGAAGGCTTTGTGCTGGGCATGGGCGACAACCGCGACAACTCGCAGGACAGCCGATTCTTTGGCCTCATTCCGCTGGACACCATCAAGGGCAAAGCCGGCGTGCTGTGGTTCGCCACGAAGGACCAGAACTGCGAATGGCTCTGCGCGCCGGACATGAGCCGCATGTTCACGCTGGTGCATGAGAGCGCCCCCGGAGGCACATGCGACAAGTTCTGAACGCCCAAGACCTGCCCGCCGACGCGCGGATCCTGTTGGATCGGCCGGCGATTGACGCGGTGCTCACGCAGATGGCGGCCGAGATCCAGGCGATGGCGTGGCCGCGCGACGTGGAACTGCCGCTCGCGGATCGGCCCAGGCCATGGCTCTGTGGCATCCAGCGCGGCGGTGTGGCGTTGGCCAAGGAACTGGCAGAGGTCATCGCCCGCGACTACGGGTGGACGCCGGAGCTCGGCGCGATTGACGTGACGCTGTACCGCGACGACACGTGGCTCAAGGGCCCGCGCGCCGTGGAGGGCGTGACGCGGTTGCCCGGCGACGTGAGCGGCCAGCGCGTGCTGCTCGTGGACGATGTGCTGTTCACCGGCCGGACGATCCGCGCGGCGCTGAATGTGCTGATGGACTTTGGCCGCCCGGAAGCGGTGCGGCTGGTTGTGATGGCGGATCGCGGCGGTCGGGAGTTGCCGATGGCGGCGGACCTGACCGGGCGCAAGCTGGACGTGGCGCGCCACGAGTCGGCGGAGCTGTGCGTCGATGGCCAAAACCGGCTCCTGAGCGTGATTGTTCGCCCCAAAAACCCTTGATGCAACGAGGCCCCGATGCAGCCGCAGGTTGAACCAGGTCAAACGCCGGGCACCGATACTTTGCCGCAAGCGCCACAGGAGCCGCTGCGCCACCTGCTGGGGCTTGAGCACCTGAGCGCCGAGCAAATCAACAGCATTCTCGACCTCGCGGCGCACATGAAGGCCGTGAACAGCCGGCGCATCAAGAAGCTGCCCACGCTGCGCGGCGTGACCGTGCTGACGTTCTTCGTGGAGAACTCGACGCGGACGCGCATGAGCTTTGAGCTCGCCGCCAAGCGGCTGTCCGCTGACACGATGAGCTTCACCGCGTCGTCGTCGTCGCTGGCCAAGGGCGAGACGCTCATCGACACCGCGCGCAACCTGGAGGCGATGGGCCCGGACATCGTCATCATCCGCCACAGCTGTTCCGGCGCGCCGGCGCTGCTGGCACGGACCGTGAATTGCGGGATCGTCAACGCGGGGGACGGTTCACACGAGCATCCGACCCAAGGCCTGCTGGACATCTTCACGCTGCGCGAGCGGCTGGGCGATTTGCGCGGCAAGAAAGTGGCCATCATCGGCGACATTGCCCACTCCCGCGTCGCGCGCTCCAACATCTTTGGCATGCAAAAGCTCGGCGTGGACGTGCACGTGGCGGGACCGGCGACGATGCTGCCGCACGCGATTGAAGACCTGGGCTGCACGGCGTGGCCGCGCGTGGAACCGGCGATGGAAGGCGCGGACGCGATCATGATGCTGCGGATCCAGCGCGAGCGGCAGGGCAACGACCTGATCCCGTCGAGCCACGAATACCACCGCTTCTTTGGCCTGGACGAACAGCGCCTCAAGCTGGCCAAGCCCGGCGCGCTGGTGATGCATCCGGGACCGATGAACCGCGGCGTGGAGATCGCGCCGGAAGTCGCGGACGGCGAGCAGTCGGTGATCCTGCAGCAGGTCGAAAACGGCGTGGCGGTGCGCATGGCGGTGCTCTATCTGGTCGGCGCGAGTCGCGGACTTGAGCCGCAAGGCTAAACGGAGGCGCAGATGGGTCAGGAATTGCTGCTGCGTCAGGTGCAAATCTTTGCTGCCGATGGCGGCTTGAGCGCGGCGGTGGATGTGCGCATCGCGGATGGCCGCATCGCCGCGATCGGCCAAAAGCTGGCGGTGGACGGCGCAGTAGTCATCGATGGCGCGGGCAGGATCCTCGCGCCGGGCTTTGTGGACCTGCGGGCGTGCGCGCGCGAGCCGGGCGATGAACATGAGGAAGACCTGGTATCGCTGTCCGATGCGGCGAACGCTGGCGGATTCACGGCGGTTGTGGTCAATCCGGATACGACGCCGGGCAATGACGACCACGCGGTGACGGAGCTGATCCGGCGGCGCGCGCGCGAGTACGGACATTGCGATGTGATGCCGCAGGGCGCGCTGAGCCACCGGCTGAAGGGCGAAACGCTGGCGCCGATGGGCGAAATGAGCGAGGCGGGCGCGGTCTGCTTTGGCGATGGCGATCGGCCGATGACGTCGCCGCGCCTGCTGCGGCGGGCGCTCGAGTACGCGCGCGGTTTTGACCGGCCCATCTTCACCCACGCGATCGACCCGGATCTGGCGGGCTCGGGAACGATTCACGAAGGTCCTTGGTCGACGCGGCTGGGCATGCGCGGGATCCCAGCAGCGGCGGAGCACGTCATTGTGGCGCGGGACATCGCGGTCACGCAGTTGGCCAATTCGCGGCTGCATTTCGCCCGCATCACGACGGCCAAGTCCGTGGCGCTGATCCGCGCCGCCAAGGCGGAAGGCATCCGCGTGACCGCGAGCGTGACGCCGTGGCACTTGACGCTCACCGATGCGGCGATGGTCGACTACGACGTCAACCTGAAGCTTGTCGCACCGCTGCGGACGGAAGCCGACCGGCAGGCGCTGCTCGCGGGCCTCGCCGACGGTACGATTGACGCGATCTGCAGCGACCACATGCCGGTGAACATCGCCGGCAAGGCGCTTGAATTCGACTATGCAGCGCCAGGAGCGATCGCCATCCAGACGGCGCTGGCGCAAGTGCTGGCGTGCGTGCGGGCGGGTGAACTGCCGCTGCCGGTGGCGCTGAACGCGCTGACAGCCGGACCGCGGCGGGTGCTGCAGATGCCGAGCGCACGCGTGGAAACGGGCGCGGTGGCGGATTTGACGCTGCTGGATCCGCAAGCGACGTGGACGCTGGATGCCCGGACCAACAAGTCCAAGAGCCGCAACACGGTGCTGTGGGGCCAGGAACTGACCGGCCGCGCGGTGCTGACGCTTTTCCACGGCAAAGTGGTGTGGCGGGCCTAGCGCGCGCAGCGGCGAATTGAATCAGCCGTCAGGAGCGCACGCGCGACTTGGCGAAACGCCGCCGGATGGCGGATCGCGCCAAGGCCACCTCCGCGCTTGGCGCGTGAAGGCGGCCAGCCCACTTCGGCTGCCGATGCCGGACTCAGGCAGTCTTCTTCTGCTTCTGCGGCATCGCATTCACCAGCGCCGCCAAGCTCACGCGCGCCGTCAGAACCGCCAAACCCACGCCACTCGCAATCGTGCCAATCAGAACCGCGCTACCCATGTGACACCTCCGGATTTGAGCCGGACACGAAGGTACGATCGGAATGGCGAAGCGCAAGAAAATCGCGAGTCGTGGATCGGGGTTAGGGCGCCCGCGGCCGATCGTGTGACATCTTGCCCGAGGCCGCGGCAAAAGACGGCGGGACGCGAATACCAGGGGACTCCCACCCTCGATTCGGGCGGGTTCCCGGCCCTGCCGCCTACGCGACCGGACTGACCGCCGGCACGCCGCGCAACCGCCGACCCAGCGCCTGACTGAACTGCGCCATCGTCACATCGCTCAGCCCCGTGGCAACATGCTGGAAACGCGGGACAAACCGCCCATCCGGCGCTTCGTCGGCGCGCACCGTCAGCGTCACGTTGCCTTCCGCGCCGGCAAACTCCAGATCAACGGCAACCTGATCCGCATGCTTGCGGAGCGCGCCCGGCTTCAGATTCGCCAGCGGCTCGCCGCGCAGCCGATCGACAAGGCCAGCCAGTTGCCGCCACGCCTGGGTCTCGCGCTGGCGCGTCGCCGCGTCCTGCCGCTGCTGGAGGTGCCACGCGCGGTCCAACGCCTCAGCCGAGATCGCCGGCAGCGTCGCGCCCAACACGACGGCAAGCGCTTGAAGCGCCTCGTTCAGGCCGGCCAATGACTCCGCCGCTGGCGCTTGCGGCCCCGCGCCAAAGAACGCCGCCTCCAGCCGCTCGCCGCTGAGCGTGTACCAGCCCGCGCGCGCGCCACGTCGTCCCGGCCGCCGCAGGCTCAGACGCCACTGCGCGCCGTCGGGCTGGGACGCCTGCATGGGCGTCGCAACCTCGATCTCCACAGTCGCGTCGTTCGTTCGGGTAATGCGCCACGCGCCGGATCGCGCCACCGCCTCAATCGCCGGCCGCGCCAGCAGCATGAAGTGGTGCCCCGCCGTGTCGCGCCGCCAGAGGTCGTCGGTGCTGATCGGCTGGAACTCGGCATCGCCGTAGAATTCCCGGTACTTGTCAAAGACGCCCGAGCACGACTGATTGAAGACGCAGCGTTCGCAGCCGAGCGGCTTGTGCTTGTCCGACCGCTTGTCTTCATACTTGTTGAAGCCGAGCTGCGTCCCGCCTTCGCCGTCCGCCGCGACGGTCACCGTCAACTCGCCGTCGTGGTGAATGCGGTGGCTGACCGACGGCGCGGTGCAATACGGCACGTTGCCAAAATTCAGGTCGAAATCCGGACCCAGCTTCTCGTCGCAGCGCGCGAGCAGTTCGGCAAACTTCGGCGCCATGTCCGTGTAGCGCGCCATAATCGAGCGAAGATGCGCATCGGTGCGGTCGCCCGAGTCCCGTGGCCGGATCATGTCCAGGTGCAGGTTCTCAAAGTTGTACGTCGCGGCCATGTCGGCCAGCGTGGCGATCGACCGCCAATTCGACGCAACGACGCACATGTTGCCCGTCAGCCGCGCGCCCGTGCCCTGCAGTTCGTTCATGCTCGCGACGATCCGGTCCCAGGAACCCGGATTCATCGTCGTCGCGTCGTGCTCGTCCTGGGTGCCGCCCTGAAGGGAGAACCGCCAGATGACGCGCTTGCGCATGTCGGGGCCAAGGCCCGCGAGGATATCGAGCGCGCGTTTCCGAAACGAAGCGCGCGGCGTCATCGTGCCATTGGTGAAGATGACGATTTCCTGAAAGTCGAGCTCAACCGCAAATGCCAGGAGGTCGAAGAACGAGCGCTGCATCGTCGGCTCGCCGCCGAGAAAGGTCATCTTGGTAGCGCCCGAGTTGCGCGCTTCCAGGATCTGGCTGCGAATCGGCGCGGCGGGCAACTGCGGCGCACGCTTCTGTTCGCTCAACTGACCGCTGACGCAGAACACGCACCTGTTGTTGCACAGGTGGCCGAGCTGAACTTCAACTTGCAGAATCGGCTCGGCCATGACCCATCCGCGCACAGTGAGGCGCCTTGTGAGCATACACGCGTCGCGGTCGACGGCAACGAGCGATTGCTGCGACCGCCACAACGCTGCGCAGGGACTAGCCTTTCACCCAGCGCTCCAGCGCTGAACGGTGCGGCGCCGACGGGCGACGGGACGTGACTTGCTCCCACGCCGTCTCGAGGTCGAGGCCGCCGTGCATCACAAGCCAGGCAATCGCGACGGTCGGCGAACGATTGACGCCCGCAGTGCAGTGCAAATAGGTGATGCGATTGGCCGAGCGCATTTCCTGCACCGCCGCCACCGCTGGACTCAAGCCGCGGACAAGCGCCGTCTCGTCAAAGTCGACGATCGGGTGACGATGCGCGGCGATGCCTTGCGCCATCAGGAATTTCCACAGCAGCGGCCACGGCACGCCGACGGACTGCAGATCGCGATCCGTTTGCACGCTCACCAGCCCGGTCACGCCGTTCTGCCGGAGGATCGCGATGCGCTCGGGCGAGTCCGGCACCGGCCCCACCCACAGTCCATCGGCAACTTCGTCGATTTCAAACGCCATCAGAACCGCCAGCCGAGGAGCGCCATCGCGCCATTGCCCCAGCGTGTGACTTTCACGTCGAAGGTGCCGTCCTTGGTGGGCGGCGTGCCGACTTCATCCATGTTGTGTTTGAGCAAGAGCGTGCCGCCGACAAAGCCCGCGGTGCCCACGCCGAGCAACGTCCAGCGCGTCGCTTCCCCGCCCACTTTGTCATACTGCGTCGCGGCATCGATGATGAGCGCGGTGACCACGAGCGCGCCGCCGCCCACGATGCCGACCCACGCGAGCACGTTGTTGACCGGCATGTCGAACTTCTCGAGGCTCGCCGTAATCTCGGTCGTGTGGCCGCCGGTGACGTCGACCGACGCCTTGCGCCCCACGTAGCCCGGCTGCGTCACGACGACGGTGTGCGAGCCGATGCCGACGTCCTGCAACACCTGCCCGGCCGCGACTTGCGCCGCCTTGCCGTCAATCTCGACCTTCGCGCCTTCCCCGACGTGCAGCAGCAGCTTGCCTGCCGACCACGCTTCCGCGCGCGCTTCTCCGCCCGCCGGCACGTTGGCCTCCCCTTTGACCGTCAGGCCGTTGGCGAATTTCACGGTCCAGGCGACCTTGCCCGCAGGCATGCCCAGCTTGTTGTCGCCCTTCTTCAACGACGCGGCTTGGCCGCCGATGGTCGCCTCATCCGTGTCCGCATCGACCACGAGGATCAGCGAACCCGGCGCGAGCGGCGCCTCCGCAGTGACGGCCGCTGGCAAAGCCACAGGAGCGGGCGCAGGCGCGACGGCGGCGGCTTCTGGCGCCTTTGGCTTGGGCGGCGCAACTTTGGCCTGGGCAGTTCCGGCGACAAGCGCGGACACGAGGAGGAAACCGAGCGTGCGATGCATCATTTCATGCTCCCAATCTGGCGGTGCGCGCAAGCAGGCCCGGTCCGGCGGGAATTCGGGCAGTCGCGGACGTCGTGCATGCGCGCGATTCACCACAGCGTAGCCGAACGGCTGCTGCAGGCCAAGCGCCGATTGCCCGCCGCGCCGCAGGAATCCGTGCTGGTACCCGTTGCGACAGACCGCTTGAGACGCTAGTCTCGAAAGCCCGGTCCTGATGGGCAAAGGCACACGATGGGTCTGTCGCGCAAGACAATGTTGAAATGGGGGTTGCTCTCGGGCATCGCCATGGCCGCGGTCACGGGCTGCGGCGACGACGCGAGCGCGACCGCGCAGGACGCCGTGGGCGGCCTCAACAACGACGCGACGACCGACGACGCCAGCCAGACGGGCACCGATGGCGACGGCGCAACACTCAGCGACGCCAACCAGACACCGGGCAACATCGGCAAGCCGTGCGCCGCGACCGCCGACTGTCCCGGCGAGTTGAAGTGCATCGAGACGAACGCCGCGACGGGCGATGGCATCTGCTCGCAGGCTTGCGCCACGACCGCGAACTGCCCCGCCGGCGGCTTCTGCCACATCGTCGGCAAGCAGATGGCGTGCACGCTGGCGGGCCTCTGCGACCCGTGCAAGGACGATGCGGACTGCGGCGCCAATGCCCCGCTGTGCGCGCCCGGCAAGGACGGCAAGACGTTCTGCACCGCGGCGTGCGCGTTCGGCGACAAGACCTGCCAGCCCGGCTACTCGTGCGAGCAGTATGGCAGCGCGATTGATGACTTCGCCTGCCGCCCCGACTATGGCGCCTGCTCCGGCGGCGGTGAAGCATGCGCGCCGTGCCAAGCGCAATCCGACTGCAAGAGCGGCACGCAGTGCCTCACGTCGCCCGACACGGGCGAACGCGCGTGTTTCGCGACATGCACAAAGGCCACCGACTGCGCCGCTGGCTTTGACTGCTCGCCCAAGGGCATCTGCAGCCGGCTCGTGCCCGACGCCGATCCCAAGAAGCCCGCCACGTACGTCCAGACCTGCGCCAAGGCCAGCCGCGGCTACTGCGACCCGTGCACGGACGATTGGCAATGCGCCTCGAGCCGCTGCGGCACGACGGCGGGCCAATCGTTCTGCGTCGAGCCCACCGAGTGCGTGAAGGCGAATGAAACGAAGGATTGCGCCGATGGCACCTTCTGCGTGCCATCCAACAAGGGCATGATCTGCGCGCCGCCGCCGTCCTGGAAATGCCAAGGCTACAAAGCCTGCCTCGGCAAAACGGTCCCGTGCAACAACACAGAAGTGTGCAGCGACGGCCTGTGCAAACCCAAATAACGCACGGCCGCCAAGCCTTGCCCAGCTGTTTCTGGAGCCCCTAGATGATCGATCGCGCCCACCACGCCCCGCTGCTTTCCGCACGCCGCATTCTGGACCGCCTGCTCGCCGCCGCGGAGGTCGAGTCCAGGCGCTCGGGTCGGCGTTCCTGGGTCGCGCTGGACATGGACGGCACGCTGTTTGACAACCGCCCGCGGACGCTGGCGATCCTCCACAGTTTTGCGATGACCCACCGCGAGGCGCTGCCGCAGCTCCTTCACGCGGTGCAGAAGCTGACCCTGGACGATCTGCACTACACGCCGTCGCAGGCCGTGGACGCGCTCAACTTGCCCGAGAAGGATCTCGGCGAGCGGTTCGTGAACTACTGGCGGCAGCGCTTCTTTACCAACTCGTTCCAGCCGCTGGATCACGTGGAGCCAGGCGCGGCGGAATTTGCCCATCGCCTCGTCGATGCTGGCCTCGGCGTCGTCTACCTGACCGGCCGCGATCGCCCCGGCATGATGCACGGCGTCCTGCAAAGCCTGGACGCCCACGGCTTTCCGCTGATGAGCCCGCAGACGCAGGTCGTGCTGAAGCCGGATTTCCAGCACGACGACGTGGATTTCAAGCGGATCGCGCTGGCGGAGCTGGCCAAGAATGGCCCGATCGTCGGCCTCGTGGACAACGAGCCGGGCATCGTCAACATGGCGCTGGAAGTGCTGCCTGACATGCTCTGCGTGCGCATTCTGCGGCCGCACGCGCCCAATCCGCCGCGCCTCGATGCGCGCGCTGTGCAGATCCCGTCGTTCCGTCTGGACGTCGAGTTTCCCGATATGACGGAAGCTGCGGATTGACATAACGGCGCAGTCCCCGTATCTTCTTCGCCGCTTTTGCGCGGCCAGACCGCATCAGGATTCCTACCATGTCCGACGCTATCAACGCTCCCGCCGCCGACGCGGCCACCCTCGCCCGCTTCACGAAGTTCGGCTTCACGCCGATCGTCAGCCAGTGCGTGGGCTGCGCTCATGTTCGCGCGAACGACGGCGTGGGCTTCTGCAACAGCTACGCCAATCCGACCGCCAAGTGGTCGTCCGGCATGTGCAACTTCGCGACGCACGCCAAGGTCGAGAAGGTCAAAGACACCAAGACGGTCAACCCGATCAAGGCGTCCAAGCGCGGCGGCAAGTAGTCTTTTTTCCGCAGCACTGCGTCGAACTTTGACGCGCGGGAGTGCCCATGGAACCGAACGCGATCGCGGACGACTTGGTCTTGCGGCGTGATGAGGGGCCAGTTGCCCTCCTGACGCTCAATCGGCCCAAAGCCCTGAATGCGCTGAACCAGCCGCTGTTGCAGCGGTTGGCGGAGCGTCTGCGCGAGTTGGCGGTCGATTCCAACGTGCGCGTCGTCGTGCTCACGGGTTCCGGCGAAAAGGCTTTCGTGGCCGGCGCGGACATCGCGGAGATGGCCGACTATGACGCGGCGACTGCCCAGCACTTTGCCCTCGCGGGACAGAACGTGTTCAACCACATCGCGACCCTCGGCAAGCCGATGATCGCGGCGGTGAACGGTTTTGCCCTGGGCGGCGGCTGCGAGCTGGTGCTGGCCTGCGACTTCGCCATCGCCTCGCAAAAAGCCAAGTTTGGTTTGCCAGAAGTGACGCTCGGGGTGATTCCGGGCTTTGGCGGCACGCAGCGCCTCGCGCGGCTGATCGGGCGCCACAACGCGCTGCGCTGGATTCTCACCGGCGACGTGCATGGCGCGGACGAAGCGCTGCGCCTGGGCCTCGTGACGCAGCTTGTCGAGCCGGAGCTGCTGCTGCCGGTCGCGCTGGAAATCGCCCAGCGGATCGCGACGCGTGGGCCGCTGGCCATGCGGGCGGCGAAGCAAGTCGTGGATCAGGGCTGGGATGCGCCGTTGGCCGATGGCCTGCGCAAGGAGGCTGCCGCGTTCGGCAAGCTGTTCCGCAGCGACGACCAGAAAGAGGGCATGGCCGCGTTCATGCAGAAGCGTCCGGCCAAGTTCACCGGCAAATAGGCCCCGTTCGCGCGGTTACGGCGTCGGCTTCAGCACAAACCGCGCCACCGCCTGCTGGCCGTCGATCTGCATCCACCGCCGCCAGGAGATACCGCCCGAGGCGATCGCCACGAGATGCGGCCCGCGCGCGATGCCGTCCAACCGCAAGGACGCGCCCGGCTGCAGCGTCATCTCCGCGCCGCCATCGACTGAGACCTGCGCGACCGCCTGACCCTGCCAGCCAATCTCCAGCGCCGCGCGATCCGCCGCCGGCAGCGCCAACTCGACTTGCTGCGTCGGCGCCACGAGGCCGAGAAACGTGTGGGCGCGGCCCTTGTCATCCCGCACTTCCGCCTGCACCTGGCCCGCCGTCACCGGCACCACGACCGGCTCACCGGGCTGGGCTTCCGCCACTTCCACGCCGCGCACGCGCACCGTCACCGGCTGCGTTCCAGCCGTCAACTTCAAGGAGCCCGTCGGCGGCTTGATCGTCAGCGTGCGGCGCTCGCCGTCCACAACGTCCAGCTCAATCACCGCCTGCGTGCCCGAGCGCAGCGCCCGCGCCTCCACCCGATGGGCCCCCGGCCGCGCGTTCATGCGCACGGACTTGCCCGGCAGCAGCTTGAACTGCGCCGCGCCATCCAGCCGCACCAGCAGCGGCTCCGCGTAGGTCGACGCCACAATCAGCCCCGTCAACTTGCTCTTGACCTGCCACAGCATCTCTTTGCCGACGAGCAACGTCATCCCGCGCTTCCACGCGCGATCGCCAACCTGCGCCTTGGCGACGAGCGAGAGCCGCCCCGCCGGCACTTTGGCCTCCGCCATCTTGCCTATCGCCACCGCCATCGTCTGGTCGTCGGGAAGCGTCACGATGATCGGCACGCCGGTCGAATTCTTCACGCGCAGCACCGCCATCGGCCGCGTGATGCGCCACACGATCGCGTCCGGATCCGTCCGCGCGTGAAAATCCTGGCGATACTTCAGGCCCGAATCGCGGCCCACGAGCACCGCGCCGAACGTCCGCCGCGGAACCCGCACCTGCAGCGTCCCCAGCACGTCCATGACCGTTCCCCACTCGCGCAGCCCAGGCGGAATATCGAGCAATTCACCCGACAGGTTCGCCACCGTCACCGCGATTTCCGGCGACTTGCCCAGCGGCTCACCAGCCGGCGACGCCACGATCTCAAACTTCTTGGTCTTGCCCGACGGAAAGAACGTCAGCAGCACCTGGTGCTTGCCCGCGCCGAGCCCCAGCACGCGGATCTCGTTCTCCGCGGCCACGTCGCCAAAGCCGACGCCGTCCACGACGACGTGCGCCGCCTCGTTCTCGTGATTGTGCACTTGCGTCCAGGTCGGCGGCGGCTGCCACGTCACGGTCGTCGTATCACCCGCGGCCAGCCGCACGCGCTTGGTGTCCCGGCGCTGGCTGATCTTGCCGCGCGCCAGCAGCGTGTGCGCCCCCGCATCCACCGGACCCACGGTCTTTTGCTTGCCGGCTTCCAGCTTGCCAATGTCGTGGCCGTCCAACTGCAGGCGCTGCGTTTCGCCGGTCGCGTTGACGATCTGCAGCGTCGCCCCCGGCGCGATCAGCGTCTCCTCGCGCAGCCGCAGGCCCTTCACATCCAGCCGACCGCCATACTGCCAGCCGTGCGGCGAGGATACCTGCCACCCGACGACGTCCTCCTGCGCGCACACCCGCTGCGTCTGCTTGGGCGCGATCTGCAGCGGCGCCGCTTCGCCGATGGTCAACGTCAGCGTCGCGCTGCTGGCATTGCGAAAGGCCACGATCGCCCGCGGGCATTGCGACGCGCTTTCCAGCGTCGCCGCGAGCGGAAGTGCCACCGGCGGATTGCCCGGCGCCTCCGGCTGCCGCGACGTCGACCGACCTTGGATCTGCACGTTGACGACCTTGCCCCAGCGCGGATTCTTGGCGTGCACGGGCAGCGCGATCAGCGCGACGAGCAGGAACAGCAACAGGCGGGCGGACAACTTCATGGCACTACTTTGCAGCACGCGGGCCACATGTCAAAGAGGCTACGGCGCGAGCGCGGAGTGCGGCTGGACGACGTGGCCGTCGATCGTCGCCGTGACGTCGCTGGCATTCATCAGAACCCGCTGACCGTCCGGCGTGTTCCAAATCGGCGGCACAATCTGCGTCGTCGTCAGCGCGATCTGGTCCAGGATCGCGCTGGACAGCGTCATCGGCGGATTGTCGGGGAAGATCGACGTCGGCAGGGACAGCTTGCCACCCAGCGCGAGGTTCAGGCGCTTGGCGTCCAGCCCCGGCGCGAGGCGATCGGTCGGCAGTTTTTGCAGATCGTCGCTCAGGAAGTAGCCGCCTGCGGCAAAAGCGACCGTCCAGAGGCCAAAATCGACTTCATTGGCCGGCAGCGGCGCGCGCAGGATCGGCGGATCGACGTCGCACGCGATGACCTGGCAGTACGGAATGCGCGCGGCAAAATCGCGGAGCTGGTTGGGCAAAAACGCCCATGCTGGGCCAAAATTCTCGACGGCGATATCCGTGCCTGACCGCCAGCCATCACAATACTCCAGCGTGGGCACCGGCGGCGCACCCACCGCAACCAGCCGCATCCCGTGCTTGTCGGCGACGTCGCGGATGATTTGCAGCGCGGCGCGGTAGGACTGGATCGGCGTGGACTTGCCGTCAAAGCGCGGCGCTTCGTACAGGCCGGCAAACAGGAAGTCGATTTTCAGGATCTCGCAGCCCCAAGTCGCCAGCTGCTCGATGACGCCCTTCAGGTGCGCCGCAGCGTCCGGGTTTGTCACGTCGAGAATCTTCATCGAGCCGTTCTTCAAGTGCAGGTAGCTCACGCCCGGCAGGAACCAGTCGGGGTGCTGCTTGACCAGATCGAGCTTGTCGGACACGAGGAACGGCGCCAGCCACACGCCAAAGTGCCAGCCCTGGGCCTTGACGTCCTTGGCCAAGCCATCGATGCCGCTGGGAAATTTGCTGTTGGGCGTCCAATCGCCCCAGGCTTTTTGCCAGGAATCGTCGACGACCAGCCACTTGCCGGCGGTGGCGGTGAATGGCGTGAGCGCGGTCTGGGCCAGTGCGAAGTTGCCGCGGGCGAGCTTTTCGTCGGTGGTGTCCCACAACTCGTACCAGGAGTTCCAGCCGAGCATGGGCGCCAGCAGGTCACGGCTGCCGGCACAAGCACTCGCCGGCGCGCAATCCGCCTTGGGCAGGCGACGCAAGCCGACCGCGAAATCCGCGAGCGCGGTCTTTTCGTCCTGACCGAGCGCGAATCGCCACACCTCGCCGTCGGCGCGTTTACCGGCGCCCAGGATCATGGGGGCGGCCGTGCCACCGCTGGCCAAGCGCACATGCACGTGGTCCTTGGCTCCGGCGTTTTGCCAGACCTGCGCCCACGCCTTGTTGTGGCCGGATTCGGTCACGCCCGCGACGAACGTGCCCGCGCCGCCGCCGACCGCGGTGTACCACCACGACAGCGCCGCGCCGTCGCGGATGGTTTCGGCATCGCCAAAGGACGCCAAGGCAGCGTTGGTGTCGTCCGCAGACGGCTCGGCGCCGATCGCCAGCGCGCCGGACTGCGACCACGACTGGAAACCGTTGGAGATCCAAGCGCGCGCACCGGGCAGCGCAACATCTGCTTCAACAGCGACCGCCTCAATCGTCGCCGGCACCGCCAGCTCGACGCGGCCGAGCACGCTGTTCGCCGTCATGTCCAGGAAGGCGCGGTTGCCGTCGCCCAGCGGGCACGACAAGCCCGGCGTTTCAGCGCGACACGCGCCGTCGCGACCGGCGCCGTGCCAGACGCCAGCGATGCGTGCGGCCGGCAGGAACGAGGCTTTGAGGCCATCCGCGGAGGTGAACTGACCGTCGGTGTAGACGAGCATCCCGACGTCGCCGGTTGTCTGCGCGTTGCACGCCAGCGCGCCCAGCCCAACCACCAGTGCCCAAGTCAGACCACGCATGGCGTTTTCCTTGCGGGCGCTAGTGCCCAGCAAACAGCGTCTCAACAAACAGCTCCGCGTCAAAATCGCGCAGGTCCTGCATCTTCTCACCCACGCCGACCAATTGCACCGGGATCTTCAGCGTTTCCGCGATCGCCAGCACCACGCCGCCCTTGGCCGTGCCGTCCAGCTTCGTCAGCGCGATCGCCGAGACCGCCACGCTCTCGCGGAACTGCTCGGCTTGCTTCACCGCGTTTTGGCCCATCGTCGCATCCAGCACCAGAAGCACCTCGTGCGGCGCGCCCGGCAGCGCCTTGTCGGCCACGCGCGCGCACTTCTGCAGCTCGGCCATCAGCCCCGCGTTGGTGTGCAGGCGCCCCGCTGTGTCGACAATCACGAGGTCAAACCCTTCCGCCTTGGCGCGCTCGATCGCCGCGAAACAGACGCTCGCGGGGTCCTGGTTGTCCTTGCCGCGGTGGATCGGCACGCCGGCGCGGTCGCACCACACTTCCAGCTGATCCACGGCCGCCGCGCGGAACGTATCGCCCGCCGCCACAAGCACTTTGCGCCCCTCGGCGGCATAGCGGTGCGCCAGCTTGCCAATCGTCGTCGTCTTGCCCGAGCCGTTCACGCCCACGACCATCAGCACCGCCGGACCGTTGGCCACGCGCAGCTTCATCGGCTCGGTACCCGCAGCCCGCAACGTCTCCAGCGAACGCTGCCGGAGCGCCTGCCACACATGCGCCGCATCGTTCAATTCCTTGCGCGACGACGCCTCGCGGATCGCCGCCAGCAGCGTCTGCGTCGCCTTCACGCCCAGATCGGCGCGGTAAAGCACTTCCTCCACTTCGGCCAGCACCGCTTCGTCGATCTGCTTGGCCGCGAAAAGCTTGCCCAGCCGCGCGATGAAGCCTTCCGAGCGCGTCTTGTCCAGACCGGTTTGCAGGAATGCCCGCTCGCCGTCCTTGTGCGACTTGCGCACGCCGACCGCTTCCGCCGCCGCCGCCGCTTGCGCCATCGCGTTCTCGGCGGCTTCCTGGATCAGCTCATCGGCGCTCAGCTTGCGCGCCTTGCCGTCCGCGCCAATCCGCAGCGTCGCCTTGGCGCCGGCACGATCGTGGCGATCGCGTTCGGCCGTCTCAGCGCCCGGAGCGAGCCGCTTTTCCTCGGCTTTGGGCAGACGGGAAGTCGGCTTGCGCAGCAGGACAAACGCGACGATCGCGACCAAAGCGAGCACGACGCCGGCGAGGATCAGACCGTTGGAGTCGGCCATCGGCGCGGTCGCGGCGAAGAGGGGCTGGAACAGAGGCGAAGTCATGGGCGCTCCCGGCGTTGGGCGCGACAAGTTAGTCGCGATGGGGCGCGGATTCAAGTTCGCGGGGTGACGGGGGAGGATACCCACCCTGCCGAGGGTGGGCACCGAGGGTGGGCACCCCCATGTCGCAGCCCGGCGACTTTTGCCGCGACCGGGCGAAAATTGTCACACGCGGCGAACCGAAGTTGGGCGCCAGTTCCTACGTCGCAAACGCGTACTTCCGGGTCGCCACCGCGCGCACTTCCTGTCCCACCGCGAATTCCCGCGCCGCGGACGGCTCCAGCGCGGCGATCAGCGGCTGCCCGGTGTGCAACTGCAGGTCCACACGCACGCGCGGCCCCGTGCGGTGGATGCGCTCGATGCGCGCGGGCCAGCCGTCGTGACCCGCCGCGTGCAACACGACGTCGCGGTGCCGCACGCCCAGCGTCGCCAGCCCCAGCCCTTCCAGCCACTGCACATGCCCGAGAAAGTCCAGCACAAATGGACTCTTTGGCTCGTCGTAGATTTCGTCCGGCGTACCGACCTGCTCGATCCGCCCGCGGTGAAACACGGCGACCCGGTCGGCCAGCTCAAATGCCTCGTCCTGATCGTGCGTGACAAAGACGGTCGTCGTCCCCAGCTCTTCGTGCAGCTGCCGCAGCCAAGCCCGCAGCTCGTGGCGCACCTTGGCGTCCAGCGCCGAAAACGGCTCATCCAGCAGCAGCACCCGCGGTCGCGCCGCCAAGGCCCGCGCCAACGCCACCCGCTGCCGCTGCCCGCCCGACAACTCCGCGGGACGCCGGTGCGCCAGACCGCCCAACTGCACCAGATGCAGCAATTCATCGACGCGCGCGCGCACCTCCGCGTCCGGGCGCTTGCGCACGCGCAGGGCGAACGCGATGTTCTCAAACACGTCCAAGTGCGGAAAGAGCGCGAAGTGCTGGAACACCAGACCGACGTTGCGGTCGCGCGCGCCCAGGGAAGTCAGGTCGTGGCCATCCTCCTGCACCGTCCCCACGTCGGGCACTTCCAGTCCGGCAAGGACGCGCAGCAGCGTCGTCTTGCCCGAACCGGACGGCCCCAGCAGCGCCAACAGCTCGCCCTTGCCGATGCGCAGCGTCACGTCGTCCAGGGCGCGGAAAGCTCCAAAGTTCTTGCTGATTCCCAGTATCTCAATCGACATCGTCAACTCCGGCTAATCGCCCGTTTCCGGCGTGTGCAGGCGGCGCAGTAGCAGCGTGGCCACGCCGACGAGCAGCAGCAGCGACGCGGCGGCAAAAGCGGCCTGAAAGTGGTACTCGTTGTGCAGAATCTCCACGTGCAGCGGCAGGGTGTCCGTCTGGCCGCGGATGTGACCGGAAACGACCGACACGGCGCCGAATTCACCCAGCGCCCGCGCCAGACACAGGAGCACGCCGTACGCCAGCGCGCCGCGCATGCGCGGGAAGGAGACGCGCCAAAATACCTGCCAGCCCGACGCGCCGAGCGTGAGCGCCGCCAGTTCCGCGTCGTCGCCTTGGGATTCCAGGAGCGGCAGAAGCTCACGGGCAACCATGGGCAGCGTGACAAACGCCGTCGCGAGCACAATGCCGGGCACGGCAAAGATGATCTGGACGTCGTGTTCCTGCAGCCACACGCCAAACCAGCCTTGCGCGCCAAACAGCAACACAAAGACCAGGCCGGCAACGACGGGCGACACCGACAGCGGCAGATCGAGAAGCGCCAACAGCAGCGCCCGCCCCGGAAAGCGGAAACGCGCGAGCGCCCACGCCGCGGCGACGCCAAAGATCGCGTTCAGCGGCACGACGAGGGCGGCGATCTGGAGCGAAAGGGCAACCGACGTGCGCGTCTCCTCGTCGCTCACCGCCGCCCACCACGCGCCGAGACCCGCGCCCAGCGCTTCAACAAGCACGATTGCGACGGGCGCCAGGACCATCAGCGCGAGCCACGCCATCGCCAGGAATGTCAGCACAATGCGGACCATCGGGAGCCTCCGTTAACGCAGCGCGGTGCGGCGTCCCGCGTGCAGCGCCTGCAAGAGCGCGAGGATCACCGCTGAGAGCGCGAGCATGATCGTCGCCAGCGCCGTCGCGCCGGCGTAGTCGTACTGCTCCAGACGCGAAACGATGAGGAGCGGCGTGATCTCCGTCTGCATCGGAATGTTGCCGCAGATGAAGATCACGGAGCCGTACTCGCCCACCGCGCGGGCAAACGCGAGCGCGAAGCCGGTCAACAGCGCCGGGCGCAGCGACGGGAGCACGACGCGCCACGCAACTTGCGCCGGACTCGCACCCAGCGATTCGGCGGCCTCCTCCAGCTCCTTCTCAGCGCTTTGCAGCACGGGCTGGAGCGTGCGAACGACGAACGGCAGCCCGATGAAAGTCAGCGCGACAACGACGCCCGGCCAGGCGAACGCAACCTTGCCGCCGAACGGTTCAATGAGCCGACCGAGCCAGCCGTCCGGCACCCACAGCGCCGTCAGCGCAATGCCGGCGACGGCGGTGGGCAGCGCGAACGGGAGGTCGACAAGCACGTCCCAGAACGCGTGGCCAGGCACCTTGTACCGGCACAGCACCCACGCGATCAGCAGCCCGGCGAACGTGTCCAACAGCGCCGCGATCAGCGACGCGCCAAAACTCAGCCGCAGGGACAGCCAGACGCGCTCGCCGGAAACCGCGTCGAGCCAACCCTGCCAGCCCAGCCCGCCGGCGCGAATCACCAGCGCGGCCAGCGGAATCAGCGCAATCAGGCTCAGCCACGCGAGCGTGATGCCGAGCGACAGCCCAAGGCCTGGCAGTGCGACCGGCGCGCGCTTGCGACGGATGATGGCCATGACCAACCCCATCGGCTACAGCCGCCGCGCCGCGAGCTGGTCAAACAGGCCGCCATCGGCGAAGTGCTTGGCCTGAACCGCGTGCCAACCGCCGAATTTCTCGATCGTGAAAAGCTCCAGCTTGGGAAACTGCGCGGCGTACTTGGCCGCCGCCACGGGATCGCGAGGACGGAAATAGTGCTTGCCGATGACCAACTGCGCTTCCGGCGTGTAGAGGAATTGCAGATACGCCTCGGCCGCCGCCTTGGTGCCCTTCTTGGCCACGACGCGATCGATCACGGCGACGGGCGGCTCCGCGAGGATGCTGCGGCTCGGCGCGACGATCTCGATCTTGCCCACGCCCAGTTCCTTGGCGGCGAGCAGCGCCTCGTTCTCCCAGGTCAGCAGCACGTCGCCGATCCCGCGCTGCACAAACGTGATCGTCGCCCCGCGCGCGCCGGTGTCGAGGACCGGCACGTTGGCCAGCAGGCGCTTGAGGTAATCCTTGGCCTTGTCCTCCGAGCCGTACGCCTGCAGCGCCCAGCCCCACGCCGCCAGATAGTTCCACCGCGCGCCGCCGGACGTCTTGGGATTGGGCGTGATGACCTGCACGCCCGGCTTGACCAGATCCGCCCAGTCGCGGATGCCCTTGGGATTGCCCTTGCGGACAAGGAAGACGATCGTGGACGTGTACGGCGTGCTGTTGTTGGGCAAGCGCTTCTGCCAGTCCTTGGCGACAAAGCCGGAGCGCTCCGCGATCGCGTCGATGTCGCCGCCCAAGCCGAGCGTGACAACGTCCGCCTGCAGCCCGTCAATCACCGCGCGCGCCTGCTTGCCCGACCCGCCGTGGGACTGCTGGACGGTCAGGGTCTGGCCGGTCTTCTGCTGCCAGCTCTTGGCAAAAAGACTATTGATTTCCTGATACAACTCGCGGGTTGGGTCGTAGCTGACATTCAGGAGCGTGACGTCAGCCGCCAACGCTGCCTGCGCGGTCCAAAACGCCAGGAGCGGAACGAGAATGCGGTAGAGTCGAAAAATCATTGGAAGTTCCTTTGGTATGCACATCGCAAAAGTAGGAATTAGGCAAAAAAGAGGCGTCAGTAGGCCAGCTGGATGCGGCCGATGACGGCCTGCTCCGCTTTGCGATCGCCGGTTGCCGCGCCGCCGGTGAAGGCGGTGTGCTCGTAGTCGACAAACAGGCGGTAGTGTTCCGAGAAATGCCAACGGAGGCCGCCGGTGAAGCTTGTCGCCTGACGCGCGGACTTGGCGGGATCGGCCCAGGTGGCGTACGTGGCGGAGTCGGCGGCGATCGCGGAGACGCGGCCAGCGACCTCGAATGCCCCCCAGCCGTCCGCGCCCATGCGGAAAGGCGTGTCCACTTTGGTGCCGGAGAAGTGCGGTTTGCCGCCGAGGACGTACGAGATGGCACCCTGCCACGCGCTGGCTTTCCAGTCGCCGCTCGTACCGGCGCGGCTGACGGGCTCGGTGACGGCGGTGTACTCGCCGAGGAACGCCAGCGGGCCGCCGTTCCACCACGCGTGGGCGGTCCAGCGCAAGCGCGCACCGTTGGCGACGGGGTTGGGCAACGCGATGGCCGCGCCCGCGGCGTCCTTGCCTTTTTCGCCGCTGCGGAAGCTGAAGAACGTGTTCTGGCCCGGCGTCTTCCAGGACGGCGTCTGCGGCGAAGCGTCTGTGCCGTTCTGGTCGCCCCACGTGACCGCGCCGCCGATCAGCAGCGACTTCAGCCAGTCGTTCTCAAGCGTCGCGAACGGCTGGGCGAACAGGCGGCCGACGACCTCCTTGGAATCGTTGGTGTCCGCGTCCGTCAGGCTGTTGTCAGGTCCGCCGTCAAACGCGCCGACCGACCAGCCAATGCGTTTGTCCAACAGGTCGCCAAAGACGAGGATGCCGAGATCCCGGTTGGGCGCGAGCTGCGTCGGGTACGCGCGTTCGACGAACCGCAGGGATGCCGTGCCCTGCCAGCGCTCCAGACCGAACGGCACGGTCATTTTGCCCACGCGCACGGTCACGTGCTCGCCCAGCGCGAGGTCGACCCACGCGTCCTGGATCGTCGCGACGCCGCCGCCAAAGTCCGGAGAGAACTGCCATTTCAGGAGCTTGCCGTACGACCCGGAGAAGATCGGGCGGATGGTGCGCGCGGTGAACGTATCGGTCAGCGCCCGCGCCTCGTCGTTCAGGAACAGGCGGCCATCGGCCTGGAGCACGCCGTTGAACTGCAGGGTCAGGTCGCCGTTGCCGGACTTCAGCACCAGGTCGTCGCCCTTGCTGCCCGTACCGGCATTGCGCGCGGCCGCGACCTCTTCAGCGACCTCTGCGCGCCGTTCCAGAAGCCGCACCTTCTGGTCCAGTGCGTCAACTTTCTCTGCAAGGTTCGCGGGCTTTGGCTCCGCAGTCGGAGCCGCTTCCGTCGGCGCTTGGGCAAACGCGCTGCCCGCGGTCGTCAGCAGGAGCACGGCAATCAGTGTTGATATCTTCATTATCATTATTCCTATCGCTATAGTATGATTTAGGGAAAAACAAACAGCGGACGTCAGTTGGACGTTCACGCTCGGGGGTTCTGGACGAATTTAGTCGATAAAGTCGAGCTTGGCCGACACGGGACCCTGTTCCGGTCGACAGCGCTCCGATTGGCCTTCAGCCTCGCCGACCGCCGACGCGTCCACGCGCGCAACGAGCTGCGCGAGCGTGGTACCATCGACGATCCGCAAGGTCGCGGCGTGCACATCGGCCATCAGCAGCCGCACGGCGCACGTGGCTTCGTCCACGCATTCCGTGCAGCGGTGATAGGCGGTCTTGGACAGGCACGGCAGCGGCGCCATGGGCCCGGACAGGTTGCGAATCACGTCGCCCAGATGCACGGTCTCCGGCTCAACGCGCAGCTGATAGCCGCCCGTCGGCCCGCGGCGGCTCGTCAGGATGCCGGAATTGCGCAGCTCCAGGAGAATCGCTTCCAGGAACTTGACGGGAATCGCCTCGGCGGCCGCGATACCCGCAACGGGCACCGGGCCATCGGCCTGATGCCGCGCCAGAAACACCAATGCCTTCAGTGCATAACGCGACTTCATGGGCAGCATGGCGTCCAGTTCCCCAATTCCTATCATCGCGATAGGTTTACTCAGACTGCCCGTTTCATCGACCCGTGTCAACCGTCACGGCGTGATGGGCAAACGACCTGGTACCGGCAAATTCGCCAGCGGACGCTGCAGGAGTCGCGGCAAGAAGCCATGGAAAACCTGCTGGTCCCAGAATAGCACTGGTTTTGGCCAGCGAACAGGCAGGGGCGCGGTCGCCGCCACAAGCATCTTTTCGCTGTCGGTCGCGCAGTGCCCCGGCAAGCCGAGTAGCTCCAGCGCAGCGCCCGCCATCACGTTTTGCACGGCATGCGGCAGGGCGGCGAGCGCCTGTCCCGCGTACTCCGCGTCGCTCGGCGGCGGCCAGGCTTCCGGCTCGGGATTGCGCCACACGGTCCAGCCCTTGCCGCGCCAAACGACCGGAAGTTTCGGCATCGTCGGCGTCCACGGATGGGCGATCCCCGGTTCGTCAAACCGCACGATGTAGTCGTAGTAGCGGCCCTGGCGCTGCCAATTGAAGAACTCCAAATCGACCGCGGGCGGCGCCGGCAGCGCGGTCTGGCGATTGACAACGACGGGCTTGGAGCTCGTGTCGGCAAACGAGTACGGCACGTAGCCGTGGCGGAAGACGGCGTAGTACTCCCCAATATTGAAGAGGAACCACCGGCTCGGCCGCCGACCGCGCAGCGTCAGGACGCGCTTGCCCTCCGGAATGTGATCGTAGGCCTGACGGATCTCGCCCATCAGCGCGCGGTCCTCGCGGAATTCCCGCAGGGTGGCGATCGGCAGCAGGATCGCGCCCGCCAGCATGAACGCCGCGCCCAGCCACACGCGCCAGCGCGTCGACGCGGGCGGGTGCCGCGGGTCCAGCGGCAACGCGCAAATCAGCAGCACCATGGCCACTTCAATCAGGCGAAAGTTGACGCCGTACAGGGCGATGGGCCGACTGAGGTTGCGCGGCATGAGGAAATACTCGACGGCGAGGATGGTCACCGCCCACGCGGCGTAGGAGCTGCCCGAGACGCCGTTGCGCGTATTGGACCGCACCGCCCCCGCTGACTTGGGCGTACGCGCGACGCCGATCAGCCAGAGCACGAGCGCCACGAGCCAGAATACGGTCACCAGCTCGCCGGGGCGCTCGCGCAGGGACATCGGCGCGTCGGAGCGGTACACGGCATCGAACATGACGTCCGGAATCTGCCGCAGGTTGGCCAGCGGACCGATGTGCTCGCCGAGGTACACGTTGGAGAGCCGCTGGAGAAAAGAGCCGCCAACGCGGTGAATCGCCGCGTCGGACGTCTTGACGCCTTCCGCGAAGACGAAATAGCGCAGGAACCAGGGCAGCAGGAGCGCCAGCGATGGCAGGAGCATCAGCGAGTCGCGGATCGGCCACCAGATCGCGCGGCGCCAGCCCTGCCGACTGGCAAAAGCCAGGGCGATGGTGGGCAGAAGCACCAGCGCGACCGCCCAGAGCAGGTAATGCGTGAGCGCCAGCAGGCCGAGGAGACCGGCGAGGAGCAAGCCGCGCTTGCGGGTCGGCGACTGCAGCCAACGCAGATGCGCGGCCAGAATGAGCAGAAACACCGGGATCGACAGCAGGTAGCTGAAGAAACCCATGTAAAAATCGCAATGCAGAAGCCACGGCAGCACGCCGAGCAGGAGCCACGGACTGTGGCCGAGCGTGCGCAGGTAGACGTACGCGGACCACGGCATCGCTGCGACGGTCAAGGTCAGGACGACGCGGTTGGCCTGCTCGACCGTCATCAGATACGCCAGCCAGTCGACGGCCTTGTAGTAGCTGAGATACGGGACTAGCGCGTGAACTTCTTGATAGTGATGCTGAATCAGCGGCGACCACGACATGTCGTGCATCACGGTCATCAAGTGCAGGTGCGCCGCCATGTCGACAAGCGGCAGCAGATCGCACAGCCAAATGGGCGCGACGCCCAGGAGGGTGAGCGCCACGGCGAGCAGGAGCAGGAGCGGCTCATGACGCGGTTTTTCAGGCTTGGCGGGATGCGGCGTCATCAGATTCATGCGGTACGGGCGACCGTTGGGATGCTGAGGATACCCGCAGCGCGCGGCTCGTGTACAATCCGCGGCGGTTTTCGTTTCCAAGGAGTGTCATGGCCGATTCCTATCCCCGCGCAGTCGTCGCAGCCGCCGACGGGCGCATCTTTGAACACCCGACGCTGGCCATGCTCGCGTGGGACGGCGATTGCTGGCGACAGCCGCAGGCTGAGGAGCTGATTCAACTGCCCAAGGGCTCGGATCTGTTCGTGATGCCCGGCCGGACGCCGTATGCGGTGGACGTCGACAACGACGAGCCGGTCGAAGTGGAAGGGGACGCGGAAACGGGCGTGCTGCAGACCGTCGCGGCGTTCATCGCCCCGGCGTATTTGAAGCTCCTGCACCCCGCGTATGACACCCAGGAGGGCGCGCCGGATCTGACGCTGTACTCCTACGCCGCGGTGGGTTGGCTCAACGGCCATTTTGTCGTGCCGGCCGTGCGCGTCGATGCCGACAAGCGCCAGGATCCGTACCGTTTTGACATCGTGGAGGTCGAATCCGGTGTCCGCAGGCTGCGCGCAGAGCATCCGCTGAATCGGGCGATCGAGCACATCGAGCACTGCGCGCTCGTCTATCACTGCCGCGCGGCGCAGAATTTCTTCCTCGGTCGTTGGGAAGCGCCGATGCCGGCCGCTTCGCAGTGCAACGCGGCGTGCGTGGGCTGCATCAGCGATCAGTCGGGCTCGACGTTCGTCGCCAACCACGAGCGCATGAAGATTCCGTCGCGCGCCGAGGATCTGATCGAGCTGGCGTGTTTGCACCTCGAACGCGTGCCGAACGGCGTCGTGAGCTTTGGTCAAGGTTGCGAGGGCGAGCCGCTGATGCAGCCCAAAGTGCTGGAAGCGACAATTCTCGGCATCCGCGCGCGCACGTCCGCGGGCGTTGTGAACCTGAACAGCAACGCCAGCCTGCCGCGCATCGTGGCGCGCTTGGCGGATGCGGGGCTGGATTCCATCCGCATCAGCCTGAATTCCGCGCAGCCCGAGCTCTATCGCGCCTACTACAAGCCGCGCGGCTATGATTTCTCCCACGTCCTGCAGTCGGCCAAGGAGATGTCCCAGCGCGGCAAGTACGTCAGCCTCAACTACTTCGTCTTCGCCGGCGTGTCGGATTCCCCGCGCGAGATCGAGGCGCTTTGCCAGTTCATCGAAGCGGGCGGCGTCAATCTGATCCAGCTGCGCAACCTGAACATCGATCCGGAGCTCTACCTCAAGGTGCTCGGCGAGGGTGCGGTGGACGAGCCCATCGGCGTGCTGGCGATGGTCCACACGCTGCGGCGGCGCTTTCCGCAGCTGCGGTTTGGCTACTTCAATCCGCCCAAGACGAAGTTCGGTCGGCCAGGTCCGCTCCCGGGCGCGGAGCTGGCGATGGAATTGGACGCGTAGCGGCTACTGCCACGGCAGATTGGCGTGTGCAGCCCAAGCCAGTTTCTTCATCCGCTCGGTCAATTCTTTGTACGGATCGTCCTTTTCGGTGACGAGGCCGAAGTTGCTGTCTTCGCCGTCAAACCGCCCTTCCTTGGGCTGATCGGCGTACAGGAACCAATGGTGGCCGACAAAATACGGTCGCTGCATCACGTTCTTGGCATAGGCCTCGTACGCATCGGCGCGCTGCGTCTGCGTGTCCAGCGTCGGGTAGATCGGCGGAAACGAGTTGGGGAGGCCGGAATCCGCGGCGCGATAGCCCCATTCCGTGATCAGGATCGGCTTGCCACCTGCGGCGTAATGCTCGGCAAGGAAGTCGCCGACCGAGAGATAGTCCGGTTCAAGGCCCTGCAGCCACTCCGGCAGCCCAGGATTCAGATCGTAGTAGTTGATGCTCATGACATCGACGTACTTCCCCGCCGCCTTGATGACGGCCCGCGGCACCAACTGGCTGATGAAGCGCACGCCCATGTTCATGTGGTTCGGATCGGCGGCGCGCAGGACCTGGTCCGTCACGGCAAAGAATTTCTCAGCGACGATGCCGGACCATTCCGCGCGCGTCGCAATCGCGCTTGGTGTCTCGCGCGATTCCAACGTCGTGCCGGTTGCCACGCCTGGCCAATCCACTGCGTCGGTTTTGAAGTCGGCGGTGAGCGCCGCAACGGTTTTGTAGCGGTCCTCTAGGTACTGCATCAGGTGCTGCTTGCCCGGCGACGTCGCCATCGGCAGCGCCATGTAGTCGTCAAAGACGTAGTGGAATCCGCGGATGCCATAGCCCCAGTAGACTTCATTGTTGAGGAAGTAGCCGATCAGGAACTTCTCGTCTTTTAGCTGGGTGGCCGTCGACGTGAGCACGTCCTTGGCATGCTGGGCAAAGGCCGGCGTGAAGTAGTCGGGGGCCGTGCCTACGTCGATGAGCACGGTGAATGGCATCCGGTCCTTGAACAGCGCCCAGTCGCTCCAGCCGCCGACGGTGTTGATCCCCCAGTTCTGGCAGTTCTTGAACGCCGCGTCGGACCACGCGGCGTTGGTGGCGTACTTGGCCGTCACCGCGTCCTTGTAGTGCAAGACGCCGTCCTTGGTCGCCGTGCCGTCAAACGTCAGCACGTTGATGCCGGTGGAGAAGAACGGGTGGCCGTCCGGCGTCACGAGCCACCAGCGGTCGCCGATCTGCGCGGTGCGAAAAAAGCCCGTGGCGGCGAGCTGAACCTTGAGCGAGCCGGTGTATTTGTCGCGACCGGGGTCGGGCTTGACCTGTTGAACTTCGCTGACGTCTGCAGCCACGTCGGCGACGGGCGCGTCGGCACCGGTGTCGGCAACCGTTGCGGCGTCCGCAACATCTGCAGTCGCCGCAGGATGGCCGCACCCGGCAAGCACACCGCAGACGACAAGAGCCAGAGCCTGGGCGAACGGGCGGGCGGGAATGAACATCTGGACCTCTCGGCCGCAGCGTGCGATGCACGCCTGCCGCGGTCAAGCACGCGCGCGTCAGGAACCCGCCGTATCTGTCGGCGACGGATTCCTGACGCGTTCGCACGCCGCGACTACGCCGCCTTGGCCGCCTCGGTCCGGCTGCTCAGGAACGTCACGGTCTCCGCGCGAACCTCGTGGTCGTAGCGCTCGGTGCCGTCCTTCGCCTTCCAATGCGTGTTGTGCAGGTGGCCTTCCACGAACACGAGCTTGCCCTTGTCCAGGAACCGCACGCAGTTCTCAGCGTGCTTGCCGAACACCGAGACCGAGTGCCACTCCGTGCGCTCCTCCCGCACGCCATCTTTCTTGCTCTGCCACGACGTCGCGACGTTCAGCCGCGTGACAGCATCGCCCGTCGGCAGCTTGCGCAGCTCCGGCTTCGCACCCAGACGACCAATCAACATCACCTTGTTCAAATCTGACATGACTCGCTCCTTCCCGGGCTTCTGTTATCCCGGCATTTGCCCACTCCTGCTGCCCTACGCCGCGAGGTCTTCCGCCACACTGGCATCGACCGGCGCATCGCCCAGCAGGCCGACGATGCGTTCGCACAACTCCGGTTTGGCCTTCAGCTCGTTCACCGCCCGGTCGCGGCCCTGGCCAATCGCTTCGTCGCCCAGCTTGAAAAACGCGCCGCTGCGGGAGATGACGCCTTCCGCGACCGCGGCGTCGAACACCTCGGCTTCGCGGCAGAAACCCGCGCCGAACACCAGGTCGATTTCGCACTGCCGGAACGGCGGGGCCATCTTGTTCTTGGCAACCTTGATCTTGCAGCGATTGCCGTAGATCTGGTCGTCGCGCTTGAGCGAGCCAATGCGGCGGACATCCAAGCGAACCGACGCATAGAACTTCAGCGCATTGCCGCCGGTCGTGGTTTCCGGGCTGCCCATCATCACGCCGATCTTCATGCGGATCTGGTTGATGAAGATGAGCGTCGTCCCAGTCTGGTGCGCCAAGCTCGCGAGCTTGCGCATCGCCCGGCTCATCAGCCGCGCTTGCAGGCCCACGTGGTTGTCGCCCATCTCGCCGTCCAACTCGGCTTTCGGCGTCAGCGCCGCGACCGAGTCCACGACAACCACGCCGACCTGGCCGGAACGCACCAGCGCCTCCACGACATCCATGGCCTGTTCGCCGCAATCGGGCTGGCTCACGAGCATCCGCGCGCCGTCGATGCCGAGGTCGCGGGCGTACTTGAGGTCCAACGCGTGCTCCGCATCGACGAACGCCGCAATCGCGCCCTGCTTCTGCGCTTGGGCAATCGCGGACAGCGCCATCGTCGTCTTGCCGGACGACTCCGGACCGTAGATTTCGATGATGCGACCCTTGGGCAAACCGCCGATGCCAAGGCAGCGATCGAGCGCGAACGAGCCAGTCGGAATCACCTCAACACCCTGCTCCACGACGGCGCCATCGGCGGCCATCAGGATCCCGCGACCAAACGACTTCTCAGCCGAGTGGATGAGATCGTCGAGCGCCTTGAGGCCCGGAATCGCCGCCTCTTTCTTGTCCTTTTTCTCCGCCATGAGGAACTCCTGCTTCACAAAGCCCGCGGCACCAGCAGCGCACTTGGCTGCGGCCGACGCGGGAAGAACGCCAGCCGCGGCTGGTCGTGGGGTCAAACCGTCGGTTCGATCGGCTCGTCAAAATGTCGGTACTGCAGCGCTTCCGCGACGTGTTCGGCGCCGATGTGCGCCTGGCCGTCCAGATCCGCGATCGTCCGCGCCACACGCCAGATGCGATCGTGCGCACGCGGCGAGAGGCCAAAGCGGCTGAGCGCCCGCAGCAGCAGGTCGTGGACAGCCGGCGTCAGCGGACTCAGTTCCTGCAGGCGGCGCATCGGCACTTCCGCGTTCACGCCGCCGCCCAATTCAGCGTAACGCTCCCGCTGGCGCGCCCGTGCTTGGGCCACCCGCACCCGCACGTCCGCAGAAGTCTCGCCCGCCGGCCCCTGGCGCAGGGCTTCAGCCGGCAGCGCACGCAGCTGAATCTGGATGTCGATGCGGTCAAGAATCGGCCCCGAAAGCCGCGCACGGTAGCGTTCCAAGGCGACGGCGGAACAGATGCAGGCCTTGTGGAGCGATCCCAGGTTGCCGCACGGGCACCCATTGGACGCGGCCACCATCATGAACCGCGCGGGGAAACGCGTTGTCTGACGGGCCCGCGTCACGTGCGCCACGCCTTCTTCGGACGGGAAACGCTCGCCAAGTGATGCGGGTTTCCCGTCCGAATGTGATCGGTGAGGCTTATTCGGGGTCTTGGACCGAACCGAGAAGGTGGGGGTTCTTGTCCAGCAGGTAGTATAGCTTCGTCGTCGCCAAGGCGGGAGTCGTCGCGCCTGACTCGTACCGCACGATCTGGCTCTGGCCACCTCCGATGACGCAGCCCATCTGCAACTGGGTCAGGTTCAAGCGGTGGCGGATTGCCAAGTAGTAGTCGGCTGGCCAATTCCAGCGGGCATCACGGATGTCCTTTTTGCGCTTCACTTCCGCAAGTTTCTGGGTCAGTTCGAGTTGCGCCCACTCCAAGGCAGCGTCCTGCGCGTCGTTGTCGGGGTCGACGTGACCGCAAGCAAGGCAACGCTGGACGGCGTATTCATACCAGACCTTGACGCGTCCTTCGCGAACGCCGCCTTGGTTGGTGCTGTGGATCATTTGCTCGCCGCAGGGGCACTTCTTGGTGTCCATCGCTTAGTTCCCCTTGCAGACGTCGGTGTGGACGCAGCCGTTGAAGCCGCAAGAATCGGTGGTGCACGGATCTTGGTCGTCGCAAGGTTGGACCTTGGTGGTCGTGCAAGCCGTGTCTGCTGGTTGAACGGTGCCTGCCGGTTCGCATCCGCAGGTCGTGCTTTTTGCGCCACAGGTAGCCGTCTGGCAGACGTAGGATTCGCCGGTCACCTGCGAAGCATCCGCCTGCGAAGCGTCGGCACTGGCATCCGAAGCGGACAGGCCAGCCCCCGAAGGGGCACCCGTTTCGCACGCGGCCAAGAACATCATAGAAACAATCATCTTCTTCATCTTCTATCTCCCTTGAAATGCCCTAGCGGGCGTCACGGATGGCGTCGATGCCACCCTGTTGCTCTGAAATGTTCTTCATCCAGCCGTTGCAGAAGACCACGAGATCCTTGATGGTCTTCTCGCGGAGTGCTGTCGGCTGATCGTTGGCGTCGAGTTCGGCGGCGACTTGGTAGATGACGCCCGCCTGCTCAAACGAGACGGGCATGTAGCCGGTGTAAACCTTGCAGAAGACGACATCGGGGTCGCAGCACAGGTCGCCGTTCTGCTCGTAGTAGTGCGCCACAGACCACGTAGCAGGACCGATCCGCTCGACGTGGACAGCCATGTAGCCGTGCCCATTGTCGATTTTGCGACTCTGGCCGATTTGGAGACCCTCGATCATGGCGTTGAGGACTTGGGTGGCACCGACCTTCAGGACGATGGGGTTGCTCATTTGGCATCCTTGCTGGCGTTGAGGTGTTGGTGAAGGACGCGGATTGCCCGCTGTCCCTGCTGGAATTCGCGACGGTTCGTGAGGGCGTGCTTGGCAAGGGCTGGGCCGATGAGGCCGTCCTTGACGAGTGCGTCCACGTCGGGACCCTCGATGGTCCAGTGCCGCGTCGAAACCTCGATGTAGGCAATCACGCCCTCGCGGCAGTACCGGCGAAACGCAGTTGGCGAGACGCCCAGTTGGGCGGACGCTTCTTGAACGGTCAGGTATGGGTTCGTCATGGTCATGGTGGTCCTCGTTGGGCGACTGCCGGTCTGGGGCGGGGTGGTTAATCCACCCCGCCCCATCCCTACGCGGTTAGTTCTGCGGATCAGCCGCGATGAACTCGACGACCTGCGTGACCGTCACGCCTTCCGCGTTCTTGAAGGTGCAGGCACCGTCAAACGTCGCGCCGCCGATCTGCGAACCGGCGAACAGCGCCGAGTCGAAGATGCAGCCCGTGAACGTCGCGTTCGACAGGTCGGCCCCGTCGAAGTTGACGCCGCGAAACGACGTGTCGCGGACCTCGCGACCGGCGAAGTTCATCTGCGTTCCGTGCTTGCCCTTGGTGGCGACCCACACCTGGTTCAGCGCGTCCATGCCCTTGATCTCGCCGTTCGACCACTTGCTCTTGATGGGATTCGACATTTGCTCTCTCTCCGTGCGCCCCGCCGATTTGCGGGGCTATCTGACCTTCGACGTTTCGGAACCTCCCGAAACCATAGAAGAATTCAAACACGCCGAGAGACTGTGCACAATTCCCATCTAGTTGATATTGCTGGGGATTCGCTGGACCCACGTATCACATCTGAGGTTCCCGAACGGGTCCAGAAGCTTGTGAAGGCTTGTGTAGGATTTGTCACGAAGTATCATCGAGTTGCGCTCGAAAGGCACTCGCTGATCAGGACCGGACTGGTTGCGATGGGGTCGACTGGCGACCGGCGCGAACCAAGACCAACAGGTCAGCGACTGGGCGACGAATGGCCTTCGCTTGGCCTCCGTGATGCGCTGACGGTTCTGGCCAGTGTGTGGCGGTCAGGACCGGACGAAAGTCACTGAGCGCAAAGGCGAACCACGCAGCCACACGGACCATCCACGAGTCGTGGGCTGATCCAAACGGACTCCAGCGTCTGTACTCACATGGAAGGCACGCAGCCAGCAGGTGCTGGAAGACGCGAACCGGTCGATGTGGTCCCTGCGGGGACGGAGGTGTCCAGATGAAGATGAGTGATGACAAGGTAAAGAAGGCAGCACATATGGCGATGATAACGAGGATCGCGGAGAGCAATGGCATCAGCGAGGAAGAGGCTGCAAAGGCCGTAGGTGATGTGGTTGACACGGTGTTTGCACGCAAATGCGTCCACAACGTCGGGTGTGCCGTCATAAACATCTATCGTGCGGCGGAGCATTTCAATGCTGAGCGCGACCATAGCGTCGTCAGTGACTTGGTAGTGGCGTTCATTCCCTTGCTCGAACTTATGTCCCCAGACGGTCTTATCCCGTTCTTCGCAACTCTCAAACCGGGCATATTCGGTGGAGTCGAAGCCGACGCCAAGGAGGTACCTAATGGCTAAGCAGAAAGAACACGATGATTGGTTCTGTCAGGACGTGAAGGAGTTCGCCGCCGCCGTCACAGCGGTCTGCGGTGGCAACACGTCGCACTCGGTGGAGAACGATGCCACCGGCTGCAAGCAGGTGGTCTGCTCGTCAAACGCCGATACCTGGGAGTTTGAACATCGGATCGGCCCAGACGTTGAGCACTGGGTGATCTCAGGCAACCAAGGGCAGCGAGGTGGGTTCATCCGCACGGAGTTCCACGATTGCGCCGACGCCTTGGACGCGTTGCACACGATGCGGGACCACTACGAGGAGATGGCCGAAGCGGGACGAGCAGCAGAAGCCGCTTAGGACCCCAAGAAGGTGCCGTTGGGGACGCTACGATCGCCGTCCCCAACGGAGATCCTTCGGCTAAATGTGATCGGTGAGCGTATTACAGCTTCGGTAAGTACCCTTACAGATCAGCGTAAGGTCAACTTACAGATCAGCGTAAGTTCGCATTACAGACCCTGTCATACATAAGAGGGAATCTGTGAAGAGGGGTTCTGGAAAGAGGTCCTATGATCCAGTAGGTACTATCCTTTTGGCTGCTGGCGCAGCCGAAGAGGTAGTCTGGAACCAAGAGGTTCATGGACCAAGAGGGTGGCATTCTGGTTTCAAGGTGTTCTCTCTGCCGATTCCCGTCGCCCCTTTTGGAAGACCGAGTTCAGGCGAAGCCAAACGGTGTCCAACCGAGAACGACAATCAACACCATCCCCAAACCATCTCTGCTACTGTAAATATGCGAATCCCGAACCCCGACCAGCGGAGCCTGTCCCTTACGGGATTCGGAAGTACCCACCACGTGTTTGTTAAGACTTGTAAGGACGGACGAGAACGACTCTTTTGGGGAAACGGATCGTTAGCGACACCTACCACTACCTTTGTGACAGCTTTGCAACGCCTTCACCCGCAGCTCGTTGGGCGTCCTTTTGGCGGACCATAGGGTTGAAACCCGACGACTGCGGGTAGAGTGAATCAGAGCAGACGACTCCGTGGCCTTGGAAGCCAACCACAGCTAAACCATTGAACCACACGACAACATCACCATCCCCTACCAATCGAAAGCACACTGTAAGCAAGTTCCCTGAGAGACACAGCGCAAGGCCGGAAACCAACCGCTGACACGTCTACCGCCTAGCAAGGCAAACACGGATTCTGAATCAACAATTTGGCCGTCTTTCAAGTCCCCCTCGCTCTAATCCAGCGTGGTTTCCGGTTTAGGGGCTTGGAAGACGGTCAAGCCTTGTTCAGGAGACCGACGATGACGACCCCAAAGACGACTGTTTGGAAAGACAAAGTGGACATATCGCTCAACTTTTTGCAAGACGAAGACCTCCCGGTCAAGGCGAGGATGAAGATCCTGTTTGCCATGATCCCGAAGTCCAAGGGCTGGCTGTTGCGCGAGATCGCCAAAGCGCTGAACTACCCGCACGAGACGCACCTGTCGACGCACAAGGCGGCGCTGCTCAAAGAAGGCGTCCAGCCCGACCTGTCGCCTGAGTCGGTCAAGATGCTCCGCGCCAAGTCGCACAAGGAGAAGTGGTTGTGGTGCCCGACCACCACCCAGGCACGCGATGCAATCCGCACCGAGGCCGTCCTTGCCAGCGAGAACTGCGGCATCGCCAACACGCTGATTGACCTGACTGCGATCCCGACGCTCGCCGGATTCGAGAAGCTCTGGGCCTACAACACCAACACGACCGGATTTTGGCTACAGGTCCAGAAGGTTGCACAGGCGCACAGGACGACCGTTTGGTCCTGCCTGTTGCACGTCGAAGAGGTGCTGGCCGGTCGCGACATCAGGAGCCAGACCGGTGCCGTCCTGTCTGTACTCCGCGAAGCTGATGAAGACGACATCAGCTCTCATGGTGATTCACAGAAGGGCACCTACCTATTCACGCTGCTCACCCAGAACCGCAAGGAACCCGTGCACCACAAGAACCGCGTCCTGACTCAGAAGGACAAGGCCGCGAAGGCATCTTCCTGCCCCGCTGGCGACATTGACGCGGTTCTGGACGATTTGGACAACGTCGTGTCGCTCGGCGCAAAGAGGATGGCAAAGTGAGCATCATCAAGAACCGCCGCGATACGGACCCTGACGCCCCTGTCCAGTGCGACCGCTGCGGCGACAGACAGGCACAGATCCGCAGCCTGTCCCTGTCTTTGTGCCCTGCCTGCGCTGAGGCAGTTGGACGTGGTTTGCTGCTCGACGTGATCGACACTGGGCACAACACGATGAAGGACGTCCTTGCTGGTGTTCAGAACCGCAAGGTCGAGATCCGTCGTCGCATCTTCCCGACCCGCTAGTCACCTGCCAGTATTCGACGCCGACCCTCGCGTCACCAGTGGCTTGTGCAGCGCGACGTCTTCAGGCTCAGTGTTCGTCAGGTAGTCACGCCCACAGGCAACCAGCGTCAAGAAGTCACGCTGGGCCTTCAGGAAGCCCTTGCGCCCCTTCTCGGTACTTGCCGCCTGACGCCCATCTGCCAAGTACGCCGCACCGAACGCGTCAACCGCATCCTTCAGCGCCTGCACTACCTCGGCATCGGTCTTGTCGGCAATCCCACGCAGGATCTGGCTTGTAGGCACAGTCGCCATCTAGGTATTCGTGCCAAGTGTGATGTAGGAGTGCGTTGGCACCCGGATCACGATCGACCGTGCTGGGCCAACGCGTGGCCCTAACTTGTCGATGAAGTCGTGGATCGCCGCATCCCACGTTGCCCCAATGCCTTGATTTCCCTGCTTGTCTTCCAGGTAATACACGTTGTTCGTGATTGTGCCCTTCAGATGGATGTCTCGGCTTATCGCCTTTGCCACCACCAAGCCGTCCTGCTCGATCACAGTCGGATTGAACTTCTTCTTGTCGTCGGTCGCCATTTCCCACTTCCAACGCGCCCAAGTCCCACGAGCGCGGTTCGCAGTTGGCCACGTCCTGCACCGGATGGCAACCGGCTCGATAGACGCGCTATGCGCGGTACGATTTGGGTGGCGCACAACAACCAAACGCCACCGAAACGGAGCCAAATAATGTTCGATTTCTTCAAGAAGAAGCCAGCGCATACGCCCCGCTTCACTCGTCCGCCCATCGATGACGCCGCTATCGAACGAGAGCGGCGCAACATGGAGCAGTTGCGCACCCTCAAGTACCTTAGGGTGGAGGTCAACAGCAACCCATTCGTGGGGCGGGTCAAGTACCAATTCATGAGATCACCAGTGGATGACGCTTGGGCGATTGAGAGCGAAGTGGTGGTAACAGACTTCGACGTCAAGACAGGCGAGACAACGGCCATTTCCAAGAATGGCCCAATCGTCCTGTACGTGCCGAAGGACCGGGACCTACAGTGGTCTGCTTTCAAGGCGTACGCAGCCGCGTTGATGGAACACGCCTGCGCCGAGTCTGCTGCACAAGGAGACAAATAATGTTCAACAAGCCCACAAACGATTCTTACGTCAACAGGATGTCCGAATACATCCTAAGTGTCTTGATGCACACAGGTGACCTCCTACCATCTGGGTATACGCGTGTTGGCCGTGTCTTCGAGTTCTTGGGTTCTCAAGACGATGCGTATGCGTTCAAGTTCGGGAACGTATCAATATTTGATGTCACTACCGGAAAGATGAATCGCCTTGAACCCATAACGCTGTACATGCCGAAAGACCCCGAATGTGTCAACTTCTCCGGAATGGTCAACAACCTCGTTAATGAATACATCAAGCACATAAACGGAGGTGTAGTGCCGGTTAGGTCACCACTCCCCGAACCAGCCACAAGCGGAGAGGGGTTCCACATCCATGGCAACCCACCAGACGTGGTGACATCCCCGATCCGGTACTGAGTCCGCGCCCCAATAGGCCTTTTATGCGTCCCCAAGGATGTGGCATCCGATTTCACCACCGCCACATCCTTGGGAGATACGCAACCATGAACAAGATCCCGAACCTCACCGACCAGCCAGCAACCGACGCACAGCGGAGCGCGTCCACCGCACTACTTTCCCGCCCCGTTGACGACCAGCACGTGCGCCGCGTCATCGTTCGCCTTCTCGCCCGCTCCTGGGGCAAGGCGACCCCTGCACAGGCACTTCTGCTGGTCGCCCACTTCAGCGACCGCATGTCTCCCCCTCCTGCCGAGGACTACGACCTCGCAAACCTCGCGCCGTCGCTCACGCTGGAAGAACGCCTCAACGTCAAGAACCACTGGGAGCGCTCATCCACCATCAAGGAGCACAACTGCCTGCGCCGACTCAAGACCGGCGACTACGCCTGTGCAGCCGCACTCACCGCGTGGGTTGCGTGGATGGTCGTAGCGACACAGGCGCAGATCCAAGCGGAATGCAAACGCGTCCTGCCAGCAACGGCGAACTCTGACGACTGGGGTTGGGTTCGCATCGGCAAGCAAATACACGGACTTTTTGGCACGTTCCAGTACACGGAGGTCTACCCACATGCGTAACTTCAAGTCATATGCGGACTACGTGATGGAAATAGCACTGGAACAGGGGGTCGAGAACCCGTGGGTACTGGACGCCGCGTTGGTACTCGCTAGTGGGTACACGTGGACGGAAACCGATGCGATCCCAAAGGGAATGGACCCAGTGGACGCCGCGATTCTGGCGTCGAACATCGCATTGGAAGCCCAGAACAGACGTGCATTCGCTGAGATGGACGCCAAGTACGGTACAGACGAGTGGACCACAGAAGACGTCGTCCGTGTCTTGCAGAACCACCGCGACAAGACGACAGGGAAGAACTGATGAACATCCAGCAATTTGCCATGGCTCGTGGTTGTAGCACCCAGAATGCACGCCACCTGTGCAGGAAGGGATACGTCCACGGCGCTGTCTTCGCGGCAAACCAATGGCAAATCCCCGACGCCGCCGTGGTCACGTGCTCGCAGTCACACGAAATGCTGACGATCGCCCAATTTGCTGAAGCACGTGGAATCAGTCTTGCGAGCGCAAAGTCCTACTGCAAGTCGGGCAAGGTCCCCGGTGCTCGCAAATTCAAGAAGGTCTGGCGCATTCCACGCGACCTGCCAACCGCGCTTCTAGTCCCAACGCACAAGAGGTACCGCATGTCACAACTACAGAATCCGACAGAGACACAGGCGTGGGGTGCGATCCAGTCGCGTCAACCGCTGCTTGCACGCCAGCCAAAGGGCAAGCCCTATCAGGCACGCGGCCTACAGCAGCCGCACGCACGACTCACTGACCTCGACGTACAGACGATCCGTGAACTGTGGGCCTTGGGTGTCGCACAACGCCAGATCGCTCGCGCCTACAGGATTGCCCAGCCGCACGTGAGCGACATTTGCCGAAGGGAGAAGTGGTCGCACGTACCGGCAACGGACAGGGAGATTACGGAGCTTGGCTGTCAGGCAGAGACACAGGCACCGCACGTCGCAACGACCGGCAGGATTCAGCGCTGGACGGGGACGACCTGGGAGACGCACGCCGACATCCGCCGTGCTGAGAACGCAACGGGGATCGACCGCATGGTCATCGCACAGGCCTGCATATCGGGCACTGGTTGGCGCTACGAACCCGGCATCCCAGCAGACAAGCCAACACCCGACCTGTGGTGAGGAGACACGAAATGGCAAAGATTCCGGGACTATTCAGCATGGGGTACATAGACGGCGAAGCAGAACCGATGTGGGCAAGATTGTCTGGTTCTGAGCAGAACGACTTCCGCATCGCCGACCGAATCATCAACGAGCTATGGATGATTGTGGGCACACCAACGGCACGTGAACCGCCGAAGAAGCCAAAGTCTGACACGGACCAAGTCGTGGCAGCAGCGGCTGAGTATGGCGTGATGACAGCCCTAGCCGCTGGTCGAGCACCGTCGAAGTGGTGTGCAGAAACGTACGCCAAGTGCATGAAGGCCGCATCAGCCGCTTCGGCCAAGGGCGAATGACTGGTAGCGGTGGCTATCGCACCTCCCAAAGTAGGAGGCTACCACCATGAGCCAAGTTCAAGAAGATTCAATAGTTCCTAAGCACGACTACAAGCCCACATCGACGGTGACCCTAGCGTTCGGCTGCACGTTCCCCGACGATTTCGAAACCTGCAAATTCCCAGGCGGGTTCATCCCATTCGAGTTCACATTGGATGAATACGACGCCATGTCGGCCATTAAGATGCAGCACCGCATTCTTACCAAACAATTCGATGGCAGGGATCGGGAGCGCAATTTGCTAGCCGCAATTGACGCGCTCGTGGAGGAAGTGACCAAAAGTTACGACCCTGTAAATGCCGAACGTTTCACATCAGCAGCGCTTAATTTGACGCAAGCGTTGTCGATCCTGCGAGGGCGCTAATGGAACCCACTGAGCAGGAACAACCACTGACAGCAGCCGACATCAAGCCGTTGCTGGTCGCCATCGACAGACTGACGCACCTCGTTGGTTTGGCAGTGGTTGCCATCGATCGTCACGCACGAGTAACCGACCGGCACCTAAGCGCAAAGGCAGCAGAAGCGACGGACGGAATCGTGGTCGTACAGCGTCAAGCGGACGGTTCGCAGAAGGTCATCGTGCGGGACACGGCAAGCGCGACGAAGGCCGTAGCAGCCCAGGTCGAAGCAGCAATAGACCACGAGGATTCTGAATGGTCTACATATTGACCAGACCCAATCCTACCAACCGCGAATATCCCAATATGGACAATACTTTCCTTTACCCCGTAGCTCTTGCGGCCAACCCCGCATTCTTGAAGTTATCGATATTTCAGATATTTGAATCCATATTCGACCATCCAGATATGGATTCAAATATTGAGAACCTATAGGAGATCCTGCATGAGTGTAGGCCCAAAGAAAGGCGCGATCGACAAGCCCGCTCGTCAGGCACGACCGCGAACCTGCGACACGACCACGATGGGTCTTGCCGACGCCAAGGCGAGGAACGCCGCGAAGTCTGCCAGCACACCACCAGCGGACGAGAAGCCACGATCCAAATATCACCCGCTGAAGCCTCGTGCGACTCCCAAGCGATCCTTGATGAGCGCAATCCTACGCGACCCACGACTGGACGCTGACGACCGTGCCGCGATTGAACAAGCGAACGCCGATGGGCTGACCGTCCAAGAAGCCGCCGCGTTCGCCGTCTATCAGGTTGCACTCGCTCAGAAGCTGTTCGCGAACAAGCAAATCGAAGGCAAGGACGTCATCGTCGCGATGAACAGGATCGGCAGTTCCGTAACGGCCTGCGCCCAGCTATCGACTGCCGGTGGACCATCCGCCGCTACGGTGACGATCAAGTTCGAGGGCAAAGGCCAAACCGCCGACCGTGAAGGTGCAGTCGTTTCCACGCCTGACCCAGACATCGGCGACGTCATTGTGACCGAGTAAATGCCACGCATCGTCCCCCTCCCTGCTCGGCCAAACCGGGAAACAACCGCAGTCAGTGTCGACCTAGACCTGAATGCGGCGTGGGGACTGTATGACAAGCAAGCACGCTTCGTCTTTGGCTCGTCCCTGTTCGCCATCATGCTCGGCGGCGTGGGATCGGGGAAGTCCGTCGCGCTGGTGTGCAAGGCCATCGTGCTCGCCCTGCGGAACCCCGGTTCTACTGGCGCGCTACTTGGCAGAACCGGCGTCGACCTCTCGACCGTGCTACTCCCTTCCCTGTTCGACATGCTGGCCAAGGCCCAAGAGCAATGCGGCATCTCGCTGATCTCCGACTACGACAAGGGCAACGCCTGCCTGACGCTGATCAACGGGTCGAAGATCTGGTTCCGTCCGTACAACCGCATCCAGAAGATCCGTGGCCTCACGCTGACCTGGGCCTGCGCCGACGAGGTGGAATTCTCAGAAGCCAACCCAGAGGAGATCTGGTCAGTCCTCACTGGTCGTCTTCGTGGCAAAGGTCCGTGCCCACAGTTGGCGTTTGCCACGTCACCCAACGGACTACGCGGGATCACGGCCAAGTTCGTGACCGCCCAGCGCCACTACCAAGTCGCTATCCAGAACAATGACCTACAGGCCCAGCGAACCTACCGGCAGTACAACGTCGTCACCGCCACGAGCTTCGACAACCCGTACCTGCCTGAGTATTTCTTCGATTCGCTGCGCTCAATGAGCAAACGACGCTACGAGCAGGAAGCACTAGGCAAGGTCCTGCAACCGCTCAACACCGTTCTCTCCCTTGAACCCCGCCACATGGTCGACCACGACTGGCGCACCAAGGAGAACCGCAATCTGGCGTGGATCTTGTGCGTGGACTGGGGCGGTCAGGACCACCACGTAGCCTTGATGATCCAGATCGACCGCAAGAACAAGCGTTACGTCGTCGCTGACGAACTGATTGGCGACGGGATGCCTCGCGGCAAGTTCCAGCGCCTGTTGTCCGACTGGGTGACCAGCAAGGGAATCGACCCATGCGTGGCCGGTGTGGACCGTGCAGCACCCGGCGAGAACCAGATCCTGCAAAGCCGACTCAGAAACACGCCGATCCGGTTCATGGACAGCAAGATCCAGCAGAAGGTGTCAACCGGCGTCGAGTACATCCGCGACCTGATGGACCCGCAGTCCGTCGAACCGCAGCTCGTGTTTGCCAAGTCCCTAGCTCAGGTAACTACCGGCGTCACCGCACCGATTTGCCCAGCGCTTCGGAACTACTGCTTCCACATGGACAGCGATGGCATTCCCCGCGACATCCCCAACAAGGACAACATCAACGACCACATGCCCGACGCGATGCGCTACGGCCTGATGGCGGCGAAGGACTACGCATCCTCCCGTTTGTAGTCCGGTGGCTATCGACCTCCCCTCACAGGGGGCACCTCACCGATGACCGACGACAACAGCTTTGACGACTACGAACGATCCTTAGAAAGCCTGTATGAGCAGGCCGACGCGTCCGCAGGGATGACGTTGGCCAGTACGCGCAACAGACGCCGAAACATGGTGCTTCTGCGAAAGAAGTCACTTGAATTCGCCCAGTTCTTGGACGGCGACTTCACGTCGATCCCGTATCACATGAAGCGAGCGTTTCCATCTGGTTACAAGAAGATGCCGATCCGCATCATCAACCTGTTGCAGCAGTTCGTCTTTGACCTCGCCACCCTGTACGCCCGCGCACCGAACCGAATGTTCGTCGCTGCACAGAAGGACGCCGGTGGCAATAACCGGCTTGACCCCGCTGTCTACCAGAAGTTCAACGACATCTACGACCGCTCAGGGTTTGACAGCGCGTGCTTCCAAGGAAGCCGCAAACTCGTGCCCCAGCAGACGCAGGTCTTCGTGGTGCTACCCTCAGGTCCGCGCAAACAGATTATCAAGTCGTTCTCACCATTTGAAGTCTTCGTGACGCCCGGTAACGCCCTGACCGCCAGTGACATCCAATCCGCCGCAGAGGTTCGCATCCGCGCTCCGGTGGCCGCTCAGGACGACAACGTTCTGTTGGGCTGGATGGTCTTCACGCCGACCGAATGCTACTGGGATGCTGACGGCACCAAGAGAAGCATCTTCAACTTGACCAACCCGCAGGACATCAGCAATCCGTGGCCCGGTACGATCCCCCTTGCTGCCGTCCACGCCGTCGAACCACCTCCCGGTTGCTTCATCGCTCCGTTGGCCGACGACCTGTACCACGAGCAGATCGGCATCTGTCTGGCCCTCTCACAAATCGAGTTCATGGCCCGACACAGCGCACCGGTCAAAGTGATCCAGCCCGGTCAAGACGGTGGTTTGGTATCCGAGCAAGCCGAAGGACTCCCAATGGGCGCGGACGACTGGGTCGCTCTACCTGGTCCCGGCTCCACGCTCGCCGTCATCCAGCCCCAGCCGATGATTGGCGAATACCGCATGATGATCGACTGGATGACCGGTCTTTTGGCGAACACGCACAACGTGGCACCCGATTCGTTCAGCAAGTCACCTGCCGCTAAGACTTCCGTATCACGCGCCTACGACCGTGCCGACCGTGCGGAGACGAGGGACCGCTACAAACGCATTTTTGAGCCTCTGGAGACCCAGTTGGCACGTCTGGTGGCACGCGTATCGAATCTCTACGGACCGGACGGCATCGTCCTGCCCGAAGACGTCATCGTGAACGTGACGTACCAAGAGCCAGACGACGCACCAGCCGATCCGGTTCACGCAATGCAAGCCGCTTTGATGACCTTCCGAACCGGCGTGGACAGCCCGGTAGACTACCTCGCTCGTCAGAATGGAATCAGCACGAAGGCTGCGGAAGACAAGATTCGCGCCAACCTAACCTTGTGGAACGACCTGTCCAAGCTAATGCCGACCGACGCGATGAACATCGACGCACCGATCCCAAAGGCTGACCAGTGATTACGGTTCGCATCGCTTCGCCGCTGCTCAAGGGCGATTCGGACCCGACCGTGCTGGATCGGTTGCAGCCGTGGATCAACGCGATGGTGCCATTGGCCAACGCGATCCGTGCCCGCGTCAAGGAACATGGGACGGTTGTCGGCGAACAGCCCAAGTACAGCACATCCAAAGGGTATGCCACCAACCCCCAGTACAGCGAACTCGCAGGAGCTGGCCCACGTACATGGTCTGGTTCCTCCCAGCAGTTTCACACGGCGGCAGGTGCCAAGGCCGGTACGGGAAACACGACGGGTGGGATGTGGTCGGGCTACCAAGTACGCACCTACGGCCAAGACGCCGTGGTCATTGACTTCGCAGGCTCCACGCTCGGCAGGACCACGGAAGTCGGCAAACGCGGCAACCCGCTCAAGGTCTTGAACAGCACCAAGGCCGGAAGCATCTGGCAGGTTTGGCAGGTGAACGTCACCCAACCGGCAGACGACGAGCAAGAGGCGTTGCACGCCGCCGTCGTCCAGCAAGCGCGGGTTGTCATCGCTCGTGCTTTTGGCCTTGAGGCACCCGGACCAGTGCCAGTCGCGAACGCCGCCCTCTACGCCGCGATATCCCGTGCATGGGTCACCAAATAGCGGTGGCTATCGCACCTCCCTCGAAAGGGCTTGGTTCCAAACCACCACCAACCCCAATAGGAACCGATGACCGACGTATTGGACCCCACCCCAATTGAAACACCAGCAGCCCCAGCGGCTGTGGACGTGCTTGCCACGCTCGCCGCTGTTCAAGCTGAACTCGCTGCAATGCGTGCAGACGTGTCGGCAAAGGCTCAAGCCGAAGCCGTCATCAAGGCAGAAGCTGACGCGAAGGCGAAGGCAGACGCCGAAGACAAGATGACGGAATCCCAGCGCACGCAGGCCGAAGTGGAAACGCTCAAGGCTCGCATCGCCGCACAGGACGCCGCCGCACTTGAATCCGCTCGCACGTCGATGCTCGATTCTTTGGGAGTAGACCCAGCGTACCGCCGCGTCTTCCCAGAGGGTGACGCAAGGGAACCGAAGGTGAAGGCCGCAATCGAGAAGTTTGCCGCCGACCACCCGCGCCTGTTGACGCGCCCACCAGGCCCACCGCAGCCGACCGTTCCCGACCTTGCAAGCAAGTTCCACGGACGTCAGGTCAGCAAGCTCGTGAACACCGAGTCCGTAAAGGCCTCGATTGCCGCGATGAACGAAACACTCGGTAACCACTAAACCACCAATTTCAGAGGATAACTAGATGGCGATTTCCACCAAGCAAGACCAGTCGGCATTGAACGACGCCCAGACAGACCGCGTTGCGGCTGCGAAGGCTCGTGCAGCGTCGTTTTTGAGTGAGCAGAAGGAACAGATGGGCACCGTTTTGGGCCTATCAGCAGACCACCTGCCTTACTGGTTTGTCCCGGCAGAAGTAGGCGATGGCACCGCAGCGGCGATTCGGCGTGACCTTTTGGCACGCGGGTTCGACCACGCTCCACAGGCCAGCGTCTCAGGCGTCGGAACCGCAGAAGTTTGGGAATGTCACCCGGAGGTAGCAGCCGCGTTGGTTGGTGCCCGCAAGAAACGTGATCGACTCGCTTGGCAGGAAGCCCACAGGGGCGCTGAGTAAATCGGTCCTCCCTTTTGCCCCATAACTAGGGGCCAAGGAACTGACAATGGCTAACGTATTCGCTCCTCTTTTGCCTACAGCAATCGAAGTATTCTATCAGCAACTCGCTTCCAAATCGGCTGCATTCGAGAAGATTGCTCGTATGCGTTCCGACCCGGTAGCCAGCCTCAAGTTGGCTGAACTCCGCACTGGTGGTTCTGCCGGTTTTGGCACTTGGGACGGCGGCGACGTCACCCCAGGCGACTTCACCGGTCTTGGTTCCACTGCCGTGTCCTCGCAGGCCTACAAGAAGCAGATGTTCATCAGCAAGTACGACGCCGAAGACAACCCAATGGTTGTTGCCGACATCGCATCAAGATTGGCCGATGAAGCTGCCTACAAACTGGGCCGTTTGGTTTGGACCGCTCTGGGCAACGTCGCCTCGACCGACCACCCAACCGTGGCAGGCAAGAAGATCTGCGACGCGCACACGTTCGGCACCAACAAGGGCACCTCGGCGCTCTCGTTGTCTTCGCTGAACGCTGCACGCGTCGCAATGCGTGGTTACAAGAACCACGACGGCGACATCGTCCCATTCGAAGGCTACAACCTGTTTGTGCCGCCTTCTTTGGAAACGATGGGCAAGCAGTTGATTCGTTCCGTCAGCTACCCGAACTCCCCAACCAATGGTGGTGAGTCGGACATCATCAACTCGTTCAACGGTTCCGACTCCGGCATCGTGGGAGTTGAGGTTGCCCCGCTGATGAGCGATTCCAACGATTGGGCATTGATCTGCGGCGCTTCTGACGCACGCAAGCCGTTTGATTTGTGGCTCCGTTCGCCAATCGAGTTGATCCCAACGATCGACCCGAAGACGCAGGGCCTCTACTTCAACGTCTCGTTCCGCGCCAGTGTGTTGGTAAAGCCTGACTGCGACACGTCCATCTTCTACAGCTCCGTGGCGTAAGGCCCAACAAGACGCGGGGGACGGATCTGGTGGGGTCCGTCCCCCGCAGTGGGTTCCCGCTAGGGAACGCTAATCCTCCGCCAGTAGTCTGTCCCCCTGAAGGGATACGATGACGCTGGCGGAGGCACCCACCACCTAATTCTCAGTGGGGCAACACGTGGCAAAGACACTACGATTCGATACTTCCACCGTAGTGACCCACGCCGATCCGCTCGGCATCGTCCCATCATCTGCTACCTGCAAGTTCGTCACGTCCGGTGGCAAGGACGCCGGTCTTACCGGCTCCGTTTCATTGCCCTCCGTTGACACGACAGTGGGTCTTCCTGCCCTTCCTGCCACGCTGAGCACCGGAACCGCCTTCAACTTCAACCAAGGTCAGGGAAGCCCACAGACGGCGCTCGCGCCAGAATCCGGACACGTCACGTTCGCCTTTGGTGCGGACTCGCTAACTTTGACCTCCCCGGCATCGACTCCGCACGACGGCGACCAGTTCAATCTGGCTCGTGACTCCGTGAACCACACGACCACGCAGGTCGGTACCGCACCATCCGCGACCCTGCTGGCCGGAATCTCTGCCTCCTACTCGGCGGACCCGGATTACGACGCTGTGGTCGATGGCAACACCGTGGTCCTCACTGGCAAGGCACCCGGCGCAATCATGACCACGCTGGTCGCTGCGACAACGTCTTCGAACTCGACCTTCACGGTTGACCGCACAGTGACCGGACAGGACGCGACATCAGGCGTACCAGCGGTTGCCGACCAGTGGACTGTCCAGTTCGGAGGAAGCGGTGGCCCAGTAGATGGTGGCACGCTGACCATCACGATTGACGGCACCCCTTACACGGCGACCTACCACTCGCCCGATGATGGTTCGCTTCTTTTTGCAGACCTGATTGCGGCCATCGCTACCGACCCCAACTACACGGCCTCCGCCGACATGGGTTCCGGTGGTGGGCCGTCCATCATCGTGACCGCCAACGCGGCAGGTGTGCGCTCGTCCGTCGTCAGCGGCTCCACGAACTTCCCCGGCGTTACCTTCACGTCCACGCAGACCCGCCCTGGCGTCGATTTGCAGACCGGTTCCCCGGCCACTACGGACCAGTGGACAGCCACCCTCACGGTCACCGGAAACGCCGCCCCCAGCTTCATCACGACCAATGATTACTTCGCTGGCGCGTGGATGAAGGCGGGCACCGAGTATCGCAAGATCGCCACCCAGACCTACACGTCGTACCCCGACACCTCGTGGTCCCTCGCCTTCGCGTTCGACATCGCAGCTTCCGCACCGTTCGCTTCTTGGCAGGTAGCACAACCATCCGACACGACCTCCGTCTCGCTCTACCAGAACGCGTCGGTAGTCCACGGCGTTTCGCCACCATCTGCCTCTACCAAGTCCGTCGTCCGCGTTGTTGCGCCGACCGGCGTTGCAGTCGGCGACCCATACTTGATTGTCTCGGATGGTGTGCCGGTCGTCGTCACGGCGACCCGCGTGGCTGGCCATTCGGTCACCATCAGCCCGTCGTTGGATTCCGTGCCATCAGACGGCAGCACCTTCCAAGCGCTCAAGATGACCGTGACCGTGGACGCGCCTACCAAGACGCTATTGGGCACGAGCCACAAGATGGTCTGGGAATACACGGATGGGACGACCAATCGTCAGCACGTCGAGTCCGTCAGCGTCGTCCGCTGGGTTCCAGACCCACCAATCACGCCAGAGGGTGTCAAATCCCTGTTGGCCGCGTACCAACCGTCCACCGCCAACGCGAGGGACCAGACGTACTACCAAGGCATTGCCGACCGCGTGACCGCGAAGATCGAGCAGGCCCTGATGGGTGCTGGTCGTCGGCAATCCTGCTTCGGCGACCCCAACGCGTTCTCAGAACCCGGCAGGACCAGTGCCCGCCTCTTCTTGGCCGACGACGGCTTCTATCCATCCGGTGCCCAGCCCGACGCCTACCTGCGTGAGTGCCAAATGCGCCTCCAGCAGGAAATGGTCGTGGCCATCGCAGGCCTTGGCTACGACACGGACGGCGACGGTGCACTGACTGGCGACGAGAAGCGACCGAAGTTCTTCTCATTCAAGGTGACGTTGTGAACGCCGCCTCAATCCTCACAGCCATCCAAGATCGCATCGAGGCCTTGGACCCATTCGATTGTGCGACGACCGGCGACCGATTCCGTGGGCACGTCGGCGGTGAACCCCCGCTGAACATGGACAGGACGTTCAGCGTCGGTTCGTCCCTGCCCGCTCGCGCTACCGACTTCCTCTCACCAACCGACTACGTGGTGACGGTGGCTATCGCGGTTGCTTACCAAGACGGCGATGCCGCACTTGCCCGAATCCTCACGGATGCGGAACAGATAGCCGAAACCATTTACGAAATGGGTTCGGACCTGGGTGTGGTGATCGACCAAGTTCCTGAAGGACAAATCCATCAGGGACCCGTAGCGAACACGTTGATTGCAGCCCGCATGTTTAGACTGCGGTATACCTTGGGGTGATAAGATGGCACGTTGGTTGAAGCGGGATTCTTCCCTTGGTTTTGCAGTTCAGTCCGATTACACGACCGTACAGACCAGCGGGTTCAACTACCTGTTGGCCGGTGACGACGTAAGCGTCGATGTCGCTCGTGACCTTCAGCAAACGCAGCTTCTGGAAGGATCCTGGGGCGCGAGCAGCGCCCCAGCGGTCGGATCCAAGCACGGCGGCAAGATCAAGTTCAAGATTCCGCTCCGCTCCTGCAAAGTCGCCTACGACCCGACATCCGATTTGATCAGCGCCAATCTGCCACCTGAGTTCAGCCTGTTGGCCATCGCCCTCGGCTCTGGCTCTGCCAACGCCCTGTTCAACCACCTGTATGGTGCTGGCGACGTGGACACCTTCTCGCCTACCGTCATTGGCACGAACACCGGCTCGTACACGACTGGCCAGTTCTTCTGCGCCGCTTCTGATACGGCAGGCACCAACCTCGTCACCGGATGGATCAAGAGCCAGTCTGGCGCGTCCCTCACGCTGTTCGAAGCGACCGCGACCCCAGCATCCGACCCAACCAACGTCTACCCGACGTCCACCGCGTGCTTGACGTCCACCCAGCCAAGCCCGCTGACCATCCACTACGTCGGATCGAACGCGGCTCTCGGTTACGTCCTCGTTGGTTGTGTCTGCGAATCCGCTTCGCTGACGCTGGGCGCTCGCCAAGTGCCGGTGCTTGAACTCTCTTACAGCTTCACCAGCCACACCCGCTCAGCCACGGTCGGTGGCCTACAGATCCCCGCTGGCTACGAACGCGTCCAGCCGTCAATCGGCGTCAAAGGCGCTCGCCTCACTTTGGGCGGCGTGGCTACCGATGGCGTCGGCGACCTCAAGCTGACCTACACCGCAACCCACAGCTACATCGACTCCCACAACGCGCTACAGGGCGTTGCTGAGTGCATCGTGACGAGCAAGACCGTCAAGATCTCCTGCACGGTGCCGATCGATTCGACCGATACGCTGACCAACGGTTCAAGCCCGTACGAAACGAAGCTGGAACAGGGCACGACCGTCAACGGCCTCTGCCTCACGACCGGCACCCAGCCTGGCAAGATCCTGTCGATCTTCTGCCCAGCGGTTCGCGTTTCTGCTCAGCCGAAACTGGTCGATAAGGGCGGGTTCCTCTGCGAACAGCTTGAATTCGAAGCCGCTGCCTACGCTGCAGATGGCACCAGCCCAACGACCGTTGACGCAGCTCCTGCCGATTCGGTGTTCCGCATCGCGCTAGCCTAAGTTCCCACCTCCACCAAGGAAACCCACCAAATGGCAATCGTTCTAGCTACTACTAAGGAATTCGTCACCGTCGTCAACACGCTTGACCCAGACGTCCAATCCGCACCGGAGAAGACCGGATGGATCCCCGTTGGCGAAGCACTCTCCATTGGCGACGCCGCCACGAAGGTCGTCATCCGTGCGCTCGCTGGTCACGAAATCCTGACGTGCTGGGCCGCAGGCGACCGTGGCGACGTAGCGGTCGCGTTCATCACCCGCGCCACAATCTCCGTGGATGGCAAACCGGTCGACGAGGTTCAGGTCCGCACGTGGGGATGGGAAGTGATCATCGCTCTCAAGTCCCTGATTGAGAACCTATCCACGGTCCCCACGGTGGCCCGCTCCTAACTCTGGATGGCGGGCAACAGCCGACGTGGACAGAGCGTTGGCGTCTTCTAGCTGACCTTGCCGCAGACATCGCAATGGTCCGCATGGCGCACTCGTGCGACCCCGACCAAGACTGCGACGGCCAAGGATTCGAGTTCGACGGGCACATCTGGAATGTCTGCCCGCACGACGCGCTACAGGACCCATATTTTGCGACCGCACAACTGCTGGCCGACGCACAGGAAGTGCAACCACTATCTGATTGGCCGTCTGGTTGGCCTGCGGGCATCAGTTACTGCGTGCAGGTGATCCGCTCCGCACGCATCCGCAAGGCACGCAGGGACGCGGCTGACCAACAGTAACCGAACCATCTTGTTCCCCCAACGGGTCTTCTTCTCTTCTTTAAGACCCGTTGGGGGAACAACGGATTCCAAACACCCAGTAGTGGCTATCGCAGGCACTCGTTGGAGGCGTCTGTATGGCTATCCCCGCCGCGAAAGTAGAAACCCGCATCGTATTGGAGACCGACGACCGTGCCAGCAAAGGCATTAAGGACGCCCACGGTGCTCTGCGTGACTTCGGCCACGAAGCCGAAGGCGTTGGCGGTCAGTTCCACGAAATGGGCGAGAAGGCGGCTGGCGCGCTCTCCAGCACATCCCGCCTCGCACGTCCGCTAGCTGGGTTTGCCGGTGAAGCTGGTGGCGAAGTCCGCGAACTCGGTCACGCCATGCACGGCTTCGCATTGGCGACTGAGCTTATCCCAGGTCCGCTCGGAATGGTTGCCGGTGGTGTCGTCGCATTGGGTGTCGCCGCCGTGTTGACCAACCAGCACATGGAGAAGTTGGCGGCACAGAACCGCCTCCTGAACACCCCCCTTAGCCAGAACCTGCGTGGCGAACTCGACCTCGACGCTGAGGGCGCACGGAAGGCAGCAGAAGCGATGGAGGGACTGCGCTCCCACACGGCTCTGAACAACACGATCCTGAAAGAAGTCATCGCCAACGCTAAATCTTTGGGGGAGGAACCGGCAAAGGCCGTCGAAGACCTCGCCAAGGCTTGGGCCGGTGGCGTTGTCGGTGTCCTTGCCTATCAGGCCGCACACGGACGTATGGCCGGTCTGGACCGTGAGTCACTGGACGCGACCGCTGAGCGCCTCGGTCTTGACCGAGAAGCACTGGGTCTGGCTGACAAACAACTCACGCTCGGCCAGCAACTAAACGACCAAACGCTTGCCGCTGCAAAGGCTCGCCACAGCGTGGACGTGGACATCGCGGCGGTCAACGACGCCCTGTACAAGTCGATCCACGGCTACACCGACGAAGCGAAACGTGCCGGTAAGGAGCAATACGCCGCCCTACTTGAACGCCTCGGCCCAGAATCCCAGCTAACTGAGGAAGCCGACCGCCAGGTCAAGTACACGCAGCAGACGCTGACGTTCAACAAGGAGCAGGCCGCAGAAGAGAAGGCGCGATCCGAAGACCAGAAGCTCGCCAACCTACAGGCAGAACTGGCAGGCACCAAGGCCGAACAGCGCCAATTGAAGCTCGCGTCCATTGGTGAACAACAGGCAGAGGTAGCAAAGAAGCTCGCCACCTTGGAGGAACTGCGTGCCGTCATTGGCGGTGGCCTGACCGACGATCAGAAGCGTCAGCTCGAAATCCTGAAGGCCCAGTTGGAGGTCGAAACCAAGGCGATCCACGAGGCCGATAACTCAGAGAAGAAGGCCGCGCACAAGAAGGCAGCGGAGGACGCGAAGAAGCGCCAAACCGAATCTGCGAAGGAACGCACCGACTACCAGAAGGCAATCGGAGAGGTCGAGTCGCAGCAGATGCTCGCCGCCGCAGGTAACGACGCGATGAAGCTCGCGAAGGTCCAAGAGCAGAACCTGATTGCCGCTGCTAACCGAGAGGAAACGGCGATTCACTTCTCGCTCGACAGCGCACGCGTCAAAGCGGCCAAGTTTGAGGCGATCGAAGGCAAGCTGGATCAGGACTTGGCGAACCTACACAGGGAGGCGACCGACCAAGAGCTAACCACCGCTCAGGAACGCGACGACGCATTGGCCCAGTTGGAAATGGCGCGGCTCGCTGAGAAGAAGAAGCACCTGCTCGCCGAAGACGACCTCAACGGTGCGCATGCCATCGACGTCCAGATTGCCGACCTCGACCTGCACCAGAAGCAAATCGAGGAAGAGCGACGTTTTGCGACCGAGATGCTGAGCGCGAAATCCGACCAAGCGAAGGCCGAGATCCAGCAGGCCCACGAGCACAACCTTGAACTGCTGAAGCTGAACGGCGCGAACAAGAACGGATCGGACAAGAACGGCACGGAGAACGCCGCACGCGGATACGCGTCCCTTGAAGCAGCGGCGAACGCAGCCAACGCGGCAGGCACGAAGGGCGCGCAAGCGGTTGGCAATTTGGCCAAGCATTCTGCCCAGCTCAACAAAGACTGGGAGCAGACCAAGAAGGCCGGTGGTGGCATTGTCGATATGGCACCCGGTATGGTCGAAGCTGCTGGTTCCATCGCCGCTGGCTTCGTGGACGGCGAGAAGTCCAAGGCCGGAATCATGGCGATCACTGAGTTTGCTGCTGGTTGGGCGTCCTACCCGAACCCAGTCGGCATGGCTTCCCACTTCACGGCAGCGGCGATCTACGGGTCCATTGCTGGTGGCATCATCGGTGGTGGTGGTTCATCGGCTCCCGGTGGTGGTGGCGGTTCCGGTGGTTCGTCGCCGTTCAGCCCATCAGGTGGGTCCGCTGGGCAAGGTGGTCATACCATCAACGTCATTTATGGCGTTCTCGGCACCAAGCAGCAGCAGGGCTTGGCCATACAGCAGGCAATCGCAGCAACCCGTGGCACTGGCTTCTCCGGCAAGGGGGTCTAAGTGATCTGCTTCCACACCAAAGACAACTGGGCCGGTGCCCAGATCACCGTCGTAGTCTCAGGGACGTCGCACCTGTGGACCTGCACTTCCAGTGCTCACAACGCGCTGGAAGCGGTCAACCAGTTCTCGGATTGGTTCGGCTCTGCGTACACACCCGCACGAGTCGCAACGCCGACCTACGCCAGAAACCCGACAGACGGCGGCATCAAGGTCACGTTCGCCTTCACGGTCGCGTCGTCCGGTGCCGCCCAATCGGTCACGATGACGCCAAACGCTTCCGCCACATCCCTTCTGGGCTTCGGCACCGCAACCGGCTCCGTCCTCACTGCCTCCGCGTCTGCCGCAGGCACGTGGTCGCCGGTACAGGCGAACGGTCGGGTCAGCTACTCACTCGACTACCCGATGGTCTTGGGCACTGGCGATGCCGCTGGTGCCGGTGCAATCCGCCAAGACGTACCGGGGCATGGCCACTACAAGCCGACCGTCGAGGCCATCGGAAACGCAATCGACGCCGGACGTCTTACCGGCGTCATGGCTGGGATGCCAACCGGACGGTATGGTTGGATTTACACGACGTTGGCCAAGCAGTGGCTCTTCTTGGCCTTCGGTGCCGTCACGCGCTCCGCCGCTGGTCGCAACCTCTACAAGTTCTCTTTTGACGTAGGAAGGACTTCGTAATGGCCGGTGCACGCATTGAAAGCTACGCCTACTCAGAAGGTCCAGCAGCCATCGGTGCCGCCGCGCCAGCCGTGGCCAAGTATCAAGGCGTCCAGACGCTGGCGGTCATTGAGCAGGCATACCCGTCCGATACGACCTACGCACGTCCAGCCGAAGCCACGCTCTGGGACGACCTGTTGGTGTCCTGGGGAACTTCGTTGTCGTCTGCCTACCCGATGGGGGCGCACGCAGGCCACTACTTAGTCACCTACAGCCAGACGACCAAGCGCGTAACGATCGCCAGCACCAACAGCGTGTCATTCCGCCCCGTCATGGTCGGCTCTGGCGCGACCTACTTAGGGTTCACGCAGTCACTATCTGGTTGGGCAACTAGCTGGACCGGCGCGTCAGCACCACTCGGTTGCGTTGAAATGGTCGGCGTCACCGTCAAACCCGCAGAAGACGGCGCGAAGCCGACGATGACGCGTTACCGCCACGGCAGGTGCTACCCAGTCGGATGGGGCAACACGTTCACCCACAAGGTGTCTGTCTGGATTCGCCAAGCAGATGCCCAGCACTTGAGCGCGGGATGGTGTCTGACTGGTCGCGTCCGCATCTTCCAAGACAGCGCGCACCTGACGGCTTACAGCCCGACCAACCTGTCTGGCTACGTCGATGGCTACGTGGTCAACGCCACGAATCTGAAAGCGTATGGGGCAACTGAGGACTTTTTGACGATGGACCTGACGATCGCCACTGGACGTGCATCATGATCTGGGACTCCTTGAAATATGGATGGAATGTCAACTACTGGCTGACGATATCCGGTATCGACTGCGTGTTCAGCGAAGCGAGCGTTACCGGAACACCCCCCGATGGGTTCGCGTCGATGCTCAAGTCATTGGTGATCGACCACTCGGCGGAAGTGGGCCAGTCGGTAGACCGTGACACCGGAATGGGTCAAGGTCTTCCGCTGACCTTCTCATTGCTCAGCGCCCCTGCTTTGGCAGCGATCATGCAGACGCCGACGATGACGACCGTTTTGACGCAGAATTGCGTCGCTGGCACGCCCTACACTGGAACCGGCACGCTCCACGTTCAGGACACGTCGGCGTTCCCGTCGTCGGGCACCCTGTACGTCGGCCTCGAAACGTTTACGTACACCGGCAAGACGTCCATCACCTTCACTGGTTGTTCGAACGCACTTCACGGCTCTCTGGCTTCGTCGCATTTTTACGGCACGGCAGGTGGCACGGTCACGAACAGACCGCGTGTCTGGCGTGGTCGTGAAGTCCGCTTGTACGCAGCTCCTGTCTCGCCGGACGGCACGACAACGGGGTCCGCTCTCGCCGATGAATCACAAGAAGTATGGCGCGGCTTCATTGACCAAGGCCCGTACAGGGACGGCTCCGACAGGTTCACGGTCGAAGCACTGTCAATGGACCGCGTGTTGGCCAACCCACTGCCGTGCGGTGCCACTGGCGTCGTGCAGAAGTACTCAAGCCGTCAGCCAGTCCACCAGGACCAGTACCTTCAGGTCGTGATCGAGGCCTACAACTCCAGCAACGCGGCAATCTCTGGGTACCCGTTGCAGGTCATCATCACGCCGTTCGACAACATCCCGGACGGAACGCTGATGGAAATCGCAGACATCATCGCGACCATTCAAGCCCGATGGGACGCCGCACTGGTAGACCTTGGCGCACCTGCCATCAAGCTGATGTTCAACACGCATGTTGGCGATTACACGTACAACACTGGGTACTTCCTGTACCCATCCAACGCCGCGATCGACCATAGCGTCTTCACGGTCGTGGTCAATGGAAAGCTAAAGGTCGACCACCACGCTATGTGGTGGGGTCCGTCTGGCCTTGGTTTCGACGTGAACCCGAAGCCGATCATCCCGACGTGGAACGGAGGCGCAAACCCGCTCGGCGGTGGAGCGACATCCAATGAGTACGGCCAGTGGGACCCTAGCGGAGACACAGGCGAATCGATGACGCTGGTGGTCGAGTTGGATTCACCTGCGGACGCGATTCCCCCCTATGGGTTGCTGACGGTCGGAGACGAAACAATCTCTGGCAAGGCTACAGTGGTCGGAAACCTCGCGTACTTCTATGACTTGCGCTACCTGTCGCCCAAACAGAACATAGCGTGGACGCCCAAGGATAACGCAATTGGCAAGACGGTTGAGTACACCTTCTCGGAGACCAGTGACTACGCATACGACCTGATGTGCCGGTCTTTGGAATCTTCCGGTGCTGGCACTCGGGGTGATTACGACTACTGGGGATACGGCGATGGCTACGCGATCGACCAGAGTGCAATCGACGTGGCCAGCTTCGTCAGCGGACTCGCTTCTGCAATCGTTGGTCTGAACCTACGCGTCGGCGGGTCTGGCCTGTCGTTTCAGGACATGTTCAGCGGTCTTCTGGCGTTGGTGCAGCGCGGTGTCGTGGCCCGTCCCGACTCTTCTGGCCGCGTCCGATTGGGCATCGTGTCCACCGACGTCAATGGGTCTTGGTACAAGACGAAGATCACTGATGAGCACCTGTTGTCCTTCAACAGCGAACCGGTCGTATCCGTCCGAAAGCGCGACCCGGTGACCCAGATCAAGGTGTCCTTCACGACCGACGCTAAGGGTAAGGACAGCCCGACCGTTTACACCGTGCAGGAGACTTCTGGCGTACTCGAATCGGGTGGACAGACGCTTGACCTTGCGCTCGCCTTGAATGGCCCACAGCCTTCGGCTGACTGGACAATCCAAGGTTGGTGCGCCACGATTTTGGCGCAGTCGCACGCCGTCCAGACGATCGAAGTGCGCGTCGTCCCGTGGTTGGACGTCAACGTCGGCGACATGTGCCGACTGGAAACGACGCACCCCACGTTGTGGAACTGGGCTACTGCATCCGAAGGATTCACAGGTCAGGCACGGTGCATCGGCACCCGCCGCGATCTGATGGGTGGCGCGCTGACTCTGACGCTGGTTGTCCAAGGTGGCCCGGTCGTGTCGGGTTTGTCGCCCGCAGCACGGATCAACTGGTACGACAGTTCGTCCGCACCGACGCTCGTGGACATCGATCACAAGTTCTTGTCCTACATGCAGCAGTCGATCTCAGAGAACGCGGGGGCCGCAGTCCGACTGATGCACTACCAGGTCGGAATGGGCAACGAGGCATACGGCGGCTACCTGATCGTGTCGGCTGCGAACTCAGTCACGGTTTCCGGCGTCGACTGGTGCCGCCTGACGATCGCCAGCAGTTCGATCGCTGGGGCCAGCTTATCCACCTCGTTGAACAGCACACTCACGTTGCCCGCAGGGGCGGTCGCCACTGGCTGGCAGAACATGTTCGCTCACGCAGGCGACGGAACCTTCTGGGGATAACGAATGGCAATCACGACACCAACCAAGCTCGTCGTTTCCAAGGCGGACGAGTTCAACTTCACGCAGATGGCCGCAGGCCCGTTGCAGGTATCCTTAGCGAACAGCAATCACCTGTACGGCCATTTTTGCCCGAACCTGCTGTCGTTCAGCCCGATGGGCGGTCTTCTTGCTGCATCGACCACCTACGTGGTCCCCGTCGTGCCGTCCGTCGATGGGTTGTCCTACGACTTCATCTACACGGTGCTCGCTGGTGCGACCGACCCGTTGACTATTCAGGTCTACAAGAACACTGGGGCCAACCCGGCGTCTGGCTGGACGAGCATCTACGGACCAACTGCCACGGCCTCGATGACGGTCGGACACTGGTTCGTACACCGCCATTCGACCGTCATCGCGGCGAACGTCACGATGCTCAAGTTCGTCGTCGTCGCACGCGCTGGCTACGACATGTTGAGTCACGTCGCTGTCCAGCCCACTGCCACGGCGGTCGCACCTCCACTGCTCAAGGCATCTGGCTTCTTGCCATTCGATGACTCGCTGATCTCTAGCCCTCGTGCGCCGATCAACACCGAGATGGTGAACCGTGCCAAGTCCAACGCGCTGAACGTCTTGCGCGACCGCAAGCAATGCATCGCGTCCTTCGTGCAACCTTACGTCGCCGCTCCGTTCACGACAGGTGGCTACGCGGTAAGCACACCCAGCGGATACACAACCACACCTTGGTCCCTGATGGGCAAGGCGACTGGTTTCCTACCGGGGAAACAATACGGGAACATCACCGTGTACTGCCTGTCGTCCGTGACCGGTGGCGCAACGGCTGACCAAGTGGTCATGGATCTCACCTGCCAGCCGTTGAGCAGTACCGGCATTGACTCGACCGGGCTATTGAAGACTGACCTGTCTGGAAACGTCGTCCCGTCGCTCACTTTGGTGGTTTGGGGAACAGGTGTGTCCAACCCAGAGGTTCCGATCGAGATCCGCGTCCGTGCGACCGCTGGGCACACCACTTACATCCACAGTCTGATTGCTTTTTGGACACCAACGGGGGCCGTGTAATGGCAAGAACCTGCAAACAGCGTGACTGGAGCACCGAACACGTCGCGATATCTTTGTGCGGCACCGATGTCGCTCCACCTGCGTCCCTGTGGCTGCTCAAAGAAGCCGATCAGGTCCAGTTGGACGTCGGCATGGCCTACTGCCAGACCGCCCTGATGGTCGAGAACAACACAGCCGCGTCCGGTACAACCCGCCGATTTATGGCGGTCATCCCGCCCGGACGTAACCACGCCTACCTGACGTTCACGCGATGCGCCAGTGGTCCGCTCAACGCACAGGTGGACACAACGGCTGGTTGGGATGCGACTGGACTTGGTACCGGAACCATCACGGAGACTGTCAAACAGGGGACGACCACGTCTGGTGCTGAGACCTACCTGGGAATGGGCACGACGCTCGGCGATTCCCAGTCCTTGTCTACGTCCGATCATGTTGATGATGTCTCCGCTGGCCTCCAGTACCGCGCCTTGATCGTGCCAGAAGACCGCGTGGCCACGAACGCTTGGTTTCAGGTCAGTCACACCGCTGGCCATTGCCTCGTTGTCCACGGCGTCACGCAGGACTTAGAAACCCTGCCGTAGTGGTCCCGGTGGCTATCGCGAACGCCTTGATAAGAAGGTGTAAACGATGCGACAGCCCAGAATTCTCTACCGTCACGGCCAACCAGTTTCAGCCCAAATCGTTGCCCTTCACGGCACGCGCACGGCGGCAAACGCAAACCAGAATCACGTCTGGGCAGGTGAAGGGTCGTTACGCCCGGTTCCTGCCTCCCCCGGTGCAATCCACGTCGGGTCCGGTTCCGCTGATGACGTGGCCTCATCCGATCTGGTGCCAGCCACTCCTGAACTCGTAGACATCACCCTCGCGGGCACGCCCGACGCTGGCGCTCCTTCGGTGGCGTCGGTGACGGATGGCGTGCACACCTATTCTGCGACGTACACGGCTGGCACGCTCGGCGACCTCGCGACAGCCCTTGCCGCTGCAATCAACGGCAACGATGGTTACTCCGCGTCTGCTGCTGGTCCCGTCGTTTCGGTAAGTGGTCCGACTGGCTACACCCTGACCGACGCATCGCACGATGACGTCACCGCCTCGTTCGTTGTGACGAGCGCAGGTACTGCCGAGATCCCCGCCGTCGTGGGCACCGGCGCTCATTCCGTCAAGGTCTTCTACTTGAACGGCGATGGCCAATCCAAGTCTGAGTCGATCGCGCTGAATGGCACGTCCCCGGTCGCATCGGTCGCTACCGACGTCTACCGCATCCAGTCTGTCGTCGTTGAATCTGTCGGCTCTGCTGGTGCTGCGGTTGGCAGCATCTACATCATCGACGCCGGTGAATCAACCATGTACGAAACGGTCCTCGCTGGTGCTACCGCGTCGGCGTCCGTCATCTACACGGTCCCGGCGAGCAAGAGCCTCTACATCGACCGTCTGACTGCCACCCCTGGCAACAGCACGGTTGGCCACGTTCGCCTCATCGCGACCGCACTGCCCGAAGCTGCCGTGGACGCTGGCGTCAACTACGTCCTGACCGACTTCTACGCTTCCCAACTGATGAACCTCGCCTTCCATGACGCGCCACTCGGCCCGTTCCCAGCAGGTTCGCAGATCTCCGTGACCGTCGAAGGCGACGGCTCATTGGTTGCCATCGACCTCCTTGGCTACTTGGACGACTAAACGAGAAGGACGCTCACCAATGACCCCGCCAAAGACACCCGACCTAAACATCACGACAACCCCACCTTGGTATCAGACCACGCTAGCCAAGTCCGTTCTCGGCCTCGTTGGCGCTGGTTTGATCGCCGCTGCCGGTAACCAAGCTGCCACGCCAGCACCTGTCGTGGCACCACTGCCACCTGTGCAGCCTCCCGCCGTCTTGGAAGAGCGCATCGCTGTGCAAGCAGCTACCGCGATCCGCATCGAGACAAAGGTCGATCAGGTCGCCGACGACGTGAACCAGATCAAGGTCAGTCTTGCGCGAATGCAGGGCGCGACGGTTGGCAAGGCACTGTCCGACTCTCCGCTGGTGACGACCGTGCTGGCCAACACCGTGAGGGCCACGCCGTGAAGAAGCTGCTCGCCGGTCTGATCCTTTGCTGCGTCATCCAAGGCTGCTTGCCGACGACCAGCGCCTACGTCCTGAAGGGACCAGAGGCCAACGAAGCGCTCCCATACGCCAAGTACCTCCGTCGCGACACGTTGCTCTGCCGATCTGCCGTGAAGATCCCGATCGCTACGACACCGGCAGACGCCTGCGAGTAGAGTTCGGACAGACACACAACTAGGGGTATGCAATGGACATTTCAACCGCGATCGCAACCATTCTTGCCGCGTTCCACGGCTTCAACACGCTGATCCGTCCGCAGATCCCAGCCGCCTCTTGGGCGAAGCTCGGCGCTGTCGGTCGCGTCGTGGACGTCCTGCTGGGCAACTACGGCAACACGGCCAACATCCCCGTCATAGACGAGCAGAAGTAACCAGTGGCCAAGCACGCGCTGGTCATTCCCGACATGCACGTTGGTTTCCGACGTGCCACCAACGGCAACCTTACGCCACTCCACGATGAATCGGCCTTGAAGGCAGCGCTGAAGATGGCGCGGCAGATCCGGCCAAGCGAAGTAGTCATGCTGGGCGACAACCTCGACCTCGCCGCGTGGTCGTCCAAGTTCGTCCCGACGCCCGACCTTAGGGAAACGACACAGGCCAGCCTCGAATGCCTCCGTGACTTTCTCGTCGCCCTTCGGAAAGCCGTTGGACCCAAGTGCCGCCTGACCTACCTCGAAGGCAACCACGAGGCACGAATAGGCAAGCTCTTGCTCGTCGTGGCAGGTGAAGCCTACGGTCTGTCGCCAGCCGGTTCGGACGTCCCTGCGTTGTCGGTACCTGGGCTGCTGCGATTGGCCGACAAAGACCTACGCATCAACTACCTCGGACCATACGGCGCGACGTACTGGCTCTGGGGCAAGGTCGAGTGCACGCACGGCGACCTGATCAGGAAGCGTGGCGGTCACACGGTTGGCGCTCGCCTTGTTGAGCACCCGAACCACCAGACCTTTGGACACATCCACCGCTGCGAGCTGGCTGGCCGAACGCTTCACGGCGCGTCGGGTCCGCACACCGTCTGGGCAATGTCTCCGGGGACGCTAGCCCGACTCGATGGTGTCGTCCCAGCAGGAACGGCGCACGTCGATTGGCAGCAAGGACTGGGGCTGATCACGCTCGATGGCGAAGACATAGCGATGTTTCTGATCCCGATCACCAACGGCAAAGCGATGTTGCCGGGAGGTTTGAAGCCCATGATGGACCTAGACGATGGTATAGACGACGAGAAGGTAGTCACGAAGCTAGCCGAACCTGAACCGAAGGACGCCGACAGGTTCCGCGAATTGCAATGGGTCGAAACGCTCCCGCAGGTCTGGGAACAACGCCACGTACCTGTCCAGCAGGACGACGCGATCCTTGGGATCAACCTGACGGACGTGCTGTCATGACCGGAGAAGTGCTGATCGCTCGCGGACGCTCAGCCATCGGCAAAGGCGTCGTTTACGGCTTAGGCAAGGGAGGTCTTTGGCCTCTCGATAAACTGCCGTGCCGATCGTCGGCGAAGCTGGTCAACGGTGTTGCGAAGACCGCGCTCTGGTGCGACTGCTCAGGTTTTGTAGCTTGGGTGCTTGGCCGTTCACGGAAGGACAGCAAGGACTGGCCTTGGTGGTTGTCGACCGATTCGGTGTACGACGACGCGAAGGACGACGGCAAACACGTCCTGTTTACGAAGCTCGACAAGGCCGAACCGGGCTGTCTGGCTGTCTACTCCGACTGGAAGGACGCGGACGGGACGCACCACGAAGGACACATCGCCGTTGTTTCAGATCCTGCACTGCATCTTGTTATAGACTGCTCATCTTCTCAGAATGGCATCGCGGAACATGCGCAGCCTGTCTTCTGGTCAGAACATCACGCCGTAATATTTTGCGCTTATCGCGGTTCTTAGAACCTGCAACGTCGCTTTCAGAACTTCTGTACCTTGTCCATTTTTTGACCGAGCTTCCAATATACGGTGATGATATACCGTATATCGTCAGACTATATCACCGACTAGGCGACAGCCATATAGCCTATAATAGTCTGAAACACATAGGCTATGCACCTGCACAGCTATACCTACCTGCCGGACGACGGGGCCACGCCTGCCTACACGATCTTCGGCATGCATGCCAAAAAGTGGCGGTCTGATGGAATCCGCTTGACGAGCCTCCCAACATTTCGTATTCTCCGTTGCGGCACTGCGCCGGAGGTACTCGATGACGAACCAGCCGATGGAAACGAAGGTAGAGGAACTGCTACGCGCGAGTCGTGCTGAACTGGCGCGCAACGAGACCACCTTGGAAGAGTACGACCGCAATCGATTCCCCCTGTACGCCATCGTGATGGCAAACAGGGCTGTCGTGGCGGCACTTTCCGAACTTCTGGGGGCACAACCTGCACGCCTTCCTGCGTATGTTCCCCGTCCGGCCCAGAAGCCAGACGCCCCGGTCGCGCAGCGCCGCACGCACGGTGGTCGGGCGCGCATGGAACGCGTCAAAGCAGCGTTCTCCGCTGTGGGCAACATCGCAATGTCTCCGAACGACGTGGCCCACAAGGTCAACGAGGGCTTGTTGCCGGACGACCCGAACTTCATGAAACGTGACGCGATCAACAGCATGATGCACCGCGAAACCGACGTGTTCGAGAAGGACGGCTACGGCAAGTACCGCGTCATCCCCGCCATCTTCGACGCCGAACCGGTGTCGATGTTCTCCGACGATGCCGACGCGAACGGCGGCAACGCTGAGGTGGTCCAATGAGAAGGTAGGAACCGGCACGCGCCTGTAGTGCACAGGGGGCGCGCGTGTCGGGAATGCCCACCCCGCCTGAGAGCCGACTTTCGACGGCAGACTCTCAGGCGGGGTGCCCTGGATGTCAAGGTGCCGGTGGAGAGATGCGCTGTAGCTGGCGCATCACGTACCGGAAAGCTGGACGCGGAACATGTGAAACGCCCCGTATCGACCGGTAGTAGCTTAGCTACTGCCACAAGGCGGCGTCAACTTCTCCGCACGCGTCCGGCACCACGTTGTCTGGCCGAAGGGCCATTCTGTTCGGTGTAACCGTGCGTATTTATTATTGTACCGTACGCGATTGCCGTTGTGGTTGTGTGGTTGAGTTCCGCACGATCGATGGTCGTCGCGTGCCCATGCACCAGCACTAACTGAAGATCTGCTTGACGGCAGACTGATGGACGCCTGACCGGCGTCGGCACGACCTGTGCCAAACTTGGCAGGGACGGTGGGGTCACCCCACCGTCCCTGCCGTGGTTTTTGGGCCACCATCCGCTTGACGCAGGATGACCGACGCGTGCTACCTTCCAGCGCACAACGCCCCCAAGCGGAAACAACGGCGACGACCATGCCCAGTTCAGGCACCGACGAATCGACTGGACTGGTCGTCGCCGCGTTGCTGGCCGAAGCCGACCGGCTAGACGCGCTCGCGTTGGTCTTGCCGGACTTCGCCGACGCTGCGACAACACGAGCGCTGGCTGAACGGACGCGGGCACAGGCTACCGCGCTCGCCCTGTCACCGGATGACGAAGACTAACCACCCACAAGGAGTACACATGGCTTTCCCAGACGCAAATCATCAGGTCAACGAGGCGCATCAAGTTGGCGAGTCATTCAAACCGTATGGCGACGCTGGCGGGACCGTCCCCGAGGTCTGGGTCTCGCGCGGGCATTGGAAGCAAGATGGCGTCACGCATAAGGTCTGGGGAATTGGGACCACGAAGGCGGCGGCGCAGGCAGACGCCGAACGGCGCGTGAATGCCCATGAAATCAGCGAATGGGCGCAACAGCCCTAGCGGGTCGCCAGCGCCTCAAACGCCGCCTTCGTCGCCGCCAACTCGGCTTCGCTCCACATCCGCATACCAGATCGGACGCGGGTGGCTGGCTCAGGAAGCTTGCCGAACCTGTACAGGCGCTTCAGCGTTGCCGCCGTCGTCCCCAAGCGCTCGGCCACCTGCGACAACAGCAGACCGTTTGACGACGGGATCAGCATCGCCGTCTTCTTGTCGCCACCCAGCAGGTCCGCCCACGTCGCGAGATCGCTGTGTGGGTACAGAACGCCACCGTCGGCGGTCGGCAGTCGCAACGAGATCGACTCGATTCCGATCTGCGACACGAAGATCGCCGACACGTACTTTTTGCACCACGCGCGCTTCTGCTCGTTGCTCCACGACGAATCGAACACCCAGGCATCCGGCGCAAACGTCGCGTCCAACTCGATCGCAGTCGGCTGCACAGGACCGGCGACAACCCCAGCCAGCTTCGCTTCGGCATCGCGGCGATCCTTGCGGATTCCGTCTTGCTGCTGGTCGTGCTTGGCCCTGTCGATCCGACCGTCCACGTACAGGTCGGCGAGGCGCGCTTCCTTGGCCGCGAAGCCGTCCAGAAGCTTCTCCAGCCGTTTCCGCTCGCTCGTCGTGTCGGGCGTCTTCTTTGCCGCTTCCCGTGCGCCGGAAACCACATCCTTGTCCCTTGTCAGTGAGACAAGGTAGCGATCAACCGCGATGTTGATTCGCGCGACGGGTGGTTCGCCGAACTGGCACTTGCCGATGCCCTTGGTCCTTGTCGACTTGCAGGCGCAGACGTAGCGGACCTGATTGTTGTGCGTCTTGCCGGTGTTGTGCCCATAGGCGACGTGGCCGGTCTGTTCACCCGTCAGGTCAAAGAAGCCGTTGATTACAGCACCGTGGGTGTCTGGCGCGTCATGGGCACGGACGAAGCCCGACAGATAGGCGTCCTTGGACGTCTCCCGCATCGACACGGAGATCCGCGCAACCCGATCAACCAGCTTCGCCTGCGCCTTCGCCCACGTTTCGTCCGACACCAACTGCGGCAATTGCCCTTCACCGCCGAAGATGCGAACGCGGATGACGTCTTCGTCCTTGCGCGCGATCTTTTTGCGTTCTGGCTGGCGACCGGCGACGGTCGGGTAGGCTTCGCCCCGCCGCTGGTCGAACGTCACGATGCCCTTATAGATGGTGTTGGTCAGGACGTTCTTGATCGAATTCCGCGTGTAGCCGAGATCGCTGGCGATCGATTCGCTGCTTTCACCTGCGAGAAAGCGATCATAGGCGTCTGCGATCGCCTGCGCTTCGCCCGTGTACGTCCAGCCGTTCTTGCGGTCGTACTGCGTGCCGCGTGGTGCAATCCCCGACACCCAGTGGCCTGCCTTCCGGCGCTGCTCCTTGCCCGCTTGGGCACGGCGCGTGATCTCCACCTTCTCCTTGCCAGCCAGCAGCGCGAGGATTCCGCTTACCAAGGCGTCATCGGCCTTGGACAGATCACGGACACCCTGCGGCGTGTAGATCTTGGTTGCAGTCGCTTGGCAGGATGAAAGCACGCCCAGATCAAGGTTGGATGCACGGATCAGCCGGTCGATCGAGTCGACGGCGATGTGCGTGTCAGGGTCGCGGATCGCGGGGAGGACCTCTTGGAGCCATTCGCGGGTCTGGGCGACAGCGGACCCCGAAACGCCTACGATCTCGACCCAGAGGACGTCGGAAACACCCTCGCGCTGGGCAATTTTGCGGATCTCGTGGCGCTGGCGCTCAAGCCCCTCGCCGCCAATGCCTTCCTGTTGATCTGTGGAAACCCGAACTACGCCGACCAGCTTCATGTCCAACCTCCTGAAAGGACGGATTTTAGCACAGCCCGCGAAACGCTACAATTGTCAGCCGCTTTCCAGCGGCTGCCGCAGCGTTTCCAACACGTTGCGGGGAAATTCCGCCAATTCGTCGAGGAACAGCACGCCGCGGTGGGCGAGCGACACTTCACCCGGCTTCGGCACCGAACCGCCGCCCACCAGCGCGGGTCCCGAAACGGTGTGATGCGGCGCCCGGAACGGCCGCTCCGTCAGCAGGCCCAAGCCGCGGGGCAGCAGCCCGGCCACCGAGTGGACCTTCGTCACTTCGATCGACTCGGCTGGCTCGAGCGGCGGAAGGATCGTCGGAATGCGCCGGGCCAGCATCGTCTTGCCGGTGCCCGGCGTACCGACCATTACCACGTTGTGGCCACCCGCTGCCGCCACCTCCAGCGCACGCTTGGCCACCGCGTGGCCACGGACGTCGGACCAATCCAGCATCGCCCGGCGCGCCACCGGCGGCTCACCCACGGCCGGCTCGGGCCACGGCTGCTCGCGGCGCAGACAGCGGACGACTTCACCCAGCGTCGCCGCGACGCGCACCTCGATCCCGGGCACCACGATCGCCTCCGCGACGTTGTCGATCGGGCACAGCAGGCCGCGCAGACCGAGACGCCGCGCCATCTCCGCGACCGCGAGCACGCCACACACCGGTCGCACCGCGCCGGTCAGCGAGAGTTCACCCAGCACCGCCCAGCCCGTGAGCGCATCGAGCGGAATCGCGCCGTCAGCCTGCAGGACCGCCAGCGCGACGGGCAGGTCAAAGCTGGTGCCGTCCTTGCGCAGGTCCGCTGGCGCCAAGTTCACGACAACGCGCGTCTTGGGAAATGGCAGCCCGCTGTGGCGAATCGCGCTGCGCACGCGTACCCGCGCCTCCCGCACGGTGAGTTCGGCAAGGCCGACTGTGTCAAACGACGGAAAACCGCCGGTCACATCGCATTCCACGTCAATCGGCTGCGCGTCCACGCCCAGGACGGCAGCACCTACAACTTTGGCGAGCATGGGATTCCTTCAGTGCGTCATGCGCTCTGGCCAACGCTTGTGCACCGGCTGTGCCAAGACGGGGCTCAGCAGCTTTTGCCAGTGGTTCTAAATCGTTCCAACGCGCAGGCGCGGACTACGGCGTGGTCTCGTCGGTCTCAGAAGTCTCACGACGGCCGAGATTCTCGTTTGGTTTTGCCGGCGTGCGATCGACGCATTCGGCCACTGCCGGCGTTGCGACCGTCCATGGCGCTGGACCGCATCACTGAAATCGGCGGTCTTTTCCAGCAGCGACGCGCGGCGGTCTCACTTCCGTGCCTCGCCGTCCCACATCGCCGGCCCTTCGTGGACTCCTGCCGGGACAAACGTCGCCGCGAGGGTTGGCGGTCCGGAGCGTGCGTTGCTACACTCGACTACAACTTTGTGAGGCGCTGCATGTCCGCCAACTCGATCACCGCCGCGAGGCTTGGAAGTCTCCGCGCCCGCACACACACGATGCGCCCCATCGGCTGGGCCAAGTGGCTCGTCGCGCTTCTGGTCATGGCCAGCTTGGTCGGCTGCGCGGACTTCTTGACCAAGAAGAAGCGCAAGTTCGGCTCCACGTGCGGCAACTCCGGCGAATGCGAATCGGGCGTCTGCACCCACAACATCTGCACCCAGTCCTGCGGCAGCGACAGCGATTGCGGCGGCGATTTGTGCATCGAAGCCACCTGCCAACAAGCGGACAGCGACTACGACGGCGACGGCTTGTCGAACAACCAGGAAAAGACCATCGGCACCGATCCGGCGAAAAAGGACTCGGACGGCGACGGCATCGACGACGGCACGGAGGTCGGCAGCAACGTCGATCATCCAGTCGACACCAACGGCAACGGCATTCCCGACGCGCTCGAGTCCAACATCCTCGACGCCGACCAGGACTGCATCGTCAACGCCTTTGACAAGGTGCCCAATGGCCCCGACCCGCTGCCCGGCGCGGATGGCATTTGCAACCAGGGCGTGTGCGCGGGCGCGGTCGGCAAGGCCAAAGTCACGTGCGTGCCGACGACGCAGGGCTCCAGCACCGTGGGACTCGCCGCCGGGTGCACAGGCTGCGTCTGCGAAGCGCCGGGCGTCGCCGATTGGCAAGCGACCGAGACGTTCTGCGACGCGCTCGACAACGACTGCGATGGCCAGACCGATGAAGGATTGACGTGGAACAAGTTCCCGCTCGGGTCCCCATGCCACGCCGACAAGGGCATTTGCGCGGTCAGCCCAAGCGGCGTCCTCCAGAAGTCCGGCAAGGTCCAATGCGGTACGGACAAAGTCGCGACGTGCTCGACGCTGGGCAACGGCAGCGAATCGCTCGCGGCCAAAGAGACATGCAACGGCCTGGACGACAACTGCGACGGCCAAACCGACGAGGCTTTCCTCTGGAACAATCACCATGTGGGCGACAGCTGCGCCGACGCGTGTGGCGGCACGCCGCTGTTTTGCGACGACAAGAAAGCGACGATCGGCGGCGCGGTTGTGCGCTGCCTCGACAGCGAAAACGCGATCTGCGCCGGCAAGCCATGGGCCAGCGGCTTCGTCGGCATGGGCCAAGGCGCGCCACAGCCGCGGAGCGACTGGACAGCGAGCTTGGTGGGGGCCGATCGGATCGTGCTCTTTAGCGGCAAGACGCCAGCGGCCGACGGCATGGTGCTGCGCGATGAAGCGTGGACGCTGGACGTGACGGCGCTGAAGCAGGGATTGAGCGTGTCCCAGCCGTGGCAGCATCAACTGGCGCCGGGGCCGTTGCCGCGTGCGCATGCCGCGATGATTTGGGACGAGGCGTCGAATCGGGCGCTGATTCTCGGCGGCTTCCTCAACAGCAATTGGCAACCGCCGATCTGGTCAATCGCACTGACGGGCGAAGCGACGGAAGTCAGCGCGTTGGCGGCCAGCGACCCATTCTTTGTCCCCGCCATGCCGACCACGAATCTGCTCCCCGAATCGGACCAGTCGTTGACCCTTGCGGCGATCGTCAACGACGCAAGCGGCAACCGCGCGGTGCTGGTGGTTTCCGCAGGCCTGCCCGCGCCAGTCGCGCTGCCGCTGTCACCGACCGCGGTCGTCGAGTGGAAGAACGCGCCGATGCTGATGGGCGGCACGCCGACGAATACGCCAATCCTGGACCCGCTCTGCCTGACTGCGACGCCGGATGGCAGCGCGGCGGTGCTCGTTGAGGCGAACGGCACGACGTGGTGGATCACGCACAACGGCGAGATACCGGTGCTGCGGCAGTTGGCGAGCCAGGGTGAATGGAGCCAAGTACCGCGAACGGCCGCGCAGTGCGCCGTCGACAGCGCGCACAAATTGCACCTCTTTGGCGGCGTGCGGTCCGACGGCGCGCCCGGCGCCTACTTGACGGCCGACCTCTCAGCGATTCCCAACAGCGTCACGCCCAGCGCACCCAATGACATCACGTGGACCAACCCGAACGTCGCGCTTCCCGCATCCGAGCGCGCGGGCGGCTTTGCCATGTGGCACGCGGCCAGCGCGACAATCGTGATCGGCGGCGGCTGGCAGCCCGTGACGACGGCGAGCGGCGCGCATCGGGTCAGTCTCGCGGACGTCTGGGCGTTCTCGCCGGTGACAAACACCGCGACGCGACTCGACACGGAAGTCCCCGGCGGGCGGATCGGCGCGGCCCACGCCTGGCGCCCCGCTTCAGCGCAATGGTGCATCGCCGGCGGATTGACCTACGAACTCCCGGACGCCAACGCCGTCTCGCCGCGCGCCGTTCCCGTGAGCGACGCGTGGTGCGTTGCCGCCAACGGCGCATGGACGCAAGTGGGCACCGGAATTCTCTACGCGTTCGGCATGGCCGGCATTGACGCCCAAGCCGACCGCTTCGTCTTTGCTGGCGGCTTTGACCTCAAGGCCCATGAAGCCGTGCCCGACCTCCAGCGGATGTGGACCGGCAGCCTGCCAACCAGCAACAGCGCGATGGAGACGCTGTGGGTGCCGACAAACGCGGTGCGGACCCTGGATTTGCAGACCCACGCATTGCAGACCACGCCCTCGACCGGAGCTTATGGCCTCAGCGCGCCGTCCGTGGCGATCGATCCGCTGCGCAATCGCCTCGTGATCTCAGGCGGTTTTGACAGCAAGAAGGAGACCCACGCGTTCCTGACGCTGGATCTGGCGACGCTGGCGTGGACCGACATCGGCGCCAACGTTCCCGCGCTTGGCATGTGCGGCGGTGAATGCCATCCCGTGGATCGCTACGGCGCGCCGATGGTCTACGACCCGGTGCACGACATCGTCGGCATCACCGCAGGCTCGATCCGCGCGCCTGACGGCAACCTCGGCGAGGATACCGGCGTGATGGGCGACGCCGGCTGCCAGGGCTTCAAGGGCAATACGCTCTGGCTCGGCACGACGGGCGTCTTCACCGGCACGCCGTCGTTCATGCCGACCTACGTGCCCAACTTCGCCGACGACGGTCTGACCACGCCGCTCCTGCAGCAGTATTTTGGCGGTCCGGCGTTTGTGCCGGTGCTCTTTGACTGGCTGGGCGGACGCGCCTGGCTGGCGCCGCAGGTCCGCGCCATTCCGCAATGGGGCGGCCCGGGCGGGCAACTTTGCCCCAGCTACGCCGATCAGGCGTGGTCGACGGCCGGCGTGCAGGTGTCACTGGCCGTCGGGCTCTGCCAGCCGCTCAATCCGCAGTCCGTGCAGGCCAAGCTGGAACAGCAAAATATCGCGGCGCCCACGGCGCTCATTCACGCGGCGGCCTACTTCAACGTGCCGACCCAGAAAGCGTGGCTGTTTGGCGGCCTGGAACCCGATGGCAGCGTGTCATCCGGCCTGTGGCAGCTGGCTGAAACGTGTGGCAACTAAATGCCAACGCCCCCGCCCATTGCCGTTCAGCCGCTCGATCCCGCGCTCCTCGCGCAGTTGGTCCGGCTGCTGCACAAGCTGAAGCATGACTTGTCCAACAGCCTGGTGGCGGCCATGGGCGAGCTGGATTTGCTGGCGGAAGACGTGGATGACGTCGCGCTGGCGGAGCGTTTGCACGAGACGCGCGGCAACCTGCTGCGGCCCTTTCGGGATCTGCGGCGGATAACGACCGGCCTGCCGTTGCCCGAGGGCGCGCCGGTGCGTTGGCAGGACGTGCGGCACGAACTGGAGACGCGCGCGCGCGAGTTGGGAGTCGCGCTGGAGTGGCAGCCGGATGTCGTGCGCTGGCTTGCGGCGGACCCGGCGCTGCGGCCGATTGTCGCAGCGCTCGTGACCAACGCGTTGGATGCTGCGACCGCGGGCGTGACCGTCGACGTGTCGCTCACGGCGGAGCCGCAGACCGGCGACCATTTCCTGCAGATTCGGGATGATGGACCGGGTTGTTCAGACCTCCTTGCGGCGGCCGACGGCAAGCTCGCCCGCACGGGGGGCGCGCACCTTGGACTCGGATTGCCAGTCGCCGCGGCCATTCTCGCCCAGCGCGGCGGGCACCTGACGCTGCAGGAAAATGCGCCGCACGGGCTCCTGGCCATCGCATCCTGGCCGGAGGACTGAATTCCCCCCGGGACTGTGGCAGTTGCTTGACCGAGTTGTGTGCCTCCGGGATACTGGCGGCCGGTTAGACTGGAGGCTTTACTCATGCGTGCCTTGCTCGTGCTGTCCCCTGCTCTGCGTTCGGTTGTCGTTCTGGCGGCCGCTGTCGCGTTCGTCGCCCCGGCATGCTCCTCCGATCCGTCGGTGATCCTGCCTGAAGGCGCCAACGCCAAGCGCAATCGCTCCGTCATCATCGACAATTCCGCGTGCTATTTGGCGGCCAAGGGCATCGATGGCCCGGTCGCATGCGCGGACGACTCCGTTCCTGCTGGCGGCCTCACGGGCACCGGCATGCGGGGCGTCAATGGCGCGCCGACGCCGGTCTTCATCGAGGACTACGCGGCGGACTACGTCAAGAATTTTGGTCAGTTGAGCTCGACCAACATGCGCATTCCAGTCGGCTACGGCTGCGCGTATTCGCTGCAAGGCATCTGGAAAGGCGGCGCGGCCGGCAGCCCGGATGACATCAACAGCTACAATTTGACGGCATTTGAGTCGGTACTCAAGACCGTGCGCGACGCCAATGGCACGCCGCTCTGGACCGCGGCGTACGACCTCGCGGAAGGCGGCACGTGCACCTACGCGGGTGGCCAGCAGGTCGGCAAGCCGATCGCCAATCCCGCCAAGTGGGCAAAAATCGTCCGCAAGATCATGAAGCACTACGACCGCGAGATGCCGGCGGCCAATGGCCAGACGTCCGCGTGCAAGGGCTCCGGCGTCCTGCCGTGGGACTGCTTCCCGTCGATCTTCAACGTTGAATTCGGCCGCGACCCGTTTGGCGCGGGCGGCTACACGAACACGCCGACCGACAAGGCCGCTTGGCTCGGCGCCTACCAGCAGTTTGCGATGGAATTGCGCGGCAACGCTGCGGCGGCAGGCGAATTCCCGCTGCCGGGCAATGACGTGCGCCTCGTCGCGCCGTCCGTCGTGATGAGCGCGGATCCGACCAACCTGAACGCTGACGGCGCGGTTCGCTCGCCGATCTATGATTTCATCGACTTCGTCGTCGCCAACGGCTTGCCGCTGACCGACCTGTCGCTCGAAATTGAAACCTGCACGCCGCTGCAGGCGCGTTCGATTGTCCAGGCTGTGGCCAACTACGCCGCCAAAAAGGGCCTGAAGCACGAGAAGAATTTCTCGCTGGACTCCGGCAAGATTGTCGTGACGGACGCCGCCGGCCAGGTCGTCGGTCACCGCTCCGATGGCAGCGAGCCGATTCCGATTTGGGTCACCGATCTGCGCATGAATTGCCCGGCGCTGCCGAAGTCGATCGACAGCGATGCGGCGCGCAAGTCGGCGTACCTCGGCGCGTTCTTCGCCGGATCCAAGATCCTGTGGCAGGGCCTCGTGTCGCACGCGACCGTGGGTTCGGCGCCGCGTTTCCCGTCGATCCAGCTCAGCGCGACCAACAAGGGCGAGGCGCTGCTGACGACGCATGACTCCGATTTCATGTGGTTCGGCGATCTGGGCATCGCCAACACGCTGCTCAAGCCCGCGGGCTGGTACCAGTTCTGGTTCAACGACGGCTTCATGGCCGGCGCCCAGCAGATCAGCGTCCTGGAAGGCCCGGACGCGTTCGGCCTGAACGGCACGCCGGATTCCCGCCGCGATTCAGGCATCCTGCTGATGGCGACGCGGGAAACTTGCGTCGACGCGCTCGGCAAGATCAAGAACTGCGTCGAGGACCCGGCGACGTCCAACTACCCGGCCGTTGACGCCAATCGCAAGCACCGGATGCACGTGTTCCTCGTGGACCTGGACGTGAGCCAGGACGATCCCGTGACCGGTCTTGGCATCCTGGAGCACATGCTGCGGATGGAAGTGAAGGGCCTGCCCAAGGACACGAAGACGGTCGGCTACCGCTGGGCGTACATGGATGGCACCGACAAGACGTGGTGCAAGCCTGACCTGACCCAGTCCGGGGCGCCGATGAACTGCAAGTTCGAGTTCCCGGAGCAGGGTCTGCTGGACATCACCGACGGCACGTTCCACTTCTCGCGCAACGTCGGCGTGCCCTCGATGCACTATTTCGAATTCCTGTACTAAACAGGCTGACCTGAGTCCGATAGCCAAGTTCGTCGGTCACGCCTGTTGCATTTCGGCCTTGGACCGCGGGCGTGGACCTCCGGTGGCACGCTGCAGATCGAAGCCGTCGAGCACGCTGTCCAGTCAGCGCTTCAGCAGCCGGTCACGCACGCCGTCGGGCAGCGCCTCGAACCGCGCACGCCATTCACCCAGCCACGACAGCGCTTGCCGCGGCGTCAGGTCATCCGGATCCAGGCTTGTCAACGCCTGCAGCAGCGCCGTGACTTCCTCGGGTACCGGCTCCAGCGGCGCGTTGCCCGACAGCGACTGCACCGGCACCAGCTCAAACAGCTCCAGTTGCTTGCGCCGCGCCCGCGCCAACGGTCCCGTCGATTGCCCCGCCGCGCCCTTTTCCAGCTCGGTCAGCAGCCCGCGCGCGCGCTCGACGACGTCCGGCGGCAGTCCCGCGAGCCGCGCCACCGCGATGCCATGCGAGCGATTGGTCGGCCCGGACTGCAGGCGGTGCAGGAACACGATGTCGCCCGCCCACTCGCGCACAGCCACGTGGGCGTTGCGCAGGCGCGGAAGCGTCTCTGAAAGCGACGTCAGTTCGTGGTAGTGCGTGGCAAACAGGCACAGGCTGCGCGTGCGGTCGTGCAGCGCTTCCACCACCGCCCAGGCAATCGCCAAGCCGTCCCACGTTGACGTTCCGCGGCCGATTTCGTCCAGCAGCACCAGCGTCCGCTCCGTCGATTGCCCGAGGATCGTCGCGGTCTCGCGCATCTCCACCATGAACGTCGACGCGCCTTGGCTGATGTCATCCGACGCGCCAATCCGCGTGTGCACGGCGTCCAGCACGCCCATCTCTGCCTGGTCCGCCGGCACAAAGCCGCCCGCCTGGGAAAGAATCACCGCGAGCGCGACCTGCCGCATCAGCGTCGATTTGCCCGCCATGTTCGGACCGGTAATCAGCAGGACCTGCGCCGCATCCACCGACGGCGTTTCCAGCAAGCCGCCCTGCAGCCACACGTCATTGGGCACAAACGCGCCTGGTGCCAGCGTCTGCTCGATCACCGGATGGCGACAGCCCGTCAGCCGGACGATCGGCTCGTCCACCAGCGTCGGGCGCACATGCCGCCACTGTGCGGCCAGCTCCGCGAACCCCGCGTGGACGTCCAATTCCGCCAGCGCCGCAGCGATGCGCCGCAGCAGCGGGGCGTGGCCACCCAGGTGCGCCATCAACTGGCGGAACAGTTCGCTCTCGCGCGCCATCCGGTCCGCGTCAGCCGTCAGGATCCGCCGCTCAAATTCGACGAGCTCCGGCGTCGTGTACCGCTCCGCGTTCTTCAGCGTCTGCTTGCGGTGGTAGCGCTCCGGCACGTCGTCGCTCCGGCTCCGGCCAATCTCAATGCCATAGCCGCTGACGCGGTTGTAGGTCACTTTGAGGGTGGCGATGCCAGAGGCGGTGCGCTCCTGGGTCTCAAAGCGGTCCAGCCACGCGTGCGCGTCCTCGCTGAGTTCGCGGAACGTGTCGAGTTGGGCGTCAAAACCCGGCCGCATCACGCCGCCATCGGCCAGCACGGCGCGCGGGACGTCCGCCAGCGCCGCTTCCAGATGCGCCGTCAGCGTCTCCGCGCCTTGCGTGTCGGCCAGCACGCTGGCAAGCGCGACGCTGTGGCTCGCCCGCGCCAACAGCTGCTGCAACTCGGGCAGCCCGCGCAACGTCTCGCGCAGCACGGTCATTTCCCGCGGCGTGGCCAGTCCCGCCGCAGCGCGCGTCGTCAGCCGCGCCAAATCGCCCTGATACTTGAGCACTGAACGCAGCGACTCGCGGGTCGGCCGATCCTGCAGCAAGGCCTCAACCGCTGCGTGTCGCACCTGCAGGGCGCGGCGATCGCCCAGCGGCGCGAGGATCAACCCGCGCAACAGCCGCGCGCCCGCTGACGTCAACGTCCGATCGACCGCGTTCAAGAGCGCGCCCTGCCGACGACCCTGCCGCACGGTCGCGATCAGCTCCAGGTGCTGCACCGTCTCGCGGCTCAGCGTCAGGTGCGGCGTCGTCTCGAGCGGCTGGGGCGGCTGCAGGAGCTTGACCGCGCCGGGTCGCACCTCGTCCAGATAGCGCCGCAGCGCCTGTTCTGCCGCCTGCGCCAGCGTCGGCGCCTCGTTGCCGTGCATTTCCCGAATCGTCCGCGGCAGTTCGCGCGCGCTCGCCAACGTGTCCAGCCACGGCTCTGCGAGCGCCGGAAACACCAGCTCGCGCGGCTCCAGCCGGACAAGCAGCACGCCCAGCGCGGTTGGGTGCAGCACTTCGCCAATTTGCAGCACGCCGGTCGTCACGTCCGCCACCGCCACGCCCAGGCCGCCATGCTTGCCCGGCCACAGCGCCGCCACCCGGTGATCGGCGCGCGGGTCCAGCGCTTCCGGCTCCAGCACCACGCCCGGCGTCACCACGTGTGTCACGCCGCGCGCCACGAGCCCCTTGGCCGTCGCCGCATCCTCCAGCTGCTCCACGACGGCGCACCGCCGCCCCGCTTCCAGCACGCGCTGCACGTGCTGCGGCATCGCGTGGTAGGGAAAGCCGCACATCGGGATCGGCCGCGGATCGTTCTTGTTGCGGGACGTCAGCGCCAGATCGAGTAGCCGCGAACCTTCCAGCGCGTCTTCAAAGAACAGCTCGTAGAAGTCCCCGAGGCGAAACAGGATCAGCGCATCCGGATGCTGCCGCTTGGCGTCGACGACCTGGCGCATCACCGGCGTCAGGGCGGCCACATCCACGTCCGGCGTCGTGAGCCAGTTGGGATTTGCGTTGTGCGGAACCAGCGTGTCATTCATGGCCGCGGGAGGATGCGCGATGCGGGCCAGCGGCGTCAACGCGGACTTGCCCATCGGCGCCGCAACGTGCGATCCTGCCGCGGCAAAGAAGCGGAGGCGATCGTGGGCAGAAGGTTCGACTGGCGAGGATTGGGCACGCGTTTGACGACCGTCGGCCTGCTGCTGTTGACGGCGTGCGGCGCGAGCGGTCCGCAGATCAGTGAAGTGCAATCGCCCGAGCCAGGGACGCACGCGAAGGCGCTGATCGTGCTACCGGTCGCGCTGGCGATGCAGGACGCGACCTCGCTGGACATCGCGATGCGGACGGACGCGCTGGCGCGCTGGCTGCTGACAAAGACGCCGCAGCCGTTGATCGGTCCGGCGGACTTCTCCCTGCTGCACCCGGTGGACGAAATCTCGGTTGTCTCGGCGGATACCGATCTGATGGCCCACACGTCCGAGCTGCGCCTGCCCGTGCGCGAGGCCGTCGTGCTGCATATCCTGGTGACGGAGCAGCGCGCGACGAACGTGCGCGACATTCAGGACGTGCGCAACGCCGATCCCAAGAAGCAGCGGACGTTCCGCCAGCACGGTCTGGAGGCGCACCTGCGCACGGAAGTGTGGCTGTCGGACGCGATGCGCGGGCGGCGGCTGGCCGGGCTTGTCGTCGAGACGACGGACGACCCGACGGACGTGATGCCGGGCGGCGATCCGCGACCGGGGCTGACGCTGGCGATCCAGATGGCACTGGACAAGCTGCTGGAGATCGCCGGACCGCTGCTGACGGAGACCGGCGTGCGGCAGACGCGCGGCGATGGCTTGGTTGACTGTCTGCCCGCGACGCTGGCCTGGGCGGCGCCGGGCAAGCCGAGTTGGGACGAGGCGAACAAGGCGAAGGCGGACGTGGTGCGGGAAGCGGCGGCGCTGGCGTTGTGGGATCGCGTGGCGCCCAACCTGACGGCCAAGGAGCTGCTTGTGGCGTCGCGCAACCGCGGCGTGCTCGTGCGCAAGGCCCAGGGCGAGCTGCAGTCGGGTGACCTGATTACCGCGATCTTCGGTCGACCGGTGACGATGGCCTACCAGCTCGATCGCGCGCTGCAAGTCGCGGGCGGCGAAGGTGTGCGCGCGCAGGTCTTGCGCAATGGCGCGATTGCCGACGTGACACTCCATGGCCCACTGGTGCCTGCCGCCACGCCATGAACGCGCCGAGCCACCCGCGTCAGGGCGCGATCTTTGACTTCAACACCGAGGCAGCCGTCACGCGCGCCAGTCAGCCGATCCCGAGCGCCGCCAGCTCGGGCGAGCACGTCGCGTGGACCGGGCTCATCGAGCGCTTTGTCTACCGCAACGCGGACAACGGCTTTGGCATCGCGCTGCTGCGGCGGGACGATGGGATCGGCGCGACAATCAAGGGCCCGCTGTGGGGCCTGGACGTCGGCGACGCGGTGGCGATCGACGGCGTTGTCGAGGATGACCCGCGCCACGGCCGGCAAGTGAAGGTGCTTTCCGCGCGGCCAATTCTCCCGGGAACGCGCGACGGCGTGGCGCGGTACTTGAAGTCGGGCAAAATCGCCGGAATTGGTCCAACCATTGCCGATCGCCTATTGGACCAGTTGGGCGACGACGCGCTGGAGCAGATTCGCAAGGATCCGGACGTGCTCAAGGGCATCAAAGGCCTGAGCCGCAAGGTGCGCGGGACGCTTGTCGAGCAGGTGCAGGTGCACGCAGCGGCGGCGGCAAACGCGGTGTTCCTGTACGGCCTTGGCCTGGGGCCGACGCTGACGGCCCGCATCGAGCAGCGGTACGGCAAGGACACCGTCCGGCAGGTACGCGAGCGGCCGTATCGGCTGGCTGAGGAGATCCCCGGCATCGGTTTCAGGACCGCGGATCGCCTCGCGCGCGAGCTGGGCGTGCCCGCAACGTCACCGGAGCGCTTGCGCGCGGGACTCGTGCACGCGCTGCAGGAGCTGGCCCAGCAAGGTCACACCGCGCCGCCGGAGTCGGCTGCGCTGGCCGGCGCGATGGCGATCCTGGAGGTGCCGGCTGAACCGCTGATGGACGCGATCGACGCGCTTGTCGCGCAGGGCACTTTCGTGCGGTCAGACGAGGCGCTTTGCCTCGCCGAGTTGGCGCACGCGGAGCAGCGGCTGGCGCACCGGATGGCGGAACTGCTGCACGCCCAATCGACGGTGCTGCCCGATCTGGAGGCGCGGTTGGCGGATGCGGAAGCGGCGCTGGGTTTTAACCTGCAAGGCGGCCAACGCGACGCGGTGACCCGGACGCTGCAGACCGGCGTGCTCGTCGTGACGGGCGGCCCGGGCACGGGCAAGACGACGATTATCCGCGGCGTGCTGGCGGCGATGGCGCGCGACAAGCCGCGGCTGGCTCTGGCGGCCCCGACGGGACGCGCAGCGCGGCGGCTGGCGGAAGCGACGGGCGCGGAGGCCAAAACGCTGCACCGGCTGCTGGAGTTTGAGCCGCGCACCGGGCGTTTTCTGCGCAACAAGGACACGCCGCTGGACGCGGATCTCATCATCGTGGACGAAGTGTCGATGATGGAGGTCCCGCTGGCGGCCGCGCTGTTTGACGCGACACCGCTGGGTGCGCGGGTGCTGCTCGTGGGCGACGCCGATCAGCTGCCTTCCGTGGGACCCGGCGCGGTGCTGGACGACCTGATCCAGTCGCAGTGCATCCCCGTCGTCGCGCTGGATCGCATCTACCGGCAGGGCGAGGGTTCGCAGATCGCGCTGAACGCCTACCGCGTGCGCAAGGGCGAGATGCCGCAGTCTTCGCCGCGCAACGCCGACGGCGATTTCTATCTGGTGCCGCGCGAAAATCCGGAGGACATCCTGGCGGGCGTGCTGGAGATCGTGCAGCACCGCCTCCCGCAGCGCGGTTTTGAACCGATTCGCGACATCCAGGTGCTCGCGCCGGTGCACCGCGGGCCTCTGGGAACGCAGGCGCTCAATGAGGCGCTGCGGCAGGCGCTGAATCCGTATGGCGAACAGCTGGGCAACGGCCTGCGCGTGGGCGACAAGGTGCAGCAAACCAAGAACGACTACGATTTGGAAGTGTTCAACGGCGACATCGGCGTCGTCGTCGGTCGCGGCCAGGGGCGGGCGGATAACCGGCAGCCGGGCTTGCCCCTGTCGCCGACCGTGCAGATTCGCTTTGGCGAGCGCCTTGTGGACGTGGAAGGCAGCGCGCTGGACAACCTGCAATTGGCCTACGCCGTGACGGTGCACAAGTCGCAGGGCAGCGAGTACCCGGCGGTCGTCCTGCCGCTGCACCCCCAGCACCACATCATGCTGCAGCGCAACCTGCTGTACACGGCGCTCACCCGCGGGCGGCGTTTCGTCGTGCTGGTGGGGCCGGCGCGAGCAATCGAGAGGGCCGTGCAAAACGACGCGCCCATTCACCGCCACACCCAGCTGCGCCAAGCCCTGCAGCGCGCCATGGCCACGTACACAACGGAGAGCGTATGACAGAAGGCCAAATCGTGCTCGTTGCCGATGGACCGCTGCTGCGCGTTGGCTGGGTGCAGACCTACAAGCCGGGACGGCCGATGCGCGTGCAGGTGCGGGCGTATGGCGCGGAAGTGACGGTACTGAAGCTGGAGCGGCCCGAGCTTGCCGGGGAGCTGAGCCTGCGAACGGCGTCGCTGGCCGATGCGGAGAAGGCCGTGATCGCGCTGCAAGGTCGCGCGACGCGGGATGAACTGGACGTGGCGTGGACGCTGTTTGCCGACCGGCCGCTGGGCATCGGCGAACTGGCGGAAGTGCTGTTTGGCCACGAGGACGCGGATACGCGCGATGCCGCGACGGTGCTTGCGGTGTTCAGCCACACGGGCTTCGCCTTGACCCACGGCCGCCTGACGCGGCGCGATGCCGCGGAGCGGGCGATGCTCGATCAGCAGCGGCTGCGCCAGGTGGAGCTGGACGTTGACGTGGCGCAGTGGCGCAAAGCGCTGCACCAGCATCGCGCCGGAATGCGCGCGACGTTTGGCGATGCCCCGCAGCGGCTCATGGCGATTGTGCGTGGCGAGGACGATCCGGCGGCGGCGCACTGGCTGGAGTTGGATGGTCGGCACAAGCACGCGGACGCGCGCGACGCGACGGACCTGCTCAACGAGCTGGGCTTCTGGGACGGGCACGAGGACCTGGACCTGTGGCGGTCGGGGCTGCTGCGGCCGTGGTCGGAAGAGGCGATTGCTTCGTTGCGGCCAACGCCGGACATACCCGCCGACGCGCCGCGTCTCGACCTGCCGTTTGTGGCGATGGACAACGACGCACCGCATGAAGTGGACGACGCGATTTGCGTGGAAGAGACGCCCGATGGCACCCGCGTGCACGTGGCGATCGCACATCCGTCCGCGTGGATCGTGCCGGACAGCCTCGCCGACCTCGCGGCACGGCAACGCGGCGCGACGATGTACCACCCGCGCCACGTCGTCGGCATGCTGCCCGATGTCCTGGCGCGCGACGTCGCCTCGCTCACGCGCGACGCGTGGAAGCCGGCGCTCGTCGTATCCCTGACGCTGGATGCCGCGGGCGCGCCGCGGGACGAATCGCTCCAGGAGGCGTGGGTCCGCGTCAAACACGTGTGGTCCTACAGCCTCGTGGAACGCACGTTGGCCGGCGAGAACGCGCCGGAGATGGACCGTTCCGTGCTGGACAAGCTGATCGCGACGGGGCTGCACGCAGAAGGCGCCCGCATCCGCAACGGCGCGTGGCTGCTGTACCGGCCGGATTGCGAGGTGGTTGCGCCGCCGTTCAAGCCCGTCGAGGTGCGGCAGGTCCAGCAGACCAGCCCGGGACGCCGCCTCGTCACGGAGATGATGGTGCAGGCGTGCGCGGCGGTCGCGCAGCTCGGGTCGCGCAACCGGATCGCCCTGCCGTACCGCACGCAGCCGCGGCCGAGCCACCCGCCGCTTCCGCCGGGTCTCTATGACCAGCCGGCGGACTGTTTCTCCATGTTCCGCGTGCTGGAGGCCGGAACGATGCAGGCAACGCCCGCGCCGCACGGGATGATGGGCGTGCCAGCGTACGTGCAGTTTACCTCGCCGCTGCGCCGTTATGGCGACGTGCTGGCGCACCGGCAGCTTGTCGCGTGGCTCCGCGGCGTGCCAGCGCCCCACACGCTGCAGGAAGTGACGCAGCTCGCGCAAGTCGCCGACGATGCTGCGCGCGACCGGCGGCAGTGGCAGCGCAAGGGCAGCCATTACTTCAAGCTGCTGTGGCTGGCGGGGCGCGTCAACGGCAAGCCGCTGGAGGGTCAAGTCGTGCGCGTGCTGGCGAGCGGCGAGCGGTTGGTGTTCCTCTCCGCGCTCGCGCTGGACACGCCGGTGCGGGCGCCGATGCTGGACGTTGGCGATCACGTGCAGCTGCTCGTGCGCAACGTGCATCCGACGCGCGGCCTCGTGGAACTTGCCGTGACCGCAACGTAACTTTGCGTATCTGGCGAGACAAACGCGGCGCGTTCGGTTACAAACGCGCGGCTTTTGCCGACGCTTCGATGGAGACGTACGTGGCCGAACTGGGAACTCTTCGCGCAGGACCGTTGCCGCCGCTATTGGCGCGCTACGTTTTCTCGTGGGAGACGATGCACACGATCATCGGTGGACAGTCGGCCATTGACCTCTCGCATTTGCGCCTTTCGCAGCACGGGGAGGAGGAAGCGTCGCGCTTTCTCGCCCGCTACGGCTACGATCTCCACAATTCCGTACAGTTCCAGGACGTGGAGCGGATTCGCACGGAGGCGCTTGGCTTCATCCGCGGCGTGCTGTTGCCGGGCCTGCCGGTGGAGATGCCCGCGGACTTCGACACGATGCCGATCCTCACGGTGCTCCGTCTCGCCGCGGCCGATCCGGACATCGCGGTGGCCAAGGACGGATTCACGGCGGAAGTGTGGACCGGGTGGGCGTGCGGGCTGCTGCGCGTGATGCACACGGTCGCCCACGCGGTGAACTACTTCCAGAACAACTACTACCACGAGATTCGCGAGCACATCCTCAGCCGTTTCGTCGCGCAAGTGCACACGCGCGAGGATGGCAGCCAGTACCTGCACGCGCAGAGCTTTGATGTCCCAATCGTGCGTTTTGAGGTCAAGGAGACCAAACCGCTGCGGTCCGTCGTGGTCAAGTTGCTGCAGAAACAGGAGAACGTCGCCTACGATCTTTTTGACCACATCGGCGTGCGCATCATCGTCGGCAATCCGGTGGACGCACTGTTCGCCGTGCGCGCGCTGCGTGAAGAACACACGATCATGTACCCGAACATCAAGCCGACGCGGTCGCGCAACACGCTTGTGGATCTGGACGCCTATGACGCGCACGTGCGCAAGTGCCTGCAGCGGTACCAGCGCGGTGAAATCGACGAGATGACGACGGTGCAGGAGATTCACAGTTTTGACCACAAGCCGGAAAGCGACGACCAGATCGAGTGGAATCCGTACAGCTCGGACAAGTACCAGTCGATCCAGTTCACAAGCCGGCAGATGATCCGGTTTCCCAATCCGCTGTTCACGCGCATGCGCGACGCCCAGGCGATCGCCCACAAGCACCTGTCGGGCGAGGCGCTTGACGAGATGCTGGCGGCGCTGACGACCCAGGGCGTGGATCCGGAGATTCAGTTCTTCTTTCCGTATGAAGTCCAAATCATGGACCTCGCCAGCTTTCAGGCGGCGACGGAAGGCCGCGCGTCTTACGGCGAATACAAGGCGCGGCAGATTGCCTCCGTGCGCCGGCGGGTGCTGCCGCGGGTGTTGAAGCTGCTCGGCGTGGCGGACGAGCCGCGCCCGGATCGCGACGGTTCAACCGCTGCAGGTGGCGCGGCCAAGCCGATTGCCCTGCGGCGCCAGTTTGCGTCGACGGGCCTCCTGCCGAATGCGAGCCTTGAAGAGCTGCGCGCGCTCCTGCCCACCGACGCCAAGTGACGACGCTCGTTGACCCGCCCATGCCGCCGTTGGCGCAGACGCTCGGGACGCCGCCGCGCGTGGAGCGCCCGCACACACGCGTGCACGACGGCCAGCCGCTGTGCGACTACGACGCGGCGATCCACCAAATGGACGCGCTTGTCGCCCGGCCCAGGACTGCCGAAGACGTGCTGCTTGTGCTGCAGCATCCGCCGACGCTGACGCTGGGCCGCAAGGGCGGGCTGGAGCACATCGTCGCGCCGCGCTGGCAGCCGGCGGGCCAAGTGCCGCTGGACGTGCCCGTGCATGAAGTGGCGCGCGGCGGATCGGTGACGTGGCACGCGCCGGGACAGCTTGTCGTCTACCCGATTGTGCAACTGTGCCAACAAGTGGGGCCGTGGGGCAAAGGGCCGCTGGGCGACCTGCCGGCGTTCGTGCGGTTGCTGGAGCAGTGCATCGCGGCGGCGTGCGGCCAGTTCGGCGTGCGGACGGTGCTCAAGCCGGGTCAATCCGGCGTGTGGATCGATGCCAACCGGAAGATCGCCAGCGTGGGTCTGGGTCTGCGCAACGGTTGGACTTTTCACGGGCTGGCGCTCAACGTCAATCCGCGACTGGACGGCTTCGCGGTCACACCGTGCGGATTGGACGGCGTGGCGATGACGTCGATTTGGCAGCTGTGTGAGGAACAGGGTCTGGAGCGGCCAGCGTTGGCGGACGTGCAGCAGGCGCTGGAACAGCAGCTCTGCGCGGTCCTGCGGCGCGGTTGACTACTTGGTCGCGCCCACGCGCACGCGCGTCTCGGCCAGATCGACCGCGCGCTTGCGCACTTTCCACAACTCAGCCGCGACGTCTTCGCGGGTCTGCGCGAGCTCAGCCGTCGCTTCTTCCAGCTGCTTGCGGGCGACGTCGAGGACGATGTCCTCCGCTTTCTCGCAAAGCTCCGTGGTAATCGTGACGGACTGGCCGCCCACGACGTGCACGTAGCCACCATCCACAGCCAGCAGCAGGTCGTTGTGCGGCCCCAACTGCACGGTGCAGACGCCGGTCCGCAAACCGGAGAGAAGCGCCTGGTGGCCGGGCAGGATGCCGAGGTCGCCGGAAGCGCCCGGCGCAATCACGCCCTGCACTTCACCTGAATACTTGATGCCCACCGGCGTTACGATCTCGACCTTCATGACATCTCCCGGCTCAGTCTGCTTGTCTCGCCAGCCAAGCCCTCACAGCGACAAGCCTATGTCGCCGCGTGTATCGCCACAGGCGGGCGCGCTTGGCGACCCAGCTGACAGCCGGAGTCGCGCGCAAGCCCACTTGCGTGCGGCTACATGGTCTTCGCTTTTTCGACCACTTCGTCGATACCGCCGCACATCAGGAAGGCGCCTTCCGGAATGTGGTCGAGCTCGCCGTCGCAGATCGCCTTGAAGCCCTTGATGGTGTCCGCCAGCTTGACGAACTTGCCCGGGCTGCCGGTGAAGATTTCCGCCACGAAGAACGGCTGCGACAGGAAGCGCTCGATGCGGCGCGCGCGACCGACCGTCAACTTCTGCGCTTCGCTGAGTTCTTCCATGCCGAGAATCGCGATGATGTCCTGCAGATCCTTGTATTCCTGCAGAATCGACTGCACGCGGCGGGCGACGCCATAGTGCTCTTCACCCACGACCATCGGGTCGAGAATGCGGGACGTCGAGTCCAGCGGATCCACGGCCGGGTAAATGCCCTTTTCCGTAATCGCGCGGGAAAGCACGGTCGTCGCGTCCAAGTGGGCGAACGCGGTCGCGGGCGCCGGGTCGGTCAAATCGTCGGCGGGCACGTAAATGGCCTGCACGGACGTCACGGAACCGTTCTTGGTCGTCGTGATGCGTTCCTGCAGCTGGCCCATTTCCGTCGCCAGCGTCGGCTGGTAACCCACCGCGGACGGGATACGACCGAGGAGCGCGGACACTTCCGAACCCGCCTGGGTGAAACGGAAGATGTTGTCGACGAACAGCAGCACGTCCTTGTTGCGGACGTCGCGGAAGTATTCGCAGATCGTCAGCGCGGTGAGCGCCACGCGGGCGCGCGCTCCCGGCGGTTCGTTCATCTGGCCGTAAATCAGCGAAACCTGCGACTTGCCGGGAATCAGCTTGGGCACGCCGTTGACCATGATCGGCTCGTTGTGCTCATCGCGCTCAACCGCGATAACGCCCGACTCGATCATTTCGTTGTACAAGTCGCGGCCTTCACGCGTGCGTTCGCCGACGCCCGCGAGCACCGAGAAGCCGCCCTTTTCCGTCGCCATGTTGCGGATGAGTTCCATCAGCAGCACGGTCTTGCCCACGCCGGCGCCGCCGAACAGGCCAATCTTGCCGCCCTTGGTGTACGGCGCCAGCAGGTCGATGACCTTGATGCCGGTTTCAAACATTTCCACGGTCGTCGTCAGCTGATCGAACGCCGGCGGCTCACGGTGGATGCCCCAGAATTCCTTGGCGTTGACCGGACCGTTGTCGTCGACGGGCATGCCGACGACGTTGAGGATGCGACCGAGCACTTCATCGCCCACGGGCGCCTGAATCTGCTTGCCGGTGTCCATGACGTCCTGGCCGCGGCGCAGACCGTCGGTCGTGTCCATGGCGATGGCGCGGCAGGACGATTCGCCCAAGTGCAGCGCGACTTCAAGCACGAGGTTCCATTCCTCGCCGTTGATGGCCGCGTTGGTCACGCGAAGCGCCGTGAGGATTTCCGGGACCTGGCCATTGGGAAATTCGACGTCCACGACGGGACCGATGACCTGGCTGATGCGACCGTACGACATGAGAAACTCCTAACGCAGAGATGAATCGGAGGTGGACTTGAACCCAGACCTAGCCCTTGAGAGCCTCGGCGCCTGACGTGATTTCCATCAGTTCCGTGGTGATGATCGACTGGCGAGCGCGGTTGTAGACGAGCGTGATGCGCGCCAACAGTTCGCCGGCGTTCTTGGTCGCCGCTTCCATGGCCGTCATGCGTGCGCCCATTTCCGAGGCGACCGACTCCAGCAAGCAACGGTACACGTGCACGTCGATGGACATCGGCAGGATCGAATCCAGCACGGCATCCTTGGACGGCTCAAAGATCGTATCGATGCCGGTCGGCATCGCTTCAGCCGGCGCACCCTTGCCATCGTCCAGACCGGCCGGCGGCAGCGGCAGCACGCGCTCCACTTGCACGATCTGCGTCATCGCCGACTTGAACTGGTTGTACGCGATGTACACTTCGTCAAACTTGCCGTCGACGTACGCTGCAACGAGCTCGCGGCCAATGCCGGTCGCGCGCTCAAGCGTCACGTTGTTCAACACGTCCATGTAGACGTGGGCCACTTCAGCCTGACGCGCCTTGAAGTAATCGCGGCCCTTCTTGCCCACCACGCGCAGCTCAATGTGCTCGCGGTTGCCCTGATTGGCCTTGATCCAGTTCCACGCCGCCTTGTTGACGTTGGAGTTGAACGCGCCCGCGAGGCCGCGATCGGACGTCAACACCAGCATCAGCGTCCGCTTGGGCGCACGCACCGCCAGCAGCGCGTGGGCATCCGCATCCGTACCCGCCGCCAGTTCAACGATCATGTCGTTGACCCGCTTCGCGTACGGACGCAGTTGCACGAGCCTTTCCTGGGCGCGGCGGAGACGGGCTGTCGCCACCAATTTCATCGCACGCGTGATCTTGGCCGTGGACTTGACCGACACGATGCGACGTCGAATTGCTTTCAAAGATGGCATGTTGCCTCAATTCCTCGGACCGGATCAGGGAGCAAGCTGCTTCACCAACGCCAGGGACGCCAGACTTACGCTTGGAAGAGCGCCTTGAACTCGGTCAACGCCGCCACGAGGGCAACGCGGTACGGGTCGTCTTTCTTCTTCAGGTCGGTCTTGGTGACGCCGTTCTTCAGGTCTTCCATCATCGACGCTTTCTGGTTGCGCAGGAACGCGAACAGCTCCTGCTCATAGCGGCGCAGGGACGCCACCGGCAGATGGTCGATGAAGCCTTCCGCCGCGGTCGCCGCGAACATCAGGATGACCTGCTCGTGCACCTGCATCGGCGCGTACTGCGGCTGCTTGAGCAGTTCCGTCAGGCGCGCGCCCTGCGCCAGCGTGCGCTGGGTCGAGGGATCGAGGTCCGAAGCGAACTGCGAGAACGCCGCGAGCTCCCGGTACTGGGCCAGCGACAGACGCAGCGGACCAGCCACGGCCTTCATCGCTTTCACCTGAGCCGCACCGCCGACGCGGGACACCGACAGGCCGACGTTGATGGCCGGGCGGATGCCTTTGTAGAACAGGTCGCTTTCCAGAAAGATCTGACCGTCCGTGATCGAAATCACGTTGGTCGGCACGTACGCGGAAATGTCGCCAGCCTGCGTTTCGATGATCGGCAGCGCCGTCAGCGAACCGCCGCCTTCTTCGTCACGCAGCTTGGCGGCGCGCTCGAGCAGACGGCTGTGGAGGTAGAACACGTCGCCCGGATACGCTTCGCGGCCCGGCGGACGGCGCAGCAGCAGGGACATCTGGCGATACGCGACGGCCTGCTTGGACAGATCGTCATAGACGATGAGGCCGTGCATGCCGTTGTCGCGGAAGTACTCGCCCATCGCCGCGCCCGTGTACGGGGCGAGGAACTGCAGCGGCGCCAGGTCCGACGCGGTCGCCGAGACGACGATCGTGTATTCCAGCGCGCCGTGGTCAGCGAGCTTCTTCACGACCTGCGCGACCGTCGACTGCTTCTGGCCGACGGCGACGTAGATGCAGTACACCGGCTTGGCGGTCTTGTCGCCGGCCTTGAAGCGCTCGTGTTCCGGCTTCTGGTTGATGATGGCGTCAATCGCGACGGCCGTTTTGCCCGTCTGGCGATCGCCGATGATGAGCTCGCGCTGGCCGCGGCCAATCGGAACCATGCCGTCGATCGGCTTGAGACCCGTCTGCAGCGGCTCGAACACCGGCTTGCGGGAGATGATGCCCTTCGCCTTCACTTCCACGCGGCCGTAGGAGATCGGCGCGCCATCCGTGTTGGCCAGCGGACCTTTGCCGTCGATCGGCTGACCGAGCGCGTTCATCACGCGGCCAAGCAGCGCCTTGCCGACCGGGACTTCCACGATGCGGCCGGTGCGCTTGACGAGGTCGCCCTCTTTGATCGAGTTCGCGTTGCCGAGCAGCGCGACACCGACGTTGTCTTCTTCCAAGTTCAGAACCATGCCTTTGACATCGTTCGGGAACTCAAGAAGCTCGCCGGCCATCGCCGCTTCCAGACCGTGCACGCGGGCGATACCGTCGCCTACCGCCAGCACGCGGCCGGTTTCCTGAACGTCAACCTTGGCGCCGTAGTTGGCGACTTGGTCGCGAATGATGCGGCTGACTTCTTCAACGCGGATGTCCATGGCAGTCTACTCCCAGATTCGATTTTCAGTTCAGTCGAAACGTGAAACGAGTTCAGTCTGTAACCAATTGGTTGTGAAGGCGATTGAGGTGATTGCGCACCGAGCTGTCCCAAACCGTGTTGCCGACGCGCACGACCACGCCGCCGAGGAGCTCCGGGTCGACCGAGGCCGTCACCTGAACTTCCTTGCCGATGAGGCGCTTGATGGCCGCAGCCACCCGCGCAATCGCCGCAGCATCCAGCGCGACGGCTGACGTGAGCTGCGCTTCCGCCCGACCGCTGCGCGCGTCCTGAATTGCCGCGAATTCCGCCAGCGTCGCCGCCAGGGAGCCGATGCGACCGTTGTCGAGCATCAGCTTGGCAAACGCCTCAGCCGTGCCCGTGATCGCCAGTTCCTTCAGAACCGTCGCCAGGAGGCTCGTCCGCGGCTCGTGCGGCAGCGTCGGATTGGTCAGGAACGTCAGCGCTTCAGGCGCCGCATCCAGGGTCGCCACGACTTGCGTCAGCGCCGCGCGGACCATGTCGGCATCGCCGCGCTCGTCGCACAGGAGCGCCAGTGCGCGCGCGTAACGTCGGGCAATTTTTGCAGAACCGCTCGTGCTAGCCATGCTACATCGCTCCCAAGACCGGGGGTTTCAGTTCCCGGCGGCCAAGACCTACGCGTTCGCGCCCGTCGTCGGCAGTTCCTCGATTTCCGTCAGTGCGCGATCGACAAGCTTCGCCTGCGTCGCCGCATCCAGCTTCTCGCGCACCATCTGCTCGGCCAGCTTCAGCGCCAGGGCCGCCGCTTCACGCTGCAGCTCGTCGCGAATGCGCTTGGACTCCTGGTCCAGACGAATCTGCTCCTCGGCCGTCACGCGCTCAACCTGCGCTTTCGCGTCGGCGAGAATCCGCTGCACTTCCGTTTCCGTACCCGCGCGGGCATCCGTCAGGATCTTCTCCATCTCGACCGCGAGGTTGTCCATGCGCGTCTTGTAGGCGTCGTACTTCTGCTGGGCGGCATCGCGCAACTCGTGGGCCGCGGCGATTTCCTTGGAGACGTCGGCGTAGCGCTTGTCGAGGAACGCCGCCAACGGCTTGCGCGCGGCGTAGACGATGATGGCCACAAACGCGATGAAGTCGAGGATGTAGTAGCCCTGAACCTGGAAGCAAAACTCGTTCGGCTCGCACGTGGCGTGCGCTTCCTCAGCCAGCGCAAGGACCGGCGTCGCCAGGCCAAGGCCGAGAATCAGAAGTTGCTGCAATCGCTTCATCCTCGTCTCCTGCGTCCAAACCGGCGCGGTTTACGCCTGCACCAGTTTCTGGGCAATCGCGCTTGCGATTTCCCGTGCGTCGCTTTCAATCGCGGTCCGCGCCTGCGCCGCCTGGGCGTGCTGCGCCACCAAACCCGCCTCGATGCGCGCTTGCGTGTCGCGGCGAGCATGGGCGATCGTTTCATCGGCTTTGCGCTGGGTTTCTTCACGCAGCTTGGCGCGTTCTTCCAGGGCTTTGCGCTTCTCATCGGCCACGTGCTTGTCAAACTGCTCGGCTTCCGCGTCGGCGGACTTGCGAATCAGTTGCGCTTCATGGCGCGCGCCGGACGTGCGCTCTTCGCGTTTTTCCATCCGGTCGAGCATCGGCTTGAACACGAGGTTCGGCAGGATGAGCAGCAGGATCACAAACAGCCCGGCGTAGTAGAACACCGTGACGTCGAGATCGATGAGCCCGGCGCGGGACACCAGGTCATTGACATCGTTCAGGTGCGGCAGCGTGATCAGTGCGAGCATGGACGCCTCAGGATGCGCTTGCGGACGGGCCTCTTCCCTGACCAGGGGAGGCTTGTCCGGGCCGGAATTTGGCTCCCGCCCGAACGGCGGCGCGGTGTACCAAGTTGTGACGCGGAGGTCAATCCGCAGCGACGTTTTGCCCCGCCGTGCGCACCGCAAAAGTTGTTTGACGCCGACCGGCGACGTCAGCGAGACTGCCGGCCACACGTCGCGAAAAGCTGGAAGCTGCGACGGATGGAGTTGCATGTCCGCGCCACGCTCGATTTTCTTTCTCGGCTTTGTCGCGGCGATCGCGGTGGGCTGCGGCACGACGACGGCCAATGGCGGCAACGGCGGAATCGCGGGCGCCGACACGAGCGCAGACAGCGCGGTGACCGACGCCAACGGCACCGATGCCATCGGCGACGCGACGGGGAGCGACACGTCCGATCCGACCGACCTGCAGTGCCAGGACACCACGGGTTGTTTTGCGGGCGACGACGCGAAGGACGGCGACACCGGAACGGACAGCAACGTCGGCACCGACGCCGCAAGCGACACCAGCGCCGGCACCTGCCCGCCGGTGCTCAAGAGCAAGACACTGGGCCAGCACGCCAAGGCCTGCACGCAAGACGCCGACTGTGCCTATGGCCTCTGCCAAAAAGGCGGCTTCCTCACTGGGTACGACTCGGGCATCGGGTATTGCACCAAGGACTGCGCGTGCAGCGATCCTGCTGCCCAGTGCAGCAGCGACAACGCCGGCGGCAAGGAGTTCATCTGCGGCTTTGAGCTGTCGAAATCGGGCGGCAATCCCAAAGCCGGCGCGACGCCGCAGAAACGCTGCTCGCTCCACTGCCTGACGGACGCCGATTGCGCCGCGTGGAATCCCGCGCTCCCGCACTGCATCGGTTCAACCAACTACGTGTCCTCGGCCGGCGTCTGCGGCTTTGACCCCCTGAAGTGAGAGGCGCGCCGTGAGCTGCACATCGACCAAGCGTGTAATTCGGGTAGTCGCGGCGGAAATCCGCAATGAGTTCGGACAGTACCTGATTACGCAGCGCCTGCCGCACGCCGGGATGCCGCTGCTGTGGGAATTCCCGGGTGGCAAGGTGGAGCCCGACGAGAGCGACGAGGCGGCGCTCATTCGCGAAATTCGCGAAGAATTGGACGTGGCGATCGAGATCGTCGCCAAGAGCGTCAGCCTGCGCCGGGAGTACGAGCCGTACTGCATCGATTTCCACAGCTTCTCCGCGCGGATCATCGGCGGTTTGCCGCAGCGCATCGGCGTGTGGGACTTCCGCTGGGTCAATCCAACCCAACTGGGCGAATACCGCTTTCCGCCGGTGGATCAGGACACGATCGACCTGCTGCTGGGCGACGGACGGCTCGCCGGGTGAAAGCGGTCCACTTCGCGGCGCTGTGCTTTCTCGCCGGCTGTTCGACAGCCGCGCCTGCCTACGATTTTGGCCCGACGTTGGCGCAGACAAGTCGGTTGGCCACGCACAACAGCTATTGGGTCAACCACGGCGTGGCGAGCGACCTGTTCGCATCGGGCGTTGGCGAGCAGATCCTCGATCAGCTGCTGATCGACCACGTGCGCTCCATCGAACTGGACATCCATCCCGATCCGGCGACGGCGCACCACTTTCTTATCTACCACACGGCGCCGGGCAATGACGTGTGCACGGACCTCGCGTCGTGTCTGGCGCCGATCGTTGCGCTGCACGACCTCGTGGCGAGCCATTCCGCCATCGTGGTGATTCTCGAGCTCAAGGGCATCGCGACGCCGACTTTTGACGCCGACCACACGCCGGAGGATCTGGACGGCGAACTGCGGCTGAACCTGGGAACGCTGCTGTATACGCCGGCGGACTTGCTCGCGCGCTGTGCGTCAGGCGCGACGCTGGCGGATTGCGCGCGCGACCATGGCTGGCCGTACGAGGGGGAAGTCGCTGGCCGCGTGCTGGTTGCGGTCCTGGGCAATTGGAACGATTTTCCCGGTGCCGTCGCGCCGTCCGATTGGGCGATGTACGCGACCGCCAAGCCGATCAGCGATCGCGTGGCCTTTCCCATGGCGAGCAGTTGGCAGCAAGACTACGCGACGCTCTCTGACGACAACCGCGCGCGGACGGACGCCAAGACCTGGACGGCGGCGTGGGCGCAGAGCGCGATGCTGCAGGTGGAGGCGTTTGCCGATCCGCTGCTGAAACCCGCGCTGGCGGCGCAGCAACTGGTGCGCGCGGACAACGTATTCACGGCGGCGGATCGCGCGCAGGCTACCGCGCTGGGCATCCAGCTCTGGCAGACCGATTGGCCGTGGGATGCCGCGCGCACGGAGGTGGCGTTGTTGCCGTTGCCGGGCGCGACGACGCCTTCAGCGGGTTTGGACGTCGATGGCGCGGCGCGCGTTCCGCTGCCGGAGAGTGGCCAAACGGCGACCCACGCGTGGTTTCCGGCGCAAAGTGGCAGCGATCGACTGTACGCCGCGGTTGCGACGGGACTCGCGGACGGCGTGACGGCATGCCTCGCAGCGAGCGTTGGCGAAGCGCCAGATGTCGACGGCGCGACGTGGTGCAAGCACAAGGTCGCAGCAGTGCACGGCAAGCCGGGCCAGGATCCGCCGGCCAACCCGACCGCGGAGCGCATCCGCTACCTGTGGCAGATCTGCCATGCTGGCGCGTGCACCGTGCAAAGCCTCGAACCGCAAGCGGAGGCGATCGCCCTGGACGTCGCGTGCACCGGGAGCCAATGCTGCGTCACGCCGCAATGGCTCCGTGCGGGCAAGAGCGTGAGCCCGGTCGCGCTGGCCGGCGCGGCGTCCAACGGCTGTTTCCCGGTGGCAACGCTCACCCAGGGCCTGTGGGTCCGCTGGGATCCGGCCGTCGACCACAAGGACGCCAACGTCCCGTTTGTCGGCGGCGTCCTGTCCCCAATCCCCTGACCGGGAGTTTTGCTGCTTGCCGCCACCGCTCGGTCTGGCTACGCTCGCGTGGTACCCAGCCGGTGTTCGAGTCGCGGCAAATCGAGGAAAATCATGCGTGTTCTGTCCACATTCCTGCTGATCGCCGCGGCATTGACCGGACTCCAAGCCTGCAGCGACGACAGCGGCGTGCAACCACAGGTCTCGACCACCAGCGGCGGCACGGACGGCGACGCTGCGATCGCCGACAACGACGTGTGCTTTGACGTGTGGTGCGGCGCGCTGCCGGACGGCACGACCGTCATTCCCGACCAATGGGTGACCAAGGACGGGGTCGTCGTTGCGCCCGATGGCAACATCGTCAAGGACGGCGCGATCATCGAACCCGACGGCGCAATCCTGCTGCCCGACGGTCAGGTGATCCAGCCCGACGTGCCGATTTTTGTCCCGGACGGCGCGATCCTGCTCCCCGATGGCCAGATTGTTGACCCGGACGGCACCGTCATCGAGCCCGACGTGCAGCCGTGCATCCCGACGACAGAAACGTGCAACGGCCTGGACGACAACTGCGACGGCCAAATCGACAACGGCTTCTTGTGCAACGATGGCCAACCGTGCACGGTGGACAATTGCGCGGGCATCGACGGCTGCCAGCACGCACCGGCGCCGTTTGCGACGGCCTGCGACCTCGACGGCAGCGCCTGCACGCAGGACCACTGCCTCGCCGGCAAGTGCGTCGCGGGCGGCGTACCGAATTGCGGCGACCCCGATCCCTGCACCGCGGACAGCTGCGACCCGACCAACGGCGCGTGCGTTCACACGCCAAAGACTGGCCCTTGCGACGACGGCAACGGCTGCACCACCGGCGACACGTGCCAAGGCGGCTGCGTTGCCGGCCCGCAAAAAGTGTGCAATGACAACAATTCCTGCACGTTGGATGGCTGCGATCCGGGGACTGGCCAGTGCACGTACACGCCATTCGCCGCCGGCGTCAGCTGCAACGATGGCAGCAAGTGCACGTACAGCGACCAGTGCGCCAATGGCGTCTGCCTGGGCAAGCCGCTCAACTGCGACGACGGCCTGCTCTGCACCGATGACCTGTGCGAACCGACGCAGGGCTGCCAACACCCGCCGCTGGACGGCATCGCCTGCAACGACGGCCTGCCCTGCACCACCGGCGACGTGTGCACTGGCGGCTTGTGCAAGGCGCAAGGCACGTTGGGCTGCGACGACGGCAATCCCTGCACCATCGACGCGTGCGCCAACGCCGGGGCATGCAGCCACACCGCGACATCCGCTGCGTGCGATGACGGCACGCTGTGCACGGTTGGGGACAGCTGCGCCACCGGCGTCTGCGTCGGCAAACAGTCGAGTTGCGACGACGCCAACCCGTGCACGACCGATTCGTGCGATCCGAAAATCGGCTGCGTTTTTGCCGACAACAACGTGCCCTGCAACGACGGGAACGCATGCACAGTCAGCGACGCCTGCACCGGCGGCACGTGTTTGGGCCAGGGCACAAACTGCGACGACGGCATTCCGTGCACCAAGGATCTCTGCGACGCGGCGAGCGGTGGCTGCAGCCACACGCCCGACAAGGCGCTCTGCGACGACGGCGAAATCTGCACCTTGGACGCCTGCCTGACGGCGACGGGCTGCAAGCACGACCTGATCCCCAAGTGCTGCGGCGGCTCGCAGTGCGCGGCGGACGAGGCGTGCATCCAGTACCCGGACAACCTGCAGCCGTTCTGCGCCAAGACCTGCAACAGCGGGGCGGATTGCGCGGGCTCCTGCTGCTACATGACGTACACGACCAAGCACTGCCTCACGCCGACGTATCAGGCGGAATGCTGCGGCACGACGGAATACTGGGCCACGGATGCGGAGCCGTACGGGTGTGGCGTCGGCGGCAAGGGCCAGTGCGTGAATTGGCCAAACAAGACGCCGCCGGCATGGCCGAGCAAGACGGTGGCGTGCGTCAACAAGTGCACGAAGAACTCGGACTGCCCGGGCAGCTGCTGTGGCCAGGACACGATGGGCACGCAGAACTGCATCGCGGACGGGTACCAGAGTCAGTTCTGCCCCGGATTCTAGAGCGGATCCGCCACGCACCGCGCGCCGAGACTGAAGGCGAAGAACCGCGGACTCCGCTCGTTTTGCACGGCCAGCGAATGCAGCCCATCGGCAATCAGCATGCTGCACTCGCCGCCCACGATCATCCGGAGCGCGCTCGCCCGGGCGCCCGGCGGCGTCGTGGACGTCCACTCGCTGAGATTGCCGGCCAGCGCCAGCACGCCATACGGGCTCGCGCCATCGGGAAAATCTGCCACCGGCGACGTGTGAAACCACGGATCAGGCGTGTCCCGCAGGTTGACCCGCCCCGCGAGCTCGCCGTTGCCCCACGGCAGGTTGCGGCGCGGCGACGGATTGGCCAGCTTGCCCGCCCCGTCGAGCGTCACGCCGCCGCGCCCCGCTTTTGTCCATTCCTGCACCGTCGGCAGGCGCTTGCCCTGCCACGCACAGAACGCCTCCGCGGCGTAGGCATCGAGCGCGCTCACCGGATGATCGGGCTTCGTCGCGTCGTGGATGACGCTGTCCGGCGGATAGTCCGGCACGCCCTCGCCGGTCAGTTGCTCATTGCGGGCGTAGACCGCGTACCAAGCATTGGCCACTTCCGTCCGATCGATCAGGAAGTTCGGCAGCGTGACCTGCGTCTCGGGCGAGGTCGTCAGCCGGCCGGGAATCGGCGGCTCGCCTTCCCCGCCAAACACGAACGGCCCGGCCGGAATCGCCGCCATGTCCGCACGGGAGGCCGCACACGTCGGCACGGTCAGGTACAGCGGAATCGGCCCGCGGTTGCGCTCAACGTACCCCGGCAGGCTCCGGAGCCGCAGGAGGGACGGCGCGCAGCGTTCACCCTGCCGACCGCGCCCGGTCACTTGCAGAAACGCCGGGCCGGATCGCGTCTCCAACTCCACCGTCCACCGGCCATCGCGCAAGTGCGGCTGGCCCATCTGGACGAACCGCGGATCGCGGCGGACCCCGGGCTGATGCGGATCGCGCGGATCGATGTCAAAAAGCGTCGCCTTGAGCTGAGCGAACTGCGCCGCGGCAGCGGGCACGGCCTTCCCCGCGTGCGGATCCCAGTCGACAAGTTCCAGCTCCAGCCGCGACAGACCGGTATCGCCCGCCGCGAGTGCAATCTGCGCCGCCTGTTGCTGAGTCGTCTGCTCCCGGCGGGACAGCTCCGCGGCCGTCACCAAGGACGCGACGGTCACGGTCGCTGCGAGCATCAGCGCGCCTACCACCAGCCAGCGGGCCCGCCGCCGGCGCGCCAGACCGACCACTTCGCCGTGCTGCAGGAAGTCCATGGCCTGGCGCGACAAACCGGACAGCTCCGCCCGCAGCCGCCGCCTGGCGTCGGCAATGCCATCGAGCGGCCAGACTTCGTCCTTCGGCTTGCCCCGGCTGGCCCACAGCCGCGCCGCCTCCTCCACTTCCGCCGCCGCCAGACGCTCCTCTGAGCTCTCCTCCAGCCAGCGCACCAGCTGCGGCCACGTGCGCAGCAGCGATTCATGCGCCAGCTCCAGCACGGCGTCGTCATTGGCCACGCGCGACCGGCGAACCGTCAGCAGCCGCGCCGCCGTCAGCCGTTCCAGCACGACTTCCGCCCGCGGCCCCAGACCATCCAGCGCCGTTTGTCGCTGCATCGCGCGGCGCGCCCCGTCGATCGCCACAAGCCGCAGCAACAGCCGCCGGGCGACCGCCACGTCCGCGGGCGACAGCCCCTCAAACACGGATTCCGCGTGGGTCGCCAGCGCGCCCGCCACGCCGCCAATCGCCTCGTACTCGGCGCGCAACAGCCGCTGTGTGCGCTGATCCCGCCGTTCCCAGAGCGCCGCCCCGGCAAATTGCAGAAGCGGCAGCGCGGCGGGAAGACCGCTCAGCTCCGCGACGATGCGGTCGATGACCGTCGCGTCGTCCCACGTGTAGCCCAGGCGCTCGAGCGGGCGCGTCGCGGCCTCCCGCAGATGCCGATCGTCCAGCCGCCGCAGCACCAGGACGTGGGCCAACGCCGCCGCCATCGCCTCGCCGCCCGCGACGCGCGCGAGAAAGTCGTCGCGCAACGTGAAGACCACGCGCACCACGTCGTCCACCGGATCCGCAGCGCGGGCGATGGCCGTCAGAAACGCCAGCGCCTCCTCCGGCGGACACCCGTGCGTCACGACCTCCTCCAGTTGGTCGACAAACAGCAGCAGCCGCGTATGGTTCTGCTCGGCCATCTGGTGCAACCGCACGTTGACCTGCGTCGGCGCCGCCAGCATTTCCCGCGCCAATTCCACCACTTGATCCCGCGGCGGGTTGGTCGGCCGGCGCGGATCCGCCGTGTCCTGCGCCAACAGCCGGGTGGCCAACGCGGCGAGCGGGCGCGCGCCAGGCCGCAACGTCACGATTGTCCACGGACCCTGCTCGCGCAGCCGCGGCAACAGTCCCGCTTGGACAAACGAGCTCTTGCCGGCGCCCGAAGGTCCGACAATCGGCATGACCGTCGCGATCCGCAGCCGTTCAACCGCAGCGTCCACTTCTGCGTCCCGGCCAAAGAAGAAGCCGGCATGGCGCTCCTCAAACGCCAGCAGCCCGCGAAACGGCGCATCGCCTGTGCGGGAATCGCCGCCGTCGCGCAGCAGCAGCGACTCCAGCAACTGCGCCGTACCCGCCGCGTTTGGCCGCTCCAGCGGATCGCGATCGCAGAGCGACAGGACCAACTGCTGTAAATCGCTGCTGATGCCCGCGATCGGCCGAATCACCGTCGCCTCGTCCAGCACCCGCATGTGCATCGGCCGGCCATCGCCGCCTGGCCCCTCGAACGGCCGATGGCCAGCCAGCATCTCGTACAGCATCATGCCGAGCGCCCACATGTCCGCCGCTTCTGTCGGCAGATCGCCGCGCCACTGCTCGGGCGCCATGTAGCCCGGCGTCCCCGCCACGGTGTTCCTCTCGTCCGAGCCTGGACTCGTCGTCAGCGTCTCCACCACCCGCGCGATGCCAAAATCGACCACGCGCAACCGTCCGTCCATAGGCAGCAGCACGTTCTCCGGCTTCAGATCGCAGTGGATGATGCGCGCCGCGTGCGCCGCCTCCAGCGCGCGGGCGATCGCCAACGTGATGCGCAAGGCTTCCCGCTGCGTCGGCGGCGTTGCCACAAGCCGTTCGCGCAGGCTCGTCCCCTCGATGTATTCCAGCGCGAGGTACGGCGACCGGCCCCACCGGCCAATGTGGTGAATCGTCACGATGTTGGGATGCGACAGCCGCGCAGTCAGGCGCGCCTCCGCCATCAACGCGACGATGCCGTCCGCGTCGAGCCGGTCCTCGCGGATCAGCTTGAGCGCCACCAGCCGCCCCAGCCGCGTGTCGCGGGCCAGCAGCACGCGGCCCATGCCGCCCTGACCGATCTGGCGCAGCACGCGAAAATGGTCGATGTGCAGGCCAATCGCCGGCGTTTCCAGCGCGTCGAACGTGTCGTCAAGCCGCCGCTGCACGTCGACCTGCGTCGTGTGAAACGACGCATCGCCCGACTCCTTCACGCGTGGCGGGGGGGTAGACACTGGAAACTCCTACGGAGACGCCAACTGTTGCCGGGATCGTGACCCAATGCGCCGGCGGTGTCCATCCACATCTTGACGACCGCGGCGGGGCGACGGACGCTGCCCCTGGAGGCACGGATGACGACGCGGCGGCCACACGCGATGTTGGTGGAAAGGCTGCCGGGCGAGGACGCCGGGCTGGATGCGTGTGTGGCGCGGGTCCGCGATGCGCGGGTGCACATCGTGCGGTTTGACAGCCTGTGGCAAGCGTTGAGCGCGCTGCGGCGCCTGCAGCTCGAGCGGGCGTTTGGCGCGCTGGCGGTGCTCGATCTGGTCGGCCACGGCGAGGCGGGCGCGCTGTCTGTCGGCGACGCGCTGTTGACCGCGGACCCGCAAGCGCAGCGGGTGTTGGCGCAGCTTGCCAATCCGCCTGCGCTCATCGACGGGGCAACGGTGCTGCGGCTGCTTGGCTGCGGCGTCGGGGTCGGCGGACTGGCCCACGAACTCCCGCTGGGCGCGGCGGGGGATGGCCCGCTGTTGGCGCTCGCGCTGAAGCGTCGGCTGGGCTGTCGCGTGCAACTCGCGCTGCGCGGTGTCGATCCGCACGATTTTGCCAACTCCGGCTTCGCGACGCCGGCGTCGTTGGCGGAAGCGCCCGACGCGGAACGGTGCACGCTTGTCGCGCTGGCTACGGCAAGCCCAGACGCGCCTTGAGCACGTGGTCAATCCGGACGGTTTGCGGTCCTGCGTCGGCCGGATCAAAACCTTCAAGGCCAGCGTCATCCGCAGTCAGGCGCCAGATTGCCACGGTCCCGCGGCTGTCGCGCACGGGCACATCGCCGGCACCGAGCACGCACACTTCCCCGCTCGGACCGGCGCGCAACACCCGCAGGTCCGCCATGCCGTTGCGCCGCAAGGTCGCGGGCCACTTATCGCCGCCGCCGGAGATCAACCCGTCGCTGCGGCCCAAGGCGTCGCCCAGCCTGACGGTGCCGATGCTCCCAACAGTGGGCGTGATCGTCGTCTCCGGCGTGTCCTTCCAGACGTGCGCGGGGTTGCCCCAATCCACCGCGTACGGGTTGCCGTTGATGGTCAACGTGACGGCGTTGCCGTTGGCGAGGCGGACGGTCGCGTTGAACGACGTGTAGCTGCTGTAGTCGGTACCGCCATAGCTCGCGCCCGCGCTCTGCACGCCGGTGATGCGCAACGTCGCGGCCTTGGCGGCCTTCAAGTTGAGGCGTCCGACCGAGCCGACAGCGCGGCCGATTGTCGTGATGGCGTTGACGAGGACGTCCGTGTTCCAGTTCGCCGCGTAAGACACGCCAGCGACGGTGAAGCTGAACGCGCCGGTGCTCGTGTCAAACGCAGTGATGGTGGCGTGAACGGCGACGCCGATCGCTTGAAAGGCCGGAAGAGTGGGGTATGTCATGCCGAAATCTCCTTGAGGGGGTCAGGAAATCGATGCTGGCCCGACGTGCAGCGGCCGTCAAGGCGCGCCGGTCGCAGTTTTCTGACGCTGCGCGCAGCGAAATCCGAGGCTGAAGCTGAAGAACCGTGGACTGCGCTGATTCTCAACGGCGAGGGAATGCATGCCATCTGCCCATTCCGCGCCCCAGTCGCCGCCGCGGATCGTGCGCAGCGCATGCGCGTTGCCCGGTGGCGCGGATGCGGTCCATTCTGCGACGTTGTCGGCCAAACCGAGCACGCCGTACGGACTCGCACCCGCGGTGTCCGCCGTCACGGGTGCCGAGAGTGCCCACGGATCGTCCGCGCTCCGCAGGTTGAACTGCGCACTCGGCGCGGCAAGCCCCCACGGCAAATTGCGCCGCGGAACCGGATTCACGACCTTCCCGGCGGCGTCCAGCGTCAAGCCACCGCGACCGGCCTTGGTCCATTCCTCGGTCGTCGGGAGCGTCTGGCCGAGCCACGCGCAGAACGCATCCGCAGTCGGCGCATCGACGGCGACGACGGGGCGATCCGGCTCGCCCAGCCCCTGCCGACGCATGTTGCTCGGGTAGTCGGGCGCCAGCACGCCGGTCGCCGGACTATTGGCGACAAACGCGGCGAACCACGCGTTGGGCACTTCCGTCCGGTCGATGGCAAAGGCCGGCAGGTCGATCTGCCGCTCTGCGTCCGGCGTCAGGTGCCCCGCGATCGGCGGATTGCCTTCGCCGGCGAGGAGGAACGGCCCCGCGGGAATCGCGACGAGATCGGCGCGCGCCGCCGCGCACGTCGGAATCAACAGCGGCAAGGGCACGGGCCCATGGGCGCGCTGGCTCCACCCGGGCAAATGCGGCAGTTTGAGCCACGACGGCGGACAGCGCTCGCTGCCGCGACCACGCCCGGCGATCTGGAGAAATACGGGGCCAGAGCGCGTCTGGAGTTGCGCGCGCCAGTGGCGATCGGCGGTCTCCGGCGCGGAGAGCTGGACAAAATGGCCCTCGCGCGGACGGGTCGGCGTGGCCGCGTCTGGCCCATCGACCTCCCAGAGCGCCACGGCGAGCTGCGGAAACTCGCTTGCGGCCACGGGTTGCGCGCGGAGGTTTTGCGCATCCCAGTCAAAAAGCTGGAGGTCCAGCGCGACGAGCCCGGTATCGGCCGCCGCCAACGCCCGCTCGGTTGCGGCGCTCTCGATCAGCCGCGCCTGACGTTGGGTCTCGCGCTCCTTGCGGGCAAACGCCAGCGCCGCGGCCACGGACGTCACGGTGATGAGCAACGCCAAAGCGAGGCTGCCAACGAGCGCCCATCGCTTGCGGCGCCGGTCACGCCGACCCAGCGTCTCACCCAGCTCCAGAAAATCCCGCCCAGCTTGCGACAGCGCCGAGGCCTCCGCGCGCAGCCGCCGACGCGCGTCGAGCACGCCTTCCAATGGCCACACCTCGCGCGGCGGACGACCGCGACCTTGCCAGACCCGCGCGGCGTCCTCCACTTCACCGAGCACCAGGCGTTCTTCTGAGCTCTCGTCGAGCCACTTGCGCAGCTGCGGCCAGTCGCGCAGCAGGGAGTCGTGGGCCAGTTCAAGGACCGCCTCACCCGCGGCGGTCAAGCGCGATCGCCGGACCGTCAGCAAACGCGCATTGGCCAGGCGCTCCACAAGTCGTTCACCTGGCTCGCCCAAGCCTTCCAGCGCCCGCGACCGCGGAACGACCCGCCGTGCACCATCGGACGCCACAAGCCGGAGCAGGAGCACGCGCGCCATCTCCAGATCCTGTGGCGACAGGCCGTCAAACACCGCTTCCGCGTGCGCCGCAAGCGCGCCTGCGACGCCGCCGATCGCCTCGTAGTCCGCGCGCCGCAGCAGGTGATTGCGCTGGTCGCGCCGCTCCCACAGCGCCGCGCACGCGAATTGCAGCAGCGGCAGCGCGGACGCCAGCCCGTGCAACTCCGCGACGATGCGATTGACGACCTCCGGATCGTCCCACGCGTAACCCAGCCGGGTCAGCGGCAGCGTCGCGGCTTGACGCAGCAGTTGGTCGTCCAGCCGCTGCACGACAAGCACGTTGGTCAGCGCCGCGGTCATCGCCTCGCCCACTGCCACGCGCGCGAGGAAGTCGTCGCGCAGCGTGACAACCACGCGCACTTGATCGTCGACGGCGTCCGCCGCCAGCGCGACCGCGTCCAGGAACGCCCGCGCTTCCTCTGGCGGACAGCCCTGCGTCGCGACTTCTTCCATTTGGTCGACAAACAGCACGACGCGCGTGCCCGTCGCATCCGCCAGGCCGTGGAGCAAGACGTTGGCTTGACCGGGACGGTCGAGGAGCGTCGCCGCCAACTCCATCGCCGCGTCGCGTTGCGCCTGCGCCTCGCGTTTGGACTCGATTGTCTCGCTCCCCACAAGACGCGCCGCCAGCGCGGCCAGAGGATGCAGCCCGGGACGCAGCGACAGCACCGTGATCGGCCCCTGCTCGCGCAGTCGCGGAATCACGCCTGCCTGCACAAACGAGCTCTTGCCGGCGCCCGACGGCCCGACAACCGGGAGGATTGTCGCCGTGCGCAACCGCTCCACCGCCGCGTCAACCTCGGTCTCCCGGCCAAAGAAGAACGCCGCGTGGCGCTCCTCAAACGGCATGAGCCCGCGAAAGGGCACGTCCGCGGACGGCACGGCACCCTCGTCGCGCGTCAGCAGCCGCTCCAGCCCGTGGGCAACCTCTGCCGCCGTCGGCCGCAGCGCCGGTCGACGCGCCAACATGCCGTCGACAAGCTGCCGGAACTCCTCGGACAGCCCGACCAACGGCGGCGCGTGCAGCTCAGGATCGAGCACGCGCAGGTGCATGGGGCGACCATCGTTGTTCGGCCCCTCAAATGGCCGATGGCCCATGAGCATTTCATACAGGATCACGCCCAGCGCCCAGATATCCACGGCCGCCGACAGCGGCTCGCCCAGCCACTGCTCAGGCGCCATGTAACCCGGCGTGCCCGCGACGTGCGCCTTGCCCGCCTGCCGTTCATCCCACGGCCGATTGTCGATCACGCGCGCGATGCCGAAATCCACCACGCGCAGCCGACCGTCCGGCGGCACCAGCACGTTCTCGGGCTTCAGGTCGCAGTGGCTGATCAGCGCGGCGTGTGCCGCCTCCAGCGCGCGGGCGATCGGGAGCGCCATGCGCATGGCCTCGCGTGCGTGCAGCAGATGACCGCCGAGGCGATCGCGCAGCGAGCCGCCTTCCACGTACTCGAGCGCGAGGTACATCGCGTCGTCCCAACGGCCAATGTGGTGAATGGTGACGATGTTCGGATGGGAGAGCGCCGCCGTCATCCGCGCTTCTTCCAGGAACGCCGCCAGCGCCAGCTTGTCCAGCCGGTCTTCCCGAATCAGCTTGAGCGCCACGAGGCGACCCAATTGCGTGTCGCGCGCCAGCAGCACGCGGCCCATGCCGCCCTGGCCAATCTGCCGCACGACGCGGAAATGGTCGATTTCATAGCCGACCTCGATCGTCGGCAGCGCATCAACGCCGCGGCTCACCGGGCGCTGCGCATCGAAGGCGGTCGTCATGGAACTGATGAGCCGCGGACTGACGCCAAGACGGGAATCGAGCCCATCTGGTTCCAGGGTCTCTTGGTGGGCGATTTGGCTGTCCGGCGCGGCGCTTTTGGTCAAAACGACCTCGATCCCCTCGACGGATGGACGTCGGGAATTGCCGCATCCTGAACCAACATTTCAACCATGTCCACGACTTGACGCGACGCGTCATTCACGGATCGCGGTCGTCGCGGGCATCGTAGAACATGGACGCCGCGGACGGCAGGAAGCAGTTGTCGTTCTCGCTCAGCGACTGCACGGTGCGGTACGGCAGGTAGCCCAAATCCTGCATACAGCGGACGTCGATGTGCAGCGTGTAGAAGGTCTGCGCCGTGTCCGACGAATACAGCCCCGGCTTGTCCATCGGCATCCCGTACATCATGAACTGCCGCGCGATGTTGCGGAAATTCGTCGTCGTGTGGCGGGCATGCGGATCGACCAGGATCGCGTTCTCCGGGATCTGATAGGTCGCCATCAGGTACTTCTTCATCTCCAGCGCTTCCGCATACGGCGTCGTGTCGGACGGATGCACGTGGCCGCCTGTCAGCATGATGAACGGCGCCAAACCCGCCTGGAACCGCGACGCGATGACGTCGCAGTGCTCGCGGCCCAATTCGGAGAGCGGCGACGCGTCGTCCGGGCCCCAGCCAAGCCCGAGCACAACGGAGAACCGCCATTGGCTCCAATCGAGGGTCTTCATCCGCTCCAGCGCGAGCTTGTTGGCGCCGTCGGCGAGCGGCTCGTCACGACCCGCTTGATCCTGATTGATGCCTTTCATCAGGTCGATGGCGGTCCACAGCAGCGGCTCAAAGAACTGCATCGCGTCCGGATGGTTCGTGGCAACCGCCGGCAAGCCGAGCAGCAGATTCGGATGATCCCCGGCAATACCGCCAAACGTCGACTGCAGCGTCGTCAGCGCGTCCACGGTCGCCGCCGCGATCAGCGCCTCGTCGCTCTTTGTGACATACGGCGCGTACCGCCCGCTGGGCCGCAGGTGCTTCTGCGCCACCGTCGTCTTGGCCAACACTTTGCCAACCTGAGCCGCCGTCGCCGTGATCTCGTCCGGCGTCCACGTCACTTGCGGTCGCAGGCACGCTTCTTGCGCCGCCGTTTCCGCCGCCGCGCACGTATCATCCTTGGGCAGACAAGTCGCCGTCGGCGCGCATTTCGCCGCCGCCAACCGCAGGCGCGACTCGCGGTCCTGTGCCAATGCCAGCAGCGTCGGATCCGCCAGCAGCGCGGCCTTCGCTTCCGGGACTTGCTGCAGCACCGTCAGCAGGTACCAGTTCTTGTCCTGGACAAAGCTCCAGGTCGACTGCGGCTGCGTGTGCAGGAGCGGGTAGTTGCGGTCATAGCCCAGCATGTCGACGGGCGCGGGTGGCAAGCAGAGCGTCGGTTGCAGGTCCGGAAAGGCCACGGAGACGTCGCTGGCAATGTCGACTGCGGCATCGCCGGTGACAACGTCGGAGGAATCGGCGGCGCTGACCACGTCGTCGTCCGTTGCGGTGGCTTTGGCGCCGCACGCGGCAAGCAGGAGGAATCCAAGAAGGTGCAATCGTTTCACGCCAAGCTCCAACGACGCCGATGGCGCCAGTTCACGCAGCGTAGCCGTCACGGCTGGGCAGGGTCAATCGGCTTGCGGAACTGGCCCGCCGCCTGCAGCAGCAACACGAGGAGCAGTGGGTCGATGGCGAAGCGGAAGCGGTTGTTCTCCCCGTACTCCAGCAGCGTCCCGGCCAGCGTGACCCACAGCACCGTTCCAGTCAGGAACGCCGCGAGCAAATCGTCCCGCGCGAGCGGCACCGTGACCGTGCGCGCAAGCAGCGCGTGCAGCCCCGCGACCAGGGCCAGCAGCACCGCCAGCAGCATCGGCAGCGCCGAGTCGCCCGGCCGTAGAACCAGGTTGTAGGCGTCCTCCAACGGCGCCAATTTCTCGCGATTATCGTGCAACTGCGCGTTGTGGTTGGTCGTTTCCAGATAGATGCGCGCGCCGTCGCCGACGCGGGTCAGGTAATCGCCGGGAAAGTGGCCGATGAAATACAGGCTGTCCTGCCGCAGCGCATGGGCGACCCGCACGTACTGCAGGTTGTTGAAGTTGTCGCCATCGAGCGCCGGAATCCCCGTCGGCGGTTGCGGCGGCAGCAGCGCGCCGTATTCCTTGAGCGGACGGAATGGACCGATGCGCGCGAACGGCGTCAGGTCGCCCTTGGCGATCGCCGTTTCAAGCAGCGGGTCCGGCAGCGCGGTCACAGTGGCGCGCGCCAGGTTCATGCCCAGCCAGGACGACGTGGAAAAGTCACCGCACAGGAGCTGATTCTTTGCCATCCACAGCAGGACCAGCAGCAGCGGCAGCAGGATCGCGCGCAACACGCGGCGATCCAGAGGCTGACGTTTGCGCCATCGGCTGAGGGCGTACAGCGCAACGACGAGCAGCAGCCACAGCGGGTGGAACGCCGCGCGCGCCAGCATCAGGACCGTCACCGCGCCGCTCCAGAGCCACAGCGCGCCCGGCCGATGCGCGACCCGGAACTGCGCAAGCGCGAGCGCGGCCAACAGCAGGAGCCCCGCCTCCCACAGCGCGTAGAAGAGCCAGTTCTCGTGGGTCGCGAGACTCGGGTTCAGGCTGAACAGCACAAGCGCCGCGACAACCCAGGGCCGCGGCACCGCCAGCGCGATGAGGATGCGGAACAGCGCGAGGTGCATGGCCAGCGAGAGCGCGAGGAAGGCGCCGTGGAAGAACGCCGCCGGATCGCCAAACAGCTGCACGCCGACGCCGAGGAACGCGTTGAAGAGCGGCGGCTGGGCGTGCAGGTACCAGAGGCTGCGGAGGAGGTCGGTGCGCAGCAGTTCGGTGGGCAGAAACTGCCAGTAGCGATCCAAACCCGTCGCGTCAAAGTGCACGCCGAGGTGGGCAAACACCAGCCGACTGACGATGAAGCACGTCAGCACCTCCAGCAGCCCCCAGACGCGGTTGGCTGCGCGCAAGCGGTGCATGGGCTGGAGCAGGGAAATCGCCATCGTGTTCGGCTACTCCCCCAGCTCGCCGGGCCACTGTGCCAGGACGTAGGCAAGCGCCGCGAACAGCGCTTCACCCTCAGCGAGCAGCGCCGGGTCGACCTTGTCGAGCGTGTCCGCCGCCGTGTGGTGGTAGTCGAAATACGTGGAACTCTCCATGACGAGGCCGACCAGCGGCACGTTGGCCGACTTCAGCGCCGCGACGTCCGCGCCCGAGCCAGCTTGGCGAATCGCCAGCCGCATCTGCGGCAACAGCGCCACAAGCTGCGCCAACTGCAACGCCGCCTTGGCCTGCTGCTCGGCGTCCTCGATTTCCACGGTCAGCGCCTCGGGCTGGAATGCGCCTGAATCGGCTTCCAACGCTGCGACGTGGTGCGCCAGCTCGCCGGCATGCACCTGCGCGTACGCCTTGGCGCCCGCGAGGCCATTCTCCTCGTTTGTCCACAGCACCACGCGGATCGTCCGCCGCGGCTGGATCCCCAGCCGATTGAGCAGGGCCACGGCTTGCATCGCCATCACGCAACCAGCGCCGTCATCGTGCGCGCCCTGCCCCACATCCCAGGAATCCAGGTGCCCGCCGATCACCACGACCTGCTCCGGCGACTCCCGCCCCGGCAGCTCAGCCAGCACGTTGGCGCTCATGGCCGTCCCCACCGTCCGCGCTTGCATCTTCAGCCGCACAGTCACCGTTTCGCCGTGCGCCGCCAAGCGGCTCAACAGCGCGGCGTCTTCCGTCGCAATGGCCGCCGCCGGAATCGGGGGAGCCGCCTCGTCATAGCGGGTATTGCCGGTGTGCGGGGTCGCCAGGCTGCGCGCCGTGACCGACCGCACCAACACCGCGACCGCGCCCAGCTTGCCCGCGAGCGCGGCGCCATGGCCACGAAACCGCACGGTCTCACCGTAGTGCGCGCCGGACTCCGGCGTGTAGGCCGGCATCGGATTGTCAAACAGGACGATGCGCCCGGGGACGCGGTCGGCCAGCGCTTTGAGCTCCTGCTCGTCGTGGACAACCACGACTTCAGCGACGAGGCCATCGGGCGGCGTCGCCACCGAGCCACCCAGTCCCAGCATCGTCAGCGCCGCCGACCGCGGCGTCAGCAATTCCAGGGATTCCTGCCCGCGCAGCCAGTGGGTCACAGTGACCGGCTCCGCGTGCACGTTGGCGAGGCCATCCGCGCGCAGGACCGCTTGCGCCCACGCGACCGCGCGCTCAAGACCTGGGGATCCAGACAGGCGATTGCCAATGCCATCGCACAAGCGCGTCAGCTTCTCAAAGGCGCCGCGATCGGCGCGCGCGGCGGCCACGATCCGCGTCAGGTCCGCGGCGTAGGGCGCAAAGAGATCGGGGGCAACCGCCGGCAGCCGTGTTGGCGTCAACACGCGTGGCGCACTGCAGCCGAGGCAGCACAGGAACAGGCAGACGTGAAGGAAGAAGGGTCTCGGCATCGCACGCTGGAGCGTACGCGCGTTGCGAGCCGGGCGATACCGCCGAACGGCGCGCCCTGGCCCTCAGGCGCCGGTCAAATCGCTCAGCATGTGGCTCAAGGTATCCGGCAGCGGCTGCGCCCCAGTCAGTTGCGCGGGTGTCAGCGAGAACCCGCTGTCCACCAAACGCACGCGCGTTGTCGCGTTCTGGCCGTAGCGCGCCATCAGCCGTTCCAGCAGCTCGCGCGCCACCTTGCCGGAGTCCATCGCCGGCATCGGGTGCAGCTGCAACGCGAACCAGAACTGCTGACCGAGGGTAAAACTCCGGCCGTGGGCGCCCAGCAGGCTCGCCAGCCACCGCCGCTCTTCAGGCTGCTGCAGGCGCGACGGCGGCAGCTTCGCCGCCACGAGATAGCGGACGCCCTCCGCCATGGGCGCCAGCGCGTGCGTCCCGGACGGCGGAATCGGCCGCACGGGGGAAGTCTGGGTATGCGGCGCAAAACTGCCCGACGGCGATCGGAAGGTATCCTGCACCGGCTGCAGTGGCGGCTCCTGTGGCGGAAGCCAGGACGGCCGTGGCCAAGGCTCAGCGAGCGTCGGACCCTGCGCCGACTGCGGCGGCGGCTGCTGCTGCCAAACCTGCGGCTGTTGCAGCTGCGACTGGCGAATGGCCTGGGAGATCGGTGATTCGCCGTCCGTGTGGACCATCGTCTCGCCGAACACGTCGACTTGGGTCGAGGGAGCCGCCTGCGCGGGCTCGGCGGCGACACGGTCCAGCGCCGCGATGAAATCCCCAGCCGTTGGCGGCCGCAGCGCCGGATCCGTCGCCAGCGCCGCTGACAGCAACAGCTGCAGGGACCGCGGCACCTGCGGCATGTGCGTGGGCGCCACGGCCGCGGGCGGTGGCTGCTGCAAACGGCGCAGGACCCCCGACATGTCCTGACCACCCTTGGCTGGACCCGCGTGCGGCAGGCCGCCGGTCAGCAGCTCAAACAGCATCAAGCCGGCTGCATAGAGATCGGCGCGCGCGTCGATCGCGTAACCCAGAAGCTGCTCGGGCGCCATGTAGGCCGGCGTGCCAATGACCGCGCCGGCACTCGTCAGCTGCGTACCCGCGTTGCCTTCCGTGGGCCGCGCGATGCCAAAATCGATGATCTTGACGAGTTCCGGAGTCCCCGGCGCGATCACGACATTGGCCGGTTTGAGGTCGCGGTGCAGGACATTGGCGGCGTGCATCGCCCCCAGGCCCGCGAGCACGCCGCGGACGATGTGCACCGCGGTCGGCCACGGCAACACCCGCAGCCGCCGGAGCCGCGCTCCAAGCTCTTCGCCATCGATGAACTCCATCGCGATGACCGGCAGGCCCTTGGCCGTCTGGCCAAAATCGAGAATCGCGACGATGTTGGGATGCCGCACGCGGGCCATCAGCTGGGCCTCGCGCTCAAAGCGCTTCTCCAGATCCGCGGACGTATTGGTGAGGATCTTGAGCGCGACGACGAGCCCCAGCCGCTCGTGCCGACCGCGGTGCACCTCGCCCATACCGCCGCGACCGAGCACGCCCTCGACGATGTAGCGATCCAGAACCCGTTCGCCGATTTCCAGGGTCATCGCTTCCTGCTACGCGCGCGCCTGGCCGACCGCCGCCTGAAGCCGAACTGGCTGCTGCGGCTCGACCATTTGCCCCTGCACCAGCACCATCGGGCGCCACGGATCACCCGACGGGCCGGGCTCCAATACCACACCCACCCGACCGTCCGCCAGCCGCACGCGGGCACCCGGCGGCAATTCACCCACCGTCGCCACAAGCGCGCGCAGCCAAGCGGGGTCAAGCTGCGACTGCGCTTCCGCCAGCGCACCCGCCAGCAAATCCGCCAGCGACAACTGCACACTTTGCTTGTCGTTTTGGCGACGCCGCTCGAGTTCATAGAGCACATCGATGAGGCCAATCGCGCCGACCCAGCGCCCGTGGAACGCGGTCCGCCGATGAACGGCGTTGAGCAGCGCACACACGCGAATGCGATGCCGCGCCGCGCCGCCCGCCGACTCCAGCGTCGTGGCCAGCAACCACGGCAGGCCGGTGGCGGCGGCTTCCTGCATCGTCAGCGCGTTGTTGGTCGCCATGCCAAAGACGCCGAGGACCAACGCCGCATGGCCCGCAGCGCGTGTGGTTCCCGCCAACGAGCCCATTTCCCGCAAGACTGCAACGACGCGCATCGTCACCGCCACGGCGCGACGCCCGGGCGACCACGGCGCAGGTGCGAGTTCCAACGCCCGATCCGCCGCGGCCGAATCGACTTCCAGCGCCCGCTCCAGACGGCGCACCACACCGACGCCCGCGGTCCAATGCCAGGGCGCGTTGCGATCGGCCACCAGCCGTTCCGCCTCAGCGATCGCCAGCGCCAACTGCGTCACGGCAAAAAGGTCGGCGTCGATCGCCTGGGACTCCGCTCCCCAGCCCGCGCCGGCGATCTCCCGCCAGGAAAGCCCGCTCAGCGCCAGCGACTCCAGCCAATCGGTCGGCCCTTGGGCGCCGCGCGCGAGGACCTGCGCGAACTTCAGCAACTCCGCGGGCCCCGGAATCGCCTCAAACGACAGTTCCTGCACGCCACAATGGCTCATCGCCCGCGACAGGACTTGCGAGCGCTGAAAACCTTCCAAATCCAGCGGCAGCAGCGTTCGATCGCGGAACGTCGCCTCCCGGACGAATTGCAGGGAAAACGGCGGCTTGGCGTTGGCCACAGCGTCGCGCATCGTGCCCGCGCCTTCCAGTGCCTGCGGATGCGTCGTCCCCAGCGTGCCGACCGTCTTGATGAGCACGAAGAGGCGCTCAAGCAGCGCGACCGTCGGCGTATTGTCGGTGTGGTCAAAGACGCCGGACTGCGCCGTTTCGAGCGTTTGACTTGCTTGACTCAAGGCTTCCGCTCCTTGCGCAGTTCCGCCAACCGGGCGCGCATCGCTTCCGTGTCCATCAGCTCAGAAAAGCGCCACTTCAACGCTTCATCGGCCAACGGCGAGCGCGCCAGCACCTCCAGCAGCATCAACCGCACTTCCGGCGGCGCCTGCGTGCCGCGCATCAGACCGACCAACGGCGCCGCTGTGTTCTGCCGGACGGCGCCGGCGGCAACAAGGCGAATGGTCCGCAATTCCCAGCCGTCGGCCAGGGTCTCGACCAGCACGTCAACAAGCGGCTTCGCGCCATTGGCACGCTCGGGCGCCAGCAGGATGCCCGTCAGCGTATGGCGCTCGCGGGGGCCCGTCTCGCGCAACAGCCGCGCCATCAGCGTGTCGAGGCGCGCGACCGTGCTCGCGGGCAAGCGCTGCACAAGCTCAAACGCCGCGTTCGTCGGGACCGTCGCGAGCACTACGCCCAACAGTTCGCCGTCCGCCTGCGCCTGGATCGCGATGCTCGCCAGGGACGTCCGCGCGCCGGGGGACAGCTTGGCGATGTCGATCATCTGGACGAACTTGCGGATCCCGACGGAGCTGGCAAGCCGCGCGGTGGCGATCTCAACGGCCGTGCCGCCCTTGGCGCTGTCCGCGAACGCCCGTTCGCACAAGCCGCGGGCAATACCGGTGGCGAATTTTGCCGACTGGCCGGTCAACAAATGCAGAAGCCGCTGCAAGCCGGCCTCGGTCAGCGGCGAACGTTCCGCGATGGCGTCGCCCACCGGCTCATTTTCAAGCGCGGCTATCACTGCCTTTGCGTAGTCGTCCGGGTGCTGCGAGAGCGCAGCCACCAGGCCCAGGAAGTCGCTGTCAAACGACTCCGCCGCGACGCGCACCAGTGACCGCGCGACTTGCGCGGGTGGCAGCGCCTTGCGCAACGCGGGATGCGCGAGCGCGAGGGAGATCTCCTGGCGCACCCAAAAAGCCGATTCATCCACGGCCTTGCGCAGTTCCTCCGCTTCCTCCGCAGTCAGCCCGAGCCGCCCCGAGCGCGCCGCCGCGGCGAACGCATCCAGCGGCGTCTGGAATTCCTGCAGCAGCGCGGCCGCGTCCAGATCGCGGACCGTCACCTGCACATCGCTCGCCAGCGTCATCGCCATTTCCGCGCGCACCGCGCCGATGTGCAGCTTCTGCCGAGCGGGATCATCGGTCAGATCCAGCACTTCCGCGAAGCTTGTGTGCAGCTCCGCGTCGAAGCCCTCCAGGCCATCGGACCACAGCCAGTCGGCAAACTGCTCGAGCTGCCGCGGCACGAGCTTCAGTGCCGCGAGTTCCGCCGCCAGCGCATGCAAATCTTCAGGGCGACAGTCTTCCTGCGCCTGCACGCGGCGGAGGCCAGCCATGAAAGCGGGCAGCAGCCACCGGCCGTGGTCCTCATCCGCCGTCAGCGCCAGTTCATCGTCGACGCGGAGCGCCGTCGCCTCGATGTGGAGTGAGGGCCGCGGCTCCTGCATCAGGACGTCAAAAGTCCTGCCCACGGTCCCGGAGGTCATCGCGTTCTGCGTGCGGACGGTGCGAATCAGCGCGTCGACGGAGCCCGCGATCTGCCGGGCGCGGCTGCGATCGGCCAGAACGGTCGCGTCGGACATGCCGCGATACCCGCCAGATGGCCCACCGGGCCGCCCCGCGGGCTGGACGCCAGAACCGTAGGCAGCCGAGGCGGGACGCCCCAAAGGCGCGGGCACGCTCGCTGGGGCCGGCGGCGGGGGCTGTCGCTCGTCCGGCATCGGGACTCCAGTCCAGAAAAAGGGGAAGCATTGGCAATCCGGCGTCCTGCCGGCTTCTGCGGAAACGTTTCACAGGGGTCGCAACCGACTCCAATTTGCACGCCATGGCGATTGACGGGAGTCTGACCACGCGCCCCTCGGGCGTCAAGCACGACGGGCCCGCGGACGGGCGCGAGGCGACGGCGAACAAGTGGGTATTCGCGATCGGCGAGGCCGGCGAAATGGCGCCCAAGCAAACTGTGAAATTATGGCAACGCGGCCAAATGCGCGCTAACGGACGGCGTCGCCCTTGCGCACGAGCCGCGCGGCGATCAACAGCGAGACGATGCCGACGGTCGCGGGCCACGCGAGGCCAAAGAAATAGGCGAGGTTGGCGCCCAGCTCATTGGCGATCCAGAAGCCGACGGGACCGAGCACGGACAACTCCGGATCGACGGACGCGAGCACGGCGAGGCGCGCCGCCTCCACCGGATTCATGGCCGCCAACGCGAACACGACGGGCGCCGGCACATGCCATTGCAGCAGCACGCCGATCAGGGCGAAATCGTGGAGCGCGACGGACGCGAGCCAGACAAGCAAGGCGTAGACGACGGCGCGCTCCAGCGATTGGGCGATTGCGGAAACCAGCAGACCGAGGCCGACATAGGCGAGTACGAGGCTTGTCGAGACCAGCAGCGCGTGCACCACCATGGGCAGCAGCGACGCGTCCTGACCGGTTGTCACGAGCCCGACGACGGCCGTCGTTGCGAGGAGCGCCACAAGCGGCCCAAGGAGCACGACGAGCCGCGCCAACAGCAGGCCGATGAACCAGTCGTTGCGCTGCGTGGGCTGGGTGAACAGCAGCTCAAGGTGGCCGGACGTGCGCGCCTTGGCGATGGACTGGCAGGTCGCAACCAGCGCGACGAGCGGCACCGCGACAACCGTCGCGTTGGCGACGTTCAGGACGACGCGCGAGAGCCCGGTAAAGCCGAGGACGCTGGATTCCCGCAGGCCAAGCCAGACAAACGCGCCAAAGACGAGGATGTAAACCGCAGCGGCAAATTGCAGCCACCGCGAGCGAAGTGAATCCGTGAGTTCCAAACGGGCGAGCGCGGCAATGCGCTGGCGACGGGAGGGGAGCGACATGCGCACGTCCTGCGAGGGATGAGGGGTCACGCGGGCGTCCGGCTTCTGCCGCAACGGCCAAATGCTTGTGTGGGGGACATCGTACACGACGACCTCCTACTTGGCACGCAGCTTGGCGCGCACAGCTTCCGTCACCTGTTGCCAGGTCACGGTGCCCGGCTTGGCCGTCGCCACGAAGCCAAAATCCATCGGCGTATGCTTGGCCGGGGCAAAGCCAGCCTTTGCGAGCGGCACCCACGTCTGCGCGTCGGATGCGCGGACCCACTGCGCGCGCGTCGCGTTCGGGTGCGCGTCCAGCCACGCGACGAGGCAGCCGAGATCGTCGAAATACAGCCGGTCGTCGTCCAGCGTCAGCACCTGCGCGCCGTGTTCTTTCTCGGAGAGCAGCATCGCGCAGTGCTCGCAGGGCTGCTTGCCCCATACCGGCTCCTTGGCGACGGGCTCACTCGGCCCGCACGCAGCGTTCAGGATCACGAGCAACAGCAGCAGCAAACGCTTCATCACACACTCCTAGACTGTCGCCTGCCAAGCATCTACGTCGAGCACGCGCAGGTCGTCAATCTCAGCGCGGTGCGCCAGGATCTGGGAAATCAGCTCCAGCTTCTCCGCCGGCGTGCACGTCCGCTGCCAGAGGTCATCCGTCACCGACGTGAAACCCAATGTCTGCAGCGGCAGCAGCGCCGCATCGGAGGCCGGCACGACTTCAATCCGGCACACCGCGCGGTCGCGCACCACGTCCTGCAGCAGCGCGTCGCCGATCAGCCGACCTTCGCGCAGCTCAACCACGCGATCCACGAGCTGGCGGACTTCACTTGTGCGATGCGAACAGAGGATCAGCACGGCGTCGCTCGGCCGCGCCGCAACCAGCGCAAAGAACGCGTTGCGCGCCTGCGTGTCGAGGTTGGCAGTCGGCTCGTCGGCAACCAGAATCTGGGCGTCGGCGGCCAGCGCCATCGCGGCGAGGATTTTCTGCTTGGTGCCGCCCGACAAATCGCGGAGCCGCACTTTGGCGACGCGCTCGTAGTCCACGCCCAGCACACCCGCCAACTCCGCCACGCGCTGGACCGGCTGGCCGCGCAGTTGGCAGGTTGTGCGCACGAGATCCTGCACGGACGCGTCCAGCGGCGGCGCCACCTGCGGAATGTACGCGACGTTGCGGAGCGCTTCCTGTGGGTTCGCGGCAACGTCCGCGCCGTGGATCTGCACGCGGCCCTGACAGGCGAGCAAGCCGAGCGAACAGCGCATCAACGTCGTCTTGCCGGAGCCGTTGCTCCCGACAAACGCGACGCGCTCACCCGCGCCGATGCGGAGGGAAACGTCGTCGAGGGCTTGCACCGCGCCGTAGCGCTTGGACACATGGTCCACGACCAGCACACTCATGGCATCACCTGATTGAGTTTGTGCGGCTGCATCGCCGGCAAGGCGTCGCTCAGCAGCAGTTTGGACGCCAGCACCGGCACCGCCCGCGCCACGCCATCCAGCGTCGCGAGCGCCGCCGTCCCGTGCAGAAACTTCAGCGTCGGCCGCGTATCCGTCAGTTCCGTCGACAGCCGCTTGATCTGCCAGGCCACGTCGCCCGTGCCGTCGTGGTTCAGGTCAAAACCGGCATAATCGCTCCAATAGTTGCGCGACCACTCCGCCGTCGTCGCATCGCCGCCGCCGTCCACTTCCGCGGTCTCCGCATTCTCGTGCAGGTCATTGCCGGTCACGATCACGCCGTGCGGCTGCGCATGCATGCGCAAGCCAACGTTGTTGAGCGCGATGACGTTGTCAGCGATCTTCAGCGGTTTGTCCGGCGAGCGCGGCGTCTGGTCAATGTACATGCCCGCGGTGTTGCCCACGAGCCAGTTGTTGCGCACCGTGACGTCGTCACTGTCCTTGAAGCCCAGGCCGATGCCCGCAGGTCCACGCGCGCCAGCGAGGACGTTGCCCTCGACCAACAGGCGCTCGCTGTACATCACGAAGATGCCAACAACGTTGTCGATGACCGCAGAATTGCGGACGATCGCGTCATGAGCGTACATGAAGTGGCTGCCATAGCGGCTGCCGCGGACGACGTTGCTGTCCAAAGTGACGTGCCGCGAGTACCACACGACCAAGTCGCGGCTTGTTTCCACGAGGCAATGGCTGACGGTGGAGCCGTGCGATTCCCAGAGCTTGATGCCATCGCCGCGCATTTCGGCGACGCCGTCGCGGCCGATGACGTGGAGGCGGTCGAGTTGGCAATCGTGGCACGCCTGCAGAGACGCGCCGAACAGGACGCGATCGAGAAAGAGCCGCGTCAGCCGGTTGTGCTGGCCCCGCAGCTTGACGGCGCTGTCCTCGTGCGTGTGGCGACTGCCAGTGCCGGCGATCGTCAGATTGTCGATGAGCGCGCCGTCCGCCTCAATGTCCAGCACCGTGTCCGTTCCGCTGCCTTGCAGGACGGTGCCCGGACCCATGCCGTGCAAGTGCACATTGCGGCGGATCTGCCAGTCGCCGTGAAACACCTGTTGGGGCAGCCAAATCTCCGGCGGACCGGCCGGATCGGCCAGCCAGGTCCGCAGTTGCTGTTCATCGTGGGCAACCGCCACCGTCGTCGTCGGCTGTTGCGGCAGCGGCCCCACGTCCATCTTGCCGTTTTCGTACAGCCCGTGAATCGGCAGGTGCTGCACGTCCGTCCGCGTCTCGTTGGCATGCGAGGTGCGCGGCGCCGGCGCGCTGCAACCCAGCAACGCCACCAGCGTCACGGTGATGGACGCGTGGCGACGCATCAGTTCACCCGATACGGGACGTTGCCGAGCACGAGCTTCTTGGGACAGGTTGCGCCGCAGCTGTCATGCAGCGGGCAGGTCCGGCAGAGACGATAGCGCACGATCATCGCCAACGTCATCGATCCCAACGCCGCGATCGCCAACCAGAACCCGATGAGCGGCATCGCGTAGGTTTCAAACTGGCCGATCTTGCCCCAGCCGAGGAACTGCGGCGTGAACATCGGAATGTTCAGCGGCGCGTGGCGGTCCAGCGTGTGGCCAAAGTGGTAGAGCCACCACACGGAATCGCCGACAAAGCCGGCCGGAAACAGGAATCCCGGCACGATGAGCAGCCAACTCCACTTTCTGCCGGCGAGGAGCGCGAACGCCGCCGACATCAGCCCGACGAGCCCGACGCCCCAGACCGCCCACTGCCTCTCGAACGACGCCGCCTCGTCCAAGCCCTTCATGCCGATATAGTGATTCAGCATGTTGATTTCCTTGGCATCGCCACCCAACCCGGTGAGTGAGATGTCAAGAACCAGGCCGTTGGGATACTGCGGCGCGAACAGGTAGAACTGCCACCACGGCCGCAGGTAGGCGAAGACCCACAGCACGAGCGCGGCGGCAACGAGCACCACGACCAGCCAGCGCTGCAGCCGCGCGCGATTTTCCGCCTTGCGTGACGCCGCCGCGGGATTTGGTTGACTGTCACTTGGCGATTGCGTGTTCATGGAGCCCTCCGGCGTTTGCCGTGAAGCGCCCGTGCCCTACAGCGTCTTGAGGAAGGCGAGCAGCGCGGGCAATTCCGTATCGGCCGCGACGTTCTGATTGGCCATCGGGGTCATCAACGCCGCGAACAGTTTCTTGGCCTCAGGGTCTTCTTTGACCATGACTTCCGGCTTGAGAATCATCTTTCCCATCCAGGTCAGCGACCGCCGAGCCGTCACGCCTTTCAAGCCTGGGCCAACGAGTTTCACGTCCGTGGGGTTGTGGCAGGCTTTGCAGCCCTTGCTGACGAACAGCGCCTCGCCCTGCTTGGGATCGGCTTTGGCCACGAGGTCGAGGAGACCTGCCGGCACCGTGATGGTCGCCGGGCCGTCGGCCGCGCTGTCGCCCGCGGGGGCCGCGCCTTCCTGCTTGTTGCAGCCGAGTGCAGCGAGGGAGGCGACGAGGCCGGCAAGGAAGATTTTGTGTTGGGTTTTCATGGTTTACCTGCGAGATGAGTGTCGTCGGACTGCGCGTTCAGCAACCATGCCGGCGGCGCGGGGGGCTGACCGGGGTCCGTGGGCGCCAGGATTCCCTGTGCGCCCACGGTCCAGTCGGATGTCGGCGTCGGTGCTCGACCCAACGACGAGCATTCAAGCGACATCCATGTCCAGTGTCAAGGAGAAAGTGTGGGGGGCTGTTCGGTGCTCGGCCCGCCCGGCACAGTTGTCGACACAGGAATCGTCGCCGGCGCGCCCTTGGGCCGCACCAGCATGTAGCCCGCCATCTCCAAGTGCAACGCAGAGCAGAACTCTGTGCAGTACATCGGATAGACGCCTGCCTTCGTCGCGATGAAATCGACGTTTTCATGCTTGCCCGGTTCCAGGGACAAGTCGATGTTGTGCATGTTGATCGTGAAGCCGTGCGTCTGGTCCTCAGACTGCTCCAGCGACGTGATGTGGATGAAGACGTGCTCGCCCTCTTCCACTTCAAACTGGTCCGGCGTGAAGTGGCTGCGAATCGCGGTCATGAACACGTGCGTGCCGTCCGCGCGCTTCTCGATGCGTTCCTTGCCGGATTCCACCGCGTTCGGGTCCTTGGCGTTGGTGTAGATGTTGGTGCCCGGCTTGTAGATCTTGATCGGGTGGAGCTTGTCCGCCTTGATCATCTGCGAATAGTGCGGCTCGCCAATGCCGATCGGCGCGTCTGCGAGGATCTTCATCTTCTCGCCCGTCGTGTCGATCAACTGGAAGTTCTGCGGATACAGCGGACCGACGCCGTTGAAGCGGTCGATCGACATCTTGTTCATCGCGACGACCCACTTGCCGTCCGGGCTGACCGTGTCGCCTTCCGCCGCCATGATGTGGCCGATGTTGTAGTGCACCGGGATCTTCTCCACGACCTTCAGGTCCTTGAGCGACCATTTGGCGACAACGGATTCCAGGAACACGCTGGTGTAGGCAAAGCCCTTGTCGTCAAAAACGGTGTGCAGCGGGCCAAGGCCGATCTCGCACTGGCCGTCGATCGAGTCCTTGAAGCTGAGGATCGGCACGCCATACGCGTCCTTGCCTTCGTATTTCTTGGCGTCGATGAGCGCCTTCATTTTGGCGAAACTGTAGACCGTCGTGTGCGTATCCAGCTTGCCGCCGACGATGACGCGCGTGCCGTCAGGCGTCACGTCCGCGCCGTGCGGGGACTTGGGCTCGCCCACCAGCGTGAGCACGCCTTCCGCGGCCGCAACGGGCAGCCGGAGCACTTTCACGCCCAGGATGTCCTCAGCCTTGCCGGCGTTGACCAGCTCTTCCGCTTTCTTCCAGTTGATGACGTGGAGGTAGTCCATGTCGTTTTGCGAAGCGCCGGATTCGATCGGCGGCTTGCCCTGCAGCGTGCCGCCGGTGGCCATTTCCGTGTTGAACGAGTTCACAAACGCCCAACCGTCAGAGACCAGCTTGCCGCAATCGGCCAGGTCCTGCGTGTACGGCGGCAGTTCGATCGCCCACGACTTCGCGACGTCGATGCGCCCCTTGGTGCGGTCGAATTTCCAGAACATCGCGAGACCGCGGTACTTGTCCTTGTACTCGGACAGCGGCGCGTAGGCGCGGCCGAACGGCACGGGGTACTGACTGGTCTCAATGACGTAGTTGGTGTTCGGATCGACGAACGCGCCGCCGTGATCCGAACCGACCAGCGTATTCACGACGATCTGCTTGGTGTTGAAGTCCTCCAGATCGACGACAGCCACGCGACCGTTCGACTTGTCATTGACGAACAAGAACTTGCCGTCGTAGTCGCCCGCTGTCTCAGACAGATTCGGATGGTGAACGTCCGCCCACGTGATGCTGCGGCCATCCTGCTTGCCGCTCTCGATGATCTTGTTGCTCTCGCCGCCGTACCCGTAGCCCTGCCACGGCTCGGGCGTGAAGACGCCGATGACTTTCAGGAGCCGCATCGACGGCACGCCAAGCACGAGCACTTGGCCAGACTGGCCGCCTGACGCGAAGATCAGGTAGTCGTCTTTCTTGCCGGTCGGCATGTAGGTCTTGAGCGCCGCATCGACGTCACTCTCACTCAAGCCGCGCGCGGCCATCAGGTCCTTGATGGAGGCCGAGGCGCCGAGGTTCACGGAAGGTCCGCCAGAACCTCCTGCGGGCGCACTGCCGGGTTTGGGTGGCGGCTGGCAGCCAAAGGCGGCAAGCGCAGCGACACTGGCGAAGGCTGCCAAGAGCTGGCGTCCCCGCGCGTGAAATGTCGGTTCGTGGGCTTTCATCGTGCTCCTCCCTCGTTGGCCTGACGCGTTGAATCTGGCGCCTGACCGGTCAGCTGGCGAAACGAGCGCCTCAAGCAGGCGAGCGCGACAGCCAGCAACGTATGGGCGGGCATTCAGGCCGCACCCAACTGCGCGCATCTTAGATGCGACATTTTGTTGCGTCCAGTGCTTGCCGGACTTTCCAGTCGATTGACTGTCACAATTTTGTCCAAAGATGTCTAAATGCCAAAGGAGTGCCACGGCATCACGCGCCATGACGATCCTGTGATAATGGGCCCATCTGGTCCGAAAAATCGTCCGGACCGAAAGGTCGCGGCGATTCGCGACAGAGACTTTTCATGTCAACAACTTGCGCCCACGATAGGGCACAATCGGCGGCTGTCAACGGAGTTTGACCTCCACAGACCAACATCCTAGCCTGTGCGCGGATGGCGAGACGACCGGATGGTCCAGCAGTTTTGCCGACTTCAACGGCGCAACCGGGTTGCGTCACCCCAATCGCCGCAGCGTTATCTGCGGAGGAGTTCGCCATGAAGAAGTACGTCCTGTTTGTCGCCGCTGTCTCTCTGCTCGGCTGCGCGAAAGAAGCGCCCGCGCCCGCCGCTGCCCCGGCACCCACGGCTGAGGCCGCACCTGCGGCTGCGCCCGCTGCGGAACCAGCCAAGGTGGAAGAAGCGCGCCCCGATCTCGGCGGCACGGTCTCAGGCGTCGCTGCAGGTTCCAAGGACCACACGACGCTGGTGGCGGCCCTCAAGGCCGGCGATCTCGTCGGCGTTCTTGCCAGCCCTGGCGGCGCGTACACGGTCTTTGCGCCGACCAACGCGGCGTTTGATGCGCTGCCCAAGGGCACAGTCGAGACGCTGCTGAAGCCGGAGAACAAGGCAGAACTGCAGCGCATTCTCAAACATCATGCGGGCGTGCCGGTCAAGCAGATCAAGGACCTGAAAGACGGGGACACCCTCTCGATGGCGGACGGCACCGTCGTCACGTTCCATGTGGCAGCTGACGGCAAGGTCAAGGTCGACGACGCCAACATCATCGGCACCGTGCAGGCGTCAAACGGCGTGATTCACGTTGTCGACGCCGTGATCGTGCCCAAGCCCGTCGCGAAGTAGCTACTTCAGCACCTGGGTTTCCAGCCAGGCAAACGCCACTCGCTCCTCCCACCGCACGTGATCGTGCAGGCGTTGCGCTGCCGCAAGCAGCCGATCGCGGTGCGGCTCGGGCGAGGCGGCGTGCGCCAAATCCGCACGAAGCGCGCGGTGATCGGCCAGCAGGCGATCGCGCAGGTCAGCGGGCAGGAGCGGCACCAGCGTCGCCTCCTCCACCAGAAAATGGCCATCCAGCGGGAGTTGCAGCAGGTGCGCTGCCAGCGACGTCGGTGGCTGATCGTCCGCGGCCGTCAGCACGCGCCGGGCCGCGGCCAAGGCGTCAAAATGTTCGTGAGAGAGCGGCACCAGCGACGGATGGCGTTGCATCTACAGACCTCCAGGGCGCGCAACAAGCTGTAGCGCCAACCCGAGCAGACTGGCGACGGCCAGCAGCCAGCCCACGCGCGTCATGTGCCGCAGCCGCACAGGCACGAGCGTCAGGAGAATCGCCGCACCCGCCATCGGCAAGACGGCGCGCCAGTGCGGCCGCAGGAGCGCGCCCGCGATCGCCAGCAGCGCCGGGCCCAACGCCGCGATCGCCAGCCGCGCGTAGGTCGACTGGTGCAGCGCGCGCGCCTTGCACGCATGCACCGCCGTCGTCATCAAGGCAAAGCCGATCGCCCACGTGGCACACTGGACGCACGCAGCCGCCAACGCCACGCCGGCAAGGAGCGCCACCGGCAGCGCGCCCATGGCCAACAGCCCACCCGCCAGCCACTCCCCAGGCAGCGACTTGTGCCGGCCCGTCCAGGCCAACGCCAATTGCCCCGCGGCCAACAGCGCCACCAGAAGCAGCGCGCCCCACACCGCGCGCGACGCGTGCAGCAACGGCCAAAGCCCCGCCAGAACCGCCACTTTGAGACGCTGCAGCAGATGCCGACGCGCCAGCGCACCCTCCTGCACCTGCACCCGCTTGCCGCGCAGACCGCGCAACACCAGAAGCGGCTCGTGCGCCGCGAACGTCGCCAAGGCCGCCAGCGTCAGCAGCAGCGCCGACGGGTTCGGATGGCCCAGCAGGAGCGCCGCGGCGAGCGGAATCAGCAACTGCGCCGCCGCGCCATGTTCGCGTGGCCAGTGCCCCGGTGGTTTGTGCGTCCTTGCGACCATGGCGGCGAGTGTAACCGTGGCAACGCACCGCGTCATCGTCTGCAGCCCCAAGCTTTTTGATACGCCGCGCCATCCGGTGCATCCTCGGCGCACGCTGGCGCATACGCGCGCTGGTTTGGACGCCCCTGTGCAAGATGCCTCGCAACAACGCCGCTCGTTCCTGCTGAATCTGGCGTCGTTCTATACGTCCGATGCGCTGCAGTTCGTCGTCTACCTGTTCCTGACGCCCTACCTGCTGCACTATCTGGGCAAGGAGCAATACGGCCTGCTCGCGGTTGCGGATTCCGTGCTTGGCTACCTTGGGCTGTTGAATATCGGCCTGACGCCGGTGCTGACGCGGTTTGTCGCGGCGAGTGAAGCGGCTGGCGATCGCCGACGCACGGTCGCGCTGCTGAGCACGACGCTCGCGCTCTTCATCGGCTTGGGTACCGCCGGCATGCTCATCGCTTGGGGCGTCGCTGCGAACATCGGCCCCCTTTTCCACTTGCAGGCCGCACTCGTGCCGGCGTGCGCGCTGTTCCTCGGGGTAAAAGGCCTTGAATTCGCCGTGGCCACGCCGCTGCAGATCTTCGCCGCGGGCAACTACGGCATCCAGAACATCACGACAATGAACGGCATCCGCGGCCTCACCGGTCTCATCGACGCCGCGGGCGGCTTTGCCATCGTGCGCTTTGACCTCGGCATGAAGGCGCTGGCCGTCCTCGCGCTCTTCAACGCCATCGTCGCGGGCCTGTTGAACCGCCAAAGTCTGCGCAACGCCTTGCCCGGCTTGAAGCTGGCCCTGCGCGAGGCCAGCCGCCCGGTCGCCCGCGAGCTGCTCGGCTACAGCGCGTTCTTCGCCCTCGACTCCGTCATCGTCCTCATCGTCTTCAAGACCGACGAGATCGTCATCGCGGGTGCCATCGGCACGGCGGCGGTCGCCACGTACGCGATCGTCGGCCAAGCCAGCCGCGCGGTCATGAACGGCGCCTCGCGCATCTCCAGCACGCTCTATCCCTCCTACGCGGCGCTCGCGCAAAAAGCCGACTTCGCCGAACTGCGGCGCATCTTCCGCCGCGCGATGGACGGCACGCTCTACATTTCCGCCGGTTTCGCCGTGCTTTTCATGGCGTTCGTCGGCCAACTCGTCGAGTTCTGGTTGTCCTTGCCGCCGGGCGACGTCCCGCGCGGCATCGTTTGGGGCCTGGGCGGCATCATCCTGACCGCCGCACCGGTCTCGGTCGCCTCCAAGTACATCGCCGGCGTCGGCCTGATCCGCAGCGTCGCGGCGATTTCGATCCTCGAAGGCGCGAGCAACCTCGCCCTGAGTCTCCTGCTGGTCGGACGGATCGGCCTGACCGGCGTCGCGCTCGGCACGCTCGTGAGTCAGCTCCTGACAACGACCTGGTACAATCCCGGCGTCGCGCTCAAGCACCAGGGCGTCGGGCGCGCGCAGTTCTGGGCTGGCCGGCTCGTGCGCGTGGCAACGGTGACCGCGCCGGCCGCGCTCCTGGCGACCGGGCTGCTGCACACGTGGCCACGGCCCGCGCTTTGGCAATTGGGCGCTGAACTCGCGGCATGCGCGCTTCTCCACGCGACGTGCGCGGGGCTGGCATGGCGCTTCTGGCCAGACGGCGGCAATGCGGAGGCTGCATCGTGATGCCAACTGTGACGGCGGTCATTCCGTGCTTCAACCACGGCGAGTTCCTCGCTGAGTGTATCGCCAGCCTGCGCGCGCAGACGGTGACGAGCTGGCGCGCGATCGTGCTGGACGATGCGTCGACGGACGGCGTGACGCCCGCGCTTTGCGACGCCCAGGCTGACGAACGCGTGCAGATCATCCACCTGCCCCAGAACCTCGGCCGCGCGCTGGTGCGCAACCACGGGATCGCGCTCGCGACGACGGAAGCGATCCTGAACCTCGATGCCGACGACACGCTGCACCCGCAGTTTTTTGAGAAGACCGTCCCGCTGCTGCTGGCTGAGCCGGACGTGGGCGTTGTCTACACCGATTACCGGATTTTTGGCGTGCGCCACGGCACGCGCACGGCGGAGCCTTTTGACCTGACGCGGCTGTATCACGAGCAGTTCATCGGCGGCGCGTCGCTGTTCCGCAAGTCGGCGTGGGCCAAGACGCACGGCTACCACGGCGATTTTTCAATCGGCAACGAGGACTACGACTTCTGGCTGAGCATCGTCGAAGCGGGCTACCGCGGCGTCTATGTGGCTGAATCGCTTTACAACTACCGCATGCACAAGCACAGTTGGTCATCGACGAACGCGGGCGGCGACGATCGGGTGTTCCGTTCGCGCTGGTCGCTGCTGCGGCACCACCGCGCCGGCTTTGAAGCGCACCAAGCGGTAGCGGCGTTTGAACTGACGACGTACCGCGACGAAGCGATGCGCCTCGAGAAGGCCGGCTACTGGCGCGCGGCCCGCCCGATGTGGCAGGAAGTGCTGGCGCGTGCCCCGCACGACTGGCGCGCGCGGCTGCGGCTCATCTGGCCGTACTGAGAAACGCGAGATAGAGTCGGAGACCAGCGGAAGCTGAAGCAACATTGGGAGTTTATGCCGGACCGCGCGCAACCACTGCTCATCACAATCGGCATCACCAGCTACCGCGAAGGCGCGCAGCTGCAGCAGTGCTGGGACAGCGTGTTGGCGCAAACCGACGAACGTTGGCAGGCCGTGCTGGTGTTGGATGGCGGCCATGACGCGGAGACGCGCGCCGTGTTTGACAGCCTGACGCACCCGCGCCTGCGCAAGGTCGCTGTCGCGGTGAACCAGGGGCCGTACCCGATGCGCAACCTGGCGTTTGAACTGACCGAGACGCCGTACCATTTCTACCTGGACGGCGACGACCAGTTGGTGCCGGAGAGCGTGGCGCTCGTGCTCGCGGCGATCGCGCGGGTGCCCGACGCGGCGATCGTTGTCGGCGACTATACCTATTTTGACGGTGGCTCGGGCGTGAAGGAGTACCCACACGTCGTGACGCCGGACGACTATCTGGCGGGTCAGCCGCTGCCGGGACCTTGCGTGTACAAGACGGCGCTGTGGCGGCAATTGGGCGGCTTCGCCCAGGAACTGGCGCGCGGCAACGGCGACTACGATTTCCACATCGGCGCGGCGGAAGTCGGCGCGCAGGTCGTGCATTGCGGCGGCGTGTTCTACCGCTATCGTTTGGGCCAAAGCACAAAGGTGTCAGTGAGCTACGATCGCGACTACCACAAGACCCACGAGGTTATGGTCCGGCGGCATCCGCAATTCTTCGCCGACCCGCTGCGGCGGCACCGTTTCCTCGCACTCGCGTACTTCCGATCCGCGGTCTCCAACTATGCCGCGGGCAGTTTGACGTGCGCGCACAAGCTCTTTTGGCAGGCGGTGCACAATGGCCTGCTGCGCGACCCGTGGCTGTGGTCGCCGGCGGTGAGCGCGATGCGGCGGAGCCTGTTTCCGGCGGGCATGGTGCGCACGCTGCTGCGGCTCGGGCGGTAGGCGCGATGCAACACCTGACGATTCTGCTGGACGGCGACCCCAAGGCGCCGCATCAAGCGCGGCTGGCTGCGACTTTGCAGGCGCGCGGCCACACGCCCATCCTGGTCAACGCACCGGAAGTCGCTGACCGCGCGCGCGCCGAATTTGGCCACGATGTCGCGCACGTCCATCTCCCCCGCCTGTGGCCGCGGGCGTTGCGCGATGCGTTGACGCGGCGGCTGGTCAAGTCGCTGGGCGCACAGGTGGTGCACTTGAACTACCTGCATCCCGGCCAGCTGATCTGGCAACGGCTGGGGGTGCCGTACGTGGCGACGGCGTGGGGGTCTGACCTGAACGAGGCGGATTTTCCGCGCACGCCCGCGCATTGGCAGCAGATGGGGGTGTTGGTGCGCGGTGCGGCGGCGGTGACGGCGGATAGCCAGCCGCTGCTGGATCGCGCGCAGGCGCTCGCGGGCGCGGTGCCGATTCGCCAGGAGCTTGTGCTGTGGGGCGTCGATTGCGCGCGCTTTGACGCCACCCGGCTGGCCAGCGCGATCGCGGCGTGGCGCGCTGAGCTCTCGATCGACGAGCGCGCGTTCGTGGTCCTCAGCCCGCGGCAGACGCTGCCGCACTACCATCCAGAACGCATCCTGCGCGGATTTGCCGCCATGCGCCGGGGTCCGGACGACGTGCTCGTGTTCAAGTTGCACGGTCGCGAGGCGGAGTTGCCGGTCAAGCAGCAGTTGCTGGAGTTGGCCGCCGAACTGGCCGTCGCGGATCGCCTTCGGTTTGCCCCGCCGTGCGCGTACGAGCGTTTGCCGGGTCTGTACGCCGCGGCGGACGTCGCCGTTTCAGCGCTCGAGACAGACGGCGTGCCCTCGACGTTCGCCGAGCTGATGGCCCTGCAGGTCCCGATCGTCGCGAGTCGGCTGCCGGCCTATGCGGCGATCCTCGCGGACACGCGCGCGCTGTTGTTTGCCCCCGACGATGTGGCGGAACTGGGGCGGGCGCTGGATCGCCTGCGCGCGAATCCGGCGATGCGCGCGGACATGACCCGTGCCGCGCGCCAGTGGGTGCTGCGCCACGCGGATTGGGAGCGGAGCGTCGACGCCTGGCTCGCGCTGTACCGCGACGCAATAGGCTGACGCGGCTCCGCAAACCCGCTAGGCTCGGCGTGCGGGAGGTGCAACATGGCCGGACGAAACACGTGGCGAATGATGCTGAGCATGGCGGGCGCGTTGCTCGCGATCGGCTGCGGCAATGACGTGCCCGTCAGCGGCGGCTCGGCCATCGACGACGCGGTCAGCGGCACGCTCGACGGCAGCGAACTCAGCGACGGCTGGCAGTTCGCCAAGGACGCGACCGCACCCGACGGCTGGTTGTGGAGCGACGATGCCGGCGCGTGGCTTGGCCCCGACGCCGGCGACGGCAGCAGCTTGAGCGACGGCAGTATTCCCAGCGACGGCATCGTCGTCGGCGACGCTGGCGGTGACACCAAGCCCGCCGGCGACGTCGCCGTCCTGCCCGGCGAGCTCGGCGGTTTCTGCAAGAACACCAGCAGCTGTCCCACAGGCACGTTCTGCGCCGGCCAGGGCAGCGCGGACGCGTACTGCACGCCGTACGGCTGCAGTGACAGCAGCGACTGCGCGAGCGTGCCGTCGAGCGAGCTGGTCTGCTGCGTGACCTACGGCAGCGGCGCGCAGAAGCAGTCGTATTGCCTGAAGGAACCGAACGCCACACAGTGCGGCAAACAAGACCAGCCCGTAGGCGGCGACTGCAAGACCGGCGGCCAATCCGACTGTACGGGCACCGAGAGCTGGTGCTTCCAGACCACCGATGCGGCGAAGTGCGTGCAAACGTGCACCGCGCTCAACGATCCCATCTGCCCCAGCGGCACGGCGTGCAACTTGTTTCCCGGCGGCGGCGGCTGCCTCCCGTACACGCCCGGCGTCGCGGACGGGAGCCCGTGCGCCAGCAAGACGCTCGGTGGCTGCGGCAAGTACGCGCTTTGCATCGAGAGCTACAAGGGCGACCCGCTGGCGTACTGCGCGACGCTGTGCACCAAGGACGCGGAGTGCGCGAGCGGCCTCTCGTGCTTCCTCTACGACGGCACGCAGGGCATTTGCCAGCAAAACGGCCAGCAGGGCGTGGGCGGAAATTGCACCGGCGACCGGTTCTCGTGCGCCAAGGGCTTGTACTGCGTCGGGTTTGGCGGCAGCTCCGCGGTCTGCGCCCCGCAATGCACCGTCGACGCCAACTGCGGCGATCTGGCGCTGGCCGTCGGCGGCGGCGCGTACTGCGCCAAGAACCCCGGCAATCCAACGGGCATCTGCTACCCCAAGGGCGCTGGCGGCAACGGCGACACCTGCGCGAGCAACCCCTACGGCTGCGGCGAAGGCCTGTACTGCATCGGCGGCTACGACGGTTACGACCCCGGCGCGTTCTGCCAAAAGGCCTGCACGGATGGCAGCGCGTGCCCCGCCAACGCCACGTGCCTCACGTACACCAAGGATTACAGCGGGTGCAAGCCCAACGGCAAGCTCGGCCAAGGCGGCGATTGCCAAGGCGATCCGACACTGTGCGAAGCCGGCGCGTTCTGCATCGGGGCGGGCAAGAATTGGCAATGCATGGCGCAGTGCACCATCGGCAGCGCGAATTGCCCGGGCCAGACGTGGTGCATGCCCTACGGCCAGGACGGGTATGGCATCTGCTGGCCGGTTGGCCAGAAAGCCGTCGGCAGCGCGTGCCAGGGCGATCCGTGGAACTGCCAGAAAGGCGCGTTGTGCTCCAGCTACGGCGTCCAAAAAGACGCGTCCTGCCTACAGAATTGCGACAGCGCGCCCTGCCCGGGCGGCTTCTCATGCGACGACTTTGGCCAATCCGGCCACTGGTGTCAGGCCATCGGCGCGGGCGGCCAGGGCGCGGCGTGCAGCCTCACCGCGCCTTGCGAGAAGGGCGATGTCTGCGTTGGGCAAGAAGGCCCCGCGCCGTTCTGCAGCAAACAGTGCAACGCCGACGGCGACTGTGCAGCCAGCGACATCAACGGCAAGAAACTCTGGTGTGCCAAGGGCAAATGGGGCGGCTTCTGCGTGCCCGACGGCGGCGTCAGCAAGAACGGCATCTGCTACCAGGAGCCGTGGTCCTGCGCCAAGGGCTTGGTTTGTCTGGGCGATTCCGCCGGCAACCCCGGCGCTTTCTGCGCGCAGGCGTGCAGCGGATTCGCCAGCGTGTGCGCGCCCGACGAGAAGTGCGAATACCTCGGGGGCGGCGACGCTTTCTGCTTCAAAACCGGCAATTTGCCCGTGGGCGCGGACTGCCTGCAGGAACCGCTCGGCTGCACGCCCGCCGCGTTGTGCATCAAAGGCAGTCCATTGCCGATGTGCGTCCAGCAGTGCGGCGTCGGCTATCCCGCGTGCGCCAAGGACAGCCCGTGCACGAGCTTCATCGGCTCGCCGGTCAAGCTGTGCGTGCCCAAGGGCTTCGTGCCGTTTGGCACCATTGCCGTGCCGTTCTGACGCAACCCGTCTGGAACCATCTGAACGGGATAGTTATTTCTGATTCCCGCAGCAACACGCCCTTGACGCATGCCTGTGACGACGTAACATGACGCCGCCGAGTTCCGCCTTCTGCGGAAACGGGGGACCCAACTTTTTGGGGCTAATCTGGCGCAAGGAAAGACTTCGCCTGACGGACACTTCTCGGTCCGAGCCCGTCAGCTAACCCCGTAGGCGTCGAGGAGCGAGCCACCGACCAAGTGGGCCGGCCAGCAGCTCCGTCTGATTGTTCGGATCTTTCTGAACTGTTTGGGGCTCCGATGCATCAGGTTCCGCCGGAACAATCCGGTTTTGCGCGCTTGCGCCGTTGGCTTCTGGGCAAGCCGCGCGATCTCGCCGACCACTCCATTTTCCATCAGCTCTCGCTGATTCCATTTCTCGCGTGGGTCGGCCTCGGCGCGGACGGCTTGTCGTCGTCGGCGTATGGCCCGCCTGAAGCGTTCGCCGCCCTTGGCTCGCACACATGGCTGGCCGTGGCGATGGCGGCAATGACCGCGATTACCGTCTTCATCATCTCGATCGCCTACACGCGCATCATCGCCATTTTTCCCAACGGCGGCGGCGGCTACGTTGTCGCAACCAAGCTGCTCGGCCCGACGCCCGGCTTGGTCTCCGGTTCGGCGCTGCTCGTCGACTACGTCCTGACCGTCACCGTGTCCATCGCGGCGGCAGGTGACGCGCTGTTCAGTTTCCTGCCGCCGTCGTGGCAGGTCGCCAAGCTGTCGTGCGAAGTGGCGATCCTGATCGGCATGACCGTGCTGAACCTCCGCGGCGTGCGCGAGGCCATCCTGCCTTTGGTGCCGGTGTTCCTGCTCTTCCTCGTGACGCACATCATCCTCATCACCACGGGCCTGTTCTTTCACAACCAGGGGCTGCCGCTGACGCAGCAGGTCTCAGAAGGCTGGGTGCACAGCAAGTCCTCGCTGGGCGTGATGGGGATGCTCTTGCTGTTTGCCCGCGCGTGGTCGTTGGGCGGCGGCACGTACACAGGCATTGAAGCGGTCTCCAACGGCCTGCCGATCCTCCGCGAGCCGCGGGCCAAGACGGCGCGGCGGACGATGGCGTACATGGCGCTGTCCTTGGCCGCGACGGCGGCGGGCTTGCTGGTCGCGTACCTGCTGGCCGGCGTGCATCCCGTGGAGGGCCAGACGCTGAACGCGGTGCTGGCAGAGAAAGTGACGGCGCACTGGCCCGGCGGCAAGGCGTTTTCCGTCATCACGCTCGTGGCGGAAGGCGCGCTGCTCGTCGTGGGCGCGCAAGCGGGCTTTCTGGATGGCCCGCGCGTACTGGCCAACATGGCGCTGGACGGTTGGGCGCCGCGGCGCTTTGCCGCGCTGTCGGAGCGCCTGACGACCCAAAATGGCATCGCGCTCATTGGCATCGCGTCGCTGGCGGCGCTGCTGTACACGCGCGGCGACATCGGTTCGCTCGTTGTCATGTATTCCATCAACGTGTTCCTGACCTTTTCGCTGTCGATGCTCGGGATGCTGAAGCACTCCATCCGCGAGCGGCACATCGGCGACACGCTGCTGTTCACCGTCGGCTTTGGCCTTTGCGCGGCGATCCTGTGCGTGACGGCGAGCGAGAAATTCCTGGAAGGTGGATGGGTGACGCTGCTCGTGACGATGGGCCTCGTTGCGCTTTTCGTGGCGATTCGCCGTCACTACCACTACGTGGCCGACCAACTGGTGCAGTTGGACCGGCACCTGCCGCCGATGGCGCCCATCACCGAGCAGCCCAAGCCGCTGCTGCCGGTTGCGCCGACCGCCGTGCTCCTTGTTGGCGGCTACAACGGAATTGGCTACGAGACGCTGACCGCAGCGCTGCGCGCGTTTCCCGACCACTACAAGAACGTCGTCTTTGTCGCGGTCGGCGCCGTGGACTCGGCGGCGCTCAAGGACGAGACGGAACTCATGCACGTCCGCGAGGGCGTCAACCACACGTTGGCGCGCTACGTGGCGCTGGGCGAATCGATGGGCTTGCGCGCCAAAGGCCTCTCGGCGATTGGCACGGACATCGTCTCAGAGCTGGAGAAGCTGTGCCTGCACGCGGCCGATGAGACGCACGACGTGACGTTCTTTGCCGGCAAGCTCATGTTTGGCCGCGAGCAGTGGTGGCACGGCGTGCTGCACAACCAGACGGCGTTCGCGCTGCAGAAGCGCCTGCAATGGGACGGCTTCACGATGGTGATCCTGCCGGTGCGCATGCACTGATCGCGCGAAGTCTGTTGCCCAAGTCCGAGCCGCCGCGGCAGTTTTGTGGACCACGATGGCGCATCCACGGCGACTGCGGCAGCATCCAATGCCAGCGCCATGTTTGGCGAAGACGGGTCACGATGCGTCAGACTTTCCTGCTTCTTGCGATGCTCACGAGCGTAACGGCGTGTTCCTGGAATGACGTCAAGATCGCCGGCGTTCCTGCCCCGCCCGCAAACGGCGCGGCGCCGACCGCGCCTGCCACCGGAGACAAAGTGATCGATCACACAGTCAAGACCCTGGAAGGCGAGGAGATTTCGCTGGCGCGCTACCGCGGCAAGACGCTGCTCATCGTCAACACGGCGAGCCAGTGCGGGCTAACGCCGCAATACGAGCAACTGGAGGCGCTGCAGCAGAAATACGCCAGCCGCGGATTCACCGTCCTCGGCTTCCCGTGCAACGATTTTGGCGCGCAGGAGCCGGGCAGCGCGGAGGAAATCAAGACGTTCTGCTCCAGCAAGTACCAGGTCAGCTTTCCGTTGTTTGAGAAAGTCCGCGCGCTGGGCGACAAGAGCCCGCTGTACAAGACGCTCACCGAGGAAGTGGATCCGGCGCTGCGTGGCGAGATCAAATGGAATTTCACCAAGTTCCTGGTCGATTCCAACGGCCACGTGGTGGCGCGCTTTGAGCCGCTGGTCAAGCCGCTGGATCCGCAGGTGACCGCGCAGATCGAGAAGCTGTTGCCGCAGTAGCGCGGCGCGCAATCGACTCGTGGCATTTTGTGAACGCTTGACGAGGCGAGGAGTAACCGCAACTATGCAGCTTGGAACGCGACATCGACCGCTCCGGTGATGAACGTTTCAATGCAGCGGGGTTGGGCTGGTGAACAACTTGACGGCACCACGGGCGACGGCACAAGCGTCGCCGGCACTTCGCGCCCTGAGCCGCCTGCTTGCGGCGCTGGCGATTGTCCTCACGCTCGCGCCTCCCGCCCTCGCCGCCGACAAAGCGCGCATGGCCGTGACGTTGGCGCAGCAGGCCAGCAAGTCCTTTGAAGGTGGCGATTTTTCCCGCGCTTCTGAGTTCTATCTCGCGGCGTGGCGGACCGATCCCAAGCCGGATTTCCTGTTCGGCGCGGCGCGATCGGCGCAGTTGGGCGCATTGAACGACAAAGCGACCGAGCTGTTTCAGCAATTTCTGGCGACGGACGGCGCCGACCCGGTGCGGCAGACGCGCGCCAAGGAGTACCTCGCGGAGCTGGAGCGCGCCAAGGTGCAGTCCCGCGTGGCAGAAGCGGAACGGACACAGCGCGACGATCCCAAGGTCGCGGCGGGGCTGTATCTGGACGCGTTCAAGCAGGCGCCGACCCGGTTTGACCTGCTGTTCAAAGCCGCGGTCGCCGAGCAGTCCGCCCATGACGTGGCTTCCGCGGAGCGCTTGCTGCGCGCGTATTTGGCCAAGGCGCCAGCCGATGCACCCGACCGCAATCAGGCGCAGGCGCGGTTGGATTCGATGACGCGCAAGGCCAAGGAAGACGCCGAGCCGAAACCGGAGCCCAAACCGGTGATTCAGGCGGTTGCGCTGCCGACGCCCAAGGTCGTCGCGGGGGCCACGCTGCCGCGGACGGACGCGCTTGCCACGGTGCAGAAGCCGGCGGAAATGGACAAGCCGCGCTGGCCAGGCTGGGCGATGGTCGGCGGCGGCGCCACGCTGGCGATTGTCGGACTGGCAATTTACGCCGCGACGACGCCGGACATCAGCGCGTACGACAAGGCGCGGCGCGAAGTCGACGCGAACGGCAAGATCATCGGCCTGTCGGCGGCGGAAGCGCAAGCGCAAGCGTCGTCGATCAACACGCGCGTGGGCGTGGCTTGGGCGCTGACCGGTGTGGGCGTTGCGGCCGCGGGCGTGGGCACCTGGTGGCTGCTGACAACGCCGCCCAAGTCTGTGACCGTGATTCCAGGACCCGGACTGACCGGCGTTGGCGTAGCCGTTCGATTCTGAGAGGGACAGCATGCGTCAAGCCAATGGATCGACCGTGCGGAGCTTTGTGGCACAGGCCTTGCCGCTGCTGAGTCTGTTGGCGCTGGCGGGCTGCGTCGGCGTGCCGTCGCTGGACGCGTTCAAGTACGCGACCCAGGCCGAGCGCGAAGACGCGCAGCTCATCGGCGACATCGCTGGCACCGACGACGTGGCAACGGCCGATGAACCGGGCAATGACGTCTTGACGGGCGATGGGTCGGGCAAAACCGATGCGAGCGACGCCCAGGACACCAGTACCGATGCGGACACGGCGGACGTTGGCACGGACGCAGCGGATGCCAGCGATGCGGCGGATGCCAGCGATGCGGACGACGTCGACACCGGACCGGATGTGCCGCCGCCCGAATGCGTGACCTCGACGAACTGCGCCGGCAAGTGGACGGCGACCGAACTGGGCCAATGCTACGGCGCGGAATGCGTGAAGGGCGTTTGCAGCAAAGTCGCCAAGACGACCGCCTGTGACGACGCGGACGCCTGCACGCTGGGCGACCTGTGCGTCGCCGGCAAGTGTACGGGCACGTCGATCCTGAGCTGCACCGACGGCGACGCGTGCTCCGCCGACAAGTGCGACCCGAAGACCGGCTGCTACTTCATCGCCGGCGCCGGCTGCGATGACGGCAACGTGTGCACCGCGGACACGTGCGACTTCAGCAACGCGTGCGTGCACTTGGCGGCGGACGCGACCTGCTCGGACGGCAATGCGTGCACCACGGGCGACACGTGCAGCAACAGCGTCTGCGTCGCGCTCGATGTGACCGTGTGCAATGACGAAAACGCCTGCACGGACGACAGCTGCGACCCGGCCACCGGCTGCGTCTTTCTGGCCAACAGCGTGACGTGCGACGACGGGGACATTTGCACGGTCGGCGATGCGTGCGGCGGCAGCGGCTGCGTGGCCGGCGCCAAGGACACGTGCAGCGACGGCAATCCGTGTACCGACGACGCGTGCGACAGCGGCGCGGGCTGTCTGCACGTCAACAACTACGTCGGCTGCGACGACGGCAACAAATGCACGCCCGGGGACACGTGTCAGGGCGGCAACTGCGTTGGCTTGGCCGTCGCCGCGACGGCATTTTGCAACGACGGCAACGCGTGCACCGACGACGCGTGCGACCCGCTGACCGGCTGCGCCCATGCCCACAACGCCGCGCCGTGCGACGACGGCCTGCCTTGCACCGTCGGCGACGTGTGCAGCGGCGGCAAATGCACGCCGGGCGCAAGCGCGTGCGAATGCAAGAAAGACGCCGATTGTGCGACGAAAGAAGACGGCAATCCGTGTAACGGCACGCTGGTGTGCGACCTGTCCGCGGCGCCGTACAAGTGCGTCGTCTCCGCCAAGACGGTCGTGGTGTGCGACGCGAGCGGCGACTCGACGTGCGCCAAGAACACCTGCAACAAGACGACCGGCGCGTGCGGCTACGTCGCCCAGCAAGAAGGCGGCGCATGCGACGCGGACGGCTCCGTGTGCACGGACAACGACAGCTGCAAGAGCGGCAACTGCACGCCCGGCGCGGCGATTGACTGCGACGATGGCCAGCCGTGCACCACGGATAGCTGCGACAAGATCAACAGCTGCCAGCACGTCAACAACGCCAACGCCTGCAACGACGGCAACGCGTGCACGATTGGCGATGTCTGCGGCGGCGGCGCATGCGTGCCCGGGACCAAGACGGTCTGCGACGACGGCAACGCGTGCACGGCCGACAGCTGCAACGCCAGCACGGGCAACTGCAACTACGCCATCCAATTTGCGACGACGTGCAGCGACGGCAACGCGTGCAGCCAGAACGACGCGTGCGACGCCGCCGGCCAGTGCGTTGGCGCGGCGGTCACGTGCAACGACGGCCTGGTGTGCACGAGCGACAGCTGCAATCCGGCGAGCGGCTGCGTCTACACACCGAACACGATTGCCTGCAACGACAGCAACGCCTGCACGAACAATGACGCGTGCAGCGGCGGCACGTGCGCGGGAACGGCTGTAACCGTCGCGACCTTCTGCGATGACGGCAACCCGTGCACGATCGACACGTGCGACCCGAGCATCGGCTGCAAGCATGCCGGCAACACCAACGCACCGTGCGACGACGGCAACACCTGCACCAGCGGCGACTATTGCGTCGGGACGGTTTGCACTTCAGGCGTCAACAGTTGCACGTGCGCCAGCAACTTTGACTGCGCCTCGCAAGAAGACAACAACTTGTGCAACGGCACCCTGTTCTGCGACCTGCAGACGTTCCCGTACAACTGCAAGGTCGACCCGACGACTGTCGTGGTCTGCAGCGGCATCGGCGACACGACGTGCGCGAAGAACACGTGCGTGCCAGCCTCGGGCGCGTGCACGCCGCAAGCGCAGAACAACGGCGCATCGTGCAATGCCGACAACTCCGTTTGCACATCCGGCGACAAGTGCAGCGCAGGCGCGTGCAATGCCGGGGGCACGCTGGACTGCAACGACGCCAACCCGTGCACGTCCGACGCGTGCGACTCCGTGAACGGCTGCACGCACACGGCCAACGCCAACGCCTGCAACGACGGCAACGCGTGCACGACAAACGACGTGTGCAGCAACACGCAGTGCACGGCGGGCGCAGCGGTTGTCTGCAATGACAACAACGTGTGCACAACCGACGCGTGCAACCCGGCGAGTGGCGCGTGCAGCTATGTGAACAACAACGCGAGTTGCGACGACGGCAGCCTGTGCACGACCAACGACAAATGCGGCGGCGGCGCGTGCGGCGGCACGGCGATCAACTGCAACGACAGCAACGTCTGCACGGATGACAGCTGCGTCGCGTCGACCGGCTGCACCAACGTCGGCAACAGCGCGAACTGCTCGGACGGCAACCCGTGCACGGTGAGCGACTCGTGCGCCAACAAGACCTGCCAGCCGGGCAACACCAAGAACTGCAACGACAACAACGTCTGCACGACGGATTCCTGCAACGTCCAGGACGGCACGTGTGCGAACACGGCCAACACCGTCGGCTGCAACGACGCCAACGCGTGCACGAGCGGCGACGTGTGCAGCGGCAAGGTCTGCAGCGGCACGGCCATCACGTGCACGGACAACAACCTGTGCACCGCGGACACGTGCTCGGCGGCCAAGGGCTGCGACTACGCGCCGAGCGTGAATTGCGACGATGGCAACGTCTGTTCGCTGGACGCGTGCACGCCCGCGACGGGCGCATGCACGCACAGCCTGCTCGCCGGCCTCTCGTGCGAAGACGGCGACCCGTGCACCACGCAGGATTACTGCACTTACTTCACGGACGCGGCCAACGGCACGACCGACACCTCCAAGTTCGTCTGCGCGGCCGGCGCCGGCGCGGTGTGCGACGACGGCAACGCATGCACCTCGGACACCTGCAACTACGGCACGACGCACAGTTGCGCCCACGCGGCCATGCCGGGCGGAACGTCGTGCGGGACGTGCTCCGTCAACAACGGCGTGAACTGGTTCGCGCCCGGCACGTGCAGCGCCACAACCTGCACGCTCAGCAGCGCGACCACGTGCGACGATGGCAACCAATGCACCGACGACGTCTGCTACAACGGCGCGGGCTGCACGCACATGTCCATGGCCGGCAAGGAGTGCAATGACGGCACCGACTGCACCGTCAAGGACCTGTGCTCGGCGCAAAACACCTGCACAGGGCTCAACGCCTGCGACGACAACAATCCGTGCACGACCGATTCCTGCAGCGTCGTTGGCGCGAAGGTGATGTGCGTCAACGACGCGATGCCCAAGGGCGCCGCATGCGACGACGGCAACGCATGCACAACGGGCGATACCTGCGACGCCAGCCAGACCTGCAACGCGACGGACGTCAAATGCGACGACGGCCTGCAGTGCACGGCGGACACCTGCGACGTCGCGACCGGATGCGTGTTCACCAACATGGGCGGAAGCTTCTGCTCGGGCTCGCAGGACTGCCAGCCGGGCGCGTCCTGCCTGAACAGCCACTGCTGGGTAGCGTGCGACGACGGCAATCCCTGCACGAGCAGCGACAACTGCGGCGGTGGCACATGCAACGCCAGCGGCATCGTCGGCGCCATCAGCTGCACCAAGAGCAGCGACTGCGGCAGCAGCGGAGCGTCGTGCAGCAACGGCTACTGCGCCAACACCTGCAGCGACGGCAACGTCTGCACGGTCAATGACTACTGCTTCTCCGGCTCGTGCGTGGGCTCCGCCAACAGCTGCAACGACAGCAACCCGTGCACCACCGACAGCTGCTCGCAATCCGCCGGCTGCTTGCATACCGCCGCCGCGGATGACGGCAACCCATGCACCAATGACTTCTGTGCGGCTGGGGTCGGCACCATCACCCACAGCAACGTCGGCGACGGTCTGCAGTGCGGCGCCGCCAACTACTGCAAGGCCGGCACCTGCACGGCATGCGGCGCGGGCACCATTGCCACGCCCTACGACGACAACGGCACGGCGCAGCTCATCTGCGCCTTTGATTACCCCATTTGGGGCATCCGGCCATTGAGCCCTGCCAGCTTCACCAACAACGGCGACAACACCGTGACCGACAACGTCACCGGCTTGATGTGGATGCTGGGCACGTATTCGATCAACACGTTTGGCTATGCGACCGCGATTTGCGACGCGCAGGCGACCTATGGCAACAAGTACGATTGGCGCCTGCCGACGGTCGCCGAACTGCAGACCATCAACGACTACGTGCTGCAAAACGGCTACAGCCTCAGCAGCGCGTTCTACGGCCAGGGCTCCAGACTCTGGGCGCAGCCGGCCATCGCCACCAACAACGCGTTTGACCTGAACACGCTTGGCGGCGCGATCGAGTACCTGAGCAACACCAACTCCTTCAACCTCAAGTGCGTTCGCGGCCAGAGCGCCATCACGCCGCCCGGGACGCGCTACGCGGTCTCCGCCGACCAGGCGAGCGTCTACGACAATGTGACAAACATCCTCTGGCTGCGGGCCACCACGTCGAGCGACTTGCCAACCGCGGCCGCGACGTGCACCGGCACTGGCGCGGGCTGGCGGCTGCCCAATATCCGCGAGTTGGAGTCGATCGTCGACCGCAGCAACGCGCCGACCAGCTACTTCAACGCCACCGGCTTTGGCACCCAGACCGCCGGCGGTTACTGGAGCAGCACGCCGCTCAGCACCGGCAGCGGCGCAAATCCGCCGTTTTGGACCGTCAACTTCACCGACGGCACCTCCGGCACTGCGGCCAACAACACCGCAAACCGCGCGCGCTGCATGACCAACTGCGATGACGGCAACCCGTGCACGACCGACAGCTTCGACAAGAGCACGTGGCTGTGCAAGCACACCAGTGCCACCGACGGTGCGGCGTGCGGCGGCGCGGGCACCTGCGCCTCGGGCGCGTGCAGTTGCCCGGCGGGGGCATACGGCGTGGCGATTGACGACAACAGCGCGGTCAAGTTCCAGTGCGTGTTCGACTATCCGGTCTGGGGCGTCACAACGTTGGCGCCGCCCAACCAATCCAACAACAGCGACGGCACGGTCTCCGACGGCAAGACCGGCTTGATGTGGCAGGACGGCAAGGGCTCCGCGGCGACCCTGAACTGGAGCCAGGCCAGGACCTACTGCGAAAACCTGACGCTCGCCAGCAAGGCCGATTGGCGCCTGCCGTCGGTCGCCGAATTGGAGAGCATCGTCGACTACACCACCGCGTCGGCGGGCCCGAACATCAGCAGCGCGTTCAACAGCGGCACCGTCACGACCGGCTACTGGACCGGCCGCGGCAACGCGCAGGCCAGCAGCAACGCGTGGGAAGTCGTATTCGCCCAAGGCCTGACGAGTTCATCCCCCGCCGCCAGCACGTACCTCAACGCACGCTGTGTCCGCGGCGGGCCGATGTCGGGCGGCTCTGGCACGCGGTTCAACAACATCGGTGGCACACCCACAGCGGTCAAGGACAACGTCACCGGCTTGACGTGGGAGCAGTCCGCGCACGCCGGCGGTGGCACCTACATCCAATCGCTCGCCGGCGCGGCCTGTCTCTCGCCCTACCACCTGCCCAATATCCGCGAGTTGGCGTCCATCGTCGATCGCAGCCTCGCCTCAACGCCCGCGCTCAACGCGGCGCTCAGCGGCGGCAGCGGCACCTTCTGGTCGGCGACGTTGATGAGCAGCTATGGCCTCAGCATCAACTTCACGACGGGCGCCTACGGCTTTGGCAACAACGCCAACGCGTACTTCGTGCGCTGCGTGAAATAGCACCGCGACACCGAGCCCCCCGTGCAGACGAATTCACCGATCGGTCTTGACAGTCGCTCGCCATCCGGGTGGGATGCACGGCGGAGGCGCCCGAGTTCTGGTGGGCTCCCCGGTCTTCAAAACCGGTGTGAGGCGTGACGAGCGTCTCGGGGGAGTTCGATTCTCCTGCGCTTCCGCCAAATTCCTGTTTCATGCCATTGCATCCTGTGTCTGCCTTGCTTTCCAAGCGGCCGATTGAATCGCACTTTCCTCGACCGCGTTGTCGCCCCGTTCTGGCTGCCGCAGGGTCAAAAACGCTTGCCAGGATTGGCGAGCCTTGGAGGCGGTCGCCGACAGGAACACCGCGTCGAGACATTCCGCCAGCGGCGCCTCGTCCGCAAGTCGCCGACACCGCGCGCTTGACCGCTCACCCGGGCTTGAGCAGAGTGCCCTGGCGCGTACCGGCGTCGCCAGTCTGCGGCGGCGGGGTACGCGTGGAGTCGGAATGCGCGGCAAGAAAGCGGATTGGAGATGCGCGTGGCTGCTCGGCCTCGCCTTTCTTGCCGCCTGCACGACCTCGCCGTTTGCCGGCCAGAGCGCTTGGACGGGCCTGCCTCCGGCTGCCGATGCGCAGGCCAGCGCCGATCCCTCTGCGACGCCGTTTCGCGACTGGACGCTCTACCCAGCCATCGCCGTGCGGCCGATGCCAGCGGACCTGTGGCTGCTGGGCGACGTGCACGGCGACTACCGCCGACTGCGCGATTTGCTCAATGGCGCGGGGCTGGCAGACAACCCGGACACGCCGGAGCACGTCCACTGGCACGCGGGCACGGCGACGCTTGTGTGCACGGGCGACCTGATCGACAAGGGCACGGACGCGCTCGACGTTATCGCGTATCTCCAAGCGCTCTCGACGCAGGCGGCAAGTGCTGGCGGCGAAGTCATCGTGCTGCTCGGCAACCACGAGGCGGAGTTCCTCGGCGACCCAACCCTCAGCAAGGTCGCTGACTTCGTGACGGAGCTGGCGAACGCGGGCGAGAGTGCGTCGGAGGTCGCCGCGGGGCACCAAGCGCCCGGTGCTTGGCTCCGTCAGCGCCCTCTGGCCGCGCGCGTTGGCCCCTGGTTCATGAGCCACGCCGGCAATAGCCACGGGTTGACGCTCGCACAACTGGACGCGGCAATCCAAAATACCCTGGACAGCAACGGTTTCTACGCGGCGTTCTTCCTGGCCGACGACTCGATGCTGGAGACGAAGCTCGCCAATGGCGGATGGTGGGAGCTGGCGGGACAGGGGCCGGACGACGTGCTCACCAAATATGCCCACGCGCTCGGCGCCGAGCACATTGTCCAAGGCCACCAGCCGCAGAGCATCACGTTCAACGACGGCACGAAGCGCTCCGCCGGCTCGATGGCGGAGTTGTACGGCCGCGTGTTCCTGATCGACGTCGGCATGTCCGGCGGCGTGAACGACAGCAACGGCGCGCTACTTCACGTGCGCCATGACGCGGCGGGAGAACACGCGACCGTCGTCCCGCCGTCGGGCGACGCATCGCTGCTCTGGGAAGGACCGTGAGGGAGCGACAGTCGAGACGATTCAACTGCTTGATGCGGGCGACAACGACCTGCCCGACCTGCCCCACACCGCACGGTTGCAGCGCAAGCTGGACGAGATCGGCGGCATCGACTTCTTCGGCGCGTCGGGGCGTGAGCTCGCGTCGGGGCTTGTGAGCGGCCTGCGTGCGCGTCTGGAGCCGCCCGTGGCGAACGCCCCGACGACGCCCGTTCAGCAGGGGCAAGGCCGAACCTGGGCGACGCGCGCGGGGATCCAGGTCGACCGCATCACTTGTGTCTGGTTGATTCTCCGCCAAATTGACCCGCACGCCACGTTCAAGTTCGTGCCAACGACGGGCGATGTGCCGCTGGCAGAAATCATCCACGACATCGACGTGAGGGACGGCAAATTCGCCCGTCCAGAAACAGCGGGGTGGCGGCGTTTCTCCTCGGAATGACGCAGAAAACGACAGACGATGAACAGCGGCGGCAGCTGGGCGGCGCGCACTTTGACGCGCTGCTCGCAGCGTTTTGACCAGAAGGCGGCATGGACATGGATCGACGAACGGCAATGGGGGCAATGACAGGCGCGGCGGCGCTGCGAGGGCGCCCGACGGCATGCGCATGGGCGACGGTTCCACGATGAATCCGGGCGAAACCAAGGGCCTGGGCGGCATCTGCGACATGTGACCGAGCCGTGACCGTGCCCACTTGCGGCCCAGAACCGCCGGCGTAAAGTCGCGATGAGTCTTGTGTCAGGAGGTCGAGCGTGCTGATTCGGAGCCTGCAGCAACTCAAGTCAGTCCGCGCCGTGGCGACGGTCGCGCTTGCGTTGTTCGCGTTCCAAGCCCTCGCGCTGCACGCGCCCTGCGCGTGTGGGCATTGCGGTCAGGCGTCGTCTGTGCCCGCTCACCATGACATCGCCAAGCCCGTCGTCGAGCACTCGTGCTGCCATCACCGCGAGGAGACGCCCAAGACCTCTTCGGGCATGGAACTGCACAACCAGGGCTGCACGTGCGGCGATCAGGCTGAATCCGCGCCGGTCATTTGCGACGACGCAAAATCGACGACTGCGGGCGAGCTGTTGCTGGCTACGTCGACGCTCGCTCCGGTTCACGTTGAAACTGAACCAGCCGCGCGCGAGGCCTTGGGCTGGCTGCGGGCAACAGGTCCACCGGGACTGCAGCTGGGCCTCTATCTGCAGTTCCAAGCGCTCCTGATCTAGCCCGTCCGGCTTGAAGCGTCGACCTGTCCCGGTCCGCGCATCGCCTTGTGGCTGAATTTCCTTCAGCAAAATCCATCGCGGTCCTTGTCCAAGCGCACGGTCCGCACCCGTCGGCCATGCTTTTGCGCATTGGCCACGCCGGCGCCACTTCGGTCCATGACCGTCGCGGCTCGCGTGCGCCATCACCTTGGAGTTCTTCATGAATCGTTCCGCCCTCGGCTTTGTGCTTGCCTGCTGCGCCGCGATTGCGGTCCTGGGCACCGCGACGCCCAGCCATGCCATCCCGGCGTTTGCCCGCCGCTACCAGACCTCGTGCCAGACGTGCCACATCGCGTTCCCGCGCTTGACACCGTTTGGTGAAGCGTTCCGCCGCAATGGCTTTCGCTTTCCCGGCGGCGGCGACGCGACGGCGGTCAAGGAAGAGCCGATTGGCCTCGGAAACGACGCGCAGAAGGATCTCTGGCCCAAGGCGGTGTGGCCGGGCGAGATCGCTGCGTCGATTCCGGTATCGCTCGTTGTCGACGGCAAGGCGACGTTTGGCCCGCACCCGGAGGAGCACTTGAACGTCGTCGGTGCGGCGCAGCCCGCGGCAATGGCCGGGATGGACATGCCGCCCGCCAACACCGGCAAGGTCGGCTTTGACACGCTCGGCGGGCACGTCGGCATCCGCGCCGGCGGCGCGATGGGCGATTTCGTCTCGGTATTCGCGTCCGTCGATGTCGGCGGCCATGAGCCCATCTCCGTCGAGCGCGGCTGGCTGAACCTGACGCCCGCGGGACCGACCGCGCTGCATATTCGCATGGGCCGCTTTGAGCCGTCGCTGCACGGCGTGTCGATCCACCGCAGCCTGTTCATGCACCAGCTGCGCCTGCAGACGACCTCGGTGGGGCTGAATCCGTGGATGCCGGAGCCGAACCAGACCGGGCTGGAGGTGTCGGGCGTGGCGCTGGGTCGCATCGGCTGGGACGTGGGCGTGGTGGAGAACGCAGCAGCGGAAGGGATCGGGAGCGCGCGCTACCTGCGCAAGGACGCGTACGCACGTGCGGAGTACAAATTGGGCGGCATGCGCCTCGACGGGCTGGACGCGGAGGCGACCGGCGCGCCGTGGTCTGAGCGCAGCCTGTTGATCGGCACCTCGGTCTACACCGGCAAGGCGTCGATTGAAGGCACGCACGACGACGCGTTCCTGCGCGTGGGCGTCGACCTCCACGCCATCATCGACGACCTGCTGCTCGACGTCGTCGCTGTCCGCGAGCACCACGACCAGCCGACTGCCAACCTCGGCGTGCCCATGCAGATGGATCAAGTGCTGGCCGAGCTGACCTGGATGACGACGCCGGTTTTCTTCCCGACCGCGCGCTTTGAGATGTCGCGCCTGGACCACAACGCGACGATCGACACAGGCTGGCTCGGCTCGCTGCTGCTCTGTGCGGTCGTGCGGCCCAACGTGGTGCTGCGTCTCGAAGGCGACGTCGGCGCCGATCCCACAACGTCTGCGGACTTTCGCTCGGCGATGCTGTCCTTTTCCACCGCTTTTTAGGAGGCCCACATGTTTGCTCGTCTTGCCACAATCCTGCTCCTCTCGCTGTTGGCCTGCCCCGCGCTCGCTGACTCCATCTCCGGCACGATCCAGGCGCCGGTACCGAAATTCCGGGCCAACGTCGTCGTTTTCGTCAAGCAAGGGCCGCCCGCGCCCGCGGTGAAGAAGACGGTGACCATGGACCAAAAGGGCCTGGTCTTTGTGCCGCGCGTGCTGCCCATTCAAAAGGACTGGACAGTCGAGTTCCTGAACTCCGACCCGGTGGCGCACAACGTTTTCACGATTGACGGCGACAAGTACGACCTCGGCACGTGGCCGCAGGGACAGAAGAAGGCGCACGTGTTCACGAAAACGGGTACGTATCGCCAGCTGTGCCGTGTGCACGACGACATGCTGGCCTTCATCGTGGTGCTCGACACGCCGTGGTTTGCCGTAAGCGACAAGGCCGGGAATTTCAAGCTGGATGGCCTGCCGGCGGGCAACTACACGCTCGGCGTTTGGCACGAGAAGCTGAAATCGCCGGACGTGCAGGTGACGGTCGCCGCGGGGCAGCCGGGCAAAGTCGACATTACGCTGAAGTGAGGCGAGCCATGGCGAACGAACCTGAAATCAATGAAGAAGTAGCGGCCGAGGCGACTCCAGCGCGGCGCGATTTCCTGTGGAAAGTCGGCTGTGCGGCGCTCAGCATTGCGGGCGTGGAAGCGGCGGCGTCGACCCTGCGGTTTGCCAAGGCACCCGTGTCGTATGGCCCGGCACAGCGGCGGATGCTCGGCGATTTGTCGCGCTTTCCACCCGGCGCGCCGGTTTACGTTGAGGACGCCGGTGTCTTCGTGCTGCGTGACGCCAAGGGCATGCGCGCGCTCTCGGCCACGTGCACGCACCTGGGCTGCACGGTGCGGACCGACCGCGAAAACGGCGGCTTCATCTGCCCCTGCCATGGCAGCCGCTACGACAGCGAAGGCCACGTCATCGCCGGTCCCGCGCCCGCGTCGCTGCCGTTCGTGCGCGTGGATCAGGATCGCCGCGGCCGGCTGGTCGTTGACCTCGGTGCGCCCGTCGAGGCTGATCACCACACCAAGGTGGGTTGAACGATGCGCAAGCTCGCGAATCACGTCTACAAATCCATCTTCCGCATCGGCTGGCCCAAGGACGAGCGCGCGGCGACCAAGGCGATGGTCTCGTCCATCACGCTGCACGTGCACCCGCCCAAGGTGCGCCCGGCGGCGCTGAAATTCCGCGCGACGTGGGCGCTCGGCATCATCTCGGTCGTGCTGGCGGGGGCGCTGACGGCCACCGGCGTCTACCTGATGTTCTACTACTACCCGCATCCGGACGTGGCGTGGCGGTCGATGAAGGATCTGGCGTTTGTCGTGCCGTTCGGCGTGGTTACGCGCAACCTGCACCGCTGGGGCGCGCACGCGATGGTGGCGATCGTCACGCTGCACATGCTCCGCGTGTTCCTGTCGGGCGGCTACAAACCGCCGCGTGAAGCGAACTGGGTCGCGGGGGTCGGGCTGTGGGTGCTGACCTTGGCGCTGTCGTTTACGGGCTATCTGCTGCCCTGGGATCAGCTCGCATATTGGGCGGTGACGGTCGGCGCCAACATGGCCGGCGCGGTGCCGTGGTTGGGCAAGCCGCTGCGGATTCTGCTTCTGGGCGACATGACGGTGGGCGAGGCCGCACTCCTGCGTTTTTACGTGCTGCATTGCGTGCTGCTGCCGCTCTTGTTGTTCGGGCTGGTCGGCTTTCACCTGTTCCGCGTGCGCAAGGATGGCGGTCTCGTCGTCGCCGAGCACGATCCAGAGACGCTCGCGGCCAAGCCCGGGTTCCGCCTGCCGTCCTGGCCGCACCTTGTGTACCGGGAGCTGATTGTCGGGCTGCTGACGACCGCCGCGCTCCTGGCCCTGGCTCTGGTCGCCAACGCGCCGCTGGAGCCGCTGGCCGATCCATCGCGCACGCCCAATCCGGCAAAAGCGCCGTGGTATTTTCTGGGAATTCAGGAGCTCGCGCACTGGTCGGCCTTCTGGGGCGGCGTCTTCATTCCGGCGCTGACAGTCGCGGTGCTTTGCGCGCTCCCGTATGTCGATCGCCATCTCCACGGCGTCGGCCGCTATTTTCCGCGTGAACGTCGCCTCGCCAGCGGCCTGTTCCTCGCCTTTGCGTTGTTCTTCAGCGTCGTGACGGTCATCGGCACGCTGTTCCGCGGCCCGGCGTGGGCGCTGATGTGGTGGCCAAACTGATGAAGCACACGATTGCGCAACGAGGTGAGCCATGACTCCGCGTGAAGACCGCTGGCTGCATGCCGTATTTGCCTTCGCGTCGGTGGCGATTGTCGGCTTGGTCGGCGTGGCCGTGGCGCGCGAGTGGACCCGGCCGCTAAGTATCGATCAGCGTCTGGTTCCGGCACTCGGCGTCGTCGATCGCTGTATTACCTGTCACGACGAGGCCAAGCATCCAGGCCAAATGTTGGAGCAGCATCCCGTCGAGCGCTTTGGTTGCACGATCTGCCATGGCGGCCAAGGGCTCGCGACGTCCGCCAAAGCCGCGCACGAAGCGAGTCCCGACTGGGAGCGGCCGCTCTTCACCAAGGCCGAGCGCGACGCAGCTTGTGGCACGTGCCACGTCGGCTCCGCGGCGCCCATCGCGCGCGTGGCTGCAGGACGAAAAGCGCTGGCCGATCGCGGCTGTGCGGGCTGTCACACGATTGCCGGCGTCGCGCCGCCCAACCACGCGCCGGAGCTCGACGGTTTGCGCGACAAGGTCTCGCCGGCGTGGGTGCGCGCGTGGCTGACCGATCCGGGCAAACTCGATCCGGCCCACAAGATGCCGACGTTTCGCCTGACCAGGCCGGAGATCGACGCGCTTGTCGCGTTCCTCTGGACGCTGCCCGGTGCGCCGATGCGGCCGATGCCGGCGGAACCTGCGGGCGACGCGGACCGCGGCAAGACCGCGCTGGCGAAGGTGCGCTGCGCTACGTGCCACAAGTTTGAAGGTCGCGGCGGCGATTTTGGCCCGGATCTGGGCCTCGCTGGCGTGAAAGTGCGGTCGGCCTGGCTGTGGAACTACCTCACGGACACGCACCGCGTACACCCGAAGACGCGGATGCCGGGCTTCAAGCTGCCGCCACAGGACGCCGCCGACATCGTGGCCTACGCCGCGGAACAGTGGGTGCCGGACACGGGCGTGCTGCCGTGGCAAGCGTTTGAGGGCGACGTGGACCCGAAGTTGGCGGCCAAGGGCTTGCAGCTGTTCGCGGATCACGGCTGCGGCACCTGCCACTTTGTCGCAGGGGCACGTGCGGCTCCCTCGGCCCCAGCGCTGGACCGCTTGGGTGATCGCCGCCTGACCGACCTCTCGCGCACGACGCAGGGCCGGATGCTGCCGGATGTGCCCGCGTGGGTGGCGCAAAAGGTCCAGGCTCCACAGGCGTTTGATAGCGCTGGCGCGGCGCCGTCCAAGATGCCGACGTTCCCGAACGTCACGCCGGAGGAGGCGCTGGCGATGGGCATCGCGGTGGCGTCCCAGCACGCGTCGCCGCCGCCGGAGCCGTGGATCCGGCACCACGAGCCCGCGCCATTCGTGCCGCCGCCGGGCGAGACTGGGCAGCTTGTCGAGCGCTTCCGCTGCATTTCCTGCCACCGGTTCAACGGTCAAGGCGGCGATGTGTCGCGGATCCCGCTGGACAACGTCGGCGCGCGGCTGCGGCAGGGCTGGCTGGAGCGATTCCTGCGCGAGCCGGTGACGGTTCGCATGGATCAGGCCGAGCGGATGCCGATCCTGGGCATGACCGACGAAGAAGCGAAGCGGCTGGCGGCATGGCTGGAGACGGCGTTTGGTGACGGTCGCATCGGCCCCGCGCCGGTGTTCCTGCCCAACGACGCCACGGAGGGCAAGGCGCTGTATGCCCTGAACAAGTGCGGGCAATGCCACGTCGGCGACGGCGGCGGCACGATGAAAGGCCCGACGCTGGATGGCGCCGCCCAGCGGCTGGACCCTGGCTACGTGGTGGCGCTGCTGCGCGACCCGGCCGTTGTTCCTGAAAACCGCCATGTCGGCCTGCGCCTCCCCGACGCAGTGGCTCGGCCGCTGGCGGCGTATGTGCTCAGCTTGCCCGGCGCGTCGCCGTGGCCGGATGCGCCCCATTGACCTTGAAGTGTCTCCTGCGTTGCCTGCACCGCCGTGGCCGCCCGCTGTTCCGCCACTACGGCGACAAACGGCGGCGTGGCCGCAGCAGACGATGGCGCACGAGACGTTGGTGCCTGTGCCGCTTGGGCTGCCGTTTTTCGCGCCACTGGCGTTCGCGGAGCGGCTGGGGGCCGGCGGTGTCGACGCCCGTCGCCCGCGCTGTGAACGCGCTTGACCGGCCTCTTGCGCGAAGCCAGACTCGACGCAGCGTGCGCGCAAGGCACCACGGCGGGCGAATCATGGAACTGACTTCGGAACACTGGAACCGAATCTACGCCGAGAAGCCGAGCGATCAGGTCAGCTGGCACGCGACGCATCTGACGCACTCGCTTGCGTTGATTGCCGAAGCGAATCTGCCGCGCAATGCCGCGATCCTGGACGTCGGTGGCGGCGCGTCGACGCTCGCCGGCGATCTGCTCGACCTTGGCTACACGAACGTCACCGTGCTGGACATCGCCGAGAGTGGCCTTGCAGTTGCCCGGCAGCGCCTCGCCGCGCGTGCGACCCTCGTGCACTGGCTGGTGGGCGACATCACGACGATTGCGCTGCCCGAGGCGGCGTTTGACCTGTGGCACGATCGCGCGGTCTTCCATTTCCTGACGGAACCGCGCGATCGGGCTGCATATCTGGCCCAGGCGCGGCGCGCGCTGAAGCCGGACGGGCGGATCATCGTCGCGACGTTTGGCGAACACGGCCCTGAGCGCTGCAGCGGCCTGCCGGTGGTGCGTTACGACGACGAGGCGCTCCTCGCCGCGTTTGGTCAGGATTTTGAACGGGTGCATTGCCTGGAGGACACGCATGTGACGCCGTGGGGCTCCCAGCAGGAGTTTGTCTACTGCCTCTGCCGACGCGCGCCATCACAGTCCCACGAACGCGCAGGAGCCTGATCCGCTCGTGCGGGTCCCAACGCGTATCCGAAGGCGTGTTCTATTCTCCCGGGGCTCCGCCAATCCCTTAGCCCTGCTGCACCATCGGCGGTTCCCGCTGCAGCCGCACCACTGCCGCGACCAGCATCAGCGCGGTCCACCCCAGCAGCGCCGCGACCGCAGCCATCACCGTCGTCTCCGGTGCGGACTCGTCACCCAGGATCGCCGCGAGGTAGTGGCTCGGCGCGATGGCGGCAAAGCTTGTCGACTTCGTGGCCAGGTTGTCCATGAGCACCAGCCAGCCGACCGACATGCCGACCGCCGCGCGCGCCCAAATGGCGATCGCCACGAACGTTGCGCTGTAGGCCATCGCCGCCAGCACGGCGGCCAGCAGGAGCGACGCGAGATCGGTGAACGGCATTTCGGCGGACGTGCCGCGCGTCGCGAGCCACAGCATCAGCATCGACAGCACGCCCAGCGCACCGGCCACAACGGCCACCGCGAGCCAACGGCCAATCGGCAGCGCCGTCTTGGCTTGGGGCCGCAGCAGGAAGAACGCCAGCGCACCCGCCTCCGTATCCTGCCGCACCGCCGCGGTGCCCAGTCCGAGCGCGACCAGCGCGATGGCGCGAATGCCCCACGTGTCGACATATTCGGCAAAGTGATCCGCCGACTCGACGGAAAAGCGCACGATCGCCCAGCCGCCCAGCGTCACGGCCAGCGTCATGGCCAGCCACGGCCACAGCGTCCGCAGGCGCAGCGTACGCACCAGCTGAACTTGCATGTGGATGCCCACCGCCGCGGGCAGCGACAACTTCCTGGCCTCAGGCGCCTGAATCCACGACCAAGCGGTCATTTGACCTCCTTTGCCAGCGCATGGAACAGGCTGATGAGGTCGTCACCATCGGTCGCAGCAAAATCGACGTGCGCCCCTGACGCAAGCACGGCCTGGGGCAGCGCGGCGAACAGTTCGGCCGGCTCGGACGCTTGCACGGTCAGGTATTCGGCATCGATCTTCAGCTCCGTGACCGGTGCGCGGCTCAGCAGCTCGCGGGCCAGCGCGCGCGGATTGCTCGCCTTCAGGCGCAGCGCCTGCGCCCGTTTGTGCAGCAGCGCGCGGATTTCCGCCTGACTGCCCGCCGCCACCACGCGGCCGCGGAAGAGCAGCAGGAGCCAGCCGGCGATCGACTGCACTTCCTCCAGAATGTGACTGGAGACCACGACGCACGCGCCATTTTGCGCCGCCTCGTGCATCAGCGTCGCGACTTCCAGCCGCCACATCGGGTCCAGCGCGTTGAGCGGTTCATCGAGCAGCACCAGCCGCGCTGGCAGGGCAAACGCCTGCGCCAGCTTGACCCGTTGCCGCTGACCGCGGGACAGCCCGCCGAGCGCGTCATGCCACTTCGCCTCCATGCCCAGCCGCGTCAGGATCGCCCGCGCGCGCGTGTCGGCATCGTGCGCCACAAGCCCGTGGCACCGCAGCACCATCGTCACGAGACTCAGCGGCGTGTCGAGCTTGGGCAGGCTGTCCCCGTCGGGCACCAGCGCAATCTGCCCTTCCAGCGCCGCATCGCCCAGGGTCTTGCCACCCAGCCAGGTCACCTTGCCGCGCGTCGGCGTCTTGAGCCCCGCCGCGAGGTGGATGAGCGTCGATTTGCCCGCGCCATTGGGACCAAGCAGCCCGACCACGCCCGGCTGCAAGTCAAATGTCGCGTCCAGCAGCGCCACGTTGGCGCCGTATTGTTGGGTCACCCGCTGCATCCGCAGCACGGTGTTGTCCGGCGGCAATGGCGTCAGCATTTACGCCCTCCCCTTGCCCATCGGCGGATTGCGCAGGAGCCGCACCAGCAGCTGCCACCCGCCCACGGCGAGACCCGACCAGATCGCGACACCCACGACGGCGCGCGTCAGCAGGCCCTCCGGCAGCGGCTGCGGCGAGAGGAGCGCCATGGCGAACGCGTGCACAGCGTTGAGGCCTTGCGCGAGATTGAACGACTGCCACAACGTGCCATTGCCGCCGACGTTGGCAAGCACCAACGCCAGCGGAATCGAGCCGAGCAGGAGGCCGGCAAACAGCAGCGGCGCGCCATTGGTCGAGCGCGCCAGCGACGAACAGCCCAGTGCGACAGCGGAAATGACCGCGGCGACAAACAGCGACACGAGCACTTCCGCGAACGCGACCATGAACCAGAACATGAGGCCAGCGGCGATCGAGCCGCCATCCAGCGACAGGCCAAACGACGCGATCTGCACGAGCACGAGCAGCACCGCCGCGCTGGCCAGCTCCAGCCACGTGACGAGCGTCGCCGCGAGAAAGCGCGCCAGCAGGTAGTCGCGGCGCCGCAGCGGCCGGGAGAAATAGAGGAGGAGCGCGCCGGACTGGACGTCGCTGGCGATGACCGGCGCGACCCAGATTGTCGTCTGCAGGAACGCCGTGAGCAGGTTCATGCCAAACAGGATCGGCATCGCTTTGTCGGTCACAAACACGCGGCGATCGTCGCCGAGCACTTCCATCAACTGCGGAAAGTGCGTCACCAGCGCGAGGATCGCGGCGCCCAGCAGCGCGCCCGCGGGAAACGACACCGCGGTCAGCTTGGAGGTCAGGCTGCGCAACTGCAGGCGCGCAAACATGCCGACGAGCCAGCGCAGCCGCTCGGCGTCCGTCAACGGCTTGGCGTCCAGCTTGGCAAAGCCGCCGGGATGAAAGAACGCCCGCGCGGGCGGCTGTTGTGGCGTTTGGCTCACAGCAACCTCTGCGCGTCGAGGTTGCCGGCATTTTGCACGTGGCGCATGAACGCGCTGGCCATGTCCTCTTCCGCGGCTTTGAGCCCGCTCACGCCCACGCCCGCGTCCGCGCACGCCTGCCAGAGCTCAGCCACGCGATCGGGCGGCAATTGCACCAGCACGTCCCCGTCTTGCAGCGTCGCGCCAATGCCGCGGGTCTCGAACAGCTGCATGAGCTTGGCCACGTCGCCTGTCGGCCGCAGCTGGAAGGACGGTCCGCCGGAAGCCGCGCGAAACCGCGCCATCGGCCCGGCAAAGCTGACCTGCCCACGCGTCATCAGCACCACGTAGCTGCAAATCGCTTCCACGTCCGCGAGGATATGCGTCGAGAGCAACACCGACGCGCCCTGCTTCGCGATCTCTCCCAGCAGCGCGAGCATCTGCGCGCGACCATCGGGATCGAGCCCCGCGGTCGGCTCATCGACGATCAGCAGCTGCGGGCCGTGACACAGCGCCATGGCGAGCCGGAGCCGCTGGCGCTGGCCCAGCGAGAAGCCGCTGGCCTTGCGGTAGCGATTGTCGGTCAGTCCCACCAGATCCAGCGCCTGATGCGCGCGCGGCGTCGCGTCAAGCGGCGGCACGCCGGAGAGCTGCGCGGCGTGAACCACCTGCTCGGTCGCGGTCATGTCGGGAAAGAGGCTGTCGTCCTCGGGCATGTAGCCGATGAGGCCGCGGACGCGCACCGCCTCGGCCGGCATCGGCAGGTCGAGCACCTGAATCTCGCCCGTGTCTGCGCGATCGAGGCCCAGCAGGAGGCGAAACAGCGTGGACTTGCCCGCGCCATTGGGCCCCAGCAGGCCCACGACGCCGGTCGGCAGCGTCATGGTGACGCCGCGCAACGCTTCCACGTCGCCAAAGCGCTTGGAGACGTCCTTGAGACTGGCGAGGGAAGTCGGCATGGCGCAAGATTGGCACAGGGTTGGAGGCGCGTCGAGATGACCAGAGTTGCAATCCACGGAGCCGCCGCATTATTCCTGCTGCTGGCGACAGCGTGCGGTGCATCGGCCGCGGGCGGCGCTGACGCGACGGGCGATGCTGCGGGTTTGCCGGGTTTTGGCGAGGCGTGTGCGGCGGGTTCCTGTGCCGCAGGGCTGACGTGCCAGGACAGCGACTACGCGCCGTTCCCGTGGTGCACGCTGCCTTGCGCGGATGAAAAGGCGCCCTGCGACAAGACACGGCTTGGCGGGCGTGCCGGGCTGTGCATCAGGATGCCCGCCGGCTGGCGCGGTCCGACCGAGGCATTTTGCGCACCGACTTGCGGCAACTCCTCGCAGTGCACGCCGCTCGACGGCCGCTGGGAAACCTGCGCGCTACCCGCCTACAAGAAAGTCCCGCTCTACGGGGACGTCGGCAAGGTCTGTCAGGCGCCGAGCGCGAACGGCCAAATCCTTGTCGATCCGGTGACGTGCAACTGGCAGGACCTCGTGACCGATCCCAAAGTGCAGGCGTTGGACGGCATCTGCAAGGCCTTCTGCGGCTTCCTCACGACCTGCCAGGTCAAGGCGCCGGGACAGACCAGCGCCTGCTGCAGTTGGCAATGCATCCAGCACCTGACGCCCGGCGGCGTGCCGGACATGGGCCGCAAAAACGCCCTGCAGTGCTACCTCAACTCGTTTGACGGCAACGCGCAGAGCCCCAACGTGTGCAGCGCGTACATCACCGACTGCGGACCTCTGTGCAAGGACGACGCCGCGTGTGGCGACCTCGACCCGTGCACGGCCGATACCTGCCGCGACTGGCAATGCGTCAAGACCCCGATCGACGGCTGCAAGTAGCGATTCTGGCGCCGCCGCCGGTCCTGTGTAAGCTACGGCGAGCCCTGCGGCGTGAATGGCCGCGGCAGGCTCGCGTTTAACAGTTGGGACATCCCAAGGAGACCGCCCATGCGCGCCCGCATCGCCCTCGTGCTCACCAGCCTCGCGCTCTCGCTGACCGCCATGCCCGCTTTCGCCAGCGACGTCTTCATCAACGGCCTCAAAGCGACGAACCTGAAGCTCGGCGAACTGTTGAATTGCACGGTCAAGTTCGATGGCGATGGCAACATCCACATTCTCTCCCCCGGCTACAACGTGGTCCCGGACAAGGACGGCAATCCCAAGCTCACGGGCATGTCCGATCTGGTGGGCAACCCGATCCCGACCGATGGCCAGGGCAAGACCAAGAACCGCTACGTGCTCGTCTATCAGCCCAACGTGAAAGTGACCGTGCAGTTCGAGGTCTTCATCAACGGCCGGATGTTCAAGAAGATCGGCCTCGCGGACAGTGGTTTTACGCTGGACCTGACCCAGGAGCTGCGCCCGGGCTACAACGACATCCGCGTGGTTGGCAAGCCGGACAAGGCGCCGGGCGGTGGCACGGAAGCCGACGTGGCGATGGTCAAAGTGCTGGCGGGCAAGGAAGTGGAAGGCCGCTTCATCGCCAAGACGCCGGCGGTTTGGGAATTCGTGCGTTCCGCGATCGACCATCAGCCGCTGGATCGCACCGGCCGCTTCGTCGCCGAGTAGCGGATGGCGATTTGGCGCGTGCTGGCGGTGCAAGGCCGTGAAGCGATCCTGTGGCGGGAAAACGAAACGAAGCGTGCGACGCTGCCCGACGGCACGGACGCGCGCCCGGGCGACCTGTTTGACGCGCATTGGCACCGGCTCGGCCAAAGCACGCACCGCGATTTTCCCCATCCGGACGGCGACTTTGCCCGCCTGACCGCCGATTCCGGCCAGCGGCTGGCGATCCTGCGGCAACGCGCGCGGCTGCTGGCGACGACGCGGCGGTATTTTGACCGGCGGGCCTTTCTGGAAGTCGATCCGCCGGTGATGGCGTTGTCGCCGGGCCTGGAACTGCACCTCGACGCCGTGGAAGTCCATCTGCGCCAAGGGATGGGCGGCGCGCCGGTGACGCGGCACCTGGTGACGAGTCCGGAATACCACTGCAAGCGGCTGCTCTCCGCGGGGCTGGAGCAGGTCTACAGCCTTGGCCACGTGTTCCGCTCGGGCGAGCGCGGCCAGTGGCACAACCCGGAATTCGCGATGCTCGAGTGGTACCGCGCGGGCGGGACGTGGCAGCAGATCGTCCGCGATTTCCAAGGGCTGGCACGGGCCTGCCAGAAGGCGCTGGGGGAGGACCACGTGACGTTGGATTTGCGCGGGCGCTGGCCGGTGCTGTCCGTGCGCACGGCGATTCGGCGTTTTGCCGGCTTTGATCCGGGCCGCTGCGACGACGTCGCGCTCGTGCATCAGCGCGCGCGGGCCGCGGGCCTGCACGTTGAGACCGAGGACACGATCGCCGACGTGCTCCTGCGGGCGCTGGCGGAGCGCGTGGAGCCGCGCCTGACGGAATTCCCGGTCGTGGTGCTGGCCGACTGGCCGCTGTGTATGGCCTCGCTCGCGCGCCCCAATCCGCGCAAACCGTGGCTGGCGGAGCGTTTTGAGATCTACTTCGCGGGCATCGAGATCGCCAATGGCTTCGGCGAGCTTGTCGATCCCGTGGAACAGCGCCGGCGTTTTGCCGCCGACCTCGCGCTCCGCGTGCAGCTCGACCGGCCGGTGTATCCGATGGACGAGCGCTTTCTGCTGGCGCTGGCGGACGGCGTGCCGGCGGCGGCGGGCGTGGCTGTGGGCATCGATCGCTTGTTGATGTTGCTGCTGAATCTGAACGACATCGAGCAAGTGCTCGCGTTCCCGTTTGAGCGGGCGTAGCGCGCTACGGCCCTGACACGAGCCAATCGTCGACCCAGCTCGTCGCCTGCAGCGGCTCATTGGTCAGCGTGTGCAGCAAGCCGTTGGCAGTCGGCGACGCGTCAATGCCCTCCACTTCCGGCAGGATCGTTCCAACCGCCGCCATTCGGCCAATCGTGCCGATTTGCCGCGTCTCGCCGGTCGCCAGATCCGCCCGGTACAGTCCGTGGACTTCGTCGTCGCACGAGAACCACAGCGCGCCGTTGGCCACGTCCACGCCCTGCATCGCGTCCAACTGGCGGGAAAGCGTCAACGACGGCAGCGGCGCCCAGCCGTTCTTGACGTCGTAGCGGCGAATCTCCGTGCCATGGTAGCGGTCCGGCGTGTAGGCGATCAGCGTCGCCTCGTCGATGCACAGGCACGGATTTTCATGCTGCGCCAAGTCGTGCGAGCCGAGGAACGCCAGCGTCTGCGGATCGAACCAGGCGACCGCTTGCTTGCCGGTGCTGAAGTCGCCCTGCTCCAAACCGGCGTACAGCTTGCCGTCCGCCATGTCGATGTCGCCGATGTGGCCGTAGCCCTGATCCAGCAGCGTTTGCGGCAGCGGATTGATCTTCTCCACGAGCTGGTTGAACTGCTCGTCGGTGCGCCAGAGACCGGCTTTGGCCGAGAACGCCCAGCCGCCAGGCAGACGCGCGATGCCCTGGCTGTAGAGCATGCTGACGCCGCTGGAGACGCTGAGGCTGACGTCCCAGCCAGCGGGGCTAACGTCGCCAGCCGCATCGACCGCGGCATCCCCCGGCGCGGCATCGGCCACGGCATCCGCGGCGGCATCGACGTTGGTCGCGGTTGTCGCCTGACAACCAGCCAGGGCCAGACCCAGAATCACGGACAGACGATGCATGTTGAACTCCCGCGGCAAGCACACCGAACGGTCACACGCATCGCACACGATTGTCATCCAAAGGTCAAACTGCCGCGGCCGAGAGGCGACCAAAAGCAGCGCGGGCCACCTTGGTTTCCCAAGGCAGCCCGCACTTCAAACACAAACACTGAGTCGCTTGCGACTACAGCTTGCCGTCCGCCAGCTTCTTGATGATTTCCTTCATCTTGTCAGCCTGCATCGGGCCATTGTAGGACCGACCATTGATGTACAGGCTCGGCGTGCCGCGGACTTCCGCCGTCTCGGCTTCCTTCAGGTCCTTGTCGAGACGCGCCTGGTACTTCTTCTCGTTGACGAACTTCTCCGCCTTCGCGACGTCCACGCCCGCATCCTTGGCCCAGCCTTTGAGCTTGACCAACTGCGCCGCCTGGCGCGCCGGCATGTCGCCATCGGGCGGCATCATCGTGCTGTAGTTGTTGAAGATCAGGTCTTCCATTTCCCAGAACTTGCCCTGATCCTGCGCGGCCATCGCCCAGTACATCGCCTGGCAAGCCGCCGGGTGCATGTCGCGGCTCATCTTCGGGTTGCACTGGCTGGACAGCGGGAAGTGCTTGAACACGATCGCGACGTCCGGAACTTCCTTCTGGACCTGCTTGAGGGTCGGGATGATCTTCGCGCAGAAGGGGCACTGGAAGTCTTTGTACTCCACGATCTTGATCTTGGCGTTCTTGTTGCCGAGGATCGGCGAACCGTCGTAGTCAAAGTTGTTGACCTTCGGGTCCAGCGGCGGCGGCGGCGTGAACTCTTTGCCTTCCGCGATCATCTTGCCGTAGACGTCCTTGGACGACGTTCCCGCCTTGATCAGCGCGTCAGCCTTGGCCAGTTCTTCGTCCACAACGCGCTTGAAGTCTTCCGGCGCGCGGCCAGCGACCATCTTGCGACCCTGCACGAACACGCTCGGCGTGCCGGTGACCTGGATCTTCTCCGCGGCGGCCATGTCGGCTTCCACGACGGACTTGAACTTGTGCGACTTCACGCAGTCGTCAAACTTCGCCATGTTCACGCCCGCTTCCTTGGCGTGCTTCTCGATGCCAGCGGCATCCAGCTCGCCCTGATTGGCGAACAGCTTCTCTTCCAGCTCCCAGAACTTGCCCTGATCCTTGGCGCACTGCGCGGCTTCAGCAGCCGGCATCGCGTTCTGGTGGAAGCTCAGCGGGTAGTTCTTGAACACCAGCTTGACCTTGTCCGGGTACGCCTTGAGCGTGTCTTCCAGCGCCGGGACGACCTTGGAGCAGAAGGGGCACTGGAAATCGGTGTATTCGACGATCGTGATGGGCGCCTCGGCCTTGCCCTTGACGGGCTCATCGCCACGGAGGACGACTTTCCACACGGTCTTGTCGTCCGGCGGCGGCTGGTTCGGCTTGTCGCCACCCTTGGCAGCGTCAGCCGGCGCGGCGTTGGCCGGCGGGTTCTCGCCCTTGAACACCCACTTGATCATGTTGTCGCCCAGCGCCGGGTTGTTGACGCGGGTCAGCTTCTCGACCAGATCCGGGCCAGCCTTGGCGCCCTTGCCGATCTCGTCGTTGGCCTTGGTGATCTGCTCGTCGATGATCTTCTTGAAGTTCTCGATCGGCTGCGCGCCCGAGACGTTCACGCCGTTGATGAAGAAGCCGGGCGTACCGCGGACGCCGAGCGCCGTGGCCGTCGCCATGTCCTTCTCAACTGCCTTCGCGATCTCCGGATCCTTGATGTCCGCTTCGAATTTCTTCATGTCGAGGCCGATCTCGCCGGCCCACTTCTTGTAGTTTTCGTCCGACAGCTGCTGCTGGTTGGAGAACAACTTGTTGTACATTTCCCAAAACTTGCCCTGCTTGTGGGCGGCCAGAGCGGCCGTCGCAGCGGGCTTGGCGTTCTGGTGGAACGGCAGCGGCTGGTTGATGAAGACGACGCGCACGTCATTCGGGTACTGCTTGCGCAGGTCCTCGAGCGTCGTGAACGCGCGGCTGCAGAACGGGCACTGGAAATCGCTGATTTCGATGATCGTCACCTTGGCCGTATCCGGACCAATCGACGGCACCTTCAGCGCAGCACTTGCCGGAGCCTGTGCGGGCGCGTCAGCCTTGACCGTTTCCGGCGCCGCAGCACCGGGCGCAGTAGCCGACGGCTTGGACGTCATCCGCCCGCCGACAAAGGCCAGCACGCCGATCGCGATAATCGCGATGATCGCATTCTCCTTCTTCATCACATCCTCTGCTCGGTGACGGCAATCCGCACCGGAAAAATCGGTCAGCCAGAACTGGTGGCCTTTGGGACTCACGACGCACACTTGCGCGACCGTGAAGCGGGGCATTGTAGACGCGCGCCGCATTGCCTGCAACCCCACAGTGTCTCCAGTTATTTCCCGGCTTGCCAGAACGGCCAAGGCGCGCTGCAATGGCCGCGCGGCGCAAGGGTCGCGGAGTCGCTCGTGACGCGTTATCTCATCATTTTGCTTGTTGTTTTCCTCACGCACGGCTGCGCGGAGTCGCCGCCCGCGCCTGCGCCTGACGCGACGCAAACGCCGCTGCAGCGCGATCCGCATCTGGAAGCCCAGGGCCGCGATCCAGACGCTGTGCCGGAGGCGATCCGCGACGCGCTCAAGCAGTTCCGCGACCGCTTTGCCTGCAACAACATTTCCGGCTGTCCCTCGGAGAAAGTGCTGCTGAACTATGGCTGGGCGGCGCGACCGTTCCTGCAGCAGGTGTTTGAAAAAGCGCCTGAGCAGGCGCAATACCGGTCCCGCGCGGTCCGCCTCATCGCCGAACTGCGCGATCCGCTGGCGCGCGGATTCCTGCGCGATCGGTTGCAGGACAGCGACCCGGAGACCCGCGCTTACGCGGTGTTTGGCCTTGGGCTCATCGACGATCGGGACATGGCGCGGCTGTTGCCGACGATTGGCCGCGACGATTCCAGCGCCTGGATGGCGCCGGTGCGGCTGAGCGCGCTGTGGCTGGCGCTGCGCTGGGGCGATGCGAGCGCGCAGCAGGCGTTTGTGCAGCAGCTGGCGATGCTCGCGGAACAGCAGATGGCGGTTCAGGGGCTCGTTTGGGGGCTGACGCTCTGCGTGCGCGACGACGGTCCGCGGTGTCAGGCGGCGCTGCCGACGATCGCCCGCCACCCGAATTTTCTGGTGCGGCGCCAGGTCGCCAAGGCGATGGCCGCGGCGCCCCAGCCGAGCTACGCGCTGGGACTTGTCGCGCTGACGACGGAGTCGGCGCGGTCGATCAGCGAGCCGGCGGAACAGGCGCTGCGGGTGCTGTCCGGACAGGATTTGCACGGCAGCGCGGAGTGGCGGCGCTGGTGCGAGGCGACCCAATGCCAGCGCGCAGCGGAGGCGGCGATCTTGGCGCTCCACGCCGAGGCCACGCCCACAGCGCAGTGAAATCGCCGCGCTGGTGAAACTTGCCCCTCACCGGCGGCTGGGCTACCGTGCGCCAATGGCCGATGCCCACCCTCCAACGCCACCTCTGACCCTGCAAGGCGTGCTGCGCTGGATCTGGCAGAACTTCGCGTTCTGGTTCGGTTTGCTTCTGTTCATTCCGTCGCTGCTGACCGTGATGCTGCTCAGTCTCGGGCGCGCGCGTCACACGCTCGGGCGGCACATGCTGCGCGGCTGGGGCCAGGCAATGCTCGCGGTATTGGGCGTTCGGCTTGTCGTGCAGCCGGAGCTTGCGGCGGCGCTGGCGAACCGGGAGCGGCGGATCGTCGTCTTCAACCACACGTCCACCGTCGACATGTTCCTGTTTCCGGCGATCTGGACGCCCGGGATGACCGTAGTGGCCAAGCGCGAGATGGCGTGGATTCCGCTTGTCGGCCTCGGTTGTTGGCTGATGGGCTTCCACTTCGTCAACCGCAAGAATTCCCGGACCGCGCGCGCGTCGATGAAAGCAGCGGCGGAGGAAGTCCGGCGCGCCAATCTCTCGCTGCTCATGTCGCCGGAGGGCACGCGATCGCCGACCGGCCATCTGCAACCCTTTCGCCTCGGCGCGTTCTACGCCTCCATCGACGCCGACGCGCCGATCGTCGCGATCCTCGTGCGCGGTCTGGACAAGCTGTTTCCGCGGCATTGGGCGTATTGCCGACCGGGCACGGTGACGCTGGAGCTGCTGACAACGATGCCCAGCGGCGCGGCCGATCCCAGTCGCGAGGCGGTCCATGCGCGCGCGGAGCACCTGCGGGCGCTGTATCAGCAGGCGCTCAACGATTTCGACTAGTCGTTCTTCGCGCCGCCAGCGATCCAGGCGCCGATGCGCGCTGCGTCGGCCGCGCTGAATACGAAACCCGACGCGCTCGGCATTTTGCCGGCGTTGCCGACCTGCCGCAGGTTGCGCATCAGCTTGGACTTGGCCGGATTGGCGGCGTCCGTCGAGAGGACCATCTTGGAGGTGCCGGTCAGCGACGTGTAGCACCCGTCCTTGTCCGGGCAGATGAACTTGCTGACGACGTAGCCGGGTTGATCGACCGACGTGTGGCAGCCCGCGCCCGCGCACGTGGCCGAACCGGTCGGGCCAAAGTAGTCGGCGTAGATGCCCGTCCACGTCGCCGGACCCAGCGGGCTCACGTCGGCAGCGATGTCAACCGCCGCATCCGTCGCGCCGGCGTCGGCTGACACCGCGTCATCGGCCGTGTCAGCCGCGCCAGCCGCGGTCGTTGAAGAACAGGCGCTGAGCGCCACCGGAAGCAGCCAACACATCACATTCAATCGCTGCAGCATCAGTACTCCCGGTGGCGCTGGCCTTCAAATTACTTGGTGTAGCACGTGAACGGACCGTTCTTGATCGGCGGCAACGTGTGGATGTACGTCGCGATGTCGGTCATGTCGCCGTCGGTCATGTCGCCCATCCAGCCGTGGCCCATTGGGCTGGCGTCGCAGAGCGGGTTCTTGGCCTTGTCAGTGTTGCCCTTGATCGACGCCACGATGTCCGCGATCGTCCAGCCGGCGAGGCCCGTCGCGTCCGGCGTAATGTTGGTCGAGGTCGCAATCTTGGCGTCCGCGGTCGCCTTGTGCTGCCGGCCGCCGGCGTAGGCCATCTTGAAGTTGGCGATGCCCGGCGAGACTTCCGGCGTGTGGCACTGGATGCACGCGCCCGTCGCCAGATAGCGACCGCGCTCCGCGGCGGCAAACAGCGGGTCCGTCGAGGCCAACGTGGTGTGCGGAATGTCGCTGTCCTTGGCCGAGGCCGCCGCCAGCACGCCCGGAGGCGGCTCCACCGTATCCGACGGCACGACGTTGTCGACCGCCGGAATCGTCCGCAGGTAATCGACCATCGCCTGCACGTCCAGGTCGTTCAGCAGCGCGTATTCCGGGTACGGCATGATCGGCCAGAACGCGACGTCCTGGTCGTCGACGCCCTTGCGAATGCCGTTGGCGATCTGCACGTCGGTCCACGTGCCGATGCCCTGCTCGGCGTGCGGTGTGATGTTCTCCGCGTTGACGATGTTGGTCGTCCCATCGGGCATCGGGAACGCGTACGAGGTGCTGCCCGCCAGGTACTTGGTCATGTCCGGCTTGCCGTCAGCGCCCTTGGGCGTGTGGCAGACGCCGCAGGCAAAGACCGCGTCGATGAGGTACTTGCCGCGCGCGATCGACGCGAGCTTGGCCGCGCTTGTCACGTCGCCTGACATGTCGGTTGCGAGAGCGTCCGTGCCGGCAGTCGTGTCGGTGCCCGCGGTCGCATCCGTGTCCGTCGCCGCGTCCGCCGTCGCTGCATCGTCGCTCGTGGCCGTCGCCGCCTTGCTGGAGCACGCGCCCAAGCCCACCGCCAACGCCATCGCCAAACAAGTTCCCGTCATCCCAAACTTCTTCATTCCCTTCTCCTTGTTGATCATCCTGATTCCCGTCCAGATCATCGGCTCGCCATCGTTGGCGTATCCGCTAGCATCACCGCCTGCGTCCACTCACCGCAGCGCCGCACACCGTCCTTGGGCACATCGCACCGTTCGAGTCGCAGTTGCAGCCGCAAACCGACCTGCGCCGTCATACCGACTTGCGACCACGGCAGCGCGACAAACGCCACCCATTCCTCGTCGTCTTCGCCCGCCGCATCGTTCAGGCTGCCATCCCGGTCCATCGACACCTGCGCCTCGCTCCGCCACGTCGCATCCAAACCCATCGCCAGCCGCGCCAGCTCGGCCACTTGTCCGGTCGGCGCAATCGCCAGCGTGAGGATCGGCGCGGTCGGCTGTTCCGCCTGGATCTGCACGAGGAACGCGTCGGACCGCGCGCCCTGCGCCTCGATGTCCTGATCGGCGGCATACAGGCAGACGTACAGGTTCTCCGCGTCCCACAACAGCCGCGCGTTGCTGTACGGCCGCGCCGCCGCTTGGCTCTGCGGCATTTTCCACGGCCCCGTGCCCGCGGCCGTCTGCCAGATCGCGTCGTCGTCGTGCTGGGCAAGAACCGGCGGACGCGGCGCGCGCGGCACGGCGAGGGCGATTTCGCGCGCGGGCAGCGTCACCGCCACGGGCGCAGGGCACGCGGGCGCGGGCGGCCGCTGACAGCCAAGCGTCGCCAGGAACAGGAGCACGGCCAGCCTCACTTGGTCGGCGTCCCGTCAGGCTTGACCGCAAATTTCTGGATGCTCGCGTGCGTCTGGTAGTCCAACGCGTCGATCACGAGCGCCTTGTCGGCGCGCTGGCGGATGACCGTGTAGCCGTAGTTCACGCCGGTCGCGAGCGGCGCGCCGCCATTGCCCGTGATGACTTCGCGGTCCGACGCGTAGTAGTCAAACGTGTGGGTATGCCCGACCAACAGCAGCGTGAATGGATACTTGGCGATGATCGCCGCGCTTGGCGACACACCCGGCGCGGTCGTCACCATCACGCCCTCGTGGCGCACGACAAACGTGTAGGTCGTCGGCTTGGCCATCGCGTTTTCCAGCCACGTCGCCTGCTCGCTGGACCACGCGTTGGCGGCAATCACCACGAATTTCGCGGTCCACGACCCGTCGGTCGCCTTGAAGTTCAGCACGTACCACGGCTTGGTCAGCCCCAGCGGCGCCATCAGCTTCTGCATGAAAATCTGGTACGTCTGCGGCGTGCCGTCCTGATTGCCGGTACCGCAATTGCTGATGACTGCGCCCGTGCACTCGTGGTTACCCATGCTGTGCCACACCATGCCGGTGTAGTTGGCTTGCGCCTGCAGGTACAGGTCAAATTGCGCGGTCGCGGCGTTGCTGTTGGGCGAGCTGAACTGGTAGTCGCCCGTCGTCATGATGAACGGGAGCGGCGGATTCTCCGCCTGCACGTCCTGAAAGATTTGCGTGATGACGGCGGTGGGATAACCGCTCAGGTCGTCTTTGCTGGGCGGCCGCGTGTCGCCGACGATGGCAAAATCCAGGCTGTCCAACGTGCCGCCGGTCGGGCCAATCGACTGCACGCCGCTCGCGTCGCTGGCGATTGCGTCGGTGCCTGGCGCGCCGGTGTCGCTTGGGCCGGCATCGGCGTTGGGGCTGCCGCACGTCGTGGGATCGGGGGCGGCCTGGCATTTGCACGACTGCGTATTGCAGTACCAGCCGGCGTAGCAGCCGTTGGGGTCGCACGTCTTGCCGGGGGCGCATTTGCAACAGCCCGGAACCGTTGGACCGTTCAGGTTGCCGCAGACCTGCGGGAGGCCGCCGGTGGCGTCGATCGGCGCGATGACGTCGAGGATTGCGTCCACGACCTTGCCAGCGTCAAAGGCATCGGCTGCGTCCGGGGAGGTCGTGGCTTGGGTGTCCGCGGCATCGCCGGGCGCGATGTCCGCGACCCCGCCGGTGTCAAAACCGGAGAAGACGCCGCCGCCGCCGCCGATGTTGGCGCCCGTGCACGCGGCCACGCCGCCGAAAATCGCAAGAAGACCGAGGAACTTCATCATCGCAGCGCCGCACCCTGAGGGGCGGACACAAACCGCCGTTGGGTTGGACGCGCCGGCGCGGCAATTGATGGCACGAATTCGTGGACTGGTGACGAAGAAAAACGCTTCAGCCCGCGCGCGCCACCGGCAAAGTGAGACACCGCGGCCCACCGCGCCCACGCGACAGCTCCGCGCCGCCCACGGCGACGACGATCCGCCGGTCGCCTTGCAGCAGCAGCTCCGAATTGGCGACGAACTGCGGCGCCGACATCACTTCAAAGCCCGCGCGGTTCAACGCCCGCAGCGTGTGGGCGTTGCGCCGGTAGAGCACGATGCGCCCGGGCGCCAGGCAAACCGCGTTGGCGCCGTCCGTCCACTGCTCGCGCTGGGCCGCGACGGCATCGCCATCGCCGCACGGGACGACCTGCATGCCAGGCAGCCGTTCCCGGAGGATTGCCGGCAGATCACAGCCCAGCGCCTTGCCGGTCCGGAGATCGTGCACCGCGCACCGCTCATCATCGGGACTGTGGGCGTCGAACGCCGGCAGATAGGCCAGGACCGCGTGCGTGTCGATGAAGGTCAGCAGGGTATCGAGGTGCATCGTCGCCCGCCGCAGCGGCAAACGGACGCCCAGCACTTGCACGTCCGCGGGCAGCCTCTCGGTCAGCAGGCGGGCCGCACGCTCGCTCGTCCGCGGCCCGTGACCGATGAGCACCAGCTTGGGCCCGACGTTCAGGACGTCGCCGCCTTCCAGACAGACATCGGGGTCGGCGTTGCCATCGTGGAGATCCAGCGTCGCGACGCCGTGAAATTGCGGGTGGTGGCGGACAATCGCGCGCGACAGCACGCCATCGCGCCGCCGCGCCCGGTGCCGCGGCCACCCCAGCGCGATCGTCGCGCCGATCGGCGCCCACAGATCGCGGGCAAACAGCAGGTTGGGCGCCGGCGCCGGGAGGATGAGCTGTTCCGTGTGCGGCAACGCACCTTGAATCAGCGCCTCGGCCAGCCGTGCGCCGCGCAGCTTGGTCAACGCCACAAACGCGACGCGCCGTTCCGCGACGGACAGTCGGTCGTCGGACAGCACCTGCGCCACGACCTCCGCCGCAACGGTTTCCTCCGCCAGCACTTCGCCCAGCATCACGCGCACGTCCAGGCACGCCTGCGGTCCCGTGACAGCGCGCACGACGGCGGCCAGCTCAGCGTGTTCATCGCGCAGCAGCGGCAACAGCACCAGGTCGTCAAACAGGAGATAGTCGCGGTTTTCTTCCAGCACCTCGCCGCGCTGCACGTGCGACTCAATGTGCCGCGGCAGCATCCGATCCAGCTCATCGCCCGGCGCAAAAAGCGCACACGCGGTCAGGCGCGAGACTTCGTCGTGAATCACGTGGCTCGCTGACGGCGCGTGCATCGCGACCTACTGGACGGTCAGGCTGACCGTCGCGGGGGGCGTCCACGCCAACTGGTTCGGGTCATCCGCGCTGATCGTCAGCGCCATCGCCTGCACCGTGTACTTGCCCTTGGCGTCCGGCACAAAGGACACGCTGGCGTCGCTGGTGGACTGGCTGCTGTCGCCGATCCACGCCTTGCTGCCCGCGGGACGCTCAATGAGCGCCCATTTCCAGGTCTTGCCGTCCGGGAAGCTGCCCAGCGTGAGCGCACCGGAGACGATGCACGGCTTGCCAGAAGCCGGCGCCGCGGTGTCCACGCTCAGGATCGCCGACGGCAGCTTGACGCCCGCCGTGGTGTTGCCGGTCAGGTTGATGGTCTGGTAGCCGGCCTTGCAGTCGCCGCCTGACACCGAGCCGGTGATGCAGTAGACGATGTGCAGCAGATCATTGGCGTTGATCTTGTTGTCATCCGGCGGATGGAACTCGATGTCGATGCCGAACTGGCCATTGCCGCCACCCGCCGCGGACGGCGTGATCTTGCTGGCGCCCACCGGCGTCACCAGGCCATGGTACTTCGACTCGTACTGCGGCGACGCGCAGGGATCGCTGCCGCTCGGATTGCTCGTGCCGTTGTTGACGCAAGCCTTGAGCACGTCCAGCGGCGCGCAGCTCTGGTTGGCAAAGACAATGTGTCCCTGCGCCTTGTTGCCCTTCTCCGCGTACAGCCACATCGTGTCCGGCGCGAAAACCAGCGTCGGCGTGTCGCAGCTCGCCGCGAGAATCGCGATCTCCACGGTCTGCGGCGGATTGGGCGTCTGCGTGTACGGAATCAGCAGCTTCGCAGCCGGCGGCGGCATGCCGTTGGTCGGCGGCGTGTAGGTGATCGAGAAATCGACCGACTGGCCAATCGCGATCGAGCCTGCGCTGTACGGCTTGCCGCGCGGCTGGCCATTCTTCTGCAGCGTCAGCGCGTACACCGCGTCAACATCGGCCTGCGTGGAAGGCGCAATCGGCGCGATCGTCGGCGGGTTGTTCCAGGCAAACGGCGACGGACCGTCGTTGTGGACATTGCAGACCCGCGTGACGCCTTGGCCAGCGCCCTGAAAGTTGTACTCAATGACCGACGGATCATTGCCCTGGCACGTCACCGTGAAGCTCGAGGCGGCCTCGAACTTGGAATACAGCCGCACCGTGGAATCGCCCGTCACCGGGTCATTCGTGTAGATGTGCAGCTGCACCTCGTCGTTGTCCGGATTGCTGTCCGGCGTCATGACCAGGCACACCTTCAACAGCTTCTTGTTGTTCGCCGGATTGTCCGTCGAGCCAAGAGGGGAAATCTGGTCGCCCACGGTCGGCTGCTGCGTGATCTTGTATTCCGGGCTGTTCGGCGAAATGTCCGACAGCTTGGTCACGACGAGCGCCGCGGAACCCACGTTGCCAAAATACGCGCACTTCTCCGTCGGCGCGGACGCCTTGGGGTTGGTCCACGGCAGCTCTTTGGTCTGCAGCTCGATGATCGGGCCCGCCGCGGAGATGTCAAAGCACATGTTGTTGTACTTCGTCGTGTCCTTGTAGTCGTTGTGCTCAATGTCGAGCGTCGCCTTGTCCTCTTCACCCGGCGACGGCGCGTACGTCACGGTCGCGATCAGCGACTTGCCCACGTCCAGCGACGCAAGGCCGCCCGGGCACGTCGCCGTGTCCAGCGTGTGCGGTCCGTACGCGATGGTCATGAGCTTGGTGCTCGTCGTCGTAAAGCTGATCTTCTTCACGCACAACAGGCCCTTGGAGCCCGTGTTGGTGATGGTCAGCTTCTTGGACTGCTTGATGACGCCGTTGGTATCGTCGGTGCCAAAATGCGCGCAGGTGTTGTCGCTGAGCTTCTGACCGTCCACGAGCACGGAGATTTCCGGGTTGTCGTCAACGCCGAACGTGCTGCTTCCGCCAGAACTGCAACCGGCGACGGCGATGAACGCGCTGCCAACGAGAACGGACGCCACGCGGAGGCTGTGGAACAGTTTCCAGCCGCGCTGAGCCTTGCTTGCCATGAGGGTGCTCCTGAACTTGCTGCCGGTGCGGGGATTACTGCACGCAGAGCATCTTGTAGTGAATGTAGATCTTGTCGTTCTTCTGCGGCACGCACGTGCCGGTTTGATTGAAGATGACCGAGTTCGACGGCGCGTCGTACTTCCAGGTGTTGGGACCCTGCGCGCACGGCGTGGCGTTGAGCTTCACGTCGATGGTCGACGGCTCCGGATTGCGCGTCAGGAAGTACTGCATCGCCAAACCGAACGCCTGCGTGCCAATCGAGCTCATCGCCGGGCCAAAGTCGATGTCGCAGACGCTGGCGAACACGCCGCCGGTCGTCGCCGCCATCTGCTGGAAGCGCTGGCAGTCTTCCGCGGAGCCCGCGCCCTGATCCGTGCAGCCGCCGGACGGACCGGCGATGGCGTGGAAGTGGAACAGGTTCTTGTTGGCGGCGCCCTTGAACGAGTAGAAAAGGTTGGTGTAGTACGTCATGTCGCCGGGCGACTGATCGTCTTCGTCGCCCATGTGCACGACTTCCAGGCTGGCGTTCTTGCGCAGGAACAGGCGGTTCTCGCCGCCGCAGCCCTTGGTGCCGTCTTCCGGACTCGTGGTGCACACTTCGCCGCCCGCGCAATCGGAATCCTTGGTGCAGACCTTCTTGGAATCCAGGATCAGCGGCAGCGTCAGGGCCTTTTCAACCGCCCAGAAGCCCTGCTCGGTCGACGATCCTTGATCGCCCTGCTTCGCCAGCGTCTGCAGCATCGACGACGGATTCGCCTGCGCCTTGGACACGAAGCGCAGGTCGTTGATCGGGCGGAGACGTCCCGTCTGCTTGGGATCTTCCATGTCGGTCGTCACGACGCCCACGTGGAAGTCGTTGTTCCACAGCTGGGCGATCTTCACGAAGGTCGCAAAGCTGTTGGCGAGGTTGGTCTGCTTGTCGCTCATCGACGGCGAATTATCGACGACGAAGAGGACGTCCACTTTGGAGCCGTCGGCCTGGTCGTAGATGTCGGTCCACTCGGTGTCGAGCGTGCCTTCGCCGGTCAGCGGCACGGAGAACGAATCGCCGAGGCAAAGTTCACCGGTCTTGCTGCAATCCGAGGTCTTGTCGCACACGCTGCTCGTCGCGCCCGCGGCGTCCGTGCACATGCCGTTCTGGCCGGTCGTGATGGTCAGCTGGCAGGTCAGCTTGGCCACCTTCTGCGGACCGTACTGCACCTTGAACGTCTGCGGCGTCTTCTGGGAGATCGGCAGGCCGTCCTTGGGGATCGCCGGCTTCTGCACGAAGCTGACTTCCGGGCCGCAGCCGTCGAGCGTCACCTTCGTCACGTTCACGTCCACGGAGCCCTGGTTGTAGATGGACGCGGTCGTCGCCGGCGACTTGCAACCCAGCGTCACGACGCCAAAGTCGATGTTGTCCGGCAGGACCTGCACCTTGGACAGGCCGACCTTGGCGACGAGATTGGGCTTGGCGTTGCCGATGGTCGAGAAATTCGCCGGGTCGACGTTCGGGTAGTTGGAGACCACGCCGGTCGACGCGTCCTCATACTTCAGCACAAGCAGGCCATCGATCTCCGTGACCGTGTTGGCGGTGCCGCCCGCGAGCTGGCCCAACGTGTCAGGCGCTTGGAAATTGACCAGCATCTTGCCGGAGTCGCCGGGCGCGAGCTGGAACAGGTTGGTCGCCAGCGGGCCCTTGGAGTAGAACGTGGTGGGGGTCGACGAGCACTTGGTGCCGCCGCCGCCGAACGGACCGGCCGCCTGGTAGCAGTTGACCAGCACGGCCGAATTGAACACGCACGGGCCAGTGCCGCTGTTCTTGACCAGCAACGGCAGGAGCTTGGACTTGCCGTAGCCCAGCAGGCCAAAGTTCAGCGGCTGCGGAATCAGGTCGATCTTGCACGTCGTGCCATCCGCGCGGTGCGCCACGAGCAGGACCTTGAAGTCCGGCGTACCCGCGTCAGCCGAGTGGATGTGCAGCGTCGCGGTCGCCACCTGGCCCGACGGGCCCTTGTTCTGGAAACGCACGTTGAAGTCGACGAGGTTCGCCGGATCGATGTTCATCGCCACCGGCGGGATGCTGCACGGCGGGATCGTCATCGCCGGGTCAATCGAGAACTCGCTCAGCGCGTCGTCCGTGATCTCCACCGCGGACACTTCCAGCGGCGCCGAGCCTTCGTTGTACAGCGTCACTTTGCGCTTGGCATACAGGATGGCCGGCGGCGCCGACTTGCCGACGAACGCGTAGTCCGCGACGCAATCCTGGGTCGGATCGGTGCAAGGCGCGTCGTTCACCGACACGCGAATCTTCGGCGTATCCGTGTGCGCGAACATCGGCACCGGAATCTCCGGATCGCTCTGGTCGTTCGACGACACGAGAATCGAACCCACCGCGGTGTTCGCCGGCAGCGGCTTGCTCGCCGTCAGCGTGACCGTCACCTTCTGGCTCGGACCGTTGGGCTCCAGCGTGTACGGCGGCGGCGGGCTGATTTTGACATCTGCCGCGGCGACCGTGCTGAGCGACGAGAGCTTCACGTCGCTGACCACCAGCGTGGCGAGGCCTTTGTTGGTGATCTGGAAGATGCCGTCCTTGATGTCGCCGATCTTCATCGAGTCGTAGTCGAGCTTGGTCGGGAAAATGCTGATGAGCGGCGCGATCTCATTGCCCAGCACCGGCGCGCTGATCTTGCGCTTGTCGTCGGTCTCAACCTGCAGCGTGCTCGTGTCCGAGTTGCCCTTGGTCGGCTTGTACTTCAGCGTCACGATGCCCGACGCGCCTGCGATGATCGGCGTGTTCGCGTCCGGAATGCTGACGATCGTAAAATCGTCCGAACCCGACGACGACAGCGCCACGTGCGTCACTTTCAGCGGCTTGGTCGAGTAGTTGATGAGCTGCACGTCGATCGTCGGCGCGTCGCCCGTCTTCACGTTGCCAAAATCCACCGGCGACGGCTGGATGACCATGGTGTTGCCAGAAGTCACGACTTCAATCGGGATCGTCAGGAGCTTCTTGGTCGAATCGGTCGCGTTGGTGTCGAGCAACAGCGAAATCGTGCGCACGCCCGGCGTCTCCGGCAGGTAGGAGACCTTGAAATCGTAGTGATCGCCGGGATTGGTGATGTCAATGTAGCTCGCCGCCGTCGGCATTGCGGTCGTCAGGTCCGTCGTGACGCCTTTGAGGAGGTCTTTGTTCACCGTGACAAAGCGCGGATTGTGCATCCGCAAAATGCCCTTGTTGCCGATGTGCGTGATGCGCACGCTGATCACCTGCGCGGGGTCCGTCGGCAGCTTGTCGAGGAACGTCACCTTGGCCGGATCGACCTTGTAGCGCACGTCAAAGTCAACGCCGAGCGCGCCGTTGGTGCTCTTGTTGGGATCAAACGGATCGGTGGCGTTGTCCGTCGTGTGGGTGTTGGAGCAACCGACGACGCCGGTTGTCATCGCGGCCAGAGCGACAACGACGGCGCAAAGCTGCGCGCGCAAGGTGAAAGAGTTGAACTTCATTGCGGTCCTCATCGAACTTGCGGTTCGCTTGCTGCCGTTTCCCGGGTCGCCAAGCTCCACCCCACGGGAGCCTGTCAGCCGGTGCTTGAATGTGCGCTGCCACCCTCCGTTCCACGACGGCGGGCGGTTTCCTAGAACGAAGGCGCCGGGAAGTTCGGCGTAACGACTTTCTGTTTGGAAGCGTTGAGCTTGCCTTCGATGGTGCCACTCGGCCAGTCGATCGTCGCGACGTACCAAAGGTCCTTCTTGTTGAGCGCGAACGCCTCTTCGTACTGCAGCAGGCCGTACACGTAGACGCGCACGGTGGCGGTCGACGGGCCATAGCCGTGGTCGTCGTAGTAGTGCACGCCAACCGAGTAGAGCTTGCCATCTTCCGGCAGCGTCAGGTTCAGATTCTCCGGGCCAGCGCCGTCGGTATCGTCGCGATCGAGGTGCGGATTGTCGTCGATGTTCGGATCGTAGCTGCCCCATTCCAGGACCTTGCCGCTGCCGCAGTTGTACCAGAAGCAGTCGTATTGGTCGGCGAACCACGGGTCGGGCGTGCCGTCCTTGTCCAGATCGATCGCGGTCGCCGCGTACGGGTGGGCAAAGTGCAGGTCCAAGTCGGAACCCTTGAGCGGGCCTTCATCGGATTCATCCGAATCGCCCGGCGTGTGCCACGTCAGCTCAACGTGAATCGCCTGATCCGGCAGCACCTTGACGAGCTTGCACGACGGCGCGCAGCTGTCCTTGCCCTGGTCATCCGTGACGGCCAGGCAGAAGGTGTACTCACCCGCGACGTTCGGCGTGAACGTGACGCTCTTGGCGCTGTCCGTCGGCGTGTACTTGGACACGGAACCGTTGGGCTGCGTGACCGTCCACTTGTACTTGGCGATCGCCGCGCCCGTCGCGTAGCTCTGACCGCCGTCCAGATGCAGCACGGTCTGCGGCACCACGGCGTCGCCTTCCAGCACCTGCACAACCGCCGTCGGGCAATCGCCCGTCGAGCCAAAGCCGGAAAGTGCAACGTTGACTGGCGTGTTCGGCGAAGCCGGCGCGCTCACGACAACCGTCGCGGTATCCAGCACCGGCGAACCGTCCGCGTTCTTCTCGGCAACCGCCGCGGGCGTGTACGTCACGTTGAACGTCGCCTGGCTGTTCTTGTCGATGGTCAGCGGCGCCGCATCGCTGGGCGCCTTGCCGCCCGTTGCCGCGATGGACGTGAAGTCGATGGCGAAGTTGCCGGCGCCCTTGTCGTCAAACGCAAGGCCGGTGATTTTCACGGCTTCATCGCCGCAGGACTTCAGCGTAACGGTCTGCTTGGCCACGCCGCCGACCTTGGAGCCGCCGAAAACGACGTCCGTCGGGATGACCTTGAGGCACGGGCCGGTCGAATTGACCTTGACGCCGACGCGCTTCCAACCCGGGCCGCCCTCCGCCGTGAGCGACGGATCGTTGGTGTGCAGGATGATGTCGCCGTTGCGGGCGTTGTCGTCCTTGCCCTTGTAGACAACCTGGACGTCCTTGAAGTCGCCCGGCGCGAGGTCGATCTGCGGATTGACCGCGATGACCGCCGTCGTGTGGTATTCGGCGCCATCAATGACGAGCGTGAAGGAGTCGTCCAGCGCCGTCGCGTCGATCTGCGCGATGACGAGGTTCGCGGTGCCCTGGTTGCGGATCGTGAAGTTGTTGGTGCCGGTGCCGGGCGCTTTGACAAAGCCGAGGTCGACTTCGCTCTCAACCGCGATCTTCGGCACGCCGTTGGCGGTCTTGATGTTGACGACAAAGTCCGGAATCGGCGTTGCGGACGCGTCATTCGTCGCGAGGTGGAGGCGCGCGGTGCGCACTTTGTCGTCAACCGGCTTGGTGTATCGGATCGTGACCTTGACGCTCGTCGCGCCGGTGCCGCCGGTCTGGGCAACGTTCGGCCATTTGGTCGTGGCGCACGGCGTCGTGCCGTCCGGGCCAAAGCAGGCAAACGCAGGCGCGTCCTCGGGCGCGGGCGCGGTGTAGTCCAGCGTGACCGAATTGAACGCCAGCGGGCTGTTGCCGTTGTTGGTGACCGTCAGTTCCAACGTGCCGTCGCCGGAGCCGCTGTTGAAGATCTTGGTCGACTTGTTGGAAACCGGGCCGTTGGAGTCGTTGACCTTGATGACCGGCTTGCAGTCGATCGAGAAGCCGCCGCTGGTGCCGCAGTTGCCGCCGCCGGTGGTCGTGGTCGTCCCGGTCGTGCCGCCGGCCGGCGTCTTGGAGGAGCAACCCACGCCCAGAGCCAGGACCATCGCGGTCACGGAAAGAACTCGCAGGGCAGAACGGATTCGAGAAGTCATCGCTTTGGCCTTGTCGCTCGGGCGCGCTGTTGTCTGTCTGGGCCCGGGCGCATTGCCGCGGGAGTGACAGATGGCAGATCTTCCAATCAGGGCAGTGCGCTTCCGGGGAAGGCAATGCAGTTGCACGTGTCAATCGTCCACTTCGCCGTCAGTTTGCACCGGCAGCTGAACGCTACACTCTAACGAAGATCTGCCCCAACGGGCAAGTGATTGTTACAGGCCACGCCGAGCGCGTTTTCGGCGCCAAAAGGACGTCTCGCGGCGATTCCGGTCGGCCAACTACCGCAACGTCGGATCGGCCACCGAGGCGCTGAGTGCCGCGCGCAGCGACTTCTTGATCGTCAACAATCGTTCGAAACGCGCGCGCTGGTGGCCTTCCATGTACATCGTCGCCGGACGGGCGATGTGGCCATCGACCGTTGTGCCGGTAAATTCGATGAAACGGGCTCGGTCCGGCTCGGCGCCAACCGCGCTTGAAGCGAGAAGCAACATCAGGGCAACACTACATTTCTTCATGGTTTCCTCGCCGAGCGGGCCGGAAATGGGCCCAAAGCTCAGGAGGTCAGACGATCGCGCGCGCCAAAAGTTCTACCGCGGCGCAGATCTTGCCGCAGGAACCGCCGCGCGTGCCGCTTATTTCAAGGTGCGCTCTTTGGCGGATTCAATCAGCGTCGGGCGAAACGACTTCTTGAGCTTGAGCAGCTTGTCAAAGCGCGCGCGCTGGCGCGATTCCATGTACAGCGTCGTCGGCTTCTTGATTTCGCCGTCGATGAGCTGGTCGCTGAAGTCGTAAAACTTTGATTTGTCTTCAGCAAACGCCGCTGCGGCAGGCATCAGGCCAGTGATGACCAGGGTGAAGGCAGCGATTTTCAGGTTCTTGCGGGCCATGGCGATCTCCAAGTGGGCTGAGTCAGTCTAGCGTTACGCGCCAGCGACGCAATCGAATTCTGCGGCTACTTCGGCGCCGGCGCCGGCTCTTGCGGCTTGTTGTTCGGGTCTTTCGCCTGCTGTTCCAGCATCATGCCCTGTTCAATCGCCTGCACGCGGCTCTCGATCGCAATCGAGTTCTTCCACTTCAGCGCCATCGCCGCTTCATTGGCGATCGCCGCGGCCTTCAGCTTGGCATAGTCCGGCGTCATCTTCTTGGGCGCCTTTTCATACTTCTTCAGCTCAACGCGCGCGGCGTCCAGCTGCGGCTTGACCTCGTCCGCCTTGGGCAGATTGGCGTCCTTGATGTAGCGCTTCCAGTACTCGATCGACCGCTTGCCGTCGTTGAACGGCTGGTTGTTGTAGATGAGCGCGAGACGCACAAGGATCGCCGTGCGGGTCGCGTCCTTCACGAGCACTTTCTCATAGATCTCCGCGGCCTTCTTCGGCTCGCGCTTGCCTTCCAGGGACAGCGCGTAACCAGTCAAGGCCTCCAGGTTGTCCGGCTCCAGCGCCAGCGCGGCTTTGTACTGCTTCTCCGCGTCGCGGTAGTTCAGGTATTCCAGGTAGATGGCGCCGAGATTGAGGCGCGCGCTCGCAGCGTTCGGGTTCAGCTTGACCGCACGGTCAAACGCGACGACCGCTTTGGGCAGGTCGCCCAAACGCACGTACGCGAGGCCCAGGTTGGCGAGCGCTTCCGGATTGGCGGGGTCGAGCGCGAGCACCTTGTCTTCCAGAATCCACCGGGCGATGTCGTTGTTGCCCTGACGCAGCTTGATGAGGCCGCGGATGTTCAGCGCGATCGTGTCTTCGCGATTGGCGCGCAACGCCGTGCGCACAAACTGCTCGGCGAGGTCGAGGTTGTCCTGGTCCAGGTAGTAGATCGCCAGCGTGACGTTGGCGACGGTGTTGTCCGGATCCTGGCCGCGAATCGACTCGCACACGCCCTTGGCCTGCTCGGCGAGCTGCGTCGCCCGCGTCTTGTCGCCCGCTTCCAGGGCGCGCCGCGATTCTGCGAGGCTGGCGCGCGCGATGTACGCCTGTGCGGACAGCTGCAACGACTTCTCGTGGTCATCCTGCGGCGCGATCGCCTTGGCCTGCTCATAGACCGCGACGGCTTCCTTCCACTTGCCCTGACGTTCCAGCGCCATGCCGAGGTTGAAATACGCCTCGTAGAAACGCTTTTCGCCGTTGACCGCCTTCTGGAACTCGACGGCCGCGCCGGGGTAGTCCGGGCCGCACTTGGCGCAGCGACCGTCTGACGTCAGGCAAATCGACGGGCACTTGTAGGTCGAGCACTGGCCGTTGGAGACGTCAATGTATTCGCCGACCTTGCACGGACCCGCGCCTTCCGACTTGTTTTCCAGAAGTTCCTTGCCCGTGCATTCGCGCTCCTGCAGGAAGCAGCCGTCCGAGCCGGCCTTGCAGCGCACGTAGCTCTTCTCGGCCGGCGCGGCGCTGCCGTCAGCGGGCGGCAATGCGGCGAGTTCCTTCAGCCAGTCGCCGCACCAACGCGGCGCACCGGATTTCAGTTCTTCCGGCTTGCACTCGTAGGTGTCCTGCTCGCACGTCAGGTCGCGCTTGCCGCCGACCCACGGTTCGCACGGCAGGTCTTCGCTCTTCTTTTCCATCTTGCCGGCAATCGGCTGGCCAGCGTCGTCAAGCGCGGGGACTTCTTTCTCGACGCTCCGCGAAAAGCGCGCGCACCGCGTGATGTTGCACGACTCGGGCGCGTCAATCGCCACGCTCGCGCATGCCGGCGGCGCAATGCGCGCGCATTCCTTGCCGAGCGACACGAAGCCGGGGTTGCAGCACTCGCCGTTCTCAAGCATCTGGTATGGATTGCACTTGGGCAGCTTGCGCAGCGCCGCCGCCAGACCCGCGCGCATGGAGGCTTCCACCTCGGGCGACAGGCTCGGCAGGTGATCCTGACCGTCAGCGGCAAACGCCGGCGCCGCAGCGGTCAGCGCAAGCAGGGCAATCAAACTCGTGGTCGTCAAAGTCAGCTTCATCAGGTTCCTCGCGGTGCCAGGCAGTGCCACTCGGGGTGGCCGCTGCCGGTGTCTCAGATGCGGTCGGAATTACTTGGGCGCGGGCGCATCCGCCTTGGGCTTGTAGGACGCAGTCAGCTTGCCGCGGCGCACGGAGGTCACAAAGGCCGCCGAGGTCGCTGCATCCGTCGCTTTGTCCGACTTCACGGCGGTAATCGCCTTGGGCAGATTCGGATCCTTCTCGATGGTCGGGAACGCGTTCGGGTTCACCCGCGCCGCGTAGTCGCCCGCCTCTTTGGACCACTTGTTGTACACGCCGGCGTTGTGCGCGAGCGTAATGGCAAAGTTCAAACCGGCCAGCGCCTGCTCTTCGATCGGCACCGCGAGCTTCTCAATTTCCTGGCGGTACTTGTCTTCCAGATCCGGGTTGGCCTTGACCTCGGGCGGAATCGGCGCGTTGAACAGGTCTTCCTTGAACTTGAAGTACAGCAGACCGACGCGGAACGCCGAAGCCGCCGCCCACGAGCGGCCATTGGTCGGCAGCGTCGCGTCCATCACTTCGTGATAGCTCTTCTCCGCCTTCTTGAGCAGCTCCGCCTTCTTCTGCAGCACGCCGCCGAGCTGGGACATCTTCTTGACGTTCTTCAGCGTCACCGCGTCAAAGTCGTCAAAGTCGTACTCAGCTTTGTTGAAGACCGCTTCACCGTAGTAGTACGGCGCGCGGCCCTTGGCGCCATCCTTGGACGTGTACGCCTTGACCGCCGCGTCCGCCGTCTTCACGACGTCTTTGCGGTTCTTGGCGGCATTGTCGGTGCGCAGCGCCTCGGAGCGACGACCCAGCGATTCAACCGCCAGATCCGGGCGCGCCGTGCCGTACTTGGTCGCGACCGCTTGGTACTGCGTCGCCGCAGCCTTCGCGCCATCGACGCCCATCTTCTCCAGCACGTGAGCCTTTTCCATCTCCGCGTCCGGAATCGCCGCCTTCAGTTCCACGGCGCGCGCCGTGTCCTTGGCGCCATCGGGCTTGAGCGAACCCGCCACGCCGATGAACTTGTCATACGCCGCCGCCGACTCCTTGTAGTTCTGCAGCGCGTTCAGGATCGCGCCGGCGTTGATGAGCGCCTGCGCCGCGTCCGCGTTGTCGCGCAGCTTGGCCATGTTCAGGAACGCGTCAGCCGCATCGCGGAACTGCGTCATCTGCTCGTACACGAGGCCGATGGCGAACATCGCTTCCGGCGCGATCTTGGCCTTGGGGAATTCCTTCACGACCTGCTCGTATTCCTTAATCGCCTTGACGTCTTCCTTCTGCTCTTCGTACAGGATCGCCTTGTAGTACATCGAGTGCGCCGCGAGCTCCGGCTCATCCTTGCGGAATTCCTTGAGGATCGTGTCGTACTTGGCATGCGCGCCGTCAAAGTCCTTCTTCTCGGCCAGCTCGCGCGCCTGCTCGGCCATCGCCACGACGATGTACTTCCGCAGATCCGCGGTCTCCAGCACGATGCGGCCCTTGCGCGCCAACATCTTGCGCGACCAATCTTCAATGCGCTCCCAGTTCTTCTGGCGGGCGTAGATGTCGATCATCGTCTTGACCGCGATTTCCGCCGTCTTGGATTCCGACTTGAACGAGTAGACCTGCTCAAAGCGTTTCAGCGCCTCGTCATACTGGCCACGATCGTAGTACGTCGCCGCGGCGAGATACATGATCTCCGGCACTTTCGCGCCGCGATTGCCCAGCTTGCCCTTGGCCTTGAGCTGCTCCATCAGGTTCACGTACGTGTCCGCGCCCTTGATGTAGTCGACTTCCAGCGGGTGCAGCGGCTCGGCGCGCTTGGGCGTGCCCGCCTGACGGATTTCTTCTTCCGTCTTCGGCTCTTTCTTGACCTTGGTGACTTTGACGCCCTTGCCGTCATCCGCGCGGACATTGTCCGGCACGAGCGACGGGCAGGTCGCCTTTTCCACCCACTTGTCGTTCTCCAGGCAGACGTGCGTCTTGCGCATCAGCTCTTCCACGGAGTAGAGCAAGCCGAGCGCCGCGTCTTCCACGTATTCGCCCGCGGTATCCAGCTCGATGACGCGCTTGTACTGCTGGCGCGCGCCCTCGTAGTCCTTCAACTGGTCAAACAGGATTTCCGCGTAGTAGAAGTTGACGATGTACGCCTTCTTGGAGTTCGGGTAACGCCGCACAAACTCGTTGTAATCCTTGGCCGCGGCCGCGTATTCGGGCTTGGCGCGCTCGGGCTCCTTGGACTCTTCCTCGATCTTCTGCGCGGCCTGGTGGTGGTGATTGGCCACGTACAGCAGCAGCGTCTCGCCCATCTTCTGGGCCTTGTCCAGCGACTCCGCGTTGCCCTTGTTGGCGGCAATCCACGGGCTGGTCCGGTCGTCGGTGAACGCCAGGAACTCGCGCACGGCCTTCTCGATGTCCGGGAAGTTGCCGATCTTCTTGCGCACGTCGATGATCTGCTCATGCCAATCGACGCAGCGCTTGTCGCTCGGCTTGTTCTCGATGAAGTGGTGCAGCAGCTCGATCGCGTTTTCGTCCTTGTCCGTGGCGATGTAGATGTCGGTCAGCTTCTCCAACCGCAGCCACATGCCCTTCTCGCCTTCGACGGACGTGAAGTACTCTTTGGCTTCCGGCCAGCCGTGATCCAGCTCGCCAAACGCCTGGACCAGGTCCTTGAGCGCCTGATCGCGGAACTCGATCTTGCCCGCCGCGCGGTCCTCGCCGATTTCCTTGACGACCTGCTGGAACGTCTCGATCGTACGACGGAATTCGCGCAAGTTGTAGTACACCCAGCCGAGCTTGTAGAGCGCGTAGTTGTACATGCCCGCGGTCTTGTAGTTCTGGGTGATCTTCTCGTAGTTCATCTTGGCGAGCGTCAGGTTGTTCGCCTCGAAGAAGTGCTCGGCCAGCGCGAGGTGCGTATTGGCGATGTACGGCGACTGCTGGAAGTTCTGCACCAGCTTGTTCAGGTACTGCACGCCCTTGTTGGAAAGCACTTTGTCGCCCAGCGCCTTGCCCTGCTGGAGCGCAGCTTTGCCGAGGCGATACAGCACCTCTGACATGCGCTTGTAGTTCGGCTGCTGCTGCAGGATCTTCTCGTACCACGTCAGCGACTGCTGGTAGTTCTCCACCGGCGGCACCGGCTTGGTCGGGCGATGCGCTTCCGGCGACTTCTCCCACGCGTCAACGGCCTTGTTGTACTCGGACATCTGCGCGAGGTAGTTGTAGTGGGAGATCTCCCAGTACGACTCCGCCAGCCGGAAGTACAGATCCGCGACGTTGTCCTGACGCGGATTGCGCTCGATCATGTCGTTGATCGTCTTGATCATCTTCTGGAGCGACTCGATCTTCTGCCGCTGCAGGTCGCGCTCCTTCTGGGTCAAGCCGAGCGACTCCATGCGCTCGTAGTCGAACTCGCCTTTCTTCAGCGAGTCGTCTTCGGCCTTCTTTTTGGCTTGCTCGGCAGTCGGCTTCGCTTCTTCAACGAGCGACCCCTTCTTCTCGACCTTCTTGCTCGCAGCGCCGGCTTCCGCCTCAAGCTGCGTCTCCTCTTCCTGTGCGAACGCCATCGGCGCAACAAAGGCGAAAGCGGTCAAGACGGCAGTGAACCGCAGGACTTTCTTCTCAAGCTTCAACATCTGGTAACCTCAAGAGATGGCCACGCTGGCAGGCAGCCGCGGGCGGGCGGAGCGAACGGGACCCGCTTAGCGGTTCATCGCCGAGCACTGCTCTTTGACAAACGCGCGATAGGCGCCAATTTCATCCTTCCAGAACTCACCTTCAAACGGCCACACCATCGAATCCGAACCGGCGATGGCCAGCGAGCCCTGCGTCGCAACGGTCGCGTCCGCAGCAGTCTTGTCGCCCTTGATCTCGCCTTCAATCTTGACGAGCTTCAGTTCTTCCAGGTCGACCCGCAGCTGGTCCAGCTTGTCCTGATACGTGCCGATGTCCTTCTCCGTCTGCCGCAGCGTCTTTTGGATGACGACGCCCGCTTCCGAGATGCGCTCATTCTTCAGCTGGCCAAGCCGCGCCAGCAGGTCCTGACCGAACGCGCCAAGCGGCGTCAGGTTGGCCTTGATCAGCGCCTCTTCCTTGTCGATCTGCTTGATCGTCTGGTAAAGATTGAAGAACTCAACGTTGCTCAGCACCGGCGACTGCAGGCGCCGCGGCAGCGACGACGCCGACTTCTTGTTCACGGACTCGATGAACGAGCTGTAGAAGTCTTCCGGGCGCTTGTTCTTCTTCAGGAAGTCGCGGAGCGGCGGCGACAGGACGAGCACTTCCTGGGCAAACATGTTCATCGCCGCTTCCGCGTGTTCCGCCTGGCAGAGATTCACAAAAGTGGTCGCTTCCAGCACCCAAAGCTCCGGATAGAACTGGTGGGCGAAGAACGGCGAGTGCAGCGCGTGGAACGTGCCCAGCGCGCGGGACGTGTCGTTCTTGAGGAAGTACGTCCAACCGGCTTCGTAGAACGCTGACGCGAGCTTGGGCGAATTCTTGGAGATCTTCTTGTAGTAGTAGATCGCCGCGTCAAACTGCTCAAACTCGTACGCGAGGCGGGCGAGCGCGAGGTACGCGAGGTCAACGACCGGCTGGCCAGCGGCGCCCTGCGCTTCACCGGCGATGACGGCGGACTGGAACGCCTGACTGGCAGCCTTGACCATTTCGGCTTTGCCCGTCGACTCGTCCTCAAAAGCGATGAGGCCAATGAGGTACTGCGCGCGGCCATAGTCTTCCGACTTGCTCGCGACCTTCTCCAGGTACGGCTTGGCGTCCGCGGACAGGCCAAAGTCGTGCAGAAATTCGCCAACGAAGTAGTTGAAGTTGCTCTGGAACTTCTCATCCGCGCCAGAGACGTTGAACTTGGTCAGGTCTTCCAGCTCGGGCGGACGGTAGTTGATTTTGCGGCGCAGGTCGCGCAGCTGCTCAAACGCGGGGACAAAGAACATCTTGTCCGAACCCGCGCGCACGACTTCCAACAGCAGGTTGGCCGCCGACTGCATCAGACCCGCACGCGCGAGCGCGTTGGCGATGCCGTACTTGGCGACGTACACTTCCTGGCTGTCTGGCGGGAACGGCACGCCGCCCGGGCCATCTTCAATGAACTTGTTGAACACCTGGATCGCTTTGACGAACTCGCCGCTGTTGGCGTAGTCCTGACCCGTCTTCAGCACCTTGGACGCGAACGCCTTGCGCACGGAATCCTGACGGCGGCGCTCTTCTTCAGCCAGCCGCACGGCTTCTTCCTTGATCTGCGCTTCCTCGGCCGCCTGTTCAGCCGCCGACAGCTCGCGCTTCTCCTTTTCCTTGACCTTGCCCGCTGGCGTCGTGGCCGGCGTCTCCGCCTTGCCATTTTGCAGCATCGCGCGGATCACCTTCTCCGACACGCCTTTCTTCTTCAGATCGACGATGTCCGACGGCTTCAGGTTGAACGCCGCGGCGTCTTTTTGGATCTTCTTGATGATTTGCTCATCCGGAATGTCCAGGCCAACCAGCGTCACCACGTCCTGCACCGTAATGGCGAACGCGTGGGCGGCCGGCAGCAGCAGCGCAAAAGTGGTCGTACCCGTCACCACAAGGCGACTGAGGGTGCGGTTCAGGAACTTCTTCTGGGCGAGTGGCTTCACGGCTCGGCTCCCTTTACATTGGCCGTCCAAGTGCGGACGGCTTCAGAATCGTTGCGACGTTGGGTCAACAGAATCGGTTTACTGCAGACCTGAAGTGAACCAGGTGATCGACACGGTCGCCGCCATCGGGTGCGACACACCGCCGGCGCCCGGATGCGTGGTCGAACCAAACAAGTCGCGCAACTTCGGGTAGAAGAGCTGCGTGTAGTCGATGCCGAGCGCGAAGCGGTCAGACAGATAAATCTGCATGGTCGCGCCGACGTTGCCCGCGGGATCCGGCGCGTACGTCGGCTCCGACTCGTGGCCCTGGTCGACAATCTTCGTCAGCACTGCGCCGACGCCAAAGTTCAACGAAAGGTCGAACTCGACGAGCTTGGTGGTGAAAAAGCCGAACTTGCCGTGCAGCAAGTTCCAGTCGACGCCGGCGAGCGCGTAGCCCAGCAGCGTCTGCGGCAGGCGGACTTCCAGACCCGGACCGTCGGGACGCGACGTGGTCAGGCTGGACTGCAAGGAGGTCTGCTGCGGCAGCGTGTAGTTGGCACGGATGCGGAGGGCAAAATCCTCGGAGAAGTAGTACTGGTAGCCGACGCCCATGGCGACGTAGGCGAAGAAGTCGTCGTTGGGCACGACGCCGGCGGAGAGCGACAGACCGTGGCGACCTTCCTTGAGGATGGCGCGCTTCTGGATGACGCGGATCTCGCGGCGCTGGGCCCAATCGAGGCGACTGCCGGCGGGAACGCTGTCGTCCGAGATGCCGTAGGCGCTCTCAACGGCGCCGCCGACTTCTGGCACGGCTTCAGCCTTGGCGGGCTTGGCCTCAGCCGGCTTGGGCTCCGCAGCCGGCGCTTCAACCGGAACAGCAACAGCTGGCGCATCGGCGGCCGGCGGATCCGCCGCGAAGGCGGGCGCAGCAGTCGCAACCAGCGCGCACGACGCGGCCAGAAGCGGGGACTGCCAGGACTTGAGAATCAGCGGGAGGCGCATCAGGACCTCTATCAGACAGGGTGTCGCGAACGGGGCGAACTGCGGAGCAGCGCGCACTACTTGGTCAGGAATGCCACGCCGAGGGTGAACTCGACCGGCGCCAGGAACGGCTTGCCTTGGTCAGGAACGTACAGGAACTGGCGGTAATCCGTGCGGATGTTCAGCCAGCGCGTGACGTAGAAGCGAAGGGTCGCGCCCCAGTGACCGCCAAACTTGGTGGCGGAGACCGCGGGCAGGTCTTCATTGCCGTCGGACGTGTCAATCTTGGCGCCAATGATGCCGAGACCGCCGACGAAGCCGATGTCAAAGTTGCTGAGCTTGGACGCGAAGATGCCGAGCTTGCCGTGGAACGGCGACCACGCGAGGTCCACCGAGCTGAGCCACGTCATCTGCGGGGCTTTCTTGGCGCCTTTGGTCAGGTCGGTTGGGCCGTTCTTGCCGCCCGGAACGGCGACGAGAAACGCCTGCAGGTCGCTGTTGGCGTTGAACAGGTAGGAGAAACCGGCTTCCACGGACAGCGTGTCCGTGAAGAAGAAGCCGAGGCGACCGCCAACCGACTTGGGGAAGTAGAACGAGTCATTGGGCACGATGCCGAGGTGCAACGCCGCTTCAAAGCCGCCCTTGCGCTCGTACATCGGGTTCTGCAGCGACGACACTTTCTGTTCGGCGTTCCAGTACTTGTCGAGTTCCGAGTCAATCGGCTGATTGCCGTTGTATGTCGGATCACCCTTTGCCTCTTCTGCCCAAGCAGCGTGCGGCGCGGTGGTGGCCGCCGCCAGGACGGCGAGGCTCAAGCCCAGGTTGCAGAGAACGCGGTTGAGCGTCCGGGCAAGCTGGCTGCGATTGAGGTTCATCTTCTCCTCCATTCTAACTCTCGCTGGCCTGTCTCTCGCGGGCGTGGCGTCGGGTGACGGGCGCGCGGTCATAACCAAGGACTTTCGTCCGGAAAACTGCGGACCCAAATGGCCCGCGCGGCGTTCGCTTACGGCTTGATCGCGTCAACGCACTTCTGGCCGGCCGTGCACGTGCCGTTGCGGCAAGTGCCGCTGGCGCCGCAGGGCTCGCCGTTGGGCGCCTGGACCGTCACGCACACGCCGCCGTCACCGCAGTGATTGGCGCCGCAGCTGTCCGTGCCGCCGCAGTCGGCGTCAGCCGTGCACGGAATGCGCATGACAACGCGGCGATCTTCCTGGCCGTTGACCGTGAAGCGCCACGACGACGGGTCCAGGTCGTGCACCGCGGGATCGAGGCTGGCGAACTTGGCGTCGTTGAACACAAAGTCGCCGTCGACCGCGCGAATGGCGCCCTTGGGGAACTCCGATTCCGTGTTGATCGACGCCCACTGGTAGCCGACGCGCCACGTGCCCGACAGGCCGTTGCGCACGCGGTTGACCGCGCGGGCGAGGGCATCGGAGAAGTCCTGCTGCGCCGACTTGTTGAAGTTCTCGCTGTTGATGAACTGGTACGTGCCATCGGTGCGGCAAGCCATTTCCATCATGCGCGGATCCGGCTCTTTGTAGCCCGGCGCCTGGAACTGCACAAAGTGCACGTGCACCGGGTAGTTCAGCTTGGCCATCTTGATGAGCGTCTCTTTCCACTTCACGTCGGCGGTCGCGCACTTGACGCGGCACTTGCCCAGCGTGTCCTTGTCCTTCAGCGACATGTAGCTGAAGTCGTCGCCATCGACGCAGGTGTCGGGACCGTCGGTCACGACGACGATGTGCATCGCGCCAAGCGGGCCAAACGAGCCGTCCGGGCAGTCGGCGCCGCCGCCCGCGAGGAAGGTGAACGCGTTGTCGATGGTTTTCCAGAGAGAAGCGCGGCCGGTCGCGGTGTTCCGCTTCAGGTCGATGCCGTTTTCCAGGTCGATGCGCTTGCTCTGATCGGAGCCGAACGCCAGGCACTGCGCGGAAGCGAGCGCCACGTTGTAGCTGTCGTTGGTCTGCGTGGGGTCCTGATCGCAGGTGCCGGGCGAGGGGCAGGAACCGGCGTTGTCGGGACGGCAAGCCGCACCTTCCGTCGCGGGATCGCCTGAGCCGTTGCAGATGAACGAGTCCGACGCCGCGACCTTCGGGCCGTTCTCGTCGTACAGGTAACCGACGACGCGGTCCTTGGCGTTCAGGCTTTCAATGAAGTTGGTCGCCGCGGTGAACCGCATGCCGCTCCAGTCCGACGCGACCTGGGTCAACGGCGGCTGCGCGGGGTCGTAGTTGCCTTCCGCGTCTTCCTTCAGCGTTTCCTTGTCGACGTTGCCCTTCATCGAGCCGGAGTTGTCCAACACCAGCGCGACGTTGATGCGCGTCGCCTCGTCCTGCGCCGGATTGCAGCGATCGGCGATGTTCTTGTAGACGACCGACTTGGCGTCGATGGTCTGCGCAGTCGCACCGCACGGCGACAGATCGGACTGGGCGCCGACGCAGCGCGCCGAGAACTGGAAGTTGCCGACCGACACCGTCGCGGGCACATCCGTCCGCACGCGGGTGAGGTTGATGAGTTCGCCTTCCTTGATCGAGTTGTCCTTGTCATCCGGGCAAGCCGGCTTGTTCAAGCTCGAGGACATGAAGTTGGCGGTCACTTCCATGCCGTTGGCTTCACTCGGGCCCGGCTCAGCCGGCAGCGAGGGATCGGCGGGGTCAAGCGGCGCGCCGCAGACGCGACCCACAACGTGGCCGTTGGCATCGATCTTGGCCGGGAAGGCCGTCACGGCTTCAATCGCGTAGAACTTGCGATCGGGCAGCGTAAACTTGGCCGTCGAGTCGCAAGACGCCAAGCCGCCGCTCATCGCCAGCAGGCTCGCCAAGCTCAGCGCGCTCGCGGCCGTCGGCACCCAGCGGCCAGCAGGCATGAGGCCCTGCATTTTCGGCTTGTTGGAGGCGTGGAGGTGCCCGTGCGCGGCGTGGGGGCGCCCGTTCGAGGCTCGGTTGTTGCGGTCCAGATTCATCGACATGACGCTCCTGAGGAACTGCGCGAGGCCGGGGTGTGCGACGTTGGCGGGCTTGTTTTGCCCGGAAACGAGGCAACTCAGACGTTGCGGGCGTGCCCGGAAACCCGTTGCGGCATCGCACGTTGGCTACCTTGAAGGACAGAATCCTCCACAGGCAGGGCGTTGATAGTTCCCCGTTGACGCGCGCGAGTCAAGTCTACTGCTCCGTGAGGGAGTGTGTGTTGCGCGCGTGTTGCTTCCGCGGGATGCGGTGGAGACCGGCCACGGCATTTGCAAGTTGACGCATTGCGGCAAGAACCCTAGAGTTGAAGGTTGGTGTGCGCGGGGGTCGATTGACTTTCGCACGGCCGGCTGACCCCGCCGCATCCGATTCACGCGAACTGAGGACTTGCTGCCATGCTCTCAACCACTTTGCCCCGCTCTGTCGTCACGCTGCCTGCGGCCAAGGTGTCCGCGCTGCTGGTGCTCGCGCTCGCGGCGGCAGCTTGCAGCAACGGCTCCAGCACCGGCACCAATACCCAGCAGGGGACCGGCGCGATCCAGTGCATCATCAACAGCAGCCTGGACTGCAGCGCCATCGCCAAGATCTTTGACGTCAGCACCAACCAGAGCGTCACAACCGGCAACACCATCTCCGTGCAGGTCGGCGGCGGTGTGACCGCGACGGACGGCAACGACACGGAGTTCTCCATCACCAACGCCGGTTCGTCGACCGCCGCCGCGGAGCTGCGCATCGCCAAAATGGAGCTTGTCTACGAGCCGGCGAGTCCGCTGGAAGACAAGTCGACCGGCGATCTGGCGTTTACCTGCTGGGACTCGGCGAAGAAAGAGAGCTGCGGCACGCACACCTTCAACGCGGTGGTCCCGTCCGGCTTTGAGAACGGCAGCACGCGCGTCACGTCTGAGCGCTTCTTCATCCGCTTCAAACAGTTCGACACGAACGATCGCAAGGCCAAGCTGAAGATCACGTTCCTCAACGACCTGAGCCTCAACTCCAAGTCGGCTGGCGTGTACACCATCAACCTCGCGACCAAGCTCGGCGTGCCGAAGATCACGATCGACCCCAATGAGCTCGCGTGGGGCTACGTCAAGCCGGACACGCAGGAGCACGGCCAGTTCACGATTCGCAACCAAGGCGACGGCGTGCTGACCTGCAAGTCCATCCTGTTCACGGCGAGCGCGCCGGTGTTCACGATCGACGAGCTGGGCAAGCTGACCAACATTCCGTCGTCGTCCAGCAAGGTCGAGCTGCCCGAGCCGCTGTCGATTCCCGTCGCCGGTTCGCTGGACGTGCACGTCACCGTCTCCCCGACCGATGACAAGCTCAAGACCGCGACGTTGACGCTCTTCTGCAACGACCCGAGCCAGCCCAACGGCACGCCGGTGCCCATCAAGGCCAATTCAGAAGTGCCGTGCCTCAAGCTGACCCCGACGACGGAGAACTTTGGCGGCGTGCTCGCGGCGGGCGGCGAAGACTCGCGCGTCGTCACGGTCACCAGCTGCGGCGGCACGGAGCTGTGCCTCACCGGCTTTGACTTCGCCAACAACACCGCGGCCGCGGGCGAGTTCATCCTGGACTTCTCGCCCATGCAGGTCATGTGCCCCGGCATTGACGCCGCGACCGGACCGACCAAGGACAAGCCCTGCTGCGTCCCGGCGGGCGGCAAGAGCACGACCTTCAACATCAAGTACACGCCCAGCGACGTCAGCCCGGCCGACCCGAACAATCCGGGCCAGCAGCTCGCGGACACGGCGCTCATCCAGGTGACGTCCAACGCGTTCTCCAATCCGCCGCCGACCGTCGCGGTTTCCGGCACCGGCGTGCTGCAGACCTGCCCGATCGCCAAGATCGACGTGACGGAAGGCGATGAAGTCGTGCCGCAGACGACGCTGCACCTGAAGGGCGATGGCTCCAAGGGCACCGGCGGTCAAGGCATCAAGACCTACAAATGGACGGTCAAGCAGCCCGCGGGTTCGAACAAGGGCTTCCTCCCGGCCAGCTCCTTCCCCAATCCGACCTTTGTGCCGGACGCAGCGGGCGAATACGAATTCTGCCTGGACGTGACGGATGTGAACGGCGTCAAGTCGTGCTCCCAGACCTGCACCAAGGTGCTTGTGGTGCCGAACAACGCGGTGCACATCGAACTGCTGTGGGATACGCCTTCCGATCCCGACCAGACCGACACGGGTCCGGCGGCGGGCGCGGACATGGATCTGCACTTTGCCAACTACCTGGCGTCCGGCCCGGATCTCGACTGCGACGGCACGGGCGACCCGTGGTTCAACAACCCGTTTGACTGCTTCTGGTTCAACAACTCGCCGGAATGGGGCTCAGCGAACAAGGCCGTCAAGGACGACCCGACGCTTGACCTCGACGACACCGACGGTGCCGGCCCGGAGAACTTGAACCTGGAACATCCGGAAGGCGATCCCGCGCTGCCGCGTTGGTACGCAATCGGCGTGCACTACTGGAACGACCACGGCTACGGCGTTTCCTACTCGACCATCACGGTCTACCTGTTTGGCGCGGTCGCGCTGAAGATCGACAAGATCTCCATGAATCCGCTGGACATGTGGTACGTGGGCAAGCTGAACTGGCCCAACCAGCTGACCGGCACGAGCACGCCGCCGTTGACCGTCTGCTACCAGAGCGGCGACACGTGCAGCGGCAAGGGCAAGATGTGGCAGCCCAAGGGCGACTGGTGCATGACGCCTTGCTACATCAACCCGACGTTCGCGGCGACCACGGGCGGCGCGACGCCGACCAACTGCAAAAACGCCACTCCGTGATGGCGCACGTCGCGTCCCGCGCCTGACCGCCACGGCCAGACGCGCGACCGCGGCAAATGCTGAGACCCGATGAACTTGCGCGCCCCATTGATTGACCGCTCCTGCCGCAACGTCGCGTTGCTGGCCAGCCTGTGCGTCCTGGCCGCGTGCAGCAGCGGCAAGACCACCGACGCCGACGCGAGCGGCGGCCCCAGCAACAACTGCTCCGGCGGTTCCGGCAGTTTGGGCGCCGACCGCGTGGGCGTGTTCGCCGCCGCGCTTGGCTCCAAGCTCCTGAAGTCGGACGACACGGTCAACGTGTCCACGGGCGCGACGTCCAACAACGACATTGTGCTCAGCAACATCGCCGCGGGTTTTGGCGCGCTGGAAGTCGCCATCGACTCCGTCAAGTTTGACTACGCCGCGCCGGTTGGCGGCAAAGACGCGACCTTGCCGGCATTTGAATGCGAGACCGACGACGGCACCGGCGTTGCGGGCGCGCCCAACTGGGTCCCGTGCAAGGGCGTGAGCTGGCCGACGCTGATTCCCAACGATCCGTCGTACGACGAGACCTGCGCGAGCACGCACCACGCCAAGAAGCAGACCATCCGCATCGTCTACCACAAGCCGACGGACAACGGTTCGCGCGCGGCGACGCTGACGATCAACCACATCGACACGGTCACGCAGTCGGGCAGTTCCGCGAAGATCACGACGTTTGTCGTCAAGCTGGCGGCCAAGGTCGGTAGCCCGGCGATCAAGCTGGACCCGCCGGAGATCGACTTTGGCACCGTGCCGATGGGTCAGGATATTTCCTCGACCGTGACGGTGAGCAACCTGGGCGACGGCGATCTGGAGATCAAGTCGCTGACGGTCGCCAAGGCGGCGCCGACGTTCTTTGAAGTGCTGACCGACGATGGCAAGACCTACAAGGGCAACGCCGCGCCGATCGCGCTGGATCCGCCGTGGGTGCTGACGCCCGGTGCGGCCAAGTCGATGAGCGTGACCTTCCACGGGCTGGACACGGTTGGCCACGGCGCGGATCTGACGTTCTCGTCCAACGACGGGAAGAATGCCGAAGCAACGGTGATGCTCAAGGCCAACCAGAAAGTCGCGTGCATCAAGATCCTGCCGGACAAGCTGCTGAACTGGGGCGCGGTGCTTGTTGGCCAAGCGTCGGTCAAGACGGTGACGCTGAAGAACTGCGGTTCAGAGGTTCTCATCCTCGACAACTTCGCGCTGGCGGACGACACCGACAGCGCCTACGTCATGGACCCGAAGACGTTCCTGCTGGCGCAGAACACCGCGCCCGCCGCGCCGATCCACGTGCCGGCCAACTTCATCGTCACGGTGCCGATTACCTGCACGCCGCCCGCTGCGCAGACCGACCCGTTCAAGGCCAACCTCACGTTCACCGACAACACGCTGACGCCGAAGAAGACCGTGGCGCTGCAGTGCAACGGTGTGACGACGAGCTGCGCGACGCCGATTGTGACCTGCGCCGAAGGCGAGGAAGTGCCGCCGCAGTCCGTGATTCATCTGGACGGCACGGGTTCGCTCGTCGCGTCGGGCAAGTCGCTGACCTACAAGTGGACGGTCGTGCAGCAGCCCGCGGGCACGGACGCGTATGCGTTCACGCCGTCGGACACGGCCGCGAAGGTATCGTTTGGCACGACGACGGCGACGCCGAACGGCCCGCAAATTCAGCTCAACGTCGTCGGCGTGTACAAGTTCCGCCTGACGGTCAAGGACAGCGATGGCAAGGATGGCTGCGGACCGATGGACTACATCGTGCAGGTCATCCCGGACGCCGGGCTGCATGTGGAACTGCTGTGGGACACGCCGCAGGATGCCGACAAGAACGACGATCTGGGCGCCGATCTCGACCTCCACTTCGCGCACCCGGATGCCGAAAAGGCCAACCTGTGCGCCAACCCGCTGAAGATGTGCGGCACCAAGCCGTGCGCGTGTCAGCCGGACGCGGATGGCGACGCCGTGCCGGATCCTTGGTTCGCGGCGACGTACGACTGCTTCTGGTTCAATTCGCAGCCGCTGTGGGGCAACCCGCAGATTCCGGAGGACGATCCGTTCCTGGCGCTGGACGACACCAACGGTTGGGGGCCAGAGAACCTGAACATGGCCGCGCCCGATCCCGTGCTGTACCGCATTGGCGTGCACTACTGGGACGCCCACGATTTTGGCGATTCGACCGCGACGATTCACATCTGGATCGACAGCAACCTCGTCGGCACGCTGACGCAGAAGCTGCAGGAATGCGACATGTGGTGGGTCAAGCGGCTCGATTACGCCAACAAAGCGCTCACTGACTACCCCAACGCGGGCGCAAATGGCAAAGTGACGGCGAAGTACCCGCTGGCCCAGTTCAACGCTGGCCTGGGTTCGCCCTGCAGCAAGTAGCGCGCGGCCGGACCTTCTTGCGGCAGAGCAATGGTGCGGTAGCACACGGTGTCTGGGGAGCCCTCATGAACAAGCCTCTACTTCTCGCGTTGGTATGCTGCGTTGCGGCCACGGTGCAGGCCTGCGGCACGGATACCGCGAGCACTGGCCTTCCCGCCTCCTGCACGCAGGACGACAAGCTCGACCGCCGCGGCAAGCTGGACCTCCGCGATCCCAACAAGCAGGACGCCAAGGCCACGCCGTACCTGCTGGACGTGTCTGGAATCGCAACGGGCAAGACCAAAGACCTCGAATTCACGGTCGCCAACGTCGCGGAGGCGAGCCTGGCCAAGCCGATCGTCATCACCGGCGTCGACGTCGCGGAGACCGACGACTCGGGCGCGGACGTGACCTCGCACCAGTTCCAGTGCCTCGGTCCGGACGGTCAGGACTGCGCGATCGCGGCGTTTCCTGCGCTGATTCCCGAGAGTTTTGACACGGGCTGCGCGCCCGATGGCGCCGTCGTCGTCGCGCAGAAGCTGACGATCCGCTACACGCGACCGCCGTCCGCCAAGACGCGGCACCTGAAAGTGTCGCTGCACCTGACCGGCGATCCCGCGTACGCAACGTCGACGCGGGACATCTACATCGACACGTCGTTTGGCAGTCCCAAGCTCGCGTGCACGCCGCTGGACGTCGATTTCGGGATCGTCGCGGAGGGCACGCCGCCCACGCCGTTGCCGCTGACGTGCAGCAATCTTGGTTCGGCGCCGGTGCAGATCTACGAATTGGATCTGAACGGCACGTGGTATGGCGCGGTCACGGCGGCGACCCAGAAGCTCGTCGTCGGCGCGCCGCTGATCTTCGCGACGCCGATCGCGATTGAAGCCGGCGGGAGTCTGACCCTGCAGGTGTCCCTGGACGCCGACAAGGCGACGCTCAAGCAGGGCGCGACGCTCGTCATCAACAGCAACGATCCCAGCAGCAGCGTGCTGAAAGTGACGTTGAAGGCCAATTCGACGGGGCCTTGCCTGCAATTGGCGCCGACGGCGGTCGATCTCGGGCCAGTGGGCTTGGGCCAAAAGGGCACGGAGCAGGTCACGCTGACCAACTGCGGCCTGGAACCGATCAACGTGACGAATGCGGCGCTGCAGCCGGGCGCGAGTCCGGGCCTGGGCGTGTCCTCGCCGGGCGGCGCGTGCGGCACGGTGCTGCCGTCGGCCGGGACGCCGTGGGTGTTGCAGCCCAAGGCGTCGTGCGCGGTGCAGGTTGAGTATGCGCCGCCAGGTGCGGGCGTCACGGCGAGCGCAACGTTGCAGGTCGACAGCGACGCGGGCGCCAAGACTCTGCCGGTTACCGCGCAAGGCGTGGCGGTCAGCTGCGGCTCCGCGTGCTTCACGATGAAGAACAAGATCAGCAACCAGCTGATCAGCAACAGCGTGACGCCGCAGACGCCCATCGTGCTGGACGGCGGCTGTTCAACGGCGGCGCCGGGGCAATCCGTCGGCTCGTGGACCTGGACGCTGCAGGCGCAACCGCAAGGTTCCTACGCGTCCTTCCTGCCGGCCAAGACTGGCAAAACGGTGACGCTGACGCCCACGGTTGCGGGGACTTACACGATCAAGCTGGATACCGTGGACAGCGCGGGGGCGCCGGGGTGTCAGTCCAAGACCTTGAATCTCATTGTGGTGCCGGATGACAAACTGCACGTTGAGCTGACGTGGACGACGGCGGCGGACAAGGATCCGACCGATACGCTGGGCACAGACATGGATCTGCACCTGGCGCATCCCAACGCGATCAAGGCCAAAATGCCGGATGCGGACAAGAATGGCGAGCCGGATCCATGGGGCAACCTCTGCGATTGCTTCGTCAACAATCCGACGACGAGCTGGGGAGACCTGGCCAACACGGACGACGACGCGTTCCTCGCGCTGGACGATCGCGACGGTTGGGGCCCGGAGAACATCAACATCCACGTGCCGCAGGTCGGTTTGGCGTACGCGATCGGCGTGCGCTATTGGTATGACAAGCCGACGGACGCGAAGACGGGCAAAGTCGCCATCGATCCCGCGACCGGCAAACAATTCACGAGCATGGGGCCGTCGCTTCCGCGAGTCCGCGTGTACCTGGATGCGAACGTGACCCCTGCGTACGACGTTTCCGGACCGTCCATGGTGAGCGGCGATATGTGGTGCGTTGGCGAAGTGACGTGGCATACCAACGCGTTTGTTCCGTGCAAAGGCGCAGATGCCAAGGGCGTGTTGCTGACCCCGTACTACCCGGTTTATCCGCAAACACCGCCTTCCTGCAATTGAGAACCGCGACGTTGCCGTGACGAATCCATCGGCCCGCAACGACTAAGCTCTTGACCACGCATGGGAAGTCGGCTAGATTCCGCCGCGCTGTCGCACCCCGCATTGGTCGCGGTGGCATGCGCTCCGAACCAGTTTTCTCACCCAGGCCTGTGCCAGGCCGAGTTGTGTAAAGGCCAAGCGACTGCCCAATGACAAAGTCAGTGTTTCGCGCAGGATTGTGTGAAGCAGTGGCCTTGAAATGAACGCCTTCTGAATAGCCCAAGCATCGCACGGCCAACGTCATCAGTACGAAAGTGCACAGACCCCCAACGCCATTCAGGCAGTTTCAAGAGGCATAAGTCATGACCAAGTCCGACCTGATCGAAGCCGTCGCCGCCAAAGGCTCCTTGACCAAGGACAAGGCCAGCATCGTCGTCAACTCGATTTTCGACATGATGGTCGAAGCACTGAAGAAGGGCGATCGCATTGAGATCCGCAACTTCGGCAACTTCACCGTGCGCAAGTACCCGGCCTACACCGGCCGCAACCCCAAGACTGGCAAGCCGGTCAGCGTGGGCGAAAAGTCCATGCCGTTCTTCAAAGTCGGCCTCGGCCTGAAGGCGAAAGTCGACAAGAAGTAAGCCTTGTCGGCGCGTCTGTGTATTTGACTCGGCCGTTCGAGGCGCCTCTGCAGCGTTTCGGACGGCCGTGTCATTTGACGGCGCATCGTTCCGTCTGTCCTTTCGCGGCATTGCGGCGAATCGCCCCTTGCCGCCGCTTGAAGATCGTCGCGGTCGCGCCGCTGTGAGGCTTTCATGTCCAGTCCCCATCTTCCCATCGCCCTGCCCGACTTGCCGATCGCCACCGTTGCCGGCATCGCCCCGTTTGACGGTCAGCGGGTGCAAATCCGCGGCTGGCTGTACGGCCGGCGCTCCAAGGGCAAGCTCCACTTCCTGCAGGTTCGCGACGGCTCCGGCATTATCCAAGCGGTCATGTTCAAAGGGGATGTCGACGAAGCGACCTTTGAGATCGCCAACCATCTGAGCCAGGAAACGTCGATCCTCGTCTCCGGCATCGTCCGTCGCGATGAACGCGCGCCGAGCGGCTATGAGCTCGCGGCGGATGGCTTGACGGTCGTGAAAGAATCCGCCGCCGATTATCCGATCTCGCCCAAGGAACACGGCGTCGCGTTCCTGATGGACCACCGCCACTTGTGGCTGCGTTCGCGCCGCCAGCACGCGATCCTGCGGGTGCGCGCGCGCATCGTGAAGTCGATTCGCGACTTCTTCGACAGCAGCGGCTACCTCCTGCTGGACACGCCGATCTTCACGCCGGCCGCCTGCGAGGGCACGTCGACGCTGTTTGAGACCGATTACCACGGCCAGAAGGCGTATTTGAGCCAGTCCGGCCAGCTGTATAACGAAGCGAATGCCATGGCTTTTGGCAAGGTGTACACGTTTGGGCCGACCTTTCGCGCGGAGAAATCCAAGACGCGGCGGCACCTGACGGAGTTCTGGATGGTCGAACCGGAGGCGGCGTACCTGGACCTGAACGGCGTGATGGATCTGGCTGAAGGCCTTGTGTGCACCATCGCCGCGGACGTGCTGCGCGACTGCGGCGCTGAGCTGGACACGATCGACGCGATCCGCAGCGAAGTGGAAGAGCAGAAGCAGTTGAAACCGCGGCGCGAGGCGCTTGCGCTCATCAAGGGGCCGTTCCCGCGGATTGATTACGCCGATGCGGTCGACATGCTGCACAAGCTGGGCAGCGACATGCCGTACGGCGACGATCTGGGCGCCGACGACGAGACGATCCTGACGCAGCAGTTTGCGACGCCGATCTTCGTGAATCGCTACCCGGCTGAAGTCAAAGCGTTTTACATGAAGCGTGACCCGGAACGGCCGGATCGCGCGTTGTGCGTCGATATGCTGGCGCCGGAAGGTTACGGCGAAGTGATCGGCGGCGGCCAGCGCGAGGATGACCACGACACGCTGCTTGCGGCCATCAACAAGCACCAGCTGCCGGTGGAAGCCTTTGATTGGTATCTGGATCTGCGCAAGTACGGCTCCGTGCCGCACGGTGGCTTTGGTCTGGGCTTGGAGCGCACGGTCGCGTGGGTGTGCGGGCTCCCGCACGTGCGCGAGACGATTCCGTTTGCCCGCCTGATGGACCGCCTGCATCCGTAGGATCTGCGGGAGTCGGTTCTGCCGTTTGACACGTTGCCGTGGTCAAGCTAGCTTCGCGAAACGGGCCAAGCGCGCGTGCGTGGTCAGCGGCAGGATCGATACCCGAGACGCTGCGGACCCGCGCAACAGGAACTGATGCCGAAGAAGGCCGAGCCAAGCCAGCCAGCCGCCGCGACCGGGACCGAACCGGTGGCGGCCCCGCGTGCGCCACGCGAGGCGATGACCCGCGAGGTCTTTGGCTTGACCGACGTCGGCCTTGTCCGCGACGGCAATGAAGACGCGATGTTGCTGCTGGAGCCCGAGAGCCTGTACGTCGTCGCCGACGGCATGGGCGGCCACAGCGCGGGCGAAGTCGCCTCGGCCTACACCGTGGAAGCGCTGCGGGATTTCTACGAGAACGCCGATTTCACCGCGCGCATCAAACGCTACTGGCGGCGGCTCAAGCGCAAGGGCGAGACCGGACTGGATCGCAGCGCCCACGGCTTGCGCCTGCGCAAAGCGGCGGAGCGCGCCAATTTGACCGTGTTCACAATGGCGCAGACCCACGAGCAGCTGCGCGACATGGGCACGACGCTCGTGGCGACGAGCTTCGTCGGCAACCGCGTCTACGTGGCCAACGTTGGCGACAGCCGGGTCTATCGCCTGCGCGGCCGCAAGCTGACGCAGCTGACGGAAGACCATTCCCTGCTGAATGAATACATCCGCATGAACCTGCTGCAGCCCGACGAGATCGAGAACTTCCCGTATCGCAACGTGATTGTGCGCGCGCTCGGGCTTCAGGAGTCGGTCGTGGCGGACATCACCGTCGCGAGCGTGCGTGTGGGCGATCAGTTCCTGCTCGCGAGCGATGGCCTGACGGACCTCGTCAAGGATCGGGACATTCGCGACATCATGGCCGCTGCCCCGACCGCGGAGACGGCGTGCTATCGCCTCGTCGAAGCCGCCAAGTTGCGCGGTGGCCACGACAACATCACGACGGTGATCATCCGGATGCACGAGGCTGACTGGGCGCCAACGCATTCCACGACGCCGCCGCCGCCACCGCCCGATTTTCCGCCGCCTTTGCCGTCGGCCTGATCGGATCAGCCAGGGCAGCTGCGTGCACGTTCCAACGAACACAAAACCAACCGACCCAACACGAGTCGAACCGAGGGTGTGATGACGCGTCGTTACAAAGTTGCCATTTTGGGCGCTACAGGTGCCGTGGGCCGCGAGATGCTGGCCGTCCTGGATGAACAGCGGTTTCCGGCGAGCGAGGTGATCGCGCTCGCGTCGTCGCGGTCCGTGGGCGAGGAAGTCGATTTCGGCAACCGCAAGCTCAAGGTGCGTCTGGCGGAACCGTCGGCGTTTGACGGCGTGGACATCGTGCTGGCGTCCGCGGGATCGGCCGTGTCCAAGCTCCTGCTGCCCGAAGCGGTGCGGCGGGGCGCGCTGTGCATCGACAACTCGTCGGCGTATCGCATGGATCCGGACGTGCCGCTCGTGGTGCCAGAGGTGAATCCTGAGGCGATGGCGGACCACAAGGGCCTGATCGCCAACCCGAATTGCTCGACGATCCAGATGGTCGTGGCGCTCAAGCCGCTGCACGACGCGGCGCACATCGAACGCATCGTGGTGTCGACCTATCAATCGGTGTCCGGCGCGGGCAAGAAAGGCATCGACGAGCTCTCCAGCCAGACGATCGCCCTGCTCAACCAGCGGCCATTTGACGTCTCCGTGCACCACGCGCGCATCGCGTTCAATACGATTCCGCACATCGGCACGTTCATGGACAACGGCTACACGGACGAGGAGTGGAAGCTCGTGCGCGAGACCCGCAAGATCCTCAACGAGCCAGCGTTGCGCGTGATGCCGACGTGCGTGCGCGTGCCGGTTTTTGCCGGTCACTCGGAGTCGATCGCCCTGGAATTCGCCCGCCCGATCACGGCGGCGCAGGCGCGCGCGATCCTGGAAGGTTCGCCGGGCGTGACCGTCGTGGACGATCCCGCCGAGAAGCGCTACCCGATGCCGATGGACTGCGCGGAGAAGGACGACGTCTTTGTCGGTCGCATTCGTCAGGACGAGAGCGTGCCCAACGGCATCGCGCTCTGGGTCGTTTCCGACAACTTGCGCAAGGGCGCGGCGACCAACGCGGTGCAGATCGCGCAGCTTGCCGTCTCGCGCGGCTGGGTCCACGGCGCGCCGGATTGAACGAGCGGCAATAAACGCGGGCGCCGCGCGGTTGTAGAGAACGTCGGGCGGATTTGCCAGAATGGCACGCGGCTTGGCAAGGTGGGCTGCATCTGTGCCGCCGCGGCAGGCACAGGAAGCGGGTCTGATGGCCAACTTCAAGTGTCTACACGGTAAAGCTGCGCGGCCAGTTGGCACGGACTGTGCATGTTGTACGAGATGGTGCTCAGGACCGCGCACCCGGCGAGAAGCGAGACAATGAAACGGCCGACCCACAAACACTTGTTCTCCCTGTTCGCTGCGCTGACGTTGACCGGCGCGCTGTCGCAGACGGCGTTGGCCGCGGTCGTGCGCATTGACGCCGTTGAAGCGACGCCCAAGAACGACTTCACGCCTGACGTCGTTCGCTTTGGCCAGCCGCCGTATCAGGCGGCCGACTCGCTCGTGCCCCACAACCTGAACATCGCGGACTGCAAAGCGATTTCCGCAGTTCAGACCGGCGCGCGCGTGCGTCTGACGTGGACGTGGCAGGACAAGCAGGCGCTGAACCTGACGCCGGTGTATGGCATCAAGGTCGCCGCGCCGGGCCAGAGCTGCGACGCCAACAGCATGACGGAGAGCGTGACGGCCAACGGCTGTCAAATCATCTGGTCTGATCGCAGCTTCTCCAATCCGCTGACCGCTTCTGGAGAAATCGTCGACGTCGACTTCAAGTCCTTGCTGGGCCCGTACGCCGCCGATCCGGGCGGCAACAACTGCAACGCCAACACGGAGTCGGACTCCAAGATCTATTTCGTCCTCCCGTCGAACACGGGCATCGGCGGCTCGACGTCAGTCTATTTGGGCACGTCGATGAACATCCATCTGGATCTCGCGCCGCCGCCGACCCCGACGATGGATGACCCGGCGCCCGGCAACGCCAACTTGCGCGTCTCGTGGACCCAAGCGGACTCGACGGACACGACGGTCTCTGCGCGCGTTTACTGGTCCGATCAACCGTTCACGCCGGCCAACGCGTCGACCCAGGCCAGCCATTCCGGCACGATGACCGGCACCAGCTTCCAGATCACCGGCTTGCAGAACGGCACGACGTACTACGTCTCGGTCACCGCGGTCGACAACAACGGCAACGAGAGCTCCGGTTCGCCGGTCAAGACGGGCGTCCCGGTCATCACGTACGACCTGTGGAACAAGTACCAGGAAGACGGCGGCCAGGAACAGGGCGGCTACGCGCCGTGCAACGCCCAGCCGCATGGCAACGGTGGGCCGATGGCGCTGCTCAGCGCGTTCACCCTGCTCGTGCTCCTGGTCGCGCGCCGCCGCACGCGCGTGCCGGTCGCCAAGATCGCGATCGCGCTGCTGGTTTGCGCTCCGCTCGCCATCCCCGCTGAGGCGCAAGCCGTGTCCCCGCAGACCGCGAGCGTGGACTTCCGCATCAGCAACTACACCCCCAGCATCGACAAGGCCTTTCCCAGCCGCACGCCGTACGCGGACGTGATGAAGGACGGCGATCTCGGCATCGGGGTCAACATCGACTGGCGGATTTGGCACGGCTTTGGCGAATTCGCCATGGGCATGGGCATCGGCCGCTGGTCGCACCAGGGCACGGCGCTGCTCACCGACGGCTCCGCCTCCAACGACAAGACCCGCCTCACCATCATCCCCATCACCGTCGACGCGGTCTACCGCTTTGACGTGCTCGCTGAACGCTACGATTTTCCGCTGGTGCCATACGCCCGCGTCGGCGGCGTCTACGGCTTGTGGTGGATGCTCGACGGCGTCGACAACATCAGCGTCTACACAACCAAGGCCGGCAAGAACATCCGCGCGATTGGCGGCACCGGCGGCTTGTCCGGAACGATTGGCCTGCGCCTGTTGCTTGACGTGTTCGAGCCCGGCGCCGCGCGCAGCTTTGACATCGAGATGGGCGTCAACCACAGCTACCTGTTCGCCGAAGCCCAGAAGCTGTGGCTCAATGACTTTGGCAGCTCCAAGTCGATCAACCTCTCAGACACCGTGCTCGCGTTCGGCCTGGCGTTCGATCTGTGAGCGAAGAGACGAATCCCGCAGCGATGCGTCAGGTTCTGCTCTGGGTGCAGTTTGACGGCACCGATTTCTGCGGCTTTCAAAAACAACTCACGGATCGGACGGTCGCCGGCACGCTTGAAGCGGCGTGGCTCAAGATGCTCGGTGAGACCGTCATCGCGCGCTCCTCCAGTCGCACGGATTCCGGCGTCCACGCCCGGCGCATGCCGGTGCTGATCCGCACCGAAAAAGCCATCCAACCGCGCGGCCTGATGCTCGGCTTGAACAGCTTCTTGCCCAGCGATCTCGCGGTCCAGGAGGCGGTGGAAGTCCCCGGCGATTTTGACGTTCGCAACGACGCCGTCGGCAAGCGCTACGTCTATCGGCTGTGGGTTTCCGAGAGCCGCGCCCCGCTCTGGCGCCGCTTCGCGTGGCAGGTCCGCGGACCTCTCGACGTCGACGCGATGCAGGAAGGCGCGCGGCTGCTCCAGGGCGTCCACGATTTCAGCACGTTTCGCGGCGCCGGCTGCACCGCCAAATCGACGATCCGCAACATCCGCCGCATCCACGTCGACGCCAGCCAACTGCCGCTCGTGCAGATCGAGGTCGACGGCAACGCATTCCTGCTCAACATGGTGCGCATTTTCGCCGGCACGCTCGTGGACATCGGCCGCGGGCGCTTCAAGCCGGACGCCATCCCGGCGATCCTCGCGTCACACGATCGCACGCGCGCGGGACAGACGGCGCCGTCGCATGGCTTGACGCTGGATGAAGTGTTTTACGGACCGGCGGGCGCGCGCCAGGGGGTCGACTACAAGAACCTGCTCGCCCACATGGACCAGGCGCGCTGAGTTCCTACAGACACGCGAAGCTGGAAGTGCCGGCATTCCATTGGCATTGCTGCGGCGAGCAGTCCAACATCGCGACTTTGCCATTTTGGCAATAGACCCACGTGTTGCCATCGCACTGGCCACTTGTCGTGACGATGCCGCCACAGGCCGCGCCAATGACGGGTTTGCACGCGCCCGCGGGGCAGCCCCAGCCGGTCGGACACGTGCCGCATTCGCCACCGCAGCCGTTGTCGCCGCACTTTTTGAGCGTGCCGTCGGGGAGCTTGCAGCTCGGCTTGCAGATCTTCTGGATGCAGCCGTTCTTCTGGTTGGGAATGTCGTAGCCGCAGGTCTTGGTGTCGACGGGCAGCACCGACGCGCAATCCTTGACGATTTTCTTGGCCAGCGCGCCAGTGCCTTCGCACGTGATGAGCAAGTCGGCTTCGCAGTTGCCCTTGGCGAGGTCGATGCCGGCGCACGCCGATTTCATGCACTGGCCCGCGTCCGAGCAGTATTCGCTCGTCGCGCAGATGCCGCAGTTCTTGCCGCAGCCGTCGTCGCCACACACTTTGCCCGTGCAGGTGGGCTTGCAATCGTTGGGGTGGCAGAGAAAGTCGATGCCGCAGTTGAAGCCGCTGTCGCACAGGCCGCATTGGCCCTGGCAGCCGTCATCGCCGCACGCCTTGGGCTTGCCGTTCGGCGCGGTGCAGGCTTTCTGGCAGAAGTCCTCGCACTTGCTCTGGTCCTTGCTGCAAAACTTGCCGCTCGGGCAGAAGCCGCAGACGGACGCGCAGCCGTCCGATCCGCAGATCTTGGGGATGCCCGTTGCGGTGTTCTTGCAGGTCTTCACGCAGCCGTCGGGAATGTCCAGGAGGGTGGCGTCGGTTATCGTCTGATCGGTGTCGCCGTCCGCGATGTCCGAGCCTGGGTCGATGTCGTCCGTGAGCGCATCCGTCAAATCCGTCGCGTCACCCGCCAAATCGGCGGCCACATCGCCCGCGGCGTCGGCGGCAACGTCCTCGTCCGTCGCCGCTTTCTTGGCAGCGCCGCAAGCAACAAGGCAACACGCAAACAGGACGGCCAAAGGCACGCGCAACGACATGAAGGACTCCTCAACCCACGCCGGATCAACCAGCAGGGCGTCAGCATACTGGCCGCGGCGCAGATCGCCAAGATCAGGCTGTATTGCCAAATTGGCACAGCCAAACGCGGCGTGAGCCCGAGTCGTGCCAGCGCGGCGCGGCAGTTCGACCGCGCAGGCGGCCAAACCGGCGGATCAATGACGATCTTTTTTTACACAAGCTGGCACGATGCTTGCTTCTACAACGTACGGGCGACTGCGCCCAGCCTTGAACGCCCCGCTTGGGGCGCGCGGATGACGGACGGATGGAGACCTTAATCAAACGGCATTTCTGGGTGATCAACCTGCTGGGGTTGGGCGTGATTGCCTGGCTTGCCGCCGGGTCGGTCAACGCAGGCGTGGGCGTGCTGCTGGCGAAAGCCGGACGCGGCGACGACAAAGTGAACATCGCGGCGGCGACGGGCGACACGCGGGTGCAGAAGCGCCTGACGGACGGGCGCATGCACGACGAGTCGGGCGCGCTTGTGTACGGCCGCAGTCTGTTCCTGATTGAGGAACCGCCGGAACCGGAGCCCGAACCGGAGCCGGGTGAAGGCGGCAGCGATGGCGAAGGCGGTCCGGGCGTGGAGCAGGTCCTCGAGGCCACCTACGAGCCGACGACGCTGCCGATCAAGCTGCTGGGAACGATGGTCGTGAAGCCGGCGGCGTTCTCGTCGGGCTCGGTGGAGATCGACAAAAAAGAGCAGAAAGTCGTGTCCGTGGGCACCGTGCTGATGGACGGCAAGGCCGAGGTCGTGCTGATTGCGCGCAACTACCTGGTGCTCAAAGAGGACAACAAGCTGACCGTCGCGCTGATGTTTACGGGCAAGGAAGGCGAAGCGGCGGCGGTTCCCGGGCAGCCCGGCCAGACGATGCCGCCCCCCGCGATTGCGCCCGCGGGCGATCGCGCGCCCAGCCGTCCCGCGGTGCCGACGCCCGCGACGAGCGGCAAGGCGGGCGACGCGCCGGGCGTGAAAAAGACCGGGACGTACGCGTGGAACCTCGAGCGGGCGCACGTGAACGACAAGCTGAAAGACGTGACCAAGCTGGGCAGTGAAGTGCGGCCGGTGCCGAACTACCGCAACGGCAAGTACGACGGCGTCAAGATGCTCGGCATGAACGATTCCAGTTTGTTCAAAGAAATCGGCTTTGAGAACGGCGACATCCTGCAGTCGGTGAACGGCGAGCGGATGGACAGCGCCAACAAGTCGCTGGCGCTCTACGAGGCGCTGAAGAACAAATCGCGGTTGACCGTCTTGATTGAGAGAGACGGGATCGCCAAGACGTTGCGCTACACCATCCAGTGAGCGGGCAGACTTTTTGTGAGTTTTCGCGTCGCAAGGCGCACACCCGGTCGGCCAACGGCTGGGCGAGATGAAAGGCAACAGGCTGGACATGCTGAGTCAAAATATGAAATTGAAGTTGTTGACCGCCGCGACGCTGCTGTTTTCGGCGCAGAGGGTGCTGGCGCAAGCCGCCGGTGGCGCAGCCAAGCCAGAACCGGCCAAGGCGGAGGCGCCCGGCGATCGCACGATCCCGGTCCGCACGGGCACCGGCACGCTCAACAAGACCGGCAAAGCGGGTGAGTTGAAAGCGGGCGGCGGCACGGGCGTGTTGAAGCGCGGCAAAGGCTCGCTCGACCCGAGCTACGATCCCGCGGACGCGACAAAGAAGCTGGGCAACAAGGACGACGAAGCCCCGCCGCCCCGCAACAGCAGCGGCGGTGGCGCCGACAAGGCCCTGCCCAGCGTGTTGACCGGCGGCGCGGACGCGAACGACAAGAAATTGCCCGAGGACGTCATCAAGTTCACGGCCAACTTTGGCGCGGACATCCGCTGCAAAAAAATCCCGGCGAGCGCGCGCGTGACGCTCGACTTCCAGGACGCGCCGATCGAGGCCGTGACCAAGCTGCTGTCCTGCTGGACCAACCGCAACATCATGATCGACACGCAGAAGAAGGGCGGCAAGATCACCATCCTGTCGCCGCAGCCGGTCAGTGTGTACGAAGCGTATCGGGCGTTCCTCTCCGCGCTGGCGGCGAACGGCCTGACGATGACGCAGAAGGGCAGCTTCTACCACATCGTCGACAACACCGAGGCGCGGGCGAGCGGCGCGAACGTGCTGGGCACCAGGTCCACGGTACCGTCGGACGACAACATCGTGACGCGGCTCATCAAGCTGAAAAACATCGACGCGAAGGACGTGGAGCAGCTCGCGGGCAAGTTCAAATCCAAGGCCGGCGACGTCTTTGTCTACCCGCCGAACAACACGCTCATCATCACGGACACGGGCACCAACATCCAGCGCATCATGAAGCTGCTGGCGGACGTGGACCTGCCGCTGGGCGCCGAGAAGATCTGGATTCGCCCGGTGCAGCACATGGACGCGGGCGAGTTGGTCGAGAAAGTGACGGCGATTTTTGACGCTGGCGGCAAGGGCTCACCGGCGCCGGCGGCGGGCAAAGATGGGGCGCCTCCAGGTGCGGTGCCGTCGACGGCCAACAAGGTCGTGCTGTCCAAGGTCATCGCGGACGACCGCAGCAACCAGATCATCATCATCGCTACGCGCGCCAACTACCTGAAGGCGGACGCGCTGATTCGCAAGCTGGACGTGCCGATTCCCGGCGAAGGCGGCATGCACATCTACCACCTTGAAAACGCCGACGCGGAAGACGTTTCCCAGGCGCTGTCAGGCCTGACGGGCGGCGGCGGCGGTGGCGGCAGCAAGAAGCCCGCGAGCGGCGGCGGCGCGGCACCCAAGAGCGGCGGCGCGTCCAAGGGTCCAAGCGGCCCGGCGTCCCTGTTTGAAGGCGACGTGAAGATCACTGCGTACAAGCAGTCGAATTCGCTCATCATCGAGAGTTCGCTCAAGGATTACCTGTCGCTGCAGAAGATCATCGGCGAGCTCGATCGCCGCCGCAAACAGGTCTACGTCGAAGCCGTCATCATGGAAATCTCGACGTCCAAGAACCGCAAGACCCAGCTCGCCGGCTCGGCAGGCACCACTTTCGACATCGGCGGCGCGTCCGTGCCGTTGCTTTTCGGCTTGGGCGGCCTCGGCATGAGTGGCGTCAGCTTGCAGCAGTTGAACCAGGGCGGCTTTGCCGCGGGCTTGCAGGGACCGCTGCTGAACGTGAGCACCGGCAACACCGGCACGAGCTCGGTTTCCTCGGCGGCGACGCTGTCGATCCCGGCGTTCGGCTTCCTCATTCAGGCCATCCAGGAGAACTCGGACGTCAACGTGTTGTCGACGCCGTCGATCCTGACGCTCAACAACGAAGACGCGGAGATCACCGTCGGCCGCAAAGTGCCGTACCGCTCGCAGTCGATGGGCAGCATGAGCGGCCTCAGCAGCATGATGGGCGGCTTGGGCGGCATGGCCGGCGGCGCGCTGGGCGGCATGGCCGGCATGGGCGGCCTCAGCAGCATGATGGGCGGCATGGGCGGCGGCACGGTGCAGTTCCTGGACGTCGATTTGACGCTCAAGATCACGCCGCAGATCAATGAATCGGACTTCATCAAGTTGAAGATCGACGAATCCCTCAATGAAGTCGAAGGCATCGATCCCAACCTCGGGCCGACGACGTCCAAGCGCAAAGTTTCCAACACGGTGGTCGTGCGCGATCAGCAGCCGGTCGTCATCGGCGGCCTTGTCACGGACCGCGAGACGACGGGCGTGGCGAAAGTGCCGATCCTCGGCGACTTGCCGCTGCTTGGCCTGCTGTTCCGCAAGACCACGAAGCTCATCGAGAAAAAGAACCTGATGCTCATCATCGTGCCGCACATCATCAAGGATCCGAGCGATCTGGAGCGGATGCACGAGACGAAGATGGCGCAGATTCGCGAGTTTGCCGACGAGCTGGCGACCAAGCGCAAGGAGTACGAGGGCAAGATCGACTTCCGCAAGAAGAAGGGCTTCCTGGAGTCGCTGTTCCAGACGGTCGACAAGGCGGCGACGGAGCGGAAGCTGGCGGAGAAGGCCTACTTTGACAACATGGACGTCGACATGGTCGGTTCGCCGGACTCGCACAACCTGGAACACGACGACTTCTCCGACAAGAAGGAAGAAGAAGCCCCGGACGCGAGCGAGCCGGACGTGATTGAGCTGCCCGCGGGCGACGGCAAGCCGACGGCGGAGAAGCCGGGCGACGAGTCGGCGACCAAGCCGGCGGCAAGCAAGGACGCGGCGGCCAAGGCGCTGAAGGCGGCCAAAGCCAAAGTGAAGGCGAAGCCGGGCAAGGCGGGCAGCACGAAGGTCATTGAGAAAGAACCGGGCGCGGCGAAGACGCCGGATGCGAAGCCGGATGCGTCCGACAAGCCTGCCAAGCCGGGTCAGGAGTAAGAGCGCGCTATGGTAGATCCACGGACAATTGGCGAGATCCTCGTGGACGGCGGCATCTGCTCGGCGGAAGCGGTGGAATCGGCGCTGAAGACGCAAGATGAGCGCGGCGGGCTGTCGGGGGAAATCCTCGTGCAGCAGGGCTCGCTGACGCGGCTGCAGCTGATCGCCGCGCTGGGGCAGCAGTTTGGCCTCGCGGTGCAGGAGAAGATCGACGACACGACGCTGGACGCTTCGCTCGTTGCCAACATCACGATGGGCTATGCCCGCGAGGCTGAGGTGCTGCCGATCCGCAAGGTCGACGGCATCCTGGAAGTCGCGGTGGCCAATCCGCTGGCGTTGGACGCGCTGGATGACCTGCGGGTGATGTTTGGCGGCATGCGCATCCAGCCGCTGCTGGTGACTGTCGACGTGCTGCACGCGGCGATCAACACGGCGTTTGACCGCCGCGCGCGCGCCGATCAGGTCGTGGACGACATGGAGAAGGGCGACGACGGCGTGGCCGACATCGCCATGGAACTGGAAGACGCGGCCAAGGACATCCTCGATGAGGACGACGAAGCGCCGATCATCCGACTCGTGAACTCCGTGCTCAACCAGGCCGCCAAGGAACGCGTCTCGGACGTGCACATCGAGCCGATGGAAAAGTACGTGCTGGTGCGGTTCCGCCGCGACGGCGTGCTCAAAGAAGTCGTGCGCACGTCCAAGAAGTTCCAGGCGTCGATCACGAGCCGCGTGAAGATCATGGGCGGCCTGAACATCGCCGAGAAGCGCCTGCCGCAGGACGGCCGCATTCGCATCAAGGTGGCGGGGCGCGACATCGATTTGCGTCTCTCGACCATTCCAACCGCGCACGGCGAGCGGATCGTGATGCGTCTTTTGGACAAAGGCTCGACGACGCTGGACCTGAAGACGCTGGGCATGCGCGACGACGTTGTGACGGCGATCCAGGAGCTTGTGCACAAGCCCAACGGGATTTTGCTCTGCACGGGGCCGACGGGTTCGGGCAAGACGACGACGCTGTACTCCGCGCTGATGTCGATCAACAAGCCGGACATCAACATCCTGACGATCGAAGATCCCGTGGAATATCAGCTGGAAGGCATCGGCCAGATGCAGGTCAATCCGAAGATCGGCTTCACGTTCGCCAGCGGTCTGCGCGCCACGCTGCGTCAGGATCCGGACGTGGTGCTGGTCGGCGAAATTCGCGACCTGGAAACGGCGGAAATCGCGGTTCAGGCGGCCTTGACCGGTCACTTGGTGCTGTCGACGGTGCACACCAACGACGCGGCTTCAACGTTCACGCGGCTCGTCGATATGGGCGTGGAGCCGTTCCTGCTGTCGTCGTCGATTGCCGGCATCCTGGCCCAGCGCCTGTGCCGCGTCCTGTGCCGCGACTGCAAGGTGCCGCACACGCCGACCAAGCTGGAGATCGAACAGTTGGGCATGACGCCCGACGATCCGCGGCTCAAGACCGCGACGTTCTTCTCCGCCAAGGGCTGTCCGCAGTGCTCGATGTCGGGTTACGCCGGGCGAATGGGCTTGCACGAGCTGCTGATTCCCAACGAGGACGTCAAACGCCTTGTGGTGAGCAAGAACGATGCGGGCGCGATCAAGCGCGCGGCGGTGGCCAACGGCATGCTGACGCTGCTGCACGACGGCGCCTACAAGTGCATGTTGGGCAAGACGACGGTGGAAGAAGTCATGCGCATCGCCAACGCCGATGTGGAGGAATAACGGGCGGTGACGCCGCGACGGAATCGCGCATGACCCCGCTGTAGGGCGGGGCGAGACGATCGGCGGAACAAAAAGGGCAACGGTAGAAGGCAGATGGCGGTTTACGAGTACACAGGCAAAGATGGCAGCGGCAAGACCGTCAAAGGCGTTTTGGACGTCGATGGCGTCCGCGCGCTCAAAAATGCCCTGCGCCGCGACCGCATCTTCCTCATCGAATACCACGAGTCCAACGCGCGCGGCAAAAGCAAAGGCAAGATCGGCGTTGGCGGCGCCAAGAAGCAAGGTTCGCGCGAGCTGGATCTGGAAGAACTGCTGACGCGCATCACGCCGCAGGACATCAGTGAAATGACGCGGCAGCTTGCGACGTTGATCAAGGCGGGCGTTCCGCTCGTTGACAGCCTCGCGGCGATTGTCGAGCAGGTCGAGAACCCGAAGCTCAAGCGCATCCTCGCGCGCGTGCGCACGGACGTGAACGAGGGCGCGCCGTTCTGGCGGGCGCTCGCGGTGCACGACAAGGTCTTTGAAACGACGTACTACAACATGGCGCGCGCCGGCGAGTCGTCGGGCAACCTCGACACCGTGCTCGCGCGGCTCGCGGACTTCACTGAGTCGCAGGTCCGCCTGCGCAACAAAATCATCGGCGCGATGACCTACCCGGTCATCATGCTCTGCATCTCGTTTGCCATCGTCACCGGCATGATGGTCTTCGTCGTGCCGCAGATTACCGTGATGTTTGAGGATCTCGGCGCGGATCTGCCGCCGCTGACCAAAGTCCTCATCATGAGCTCGCACTTTGTGACCGGCTGGTGGTGGCTGTACGTGCCCGGCGTCGTGGGCCTCGTCGTGCTGATTCGGCGCTGGCTGGGGACGGAAACCGGCGCGGATTGGCGGGACAAGACGCTGCTGAAGGTGCCGATCCTGGGCGATCTCATCCGCAAAATCGCGATTTCCCGCTTCTCGCGCACGCTCTCGACGCTGCTGTCATCGGGCGTGCCGCTGCTGACGGCGATGGAAATCGTCGAAAACGTGGTGGCCAACCGCGTGCTGGCCAAAGTGCTGGCGGAGGCGCGCAACGCGATTCGCGAAGGCGACAGCATCGCCGGGCCGTTGAAGCGCTCCAACCAGTTCCCGCCGATGGTCGTGCACATGATCTCGATTGGCGAGCGGTCCGGCGAGCTGGAAAACATGTTGAAGAACGTCTCAGAGAGCTACGAGAACCAGGTGGACACGCGCGTGAATGCGCTGACGAGCCTGCTCGAGCCGCTGATGATCGTGTTCATGGGCATCGTGGTGGCGTTCCTGGTGGCGGCTATCTTGCTGCCGATGATGAAGCTGACGCAGGCAGTGCAACAGGGCTGAACGACTTGGAGGTGTGAGATGATGGACAAGAAGCAGTTGGAACAGGTGTTGGCAGAAGTCCGCAAGGGCGAACGTGGCATGACGCTCATCGAAATCATGGTGGTGATCGTGATCATCGGTGTGCTGGGTTCAGCGCTCGCTTACGGCGTGTTCGGCATGCTGGGCGACGCCAAGATCGACGCGGCGCGCGCACAGGTGCAGACCGTCGGCGGCGTGATTGAGGCGTTTCAGGCGCGCAACGGCGATTATCCGCAGTCGCTGCAGGCGCTGACGGAAGGCAAGCGCGCCAAGCTGAAGACCGGCAACCTGAAAGATCCGTGGAAGCAGGATTTGCAGTTCTCCGTCCAGGGCGACGACGGCTTCTCGCTGTGCTCCAACGGTGAAGACAAGCGCCCGGGCAGCCCGGACGACATCTGCTACGGCCAGCCGGACAACAACAAGCAGTAAGCCGGCATCGGCTGAGGAAATGGCGCGCAGTGCGGAATTCACGTGGCTTTACGCTCATCGAACTGATTGTCGTGGTCGCCGTCATGGCGGTGATCACGACGGCGGTTGTGACTGGCGTGGGCAACGTGCGGGGCGCGTCCGTGCAGTCGGAGACTGGCAAGATCGGCGTGGCGGTGCGGTACCTGTACAACCTGACCGTGCTGTCCGGCAAAGTACACCGGCTGGTGTTCGACCTCGACAAGCGGATGTACTGGGGGGAAGAGCAGACGTCGGACGATCCGTGCCAGCAGTTTCTCCTGCCGGGTGAGGGCGACGAAGAGGCGGCGAAGAAGCCCAAGAAGAAAGCCAGGAAGGGCAGCAAGGCGGAGGAAGAACCGCCGAAGCTCGACGGCGGTTTCACGGAGACCAAGTCGAAGTTGCTGGCGAAGTACACGATGGACGCGGGGATCTCGATCGCGGGCGTGATGACGTCGCACCAGAACGAGCCGCTCAAGAAAGGCACGGCGTACCTGTACTTCTTCCCCAATGGCACGACGGAAAATGCGTTGATTTGGGTCAAAGGCGACGGCGCCGCGGAAGACGACGATGCCGACGTGATGACGGTCGAGGTCAAGGCGCTGCAAGGCGCGGCCAAGCTGCACAACGAGAAAGTGCCGTTTGAGAAGATCGACAAGAGCGACGTTGAAGCGGGGGAAAAATGAACCACCGCCGCGGCTTTACGCTCCTGGAAGTCCTCATCGCCATGTCGATCCTCGCGTTCGCGTTGACCATCATCACCGCAGGCGCGTCGTCATCCGCGGTGTTCTCCAAGCGCGTCTACCGCTCCACCGCGGCTGCCCTGCTCTTGCGCGGCGCGGTCCTGGACATTGAAGAGAAGTACCGCAAGGACGGCTTTCCCACCAATGACGTCAACGGCAAGGACTGCGAGCTGCCCAAAGTCTATGCCCGCCAGTTCAAGTGCACGTACGACCTCATCGGCTTGAACCTCGATGACGGCATGATCAGCGACATCACGGGGCGCGCCCAGCAGTCGCTGACCCAAGCGCAAGAAGGCCTTGCCGCCACGGGCGCGCTGGACAAGCTGAGCGCGCCGACGGCAGGCGGGGACAAGAACAAGCCGGCGAATCTCTCGCAGTCGGCCGGCAACGCCAAGGACACGGGCCTCGACCTGACGCAAATCGCCAAGGGCGGCGACCTGATGGGGCTGCTCGGCGTGCTGCTGATGTCCGGCGAGCAAGGCATGGGGCTGCTGAGCCTGTGCGACATCAACATCTCCGTGCTGCAGATGTCGATGGGCCTGATGGTCGCGGAGCTGCTGCCGCGCGTGCTCAAGCGCGCGTCGGATCGCACGCGCAAGGTGATCCTGCACCTGAGCTGGAAAGACGACGAATACGGCATGGACGCTGAGGCCAAGAAGCGCAAGTCGCTTGTCGTCGAGAGCTTCACGACCGCGGTCAGCGAGGAAGAATCGCGGCAGATCATGCAGATGAAGGCGATGGACAAGATCCAGAACGCCGTGGCGCCGCCAGGAATGCCGGGCGCGCCGGGCATGACCAACCCGATGAGCGGTCCGGGCGTCGGCATCGGCGGCTCAGGCGCGATGGGCGGGGTGCGGCGATGAACGCTTCCCGCGGGTTTACGCTGATTGAGATCCTCGTGGCCGTCGCCCTGCTGGCGATGATGGGCCTGATCCTGACAACTGCGACGGGGTCGATCCTCGGCGCCATCAAGGACACGCGCGAAAGTCAGGAGCAGTACCACGCCGCGCGCGTCGCGCTGGGACGCATGGAGCGGGAAATCGCGATGGCGTACCTGTCCAAGCACCAGAGCGAGTTCAAGACGACAAAGACCGCGTTCATCGGCAAGGGCAACAGTCTCACCTTCAGCTACATGGGCCACCGGCGCATGACGCGGAACGCGCCAGAGAGCGATGAAGGCTTCGTTACGTACCGGCTGGAAAAGGACAAGACGACCGGCCAGAGCATCCTCGTGCGGCGTGAAAAGCCGGTCATTGACAACCAGCCGGAGAAAGGCGGCCAGAAGCTGGTGCTGGCGACGGGCGTGAGCAAGCTGACGTTCTCGTATTGGGACTTTGACAAGGAAAGTTGGCAGTCGGACTGGAAAGTGGAGATCGACAACGCCAAGGAAGCCGAGATGAAGAAGTCCATGGCGGCGACGGCGATCGGCGCAGCGACGGGCAACAACGACCTGGGCAAGGCGCTGGTGCAGGCGCAAGCGCAGACGCAGGAGAACACCCACGGTCCGGACGACCTGTGGCTGCCGGCGCGCGTGCGGATCGCGATGACGCTGGAGACGGACGATACGGAGCTGGCGTTTGAGACGCAGACCCGCGTGCGTGTGATGCAGCCGATTGAGTTTGGCGGCATTCACACGCCCAAGCCGTATGAGAACACGCTGAATCCGTATGCGGCGATTCCGGCGACGACGCCCAACGGCTTCAGCGTGCCGGGCGCGGGCGTCGGCATCGGCGGCGCAGCGGGCATGGGCGGCATGGGCGGCATGGGGCTGGGACGATGAAGCAACGCTGGACCACTGCTGTGGCAGAAGCGTTCGCCGCCGGAAGGCGCGCGGTTGGCGAAGGCGCGCCCGGTCCAAGCGATCGGCAGCGCGGCATCGCGCTCATCCTGGCGCTGGCGGCGATCGCAATCCTGTCGATTTTCTCACTGGAATTCACGTACACCTCGCGCGTCGCGGTCAAGACGTCGAATTACGTCGAGGCGGAAGTCGAGGCGCACCTGCATGCCCGCGCGGCGGTGGAATTGGCGGCGCTGGTGATTGGCTCGACGGACATCGTGGAGAGCATCATCGGCAAGTACGCCAGTATGATGGGCGGGCAAAAGCCGCAGATCAACACGGGCGCCTACGCCTGCGAGTTCGTCAACGCGTTCTGCAACGGCGAGATGAACCTGATGGGCATCCAGCTCGTCGACCTGAAAGGCAACCCCGGCGCGAGCCTGCAGCGCGGCACGTGCGGCTGCACGAGCACGGACGAGGATGGCCGCGTCAACGTGAACCGCGTCAAGAGCCTCGGCGAGAAGCAGGCGGTGTTCGATACGCTGTACAAAGTGCTGGAGCGCAATGAAGGCGTGACCCACGTTGGCGAGCTGGACAAGGAAATGGCGCAGTTGGCGCTGAACATCATCGACTGGTCGGACGCGGACCAGCTCAAGACGGACGTGGATCCGGCGACGCGCAAGCTGCTGGAATCTCAAGGCGCGGAAGGCTCGCCGTATGCGCGGCGCGGCGGCAAGGTCAAGGACGCGCCGTATGACACGAACGAGGAAGTGCGGATGGTCGACGGCATGACCGACGCGATCTGGTGCAAGTTGCGCAAGCAGGTGACCGTCTATCAGACGGAGAAGCTGAACGTGAACACGGCCAACATCGAGGTCATCAAGGCGCTGATCTGCAAGAACCTGGCGAATCCGGCCAACGAGAACATCGCGTGCGCGCGCGGCTTCCAGCAAAACGCCTTTGTGCCCGTGAACATCGCCGGGCAGTACATTGAGGTCTGCCGGACGTTGAAGAAGATGGTGTTCTCGCCGCCATTCGCCAATCCGCAGCGCTTTGTGCAGTTCTTCAGCCGTTTGGGCATGGTGCTGCCGCAGGACTACACGCAGGTGCTGCAAATCAACCAGCAGCGGATGCTGGATGACGTGGGCACGACCGGCAAGATCGTGCGCATCGACGCGTACGGCACGTCTGGCAAAGTGGTGAAGAAGATCACGGCGCTGCTCGATACGTCGACGCAGAAGTACGTGTACTGGAACGAAGACTGAGGGAACGACGCTATGGCACACCGGATTTTGGGCCTGGACATCGGCCGACGCGCGCTGAAGCTCGCCATTGTCGACAAGACATTGCGGCAGGCTTCGCTCACGGGCTGGGATGAAGAGCCGTTGCCCCACGAGGCGACCGATGACACGCGTGCAGCGGCGTTGAAGCGTCTGATGGATCGCAATCTGCGGCCGGACGACATGCTGGCGGTCAGCATGCCGACTGACGCCGTGATGCACCGCGTGCTGACGTTTCCGTTCCGCGACGACAAGAGCATCCAGGAAGCCGTGGGCTTTGAACTGGAGAATCACATTCCGGTGCCGGTGTCCGACCTGTGCGTGGACTACACGCGGATTGGCGAAAAGGACGGCCAGACAGAAGTCCTCGCGATTGCGGCGCACCGCGAGACGGTGCAGAAGCAGCTCGATTGGCTGCGGTCGGCGGGAATTGAGCCGCGGCGGCTCGGCCTGACGTCGCTGGCGTACGCGAGCCTGGTGCGCAAGCTGCCGGACATGGCGACGGGCTGGACGCTGCTGTGCGACATCGGGACGCGGTCGACCGACGTGGTGCTGTTGAACAACGGCAAAACGGAGATGGTGCGGAGCCTGTCGGTCGGCGCGGATGCGGTCGCAGCGATCTTTGCCGGCCACTTCAAGTCCGACAAGCCGTCCGACGACGTGCTGGCCGAGCACGCGTGGCTGCTCCCGACCGGCTCGATGGCGGAGACCGCGGATGAGCGGCGGCTGGACACGGCGACCCGCGAGGCGCTGGAGCCGTTGACCCGCGAGTTGCGGCAGACGCTGGCGTACGCGATGCGCCGATCCCGGGTGCGGCCTGAACGGCTGATCGTCACGGGCGGACTCTGCCGGCTGGCGGGCCTGGACGAATACCTCGAGCGCGCGTTGGGCCTGCGCGTCATGGGCGTGCGGCTGAACGAGCTGCCGGACCAGAAACTGAGCGAATCCGGGACGCTGGGCGATCGCGGCGCGCTGGCGGTGGCCCTGGCGCTCGCTGCGGCCGACCCGACGGCGGCGGACGATGACGTCAATTTCCGCCAAGGTGAGCTGGGCTACGAGGGCGACTTCAAGGTGCTGCGGGCGCGACTGCCGATGCTCGCGGCGTTTGCGGTGATCGCGGTGCTGCTGCTCGGTGTGCGGGCGACGTTGACGTGGAAGGCGCTGGCGACGGAACAGGAGGCGCAGGTCACTCACCTGGAGGCGCTGTCCAAGGCGCTGATCGGCAAGGCCTCGGGCGATTTTGAGTACGTGCAGAAGGAGCTGACGCGCGAGCCGAGCCTGGACGTCGCGGCGCTGTATCCGGACATGTCCGCGTTCAAGGTGTTGGAGGAGATTTCCCAGGTCATCGACAAAGTGACGGAGCCGCCCGATGTGGTGCCTGAGGTGGGTGGCCCAGGCGAGCCCAATGCGCCGAATCCGGAAGCGCGTTCGCCCGTCGTGCCGATTGGCCCGGTGGCGGATCCGTCCATGCGTGCGCCGGGGATGATTCGGCCCGCCGTGAAGCCGGACGAGGAAGGCAGTGAGCCGCCCCCCGATCCCAAATTAGAGCGCGCCAATCGCAACTCGTTCCTGCGCCGACCGCCGGAGCCGACGGACATGGGCACGCCGACGAATTTGCAGCCGCCCAGCGCCCTGAAGCCGCCCGAGAAGAAGGATGCGGAGAAGAAGGACAAGGAAAAGGACGGCGAGAAGAAGGACGAGGAGGGCGCCAAGTCCGACAAGCCGTTTGCCGGTCACAAGATCGAGTTGAACGCGATGCAGATCGAGCGCACCGGCGTGACGATGCGCGGCGAAGCGGACACGCAGGACGCGCTGCTGGCGCTGCAACAGGCGATCGACAGCCACAAGTGCTTCAGCAAGGTCAAGTCGTCGTCGGATCGCATCACGTTCGAGCGGCACCGCGACTGGTTCAAGTTCACGATGCAGTTTGAAGTGGCGTGCCCGCAAGCCGTCGAGAAGAAGCCCAAAGCCATGGCGGCGACGAAGCCGGACGCGGCCGATGGCAAAGATTCGGGCAAGAAAGACGGCAAGGCCAAAAAGGCCGAGGCCGAGGAGGAACCCTGATGGCGGCATCGATGGGCAGATTTGGCAGCATGTTGGAGCGGATGAGCGACCGCGAGCGCAACCTCGTGTTGGGCGGCGTCGTGTTGTCGGCGATCGTCGCGATCGTGCTGGCGGGCGTCCTTGTGACGCGGAAGGTGAACGCGCTGGAAGAGGACGTCGCGACGGGTGAGGCCGCGCTGCGCGAGATTGAGAAGCAGGGACCGACGTACTTGGCCAACCGCGCCGAGGAAAAGGCGACCGACGAGCAGCTCGAGCGCGCGAGCAAGGAGCAGCTGCAGGCGACGGTGCTGAACATCGCCAAGACCATCGAGTTCGAGCGCAAGGATGAGGACGGATCGACGTCAGGCAAGGAGAAGCTCAGTGAGCTCATCAAGTTTGCCAACGCGACGGACGTGCTCGCGGAGCTGACGCAGCGCAAGAAAGGCGCGCCGGCCAAGAAGCAGAAGAAGGCGAAGAAGGGCCAAAAAGAGGTCTTTCTTTCAACCATCGACGCGGTGTTCACCAACGTGCCGGAGGAAGCGCTGATGCGGTTCCTCGCCAAGCTGGAATCGCACCCTGACCCGCTGTTCGGCATCTCGCTGGACTTTACCCGCACCGGTACGACGCGCGAACAGTTCGCCGCGACGATCAAGATTGGCCAGTTTCGCTACGGCGTGATGGAAGAATAACGGCGGACCGCCGATCACGAGACGCGCATGTTTAGACTTTTTGCCAATCCGCGCTTGCAGGCCGCCGTCCAGTTCGTGGGCTACGCGCTGTTTTTCTGCCTGATCGCGGCCATTGCGGTGCCGTTCACGTTTCCCACCCGGCAGCTGCGGTCCTTTGTGACGCGGCAGGCGCGCGCGCAGGGGTACCCGATTGAAATCGAGGACCTGAAGCTGCACGGCTTGGGTGGCATTGAGCTGCTGGGCGTCCGCCTCGTGCTGCCGGCCAAGCCGGGCGAGCCGGGCGAAAATGGCCAGGTGACGGCCGGCGTGCCGGAGACGGAACTGCGCATCGACCGCGTGAGCGCCAAGATCGCGCTCTGGCCGGCGCTGATGGGCAAGGCGATCGACGTGCATTTTGATGTGGACGCGGGCGGCGGCAAGCTGGAAGACGGCCGGCTGGTCAAGCGGGGCGAGGACTACGACTTTGAAATCGGCAAGCTGAGCGACATGGCGCTGGGCGAAATGGGCATTGGCAACCGGCTCCTCGCTGGCAACAAGAGCCTGAACGCGGGCGTCGATGGCGACCTCAACGGCACCGCCAAGCTGCACTACGGCAACGGCGGCGAAGACATGAGCGGTGACGTCGACCTGGAGTTGGCGGACGCGATCCTGAAGTCGCCGGAGCTGGAAGGTGGCTTGCGGATGACCGACCTTGGCCTTGGCACCGTGACGCTGAAAGTGAAGATCGGCCTGAAATCGAACATCGCGGCGCTGGCCGCGGCGCGCGGCAGCGACAAGGCGACGATCATCCACATCGAGAAGATGGAAGCGGGCGGCGAAGGCGCGGACGTGGAGATCCTGACCGACGAGACGGCGCACATCCTGATTCCGCCCGGCAAGGGGATGCTGAAGCAGGCGACGCTGCAGCTGCACTTCGCGATCAACCTGAACGAAAAAGACAAGAAGGACGCCAAGAAGCCCAAGGAAAGCGACAAGGCCGCCAAGAAAGACACCGCGGCGACGGACGACGAGGAAGCGGCAGACGAGGAAAAAGCCGACAAGCCGGTGGACGATCGGGTGAAGTGGTCCAAGTTGTTGACGCTTTTTGGCGCCAAGCTGAAGCCGTTTGAACGCGCAGGCTACATTGGCATTGGCTGCACGGGCCCGCTGATGCGCCCGCAGTGCAAGCCGGAGCTGCCGGTCGTCAGCGTGGGCACGCGCGGCAAAGCGCCGGTGGGCGGCACCGGGCCAGAAGGCCAGAATCCGGGCCAGCCGCAGCCGACGACGCCGGGTCCTGCGCAGCCTGCGGTGCCTGCCGTTGTCGCGACGCCGATGCCGACGCCACCGCCGGATTTTCGTCCGATTGTGCAGCCCACGCCGGCACCAACGCCGATCGCGGCGCCGGAGCCGCCCAAGCCCGAAGAGAAGAAGGCAGAACCGCCCAAGCCGGAGCCGGCGGTGGACGAGAAGAAGCCCGCAGACGACGAAGTCGGGCGCGGTCGAGGGCGGCGCGGTCGGGGCGCCGACGAAGAGGACCCGCGGGCGAATGCGCGCGGCAACGCGGACGACGATGAGGATCGGCCCAAGCGCCGGGCTCGCGACGACGGCGACGACGAGAAGCGCCCCGATGAGGGCGACCAGCCGGCGGAAGATCGGCCGTAGCGGGCGAAATTGGGTCCCGGTGGCAAAATCGCCGCGAATCCGTTCACACGCACCCCGGAGCGCGTTATGCTAGCTGGCGGCTGGCCACGCGGTGGTTGGCCGACTCGGATGGCCCATCCGTCGCGGCGTGCCGAATGTGGATCGCAATCGCAATCGTTGTGTTGATCGCCACTGGTGCCAGCGCCTTTGCGCTCCTGCGGGCGCGCGGTGCCGCATCGCCGTCGGCCAAACCGACTGAACCGGCAAGCAAAGCCGCGGAACCGCCAGCCGCCAGCGCAGCGCCAGTTCGCAGGGCAACCGCGCGCACCGCCGTGGTGCCAACGCCGTTGAACCCGTCGGAAGACCTCAAGATGATTTGCTGTCAGGTCGGCGGCGCGATGCACGGCGCCATGCCGCCATTTGGCAAGCTGCACGTCACGCCCGATGGCCTGCTGTTTGAGGCGACCTCGCGCGTTACGTCCAAGGCCGGCGATGCCCTGGACAGCAGCGACGGCGCGACGACGATGCAATCGCTCGGCTCCATGGAAATGGGCCAGTTCCGCTTTGAGATTCCGCGCTCGGCGACGCAGAAAGTGCAGTTTCAGGGCGCCAAGGCGACGCTGTACGTCGATGACGCCGTCTACGTCCTGGAAGGCCTCGGGCCGTCCGCGGGCGCGCTCGCCGGCTGGCTGCAAGCCAACGGGTTCGATTCCTAGCGTTCACATCGCCTTGCGCAGTTCCACAAGCCACTTCGCCGCCAACTCCGCGGATTCCTGCGGCACGTACAGCCGCTCCAGCACCGTGGCGTCCGCGTAGCGTTCATACAGTCGCGTCGCCGCGGCCAACGGCAGCAGATACGGCTCGCCCACGGCTGGCTGCTTGCGCACGTAGATCGCGCGGGCGGCGTCGTCCGGCTGGTACTTGGTCAGCGCGCCCTGCGACGACACGTGCAGGTAATCGATGCGCTCCGCGTCCAGCCGCGCCAACAGCGGGACAATCGGCTCCGGGCGATCCGTCGGCGTCGCCTCGATCAGCACGCTCAGCGGCTTGCGGCGCATGATGCCCGCGGCCCACGGCGACTCCGTTTCCATGGCACGCAGCGCCTGCCACACGCGGTGATCGTCCAGTTCCAGGTACGCCTCAGGGTCGGCCGGCGCGCGGCAGAGATCGGGAAACTGCTCGTAAAAGCGCTTGAGCATGTGATCATAACAAACTGATTTCTTGTGAAAATACACCATCAGGAACATGTGGTGGCGGCTCAACAAGAAATCGTCAAACGTGAAGATCGCCCGATCGTCGAGCGTCAGGTGCAGCGGGCCACCTTGCACGTCGTCGTGGCCCAGATGCGCGATCAGCCAATCACAGTCGAACTGGCCGTAGCTCACGCCCGTGAAATAGCTGTCGCGCAGCAGGTAGTCCATCCGGTCGACATCGAGCTCCGAGGACGCGAGCGTCGCCAGCAGCCCGTGCAGATTGCGCCCGCCGACTTCAAAAACCGCCGGATCGCACTGGACGTCGTCGCTCAGCAACGCCGCGACGTGCCGGGCCTCGATGCCCAGATCCGCGCCCACGTCCGCAATCAGCTGCGTCAGCCCGGAATCCAGCAGGATCTTGAGGGTCATGTGCTCATGGGTCGCCGGTTCGTCGGGATCGGCCACGCGCACGCCCGGCAGCTGCAGCGCACCAACCCGCGGCAGCAGCATTTCCGAGCTGTGCGAGAGCGGCGGATGGCCCAGGTCGTGGCACAGCGTCGCCAAGCGGATTGTCTGCCGGAGGCGCGCGCGCTCGGCATCCACAAGCCATGGCGAATGGCGAAACACGGCGTCAAAGGCCTTTCCGGCCAGCTGCATCGCGCCGAGCGAATGGAGAAAGCGGCTGTGACTGGCGCCGGGAAACGTCAGCTCGGAGAAGCCCAACTGCTTGATCGCGCGCAGGCGCTGCAAGTACGGGCTGTCGGTCAGCGCCTGTTCAGCGGCTGACAGCGCGATGGAACCGTGGATTGGGTCGCGAATATCCATCTCGATTGCCTACTCCGTCATCTTCCAGGTCGCCTGCAGCAGCGCGCGCATCGCCGGGGCATCCGCGTGATCGCGATGCCGTTCGTACAGGTCGCGGGCCGCCTTGTCGAGTCCCGCAAGCGTCGGCTGGGCTTGCTGCAGGTCCGCCAAGTGCTGCAGCGCCTCGAGCGGGCGGGCGCCTGAATCCGCACCGAACACACCGGCGGCCGTCCACGCCGGCGCTTGCCAGGGCGATTTTTCCAGCGGCGCCGCCCACGCTTCCGCTGCCGCGTTCTGTCCCGCCGCGACGCCCAGCGCGAACACGTCCAGCGGTTCGCGACCGCGCAACTGCCGCGGCGGCAACAGCCGCACCGCCGCCCAGCCGTCGGACCAGGCGCGGCACCGCATCGCCCAATCCAGGGCAATCCGCCGCGTCAGCACCGCCGGCTTGGGCACCTGCGCCAACGTGCGTGCCAGCGGCGTCCCGTCTTCGCACCGCCCTTCCTTGCGCGCCAAATCAAAGCCGAGCGCCAGCACGTCCAAATCCGTCGGCCGAATCTGCAGCGCTTGCTGCTGGAAGTGGCGCGCTTCAACAAGCCGCCCGCGCTCCATCAGCGTGAAGGCGAGGTTATTGGCCATGCGCATGGAATGGGGCTGAAGCACAACGCCGCGCGCATACAGCGCCAGCGCGTTTGTCCAGGCCGCCGCGGCCGTGGGCGTCTCCTGCAGGCACACGCCCAGCGTCACCGCCGCCAACGCCGCCGCGCCAAGCGCGCGCAACCGCGGGACGATCCGACCCTGCGGCCGCCAGATCGCAACCGCCAAAGGCACGCCCGCGCACAGCGCCACGGATGGCGCAAACAGCAGGCGATCGGCGTACAGCGTCGTCGAGACAAACAGCAAATTGGCCACCGGCAACCACGTCAGCATCGCCCACACCAGCGCCAGCACGCCCAATTCAGCCGGCACAAGATCCTGTTCGTCCACCAGCGGTTTTTGCCGCGCGCGCCGACCGAGAAAAATTGCCGCCGCCAGCGAAATGAGCAGCAGCGCGAGTCCACCCAGCACTTCCGCATCCGGCTGGAGCAGCGGCGGCCACGCGTTGAAGGCATAGTCGGGCGCGAGATCCACCGGCCAAACCAGATGCAGCGCCGCGCGCAGCACGATCGCCAGCGCCGTCCAGACGCGCACGGCAGTTGACACGTTGACCAGCGGGTTGTCGGCCTCGGAGATCGGCAGCGCCGCGATGGGGCCAAACAGCCAATGGCGCCAGGCAAGCCACGCGACGGCGATCAGCGTCCACGCCACGAGCAGCGGCAGAAAACGCCGGAAAAGGTGAGGCCGCGCGATCGCCCACACGCACGCCAGGGGTAGGAGCATGAGCGGCTGTTCCTTGCTCCACAGCGCCGCGCCAAACGCCAGCGTCCCGACGGCGAGGTTCAGCGGCGTCCCGCGCCCCTGTCGCCATGCCAGCAGGACCTCAAACGCCGCGAGTTCGAACAGCAACGCCAGCAGCTCCGGCCGGTAGGCGACCTGCATCACCACCTCCGCGTGCGCGGGATGCAGCGCGAACCACAGGCCGCCCGCCAGCGCCGCCAGCCGTCCCGCCACATCCAGCCGCCAAAGCGCCGCCAGCCGCGCAATCAGCGCCGTGAGCCACGCGCAAGCGAGCGCGTACAGGAGGACATCGGTCCAATGGCGCGCGCGACTTGAGTCGGCGCCGAGGCCCTTCTCCACTGCGAAACTCAGCGTCGCCAGCGGCCGTGAGAGGCGGATGTAGGCGTGATCGGCGTCGCCAAAATACGGCGCGCGGACGATCTGACCGAGATCAACCGGCCACTTGACCGCGGGGTGCTGCAGGAACGCCGGCGCGTCGTCCTGAACAAATTCAGCGCGATCCGCCGGCGGACCGTAGACCGCCAGAACCGCGAGCGCGACGAGCAGCGGCGCCAGCCAGGCGCGCGGGGCCGTCATCGGGCTTTGCGCCGCAGGGCGATGTTCAGGAGAAAACCCGCGCCGATGAGCACCGTCAGGGCGGAAGAACCGCCGTAGCTCAGGAGCGGCAACGTGAGGCCGACAACCGGCAAAAGGCCGATGACCATGCCGGCGTTGATGAAGAACTGCCAGAAGACCAGACCGGCGACGCCGATGGCGAGCAGCGCGTCAAAGCGTTCCTGGGCGCGGTCGGCGATGTGGAGTGCCCACCAGACGAGGCCGAGGTAGAGGCCAAAAAGGAAGATGCAGCCGATGAGGCCCCAGCGTTCGGCGAAGCAGGCGAGCGCGAAGTCCGTGTGGACGAATGGCACGTGGCGGAGGACGGAGACGCGGGCTTCGTCATCGCCCCGGCCGGCGACGCGCCCGGAGCCAACGGCCCACAGGGCTTTTTCAGCCTGCCAGTTGTCGCGATTGGCGCCGCCCTGCCCGGTGTCGGGCGTCTTGTCGTCGTCCTGCATGGCGTGCCACCAGGTCTCCGCGCGGCCTTTCTGGTAGTCGCGGATGATGTCGAATTTCCAAGCGAGCCCCACGCCGATCAGCGCCACGCACAGCGCCATCACCAGCGTGCGCCGCTGCACGCCGTCGTAGAGCAGCACGCCGAGCGCGATGAGCGCGACGCACACCGACGTGCCCAAATCCGGTTCGCGGTTGATCAGCGCCACGGGCATGCCGATCAGCAGCGCGGGGATCAGCAGTTGCCGCAGCTTCCACGGTGTTTGGCTGCGCTTCTTGTCAAACCAGTCCGCGAGCATCAGCGCGATCGACATCTTCATGAATTCACTGGGCTGGATGTTGGCGGGGCCCAGCTCCAGCCAGCGCTTGGAGTAGTTGATCTCCCGGCCAAAGAACAACACCGCGAACAGCAGGACGACGAGCACCGCGTACACGAACGGGCTGACGCGGCGCACGAACTGCATGTCCAGGCGCGCGGTGACGCCCGCACCGATGAGGCCGACGACGATCCAGATGGTCTGCGAACGGTGGTAGGTCGTGCCGAGCATGGAGTCGGCGAAGTGGAGGTTTTCAATGGCGATGGCGCAGAGCCCGAGCACACAGAACAACCCGATGAGGGTCGAGGGCTGGCGCATGCGGGCGAGGTCGGACATCAGCGGGCAACCTTACGCGTGGGCGAAGAAGAACTTGACGGTCATGACGGCGCCCGTCGCGATCACGAACTGCCGGACGCGGGCGGCATCGACCCGCTTGGCGAGACGCGCGCCAAAATACCCGCCCACGAGCGATCCCGCCACCATCAGCAGCGCTGGCCGCCAGTGCACGACGCCGGCGACGATGAACGTGACGACCGCGGCGGCGTTGATGGCCGCACCGAGGAGCGACTTGAGGCCGTTCATCGCGTGGATGTCGCTCAAGCCGGCGAGCGCGTAGACAGCGAGCATCAGGATACCCATGCCGCCGCCGAAATAGCCGCCGTAGATGGCGATGACGAACTGGCCGGCGAGCATCGCGTACGGATGGATCGCGCCGTGGCTGCGGGCGCGCAGAAAGGTCACCGCGCGGCCGGAGACGGCAAAAAGCAGCGTCGCGGTGAGGAGCAGCCAGGGGACAATGCGGGCGAAAGTTTCGTTGCGGGTCCAGAGCAGGAGGAGGGCGCCAAGGAGGCCGCCCAACAGGCTGACGAACGCGAGCTGGGGCAATTGTCCGCCGTGGCTGCTGACGTCCTTGCGGTAGGCCCACGTGCTGGCGAGGCTGCCGGGCCACAGGGCGACGGTGCTTGTGGCGTTGGCGGCAATGGGCGCGAGGCCGCCCGTGACCAACGCGGGGAACGTAAAGAAGCTGCCGCCGCCCGCGACGCTGTTGATGGCGCCGCCGGTCATGGCGGCCCCGATGATGAGGGCGTCCTGGGCGGAGAACATCACGGAAGCACCTCGTCAGCAGCGCCGCCCGGCGCCTCGCGCGGTTCACCAGCCGGACGGTTGGCTGGGTCGTCCTCCGGCGGCACCGTCGGCACCGACTCAGGGTCGGCGATCGGCGTTTCATCCAGTTCTTCCGAATTCGCCGCCTTCCGCCGCCCCTTGCCGGCCGGTGCATCCATGGCCTTGGCGTGCGGATGGCGGGCGAACCACGATTCGACGATCTTCACAGCGATCGGCGCAGCGTTGTGGCCACCCGATCCGCCGTGTTCGACAAAGACCGCCACCGTGATCTCTGGATCTTCGGCCGGCGCGTAGCCCACAAACCACGCGTGATCGTTCTGCATCCAGGTCGTCAGCCGGCCCAGCGCCAGGGGATCCGCCTTCAGTCGCTCGATCATGTCCGGCCGCGGCCGTTGCGCCGCCTGCGCCGTACCCGTCTTGCCCGCGAGCACCACGTTGGTCGGCTGGCTGCTGTACGCCGTGCCGCCTTCGTCATTGACCACCGCCAGCAGCGCGTTGCGGATGAAACGCAGCGTGGACGCCTTCACCGGCAAGTCGCGACCTTCCGGACGCGGCAGGCGCGGCAGCAGCTTGCCGTCCGGCCCCTCAAAACCCTGCACGAGCGTCACGTTGGGCAAGATGCCGTCGCGCCCCAGCGCTGAATACACGCGCGCGACCTGCAGCGGCGTCGCCGTCACGTCCTTCTGACCCACCGCCGTCGACAGCGCAAAACCCGGGTAGTAGCCGCCCTTCACGTGCTGCGCGTACCACTCGCGCGTCGGCAGCCGGCCCTGCGCTTCGTGGATTTCAATGCCGGTCAGCTCGCCGTACCCCAGCTTGCGCGCCCAGGATTCCAGGCGATCGAGGCCGAGCAGCTCGCCCAGATGGTAGAAATAGACGTCGCACGACGAGCGGATCGCCTCCCGCAGGTTGACGTCGCCATGGCCGCGCTTGGAGTGGCAGTGAAAGCGCCGACCGCCAAAATCGTAGTAGCCCGGGCAGTGAAACGTCGTCGCCGGATTGACGATGTTCTCCTCCAGCGCCGCGATCGCCGCCACGATCTTGAAGGTCGACGCGGGCGGAAACGCGTGGATCGCCTTGTCGAGCAGCGGCGCGTAGGCCGCCGTGTCAGAACCAGTCTTGCCGTGCGGCGCGCGCTTGCCGGACATCGTGTTGGGGTCAAAGCTCGGCTTGGAGTAAAGCGCCAGCACTTCGCCCGATCGCGCGTCGATCACCACCGCCGCGCCGGAAAACACGTCTTTCATCGCGACTTTGGCGACGCGCTGCAGCTCCAGATCCAGCGTCAACCGCAGCGTCAGCCCGGCCACAATCGGCCGCGGCTGCAGGCCGGCGATCAGGTCGTCCATGCCCTTGGCGCTCTCATCGGTGCCGGAACGCCGCACCACGACCTGCTCGCCGTCGATGCCGCGCAGCGCCTGGTCAAACGCCCGCTCCAGACCCGTGCGCCCCACGCGATCCGTCAGCGCATACCGCGGCGGCAACCACGGCAGCAGCGGCGCGCGGTCCGCGTCGGTCACATAGCCGACGTAGCCCAGCAGGTGACTCGCCAGGTAGCGGAACGGGTACTCGCGCTGAATCTCCGACTGCAACCGCGCCTCCGGCAGCAGGTGCAGATTGGCGCGCAGCACCGCCACTTCATCATTGAACGTGCGCTGGCACAGCGGGCACTTGAGGTTGTGGTGGCCGTGATGCAGCGCGTGGTGGTCATACGGGCAGAGATCCGCCGACGAGAACTCGCGCTCGCACGACGAGCAGCGCATTCCGTCGCCGCCGGGGACCGATTGCAGCTTGCGCTGGTCAAACGGGCAAGCCTTCCGCGCCGGGATCGGCTCAAAATTGCGCCCACAGACCGGGCAGAAGCGGTACTCGACCTCCGAAGTCAGCTCCAGCTGGCTGGAATCGTAGGGGCAATGCGTGGAGACCAGGTCGCGCCGCACCACCAGCGGCTGACGCTTGCGCGGATCGGCGTCGCGGACCAGTTCTGCGCGCAGTTGCTGCACTTCGCTGTCGGTCATGTCCAGCAGCTCGCGCAGCCGGCCGACAATCGCCGCCACGCGGTCAGTCTTGACCTTGGCCGGCAGCAGTTCCAGCGAATGGCTCTCCAGATTGCGCGCCAGCACCGTGCCGTCCGAGCCCTTGATCTGCCCGCGCGGCGCCTGGGACCGCACTTTGCCGACGCGTTCAATCGTCGCGATCTTTTCGTAGTTGGCGCCCATCAGGCCCTGGACGATCACGAGCCGGGCGATCAGCACCAACACGGCGACAAAAACGCCGGCCATCGCCAGGCGATTGCGGGCATGAAAGCGTTGCGCGTCGTGGGAAGGGCCAAGAACAGTCATCGGTTGTTGCGCCGCGGGCGGGCCCATGAGTGTCTGATGCCAACGGCAGCGGGTCAACCGCAACGTTGCACTCGCGGGGGCAAATGGGAGCAAACGTGCAAATTTGCGCGGATGCCCGCCGACCCACTGGCGATGATTCACCGGCCGTGTACGATACTGGAATTCCCGGCATTGCGCCGGGACAAAGGGATTCGATGATGCGTCAAGTCGTTGTTCTGGTGCTCGCTTCTGTGGCTCTCGTGGCTTGTGGCTCAACCTCCGGCGGCGGTGGCAGCGGTGGCACCTACTACGGCCTGGATGGCACGAGTCTGGGCGACGTCAGCACGCCGACCGATGCCGCGGCGGACGCCGATAGCGCGTTGACCGACACGGGAACCAAGGCCGATGTGGCCGCCGACGTCCCGCAGCCCGCGACGCTGAAGACGTGCGTGGCCGCATCCCAGTGTGCGATCGACGCGTGCAAGGCCAATTGGACGTCGACGTGCGGCGCGACGTGTGCCAACGCGACGGCGAAGGAAGCGGCAACGACGGCCGCCGCGCTCCTGGACTGTACCGTGAAGAAATGCCTGCAGGGCAAGTGCGCTGGCGCGACGCCGCCGAGCCAGAAGTGCATGGACGACTGCACGGCGTCGGATTGCCCGACCGAGCTCATCGGCTGCTGGGAACAGGGCGCGACGCCGGGCACCAAAGGCTGCAGCACGATCGTCGGCTGCCTGACCGGCTGCGACAACGCCGCCGAGCGTTTCACCTGCCAAGCCGCCTGCTACAACGCCATCGACAAGGCCAGCGAGACGCAGTTCAAGGCCCTGAGCACCTGCGTCAACGCCAACGGCGGCAAGACCGGGCCGTGCGCCAAGGAATCGCTGAGCTGCCTCGCCGATGGCAAGACCGGCAGCGGCTCGTGCTACGACGTGCAGGACTGCATCGGCAAGTGCGCGAGCACCGACACGGCTTGCCAGGGTGCCTGCTACGGCAACGGCAGCGGCACCGCGCAGACCCAGTTGCTCGCGCTCCTGGACTGCGTCAACACAAGCGGCGCGGACAAGTGCCTCGCCCCGACCATCACGTGTGCGACGCCGACTGGCTCGACCGGCTGCGTCGACACGGCCACGTGCGTCGGCGCGTGCCCCACGGGCGCTGGTCAGTCCACGTGCATCATGAACTGCCTGCACAAAGCCACCTCCGGCGGCGCCCAGGCGTTCGCCAAGCTCGCGCCCTGCATGCAGAAGAATTGCGCCGGCTGCACCGGCAGCGCCTGCCAGAGTTGCGCGGGCAGCAAGTGCCTGAGCGACGCGCTGAACTGCAACAGCAACTGACCCGTGGCCAGCCTGTGACGCGGAGGCTTGAGTCCGCGCGCCACCGGCCTAGACTGACGTACGTGGCGCGTCCGGACCTGCGCCCGCGCGTGGGCGAGCCATGACGATTTCCCGAACTGCCGCGCTCCTTGCCGCCGCCGCCGCGTGCTTCGCGTGTGGCCATACCGCGGGTTCGCCTTCTGCCGTCCACGTCGGCGTCGCGAACGCCGATCCGTTCGTCGCCATCGCCGCATTTGCGCCGCGCGACGTCGTCGTCCTCGCTTGTCCAGCCACCTCGTCTGTCGATGCGCGCGTCGCGTGTTCGGCAGGCGGTCTGGATTTCGCCGCGGACGTGACAACGGTCGACCTGCTCCTCAAGGCGCGCGAGCGGGCGTTCCTGCGTCAGGTCATTTCCGGCACGTCGCTGGATCTGACGCTTGCCGCGCTGCCAGCGGCCAAGGTGACGCCGGACTACCGCATGGGCTTTGCCGCGGACGACGAGCCAGCTTTTCGCGCATTGGCCTACCGCGCCGACACGGAATTGGGCGATGCGTGGTCGGTGAAATTCTACATCGCCGACGTCCAGACCGCGCCGAAGGTCTACTTCCAGAACACGCGCAAACATCCGCTGCACTACGCTTTTGCCCACGACGTGCTGGGCGTGCCGGGCACGGTGGATGCGTTTGAGGCCGCGACGTATCACGGCGCCAATCGCCAAGCGCTGGCGGGCACGCTTGTGTACTACCCGAACTTGCACGCCCACGGCGCGTCGCTGCCGGACGATGTCTCCGGCGTCGTCGCGCTGACGTTCTTTCCCAGCGACGACGCAACGCCTGCGCAGATCGCCCTGGCGCACGGTGCGATTGAGGAGCGGCTGGGATTCGTCGCGCTTTCCGGCGGCGACAAGCGGCTGATTTACGTTCCGGCGGGCAGCACGCAGGAGGACGACGCCACCGCGCATCCCGAGCCGCTGCTCCGGCAAGGCGCGCCGTGGCTGACGCGGACGGAGCTGTATGGCGGGCTGCAGCAGCAGCTGCTCAATCCCGGCGTGGCGTATGGCAAGCTGCAGCGCATCGATCCGGACACGCTGAGCCACACGCCGGTGTCGCGGGGCGATGTGCTGGTCCTGACCCGGCTGCCCAATCAGGCGCCGCTGGTGGGCGGGACGATCACGGAGGAATTGCAGACGCCGCTGGCGCACGTCAACGTGGCGGCGCACACGCGCGGCGCACCGAACATGGCGCTGTTGGGTGCGGGCGCAGATCCGCGGATCGCGCCGCTGCTGGGCAAGTTCGTGCGTTTTGAGGTGGCCAAAGGCGCATTCTCCCTGCGCGAAGCGACGCTCGACGAAGCGAAGGCGTATTGGCAGAGTCAGGAACGGCCGTTGTACGTGCCGCCGCATGATGAAGCGGCGACGGACCTGCGCGACTTCACGCAGCTCGGCTTTGCGGATGCGGTCCGGGTCGGCGTGAAGGCGGCGAATCTCGCGGAGATGACGCACGTGCTGCCGGATAACACGCCCAAGGGCTTTGGCGTGCCGTTTCACTACTACGCAGTCTACATGGCGACAACGCACGCGACGCCGACATTGTGCGATGGCGCGCGGACGAATTGCACCGGCGAAGGCCGTCCAGCCGCCGTGTGCGATGCCGCGCGGGCGATTTGCCTGCCAGCGGGCGCGACGGCGGAGACGCTCAACGACCACGTCGCGCGTTTGCTCCAGGACGACAATTTTGCAACGGATACGGCGCTGCGCGAGGCGGCGCTGGACAACCTGAACTGGCTCGTGGCGGCGGGTGAAGTCGATCCGGCGTTCGCGACCGAGTTGGACACCCGCGTGACGGCGCTCAACGGAACTGCCAACGTCAAGCTGCGCTCGTCGACCAACAGCGAGGACTTGCCGGATTTCAGCGGCGCCGGGCTGTACGAGTCCTACTCCGCCAAGGGCACGGGCGGCAACGCGGCGCATCTGCGGATCCGGCTGGTCTGGGCGTCCGTCTGGACGTTCCGCGCGTTTGAGGAGCGGGCTTTCTGGCACATCGATCAGCAGGCCGTGCGCATGGGCGTGGTCGTGCAGCCGTCGTTTCCTGACGAGCAAGCCAACGGCGTGATCATCACGCAGAACCTCGCGGATCCCAATACCGTGGGCTACTACGTCAATGTCCAAAAAGGCGAGGAGTCCGTGACCAACCCGGTCAACGGCGAGCTCGCGGAGATCTTCAGCATCCTGCCATCGCCGACCGGCCTGCAAGTTGAACGCTCGCGGTTCTCATCGCTCTCGCCGGGCGTCGCGCTGCTGACACTGCCGGAAGTGGCGGCGCTCTACGGCGCGGCGTACAAGGTCCAGCAGCACTTTGCCCCGCTGTACGGTCAGGATCCGGGCACGATGGCGCTGGACATGGAGTTCAAGTTTGAGGGGCCAACGCGCGCGCTGTTCCTGAAGCAAGTGCGGCCGTACCACCAATAGGAGATTTTGCGATGCGGATTCTGAGCCTGTTCCTTGCCGCGCTGGGCGTGGCCGCCTGTTCCAACACAACGACAAGCAGCGGCGGCGAGACCGACGTGACGGCCGACGTCCAGCCCGATGGCAGCGATGCGAGCGATCTGTGCAGCGAGGACCTCTGCGATACCTTCGCACCCGACGTAGTGGCCGACGCCATGAGCGACACGGCGACCGCCGATGTGTCGCCGACGGACGCTGCGGACGCGGGGGACGCCGTTGACGCGGGCGATGCTGGCCCCGTCGGCGAGTACGGCTTCAGCTACCGCAAGTCGCAGAGCGTTGACCTGACCTGCTCCAAGGGCGGCCCGATGGGCTCCAGCGGAACCTTCGCCTACACCGACTGGCTGTGCACGTTCGCGCACGGCGCTACGCAGGGCTACCTCTACCTGCAAGGCACGCCCAGCGACTGCACTTGCACCATGGGCTGCACGCCCGTGTTCACGACCGAGGGCTGGCTTTCGGTCGACGGCAAGGTCACGCCACTCAGCCCGGTCAGCTACGACTGGGGCGGCAACCACAACAACGACAGCGCGGAATTCGCGTTCGCCGGCGCGACCTACAAGGCGTATCACGCGTCGTTCGGCTTTGGCTGGCGCAAGTGCCAGCCGATGGATTGCCTGCAAGTGGAGGACAAGATCGCCGGCACCGTGAGCGAGGATGGCTGCACCAAGGCGCGGACGCTGCCGATCGCGTGCGTGCCGATCCTGCCCGATGGCACGCACGCAGCGCTGACGGATACGTTCAAGCCGTGCCTGGGCGATCCGAATTACCCGTAGTCGCAACTACTTGCGACCGAGCAGGCCCGAGCGGTGCGGATGCTCGAACCGGCCAGTCACGCGGTCCAGCAGGCCAAACCACGGCGGCGCGACAAGCATCGTGATGAGCGCCAGCGGCAGCGCCATGCGCAGGACGTCGCCGTACGCGTCAAACGCGCGATGGAACACCGCCTCCAACAGCAGGAACACGACCGTCGCGGCCAGGCTCAGCGCCGCCGACGTCGCCATCACCGGCACCGCGCTGCGCAGGTCAACGCGCGGCTCCAGGAAGCGCCCGAGCAGCGCCGCGAGCACGCCGACCTCCGTGTACAGGCCCACGGGCACGGAAAGCGAGAGCCCGTCCTTGAGCAGGCCAACGGCGAAACCGACAAACACGGCCGTTGGCGTACTCGTGCGACTCCCAGCGTAGAGCGCGGTGAGGAGCGCGATATCCGGCGCAAAGAACTGGCTGTCAAAATGCCCCAGGAGCGGCGACAGCAGCGCGAGCGCGAGGAAAGCCAGCAGGATCCAGGCAAATGGCTTCATGGGCTCCTCATGGCGGCGAATCCGGCGTGTTGGCGGGGTCAACCGTGCGGCGGCCCTTGGCGTCTGCCGCGGGCGCGGCGGCGGGTGCGGTTGGCGAGGGCGGCGCATCGGCATCCGGACCGTGGTAGCCCGTGACGATCAGCACTTCTTCCAGCGTGGCGTAAGAAACCGCCGCGGCCAGCACGAACTCCTGATAGGGACCACTTTGCGTCGGCGCTGCATCGGCGATGTGGCCAATCTCCAGGCCCGCCGGGAACACGCGGTCATGCCCCGTCGTCAGCACCGCATCGCCCGCCGCCAACGGCGCGCCGCGATCCAGCTTATCCAAGTGCACAAACTGCGCGGTGAACTCGTTGCGCTTGCCATTGCCTTTCACCGACCCGATCACGCCCTTGCCCGGCACCGTCGCGTGCACCTGGCTGCGCGCGTCGGTCACCAGCATCACGTCGGCAAATCCTTGGGACACGCGGTCGATACGCCCGACCACGCCGTCGTCGGTGATCACGGCCATGCCTTCCTTGATGCCAATCAGGCCATCGGTGTCGATCTTGATGCGCATGACCTGAAAGAACTGCGACACGTCGCGGCCAATCACGCGCGCCGGCACCGTCGTGAAGTCGCGGTGCTCGGCTTTGAACTCGCACAGTTCCTTGACCCGCTGCAATTCCTCGCCAATCGCGCGGGACTTCAGCGCCTCGCCGAGCAGCACCCGATTCTCGCGCTCCAGCACCTCCGCGTGCTGCTCCACGTTGGAGAGGAAGACGTAGCGCTGCGCCATCTTGCGCGTCGCCTCGATTGCGTCGTGGTTGAGCTGCGTGAACGGCGACGTGATGGCCAGCAGCCCGCGTTCCACAAACGTCGATTCCGTCCGCGTCTTGCCGTGCCAATACATGGACGCGATCGGCAGCACGAGCGCGAGCGTCAGCAGCAGCGATTGGCGGTAGCGTTGGAAAAGGTCGCGCAACATGCTTGGGTATCAGCTCCGCGACGTCTTGCTGTGGTGAATCCGGCGCAGGCGATAGTGCGGCGCCAACAGGCCGTGGACAATGAGAAAACCGGCGCACAGCAGCAGCAGGGCAACCGGCAGCCAGAACCACAGCGACGCATCGGGCGCGAGCGCAAGCGGCGGCTGCTTGGACGCGTGCCACTGCCCCGCGCGGGCGCGGTCAACCAGCAGCAACATCCAGACGGCGTCGACAATCAGCGCGGCCAGCGTCGTCCACGCGCGGTGGATCCAGCCCGCAGACGGCCCCCAGCGCATGAAATTGCCGATCAGGACCGCCGTCAGCAAGCCGGTCCACGCGTAGAGCTGCCAATCGGCGAAATCGCGGTGCAGCGCCACGATTGTCGCGCTCAGCGTCGCGAGCAGATGGCTGACGAGCGCCCACCGCAGCCAGGTCGCGTGGCCCAGGACTTCCTCGACCGGCGCCATCGCGACGTCGGCAATTGCCGTCACCGCCTCCTGCATCGCATGCTGGAGCGACGCGTCGTGCGGCGGCGCATCCGGCGGCGCGCCGTTGGGCGGCTGCGTGGCCATGGGCGGTGTCTTGTCGTTCTCCGTCACGGGCTTCCCAACGGCCCTTCGCTGGCGGCCGTGCGCTGGATGATCGTTGCGGTTGCGCGCGTTGGCAAATCTCCGCCGTGCTATTCTATGCCGTCGGAGGGGCGAAGCGTCATGCAAACACAAAACACCGCGACAGTCGTGCTTTGGGGCGGTCTTGATCCGGGCGGTCAGGCTGGGCTGGCCGCTGATCTGCATGTCGTGCATGCGCTGGGCGCCTCAAGCCGGATCGTCGCAACCGCGCTCACTTCGCAGACCAGCAAGAGCTGGCTGGGCGGTTGGCCGATCGCCAACGATCTGCGCAGCCACGTGGTCAAGCACCTGGATGTACCCAGCGAGCATCTGGCGATCAAGTCCGGCATGCTGGCGACCCGCGCGCACGCGAAGGCGCTCGCGGCGTTTTCCAAACGCTACCCGACGGCGCCACTTGTCGTGGATCCGCTGATGACGTCGAGTTCGGGCGGATCGATGTGGCCGCGCGAAGATTTGGCGACGCTGCCGGCGTGGCTGCTGCGCCATCTTTTGCCGCACGCGCACGTGGTGACGCCAAACTGGCCCGAGCTCGCGTGGCTGACCGGCCGCGAACTGACGACCTTGCCGGAAGCCGAAGCTGCGCTGCGGACGCTCCCGTGTGCGGCGGTGCTGAAGGGCGGTCACGCGCCAGAGCTGCTGCGCGGCGTTGATCTCGTGTGGGACGGCCAGACGCTGACCGCGCTGAAACCCAGCGAAATCTGGCGCACGAGTCCGCGTGGCACCGGCTGCAGGCTGGCGACGGCGCTCAGCCTGAAGCTGGCGCACGGAATGACGCTGCTGGACTCAACGGTTGCGGCCAAGGCGCTGGTAGCCCGCTTGGCCGATCATCTGACTTGAGACGCACCCGGAACGGCGCAGGCTCAGGGCGTGTAGCCGTGCTTCTTGAAATTCGTGGCGACCTGGTCAGCCGTCGGTGCCGGACCCTTGTGGACCTTGGCAACGACGAAGCTGCCGATGTCGTCGGCGATCGTGCGGTTGCCTTCGATGTCCGCTTTGAAGAGGCTCGGCACTTCGTCTTCCTCAAAGATCGCCTTCCACGGGCACGCCGGCTCGCAGTTGGTGCAATCGATGCATTCATCCGGGTGAATGAACAGCTGATTCTTGTACTTGGCGGCGCCGCCGGCTTCTTCGTAGATGCATTCGACCGGGCAGACGTCCGCGCACGCGGTGTCTTTGCAGTCCACGCAGAGGCTGGTGATGATGTAGGCCATGAGAGATTCCTCCAGAAAGTTCAAGCAGTTGGCAGTTCGCGGCGGCCTGCGCACGTCGGGCCAGCGGCGCGATTCTCGCTTCCACGCGCGAGAATGTCGAGGGCTCCGTCCCCCTGGACAGGCCCGCACTACGGCGTTTACGGCTTGGGCACCGACGTGTTCAGGTTGAATTGCAGGGTGCCGGTCGCGCCCTTCTCAGCGGAAGTCCCGCGGGTCAGCAGGTAAATGCCGCCGCCAACAAGCGCCGCACCGCCGACAATCGCGGTCCAGAACCACCATTCTTTGGTGATCGGCCGATCTTCTTTCTTTTCGTCTTCAAACAGCGGCGCGTTCGGATCGATGTAGGCAGAAGCCGCGTCCGTCGCCGCGCCCGCGGCCTTGTTCTGGGTCACGACGCTCTGGCGCGCGTCCAGCGGCGCGGTCGTCGGATCCGCCACGAGCTTGGAGCCCACGGTCGTCGCGACAAACTCGGCGATCTTGTCCAGGTACTTCTCGTCCTTGTCGATCGTGATCTTCACGGTCTTGAATACGCCGTCCGCGCCGAGGAAAAAGCCGTTCAGCTCCGTCGTCTTCTTGGCCAGCTTCGGCCGCAGCACGAGCATCTGGTCCGCGCCGAGCTGATTGCGCAGCTCGCGAATGCGGTCTTCCACCAGCGCCGGCTGCGTGAAATTGTCCATCAGCACCTTGCGACCGCCGTCCAGTTCCTGGGCAAACGGCGCGGGCTTCAGATCAAATTCGACGGTCATGACCTTGCCCGTCACCACGTCCACGGTCTTGCGCTCGGCGCCCTGACCCGGCGCGCGCACCGTGATGCGATGCGGACCCGCCGCGACGTCTTCCAGGACCGCAACGCCCGTGCCGCGATACGCGCCGTCCACGAACACGTCGCCGCGGCCGCCTTTGCTCACGACCTTCAAGTCGCCGGTGCCCAGGTTCGTGATCAACTGCTTGACGGTCTCGAACATCTCGCGCGCCGACGCGCCGTAACTCGTGTACTCCTCCACGGTCTGATTCGGAAAGAGCACCATGGACTTGGCGATCGCGTCGCGTGCCTTGACCAGGTCGTTGTTGGCGAGAAACGCGAGGCCATTGGCCTTGTGGTAGCGCGCCAGCAAGCGCTCGTCGCCGGCATTGGGCGCCTCAGACAGCGCGACTTCCGTCGCCGTCAAGCGCTCCTGCGCCCGCTTGGGCGTCCGCAGCAGCAGCGCGCGCAGGGCGTCCTCCACGTTTTCCGCAGCCTTCAGCGCTTGGTCCTGCGCCGGCGCCGGCGACAGGTCGAAAGGCCGCACGGTGTCCAGACGGCGCGACGCTTCAAACAGCAGGCGCTCGATGCCTTCAGCCTCGTCCGCGGTCTTCTTGTTCGTCGGGACGCACAGAATCGCCAGCGTGGAGTTCGCCGCCGTCTGCGCGTGCGCTTGCGGCAACCAGTGCGCGCTCTGGCCGGACAGCACGGACCACCACTGCAGGTTGACGAGCGCAACCGCAGTCAGGGTCGCGACGGCCACGCGCAGCCCGCGCGAACGCGGCAGAAGAGAAGTGGGTTCGTGATGCTTCATGTCGATACCTGCCATTTGAATCTCACAGGAAAACGTCGTTCTTTCAGGGCGATTGCCGACCTACTGCGCGAGAAAACCCGGGCAGTAGACGTCGCTGGCACCGCCATCGTGGGTCTTCAGATCGTCAAAATCGGCCACACCGCCAAACAACAGGATGCAGTCGTTGCTGAGCTTCAGCGACGCCAGCGCCCCGCGCGGCACAAACGCAGCGGCCGCGGCCGGCGCATCGCCCACGACAAGCGGGCCAAACAGATCGTCCGCATTCGGCGCAAAGTCGGTCAGCGTCGCGCCGCCGCCCTTCAGGCCGGTCAAACCGCCGCTGACCACCACGTGGCCGCCCGTCGCCGTCGCGCTGTGGAAGTAGACGCCGTCCGTCAGGCCCGGCATCTTCTGGATCACAATGGTCTTTTTCGCGTCGTTGACCGTCAGCAACCACGCATCGTCCTTGCTCGGCTTGGCCCAAACGCCGTCTTTCCAGCGCGCGCCGCCAATGGCCGCAAAGCGCTCGACCTTGGAGCCGTCGTCGAGCGTCACCGGACCGAGCGCCGAAAGCGTCGGGAAGAACAGCGAACCGGTCGCCTCGCTGTACTCCGTCGTCGGCTTGCCGTCGGTGCCGAGCAGCGTGTAGGTGTCGTCAAACCGGCCATCGCCGAGGTTGGACGATTCCAGGAACGATTCGACGACCTTGCCCGGCGCGGAAGACACGCCGCTCGCGCTGATCGACTGATTGCCGCCCCACACGAGGTAGTGCAGCGTGCCCGCCTCGGTCGGCAAGGTGAATGGCGCCATCGCGGCGCCGGCACGCGATCCGTTCATGCACAGTGCGCCGGCCTTGAGCTTGACGAAGCCGCCCTTGCCGCCGTCGACCTGCGTCGCGAGCGTTGGGTCAAACAAGTCGGCGCAGCGGAAGTCCTGCGAATCGACGGTCGGCCACGGCGCGCCGCCGGAAGCGACAACGTAGTCCGCCGTGAGCAGCATCAAGTTCGGCATCACGCGCGGCTTGACGTTGTCCTGGATCGTCGCGTCCGTGGAGCACTGCAGCTGATTGTTGGCGTCCAGCGAGCAGACCTCCCAGCGCGGATTGACCGCGTTGGCCGCGTTCCACGTCGGCGGCGCCGAACCATCCGCCTTCACTTTCATTTCCGTCGCGCCGCCCGCGATCAGGATCTTGCCGGACTTGGGCAGGTAGATCGCCGAATGGGCGCCACGCGGCGCGGCGAGCTGGCCGGCATCGGTGAACGTGCCCTTGGACGGGTCAAACAACCACGCCTGGGATTGCGGCAGCGTCAGCTTGAGATCGGCGCCGTCGACCACTTCATCGGCAAAGCCGCCGGTGATCAGGATCTTGTCGCTGGCGATGCGCGTCACGACCGGGAACGCCAACTTGCTGACGCCGGCCTCGGGACCGACGCAGGTGAAGCCCTCGGCGGCCATCAGCGTCACGTCCACCGTCTGCGTTTCCAGCTTGTTGATGGTCAGCGCGGTCTTGCGGGCGTACCACGCCGGCTTGTTGTCCTGCGTGTAGCCGAGCAGCGTCACTTCCCGCGGGCTACCCGCCGGGATGCCCGTGAACGTGATCGACTTGGACGAGCCGTTGAAGCTCGAGTCCATCGTCGCGATCGTGCTGAGCACGCCCTGATCGTTGGGTTCGCGCACGATGAGCTTGAAGCTGCGAATCTCACCGAGCGGCGAGTTCGTCGATGCACTGCCGCAGGTGCCAGTCAGCGCGGACACTTTCATGGCAAAATCACCCGTTTCTGGCACCGGCTGCGCGGCGCAACCAGCCAGAAGAGACAGGGCGCAGGACCAGCCCGCGGCGACGGCGACGAGGCGGAAACGCTTGAGGGTCATCAGAAACCTCCGGACCAGAGAAGCAGGAGCAAAGACAAGACGGCCGCGCAACGGGGCGCGCGGTCAGAACGGCGTCAGGAACAGGATGCGCGGCTTGCCTTCGATGTCGCCGATCGTGATCGGCGGGGGCATCTGTTTGGCTTCAGCCGTGACGATGAAGTACTTGCGGCCGTTTTCGACCGGCACGCTGCGACAGATCGTGTAGTCCGGCTTGCCCGGCGCCACAGTGTACTTGTGGACGTTGGCGCGTAGGCGCGGCCAGTACATCTCCCGCAATTCACGCAAGTTGCGCTCCGGCGGAAAGAGCGCGCCAAAGGCCTGGAAGCCCGCTTCATCGTCCGGACCAAGGGCGAGCTGGTAGGCGCGCCAGATGATCCACTCCGCGGTGTCCACGGGCGGGTTGCTGACCAGCTTGTTCAGCTCGCAGCCGCCGCCTTTTTGCGCCAACTCGCTGGCGCCCACAGTCTGTTCAGATGCCGCCTTGGCCGGCGCGGTGCCGCGGCTCTTGCCGACGGACGTGCTGCCATTGCATGCCGACATGCCGACGAGCGCCGCGACGATAGCCAGAAAACGCCAGAAATGGCGCACGGTTGTCGGATTGCGGGGCGCGGCACGGGTCATCCAATTCCCTGATTCCGGCAGAGGCCAACAGGCCGCCACCGCCAGCGTGGCAGTAGCGCCGCGCGACTGTAGCAGAAGGCCCGCGATCGGGCCAACCCCCCGAGAACGCCGCGGACCGCAACAACGCATCTGGTGCGATCGCGATCCGTATTGCTATAGTCAAACGCGAAGCCCGCTATTTGGAGTGGGTTTCAGCGGGAGTGGATGGCGAACCCGAGCAGCCATGTCGGCCTGGTCCTGTGCGGCCGTTACCACCTGACCAAGCTCATTGGCCAGGGTGGCATGGGCTCGGTTTACGAGGCGCGTGACCGGGCGATGGCCGATCGCGTCGTCGCCGTGAAGGTGCTGGCGCCCCACCTCGTCGCCGATCAGACACAAGTGACCCGGTTTGAGCAGGAAGCGCGCGCCGCCAATCAGCTGCGCCACCCCAATACGATCAGCGTGCTGGACTTTGGCCACACGGACGACGGCCTGCTGTTCATGGCGCTGGAATACCTGCATGGCGAAACGCTGACACAGGTGATGCGCCATGGGCCGATCGATCCGGCGCGCGGGCTGTACATGCTGCGGCAGGTCTGCAAGTCGCTGGCGGAGGCGCACGCCAAGGGCATCATTCACCGCGATCTCAAGCCGGACAATATCTTTGTCTGCGAGATCTATGGCGAGAGCGACTTCATCAAGGTCATCGATTTTGGCATTGCCAAGCTCGCAGTCGGCGGCGCGGAGCTGACGCAGGTGGGCAAGATGTTTGGGACGCCGCGCTACCTGTCGCCGGAGCAGGCCCAGGGCTTGCCGCTGACGGCGACGAGCGATCTGTACTCCCTGGGCGTGATCCTGTTTGAGATGCTGACTGGGCAGCCGCCTTTTCACGCGGACGATCCGATGTCGATCGCCGTCAAGCACGTGCAGGAGCCCGCCCCGACCCTGCGCGATCGGGCGCCGCAGCTGCAATTGCCGGCGGAGTTGGAGGCGATTGTCACGCGGCTGCTGGCCAAGAAGCCGACGCGGCGTTTTCAGACCGCGGAAGAGGTGCTCGCGGCGGTGGACGCGTGTCTGCACCTCCTGGGCGCGGCGGCGCGCCTGACCGGACCCGTGGCGGCCGTGGGGCCGCGGACGCCGACCCGACCCAAGACGATTCCGCCGATTCCCGCGCCACGACCGGTTACAGCGCCGCCGCAGCCAAAGTCGATCGCGGCGACCGATGCGACCCGCCCGGTGACGGTCGGCGACGACGCGACGCAGATGATCGGGGCAATGGCCGATGACGCGACCGATGGCGAGGAAGCGACACGCGCGGTGGCAGCGATGGAAGACGCCCCGGCGGCGGCCCTGCGCACGCCAAGCGCGCACGTGGAGGCGCGCCCGGGGGCTGAAGGCCGGACGCTGGCGCTTGAAATTGCGGAAAGTCCTGAGGGCGGCGTCCAGGCGCGCCGCGCGGAGAGAGCTGCCCCGGCGCGCCGCCGGACTGCGCCGGCCCCGGCCAACCGGACGCCGGTGCCCGCGTCAGAAGCCGTTCATGCCGGTCCGGACAAGCTGATCCTGGTGGCCATCGCCGTCGTGCTCGCAGCGCTGGGTGGCGGCGGCGCTTGGTGGTGGCGCGGCGCCCATGACGTGCCCGTCGCCCAACCTGCAAGCGCACCGCCAGCGCCGGAATCGGAGGCAACGCGCGCGCCGGTCGTCTCGTCGACCATCGTCGCCGCTCCGGACCCGCTGCCGCCGGCCAACCCCGCTGAAGCGCCGCCATATGCGCTGGAAATCGTCTCCGACCCGTCTGGCGCGAATCTGACCGTCAATGGCATGCCCGCGGGGACGACGCCGGTCCAGCTCAAGCTCAGCGCGTCCGCCAAGGTCCTCGTCGCCGTGCTCACCCTGCCCGACCATGAGGACTACCGGTTGGAGATCGACTCGCAAAAGGTCCGCGAGGCGGGGATCGCGCGCATGCCGATTCACTTGGTGGCGAAAGCGCAGCCCAAAGTGGCGGCGCCCAAACCCGCGCCGGTCAAAGCAGCGCCCCACAAGCCCAAGATCGAGTGGTAATGACCGCCGCTGCCGGGTAGCCCGCCAGCGCCGTTCTTGCTACCCTCCATCGTCGGAGGCAGGGCAATGATCGTGGCGCAAAGCCTGAAGCAACTGGCAAAGCTGACGCTGCACGCGGTCCTCGCGCTCTCGCTTGGTGCCACGCCGGCTTTTGCCGCCGACCCGAACGCGGAAGCGCGCGCCAACAGCATCTACAAGGACGCGAAGGAGCGTTTTGAGGCCGGCGATCTGGCCAAGGCGCTGTCGCTCGTCAAGCAAGCGGAGGGGCTGTTTGCCCATCCGGCGATCGTATTCCTGCGTGGCCGCGTGCTGCACAAGATGGCGCGGCTGCGTGAAGCGGACGAGGCGCTCCGCCTCGCCGACAGCGCCACGCTGCCCAAGCCGCTGCAGAAGCCGCTGGCCGATGAACGGCTTGAAGTGGCTGAAGAGATGCGCGCCAAAGGCGAGCTGCTGCTGACGGTGGATCCTGACACGGCGCGCGTGACGATCGACGGCGAGGACGTGCGCCTGGATTCCGTGGGCTGGCTGTCGCCCGGCAAGCACCGGATTGAAGCCGCGGCGCCCGGGTTCCAGCCGATGGTGCGCGACGTGCAGATTCCAACCGGCGAATCGGCAACCGCCACGCTGCGGCTGATTCCGGTGGCCGGTTCGCTGGTGATTGTCGTTCCGGGCGGCCTGCGCGATGCCGAAGTGCGGCTCGACGGGCTGCTGGTTGAACTGAAGGCCGGCGAGAAGCTGGGCGACCGCACGCCGCCGATGCACGTGCAGGCTGGCCCCCATCGCGTGGTGTGCAACCGCGGAAGCGAAGAATCGGCGCATGACGTTGAGGTCTCAGCCAGCGGCGCAACGGAAGTGACGTGCACGGACATCGCGCCCTCGACGGGCACCGCGCGAAAAGTCGTCGGCTGGACGGGCGTCGCCGCGGGCGCAGGCTTGGTCGGCGTCGGCGCTTACGGCCTGCTCTCCTTTTTCCTGGTCGATGCCAAGGACGCACGCTACAGCGATCCGCGGTATGAAGTCAGCCACAACAAGGTTATCTTCGGCAGCACCTACGCCGCGCTCGGCGTCGCAGTCGGGGTCTGCAGTTGGCTCTTCCTGCTGCGCGACCCGAAACCCGCCGAATCCGAGCGCTGACGGGACCGCCACACACGATGAGCCAACTTCCCCACCAGCAAGGCGCGACCGACACCGCGCACGAAGACAAATGCCGCCGTTGCGGTGTCAGCTGCCACGTCGCCGTGCCCATCGGCAAGCGGGTGATCGCGGTGCCGGGTCTGCATTGCCGTTTTCTGGCCGAGGACGCGCCGGGGCAATTCAGCTGCACGGTCTACGCCGACCGCTTCACCCAAGCGCCCTGGTGCCACCACGCGGACGTCGCCAGCCCCCTCGGCTATCTGGCCCACGACTGTCCATACGGCACGCCCGGGCGCGGCAAAGAGCGCGTCTCCGACGACGAGTTCCGCGTGCTGTGGCCGCACATCTGGCGCATTTTGCGCAGTTGGGGTGTGCCGAATTTTGTGCACCATGAGCGGTTTCTGGACGCGATGCGCGAACGAACCGGGCGCGAATGGGAACTGGTGCCGATGCTGACGCCGGACGATCAACCTTTTGCGACCGACACGCAACAAATGCGTCTTCGCGCCGTGTCGACGAGTCCTGATGCCTGAGATGCCCCGCCCCCATCCTTTTGCCTCCCGCGCCCCGTGGCGCCTGACCGTACTGCTGGCCTTGGCCGTGGCGACGACCGGCTGTTCCGCGTTCCGCCGCTGGTTGGTGCCGCCGCCGTCGCATGTCGACAGCACCGTGACGGGTTATGGCCACACGCATCCAAGCAACTTCGCCGAGCTGATTCTCGTCGTGGCGAGCCTTCCGGGCGGCGACACGCAGGAGACAGCGATCGCCGTGCGCGACGGCCACATCATGGCGCGCGGCTCGCTGCAGGACGTGGATCCGTTGCGCGGCGACGCGACGCGGACGATCCGGCTGCCAGGCGGCGCGGCGACGGCGGGGTTGGTTGCGGGGCACGTGCGCTTGGAAATGGCCGCGATGGCCGCGGATTCCGTGGATCTGCGGACCTGCAAGACGACCGCAGACGTGGTGAATGCGATCAAGCTGGCCAAGCCGCTGGTCCTGACGGAGAGCGGCTGGCTGTGGGGCGACGGCTTGGACCCGAGCGTGTTTGAGAAGCTGAGCAGCGCGGATTTGGACCGCGCGGTCGGTCGGACGGCGGTCCTCGTGACGCCCGCTGGCAAGCCGGTCGCGCTGGCCAACGGCGGAATGCTCGCGCGGCTCGGTGAACTCGGCGCGGACGCGGCCAATCACGGCGGGCGACTGGACGACAGGCAAATCCGCCTCGCCTGGCAGCAACTGCCGCCCACCCGCCCGGAGCGCTTGAAGCCGCTGCTGCTGGGGCTGTTTGCCGATCTGCAGCGCCAGGGGGTCACGGAAGTCCACGCTTTTGCCGCGAGCCAGTCGGCGCTTGAGGCGCTGCACATGCTCGACCGCGAGAGTCGGCTGACGGTGCGCGTCCGACTCTACCTCGATGCGGAACGGCCGGAAGGTCGCGCGCTGCTGCAACCGCCACAGCCGACGGCGGCGCCCGGGGCGCAGGCGCCAAAGGACGACCGGCTGCTGCTGCCGCAACGGGGCAAACGCGTGCCGCTGGTGCAAGTGGCTGGCGTGTCGCTTGAGCTGGATGGCGGCGTGCTGGCCGGATCGGCGGCGCTCGCGGAGCCGTATGCGGATTTGCCGTTTGCCGGAACGCTGACGTACAGCGATGCCGTGCTGCAGGAGCGCCTCACCGCGGCGGATCGCGCCGGCGTGCAAGTCGCCATCCGCGCGAGTGGCGACGCCGCGTTGGCGCAGGTCGCGCGCGTGCTTACGGCCATGCAGCGCGCGGCGAACGCGCCGCAAGTGCGCGTGGAACTGCCGGAAGTCGTGTCGCCGGAGACCCTGGACGCGCTGCATACGTCCGGGGTGCTGTGCGTCGTCGCGCCGATGCTGACGCAAAGCGCGCTGGACCATGCCAGGCATCGCTTGGGGCCGCTGCGCATGGCGTGGTTTGATCGCGCGGCGTCGCTGGCGGCGGCGACTCCGCTGCAGGTCGCGCTTGATTTTGTCCACCCGGAAGCGATGCGCGCCCACGATCGCCTGACGCGCCACAACAGCGCCGATCCGGAAGCAATGGCAAGCGTTCAAGCCTGGCGCGCGCTGTCGTCAGGCGGCACGGCGCGGCTGACGCCGCCGATCCAGGTGGGCGAAGATGCCGATTTCGTCGTGTGGTCGCGCGATCCGCTGCTGCCCGGCAAGCTGCCGCCCAAGGTCATCGCGTCGATGGTGGGCGGCACGCTGACGCTGCTGATCGGTCGGGACGCCAACAACGAGTAGCGTCCGGGGCCGCGCTCAGTGCGCCTTGTCCGGCTTGTTCTCGCGGCCGCTGATCGTCGCGAGCGCCGTTTCAATCGCCTTGGCGGCCTGCGCGATGTTTTCTTCGTCGCCGCCGAGCCACACGCGGCCAAAAGCGCCGTAGAAAATCATCTCCAGCACCTTGATCTTCGCCGCCTTCTCCGCCTCGTTGGTCGCCAGGAGCGCATAGCCCGCGGGGTGCACTTCCAGCACGTACATCGTCTCACCCTGCTGGATCATGTCGCCATGGCGCATGCGGTTGATCAGCTGCGTGTGGTAGCCCTCGATGCCGGTGATCACCTGCGACGACTGGATCCGCGGCGCGAGGCGGTCTTCCTTCTTGATCCCGTAGTGATCCAGCAGCGCATCGCCCGCCGCAGTCACTTGCCCCTGATCTTCGCTGTGCACTTCCAGCATGCCAAACGCCCGTTCGACGATCTGCATGCCCGGAATCACAGCGGTTTTCTTCAGGATGGCGTCCGTCACGACGTTGACGCTCATGCCCGGCGCCACCTCAACAAGCAGCGCGGACTGACCTTCCAGCGGCAGGAAGCCGCGCGCCACGGTCGCGATGAAGGAGGCCACCTGGGGCTGCAGCACGTCGATTTGGGTGAAAGTGCGCAGTTCGATTGACTCAGCCATGGGCGTCCTCGCGTGCGGCCTGTGCAGCCGTGGGTCGTGGTTGTAACGGAGGCCGCGGGTTGCGGTCAAACGGATTGCCGGGAAGCACGCGTGCCGGTATCGTCAGGACGGAGCCAGATGACGCAGTCCCGTCAGCAGAATTTGATCGCCGAACGGCAACGCGAGCTCGCGGCGCTGGCACGCAAGCGCTTGGGCTTTTGGCGGCGCATGGGCCGCTCCAACCGGCTGTTCCCGCGCAAGCTCGTCGTGACCCGCGAGGGCCGATGGATCATCGGCGTGACGTTGCTGCTCGGCGCCGCGGCGGTGAATACCGGCAACAATCTGCTCTACTTGCTGCTGAGTCTGGCGATTTCCGTGATCTCCATCAGCGGCATCTTGTCCGAGCTGTGCCTGGCCGATCTGGAATTGACGCGTTGCTACCCGGCCGAAGTGCCCGCCAACACGGTCACGACGCTGCGGCTGGAAGTGCTCAACGCCAAGAATCGCGCGGCGCTGCACATTGAGGCGGGCGAACTCGTCGACTCGCCGAGCGTACTGGCGCGACCGGGCTACGTGCTGCATCTGGCGCCGCATGAACGCGGCCAAGCGTTTGGCGCCATCAAGCCGCTGCGGCGTGGGCCGGTGTCAACCGTCGGGCTGCTGCTGACCACGGCGTATCCCTTCGGCTTTGCCCGCAAGTCGCGGCTGTACGAAACGCCTGTCCAACTGCTGGCGCTCGCAGGCGTGACGCCGGTGCTGTTGCCGTGGCGCGGGGCGGCGGCGCGCGGGGCCCAACACAGTTCCATTCGCGCCGGTCAGGGCGACGCGTTCCGCGGCTTGCGGGACGCCCGTCTGGGCGATGCGATGCGGGACATCCATTGGAAAGTCTCCGCGCGGCGGGAGCGGCTTGTGGCGCGCGAATGGGAGGCGGATGCCAGTCGCGTGGCGCTTGTGCGTTTTGTCCACGTGGCGCCGGGTCCATCCGACGACGTTGCCTCGCTGGATCGCGCGTGCGCCACCGTTGCGGGCCTGTGCGCGGCGCTGCTGGCCGATGGCCTCGCGGTCGGTCTGCAGACCCTGCAGGGCGATGTCCCGCCGGCGATGGACGCGACCGGCTTGGGCGACGCCCTGCAGCGCATCCGCCAGCACCTTGCGCACCTGGTGTTGGCCGATCGGCGACCGCCAGCGGATTGGGCGGTCGCGGATCCGGAATGGGCCAAGCTGGCACTCGGTTGTGAGGAACGCGCGGCGCAGGTCGCCCGCGGTGAAGCCTTGGCGTGGCCGCCGCTGACCGCGATGGCCAAGGCGGAGATCTTCCTGGTCGCGTTCCAGAGCCGCGCGGAAGTGCTGACCCAAGGCCAAGCAGACGTGCGCGTCACGCTGGATGCCGACGGCGAGCTCCTGACCATCGCCCGTGTCGCCGATTTCAAAGTGGGGGCCGCGTGAACGTCGCCTTCGCCCTCACCGCGGTCGCTTATGCCCTCGTCGCCGCGGCTTTCCTGCCCGTGGCGCTCTCAGGCGAAATTGGCGTCGCCTCGCCCGTGGCATTCCTGATCGCGATGGCCGCATCCTTGGCGCGCGATCCGCGGACGGCGACGCCGCGGCCGCTCACCGCGCGGATCTGGACGGGTGCGCTGCTCGCCGCCGCCGCTGCGCTCGTGGCGTGGTCGTGGCAGGACAACAACTGGCTCCTGCACGCGCTGCAATTCGCTCTCCTGCTCACGGTCAGCCGGTTTTTCCAGCGCCGCTTCGCCAAGGACTTCCTGCAGCTCATGGCGCTGTCCTTCGTGATGCTGCTGGTCGGCGCCATCGTCAGTCCGGGTCCGGCTTTTGCCGCCGCGTTCCTCGTCTACACGGTCCTGACCATGTGGGGACTGACCCTGCTGCACCTGACCCGCGAGATCGAGATCCACACGCACACCGGTCCTGAGCATCTGACGCCGGAGCCACCGGGCAAGCGCCGCTGGTTTGGCTTGCGCAAGGCGCTGCCGCCGCCGCCGCCGAGCCCGTGGCCCGATGCGGCGGCGGACGAGAACGTGCTCGCGTGGCGTACCCGGCGGCTGCTGACCAAGCGGTTCCTCGCGGCGCTGAGCGGCATGGCGATGGGAATGCTCGTGATTTCCGCGCTGTTTTTCTTCCTGTTCCCGCGCATCGGCGTCGGTCTGCTGTTTGCCCAGACGCGCGGCCATTCCGTCACGGGCTTTGGCCTGGATGCGCAGTTGGGCAACTTTGGCCAGATCAAGTCGTCGCCAGAAGTGGTGGCGCGCGTCAGCTTTCCAAAGGATCCCAAGCGCATGCAGGATCCGGTGCGGTTGCGCGGCGCGAGCTTTGAGAATTTTGTCGGCAACGGCTGGACGCGGCCGCAGGGCGATCCGACCGACCTGATGATGGACATGAACGGGCGGTACGTGGTGCCGTGGGCGGGCCATCCGGATCCGCAAACCGAGCGCACGGTGCTTGTGGACGTCTATCTGGAGCCGCTGGGCCAGGACATCAAGGTGCTCTTCGCGCCGCCGCGGGCGCGCACGGTGCAGATCCTCGACGCGACGTTTGACATGTACCGCGGGCGATCGCGGCGGGTGCGCGGAACGGAAGCGGGCGATTTGACGTACCGCGTGCGGTCGGCGCTGCTGAAGACCCAGCCGGACATGGCGCTGCACTACGCGGTGGAGGCGATCGAGCCCCTGAGCGACGCCACGGAAATGGCGCTCCTGCGCGCGGCGGACGACGCGCCCAATGAGGACGTCGCGGATCGTTGGCTGGCAGTGCCACGGAGCCTGGATCCGCGGGTGGCGACGCTGGCAGCGCGACTGGTTGGAAAAGCGACGACGCGGTACGACCGCGCGGCGACGCTGCAGGAGGCGCTGCGCACCGGCTGGACGTACTCGCTGGCAGGCGATCAGGATGATGCGAGGCCGCTCGCCGACTTCCTGTTTGGCAAAAAGCACGGCCATTGCGAGTATTTTGCCACGGCGATGGCGCTGATGCTGCGCACACAGGGGATTCCGGCGCGCGTTGTGCACGGCTTTGCGGGCGGCGTGTACAACCCGTACGGCGAATACCGGATGATCCGCCAAGCCGACGCGCATTCCTGGGTCGAGGTCTACTTTGAAGGCGTGGGTTGGCGGACGTTTGACCCGACGCCGCCCGGCGGACAGGTGCCACCCGAGGATACGGGCATCGGCGCGGCGGTGCGCCAACTCGCCGACGGTGCGGCGATGCTGTGGTACCAGTGGATTGTCGAGTACGACCTGGAGCAACAAATCAACGTGGTCAAGGGCTTGGCCAACTTCCTGCCAAGCGGCGCGGCAATGGGCAATTGGGGCGTGCACCCGACCTCGCAGCAGCGCTCTGCGCGAACCAAGGCGCACGTGCAGAATTTCCTGCTGGCGGCTGGTGCGATCGCCGCGGTCGTGGGCCTGGGCTACGGCCTCTGGTGGCTGTTGCGGCGGCGGATCCGCGACAAGACCTGGGATCGCAGCGTCCAGCGCGCAGCTTCAGCGCTGCAGCGGCAGTTGGTGCGCGTCAATCAGGGCCGCGCGCAGTGGGAAACCTGGGCGGCGGTCGCCAAGCGGCTGCAGGACGTGGACCGCGAAGTCAGCGAGTCGATCGGTGCTTTTGCCGTCGCCTACGACCGCGCTCGGTACGCCGCAGCCACCGGCGCCCCTGAACGCGCAGTCGCCCGCGCACGCGCGCAAGAGGCCGCCGCGCTCGCCCGCAAGCTGCGAAAACCTTAGGCTTGCCCGGCGGTTGTTGCGAAACGCGCCAAGAGAACGCACCATGTGTGCCGGAGGAAGGATGCCACGCCCGGACCGCACAATCGCTTCTGCTGCGCTGCTCAGCGTCCTGCTGTCGGCGTTCTCGCCGCTGGCGTATGCCGCGCCCCCCAAGAAGGCCGCAGGCAAGCTCCAGACGGCGGAGACGCCCAGCACGGAGCAGGCGACAATCACGGTCTCCTCGCTGACGCGCGGCGCCAAGGTCTACCTGAACGACGAGGAAGTGGGCGAGGTGCCGCTCAAGGCGCCGCTCAAGGTCAAAGGCGGCGAGACTTACGCCGTGCGCGTCCAGAAGCGCGGCTACGCGCCGTACAGCGACACGGTGATGGCGGGCAGCGGCCAGAATTCCGAGGTCGAAGCTGATCTGGTCCCGACGATGGGCGTGCTGCGCATCAACTGCAACGTGCTCCGGGCGCGCGTGACGCTCGCGGGCAAGCCGATTGGCTTGACGCCCTTTGATGGCGACGTGCCGCCGGGCAAGCACGAACTCCGCATCGCCGCGCCGGGCTACCTGCAAGAGACGCGCGAGTTCCAAATCGAAGCGGGTCAAGAACAGTCGCTGGATATCGCGCTGGCCGCGGTTCCGGCAGCGATCGTCCAGGAGGACAAGTCGATCTTCGCGCGCTGGTGGTTCTGGACGGCGGTGGGCGCGGTCGTCGTCGGCGGCGTGACGGCTGGCGTCGTGGCAAGCCAAGGTCCCAAGCACGTGCCGGCGGGCGATGCGGATGCCCGCGTGCAGCTGCCCTAGCGGCTAGCCGTCGATGACGTCCACGGGGCTGCTGCTGGGGACGCGTTTGCGGCTGCCGGGCGTCTCGGCCACCGCAACTTCGCCTGAATCTTTCACGTGCTCGACGTCGATCAGCACCACGCGGTTGTCGTCAGCTTCGCGCACCGTGATCACAAGGCCATCGACGCGCACGGTTTCGCCAATCTTCGGGACGCGGCCGAGCTGTTCGATGACAAACCCGCCAACCGTCGCGTAGCTGTGCGAATCCGGCAGCTCCAGGCCAATCTCCTGCGCGAAATCGCGGACTTCCGCCGTCGCATCGACCGTCCAGGTGCCCTCGCCCGTGCTGCGAATCAGCGGCTCTTCCTGGTCGTATTCGTCGTAGATCTCGCCGACCAACTGCTCCAGCACGTCTTCCAGCGTGACGATGCCCGCGGTACCGCCGTGCTCATCGACAACGATCGCCATATGCACGGATTCTTTCTGGAAATCCCGCAGCAACTCGGCCGCTTTTTGACTATCCGGCACAAACCGCGCCTCGTGGACGTGTTCCGCGAGATTGAACTGCCGCACGTCGCCGCGCAGCATGTGATCGACGAGATCCTTGGCGTAGAAGACGCCGACGATCTTGTCCACGGACTTCTCATACACCGGAAAGCGCGAGAATTTCGTCGTCGTGATCAGGTGCGCGATCTGATCAAAGCCCGCGTCGACAGGCAAACCGTCGATCTTGGTCCGCGGCGTCATGATCGCGCGCACGGGCAGGTCCGCGAGTTCAAACACGCCTTGCAGCATGTCGCCCTGCTCTTCATTGATCATGCCGGACTCGCTGCCGAGGCGGACCATGTCTTCAATCTGCTCTTCCGTGACCTGAAACGTCGTCGGCGTCGACGAACCGCCGAGCGCGCGCACGAAGCCCATCGCCACCCACGTCGCCAACCTCGTCAGCCAACGCGTCGCGAGATGAAACCACCAGACGATGTGCAGGCCCGGCAGGAAACGCTCGGGATGGTTGTTGGCCAGCGTCTTGGGCGCGATTTCAGCAAAAACCAGCACCATGAACGTCAGGAATGCGACCACACACGCTTCAGTCCAGGACGGATCGAGCGAATTGGCGTGCGCGAGGCGAAGCGCCAGCGAAGTCACAAGCGCGGAGGACAGGATATTGGCGAGCGTATTGCCAGCCAGCAGCGTCGTCAGCACGTGCGAGGGCTGGGTCAGCCAAAGCTCCAGCAGGCCGCGCGGCCCTTGACGGGTGTCGATCAGCTTGCGAATTCGCAATTCGCCCATGCCCGTGATGGCCGTTTCACTGCCCGCAAACAGGAAGGAAATGACGAGCGACAACAAAATCGCGAGGATGGACATCAGCCAATCGGGGGCGGCGAGGACGTCGGCCACGGAGAGCGCGCTGAGATGTGCGAGACTACTAGCAGGGTAAGGGTCGGTCATGTCGCGGATCGGCTTGCCGAATCCCTATCGCCGCGAAGCTGCGCCGTGCCAACAAAATAACACGCTGTTGGGAGCTTCGCAATGATTTCAGCGACCAGCTGGCAAGTTACTGAATCGTGCAGACTTTGACGCCAGTTTGGAACGCCGTGGAGGTCTCCACGCACGCCGTGAAGCGCGGATTCACCTTCTGGCAGTCGGCCACGGACGTGCACTGGACGCCGCATTCCGACGCGCCGCCGCTCGGGGCTTTCAGGCACTTGAAGTGCACGTTGTTGGCCAGATCGTCGTCGACGTCGCAGGCCGAGTTGGTGCCGCAGCTGCAGTTCTTGGTGCAGACGCCCTCGGTCGTCGTGACGTGGCCGGCCAGCTGCATCGCGACTTTGTTGCAGTCGCCGTACAGGCAGTCCGCGTCCTTGGTGCAGCTCGCGCCGTGGACCGCGCCCTTGGTGTTGGTGATGTGCGGCGCGTTGGTGCAGGTGTAGTCGCCGCCGGCTGCGCCGTTGGTGTCACATCCCGCGAGGACGACGAACAGGATTGTCAGCGCCATCCGCATCCGGTTACCTCGCGTCGCGCAGTTGGTAGTAGAGGCGCAGAACCTTGCGCACGTAGTCGTCCGTCGCGGCGAACGGCGTGGCGTCCCGTCCAAGCACGCGCGTGGAGCCGGCGTGGTAGGCGGAAAGCACCTTGACCAGATCGCCGTCAAACCGGTTCGCCAGCACCCGCAGAAAACGCGCGCCGCCCAGGAGGTTCTGCGCCACGTCGTGGATGTCGTCGACGCCCATCTCGCGCGCCGTCGCTGGCAGCAACTGCATCAGGCCAACGGCGCCCTTGTTGGAGAGGACGAGCGGATTGCCGCCCGATTCCGTCATCATCACGGCGCGAATCAACTGCGGCGGCAGCTTGTAGCGCTGCGCGGCGGCGCCCACTTCATCCGCAAAGATGCCGCTGTCCAGCGGATCCTTGGGCGCGAGCGTCGGCCCATGCTTGGCGTTGTCGCGGTTGATCGTCGGCTGTGGAAGCGGGTCGGGAACCGGCGATGGCGGGAGCGAGTCGGTGTACGTCGGGCTGGCTTTGGCGAGGACCGTCGTCGCACCCGCACCGGCCAACGGCGCGCTGCCCGGTCGCGAGGACCAGTCGCAGCCCGGCGGCTCAATGACCTCCGCGTGACACCGCGAGCGGATCCACGCGGCGCTCCGGCCCTCGGAAAACAGCGCCTTGGCGTTCTTGATGGTGACGTCGCCGTTGCGGCCGCAGTCAAAGATGGCCTCCGTGCACGGACGCGCGGACGCGACCGCGGGCAGCAGCACACCAAACGTCAGGATCATGGGCAGAAAACGCGACAGCCGGACCTCCGATTCTCCAACCCCCAAGTCTACCGGATTCATCCCCGTTCGCCACTTTCGGTTGTCGGAATGGGGCCCGCCGTGGTACACGCGCCTCGCGAGGTGCCTGTGCCGCAAACCCCTTCTGACATTCAAGTCGCGCTCGTGGGCTTTGGCCCTTGGGGCCGCAATATCGCCCGCAATCTGGACGCCCTGGGCGCACTTGCCGTCATCTGTGATCCCGAGCCGGCGAGCCAGGCTGCGGCGCAGAAACAGTACCCGCACGTGCGTGTGGTTGCGACGCGCGACGAGGTTCCCGCCGACCTGGCCGTGGCGATCGCGGCCCCCGCCGCGCAGCACGCTGAACTGGCCCACTACTTCCTGCAGCGCAACCAACACGTGTTCGTCGAAAAGCCGCTGGCGCTGAACGTGGACGAATGTCCGCCGCTGATCGCACTGGCGCGCAAGAAACACCGCGTGCTGATGGTGGGCCATCTGCTGCAATACCACCCCGCCGTGAACAAGCTGGATCAGCTGATCCGCCAAGGCGCGCTGGGACGGCTGCTGTATTTCTACTCCAACCGCCTGAATCTGGGTCGGATTCGCCGCGAGGAAAACAGCCTCTGGTCGTTCGCGCCGCACGATATTTCCGTGATGCTGCGACTCGCCGGCGGCATGCCGAGCGAAGTCCACGCGACCGGCGGCTACTTTCTGCACCCGAAGATCGCCGATTCGACCGTGACGCACCTCAGCTGGGAGTCAGGCCTCCGCGCGCACATCTACGTGTCGTGGCTGCACCCGTTCAAGGAGCAGCGGCTCGTCGTTGTCGGTCAGGATGCGATGGCGCTGTTTGACGATACGTTGCCGCTTGAGCAGAAGCTCGTGTTGTACCGCCACGGCGTGGACTGGAAAGACGGCGTGCCGGTGCCGCGCAAGGCCGAGCCGGAGCCGGTGGCGCTGCCCAACGACGAACCGCTGCGCTGCGAGATGCAGGCGTTTCTGGACGCGTGCGCGGGCACGGGCGCGCCGCTCTACACGGATGGCCAGGAGGGCATGCGCGTGCTGCGCGTGCTCGATGCGGCGGAACAGTCGCTCACCCATGGCGGCGTGCCAGTGGCGCTGGCGGATCTGCCTTCGGAGCGCCATGCGGGCGTGACGATCCACCCGTCGGCGGTGGTCGGCGATGCGGCGCAGATCGGCGCGGGCAGCAAGATCTGGCACTTCAGCCACGTCATGGACGGCGCGGTCCTCGGCCGCAATTGCGTCGTCGGCCAGAACGGTTTTGTGCAAAGCGGCGCGGTCCTGGGCGACGACGTCCGGCTGCAGAACAACGTCTCGATCTACGACGGCGTCACGCTCGGCGACGGCGTTTTCTGCGGCCCGTCGTGCGTGTTCACCAACGTGACGCGACCGCGCGCCACCGTCAGCCGCCGCGGCGAGTTCAGCGCCACGCCAGTCGGCCGCGGCGTGACAATCGGCGCCAACGCCACCATCGTCTGCGGGCACAGCATCGGCGAATACGCGTTCATCGGCGCGGGCAGCGTCGTCACCCGCGATGTCCCGGCGCATGCGCTCGTCACCGGCAACCCGGCGCGGGTCCGCGGCTGGGTCTGCACGTGCGGCGAGAAACTGCCCCTGGACGTGACGCTCCGCTCAGGCAGCGCCGCCACCTGCACCCGTTGCGGCAGCGCGTGGCAACACGACGGCGCGGGCCTCATTGCCGCGGAGAATGCCTGATGGCTGTCCCACTTTTTGACCTCGCGCGCGTCCTGGAGCCGCTGCGGCCGCAACTGCACGCGGCGCTGGAGCGCTGCTTGACGCACGGCGTCTTTGTGCTCGGACCGGAAGTGCAGGCGTTTGAGAAGGCGTTTGGTGCCTACACCGGCGCCGAGCACGTCGTCGGCGTGTCGAGCGGTACGGACGCGCTCCTCCTGACGTTCATGGCGCTGGACCAAAAAGGCCTGCAGCCGGGCGATGAAGTCCTTTGCACGCCGTTCACGTTCATCGCGACCGCGACGTCGGTGCTGCGCGCCGGGCTGCGGCCGGTGTTTGTCGATCTGGCTCCCGGCAAATTCTATCCGGACGTCGAGCAGTTCCGCGCCGCGTGGACGCCGCGGACCAAGGCCGTGCTGAACGTGCACCTGTTTGGCGAGCCGCAGCCGCTGACGGGCTTGGCGGCGTTGTGCGCGGAGCGCGGCGCGCTGTTGATCGAAGATTGCGCGCAAGCCCACGGCGCCAGGCAGCCTGACGGCCGCTCCGTTGGCAAAGCCGGACTCGCCGGCGTGTTCAGCTTCTTCCCGGCCAAGAACCTCGGCGCGCTGGGCGACGGCGGCGCGGTCATCACGGACGACGCGGACCTCGCGCAGCGCGTGCGGGAAAAACGCCAGCACGGCGGCGCCGTTCGCTATCAGTTCAACCACCTCGGCGGCAATTTCCGGCTGGACGCGCTGCACGCGGCGTTCCTGCAGGTCCTGCTGCCAGAGTTGGACGGTTGGGTGGCAAAACGTCGCGCGAATGCGGAAGCTTACGACGCGGCGTGGCACGATATCGGCGCGGATCGGCTAGCCTTGCCGGCGCTGACGCCGGGTCACGCGTGGAACCAGTACGTTGTGCGCACGCCGCGCCGCGACGAGCTCAAGGCTGCGCTGGAACGCGCCGGCATCGGCGTCGCGGTGTACTACCCTACTGCGCTGCACCAATTGGGCGCGCTGGCTGCGGCGCACCCGCCCGCGCACTTGCCTGAGACCGAGCAGGCGTGCAAGGAAGTGCTTGCGCTTCCGGTCTACCCAGGCCTGCGCCCGCAAGAACGGGACGAAGTAATCGACACGGTGCGGGCATTTTTTGCGTGACCGCAACCTTCTAAGAGCCGGCAAGTGATGCCGTACCTACCCCATGGCGGAGAGACAGATGGCGACGATGGAAGAAGAAGAACCGAAGAAGGCCGACGCGCCGCAGGACGACAAGACCCCGAGCCTGCAGGACAAACTGCTCAAGGCGCGGACCATCCAGATCACCGGTGGCATCGACGACAAGCAGTCGGCGCGCGTGGTCAGTGAGTTGCTGCTGCTGGAAGCGGACGACGGCGACAAGCCGATCACCATCTTCCTCAACTCGCCCGGCGGCAGCGTCACGGCGGGCTTTGCCATTTTTGACACGATCCGCTTCATCAAGCCGAAGTGCCGCATCATCTGCAACGGCCTGACGGCGTCGATCGCGACGGTCATCCTGTTGGCGGTCAAGCCGGAGGACCGCCTGTCGCTGCCGAACACGCGCCTGCTGATCCACCAGCCGCTCATTCCGATGACCGTCTACGGTCCGGCGAGCGACCTGGAAATCACCGCGAACGAGATTCTGAAGACGCGCGCCAAGGTCAACGCGCTGATGGCGGCGGAAACGGGTCAGGAACTGGCGCGGATTGAAAAGGACACGCAGCGCGACTACTGGCTGACGGCGCAAGAAGCTGTGGCGTACGGTCTGCTGGCGCGCGTCATCGCCACCCGCGCCGAAATTGCCTGATCGATCAGGCGATTACATATCGAGGATAATCACTCCACGGTCGCTTTCCTCTTCGTCGCGCTCGACGTCGGAATCGCGGCGCGAGTCCGGGCGCCAGTTCGGCGGCGGCATGGGATAGCGGCTCGGTTGATCCAGCCGCGGCTGGATCCGGGTATCGCGTTCGCGCTCCCGCCGTTGGATTTCCTCAATGATGAAGGCGTCAAGCATCGCAACCTCCAGGACTGCCGGTTTCTCGCCTTGGTTGGCAGGCCGGCTTGTCTATTAGACGCACCAACCGGCCATTCGATTCGATCCGCCGGACTCGGCCACCCCTGCGGCAGCCTGTGCCCTTCCTGAGTCAACCTAACATTCGATCTGGGGTCCCGCAACTTCACATGGGCAACGTGACATAGCTGTCACGCGGGCACCGGGTCGGCGAGCCCAGCGAAGAACGCCGCGAGATCCGGCTGAAAGACGCGATCCGGCTGATCCTGCAAGTGAATCGCGCGATCGGGCAGGTGCGTCACGCCGGCCGGCCCCAACGCCGCGCGCACGAGAATCCTGTTCGGTTTCATGTCATTGGGGCGGTGCAACACCGCCATGACCGCGCGATCGCCCAGGCCAACGGCGGCGAGGTCATCAAGCAGACGCGCCGCGTCGTGATGCGGAAATACCCAGCAACTTTGAGAACTTGCCACCATGTTCTGGGCCGCGACGTGACAAAATTGTCGCAGGTCCGCCGTCGTCTCCTGATGGGCGATCTGCCGCTCCGGGTCGCGTGGCGCGTTGCCTTGGGTGCGCTTGCGATACGGCGGGTTGCACAGCACCAGCCCAAACGGTCCGGGGAGGGTCGGCGGCGCTGCCAGGTCGCCCTCGACGACAGTGAGACGCCCATCGACGCCATTGAGCCGCGCGTTGCGGCGCGCCCGATCGGCCATGGCCGGCTGCTTCTCCAGCAAGTGGAGGCGAATCCCGGGCAGCACCTTCGCCAGGACGATCGCCACGAGACCGCTGCCCGCCCCCAACTCCAGGGCGTGCCGCGCGTGCGGCGCCTGCTGGGCGGCAAACCAGGCCAGCAGCGGCGCATCGATCGCGGTGCGATAGCCGGTGCGCGCCTGCAGCAGCTGGACGTTGCCGCTCAGGATGCAGTCGAGGGATTCATGTGGCTGCGGAAGGAGGTCCACGCGGTCGAGCCTTGCGGAGCGCTAATGGCCCGGCGCGGTTGTGAAGACCGTCGGCACAAAGCCCAGCTGCGGCGGCGGCATGGCGTCCTGGCCCGGCGTGAACTGGGCATTCGCGGCCGGCGAGGCCTGACCTGCGCGCCAGAAGAAGAAAGCCGCGGCGCCTGCGAGCAGCGCGCCCACGCCCAGGGAGACGCCCGCGATCACACGGCCGCTCTCGGCTTTGTCTTTTTCGGCTTGGGTGTGCACTTCGGTCACGGTGAAGTTCGAGGCATACGCCGCGCCTACGCCGAGCGCTACCAACGCCCCAACACCACAAGCGATTCCGGGGACCGACTGGTACCAGGCCGCCTTGGACTTGTCGCCCTCGACCGGCTCCGTTCCGTCCGCGCCCTTGCGCTCGCCCAGCAGCGTGTTCAGGACCTTGGCCACCGCGCGCGGGCTCGTGCCGATGCCGGGCACCTTGAAGCTGGAGGACCGTTCAATGCGCGCCTGCCCAACGTCGATGAGCCACGTGTACAGGGTGCCGTCCATCACGCCCACTGCCGCGATACTCGCGACACCCAGCTCGTGACCCAGCGCAACGCTGTCGCTCAGCACGCGCTTCTGCGCGCCGTCGAAATCGGGATAGCCGAGGCCAACGCGCGCATCGTCCAGCACCAGATGCCGTTCATATTCCACGCCCACGGCGAGCTTGGCTTTGTTGCCTCCCACGACTTTCACGCGGTGCAGCATCGAGCTCGCCGGCCCCGCCTGCAGACGAATCGCGTAGATGCCCGGCGCGAGATCCGTGATCGTCGCGGGCGTGACGCCGCGGTCAATGCCATTGATGAGCACGTGCGCGCCCGGCGGATCAGACGTGACTTCAACCTGCCCCTTGGGCTGTGTCGACGCTTCCTTCGCCACCTTCCGGAACAACTCCACGACGTCCGGCCGGTAGTTGTCGTCGGTCACGTTGGCCTTGGCGCCAAACGCCGTGACGACCGTGCGAAACACCTCCGCCGCAGCGTCCTTGTCTTTCGCGATCACATGGGCCGTCGCGAGCTGCGCCAACACGTCCAAATACTCCTTGCGCAGCTTGTCCTCAGCGCCTGGCGCTGCGATCGCCGCCCGGTACTTGGCCTCCGCCGATTGCAACGCCTTGATCGCGTTGACCGCGTCTGCGTTGTCCAGGAAGTTGATGCCCTGTTTGCGCGCGGCCGCCAAGCCACTGCGCCGCTCTTCCGTCAGCGCGTTCGGCACTTGATCGCGGTCCCGCCGGAGCTTCTCGGCGCTTTTTTGCATCGGCACGACCATCACGTCGCCATGGGCTTCTTTTTGCAGGCCGACCAGCACTTCCTGCAGATAGTCGGCCGTCAGCGGATTGGCGTCGTCGCCCGCGCGAAGTTCCACGAGCGCCAACGTCCGCTCGGCCTCATCGGCCAGCGCGACCTGAACGGGAAGCGCCATCGCGACCAGCATCATCGACACAAGCCAACGATTGTGGCGCATTACACGAGGCGGGCGGGCGAGCATCGGCATCCTTCGGGCGGTCGTCGGCCAAACTGCCGTCCACGCGATCGCGGATCGGCCACGCTGGCCAGAGCGGTCTCGATTGTAGGCTTCGTTGGTCTCGTGTCAAGGCGATGACCGACGCGCATGGTCTTGAAATTACAATCTAAACTCAAGTGGCTGCAACGTTGGCGAGAGCAGATGAGACCAAGTGAGACCGGGAAAGCGAGACCGCGATGCCCGCAACCGGCTGAAATCGCGGGTCGCGCCAGATGGCACGGACGTTGCACGGTGCGGAAATGCCGCGCCGCCCAATACGCGGCCAAGGGGATGTCATGTTGCGAGACCTGATGCTGACGATTGTGCTGTGCCTGACGCCTGCCGCGTGGGCCAATCCGGTGGCAGGGGAGCCACCGCCTCTGCCGCCCGCCGTTCCGCGCTTGGTCATCTCCGAGATCCAAAGCAACCCGCTGTTGCATGACGATCGCGCCGGGGAATTCGTCGAGGTCGTCAATCTGGCGCGTGAACCCGTGCGGCTTGCGGACCTGGCGCTGCTGTTGCCCTCGGGTGTGCGCGCGGTGCCGGTCCGTCCGTCAGCGCCGCTGCTCCACGCCGGGGAAGTGGTGCTCCTCACGCCATTGGGCGGCCAAGCCGGGGAGGCAGCGGTCAAAGGGATGCGGTTGCCCAACGATGCCGGGCGGCTGGAGCTGTTCTGGCGGCAGAGCCGGGTGGACGTGGCGCAGTGGCACAAGAAGCCGCCGTGGCCCAAGCCATTGCCTGGACAGTCACTTGAGCGCGTGCGGCCAACCCAAGACGGCGAATCGGGTCGCGCGTGGCGGCGGGCGCAAAGCGTGTTGCACGGCGTGGAGCGGGCGTCCCCGGGACGGGTCGATTGGCTGTGTCCGGATGTGCAGGGGACTGCGCTTGAGGGCCGTTGCGTGACGCCGCACAAGGCCAAGCCGCAGCAGCGGTGCCGCGTCTCGCAGGGCGGCGATCGCAGTCCGCGTCCAGCGCCGGGCACGCGGCCAATCTTGTCGGAAGAACTGGCTTTTCTGATTGGGTAGCTGAAGGCGGATTTGACCGCTCGACCGGCAAGCGCTCAACAGAGCGCGCGGCAGCTGAAGCACCGTTCGCGCCCGGAGGCAGGCCAAGCACTTCTGTCTTTCCGGATTCGGTCGCTGAGGGGGGACTTGAACCCTCGACCGGCAAGCGCTCAACAGAGCGCGCGGCAGCCGGAGCACCGTTCGCGCCCGGAGGCAGGCCAAGTACTTCTGGATTTCCGGATTCGGTCGCTGAGGGGGGACTTGAACCCTCGACCTAACGATTATGAGTCGTTCGCTCTAACCACCTGAGCTACTCAGCGGGGCGCCAGCGCGCGAACGCGCCGACTGGAGAACCTGGCGCGCGAACGCGCCGCAGACCGATTAACGCTTCGAGAACTGGAAGCGGGCGCGCGCAGCGTAGCGGCCGTACTTCTTGCGCTCTTTGGCGCGGGCATCGCGGGTCAGCAGACCAGCGGCTTTCAGCGGCGGGCGCATTTCAGCTTCAAACACCGTCAGCGCGCGGGCAATGCCGTGACGCAGGGCGCCGGCCTGACCAGCCAGACCGCCGCCGCTCACAGTGGCGCGCACGTCGAACTGACCCGGGCGCTCGACGACTTCGAACGGCTGGGCAACAACCATTTCCAACGTCGGGCGACGCAGGTACTCGGCGATCTCACGGCCATTGACCGTGATCTTGCCCGTTCCGGCGAGCAGGTGGACGCGCGCGGTCGCTTCTTTGCGACGACCGGTGGCGTACCAGCGCTTGGCGGGGGCGGAGGACTCATTGACGCGGCGGGTGGTGGCCATTGTGTGAACCTGTGACGCTGGAGTATCGGTCAGCGTAAGAGAAAGTCAGTTGAACCAGTGCTGATTACAGCTGAACTTGGGCTTAGACAGCGCGGGCGATCGGGTTCTGCGCGGCATGCTTGTGCTGCGGACCCGGGTACACCTTGAGCTTGGTGATCAAACGACGACCAAGCGCGCCCTTGGGCAGCATGCCCCACACAGCGCGACGAACCGCTTCCGCGCTGTTGCGGGCGATGAACGCCTTGGCCGTGAATTCCTTCAGGCCGCCCATGTGCTGGGTGTGGTAGCGGTAGATCTTGTTGTCCATCTTGTTGCCGGTCAGCTTGAACTGAGCGGCATTGATGACGACAACAAAGTCGCCCACATCCGCATTCGGCGTGTAGGACGGCTTGTCCTTGCCCCGCAGAATGTTGGCGATGTTGACGGCGGCACGACCGAGGACAGCGTCCTTCAGGTCAATGACGTACCACTGGTGCGGCGCGTCTTCCGTGCGCACGCTGACGGTTTGCTTGCTCAGGCTCATGGAAACTTCCTCTGACAAATCGGACCGCGCGTTGGCATGTGCGCAAACGCGGGGGCCGAGATTCTAGCGGCGGTGACACCGTTGTGTCAAGCCAAACCCGTTTCGAAGCGATCACATACCGGCACGAGCCGGGGGATCCCTCAGGAACCAGCCAGACGCTTCAGATCCGCGGCAGCGTCGGTACGCTCCCACGTGAAGCCCGGCCCAGTGCGACCGAAGTGGCCGCCCGAAGCCGTCTGACGGTAGATCGGCCGCATCAGGTCGAGGCGGCGGATGATTTCAGCAGGACGGAAATCAAAGACTTCCAGCACGGCCTTCTCGATCTTCTCGGGCGAGACTTTCTCGGAACCGTAGGTATCGACCTTGACGCTCGTGGGGCGGGCGACGCCGATCGCGTACGAGACCTGGAGCTCAACCTCGTCGGCGAGACCCGCGGCGACGATGTTCTTGGCCACATAGCGCGCGAAGTACGCCGCCGAGCGATCGACCTTGGACGGGTCTTTGCCGGAGAACGCGCCGCCGCCGTGACGACCCCAGCCGCCGTAGGTGTCGACGATGATCTTGCGACCCGTCAGACCCGCGTCGCCGTGGGGGCCGCCAACGACAAACTTGCCCGTCGGATTGATATGGAACTTGGTGTCTTTGCTCAGCAACTCGTTCGGCAGCGACGGCAGGATCACGTGCTCCATGACCGCGTCGTACAAATCCTTGTGGCTGATCGTGTCGCGGTGCATCGTGCTCACGACAACCGCATCGATGCCGACCGGACGGCCGTTCTCAAAGCGCACGGAGACTTGGCTCTTGCCGTCGGGACGCAGCCACGGCAGCGTCTTGCCATGCAGCAGGGTCTCCAGCGTGCGCGTCAGGCGCGACGCCAGCGTGATCGGCAGCGGCATCAATTCCGGCGTGTGATCGCAGGCATAACCGAACATCAAGCCCTGGTCGCCAGCCCCCTGTTCGGGATTCAGCCCGGCGTGGACGTCGACGCCCTGCGCGATGTCCGGGGACTGCTTGCCGATGGACGTCAGCACGGCGCAGCTCGAACCTTCAAAGCGATCGTTCGGATCGTCGTAGCCGATTTCCGTGATCGTCTTGCGGATGATCGAGGGCATGTCGACGTAAGCCGTCGTGGTGATCTCGCCGGCGATGAGCGCCAAGCCCGTGGTCACGAGGGTCTCACACGCGACACGCGAACGCGGATCCTGCTCGAGCAGGGCGTCCAAAATGGCGTCAGAGATTTGATCGGCGACCTTGTCCGGATGCCCGGCGGTGACAGATTCAGAAGTGAAGATGAAATCGCGCATAGTCTGGTCAGCTCCCACGACAAAAGGGGGCGCGAGGATCGACGCGAGCCGCCCCATTGTCAAGAGGAAGTGACAGCGCAACACACAAGGCGCGATCTTCTGGCGATCTCGGGGGGCGATCGTCTACACTGGGAGCGTGCGGGATCCACAACCCGGTGAATGAGGACGCGTCGATGGAGCAACGCTGGGCACGGATCGCGACGCGCGGAACGCAAAGTTCGCTGATCGGCGTTGGCTGTTTGGCCGTCCTGGCCGTCCTGGCCTCGTGCTCGACGCCGACGTCGGCGGGCGTTGGCACTGGATTCCTCCCTGACACGAGCGGCAACAGCCTGCCCGGTTTTGACGGCTTCGCCTTTGACGTCGCGACCAGCGATGTTCCCGGCGACTCCAGCCCCGACGGCGCGGGCGATCTCGCCGACGACGACACCCAGACGGCGGTCGACGACGCCGACGACGCCACCGCCGCCGACAGCGTCAGCATCACGTGCAGCCAGCCCTGCCAGATCGACGACGACTGCAATCCCGCCGCCGATCCGTGCACGGCGACGCTCTGCCAATTCGGCTGCTGCCAGGTCGCGCCAACCGTCGGCGTCGCGTGCGACGACGGGATTCCGTGCAACGGCCCGGACGCGTGCAAGAACGGCAAGTGCACGCCCGCGCTGCCCGCCGGCTGCGACGACGCCTTGAACTGCACTTCTGACAGCTGCGACGGCGAGAAATGCCACCACATCGTGCTCGACGGCTGGTGCCACATCGGCAACACGTGCGTGCAGGCACAGGCCGCGATTCCCGGCGATCCGTGCAAGATCTGCGACCCGACGCAGGACCAGGACAGCTGGAGCAAGCTCTCCGGCTGCTGCCAGAAGGACGCCGACTGCACCGCCAAGGGCCAGTGCGACAAGCCGACGTGCGACGCGATCGCGGGCACGTGCCTCATCGTCAAAATTCCGGGCTGCTGCAAGAGCGACGGCGACTGCGATGACGGCAATTTGTGCACCACTGACGTCTGCAACACCAGCGACGGCAACTGCACGAGCACGGGCGTGGCCTGCGGCGCGCCGTCAGATTGTCAGGCCGCTTCGTGCGATCCCGTCGATGGCCAATGCAAGCCGGAATTGCTGCCCGGCTGGTGCTTGATTGACGGCCAGTGCATCGGCAGCAACGCCACGAACGCCGCCAACCCGTGCCAGATCTGCGTCCCCGGCAACAAGCCGACCAGTTGGTCCGGCACGCCGGGCACACTGTGCAACGACAACAATGCGTGCACGTTCAGCGATATCTGCACGTCTACGGGCGAGTGCAAAGGCACCGCGCAACCGGGCTGCTGCCAAAGCGACGCGGACTGCAGCAACAGCGGGATCCCCTGCAAGATCGGCACGTGCAACACCAGCGTGGGCCTGTGCGCGGTCAGCGACAAACCGGGATGCTGCACCGCGGGCATCTGCTGCGACACGGTTGGCCAGGTGATTCAGCCCGCCGGCACCGCGTGTGGGACCGCGGTCATCGGATCGGACTATCAGTGCAGCGGCGCCGACGTCCAGAAGCGCGACTTCACCGCGGGCTGCAACGGCACATCCGCCACCGTCTGCGCGAATTCGACCGCGACCGGCGCTCCAGGCGCGTGGGCGACGGTCAGCAGTTGCCCGCCCGGGACCGCGTGCACAGAAGTCGGCAGCGGCGTGATACCCAGTTGCGTGAACTTGGGCACGTGTCAGGGCGCGTGCGGCGGCACCGGCTCCACGGGCTGCTCGTGCGCCCCCGGCTGCGCGGGCGCCGGCACGTGCTGCCCCGATGCGCAAACGCTCTGCGGCTGCGTCGGCGGCGAATGCTGTGACCTGACCACGAGCCTCATCACCAGCGGCCCCGCGTGCCAGGTGAACGCCGCGAGCCAGTTCCAATGCGCGGGCAACGTGCTGCGAAAACGCCTCGGTTCGGGCGTCTGCAAAGGCGGAGCCACCTGCGCCACCGGCCCTGCGGACCTCGTCTGGAGCGCTTGGACCGACGTCGAGACCTGCCCCAACAGCTGCACCGCCGCGGCAGACGGCAGTTCCGGGTCGTGCGTCGCGCCGGCGGGTACGTGCGTGGGCGTGTGCGGTGGTTGGTGGGTCGGTCAACCATGCCAGTGCGATACCGCCTGCGTCGGCAAAGGCAACTGCTGCGCGGACTACCTCACGGTCGGCTGCGACAAGGTCACAGGCTGCTACGCGGATTCCAGTCACAGCTGCTACGACCCCAACAATGGCGCCATGTGCGGCTCCACTGCAGCCAACGGCTGTAATTGCGACATCAGCACCTGCAAGGCAGCCGGCAACTGTTGCCCCGATGCGGGCTTCTGCTGCTATTTCTGAGGAAGCCGCCTTTGACGCCCTGGCTCGACAGCCACACGCACCTCGACGACCCGGACGAGCCGCCGGACCGCCTGCACGACGCGTTGACCCGGCTCGTGGCCGCAGGCTGGCCAGGTGCGCTGACGGCCGGCTACGGTCCAGAGCGTCTGGCGCGGAGTCGCGACTTGGCGGCGCAGTGGCCGATGATTCGCCGCGCGGTGGGCATGCACCCCGAGTACCTCGCGCGGCTGCCCGACGACGCCGCGCGCATGCACGCCTACGCCGCGATGTGCGCGGAGCTGGCGCATCCGTCGGTCGTGGCGCTGGGGGAGATTGGCCTCGATCGCAGGTACAAGGCCATCTGGCCGTTGCCGCAGCAGTTGGCGTTCTTTGAGCGCGGGCTGCGGGAAGCCCAGGCGCGGCAGTTGCCAGTCGTGCTGCATCTGGTCGGCTGGTATGGGCACGCGCTGGACGCGCTCCGCCGCGTTGGCGTGCCTGCGGGTGGCGCGGTGCATCGGTGGTCGGGTCCGCTGGAGCTTGTGCCGGCGTTTGAGGCGCTCGGATTGGGCATCGCGCTTGCGCTGGAGCCGCGCGAAGTGCTGGAGAAGCGGCGTCTGCTGGCGCAAACCATCGCCGCGGACCGGCTGCTGCTGGAGACGGACTGGCCGTTCCTGGACTTGCCCTACGACGCAGCCGTGGCGCAGATGACGCGCCTCGGCGAGCAGATCGCAGCGTGGCGCGGCGAGACGGCGCACGCCCTGCAAATTCGTGTGGCTGAGAACGCCCGCAGGCTATACCATCTCGCGCCCTGAACGAGGATGCCGATGGACCACGATCACAGCCACGATACCCGCCCGCAACCGGCCGAGGCACCGCCGCGACCCGCGCGGACGCGTCCCAACCAGCGGCGCTTTGACCGGCTTGTGCGGCTGACTTCTGAGGCCGGTTTTGACCGCCTGGAAGCGGCGCACGTCGTCGTCTTCGGTGTCGGCGGCGTCGGTGGTTTTGCCGTGGAAGGCCTCGCGCGATCGGGCATCGGCCGCCTGACGCTCGTGGATTACGACGTGGTGTGCGCGACGAACGTAAACCGGCAAATCCAGGCGCTGCAAGGCACTGTGGGGCAAAGCAAGGCGGAGCTGCTGGCGGAGCGCTGCCGCAAAATCAACCCGCTGGTGACCGTGACGCCCGTGCAGGCGTTCTACCAGGCCAAAGACGCTGAGACGCTCCTGCCGGAGGACAACAAGCCAGACTTCGTGATCGACGCGATCGACAACATCGCGGCGAAGGCGCACCTCATCGACCGCTGCAAGAAGCTGGGGATTCCGATCGTGTCGTCGATGGGTGCGGCGGGCAAACTGGACCCGACGCAAGTGCGCGTCGCCGATCTCTTCGCGACGCACGGCGATCCGCTGGCGCGCACCATTCGCAAGCACCTGCGGCAAAAGCTGAAGTGGCCGCCGGGTGAGAATTCCGGCCCTGCGGGCGTGCTGGCCGTGTACAGCCTGGAGTCACGGCGCCTGCCCATCCCGCCCATCTGGGATGCCCAAGGCTTTGAGTGCCTGTGCCCGACGAGTCCGGACGGGACGTGGGGCAAGGACAATGACTTTCACGCGTGCACCGATCGCCCGCTCATCGAAGGCTCGGCCGTTTTCGTCACATCGGTCTTTGGCATGGTGGCCGCAAGCGTCGTCGTGCGCGCGATCGTCGGCGAATTGGCGGCCAGGACGGCGATTGAACGCGGCGCGGACCTGCCCGTCGACGCGTCATAAGCCAGCGCTGGTTTCCGACGCAGCGCCCGGGACCGGACAGCCATTGTCTGGCAGGACTGCCGGCACGACGTTATCCCAATGCCACGCGATCGCGGCGCCCGCCATGAACACGAAACGACTGTTGGCGGGCTGGCTGAGCCAGTTGCCGAGCCCTTGGACCTGCACGTCGATGCGCGCGCCCAGATGCGCCGTGAGGTTCAGGCCAAAGCGGCTGGAGAGGTACGGGCCGTATTCGAAGCGCAGGACGTCGCTCGCCTTGGCGTCCGCGGGCTTGATCGTGCCGGCGGCAATGTCGTCGATCGCCTTGCGGTTGACGTTCAGGTCCATGCCCAGCCCGGCGGTGCCTTCCACCCAGGGCGTGACCGTGAGCCAACTGATCGGGCTGATCGGCAGGCCGAGGCCGAAGTGCGCCGGGAGCGCAATCGCCGCATAGTCGCCGGACACGATGGCTGACGGCGACAGCCCGATGTACGGCGCGAGCGCCACCCACGGCAGGCCGTTGGGCTGCCTGCCGCTGAGCGGAATCTCATAGAGCGCCGTCGCGGATCCCGCCATGCCATGCGCGGACGACGAACCCTCTTCGCCGTAGCCGATGTAGTGAAGGCCAAACTGCGAGGAGAGCCGCCCCGTTGTCGACGTGAAGTTGGTGAAATACGAAGCGAAGCGCAGGTGGCCGGCGCCAAACAGGCCTTCCATGTAGGCGAAGGTCAGGGACGACGCCCGCGTGTCCCAACTGCCGATCGTCGGCGCAGATTCGCCGCTGCGGGCAAAGGCGCTCCGCGGCGACGCGAGGCCAAGAGCCAAGGCTGCGAGCACGACCCAATGCGCAACTTTTCCCATGACGCCCCTCCCGGTTGCTCACGAGATAGGTGGCGGGCCACGGCGCGCAAGGGCTGTCTGTCGGGGTGCTGTCACGGCTCCACCGCGGTGTCAGGGCGCGACGCCACCCGGGCCTGCGCCCTCACCGGCAAAAGCCATCCATGCATAGTAGGCACTTTGGGCGGCCGCCTGACGCGCCGCGGCCTTCTGCGTGTCCGGCACCGGTGCGACCTCATCGCGACCCGCGGCGCGCCACGACGCCAGATAATTGTCCACCGTTTCTGCGGCGAACGTGCGCTCGTTCGCGCGCGTGCCGTCGTTTTGCTGCGCGCGCGCCAGCCAAAAATCGGCCAGCACCGGATCGCCCGCGGCAAGACACAGGTGGCCGCAGAGCTCGTCGAAGCCGTGGCGCAGATCCGCATCCATCGGCACTTCCAGCGCCGCCGCGACCGCGCGATCGAGCATCCGCGCGGACACCAGCGCCGCCGCCAGAAAGATGTGCGCATCGCCGTGGCCCAGCACGCGCGTCAGGAAACCGCCGCCGCGCAGCGCCAGCGACAGGTTGCCCACCTCCGTCCACTCCGCCATCGCGTCCAGGAGCTTGCCCGGCCATGCCTGCGGTGGCATTCCCAGCTGCTCCACCAGGCCGTCCACCGCCGCGCGTGCATCGGGCTGCTGCGCCAGCCATCCCTCCAACGCGGCAAAAACCTCATGGGCCGTCGGCGCGTGGAGCTGGTCGGCGTATTCCGCGGCAAATTCCGCGTCGATCAGGTACGCCAGCATCCGACCCAGGCGATCCAGCGGCCAGGACGGCAACTGCCAGCGCTGCCACAGTTCGCGCACGCTGAGCCACACGAACACCTGCAGATTCTCATCGGTGACGCCCGATTCCTGCAGCCAGTCTTCTTCCTGGTCCGTCTGGCTCTTGTCCGCCACCAAGGCCGTGAACAGCCGCTGATCGGTGACAATGCCCAGCTGCCGCAGGCCGTCCAGCAGCTCCGCGTCACTCCATGCACGGAGATCCGGCTGACGGCCATCCCACTGCCGCAAACGTCCCGTCAGCGCCGCCATCCGCTACACCAACTTCGCGAGTTCGGCGAGCACCGCGTCCGCATGGCCCTTGACGCTCACCTTCGGCCACGCCGCGGCGATCTTGCCTGTCGCGTCGATGAGGTAGGTCGAGCGAATCACGCCCTCGACTTCCTTGCCGTACATCATCTTCTTGCCAAACGCGCCGTAGGCCGCGAGCGTCGTGCGCTCGGGATCGGAAAGCAGCGTGAACGGCAGGCCGTATTTCGTCTTGAACCGGAGATGCGCCTTCTGGGCATCGGGACTCACGCCCAGCACGCGGGCGCCCTGGCCTTGCACGCTCTCGTGGCGATCGCGGAAGTCGCAGGCTTCGGTCGTGCAACCCGGCGTGTCGTCGCGCGGGTAGAAGTACAGAATCACCGGCTTGCCGCGCAGCGCCGACAATTGCACCGTCGTGCCATCGTCCGCCAGAAGCGCAAAGTCCGGGGCCAAGTCACCTGTCTTCAACGTCGCCATTGCATCCTCCGCTTGAGCTTGCCACGGTGTCACACGCCCGGGCAGAACGTCAACGGCGAGGCGGCGACGCGTTTGCGCTTGCCCAGATGGCCGACCGCGTCTATGGTGAAGAACGGGCTGCGGGAGAGTGACAGATGCGATTTGCCATCATCAGCGACATTCACGCCAACATCCAGGCGCTTGAACAGGTGCTCGCCAAGTGCGACCAGCTGGACGTGGACGAGATCATCTGCTTGGGCGACGTCGTCGGCTACGGCGGCAATCCCAATGAATGCTGCGATTTGCTGCGCGAGTACTGCACGATCTGCCTGATGGGCAACCACGACGCGGCGACCGTCGGCGTGATGGACGCGGACTACTACTACGATTCAGCCAAGCGCGTGCTGTACTGGTCGCGCAGCGTGCTCACCGAAGACAACTTCAAGTGGCTGTATTCACTGCCTTATTCGCACCAGCGCCCGGAGCTGGACATGGCGTTCTACCACGCCGCGCCGATCCTGCCGTCGAGCTTCTACTACGTCGTGCGCAATGAAGAGGCGGAGACGCTGACGCGGATGAAGGCCGGGCTTTTTGGCCACAACTTCATCGGCCACAGCCATCTGACCACGACGTACGAGTACAATGGCAAGAAAGTGCGGGACGTCACCGGCAACTACGACTACATCAAGGGTCGCCGCTACCTGACCAACGTCGGCTCGGTTGGCCAGCCGCGCGACCGCAACCCGGACGCGTGCTTCGTGGTGTTCGACAGCGACTCCAAGGCGATGGAACACGTCCGCGTGCCGTACGACGTCGCCACCGCCGCCGCGCGGATCCGCGAAGTCGGCCACGACGAGAAATTCGCCCGCCGGCTGGCCCTCGGCGTCTAGCCGTCGCCCTCCGTCAGACCCATCAGCCACACATTTACGCGGTTTCCTTTACCGATCTTGACGGCCTTGCGGCTTTACAGTCGCGGCTGGGACCGCCACCCTTGCTCTCGCTGATTGTGGCTCGCGGTTGCGAACACGACCCGGCGGTTGAGGGGCGGGATGAAGTCAGTCTTGACGCTGGGCGCTGTGGCATACGAACCGAGGGTCGTGACGATCTGGGACGGCCTTTCGCATTGGCTCCATCAGCGCGGCGTGCCCACCCAATACGTGCTGTACCAGACCTATGAGCAGCAGGTCGCGGCGCTCCTGGACGGCCACATCGACGTCGCCTGGAATTCGCCGCTCGCCTGGCTGGAGACGGAACGCGCCGCGCTGAGCCGCGGTCGCCAAGCCCGGGCGATCGCGATGCGCGATAGTGACCGCGACCTGCGCTCGGTCGTTGTGGTCCGGAGCGATAGCCGCCTCACAACGCCAGCCGATCTGCGCGGCAAGCGGGTGGGCGTGGGTGCGACCGACTCGCCGCAAGCGACGATCCTGCCGCTGTATGAGCTGCTGAAAGCCGATGTGATGCCGGTGCCCGTGTGTTTTGACGTGGCGACCGGGCGGCACGGCGACGTGATTGAAGGCGAGCGGGCGGCGGCGCAGGCGCTGGCGAACGGCACAGTCGACGCGGCGTGCATGATGGATTCCAACCTGCTGCTGTTTGCCCTGGAAGGCGTGCTGCCCGGCAGCATGCCGCGCGTCGTGGCCCAGACGGCGCCGTACGATTGCCGCTGCTTGACGGCGTTGGACAACGGCCCGACGGCGCTGATCGGCCAGTTCCAGGACCGGCTGATGGAGATGGATTACAACGATCCGGAACTGCGCGCGGTGTTTGACTTGGAAGGCCTGCGGGCGTGGAAGCCGGGAAGAACCAGCGGTTTTGCCACGCTGCAGGACGCCGTTGCAGCCCTGCGCGCCGCCAGCCTGCTGTAGCGCTACTTCCCGGAAACGACGCCCGACAGATAGCGCACCCGCACCTGCCACTTGGGTTCGCCTTTGCCGTGCGCCGCGATCTTCAGCAGCACGCCGTCGCCGCTCCCGCCAATGACCAAATCCTGCGGCTGCCCGGGTTGCACGACGAGCGTGCGGACGTCGACTTGCTGCCCCACGTCCCGCACCGTCAGCTGATACGCACCCGCGCCGGTCGCCTGCGCTTCCAGCCGAATCCGCGCGAGGCTCGGGTCGCCGCCATCCAAACGCAGCCAATCCGCGCCGTCCTGCGCCAAACCGGTCTGCCACGTGCCCAGCGCCAGCGGATTGGCCTGTTCCGCGGTATCATTCGGCTCGATTTCGGCGAATTCGACCACGTCGCGCTGGTCATACTTGAGGCGATACGGCGCTTCCTCAGCCGGCAGCGGCACGTCCTTGGGTGCCTGACGCAACAGCACAAGGCGATCGGGGATCTGGTCGCCCGTCGGCACAAAGCCCAACGACGCCTGACGCTCGCCCGCGCGCATCGCCCGACTCGCGATGGTGCGCCCCGCCTGATCCAGCAGCAGCATTTGCGTCCCCACCGGCGGATTTTCCGGCAGCTCCAGGGAAACCCACACAAGGCGACCGTCGACCGCGCCCTCCAGCCGAAACACGTCGCGGTCCTTTGGCCCTTCCAGGCTGCCTGTGCGCAGCGCGCCGACGGGCAGGTTCTCGCCCGGCGCCACATCATTGGGCTCCTGCTCGCTGTCGGCGGCCCCCTCTGAATGGGTCACCCTGAGCTTGTACGCATCGCTCAGGCTCTCGCTCGCCGTGCCATTTGGCGCGATCGCCTCCGTCACGCACACCGCCGTCACCGGTAGCCGCGGATCGGCAAACCGCAGCAGTTCGCCCTGACCGCGGCCGCGATGGTCCACGCTCAGACGCGCGTCCCCATCCTTGTCGTTCAGCGTCAGCAGCACGTCCATGTTCGGCAGGCCTGTGACCTGCACGCTGAACGTCTCGCCCGCCGCCAGTTTGGGCAATGCGTAGCAGTCCTGATCCGCCTGGGTCGCGGAGCGGCGCTTGCCCAGATAGCCCACCGCACTGCCGTCAGCCGCCAGCATCCCCGGATGGCGCGCGTCATCGTTGGGCTCCACTTCCTGGCCAGGCGTCGGTTCGCTGTGGGACGTCAGCACAAGCGCAGTTCCGACCGTCAGCGCCGTCAGCACTGCCACGAACACCGCCACGCGCCGCAACGTCGTCCGCCGCGCCATCGACTCCACGTGCGGCTCGGGGATCTCCGGCTCGACCTCGTGGCCCACGTCCTGCCAGCCGGACTGCTGCGCCACCTGCAGCGCATCGGCCAGCTCGGCCATCGTCTGGAAACGGTCCTCCGGCTTCTTGGCCAGGCACTTCGCGACGATCCGCTCCACCACCGGCGGAATCGCCACGCCCGCGGGCGCGACCTCCGCCATCTGCGGCGTGCGATCCATCAGGTGCGCCTTGAGGATGTCGAACGTCGCCTGATCGCTGCCGTGGACGTAGCGCCCGGTGAGCATGCGGAACATCAGCGCGCCCACCGAGTAGATGTCGCTCCGCCCGTCCACGTCGGCCGCGCGGATTTGCTCGGGGCTCATGTAGTACGGCGTGCCGAACAGTTCAGCGCGCGAATGCACGTCGTACAGGTCTTCTGAGTTCTTGAGCTTGGCGAGGCCGAAATCGAGGATCTTGACGAAATCCGTCGGCCCTTCGCCGGCCACGAGGAAGATGTTCTCCGGCTTCAGGTCGCGGTGCACGACGCCCGCTTCGTGCGCCTCACCCAGCGAATCGCACATCTGCACGACGAGGTTGGCCACGCGGTCGTGCGGCAGCGGCCCGCGCGCGAGCACCACGTCCAGGGTCTCGCCTTCCAGTAGCTCCATGACGAGAAAGAACAGGTCCTGCCAGCGACCGAAATCAAAGACCCGGATCGTGTGCGCGCTGGACAGCCGCGAGATCGCGCGCGCTTCCCGCGTGAACCGGCCAACAACCTGCTTGCGCGCCGCGAGATCCGCGTGCAGCAGCTTGATCGCCACCGTCTTCTGCATCAGCGTCTGCTCGGCGCGAAAGACCGTGCCCATGCCGCCGTGGCCGATGATCTCCTGGATCAGGTACCGGCCGTCGAGCACCGTCCCGATGTACGCCGCGCCGATCTCGACGTCGTCCGCGCTGTCGCGCGCCTCGTCCAGCGCCTCGGACGGCGGTTCAGCAGTCGGCGGTGGCGGCGCTGTCGGCAACGGTGGCGGTGAATCCTGGTTCAATGGCGCGGATTCCAAATCTTGGGGCCTTTGCCCGGCGTGCGCTGCCAGGACGGCGTGTAGTATTGACCGCACGGCACATCCAGGGGCTCGCGCGCGGCGCCATCGGCCGCGGTCACCCAGAGGCGCGAGCACTTTCCGTCCTCATTGGACGCATACACCAGCCGCTTGCCGTCCGGGGACCAGCTCGGCTCCAGCGAACGTCGCCCTTGGCCGGGCGTCAAACGCTGCAGCTTGCCGGCCATCGTCACGGTCATGATGTCCACGGCGTTGCCACGCAGCGCGGAAAACGCGATGCGGCCATCGGGACCCCAATCCGGGTCGGTGTTGTACGGTCCCACGAACGTGAGGCGCTTGGTGTCGTGGCCCGTCGCGTCCATCACGTAGACCTGCGGCGTGCCGGTGCGGTCGCTGACAAACGCGATGTGTTCGCCATCGGGCGAGAACGTCGGACCCAGATCGTCGTGCTCGTCGTGGGTCAGGTTGCGATCCATGTGGCCCGTGTAGTCGAGCGTGTAGATGTCCGACTGGTCGCCGTCATTGACGGTCACCACCAGATCCCCGCGGGAGTTCTGCGCGCACGAGTGAAACTGCAGATCCGGCCCCGACGCGAACGGCGGCGGAATCGGCGGCGGCTCATCGGGCGAGGTCGACTTGGTCGGCGCGCCCTTCTTGGGCTTGGCGTTCTTGACCACCGGCGTCATGTCCGAGAGCGCCATCACCTGCGCGAGGTCCAGCTTGTAGAGCGACGGCAAACCGCTGCGAAAGGACATGTACGCGAGCGCGGCGTCCTGCAGCTGGATCGGGAACATGTGGATGCCGTCCTTGCCACCGTCGCCGATCAGCACGCGCCGGTTGAAGCCGTCGGCGTCGGCCTGCCAAATCGCGCGGGTGCAGCCGGGAGCCGGCGCGCTGTAGTAAATGACCGTGTCAAACGTGCCCTCAATGCCGGTGACGGCGCCCTGGAGCGCGTTCATCAGCCGGTGCGCGGCCTGACGGACCGTCGCCTGCGGCACGATTTGGTTGGCCTGATCGCCGAGGTCGAGCATCTTGCCCGCGCGGACGTCATACAGGCTCGCACCGACGTCCAGCATGCCCGCCTGCTTGGCTGCGCGCACGTACGTGGCGACGACGTACTGGATATTGGCGCCCGCAGGACCGCCGGGCTTGACGGCAAACGCCGGCATCGGCGCCTTGATGACCTGCGCCGCGAGACCGGGCGAATGGCGCACCGGCCGGACGAAACCGGACAGCCGCGCGTCATTCGCGAGCACGGACTCGAGTAGATCGCACGCGGACTTGAGCTCCGGCGCCGGCTTGGGACCGCCGCACGACGGCGCCACAACGTAGAGCGCGTCCATCGGCCGCGAGGACGCTTCGACGACCACGTACAGGCCACCGCTCTCATCGACCGCGGGCACGTCGACCGGATTCGTCGTTGTCTGATTGGGGATCGCCGCCTGCCCACCACGACCATCGCCACCCGGCACCGGCAACGGCTGCGCAGCCGCAACCCCGGACAAGAGCGAGGCAATCGCGACCAGCGCGGCAAAACGCGCGGCGGGACGGGTAGAAATTCGCGACATGACCCCAACTACCGCGGCAACAAGCGCCGCGTCTCCAACGTGCCAGATAGCCTCTGGCGGGATCGCGGTCAAGGAATTGCGCGATGATTGGAAACTGACGCGGATCCGGCGCGTTGCACGCCTGACACAATCGCGGTCGGCGACTTCAGGGCCGTTCCAGGCGCTCATCCGCGCTTTCAACAGCAATCGCAGCTGGTTACGCGACACCACCCGGAGCACCGCACGACGCGCGCAAAACTATTTTCGCCACCAACATGGCAAAATGACACACATCCGTCACAAAGTTTGTGTGACAGACTTGCAACATCCACGACACCTGTTATCTTCCTGAATGCGTGAGCGGCAGACGTTCACCAGCGGCCCGAAAGCAAGACGCCCTCTGCGCGAGGACAACGTCGAGACGGCCAGAGGCGCGCAGAACCGCGGAGGACCGAAAGGCCCGACCAGGAACTGCGTGAGATGGAAAGGAACAGCAGCGAACCTTCAGGGTGCCAGCCGCAAGGCGAACATGAGAAGGGGATGCGCAGCGGACAGCGAGGCGGTAACGCGCTCCGCGCTGCAACGGTGAAGCGCGACGGCAACGTCGCAGGTAGCTGGGCTGGACAACCATCGAGGCACTGGCAGTTGCACAAGGGCAAGAAGCTCAGGAGGGAGAAGCTGAAGACGGCAAAGCTCGCAAGAGCCAAGTACGGTCAGCGCGACGCCCATCGATTGAGACCTTGAGATGGCGACCCGGGACGGCACAGAAGCACGCAAGTGCGGACGTGCGCACACGCTGACGCGCAAGCGATGGCGGCAAGGAACGGGCCAAACATGAGAAGGGAGCACCGGCGAAATCCGGCGCCCGGCGCAAGCCGAGGTAGCACGTGGCGGCGAAAGCCAAAACGCAATGTGCAAGGTGGACGGCGTAAAGCCCTGGAGAGCGGGAACCCCAAGAGAGGTGCGAGTCGAGCTAGCGGTGTGACAGCCGTTCCCGACCACGCGCTCATTGTGGGCTTAAACCCTTGAATCTGACTGCGAGGGACGCGACAGCAATGCCGCGGTAATCCCTCGCGATGTGAAGGACGGTCGGTTGGACTGGTGCAGCACGGGTGCAAACCCGCGCTCAGGACCACCGAGGCGACGCAGCCGGGCGCAAGTCCGTGGGCGGAGTTCAAGAGGCCGCAAGGCCAAGCGTCTTTCAGACTTGTGCAGGCGACGCGAGGGCGACATCTCTCGCGCTCCAGCGCTGACGCGATCCAGCAGCGATGCTGGCAAGCGACTGACGGCAACGTCAGGGAAACCGACAGCAATGTCGGCGACAACAGCGCGAAACCTGCGGCAGCGTGCGACGCTGCTTCGGTGTCAGTACCTTCGGGTACAACTGGGCTTTCGGGCACAGGACGCCAACGTGCATACGGGCCTTGAGTCCGACAGCACGTACAAGTCAGCATCAGGTGCGAACGGCGACGGCGGCGGCAACGCCAGGCCCAAGCTCAGGCGCACTTAGGAAAAGACAGAAGGGCACGGTAAACCGAGAGGTGTCCGGCTTACGATGAGAACACACTCTGCAGGGGTAAACCCCATGGACGGAGCCAAGGTGGAAAAGACTTGGCAAGTGACCGAGGTAGGTGCGCAACGCTGCAAGAAAGCAGCGCGAAGCACGCAACGTCACAGGGCGCAGGCTGAACAAGCCGCTTCCAACCGGGAGCACGCGAACCCTGGACGTTGAGAGAAGTGAGCGGACGTTCGCGAGAACGCAGCGCGACTTTGGGCACGGCGATTGGGAATCGCCGGGCAACAAGGCCTCAGTCATGCAACCGTCGGAGGGGCAAAAAACCTCAGGAAGGGACGTCATCTGACGAGCTACGCCGAGCACAAGGCGCAGACCGCCAGAAGCCAAGGATCGCGAAAGCGACCTTTGGCAGGACGACCGACACCGGAAAAAGTTCAGAAATGCGCCGAAGATGACCACGGGCGACTGTGGCGACTGCGGAGAGCATCTGGACCTGTTCGAACGGAAGTTCGGGCAGCCGCGCGGCGCAAGCCAAACAGCGGACGAAGCGCAAGCTGAGGCAACACGGTCAAGTGGCGCGAAAGACCACGAGCGATTGGCAGATTGAGGAGTCAACCTTTCTCTGCGCCGGTATGAAACGGAAAACCTCAGGGACCAGGACGTCGCGTCCAAAGGTCGAAGAGGGAGAGGCAACCCATGAGCCTCTACGTTTGATGCCGTGATCGCTGAAGGCACAAGCAACCACAACCGTGGGTTGAGCGGCAGAACGGTTCCTCAACGCGCAGCGATGCGCATTCAGGAAAGACAAAGCCGCCAACAAACCGGAATCGGCAAAGACCTTGAAGAGGCGAACGCTGGATCAAACTGTCTGCGCACGTCCAAAAGCCCCGCAAGTCGGGGCTTTTGTGTTTTTGGCCCATCGCCGCACGCCCGCCGGATTCGGCCGGCGTCGCGGCGGGCCGCTGTGCGTTTGACTTCCGCCGCGCGGTTGTCGATACAGGCGGCGAGTCCGCATCCGCGGCCGAGTAACAACCGCGTGCTGTGTCCGCCCCGCCATCCCCTGCGCCACGTTCTCGCTGTGCTGCTGGCGTTGCTGGCGGCGCCCGCGTTTGCCGAGCCGTCGCAGCCCGAGGGCGCGGTGCTCACGCCCGACGTCGGGCCGCGAATCGAGGCGGCATTTGCCCGCGCCGAACCGACTTTTCACTTGCAGAATGCCGCGATCAAGCCACGCAGCGTCCATGCCCGCGTGTGCCGACGCGACGCGACGTGCCTGGACCTTGTCCTCACGCCGCCCGATGCGCCCTGCCCGGGCCAGAAGCTGACGACCTGGTGCGTGCAATTCCCCGCTGGTGCGCCGCGCGACGCGGACATTCTCCTGCACGCGCTGGATGGCCCCCCCGTTTGGTCGACGCCGCACCCCGCGCAGCGCGCGCATCGCGCCCCGGCGACACCTTCCCTCCTCGCGCTGCTGGCGCGGTTCATGGCCCCGCTGCTGGTATTGACGGTCCTGTTCCAGCTCGTGCGCGAGCGCTTGCCGGCGGCGTGGCGGCGCGAGCGCGCGTGGCTCCTCATGCTGCTGATGGCATGTGGCAACGGCGCGTGGTTGGGGTCACACCTGCTGCAGACGCTGCAACAGGACGGCGCGGCGATTTGGGGCCTCTCGACGACGACCTGGCTGGCCATTTGGTGGCTGGCGCCCATCGCGCTGGGCGGTTTGCTGGGGCTCGTGCTCCGCTGGGGCTGCTTGCGGCGCGCGCGGGCGGCGTGGTCGGCGTGGCTGCCGCTGGTCCTCGGGCCGATGATCGGCGCGTGGCTCGCGGTGCAGACCGGCCGCATTGGCGCGATGGACGGCGCGGCGCTGGCCCTCGTGGCGGTCCTGACGTGGCTGGCGGTGGCGCACGCGCGCTTTGCCAGGCCGCTGCCGTGGCTCGTGTCGCTGGGCACGCTGCTGCTGGGGCTTGGCACGCTTGAGGTAGCGACGCGGATGGGCCAGCCGCCGCCCGTCATTGAGTCGACGACGCTGTCGCTGCTCAACAACACTTCACCGCGCCCCGATGGGCTGCCGGTGGCGGCGGGCGATCTGCTCGTGCACTGTGCGCTGCATGCGGAAGTGGGCGAGGAGACCGCGCGGTGCCTGCGCTTGGGGCCGCCGCCCAAGGACAAGCCGTGGCTGCTGCATCTGGGCGATTCGATGCTGTTTGGGTCGGGTGTCCCGCCGGAACGCGCCCTGCCCGCGCAGCTTGCGGCGCTGCTGCCGCAGGTGGGCCACGTCAACGCTGGCGTCCCGGGGACGTCCATCGATACCGAATTGGCGCTGCTGCTGCGCGTCCTGCAGTTCGCCAAGCCGGGCGCGGTCGTGCTCTACGCGATGCCGGGCAATGACGCCGACGAGGTTGAAGCGCCAACGGAGAGTTGCAATGGCCAGGCGCCGCTGGACCTGCGTGGCGCAACGCCCGTCCTGCGGTGTCCACAGGCCATCTGGGCGACGCGATCGTGGCGCATGCAGCTGCTGCACAGCCGCCTGCCGCTTCCAATCGCCGCGCTGACCGGGGTTTCCTGGCTCGCGCGCCATCTGGAGTGGCTGCACCGCCTGGCCGTCGAGCCGCCGCGCGCACACGAACATCAGCCGCCGGGCGACGCGCGCAACTACCAGCGCTACCTGCACGCGCTCGTCGCGGTCTTGCGGCAGGCGGGCGTACCGCTCCAGGTCGTCGTGATGCCGCTGCGCCGGTCGCAGTACGCGGAGTACGTCGAGCCGCGCCGGGCCCAGCTGTTGGCGGTGTTTCGCGACGAAGGCCTCGCCGTCATCGATACGCAGCGCGCCGTGGATCAGTGGACGCAGGCGGAAGGCGAGGCGCAGCTCTTCATCGACGAGCCGCACGGCGATATTCACTTGAATCCCCACGGTCTGGCGTCGCTCGCGGCGTTCCTCGCCCCGCAGCTGCTGCTGCCTCAGGCCGTTTCTCCTACGCAATAGGTTGTCATGCCAGTGATTGAACAGGTCCGCGGTCAGAGCGTCGAGTCGGTCCATCCTTGGTCAGCGGTCGCGCTGGCGCATGGGCGCGTGGTCCAGCAGTGGGGCGAGCCGGTCACGACGACGTGGCGGTCCGCGGCCAAGCCGGTCCAGTTGGACGTGTCGCTGACGGTGCTGGGCGATCCGCCGGTGCCGACGCCGTGGCTGGCTTTGGGTGCAGCGTCGCACAGCGGCGAGCCAATCCACACCGCGATGGCGGCGGCGATCCTGGCGCATTTTCATTTGCAGCCGAGCGACCTCCGCTGTGGCACGCATCCGCCGACCTACGCGCCGAGCGCGGAGGCGATTCTGCGCGCCAATGGCCAGTTCACGGACCTGCACAACAACTGCTCGGGCAAGCATTCCTTCATGGTCGCAGCGACGCAACACGCCGGGTGGCCCATGGACTATCGCCCGGCTGAGCACCCGCTGCAGGAGCGCGTCCGCCAGCGCGTCGCGGAGCTGTGCCAGGCCGAGCCGCGCCTCTCCGTGGATGGCTGTGGCGTCCCGACGTTTGACTTGCCGCTGGTGGGGATTGCCCGCGCGTGGAGCGAAATTGCCGCGGGCATGGCGACGGGCGCGACGCGTCTGGGCCAGATCGGCCAAGCCATGGCGAAGCACCCGGAGCTGACGTCAGGCACGGATCGGCTGGACTTGGCAGTGATGCAGCGCGCGCGGTTGCCGCTGGCGGTCAAAGTCGGCGCGGGCGGCGTTTTCTGCATGGCGCTGCCAGATTGCCAGATCGGCGTGGCCATCAAGATCCATTCGGGCACGGCGGAGGCTTTGCCGGTGGCCATCGACGCCGTTCTCGCGGCGGTGTGGCCCGCCGGCTGGCCGCAACTGGCCGATTGGCCGCCGCTTGAAGTCCGCAACGTCGTGGGCCGGTTGGTGGGCGGCTGGCAAGCGCGCGCCGTTTAGGTCAAGCTTGCAGCTCAGGAAGGCAGAAATGACGATAGAACGCCGCCAATTGCCCCGCTACCCGTGCCACCTGCGGGCATCGTTGATGATCGACGGCCAGATTTTTGAAGCCATGTGCACGGACATCGGTCCCGGTGGCGCCTACGTGGCGACTGCGGTCATGGCCGCTCCCGGCACGCGGATCAGCGTGGCTTTGGCGTCGCCGGGCGGCACCAGCATGATCGCTGTGCCCGCGGAGGTCATGTACACCGTGCATCGCAGCGCCACGCGGCGCACGGGCGTGGCGGTGCGCTGGCTGGAAGTGCCGCCGAGCCTGAACCGGGTCATCCTGACGATTGAAGCTGGCCTCGCGAGCGAGAATCCGCCCGCGCGGTCAGCGGCGCAAGCCATTACGAGTCCGCAGCCGGTGGCCACGCCATCTGACGCCGCGATCGATCGGACGGCCAAGTACCAAGCGTCACCCCGCGTCCACGCGGAACTGCCCATCACCGAGCGCACGCGCAAGAAGACCTGAGGTGCGAACGATGGCGTCAGCAAAGTGGCAGTGGCGGGTCGCGCTCATCGGCGGTGTGATGGCTGCGTGTGGCGGCGTCGTCGCGCCGGCAGTCACCGGCGACATCGCCGCTACCGACGCCGTTGACGACGCTGCATCGGTCGACGCAGCGAACGACGTGGCTGCGGAATTGCCGGGTGAAGTCTCCGGGTCGGTTTGCCCCGGCGGCGCAGGGTGCCCTTGCCAGGACGACGGCGAATGCGACGATGGCGACCCGTGCACCATCAACCAGACGTGCCCCAACGGCACCTGCACCGCCGGCAGCCCGCTGTGCGACGACGGCGATCCGTGCACCAACGACGCCTGCGATGCCCAAGGCGTCTGCAGCCACAGCCCCCACAGCGGTGCTTGCGAAGACGGCGATCCCTGCACGGTCGCCGACACCTGCGCCAACGGCACCTGCAAGCCCGGCACGCCACGCGCGTGTGACGACGGCAACGACTGCACCCACGACGTCTGCCAAGCCGGAATCGGCTGCGTTTACCTCGCCACCGACGCGACGTGCATCGACGAGAACGTGTGCACTTTCGCCGGCGCTTGCCACCTGGGCCACTGCGTCGACGGCAAGCCCAAACCGTGCGACGACGGCGCCCCGTGCACGTGGGACACGTGCATGCCGGAAACCGGGTGCACCTCGTTTGCCGTCCCGCTCAGCAGCGACTGCACGGACGCGGTACACGGCGGGCGCTGCTGGAAGGCCATCGCCGCCCCGTTGACGTGGCTTCAGGCGCGCGCGGCGTGCCACGCGTGGGGTGGAGAATTGGCGCCCATGCGGTCATTGCCCGACAACAGCTTCGCCCGCAGCATCGCGAGCGCTGCCTGTGGCGACGCTAGCACCTGGTTCGGCCTCTCCGACCACGCCCAGGAGGGCCACTGGCGCTGGAGCGACGGCGGCCACGGCGGCTTCAACAACTGGAGCGACGGCGAACCCAACAACGCCGGCGGCTCAAAGACCGCCGACGGCGAGGACTTTGCTGTGCTGGCAAGCGACGGCCACTGGAACGACGTGGACGGCGCAACCACAGAGCCGTGCTTCCTGTGCGCGCGGCCGTTGGCCATCAGCTGCGACGACCCCAAGGGCTGCCTCGCCGGCGCGCATTGCCAAGCCGGGACGTGCTTGCCCGCCAGCGGGACCGCTTCCTGCGATGACGGCAACGCGTGCACCGCGGACGCCTGCACGCCAGGTCAGGGCTGCGCGCATGCGGCCCTGACAGACGCGAGCGCTTGCGGGGTGGGCGCGTGCACAGCCGGCGTGTGCATCGCAACGTCCGTCACTGGCAAGGAACCGCCGTCGTGCGCGGCGATCCTCGCCGCCAGCGCAACGACGCCCACGGACGGCTTGTACGTCATCGACCCCGACGGCGGGGGCGCCATCGCGGCATTTGCCACGTATTGCGACATGCACAGCGACGGCGGCGGCTGGAGCCTCGCGATGAAAATCGACGGCGCGGACCCCGCTTTTGGCTACGACGGCGATCCGTGGCTGAAACCCGTGGCGAGCGGCACCGGCGAACTGGGCGGCAAGAGCGCCGTGTTGCCGAGCGCGTGGGCGTTGCCCGTCACGAGCGTGCGCGTCGGGATCCTGGACGGCGGCACGTGGCGCTGGCTGACCCTGCCGGTCCAAGCGACCGCGCTGCAGGCCATTTTCGCGGCCAACAAGCCCATCGTCACGGCCGCGGGCATGCAGGGTTGGGAGGGGCTGCTGGCGGACGGATCGCTGCAGACGCACTGTCAGCTGGAGGGATTCAACGTCGCGACCAACAGCACGGCCTTGCGCATCGGCATCCAGGGCAACAACGAGAACGACTGCAACACGGTGGATTCCTGGATCGGTCTCGGTGCCAAATCCAACGTCTGCGGCATGGGCGACAAGCCAACCGCGGGCGACATGGCGTGCTACGGCGGCGACAATGGCGATCGCGCGATCACGACATTCGCGGCAATTCTCATCCGTTGACAGCCGTCAAAACGCGAAAGAGCCAAACCATCAAGGCAAAGGCAGCAGGCCTGATTGTTGCGGCGCTTTTTGGCATTGACTTCGCGCCGGGCAAATTCTACATTGTGTAGGTCTGTGTTGTGTTAATTGCAGAATTCGCCGAAGGCTCCACGATGAACATCTTTGCTCGCAAATCGCTCCTCTCCCTGTGTAGTCGCTCGCTCTTCGCGGTGCTGTTGACCTGCACGCTGCCCTTGGCGCTGACCGGCTGCGGCGACAAGACCATCGGCACGGACGACGCGATCGCCGACGACATCGGTACGGACGACGTGCAAGTGGGCGGGAGCGACGCGGACATCGACGGCACGACCAAGCCGGACGTCAAGCCGGATTCGACCGACGCGGACGGCAAAGACACGAAAGACAGCGCGGACATCGCCGGCTCGGACATCGAGACGCCGGACACGAACGATGCGACGGACACGGCGGACACGGCGGACGGCGCCGATGGCGACACGACGATTGGCCCCGACGTGGGCTGCAAAGCCAATAGCGACTGCGACGACAACAACGTCTGCACGGACGACAAGTGCGACCCGGCGACCGGCTGCGTGCACACGAACAACGGCGACACCTGCGACGACGGCAACGCGTGCACGGCGACCAAGTGCGCGGCCGGAGCCTGCGCCGTGCAAGGCACGGTTGACTGCTCAGACGGCAACGTGTGCACCGACGATTCCTGCGACCCCAGCTCGGGCTGCCTGAGCCTGCCGAATACCGCGACGTGCGAAGACGGCAACGTCTGCTCGGGCGGCGATCTGTGCGCGAACGGCACGTGCACGGCGGGCGTCGCCCAGGGGTGTGACGACGGCAACAGCTGCACCGCGGACTCCTGCAACATGGCGTCCGGCTGCACCCACACGGCGCAGGACGGCGACTGCAGCGACGGCAACGCCTGCACCTCGGGCGATACCTGCGTGGCCGGCCTCTGCGCTCCCAGCACGGCGACCGACTGCAGCGACACCAATCCATGCACGGCAGAAGGCTGCGAGCCGGCGACCGGCTGCTTTGTCCTGCACTTGGACGGCAAGGCGTGCGACGACGGCCAGAGCTGCAGCAGCAACGATGCCTGCCTGAACGGCAATTGCATCGGCACGACGACCAACTGCGCGGACAACAACCCGTGCACCGACGACACCTGCAACGACGCCACGGGCTGCGTGTACCTAGCCAACGACGTGACGTGTGACGACAACAACGCGTGCACCGTGGGCGACGCCTGCAAGAGCAGCACCTGCACCGCTGGCGCGGCCAGCAAGTGCGACGACGGCAATCCGTGCACCGTGGACCTCTGCAACGAAGTGAGCGGCTGCACCAACACCGCCTACACCGGCACCTGCGACGACGGCGACGCATGCACGAACGGCGACACGTGCGCGACGGGCGCCTGCGCGGGCACCGCGATCGTCTGCAATGACAACAACGCCTGCACCACCGACCTCTGCACCAAGGCGGACGGCTGCGTGACGGAACCGCTGACGGGCGGCTGCTCGGATGGGGACGCGTGCACGGCCAACGACAGCTGCATCAATGGCAACTGCAAATCCGGTCTGGCCACCAACTGCGATGACGGCAACAGCTGCACCGCTGACAGCTGCAACACGACGACCGGCTGCTTGCACGCCGAGACCGTCGTCAGCTGCGAAGACGGCAGCGCCTGCACCACTGCGGACAAGTGCGCCGGTCCGTTGTGCACCGCCGGCCCCGCGCTGGCCTGCGACGACAACAACGCGTGCACCACGGATTCCTGCGACCCGAAGACGGGCTGCGTGTTCACGAACGCCGACGGCCAGGCGTGCAACGATGGCAAGGCGTGCAGCGGCAATGACACGTGCAACCACGGCGCGTGCCTCGGCACCGTCATCGGCTGCGATGACAACAACCCGTGCACCGACAACAGCTGCAGCGATGCGGACGGTGGCTGCGTCTATCTGGCCAACAGCGTGACCTGCGACGACGGCGACGCGTGCACCGCGGGCGACACGTGCAAGGACAAGGGCTGCAGCCAGTTCACGACCGTCCAGTGCGACGACAAGAACCCGTGCACGACGGAAGTCTGCAACAAGACCGGCGGCTGCCAGTACACCAAGCTCAACGGCGACGCGTGCAGCGACGGCGACGCCTGCACCACGGGCGACACGTGCGTCACCGGGACGTGCACGGCGACGCCGGCGAACTGCGAGGACAACAACGTCTGTACGCTGGACAGCTGCAATCCGGCGAGCGGCTGCAGCAATGCGCCCATCACCGGCACCTGCAACGACAACGACGCGTGCACCGGCGGCGACGCATGCAGCCAGGGCGCGTGCAAAGGCACTGCGAATCCGCCGTGCAACGACAACAACCCGTGCACGAATGACACGTGCACCGCGGCGACCGGGTGTGTGTTCACGAACAACATCCTCGCCTGCGACGACAACAACGCGTGCACCACGAGCGACACGTGCGGCAGCGGCAAATGCAACGGCGGCGCGGCCCTGACGTGCAACGACAACAACGCGTGCACGCTCGACGGCTGCGACCCCACCAGCGGCTGCACGTTCACCAACGACGACGGCAAATCTTGCGACGACGGCCAGATCTGCAGCCTGAACGACAAGTGCTCGGGCGGCGTTTGCTCGGGCAGCGCGGACAACTGCGACGACGGCAACGGCTGCACGAATGACTCCTGCGCCGACGGCAGCGGTTGCGTGCACATCGCCAACACCTCGGACTGCAACGACGGCAACGCGTGCACCACCAACGACACGTGCAGCAACAAGAGCTGCGTGGGCGGCGCGCCGCCGAATTGCGACGACAACACGTTCTGCACGTCGGACGGATGCGCGGACAACATCGGCTGCGTGCACCAGAACAAGACCGTCGCCTGCACGGACGGCGACCCGTGCACGACCGGTGACACGTGCACCCTCGGCGCGTGCGTCCCCACCGGCGTCGACAGCTGCGATGACGGCAACCCGTGCTCGATTGACAGTTGCACCGCCAACGTCGGCTGCAAGCACAGCGACGCGCTGGCCAACACCGCGTGCAACGACGGCAGCGCCTGCACCAGCGGCGATACGTGTGTCGCCCAGGCCTGCAAAGGCTCGGCCATCACCTGCAACGACGGCGATCCGTGCACCGCCGACGGCTGCGATCCCGCGACGGGCTGCACCAAGCCCGCCGGCAACGACGGCGCGTCCTGCACCGACAACAACGCCTGCACCAACGCCGACGCCTGCGCCAACGGTTTGTGCAAAGGCAACGCGTTCACGTGCAATGACGGCGACGTCTGCACCGACGAGACCTGCGTCCCCGCGACAGGCTGCGTCCCGACGTTCAACACGGCGAGCTGCAACGACGACGTTTCCTGCACCCACAACGACAAATGCGCGAGCGGCAAGTGCGCTGGCACGCCGACAAACCTCGACTGCACCGACGCGAATCCGTGCACCGTGGACACCTGCGACGCCGTGAGCGGCTGCGGCAGCGTGGCCGGCAACGACGGCGCGGCGTGTTCGGACGGCAACGCCTGCACGAACAGCGACACGTGCAGCGGCGGCAGCTGCGGCGCCGGCTCGCCGACGCTGTGCGCACCCAAGGCGTGCAACACGGTCTCGTGCAACGTTGCGACCGGCGCGTGCGACTACAGCCCGGTCGCCAACAACACGGCGTGCGACGATGGCGACGCGTGCAGCCAGGTCGACTCTTGCCAGGCCGGCAGCTGCGTTGGCGCGAGCCCCGTTGTTTGCACGGCGCAAGACCAATGCCACGACGCGGGCATTTGCGCCCCGATCAGCGGCACGTGCAGCAATCCGACCAAGGCCGACGGCGCTGCGTGCAGCGACGGCAATGCCTGCACCCAGAGCGACACTTGCCAAGCCGGCACTTGCAGCGGCGCCAACCCGGTCACCTGCAGCGCGCAAGACCAGTGCCACACCGCGGGCACCTGCGACCCGGCGAGCGGCACGTGCAGCAATCCGAACAAGGCCAACGGCTCGGCCTGCAGCGACGGTGACGCGTGCACGCAGTCTGACACCTGTCAGGCCGGCACCTGCGCCGGTGCCAATCCGGTGACCTGCACCGCGCAGGACCAGTGCCACAGCGCGGGCACATGCGCGCCGGCCACCGGTGTCTGCAGCAATCCCAGCAAGGCTGACGGCGCGAGCTGCAGCGACGGCGACGCCTGCACACTTTCCGACACGTGCCAGGCCGGCACCTGCAACGGCTCGAATCCGGTCATCTGCGACGCCATGGACCAGTGCCACGTCCCCGGCACGTGCGACCCGGCGAGCGGCACGTGCAGCAACCCGAACAAGGCCGACGGTGCTGCTTGCAGCGACGGCAACGCCTGCACGCAGTCCGACACGTGCCAGGCCGGCACGTGCAGCGGCGCCAACCCGGTGACTTGCAGCGCGCAGGACCAGTGCCACACCGCGGGCACCTGCGACCCGGCGAGCGGCACCTGCAGCAATCCCAACAAAGCTGACGGCTCGGCTTGCAGTGACGGCAACGCCTGCACCCAGAGCGACACTTGCCAGACCGGCACGTGCAGCGGCGCCAACCCGGTGACTTGCAGCGCACAGGACCAGTGCCACGCCGCGGGCACCTGCGCGCCAGCCACCGGCGTTTGCAGCAATCCGACCAAGGCTGACGGCGCTGCGTGCAGCGATGGCAACGCCTGCACCCAGAGCGACACTTGCCAGGCCGGCACGTGCAACGGCGCCAACCCGGTGACTTGCAGCGC
>CAIMLR010000037.1 GCA_903842345.1 uncultured Myxococcales bacterium
AGCCACAAGGCGATGTATAGGGTCTGACGCCTGCCCGGTGCTGGAAGGTTAATAGGAGGGGTCAGCGCAAGTGAAGCTCCGAATTGAAGCCCCAGTAAACGGCGGCCGTAACTATAACGGTCCTAAGGTAGCGAAATTCCTTGTCGGGTAAGTTCCGACCTGCACGAATGGCGTAACGACTTCCCCACTGTCTCCTGGATGGGCTCAGCGAAATTGGAATAGCGGTGCAGATACCGCTTACCCGCGACTAGACGGAAAGACCCCGTGAACCTTTACTGTAACTTGACAGTGGGTTTCGAATTGATCTGTGTAGGATAGGTGGGAGACGTAGAAACTGGGGCGCTAGCCTCGGTGGAGTCGTCCTTGAAATACCACCCTGATCAGTTTGGGATCCTAACTTGGCTCTAACCAGAGCGAGGACACTGTCTGGTGGGCAGTTTGACTGGGGCGGTCACCTCCCAAAGAGTAACGGAGGTGCGCGACGGTTCCCTCAGGCTGATTGGAAACCAGCCGTAGAGTGCAAAGGCAAAAGGGAGCTTGACTGCGAGTCCGACGGGACGAGCAGGTGCGAAAGCAGGTCTTAGTGATCCGGTGGTCCCGTGTGGAAGGGCCATCGCTCAACGGATAAAAGGTACTCCGGGGATAACAGGCTGATCACGCCCAAGAGTTCACATCGACGGCGTGGTTTGGCACCTCGATGTCGGCTCATCGCATCCTGGGGCTGGAGCAGGTCCCAAGGGTTTGGCTGTTCGCCAATTAAAGCGGTACGCGAGCTGGGTTCAGAACGTCGTGAGACAGTTTGGTCCCTATCTGTCGCGGGCGTAAGATACTTGAGAGGATCTGACCCTAGTACGAGAGGACCGGGTTGGACACACCTCTGGTGTACCGATTGTCACGCCAGTGGCAGCCGTCGGGTAGCTATGTGTGGAAGGGATAACCGCTGAAAGCATCTAAGTGGGAAACCCACCTCAAGATAAGGTATCTCATAAGACCCCTTGAAGACTACAAGGTTGATAGGCTGCAGGTGTAACGAAAGGAGCCGAGCAGTACTAATAGGTCGTGAGGCTTGTCACAGTATTCACATCTCATGTCTTCGTGGCTGCAGCACAGCGTTGCAGAACCACTTGTGTTCTCTAGCGTGATATAGGTACCCTTAGCGGGTACTTCGGGCCTGATAAACCCACAAGATTCACAGTTTCCGGTGACCATAGCGAGGAGGTCCCACCCGATCTCATTCCGAACTCGGAAGTTAAGCTCCTCAGCGCCAATGGTACTAGATGGGAGACCGTCTGGGAGAGTAGGACGTCGCCGGAATTCATGCTGCAAGACCCCTGTCAGGGTGACCTGACAGGGGTCTTGTGCTTTTTGCGCCGTTTCCTCCCCCCGCGCCCATCGCAGCAATCGCCCGCCCGCCCGCGCTCGAACGCGCCAGTGGCTGGGCAATTCGGGCGCTTTCTGGTATCTGGTCTCGCGCGGCGAAATCCAGGGCCGGACGAAGGTCCGTCGTCCAGGGCATACGTGGCTCCCCAACGGCATCGACGGGCTTGACTCGCCACGCATGTGCAAGGTGCCGACGAAGCGATGGAGCCGCGCGGAACCGGAGCGCCGACGCGCTGCGCACGGTGGTTCACGGGACTGCGCCCGGAGGCGATGACCATCGGGACGCGGCGAAGCGTCGTGGTCGCCGGCCGGATGCTTGAGCGACCCGCCTGGGGCATCCACCGCAGCGCCGCGCGTGTCGCCCCGTAGGTTCGGCATGTGCTGAGCGCCTGCCTCCTCCAACCTTCCATTCCTCGCGCACCTCCGCGAAAGTCCGCTTTCGGACGCCCGCCACCTGACGCGTTTCGCCCCGAGCAGTGACTTTCAACTGGTGCGCATGGACGTCTGATAACGCGCACGGCGTGCTGGACCGGGTTGCGTGAAGCCGACAGGGGGCGCGGGCCGCCGGATGGAAAAGCGCACGCGGCGTCGGTGCGCTTTTCTGCGGATTCGGCCCGGCATGGGCGACAGCGTCGGGACGACTGTTTCCTCCAGTTCGCCCCCGACGGCCAATTCGCCGCTGCGGCGGCAGGGACCCGCGGGACGGCCGGGATGCCTTGCGTTCGTCGCGCAGTGGAAGGCCCGGTGCGAAGGGGCAAGATGGCCTCCACTGGGCACGCGGGCGGCGACGTGGCCGAGCGTGGGCACCTCTATCGTGGCGACGGCGGTTCATTCCCGTTCGCCGCCTGGGCAAGCCCCTCTCCCAGTTCCGTGCTCGCGCGCCGCCCGGCCGCCGCCCAACCGTCGCATGCAGTCGCCAGGCCGGGACGAGCCCCCGACCGATCTGCCGGCCGCGCAATCGTCGGCCCGAGGTGCCGGCTCCCCTGGTTTCCGAACGGACACGCACGGATTTGTGAACTCGGGCGGGCGTGGTCGCCGGAAGCTGACGTGGCAGGCGACAAGTGCGTCGTCCCTGGGATGCCCGACTGGGGCGGCCGTCGAGGAGCAGCCGATGGCCGACGCTCGTCGTCGGGAGTGGGAGCGGGACCTCGGCGTGCCCGGATACCCATCGCCTCCGGATGGAGTGGGGCCTCCAGTCGCCGCGCCGGTTGGGGGTGCGGCGGCGCGGGAGCTCGGTAGGGCTGGAGACTGGCAGCGTCGACCAAACTCGCCCAACGGGATCGACGCAGATCCCGCGTCACCATCGCTCAGCCGATTGTTGGACGCCGCGCCTGGGACGTTCGCGTTCCAACGCTACCCCGCTGGGACTTCGCTACCGCCAGTGAGGGCCGGGCCGCGAGTCAGCCGGGACGGGAAGCAGGGTCCCCACAGCCGCGATCGTGCGCCGAGCGGAAGCGGACTGGATGGCGAACGGCGCGTGATGGCCGCGCGTCGAACCCGCCGGAGCGCGCGAAGGGATCGCGCACGGGCTGGCGACCCTGCCGGGCGCTGCGACGAGCCGCTATCCGCGAGACTCTGTCCACGGCGTAGCAAGCTGCCTGACCGCGTCTGACGCCGTTCGATGCGGCCTCGACTACCGGCGGCGGATCAGGATCTGCGGAACGCTCAGCCGCACGGGATCCGCGGGACATCCAGTGCGTGGGAGAATAGTGGGTGCCGAGAGCCGCGAGCGGCTCGCGTCCGAGGAAAGCGCAGCTGCACCCGCGTTGGGCAAAGCGTCCGTTGCAGCCGGTTCGATCGGGCGCGCTACGCCGCCGTTGACGGAGAGAGGCCACGCCTGCTGATAGATCTCGACGACGTCCGAGGGGCGATGCCGCTCGATCGTCGACCGGCCGCGGCCCGGGACTACGCCGGGCGCGGTGACGTGCTTCCGGCCGACCGAACCACGTCTTCGACGAGGGCGGTCCTCGCGTCCTGTCACGCGGCAATGGCCGCCCGACCCCACGCGGGCCTGGAGACCGGCACGCGGATGAAGTTGCGGGGGCGGCCACGCGCCATGGCACGAACAGCGGAGCGCGGGCACGCAGCTGGCGACCTGGCCCGTGAGTCGCGCGAAACGTCGGCCGGCGTGGCGACGATCGCGGGACTGCCGCCCCCACCGCGTAGCCTGGAGCTTGAGACCGCCGGGATTGACGGCGCGCCCAACAGACGGGTCCGAGCGCAGCGCCCGAGTGGGGCGCAGATTCATTCGGTTGGACCCTTTCCTCGATTGCGTGTGGCGGTGTCGCGTGGACGGAACACGGGGGCGCGTCGAGACCCCGCGGTTCCGCACGCCCCGCGGGAGAGGTCTCGGGGCATGTACCCGTCGCGCGGGGCGGGGATGCGTGCGGCATTCCTCCGGTGCGCAGGCTTCTGCACCCGTTTGGCGCGTATGTCTGAATAGTTGGCCGCGGCGGGTCACGAGCACGGTGGCACGCGATCGCAGGGAAGTGGTGGCGAACGGAAAGCAGCGGCGCAGGGGGACTGCGATCCAATGTTGCGTTCCCTCGCCGACCGCGCGTGCTGGCGGGACGATGTTGTCGCGGCGGGGCTGTCCACGTCGCTCGACCCCGCCGCGGCCGTGAGCGCGAGGCTTTCGCGTGACTGAGCGCGCAGTTCGGAGGATGGAGTCCAGAACCTCGCGACGGCGATCGCTGGACCGCGCGCCTTCGGGGCGGTGGTTTGGCGAAAAATGGTCCCGAGCGAGCTGCCCGCGCCCGGCGGATCTGGGCGGTGCGGCGGCGCGACCGCGCGCGCGGGGCCGGAGTCCTCCAGCCGGCGTGGCCCGCGAGGCGATTCCGGCGTGAATGCGGGGATCTCGCCGGGTGTGCGCGATTTGCGGGCTGCGCGAGATCGCGGCGGGATCGCAGGGTGCGACCGCAGTGCCGTGCGCCATGTTGGCGCGCGCCCGCATGCGTAACAGGCTGAAACCACGTTGGGCGCCAGTCCTCCCGCCCGCTCACGCGGCGCGCTCAGGCTTGAACCTGGCAAACCGGCGGGGCTGAGCTCGCCTCGAGGAGCCCCGATCCCTCGGCGCACCGGCCCGTCCCAGGAAGTTCCCGTGTAATGAAGCACAAGTAGCTGCAACCGCCTTCCTGAGGCCGCGGGGTGATCAGACGCTCGCGGCCCGCGTGGCCCAATCACCAGTGGGTGGCCGTAGCCGTCACGCGCTTGACACCAACGGCTTCCGCCCGTACAGTGCTCATCCGCCGCCAACGCCGGCTGCTTCGCGCAGCAGGCAAACAACGCGGCAGTTCGATAACCCTCTGAACGTACGGCGCTTCACGCGTCGCCGCCAACGAGGATTTCGGACACAGCATTGTGCGAAGCCGACCTAAGGCTGAGCGTTCGCGCCGCAATCGCGTGACTGTCACTGACAGTTCACGAATGCAGCACCAAGCACCCTGTGCCGTCCTCGACGGTCCACAAGGCGCCTAGGGAACGAATCAGCGAAAAGTTGCTGAGAGCCGAAAAAGGTTCTTGACAACCGAGTCGAACCCGCGCACACTGCTCATCCGCCGCGAACGACAGGCCAAGCGCCTGACGGGAACGGAAGCTGGAAGACTGCAAAGTTGGAAGGCGCAAGACTCGCTCTTTGAAAACTGGATAGCAAACCAATACATATCACGGGCCACGACAATTACGTG
>CAIMLR010000038.1 GCA_903842345.1 uncultured Myxococcales bacterium
GGGCATCCTGTACGGCGGCTACATGGGCCTCGTGATGGCCACCGCGCTCTTTGGCAACGCCGCCGAGCCGTCCATCCTCGCCCGCATCGTCACCGGCGGCGGCATGGCGCTTGGCCTCTTCGCTTCGCTCTTCTTCTTCCTGGTCATCGGCGCGTTCATCGGCACCGTCGTGGGCCTGCCCTTCGCGCCCATCCTGCGGCGCATCGCGGAAGGTTCGCCTCAGCCCGTTGAAGCCAAGGCGCAGATTCAGCAGCACTAGCTGAGCGCCCGCAGCGCTCCGTCAACCCTGTGCCCATGCGACGAGGCCCTCCGAAGCACACCGCTTCGGGGGGCTTTTCGCGTCATTGCGGCGCCTGGGTTGGGCACGCAGTGGCTCGCCGGCGAATTGTGAGCGTCAGTGTGCAAACATGCGTCTTTGTATCTACACGAATCTACTCAGGAAATCCGCTTGATTTCACTCCTGCGCCGTCGATACTTTGGCAGCCTCTGTGCCTACGCACGCGGTGTTTCCGGAGTCGTCGATGCGGGTGAAGTGGATAGGAATCAGTCTGGTCGGACTCCTGGCGGCCTGCGCGTCAGCGTCGCACGGCGGAGCGAGCGATGACGGTGGCGCCAATGCTGTCGCTGGCGCAGACGTCGACGCTGTGACCGACACGACGGATGACACCGGGGCGAATGCGTCGGCCGATGCCGGGAGCGCCGATGTTCCGGCGGCGCAGACCGTAGACGTGGCGCCAATTGAGCCCGCGCACCCCCACGTGTGGCCCGCGGCGCCAACGACCTACACAAAAGTCCGGCCCTTGCTGACCCAGTACTGCGCGTCCTGCCATGCGGCGAGCGTCCTCGGCGCTGCGCGCAATGGCGCACCGGAGCACGAGACGCTGGACGACCCGGACGCGCTCAAGACGGAGATCGCCCACCTCCGCGACTACACGACGCTGCCGCCTGGGCCGACCGGCAAGGTCATGCCACCGGCGGGCTGGCCTCAGCCCAGCGTCGGCGAGCGGGCGCTGCTCGTGCAGTGGCTGAACGACGGCGCCAAGACGCAGGCAGATCACTGTTTTCGGGATTTTACCGGGGGCGACACCCGCATTGTGACTGCGCCGACGGCTGGCGGGCGGCCTGACGTGCACACCAACCACAACGGCATCTATACGCCGCAGTCGCCGGACGTTGTGCAGAAAGGCGACCTCATCCAAGGGCGCTTTCCGGTGCCTGCGGGGTCGACGTTTCACCTGCACGCCACGCGGCCGCCGCTGGGCTATGCGCGTCAGCCGGTGACCATGCAGTGGTTCCGCGACTGCCAGCCTGTTGCCCCGCCGCCTGGCGCGGAGTTGGGGCCGGATGGCACGCTGAGTTGGACGCCGGGCTGGGACGACATCGACGATCACGTGGTGCAGCTGAACGCGGCGGGCGGCGATGAAGGCCGGGAAATCGTGATCGCGGCGCGACCGGACACGCCGTCGACCGGCTGCCACGACGATTCCGGGGCGCTGGAAGTGAGCGCGACGGTGCCGAGCCAGACTGGCGTTGCGTCCACCCCGCTGGTCATTACCGTGCACAACCTCGGCGGCCAGGCGGTTGCCCTGACGGACATCGCGGTGCGCGGCATCGCGGCGGGAGGAACGCCCGATCCCATCTACCCGCCTCAGCTGCAAGGCAAGATCCTGCAGCCGGGCGAGACCGCGCAATTCAGCAGCCTGATGTGCGCGTTTCCGAGTCTGGACTTGCCGAATCGGCCGGCCCGCTACGTTGTCACGGCGTCCGGTACGGTGGTGGGCAGCAATGAGCCCATCTGCGGCGGGTTTATCTCGCCGACGACAACCATCGCGGGGGCCGTCGCGGCGCCGCCGGGACGCGAGCTGCCGGAGTTGGAGGAGGTGGCGCGGCTGATGGGCCTGCTGGAACAGGACGCGACAACCAAGTCGCTGATGGTCAGTGACTACAACAAGGACGGCCTCATCGATTTCGCCTTCTCGCAGATGGGCCACGCGCCGCGCGTCCTGCTTGCGACGGGCGACCAGCTGCACTTCTCGCTGGCCTCGACGCTCGAGTACGACGGCACGCTGGGCATCGCTGCGGGTCAAGTGGACCGGCTGGGCAACGGGACGCAGGACCTGCTGCTTGTCAACTGGCCCGATCTCCAGGACATCACCAAGTACCTCGCCAGCGTACGGCTGTACCGCAATGACGGCGTAGGCAATTTCACGCTCGACACGCAGACCATGGCGACGACGGAGCACATCGCCGGGCGCAACGCGAACGTGCTGGATTTTGACAATGACGGTTTTGAGGACGTGTACGTCACCACATGCGGCGGCGTTTTTGACCAGAACGAGAACCATCCGCCGGGCTACCAGGTCCCCACCAACCTGCTCTACCACAACAACGGTCAGGGCGGCTTTGCGGAGATCGGCGTGGCGGCGAACGCCCGTGGCTCGCTGACTGCGAGTGGCCTTGCCGTCATCGACGCCAATGAGGATGGCTGGCCGGATCTGTGGATGAATGGCTACGGCCAGCCGATGCTGCTGATCAATCAGGCGGATGGGACGTTTGCCGAGCAGAAATTGGATTTCAGCGGCTGGAAATATCACTACCTGGATCCGAAGCAGCCGGACAAGCTGCGGTTCGGCACTTGGATGAATGGCTTTGGCGACTTCAACGCCGACGGCCACATCGACATCGTCGTCGGCTCGATGCTGTACCGCAACGCGGAAGTGCCCAATCACGTCTGGATCGGCGATGGCAAGGGCGGTTTCAAGCTCGATTCCGAGACGTGCAACCTGGGCCATGCCGATCCCTGTCTGTCCTGGTCAATGGGCCTACAAGTCGGCGATTTTAATGATGACGGCTACCCGGAGGTCTACATGGGCGGCGGCGAGCCGAGCATGGGCTGGCACCACCAACTCTGGCTGAATGCGACGCTGAAGCCGGGCGATATGCCGCATTTTCTCGACCGAACCGCCTACCTTGATTATCCCGCGTCAGGCGCCACGACCCGCTATCCGTACCGCGGCCATGGCGGCACCCTGCTCGACTTGGACGGCGACCTCGATCTCGATTTTGTGCAAGGCAATGGCGGCATGGACCCCGACGGCAGCGATCCCGGCGCGATGGAAGCCTGGCGCGTGTTCCTGAACCGCGGCACCAAGAACGGCAAGCTGGAACTCGACCTGCGCGGCTTCCCTTCGAATCTCAACGCCGTCGGCGCCCGCGTGGACGTCGTGCTCACTGGCGGTACGGGGCCCCAGCACCTGCGCCAGTGGATGTTCCCAAACAACGGTTTTGGCGGCGCCAACCTCGCAGGACGGCTGCATTTTGGCCTGTACGACGCCAAGCAAATCGCGTCGCTGCAAGTGCTGTGGCCCGATGGTCAGGTGACGGTGCATCAGCCGCAGCTCAATACGCGTTTGCCGATCAATGAGAAAGACTTCATCCGGTTCGGCACGGATTTTCGCAAGGACAACGGCGGGTTCACCGGCGGCGGCCAATGGCTCGGTCGGTCCCTGTGTTTTGACCAAGGCGAGACCGCCACGCACGCGATTGTCGGCGCGGGGACTGAGAGTTCCCTGGCGGCGCGCGTCGACTTTGGCTCCGGCGCCGACGCGGGCCAATCCGCGACCTTGGCCATGAATGGGAACGGCGGGTCAGTCTCGCTGCATTTTGCCCAAGGCAGCGTCACGCTGCAGACCAGCGGCGGCAAGAGCCTCAGCGCGCCGCTGCAGATTCAAGTCAATCGGCGATTCCTGGCGCGCGTGGCAGTGGAGAAGAACGCCGCGGGGACGACCGATGCGGTCGCCTATGTGGACACGCGGGAAGTGGCGCGCTTGTCGGGAATCAGCGGTTTCGTGCCGCAGGAGATTGCGCTCTCGGGCAAGAAGACGTGCTGGGCGATGGTGAGCCTCCGCTGACCCGCGGCGCGCGCTGTGGTTCCCGATCGCTGAGTCCCGTTGGTCTCACGTGGGAGAAGCCGGCCAAACCGACCCACGCTCAGTGACCGCGACCGTGACCGCCACCATGACCGCCGCCCTCGCCGCCACCATGACCGCCGCCGTGGCCACCGCCCTCGCCGCCACCATGACCGCCACCTTCGCCGCGTCCGCCGCCCTGTCCCTCACCGCGGCCGCGTCCGCCACCGTCACCGCTTCGCCCGGTCGGGATGAATACCGGCGCGGATCGCACCCGCACTTCCTGCTGCTGGACCCGCCCGCGCGGCATGTCGCCGCGCTGCATTTGCATCGGCTGCGGCGCGCGGCGCTCCTCCCAACCACGCGGCGCCATCGACCGCGCGTGCTCGGGCGCCTGCCAACCGCGATAGTGGCCAGGCTCGGAGTAGCGGATCGGCTGGGGCACGAACTGCTCATTCACCATGCCCCACCCACCGCGCCGGCCGTGCGAACGGTACCAGTAGCCATGGCTGCGGGCCCAATACCAGCCGCCGTTGTAGAACACTTCCTCATCGCTGTTGGGTAGCACCCAGACGCCGGGACCGACGTAGACGAGCGGCGACCCGACGTTGATTTGCAGCTCGGGGATCGGCAGCCCAACCTGCAGGCTGACTTGGGCTTGGGCCAGGGCCGGGAATGCCAGCAGGCCGCAAACAAACGTGGACACGGCGATTTTGCCAGAGAGGCGAATGGCTAACATGGGGACCTCGTGGGTGTGGAAAAAGTGAAGCAGGCGGGCGGACTACAGCGCGGGCCGGGTCACGGTGGCCTGCTCCAGGGCGATGTGCGTCTGGGCCAGGATCTGGCCGTTCATCGTCGCTCCGGTCTGCAACGTCACGGCGGTCTTGCTGATCAGGATGCCCTCAAAGTGGCTGTTCGCGCCCAGCGTTGCACCGCCAGCGATTTGCCAAAAGATGTTCTTGGCCTGCGCGCCGCCCGCGAGCACCACGTGTTGGCCGGCGGCCTCGGCCAGATCGCCCGTGGTCTGCAGGATCCAGACGTCGTCCGCGCCGCCGGAGAACGTCACGTCGGTCGGAATGGTCAGCGTGCTCGTCCACTTGTACAGGCCCGGCGCGAGCGTCAGGCCGCCGATGGCACCACTGCCGAGCTCAAGAAAATCTGGGCCGGGACGGCCAGCCGCGTCGGAATAGGCGCCTTCCAGATTGCTGATGGCAGTGGTGAGGTTGGCGGGCGTCGGGACGGCATAGTTGGCGGCGTAGATCTTGCCGGTGACCTGCGGCGAAGTCGAAAAGACGTTGCTGGCGTCAGCGACGAGCGAGAATCCGGTCATGTAGGTGGCGGCGGCCGGGCTGACGCCCAGGTCCCCGACAATCAGGGAGCCGGGGACGCTGGAGACGCCCGACTTGGAGAGGACGGCAAAGTTGCCGGCTGTGCCGAGAAAGACCGACGGCGGGCCCTTGGCGTTGCTGGTGCCGGTCGTGAATGTCCAGATGTAGGGAGCGGCCAGCGGATTGCCGGCCAGGTCCATGGCGCCGGAGGTCACGGTGACGGTGAACGCCGTGTTGATCGGCAGCGTCGCGCTGGGCGTAAAGACCGCGGTTGTGCCGGACGAGCCATAGACCAGGCTGCCGGGAATCATGGTCGTGCCCTGCTTGACGCTCCAGGTCGTTGCGTTGAGGGTCAGTGGGTCCATCGCTTCGCTGAAAGTCGCGGCAATCTTGGTGTTGATTGTCGTGCCAGTGGCGCCGTTGCCCGGCGTGGTGGCCGTGACGGAAGGCGCGGTCGTGTCCGCGTCGGCGCCGGTCGTGAAGCTCCAGGTGAAATCTGCGGCGAGCGTCTCGCCGGCCACGCCTTTGGCATCGCGCGTCAGGGTCGCGAAGAGCAACGCCGTCCCGGGCAAACGCTGCGCGGAGGCAAACGTGGCGGTCCGCCCGTCGGGATTGACGGTGACGGTTCCGGCGAGCGCGGAATCGCCTTGCTTGACCAGAAACGACGTCGCGTTCACGGTCGTCGGGTCGATTGCCGTGCTGAATGCGACGGCGATCCTGACGTTGGGGGCCACGTCCGATGCGCCATCCGCGGGAGTCGCCGCGGTGACCGTCAAGAGGCTGCTGCTGGCGTCAGCGGAATCCGCAGTGGCGGCCATGCTGCTGCAGCCGGCGAGCGCAAAGGTCAGGAAGGCCGCGTTGAGATAAATCGCGGTGGAAAGCCAGAGCGCGGGTGTGCGTTGCGGGGCCTTGAGGTGGATCATCATGCAAAAACTCCAAATAGCAGCGAGAGTGCTGAAAAAGAATGCGGCGAATGGATGCACTGGGTTGGAACAACCGACGCGGTGAACAATGGCGCAGATACGTTGATTTTGGGTCCGCACGCGCCGACGCAAGCGATGAATGGAAGAAGCGCCGAGGACGCCAAACCTGCCCCGCGAATCTCCTCAATCCGCATCGCATCAACTCTTTCAAAGTAAGTCGCTGCGCCGCGCCGACCATGAGATAGTTCGCAACGAGGATTAGTCAAAACCGAATGGTTTGAAAATTCCCAGCTCCGCGCGCGCCGTCAGCCCATCGGGATGGGCAGGTCCGTCTCGGTATCCTCTGAATTGACGGTCACTTCGACGACGACGTCGGCCTTGCGCCACTCCTGAATCGCGGCGAGCATGGCTTCCGCATCGGTCGGCTGCTGCAGCGCGGCCAACTCGGGATCCTCCAGGTCCTTGACCATGGGCAGGTCGCGGCGCAGCTCGGCCAGCAAATTGATGATTTTCGTCACCTTCTGCTCCGTCAGCAGATTCACCTGCAGGTCCAGGTGCGCGCGGTGCGCCTCCAGCTTGCTCATGCGGTTTTGCCGGATCAACACCACCGTGGAAGTCAGCAGCCCGGCGAGGCTGATGAAGCCCTGCAGCCACGGATACGGCGGACCGTCCAGCTCACGGCCGTAACGCGTTGCCGCGACGGTGCTCAGGCCGACCCAGAGCGGCACGAACATCAGGACGCAGGCGAGAAACATCGGCCGCCCCATGAGGCTGCTGATGTACTCGATGGACCGCTGCGAGCGGTTGATTTTCTGCTCGCCTCGTTGGTAAAACGCGAGAATCGTGTCGATATTCTGGCCAATCGCGTTGTGCTCCGGCTCGGGCGGGCGATCCTCGCGGGTCGGTCGCCCCAAGCGGCGAAAAAATGAATTGATGGTGCTGGGTGGCGGCAAAACGGATCCCCACGGGAGCGGCTGGGAGAAGCCGCACTCATCGCCAAGGTAGGTCGATGGGCACTGGGCGGCAACTGACACGGCACGAAAGGGTCCGCACGCTGCGCCGTTCCCTCCTCCCAAACCTGTCAGCGCGGACCGTGCTTCGCCCACCAAAAGGCCATCGCCATCTCAACGTCGGCCGGCAGCCAATCCACCGCGACCCCGCGCGCCGCGCAGGTGTGCTGCCTGCCGCTCGCGTTCAGCGCTTTGGCGATCCCGGCGAGCAGCGGAAGGTAACGCTCCGCGTATTCGTCCGCCTCCACTTCCTTGTCGCCGTAGATAGCCCAGCGCGAAGCGGCGTGGGACCCGCTTGCCCATTCCCGACGAAAATCCGTGGCCTCAGTGAGCGGGCCATCGTCGTCATGAACGGCCAGGGAGTTGGCAAAATACGTCGAGTGACGGTCGCCCGCCGCGCCAATCGCCGGCGCGATGAACCGATAGATCTTCGTCGCCAACACCAGGTCAAGGCCCGGCAACGCGTCGAGTTCCAGCAGCCCTTTCCTCACATTGCGCCCGCCGTGCAGTTCCACGAGCGCCGTCCGCGCCTGTTCGCGCTGGTCGGTCGTCCAGCCCGCAATCGCCGCGTCCGTGCGTCCGCTGTCCCACTTGGCAATTCTCGCGACAAGTTGCTGCAGCGTCGTGGCGTTGAGCGCCGCCATCGCCCGCGCCGCGTCGCTGGTCAAATCGAGCATCCGCTTCTGGCTCTCGCGCGGGGAACCGCGCCACGCGTAGGCGTTGCGCGACTGCACGAGCAGTTCGCCAAGCTCGGGGCTGACGACGAGCGCGTCAGCGAGGCTGGAACGCGTGACGTAGATGCCGTCGCCGAGGGTTTCTGTGGAAGAGTTGGGACTGGACATCGGGCTTCCGTTGCGGTCTGGGCCTGAAAGGCGATGAAACACTTGTTTGCGCAGCCTGCCCAAGCCGGGATGTGAACGGGCAAACGCGCTGGCTCCGCCGGGGACCCAACCGTCGTTTGGCAACCGCGCGCGCAGTCTGCCCCGTCCTCAAGCGCCGTCAAGCACCCTCGAGCCGGCGCACCGGTGTGCGGCGCCCGTGGCTTCCCGTCCGACTCGCGAACCGCGCGCGTCCTACTTGAAGACGATCTGGACGCTGCCCTGGCCGCTCCACTGCGCCGTCGCCGTTGCCGCAGTGCCGCTGGTGCTGGACGCGCCGCTGATTGTGCAGTTGCCGCTCGCGCCGGGGGTGCAGTCGCTGCAGGGCGCGCCGTTGCAGGTGGCGCCGGGGTACGCGTCGATGGAGATGGTGGAATCGGTGAGTGCGGCGGCTTCAAAGAAGCAACCCTTGGCGACGCACTGGCTGTCGCTGTAGCAGCTGCCCGGCATGGCGTCCGGGTAGAACACCGTGCCCGTCCAGCCAAAGTCGACCGACTTGCCCGGCGCGACCAAGGTGACGATCGAGGGCTGGCAGGCCACCGGTGCGCAGCCGCAGCCTTGGGTCTGCAAGGCGCCACAGGTGAAGGTGCACGGGTCGAGCGACACGACGTACGGCTCGCCTTTGGGGCCGTTGATGGCAAAGCCTGGATTGAACTTGCAGTTTTGCACCGGCGGACCGAGGTAGAGGTTGTTGGCCGTGCTGTTGAGGACGACGATCGAGGTGGGCGACGTCTTGGGGGGCGCCGTGAAATCGCTGCAGGACGGCGCCCCATCGGCCCCCGCCTGGTCCTTGGCGGCGTCGGAGGCCGCGATGTCGCCACTCACCGTGTCGCCGGACGCCGTATCGGTGACCGCCACGTCGTTCGTCGCCGTATCGGAATCGCTGGCATCGCCGTTGCTGATCTGCGCGTCTTCGGCCGTGGTCGTGTCCGCCGCAGCTCCGGCCGACGTTGTGGCGGAACATCCGGCAAGCGCAGTGGCCACAAGGAGATGGGCGAACGAGCGGGTCTTCTGCATGAGGCGGCTCCTTGAATGGCGACGCCCACATCGTGCGGGTTGCCGCGGCGAATCGCAAGGCTGCCGCTGGTCTCATCGCCGCCGCGCTACTGCACGTTGCACGTCAACGCAGCGACTTGGCCGCACTGGACCGAGGCGACGACGGCGCCGGTCACGCGCGCGCCGAGGTAGGTCGTCGCGCTGCTCTCCGGGATGATGAACTCCGGAATCGTCAGCGTCGCGGTCGCGTACGTCGCTGAGCTGAGCGTCGCGGAAGGCAACTTCTCGTCCCAGACCGATGCCGTGGGCGTCGTCGTCAGCGTCCCCGCAGCACCGCAGCCGGCGAGCCCGCCGAGACACTTCACGCCGCCGAACGCGGTCATGTTGGCGATACAGCCCTTGTCCGTGGCGCTCGCAATGGACATGTCGGTCGTGAAGTCCAATTGCGTCGCGTTGGGCGTTCCCGTCGTGCCGGCCGGGGCGTTGATGCTGCACGTGTCCCACGTCAACGCCGTGCCGACCACAGTGCCCGTCGCGATGGGCGTGCAGTTGCGTTGCAGGATCGGCGAGCCGTTGTTGAGCGCGAGGCAACGCGTCGCGGGCGCCGTGCAGCCGACCGTCGTGGTCTGGAAGATGCCGGCGGTGCCGTCAATCGCGATGGTGACGTTGGGGCCCAACGCGGTCATCGCCAGGTTGGCGCTGTCGACGGGGAGATACAGCTCGATGAGGCTGACCGCACCGGCAATCGGCGCATTGCCAGCGGCGTTGGCCGGGTAGCGGATGCGCGCCCAGCCCTGCGGGTAGCCCGCCACGGTGAGCGGATCAGTCATCGCGGTGTAGTTCGGCGTATTGCCGTACGCGGGCGTCAACGTGTGCGAGCCAACGGCGACGGTCTTGTTCACCGTCAGCGCGGCCTGGGCGTACACGTGGAAGTTGCCGTATTGCGTCGCGCCGGTCGCCAAGTGGTAGACCACGTCGCAGAACACCGGGACCGCCGTACAGGTCGGCGCGCTGCCCGACCAGCCCGCAACCGCGCAGGTGCGCGTGGGGGAACCGGTCATCGTCGCATTGGCGTTGCAGGTGTAGGTCGCGACGCCGTTCAAAAGCGTGTTGGGCGCAACGGCGACGGTCCCATTGGCGGGGTTGGCGAGCGCGCCGCAATCGGCCACGCAGGTCGGCGGTGTGGGCCACGTAGCGTTGGCCTGGCACGTGGCGGTGGCGGCCCCGACGATGCCGTAGCCCGCGCTGCACGCGTACGTGACGGTCGCGCCAAAGGTCGTGACGGGCGCCGTGGCCGTGCCGTTCGTCAACGTCGGCGTGCCGCAGTTGACGGGTGAACAGGTCGGTGCGGCGCCAGCGAACGTGCCGTTGGCCTGACACGCGCGGGTGGCGCTGCCGGTCACGGTGTAGCCGCTGTTGCAGGCGTACGTCACGTTGTTGCCAAACGTCGCGCTGGCTGCCGAGACCGTGCCGTTCTGCGGCGCGACTGCTCCGGAGCACGTCACAGCGCCGCAGGTCGGCTGCGTGCCGCTGAAGGTGCCGTCTGCCTGGCAAGTGCGCGTCGCGCTGCCGCTGGCCAGCGAATAGCCGCTGTTGCAGCTGTAGGTGACGCTGTTGCCATACGTTGCGCTCGTCGCGGAGACACCGCCATTTGTCGGCGCACTGACGCCGCTGCTGCATTGCACAGGCGTGCCGCAGTTCGTGCCGCCATAGCCCGCGGAACACGCGCAGGTGTAGCCCGCGCCGACCACGGTGCAGACGCCGCTGTTGAGGCAAGGATTCGGCGTGCACGGTGTCACGGTCGCGACGCACGTCGGTGCCGCGCTGCTCCACGTGCCGGCGGCGCTGCACGTCGTGGTGGTGTTGCCGGTGAGGGCAAAGCCGCTGTTGCAGCCGTACGTGCCAATCGAGCCGTAGGTCGTGCTGGGAACCGTGACCGTGCCGTTGGTCGGCGCCGCCAAGCTCGGGCAGTTGACCGGCGCACAAGTCGGCGTCGCGTTGTCCAGCGTGCCCGCGGCGGTGCAGGTGCCGCTCCCGCTTCCCGCCAACGTGTAGCCAGCGTTGCATGTGTACGTGACAGCGTTGCCAAACGTGGTGGACGGCGCGCTGACCGTGCCGTTCGTCGGTGCGCTGGCCGGGCAGGTGACAGGCGCGCAGGTCGGGGCGCTGCCGCTCAACGTCGTGTCAGCCTGGCACGTGCGCGTCGCCGAGCCGCCATTGCCCGTCAAACTGTACCCGCTGGCGCAGCTGTACGTGATGGCCGCGGGGTAGCTCACGCTCGTCGCGCTCACGTTGCCGTTGATGGGTGCAGTCGCGCCGCCGCAGGTGACAGCCGCACACGTGGGGGCGGTGCCGGCAAAAGCGCCATTGGCCTGGCAAGCGCGCGTGGCACTGCCCGCAAGCGCATAGCCGCTGTTGCAGCTGTACGTCACGTTGGCGCCGTAGTTCGCTGTCGTCGCGCTCACGCCGCCGTTCACGGGCGCGCTGGCGCCGCTGCAGACGATGGGCGTTGCGCAGTCGGTGCCCGTCCAGCCCGTCGTGCAAGCGCAGCTGAAACCGCTGGGTCCCACGGGGGTGCAGGTGCCGCCATTCTTGCAGGGCGCGCTGCCGCAGCCGTTGAGGACAAGCGTGCAGCTCGGTACGGCGCCAGACCATGCGCCGTCCGCTTGGCACGTGCGCGTGGCGGTGCCGGTCAGCGCGTAGCCGGCGTTGCACGCGTAGCTCGCGGCGCTGCCAAACGTCGTGGCGGGGACGGTGAGGGTGCCGTTTGCCGGTGCGGCGAGGGTGCCGCACGAAACCGGTGCGCACGTGGGCGGCGTGCCGCTGAAAGTGGCGTTGGCCTGGCAAGTCTGCGTGGCGCTGCCGGTCAAGGTGTAGCCCGCGTTGCAGGCGTAGGTGATGGACGCTGGATAGGCCGCGCTCGATGCGCTGACGGTGCCGCCCGCGGGTGCGACGGCGCTGGTGCAGACGACTGCCCCGCACGTGGGCGCGGTTCCCGCGAATGTGCCGTCGGCCTGGCAAACCCGGCTGGTGCCGCCGCTCATGTTGTAGCCGGGATCGCACGCGTAGGTGATGGCGTTCCCCAGGCTGGCGCTCGCCGCGCTGACGCTGCCGTTGGTCGGGCCGGTGGCGCCGGCGCAAACGACGGGCGTCTCGCAGTTGCCACCTGAGTACCCGGCGAGGCAGCCGCAGACGTAGGCCGAGCCAGCGCCCGGCGTGCAGGTCCCGCCGTTGGTGCAGGGGTTGGGCGTGCACGGCGTGGGCGCGAGCGTGCAGGTCGGTGCCGCCGTGCTCCAGGCGCCGCTGGCTGTGCACGTCGTGTCCGTCGTGCCGGCCAACAAATAGCCGCCGTTGCAGCCATACGTCGCGGTGGCGCCGTAGGTCGTCGGGCCGGTGACAGACCCGTTGAGGGGCGCCACGAGCGCGCCGCAGTCCAACGGGTTGCAGGACGGCGCGAGGCCGCTGAAGGAGCCGTCCGCTTGGCAGGCGCGCGTCGCGGTGCCGCTCAGGAGGTAGCCGGCGTCGCAGCCGTAATTGACGCTGCCCGGATAGCTCACCGACGCCGCGTCAAGCGAGCCATGCGTGGGCGGGGTCAAGCCGCCGCAGCTGATCGCCGCGCACGTGGCCGCCGCGCCGGACCATGTGCCGTCGGCGAGACAGGTGCGCAGCGTCGCGCCGTTCGCGAGGTAACCGGCGTTGCAGCTGTAGGTCGCGGTGTTGTCCAACGTCGTCGCGCCGGCGTTGACGGTGCCGTTGGCGGGGTTGGCGAGCACGCCGCAGTCCACGGGCGCGTTGCAGTCGCTGCCGCTCCAACCGGCGGAGCAAGCGCAGGTGTACGTTGTCGCGCCGGTCGCCGTGCAGCCGGTCGCGTGCGCGCCGCACGGATTGCCGTCGCAGCCGCCGGTCGCGACGATGCACGTCGGCATCGCGCCGCTGAAGGTCCCGTTGGCCAGGCAAACGCGCTGCGCGTCGCCGCTGCCAATCTGGAATCCCTGGTTGCACGCGTAGTTGACCTGCCCTTGATAGGTGACGCTCGGGTCGCTGACCGTGCCGTTGTCGGGTGCAGCCGTCGTGCAGGTCACGGGATTGCAGAGCGGTGCCGCGCCGGCGAGGGTCCCGTCAACCTGACAGACCCGCGTCGCTGCTCCGACCAACAGGAAGCCGTCATTGCAGAGATAGTCCGCTTCTGCGCCATACACCGGGTTGGCAGGGGCGACGCTGCCGTTGGCGGGCGGATTGCCGGCCGGGCACGTGATGGGCGCGCACGTCGGCGCAACGCCGCTCCAGATGCCATCGGGCTGGCACGTGCGCAGGCCGTTGCCGCCATTGCCGCTCAGGGCAAAGCCCGCGATGCACACGTACGTTGCGGTGCCGCCGTTGGTGGTGTTGCTCGTGGTGACGCTGCCGTTGGCGGGGCCGCTGAGGGGACCGCAGTCAACGGGCACGTCGCAGTTGGCGCCGGTCCAGCCGGGCACGCACGCACAGGTGTAGCCGGGCGTGAGGTCCGTGCAGGTCGCGCCGTTCTGGCAGGGTTTGCCGTCGCAGCCGCTGACGGCGTTGCACGTCGGCGCCGCGCCGCTCCACTGGCCGTTGGCCTGACACGTGCGGTTGGCAACGCCGTTGAGGGCGAAACCGCCGTCGCAGGAATAGCTCGCTGTGCTGCCAAGCAGTTTTGACGCTGCGGCAACGTGGCCATTCGCCGGGGCGTTCAACGCCGGGCATTCGACGGGTTCACAGGTCGGGGGCGTGTCCGACCAGTTGCCGTCCGGTTGGCAGGTCAAGCTGTCCACGCCGATCAGCGCGTAGCCCGACTCACAGGTGAAGGTGACGCTCGCGCCAGCCTTGACCGTGCTCGCGGAAATCATGCCGTGCGCGGGTGCGGCCAACGCGGGGCAAGCGAGCGCGATGACGTCCGGCTCGACGTCCACCGGCGGCGGGGTGTCGGGAAGCGCATCGACAAGGCTGTCCGACGGGAGCGTGTCCAACAGCGGCACATCGACGAGGACGCCGTCCGCGGGCGGCGCAGTCTCGCTCCCGGTCACATCCGTCGCGCCGAGGCTGTCATCCAACCCGGCGCCATCGGCGGCGTAATCGAGCGGCACGTATCCGGGGCCCACTGCCACGTCATCGCCACAACCGCCCAACAAAAACAGCGCTGCCGCCGTGCCCAGACAAATTCCTGCCATTTGCGTGATGCGCATTATCCACCCCTTGCCACCTGTGGCGGCCCCCGCGCCGATCGTAGGCCAGCCAGCAAGCCCCGGCAATCGCACAATTCCTTGCGCCGGATCGGCGCGATTCGCGACGAGACGAGGGCGTGCGAGGCCGTGGCACCGAATGCGCTGATGATTTTCCGGCGGAAATTTTCCTGATCTTTGGCGTGCTTACACTTTTGCACGGAGAACCGGCCGCTTCCGCCAAAATCACCTACCTTGCCCACGTGCGCGGCGACTCGCCGCACGCGCAAGGTTCTGCCTCATGCACCACATCGCCCGTCACCTGGAACGCCACCGCACCGACCGCATCGGCTGGCTCCGCGCCGCCGTCCTGGGCGCCAACGACGGCATCGTTTCCACCGCCAGCTTGGTAGCCGGCGTCGCCGCCGCGCATGCCAGCCACAGCAGCATCCTCTTGACCGGCGTCGCGGGGCTTGTCGCCGGGGCGATGTCCATGGCTGCGGGCGAGTACGTCTCCGTCCATTCGCAAGCCGACACGGAGAAGGCCGACCTGACACGCGAACGCGCCGAGCTGCGCGACAATCCGGCCGCCGAATACCGCGAGCTTGCCGGAATCTACGTCCGTCGCGGGCTAACCGAAACGTTGGCAAAACAGGTGGCTGAACAGTTGATGGCGCACAACGCGATCGCCGCGCACGCCCACGATGAGCTGGGCATCTCGGCGACGATGACCGCGCGGCCCGTGCAGGCGGCCCTCGCCTCAGCCGCGAGCTTCGCAGTGGGCGCCGTCCTGCCACTCGCGGTGACTGCGATTTCGCCCGATCGCGGGCTGATTTGGTGGGTTTCTGGCACGTCGCTTGGTTTTCTCGCGGCCCTCGGTGCGGGCGCCGCGCGCGTGGGTGGCGCGGGCCTCCTCGTCGGTGCAGGGCGCGTGACGTTCTGGGGCGCGCTGGCCATGGCCATCACCGCTGGCGCCGGCGCGCTCTTTGGCGCGGTCGCCTGAGGCGTGGCACCGCAGCGGGGCCGGCAAACGTGCTGCCAGCCCCGCTGCGCGCCAGCGAATTACTTCTTGGCGAGATTCGAAATCACGATGGTCGGCGTGCTAATGACGCCACATTTTTCCATCGTTTCTTTCAGCTTCGGGTTCGCGATGAACGCCTTGGCCGAAGCCTCGTCCTTGGCCGAGAAGCCGATGTAAACCAGATTGGGCTTGGCGATGTCCTGCGAGACATAGAGGTCTTTGAAACCCGCCTTTTTGCGCATGGCCTTGTCGCCGTCAAAGCCCTTCTTCCACGTCGCGAAATCCTTGACTTCGTGGGAGACGCTGACAAGGACGTCGGCGAAAGCGGTCGAAACAGTGAACGATGACATGAGGATGGCAGCGATCAGGGTGCGCTTGAACATGAGAACTCCTGGGACAATGATGCGAATATCGCTCAAGACGGAACCCCACCGCAGGGCGCACGACGTCGCGAATTCACATGCCGCGAGGGTGCGGGAGAGACTGAGGGGTGTCAAGACGACGCGCAGAAGTTGTTGCTGCGAGGCAATTGCGTCCCCCCTGCCCGACCGCGTCTTGCGCCAAAATCCGCCGCTCCAATGCGGCCGCTTGGGGTTGACACCCGCCCGTCTGGCCCGATGATGGCGCTCCACCCGCGGAGGGATTCATGTCGCCACGTGCCCGGATCGCGCTGCTGCTCCTTGTCCTGCTCGCGCTGCTGGGCGCAGCGATTTGGCAGCGCGCAGCGCCGTTTGGCCACCACCATCACCACGGGCCGGGCTTTGGCGCCCAAGCGCACGTCCCCGCGCGCGTGGCAGGAGAAATCCCGGTGCACCTGCGCAAAGTCGCGGACGGCTTCAAGATGCCGACCGACCTGCAGTACGTCGCCGGCGAGGATGTCTGGCTCATTGCGCAGAAGGACGGGGACCTCGCGTGGCTGGCGGCCAACGGCCAAACGCGGGGACTGTACCTGCACGCCGACGTGGCCCATGACGGTGAGGAGGGCCTGCTTGGCGTTGCCCTGCACCCGGATTTTGCCAAGAATGGCCGGTTTTTCCTCAACACGGTGGTGCGCAAAGGCGAGGGCGACGCGGCGACGGACTGGACGCAAATTGTCCAATGGCGGGCGCGCGGGCCGGTGCGCACGGTGCCGCCCGAGCGCGTTGGACTGGTCCTGGAGGTGCGCCAACCGTACACCAACCACAAGGCGGGACAGCTGCAGTTTGGGCCCGATGGCAAGCTGTATGTCGGTTTGGGCGACGGCGGCTCCGGCGGGGATCCGCACGGCAACGGCCAGAATCCCAACGTGCTCCTCGGCAAGATGTTGCGCCTCGATGTCGACCGCGCCGACCCGGGTCTGGCCTACGCGGTGCCGGCGGACAATCCGTTTGTCGGACGGGCGGGCTGGCGGCCGGAAATCTGGGCGCTGGGACTGCGCAACCCGTGGCGCTACAGTTTTGACCCGGCGGGGCGCCTGATCGTGGCAGACGTCGGCCAGAACGCGTGGGAGGAGGTCAATCTGGTGGCGCGCGGCGACAACCTCGGCTGGAACCGGCGCGAGGGCAGGAGCTGCTACCCACCCGACAGCGGCTGCACCGGCGACGGAACGGTCGACCCGGTTTGGCAGTACGCCCACGAGGTCGGCGCGTGCATCACCGGCGGCTACGTCGCGACCGGGAACGCCGTGCCCCAGCTCCGCGGCAAGTACGTCGTCGGCGACTTCACGTCCGGCGCCATCTGGGCCCTGGACTTGCCCGTCAGCCAGACCGGCACCGCGACGGCGTGGCATTTGACCGAATCCGGCGCGCACATTGCCACATTTGGCCGCAACGCCACGGGCGATGTGTGGGCGGCCGACGTGTTCACGGGCGTGATCTACGCGCTGGCGCCGTGAGGGAGCGCCTCGCGCGCGGTGCGGGCGCAAGGTCGACGTGGAAAACCGACGCCATCAGGCAGCGCATTCCAGCAGGACGCGCGTCAGGTCCTGGGGCGCTGTGATCATCGGATCGTGGCCGGTTGGCAGTTCGACGAGGCGCGCGCCGCCGCCCCCTTGCCAGGCGCCGTCCCAGAACCGGCCGTCCGTCACCCGGTGGCGAATCGCATCGATGGTGCCCAGCGCCGGCTGGATGCAGCTCACAAACGTCCGCGGCACGGCAGCGACCCGTCGCGGGTCAAAGTCCAGCGGCGCCTGATACGTGTGGCCGGGTTGCGCCGTCTGGCGTCGCCTCACCCATGCCAGATCCGCGCCCGCCAGCCCGAAAATCGCCGGGTCGGGCGGCGGAAAGCTGAAATCAGGCGATGCCTGCGCCGCCGCGAGCCGGGCTTCGCGGGTGGCGAGCGCATGGGTGCTGCTCCAGCTTTCGCCGGGCGTCGGCACCACGGCGTCGACATACACCAAGTGGCGCAGGCGGCCGGGCATCCGGTCGGCGATGGCGGTCCCGATCAGGCCGGCATAGGAATGCACAGCCAGTACCACGTCGTCCATCTCTTCCGCCTCGATGGCGCTGCGGACGTCCGCGATGTGCGTCTCCAGGTTGAGGAGCGGCGACATCAAGTGCGCGCGCTCGCCCACGCCTGTCAGCGTCACGGCATGGGCGCGGTGCCCAGCCTCCGCCAAAGCCTGCACCACACGGCGCCAGCACCATCCGCCGTGCCAAGCGCCGTGAACGAGGACGAAGTTGGCCATCTGGATCCCCTTGTCGTTTCGCAGTTCCGGCAGGCGAGCAGCGCCGCCGCCCAAATGCCCACGCCCCAACTGTTGGCGACGGCGGCCGGTTGCATTCCCGTCGCGAAAGCTGCGAGAACTACGGCGATTGTGCCGATGAGGGCGAACACGAAGGCGTCGGGCAACCATCGTTCTGCCAAGGCGGTCATGCGGACGGCGAGGCGATTCAGGGCGTTCTGGCGGGACGATTCAACCGTCATGGGCGCGAGTCCGAGTCTTTGGCGATTGGATGACCAAGGTCACGGGTGGTGGCATTCGATACCCGTATCAGTCTGCACGCAGACAGAGCCACCCCACGTCGGACACAAACATTCGCATGTCGTCCCCTTGCACGAGTCCGAAATCGCGACGCATGAATACGTCCACCACGGCGCAGTGTCTTCTTCGCCCGGGTAGTCCGTCACGCAAATCTGGGTTGGTTGGCAAGTGTCCCCGCCGCACGGGGACGGCTGGGCGTCTTTGACTGCGTCGGTGAGGTCGGCGTCTGACAAGGGAGAGGCGTCACTAACCACGTCCACAGCGTCGGCATCTGAAGTCGCAGACGCGTCGACGACCGCGAGGACAGCATCGCCGTCGGACGTCGCAGAGGCGTCACTGGATGACTGAGAACCGACGCCGCCGGAACAGCCGAACGACAACGCGACCACAGCGGCGATCATTGTACCGCGTCTGAAGCGGTTCGAACGGCCGGTTGTCATCTTGCCCCCGAGACGTGCGGGAAACCGCAACGATTCCATTGGACCACTTTGCGTGTCCGGCGTCCAATGTGATTCCGTCACCCAAAGTGAAGGCAACGAAACAGGGACCAGTGACCAGCGCCCCACCCGTTGCGCCGATTGCCCGCACACAGGGTAGGCGCTGCGTGGCGGGCCGCCACCGGAACTTCCCGCCCTACCGCGGCTTCACGCCAAAATCCGCCAGCCGCGCCGGCGTCTCCTTGTTCAGCCGCCGCACCAGCTTCTCTACCAGCGGCGTCGCGCGGCGAATCTGCTGGCCCAGGGCATCCCGCCGCGTGGTCATCGCCGTCCGCCCGTCCGTCTCCAGGGTCGCCGCCGCCAGCCCCGCGCGGACCTGCGTGACGAGCTTCTTGAGCATCGGCAGGTCGGTCTCCGGCACCACCGGGATCAGGTGCGGCGCCGGGACGACCTTGCCCGCAGCGTCCTTGCCGGCCGTCCGGTCCGCTTCCACGCCGCGGATACACGCGTCGAGCTCGTCTGCCGTGCTCGCCTTGCCGCCCACGGCATAGAAGAGCGAGCGCCCCGTCGTGCCGTACGCGTAAAAGACGTCGGCATAATCCTGCAC